>NZ_QVLR01000048.1 GCF_014822185.1 Azoarcus sp. Aa7
TTGACGGTCGCGGAGTAGATGAAACGCCCGGTGTGATTGACGATGCCGACCTGGGCGCCGGCCGTGGGACTTTCTTCTTTCGCGAGGAGTGCGCAGCCGTTCAGGAGGAGTGCGCAGGCAAGGGCGAGGGGGAGTCTCATGGGGGGCTCACTTGGGTGCGGCGTCCTGCCAGAAGCGGGCGGGCAGGGCGGCGATTTCGGTGCGATAGTCGGCGCCCGCGCGCGTGCGCTCCAGCGCGGCGCGCATCGCGGGATGGGTGGCGAAATCTTCGTCGAGGCACAGCGCGAGGACGCTGAAGTGCTGGCGGGCGCCTGCGGCGGTGATGCCATGCTGGTTGGCGAGACCGAGGTGACGCGCGACGCGTGCGTGGCTCGCGGCGCCTCCATGCCTCCGCAGCAGGTCCGGTTGGGTGTCGTGGATGTCGGCGATGACGGCGTCGGCTTCGGCCAGGTCGACCAAGTGGCTGAATACCGCGTCGTTCACGGGAAGCCGGTCGAAGGCTGCCGGTGTCGGAGAGGGGCTCGCGCCGCCGCGCCAGCTTGTGAGCGTGCCGCTGCGGGAGACGGACCACCAGTGCTGGAGCGGTGACAGGAGATGTTCGCGCTGTGGCGCTTCGAGCGCCTCGAGCAGGGCGGGCAGAACGCGGCTATCCCCCCAGCGGACCGGCCACTCCATCCCATCCGGCGTGCGGGCGACGAGATAGGGCCGAAGGTGCATGCGCAGTGCTGGTGCCGGCAGGGCGCTTGCGAGGATGCTGAGCATGGGGCGGCCTGCACAGGCTGCGAAGATGTCGCGCAGCCAGCTTGGCTGGTCATCGGGTTCGATGGGAGCCGGCACCAGATGCGGCCCCGCCGCCGTAAGGCCGTGCAATGCCGTGTGTTCGTACAAGGAGAACTTCGGTTGTCTTATCCACCTGCGGTTCGCAAGTAGGGCTTCGTCGAAGGCCGCGTCGATCAGCGCGAAGAGTTCCAGCGGTGTGGTGCTGTGCGCGCGGAGGGCGCATAGCGCCTCGAAAATCTCGGCGGATACCGAGGGGCAGGCGGGGTCGATGGCGAAGTACATGGCGTGTGTCAGGCCGCCGCGGGCGCCACGAACGGGCTGCCGCTGCGCAGGGCGGCCAGCAGGCAGGGCTTGCAGACGTGTTGCGGCATTTGCGGCAAGGCATACGGGGTCTTTGTCGGCCCGCCGAAACTCTTCTTCGACGCATGCACCGTAATCGTCCCCGGACACGCGACGGTGATGCCGCCGTCGATCGTGATGCTGGAGCCGCCTTCGACGCTGAGGACGATCTTCTTCGCCGCGGCGAAGTCGATGTTCGCGCTCGCGCTGACGAGCTTCAGCTCGTCACGGGCGAGGAGCTTGAGTTCGTCGCTTTGCGCCTGCAGCTCGATGTCGTCCTTCGCGGCGATGAGGCGGACGCCGGTGTTGTCCGCGCCGGGCTCGATGGCGCCGGCGAGCAGGCCGATCGCCTGGCCGGCGTGGAGGCGGGCGCTGCCGGCGACGGCGACGTTGCTGTCGGCGCCGCTCATGAGGGTCGTCGTGTCGCCCGCCGCGATCTGCACACTCTGCCCGGCGATGAGGCCGATGCCGGCCTGGGCGGCCTGCAGGATGGCGGGCGCGCAGAGGTGCGGAACCTTGTCGGAGGCGACGGTAGTGTGGCCGGCGTCCGCGTCCGTGGTGGCCTCGGCGAGATCGCGGCGGGAGACCATGCCGGAGGCGATTTTGCTCAGCGCCTTGAGGGGCGCGTGGTCCGGATCGGCGGCGCTGGCGTTGGCCGCGGTGCTGCCGATTGCGGCGGCGAGCTTGACGGTCTGGTGCGTGTCGGCCGCGCGCGAGAGGGTGTCGGCGAGCGTGCATGCCTGTTTGAGGAGGGCCATGCCGGGCGCGAAGTCGCCGGCGGGTTCGGACGCGTGGCGGGCCGGCCAGGTGCTCATGACGATGCCGCGGCCGGCGCGCAGCGCCCCCCATGCGTCGGTGCGCAGTTCGGCGCCGGTGCCGCGGAAGGACCCGCGGTAGTTGCCGGCCTGGTGGACGAGGTGGCCGAGGTTGAGCTCCGAGGCGTGTTGCGTGCTCTTGAGCTGCACGCGCAACTGGCTGTCGCTGTCGTCGAAAACGATCTGGTTGTGGCCCGCGCCGGGGCCGCGGGCACCGAATTCGCGGGTCTTGAAGCCGCTCAGTGCGCCGGGGTGGCGGTGGCTGTCGCCCGCGGCGCCGTGCCACGCGGGGCTGTTGCCAGCGGTGAGATTGCCCTGTCCGGCGGGGCGGTGGTCGGTCGCGGCGTCGAACACGGCGGTGTCGGATGCCGGCCCGCTGCGCCCGCCCGGCGTGGGCGGGACGCCGCCTTCGCCGCGGCCGTTGTAGAGCGCGCCGAGCACGACGGGGCGGTCGATGTCGCCGCCGAGGAAATTCACCAGCACCTCCTGACCGATGCGCGGCAGCCACTGCCAGCCCACGCCGGCGCCGGCCTGGCGCGTGGCGACGCGCACCCAGCAGCTCGAGCGGTCGTCGGGGGCTTCGCCTTCCTGCCAGTGAAAGCGCACCTTGATGCGGCCGAGCGCGTCACACCACAGCTCGTCGGCGCCGTTCGGCACGGTCTCGCCCTGCGGGCCGACGACGATGGCGCTCATCGGGCCGGGCGCGGTCGGGCGCGGGTTGATGCGCGCGCCGGTGTCGTCCGCGAGCACGGGGCGCCACGGCTGCTCGGCGCGCAGCGCGTCGAAGGCGTTGCCGTAGCCGCGGCGGCGGGCGAGTTCGATGAGGGCGGCAGGCAGCTCCGACGGTGCCTTGACCGGTTCGAGCGCGTCGCCGGTCGTGAGCACCGCGTCGTCATCGACCACCGGGTCCTGCGCCAGCCGCGCCGCGATCGCGTCGATGCGCGCGGCGTCGAGGTTGTTGATGCCGGCATGGAGGATGTCGAGCACGGCGAAGCGTTCGCCTGCGGCGGCGGGGGCAGTGGGGTCGAGCGGCAGGCCGCTCACGGCGACGAAGGTGCCGGGGCGCAGGCTGCGCACGGTGCCGCGGCCGAGAAAGGTGCTGGCGTGCGCCTCCGTGGCTTCCATCGCGAGGCGCTGATAGCGCTCGGCCTCGGCCACGCTCGCGTGCGCGTATGGGCCCGCGTAGTCGTAGTGTTCGAGGGGCGGCAGGTCCGCGCTGCCGACGCGGCGCGCGGTCGGCACGCTCGCCGCGGTCGCGCGTTTGTTGCGGTAGTCGTAGCCGAGCACGGTGCCGACGGTGGGGGCGAGGCGGTGCTGTGCGCCGAAGGCGACGATGCTGTCCTGGTCTTCCTGCGAGTCGGCGCGGTGGAAGCGGATGCCGCGTCCGCCGAGCGCGTGTGCCGAGAGGGGATCTTCCGCGAAGCGTGTGCTGTCGGCGAAGAGGCGCATGCGGTGGCGCGCGGGGGCCTCGCCATCTTCCTCGATGCACCAGCCCAGCCCTTCCTCGGCGAGCAGGCGCGACACGAAGGCGTAGTCGGATTCGCGGTACTGCACGCAATAGCTGCGCGGGCGCGCGGTGGCGAGGAAGGGGGCGACGTCCTCGTGCCAGTGCCAGGCGGCGTGCGCGCGGTAGTCGGCGAACACGGCGTCGAGGATCTCGGGCACGGACTTGTCCTGGAACACGCGGTTGTGGCGGCCGCGCGTGAGGAGCCAGGTCCACGGCACCACGGTGAGGCGGTAGCGGCTCCAGCCGCCGTCGCTGCCGGGGTTCGCGACCGCGCGCACGAGGCCCGAGCGTTCGCTGCGGCTGCCGTCGGAGAGCGCGGTGCGCAGCGTCACCGCCTGCCCGAGCATCGGCTCGAGGGCGAGGAAGGCGTCCTGCGACAGGGTGTCGAGGTGGAACTCGAAGCCGCCGGACAGGCTTTCGCGCCCCCACCAGGCTTCGACTGCGAGTGGCGGGCCGTCCGTGTGCCAGTGCAGGTCGTACAGGCGGGAGCGTGCGGCGAGAGGAGAGATCATGAGGAAAGAGGGCGCGGCCGCGGATTCACGCAGGCATGCGCGGACGAACGATCAAAAAGACCGAAAGCATATCACGACGGCCTTCGTGAAAATGTCAATGGCAAGTCCGGGGCGTGCCCGGTGGGGCGCGTAGGGGAGTCGCCGACGCTGACCGGATCCCAGCGCTCGCCGCGAAACCGCTCAACGAGCGCTTCGCTGCCTGCCCGTGGGGGCTGTATTCGATCCATCTGTCGGAGCGCGTCGGCTAGGCGTCGCCACGCCCGCGGCGCGAGCGGCGCCTTCAGTCGCGCAGGGGATTGCTCTCCAGCCACGCGGCGCGCTCGGTCAGCCGCTTGGCCTGGGCGGGTGCGAGGCCGGTCGCGGCGGCCATGGCGCGCAGCGCCGCGGGCTCGGGTCGGTGTTCCAGGGTCGCGCGCCAGTAGGCCGCGACGCTGAGCCGGGGGTTGGGGCGCTCGACCAGTTCCAGTGTGTCGCCCGGCGCGATCGTGCCGCCTTTGCGCACCCGGTAGTACCAGCCGATGATTCCCTCATGCGCGACGAACAACGACGCCCCTTCGGCGTCGAGGCGGTGGTCGATCTTCCAGCACGGACTGCGTGGCTGGCTCAGCTGCAACAGTGCGGTGCCGACCCGGAACAGGTCGCCGATGCACACCGTCTCCTCGGTCCAGCCGTGCGTCGACAGGTTCTCGCCGAGCACGCCCGGCGCGAGCATCTGCGCGCTGGCCGGAAAACGCTGTGCGAGGCGCGCGTAATGTTCGGCGGGATAGTGATGCACCGCCTTCTCGGCGCCGCCATGAACGCGCCGGTCGCCCTGGAAGTCGCCGGCGAGCCCCGCGGGGCCGACAGCAACGGGGCCGTCGAGGGGGCTCTTGTACATGCCGGTCATCTGCCCTTCGGGCGGCAGCGGGCGCAGCGCGCCGACGAATACGTGGTCGATCAGGGTGTGCATGGCGCAATCTTACTTTGGTCGTACCCGGCTGCAACCGGCAGGACCACGAAGCGACTACCCCAGGACATCGACGAGAGGCGCGAGGACCAGGCCGCCGAAGCCAAATAGCGACTTCATGTGGTATCAAACCGGCCTTCGGCGCATATTGCTAAAGTTTGTAACGCAAAGGCCGTAGCAGCCTGTACCGTGAAGGCCTTGGTTACTGGCAAGCGAGCGCACTGCTCCCGACACGGCAACGCCGAGCGAGCTGCAGATCGCTTGCGCTGATGCAACGCCTTGTTTAGCGGGTTACCCGCTCTGAGAACGGAATCGAAGATGGCCTACTCGCTCACGATCAAACAGAAATTGCTGGGCTCCGCCGCGATTTCGATTGTCCTGACTCTCGGCGTCGGGCTCATCGGCTACATGTCGACGGTGCAACTGTCCGAGGCCAACGAACTCTCCACGACGTACGCCGAGGCGATCCGCTTTCACGTCGAAACCGACATGTTTCACGATGCGCTGAACAGCGACGTCCAGGCGGCGCTGCTTGCGGGATTGCGCGGTGACGCGGAGGCGCACAAGGGGGCGCTGGCGGACGTGGCCGAGCACGCCGCGTCGATGAAAACCAACGTCGCCGCGCTGGCCCGGCTGCCGATCTCCGCGGAAATAAAGCAGGCGATTGCCCAGACGGACGCCCCGCTGGAGGCCTATACGAAAGGGGCCACGGAGTTGGTGAAGATGGCCCTCGACCAGAACGACGCGGCGTTCGGCAGGAAGCCCCGATTCGACGAGCTGTTCGGGGAACTGGAAACGAAGCTCGAACAGGTCAGCGATCGTCTGGTGGAGGAGACCAAACGCACCCGTGACGAGGCGATCTCCTCGGCCGCGCAGCAGAAGCAGCTCACGCTGGGGGCATTGGCGATCGCACTGCCCCTTCTGCTGCTGTTCAGCGTGCTGATCGTACGCAGCATTTCGCAGCGCCTGCAAAGCCTTACCCGATTCACCCATGAACTGGCCTCCGGAGATGCCGACCTCCGCAAGCGGCTGCCTTCCGAGGGGGGCGATGAAATCGCAGGCAGCGCACGCTCGTTCAATGCATTCATGGGGACGTTGCAGCAGATCATCACCGATCTCAAGAATGATTCGGATGCTCTTCACGGGTCGGCAGCGCAACTTTCATTGTCGGCACAGGATGGGGAAAAGCGCGCACTTGCGCAGAGTGAAGCGTCGGAGACTGCCGCAGCGACGATCGAGCAGCTGACCGTGAGCATTGCGGCGGTTGCAGCAACTGCCGAAGAGGTGCGCGCGCTGTCGAACGCCGCACGCGGACGCACCAGCGAGAGTCACGAGAATCTCGAGAAGCTGGTGCGCGAGGTCGCCGCGGTGGAAGGCGCCGTGCGCGAGATCGCCGATTCCGCCGCCGCGTTCATCGAAAGCACCACGGCGATCACGTCGATGACCCGGCAGGTGCGCGAGATCGCCGACCAGACCAACCTGCTTGCCCTCAACGCAGCGATCGAAGCCGCCCGCGCCGGCGAACAGGGGCGCGGATTCGCGGTGGTTGCCGACGAGGTCAGGAAACTGGCCGAGCGCTCGGCCAGTTCGGCGGTCCAGATCGACGACGTCACCGTCGGGCTGGGCGCACGCTCGGCCGAGGTCGAAAAGGCCATCCGGCGCGGCCTGCAGGCACTGGAAACGAGCCATGGATGCGTCGAACAGGTGGTCGGTTCGCTGTCCGCTGCGGATGGCTCGGTTGGCGATGCCTCCAGCGGTGTCGATGACATCGCCCGAGCGGTCCTGGAGCAGCGCACCGCCAGCCAGGGAATCGCCCAGAACGTGGAGCAGATCGCCCGCATGGCGGAGGGAAATCACGCGTCCGTCAGGCAGACCGTCGCAGTCGCAGCGTCAATGGCACAGACTGCATCGCAATTGCAGGCCTTGGTGCAGCGTTTCCGCATAGCGAATTGATCCGGGCCGGCCGGGGTAATGCCGGGACGGGCAAGTTCCGGCGGCTGTTCCCTATTTCTCGGGGCCTATCAGGCGGAACACCTCCCAGCGCGGTGTGCCGGAAACCACGAAGGGCTCCAGATCCTTGCTCCACTGCCTGTGGGCCTCGATGGTGCCGAGCTTGTCCCACGCGGCGTTGAGTTCGGCGAGGTCGCGGACCACGATCTCGGACTGTACGGTGGCTTCGCGCGCGCCGATCGAGCCGGTCAGCAGACGCGTGTTCTCCTCCGTCCAGCCGATCTGGCTACCGATCTCGTTCATCCAGCGTTGCATCGCGTCGACGACCTGCGCCTTGTAACCAAAGCGCGCGTCGATGCTCCAGCGTGCGACCATCATGATGGCGTCTCCTGTGACGGCCGGGCGAAGCGCGCCCGGGCTGATTGACGCCCCCGCCATCTTCGGTGCCGACGCGGTGGTCGCCGGCGGGCTTCCAATATAGTTCACGCTCGCGACGGGCAACAGCAAGTGAATAGCGGTGAATCGGGGGCACCCCTTAGCCGGCCGGCTAATGGGTGTCCCCTATTTCTTTGTTTCTTTTCCGCTATTTCATTTCCGGATCACTCGGTGGGGGCGAATCCGTAGTACGAACCGTAGGCGGACGGGGCCGGCGCGTAGGCGGCAATCTTGATGGCGTCCGCCAACGTGACCTGGTTGGTGAGACCGTCGACGCCGCCGTCCTCTCGGGTCCAACGCTCCTCGAGTTCCTTCTCGGTCAGGCCGTCCAGACTGAGGTTCCTGTCGAAACGCTCGGAGCGGTATTCGAACGCCGTGTCATGGGCGATGAACAAGGTGTGAGCGCAGGCGGTGATGCGTGTTTCGTCGACCGGGTCGGCTCCCATGACACGGGTGCCGCAAAAGGGACAATGCACGGGGGTGTAGTAGTAGGTCTTGAGTTCGGTTCGCTGGATGGGGCGTAGCATGAAGTGCTCCTTGTCGTGAATTGGCACGATCCGTTCACGGAACCCGACGCGACCATTGGTCATATCTTGATTCTCGGAAAAATGCCGGGGCATGGCCCCTGGGTGGGGCGAGATCAAGAGGGCGAGGTGAGAATGGGGGATTGTCGCCGCAGAACTGCGGACACTAAACCGACAAGACAGCAACACTACCTGAAAATCGCACGGTCCACGATACGCGCCATTGGCGCCAATGGCAACGTAAAGGTTTGAAAACATAAGGTAACGTTCGTGGAAATTGTGGTCGGTCCCCTATTTTTCTATTCTTTCCGACGATCGCTAAATCTTCGCCCCGAGAAGCAAATCGGCGTAACCACCTCCTGAGGTCCGGTGGCCTGCGTCAGGCCACCTGCGAGGCAAGTACTGCAGCGAGATCCTGAAGTTCGGCGGCATCTGCCAGACCGTCGACGAAACGCTGCGGGATGCGCGACAGCCCGCATTGCGCGCCGACCAGCGCGCCGGTCAGCATCGCACGTGCCTCGTTGTTCCCGCCGCCGTTCACCGCATGCAGCACGGCGGATTCGAAGTTGTCATGGAAGCGCGCGGCGAGGTAGTAGGCCGCCGGCAGCACCTGGTAGATCGCGCAGGGCATGCCATAGACGAGCGACACCTTCCACGCGGGCTCGATGCGGACCGTCGGGTCGGTCGCCGCCCGGGCGATGAAGGACGGCATCAGCAGCGCGTCGGGGGAGGCGAACCGCCCCTCGTGCGACGCTTCGGACTCGCCCCGGCGCGGAACGCCCAGTTGTCCGAAGGTCACCATGTGATAGGGCAGTTCGCCCGACGCTACGAGCCGGGATAGCTTGCCGGACAGTTCGGCGTCGAGTTTCTCGCCTTGCACCAGCAGGCCGAGCACGGCACCGTAAGCCACCGTCAGCGCGACCACCATCTCGTCGATCTGCGTGAGGCGGGTATTGCGCGCGATGGCGTCGGCAAGTGCCGCGGGCCGCAGCGCATAGCGCACGGCGAGGGCGAGCGTGCGCTCGGCCGCTTCGGTGTTGTCGGCGTGTCCGCCGGTCTGCGACCACGGCAGCCCCTGCTGCACACGTCGGCGCCACGCTTCACGGATCGACTGGCTGGTGTAGCCGCCGGGGCCGTTCATCGGCGTGCCGTCGAGTTGCGGGAACAGGTCTTCATCCATGCGCCGGCAGAAATCCGCCTCGTCATAGGTGCCGTGTTCGACGAGCGAGCGCAGCAGCAGCCGCAGGATCAGCCCCGACTGCGAAAGCTGCCCGGCCTTGAGCCCGGCGTGATAGCGGCCCGGTTTCGGGTCCGTGTAACCGGTGATCCAGTCGCCGTAGTCGCGCCGCAGTTCTGCGAGGTTGTAGTACCAGTGTGGGCCGAGACCAAGCGCGTCGCCGATGAGGGCGCCGAGGATGGCACCGGCCGTGCGGTCGTGCAGGGGGCTGGTAGGCATGGGGGGGCTCCGAACGGCTTCCCTATGTGTCGTAGCAGATGCGCGTTTCCAAAGCCAACGCAGAGGGCGCCGCTGCTTGCCGCTGCGGTCGCTTCGCGATCCGCGGAGGTGTGTCGGGCCTGCATCCAGATCGCTCCTAACCGCGTAGTAGGGTCAAGCCGAGCGCGAATGACGCGCAGCGGCGATCCCCAACCGCGATAATAGTTTCGCCATGAAAACCTCCGATGACCTCTCCGCCCTCCGTCCGGCCTTGTCCGGTGCGATGGCGCAGGCGCTGCCTGCAAAGGCATTGAGCTTCGGTGCCTGAGTCGAGCCGCGATCCGGCCGCGTCTGCGGCAACGCTTCCCACCGGCGGTCCGGGACTGCCGGTGGCGCCTCGTCCGCGCTTTGTGACGCGCCGTCGGGTGCTCGGTGTGATGGCGGCGGTCGGCGTCGCCTACGGCGCCCTGGCTGGTCATTTTTACCTGCGCCAGGAAAGCCTGATCTTTCACCCCGAACCGCTGCCCGCGGATTTCCGCTTCGCCTTCGATCCGCGCGAGCAGCGGGTCGATGAAGTCCGGGTCGCGGTGCCCGGCGGCGAGATCCACGCGTTGCACTTCCGCCAGCCAGCCCCGCGCGGGCTCGTGTTCTATCTGCATGGCAACAGCGGCAATCTCGCGACCTGGACGACGCACATCGATTTCTACCGCCGCATCAACTACGACCTCTTCATGCTCGACTACCGCGGTTTCGGCAAGAGCCGCGGCGCGATCACGAGCGAGGCGCAACTGCACGCCGACGTGCGCGCGGCGTGGGACCGGGTGGCGCCGGCCTATGCCGGAAAGCCGGTCGTGATCCTCGGCCGCTCGCTCGGCACGGGACTCGCGACACGGCTCGCGCATGACGTGAATCCGGCCTTGCTGGTACTGGTGACGCCCTTCACGAGCCTCGTCGACCTCGCCCGGCTGCACGAGCCGCTCGCGCCGACCTGGCTGCTGAAGTACACGCTGCGCAGCGACGCGCTGATCGGGGAGGTCGCAAGCCCGGTGCTGCTGATCCACGGCACGCGCGACACGCTGACGCCCTTGTCGCACGCGCAGCGCCTGAAATCGCTCGCTCGTTCGCCGGCGCGGCTGGTCGTCATCGACGACGCGACGCACGACGACATCCACGAATTCCCCGAATACGGTGAAGTGCTCGGTGGGCGGCTCGGCGCGCTGACAGGCCAGCAATTACCCAGCCGTGATTCCCAACTTCGGGGAAAAGCGTGGTCTGCCCCTATTTTCCGGCAGCCGGTCGTCGTGGCGTATTCGCCCAGCCAGTCGAGCTACTACCGGTAGTCCGCGTGAGCGTAGAAGCAGGCTTGCCGATTGTTGCCGCGCTGGATGAGATGGAGCAGAACGTGCGGCAGGCACAGGCGGGGGCGGCGCGGCAACGCGATATGCAGAAAATGAGGAATGCATAATTGTGACGGGCGATGCGATCGCCCCGCTACGCGCGCGTTGCGGCAGGGGGCGCCGCAAGAAATCGTGGTCCCCAATTTTCCACAATTTTCCATCACTCGTTTAAGGTAAGCGTGCCATTGTCGTAGCGAGCAGCGTTTACGAAGCCGCCCGACCCCTGACGGTACCTAAACTCGATGAGGAGTACGCCGGGGCTTGACTTCACCTCAGGGAAGGTCTGTGCCAAAAGGTCTCGGAGTTGATTGATCGCGCCCTGTAGAATGGACTCGCGCTTTAGGCGAGAGAGACTGGACCACGGATCTGGATCCTGAGATTCGCGCCGTTCGGAAACTCCGAAGACGGTGGTAAAACGCATTGCCTTCTGGTCAAAGTACACCGGGTAGGAGTTCAGGTAGCTCCCTGGGGTGCTGTACGACCCGGCCCAAAGCAAGTTGAACTGCAGCAGTTCCCACTCCAAGCGTGTGATCTGCTGATGCACCATGTACTTCCCCAAGGTGCGCGCGTTCTGGTCAGCGGTCGACGCCTGCGCATGACTAAGCGAGGGAGCAAGCAACACGATGGCTGCCGAAAGGACAAGGGTCATCGGGGTATTCATACGTGATGCCGAACGAGGGTGTAGAAAAACCCCTTTCAGAGGCAAACGGTTCTCGTCGGCCGTGGCTGGCATTGATCTGTTCATCATCGTCGCTCAGCTCAATCCGAATGGGTCTGTTGTCTGCGCTATAGCCTCAACGGCTGTGCTCACGGTGTACGTTCCTTCCATTGGCCTCGATGCTGGAAGTACCGATCGAGGGCAGGAGACCACGATTCCGGAGCGCGCTGGAATGAGGCGAGGCCCTGCAGGAGCACTGTTTTAAACGCGAGCAGGGGATGGTCCGTCGTGTACTTGACATGGAAATAGTCATCCGGACGCGCGCTCTGAGGATCTACCGCACTGGTATAGAAGAATCCGTAACCAGGAATGAGGATGCCGTGAACATGCGCAGCGCCCTGGCGTTTGAGAGCGGCGGCGACGCGCTGAGCAAAGGAGCCGGGCTCAGGATTGCCGCTTGCTTCAAATGCCACGACGTATGCTCGGGGTGCGAGCCAATGCTCGACCCTTGTCTCCACTTCGATAGGGCTTCCAGCGAGAACATTCCGAAAGACACGCGTGCGAAGCTCACGGATGGCTGCGTTCTGCTTGGCTATACCTTCGAGCGTGTCGCCTGGCTGTTTCTTGGCGCTACCGGCAGAACTGCGGATGGCCGCTTTAACTTCAACATAGCCATAGACCGCCTCGAGCGGAAGAACATCGCAGGATTCGAGGTGGACGAGTGGACTGTAGCGGACCGAGTCGTAGATGACCAGATCGAGTTGCCCGGAGAGTTCTACGGTGCCGTTCTGTTCGTGTGCAATGAAGCCGGTGGTCAAGCCGTACTCAGCTGGAAGAAGGTCGCGGAGTAGCCGCCGAACTTGTAGCTCAAGATCTCGGCCCTTCTCCCCTGCATGCGCGATCGCAGATCGGACCGAATCAAGGCGTGCGATGAGCAGTTGCTCCTCGGCCCGGTTCAGAGCAGCGAAGTCAGGAGTTCTCATGTTATGGGGGATGTGGGGCCTAACAACGTAGGAGCGTAGGGACGAAGTGCACCGCAAGCGACGCTTGCGGGCGTCCGTTTAGGCCTTGTTAAACACACTTTTTGTACAAGCAGCGTCTGGATCGATCTATGCACTGCTTGTTGCCGTTTGGTCGATAAGACCGACAGCTTGAGCAAACTGATGCCCGAAGGCTGTACGGGTGAGGATACCGGGTTGAACGCCAACATCGTGTGTTTCGGATTGTTGCTGTTCCTTGAATCGAACTACCTCGGGCCGTTGGTGAAAAGGATCGTATACTCCAGGAGTACTCACGAATTCATCATACGAGACCGTTACAAGGCCCAATCTAATCCAGTTATCCACCATAGCGGGAAGATGCGGTTCCTCGACGGGAGCCTGAGTGTCAGTATCCGAGATGTGCAGGACATGTCTCTTTAGAACCACCCACCCCCGCCCTTGCTTGGATGAGAGTCGCACCTCCCCGATGGGCCAGTGGTTTCCGCTGGACAAGACGAACTTTAGCAACCCCGCCTCCTTGGCAGTGAGTTGACGGATCACCTCAACAAAGGCCGGGTGCACTGCTTCCGCCCTGCGTCCATCCATCGCTGATGCGAGAAGGCTCAAGTACATTTTCTTTAAATCAGGTTCTTCATGCGAGAAAGCTAAGCCTTGGAGGGCTGGGCCGGCAATAGAAGGCTTTGGTTCGACAACACAGTTTGCCGGGATGGGCGAAGCCATTTCCATCATCTCCCGCCCAAATCGCTCGGAGAAATAATCGCGCGCTCTCTGGAACCCATAGTTGACCGCCGCTATAGGCAGCAGCGCGTTGTTCACACACTTGGCGACCGTGAGAGCGGCACGGCCAAGCTCACGTCCAGCCTCCCGCACGTCGGGATTGTCGCCGGCGATTCTCGTCAGCGCACCGACAAGTTCGACCGCGCTTTTCGCCGTTTGTAGTTTGTCATCTTCGCTCATGAACGGACCTTCGTGTGTGGTCTAACTAATAGCGTTTATCCGCCCCAGCGGCGCGGGAAAGCTGGACCCGAGAAACACCAAGCTGGCGCGCGGCCTCGGAAACCGTGAGGCCGAGCTCGGGCAGGACATCCGCGCGCAGGGTTTCGCCACGGAGGGGAGGGTTGTGCATGGATGCCATGGCGAGGTTCTCAATGGCGGCCGCCTCGGGATGGAGCGATATTTTCACTTCAGGGCTGCGCGGGCGCGAGCGATTGCGTCGGTAGCGGGGATGAGGTCGACCGCGCCGGTGTCGATGGCCTCCATCCGTGCTTCGACTTCAGCGGCCCAAGCCTCTTCGATCTCGGTATCTTCGTCGAGACTGGCAATCAGGTGCTCGACCAGGCGCGCACGGTCGGTGGCCCCGAGCTTGAGGGCTTCGGCCTCCAATACGTCGAATTGAATAGCCATTTTTCAACCTCCTGCAGCAGATTTCACCATTTTAGCGCGCGAGCGTGGGCATTGATTTCCGGCGTATGGTCGATCCAAGTCGATCGCACGAACTTGTGTAGGGCAGGAGGGGAGCGCAGCGCAGCGTATCCTGCCAATCCAGGCGCCGGAGTGCGCCCGACCGCCGCGTGGCGGGATGCGCTGCGCTTTCCCGCCCTACGAAAACGTTGCGAGGCACTCGGGATCGGCGATTCAGAAAATCTGCGCCCCAAGCTGATCGACCAGCGCCGCCGGATCCACGTCCGGCACCTCGAATTCCAGATCATCCAGCGAGACGTCGAAGGGTTCGCCTTCGCGGTAGGTGACGGGGAAGCGCACGCCGAATTCGAGGCCGGAGCCGAGCTCGACGGCGGCGAGTTCGAAGCGTTCGTCGTAGAGGCTGGCGCCCAGTACCGTGACGGCGACGTAGCCGGAGACGTCGAAGCGGAAGCTGGGTTGGGCGTGGAGGGCGGCTTCGGCGTCGATGGCGAGGCCTTGCGAGGGCATCCAGTCGATGTGCACGCTGGCTTCGGCGGCGCCGGAGATGCCGAGCGTGCCGCCGATTTCGAGGCCGCCGGTGGCGCTGGCGCCGGTGATGCCGAGGCCGACGCCGGCGCGGGCGGCGAGTCTCAATCCCGCCTCGGCGGGGACGTTGAGGTGGGCGTCGCCGGTGACGTGGGTGTTTTCTTCGTGCGAGGGGTTGTATTCGATGCCGACGCGCAGCTGGTCGAGCGCGCCGGGGCCGATGCTGGCGTTGGCGCTGAGGTTGCCGCCGACCTCGGCGACGACGCCGGGGATGATGGGGATCTGCGTCGCCATGCCGAAGAGGCGTTTGTCGTATTCGAGCTTGGAGAAGATCTCGAGCGAGCTGGGCAGCGCGATCTCGCCGGAGACGGTGATCTCGCCGTTGGGGTCGAGGCGGAGTCCCGCGGTGCCCTGCAGCCAGGGGGCGATCTGGATGGTCGCGGAGCCGCTGCCGTAGACGATGATGGGGGCGTCGGGGCCGCTGGGGGGGCCGCCGGGGTTACCGTCTTCGCCGATGCTGCGGTTGGTGGCGCCGACGGTGATCTGGCCCGAGAGCATGCCGCGTTCGAAGGCGCCGCTGAACTGGGCGTCGAAGGCGCCGTCGTCGTAGGTGACGGTGAGTTGGGAGTCGAAGCCGGGGATGGCGGGTTCGGCGGTGCCGGTGGCGGAGACCTTCCAGTCGCCGTCGGTCTGTTCGCATTCGACGTGGATCGAGCCGGAGCGGATCGCGGGGTTGGCGGTGAGCGCGACGTCGCCGGCGATGTTGAGGCCGTTTTCGCCTTGCGTGATGGCGATGGAGGCGGCGCTGACGCCGGGCACCGACAGTTCCGCGCTGCCGTTGAAGGCCCAGCGGCCCTCGTTGACGCTGACCGTCGCGGTGGCGCTCTTGATGCCGCGGATCTTGTCGGGCGTGTCGATGCCGATGGTGCCTTCGGCGCCGAACTGGCCGTTGCGCCACCAGGCGCTGACGCGGGCGCGGTCGAAGAGCGAGCGTTCGAAGGTGAAGCCGCCTTCGAAGGCGACGCCGCCGGAGGTCGACACCGAGGCGGCGAGTTCGCCGCTGCCGGCGCCTTCGATCGAATAGATGACCTGGCCGCCGAGGCCCAGGCCGCGCGCGGTGGAGTAGAAGACGCTGACGTAGGCGTCGTCGATGGTCGTGCGCGGGATCGGCAGGTTGATCTGCTCGGGGCGGTAGTCGAGCGAGAAACTGAGATCGTTGCCGCGCAGGCGCACGGTGATCGGCGCGTTGAGCAGCGGGATCGAGGGGGTCAGCTCGCCGTCGGCGGAGAGTTCGCCGTCCTCGGTGGTGATGGTGGTGAAGCTGACCGGGCTGAGCTTGCTGTATTCGAGGTTGAGCGCGGGCAGCGCCGAGGGGTAGCCGCGATATTCGCCGTCGCCGGTGAGCGAGATCGTGACGGCGGGGTTGGCGGGCTGCCAGTCGGCGGGGAGATCCCACTCGGCCGACAGCGAGCCGACCGGACCCTCCGGGTTGCCGGTGTTGTCGGTGAGGTTGATCGCGGTGATCTTGAGGCCCGCGAGCGCGCGTGCCTGCGTGCGGCTGATGCTCGGCGCGGCGCCGGGGCTGTGGCGGAAACGGCCGACGGTGATGCCGCCGGGGCCGGCGGTGAGGATGAATTCGCCCGCGGTGCCTGCGGTGTCGCCGTCCTCGGCTGCGTTGGGCGGGCTCGCGGTGCTGAGCGGTTCGGCTTGTTCGATCTCGGTCTTGGTCCACCAGGCGGAGGCGCCCGCGGCCGAACCGCCGCCGGTTGCGGCGGCGCTGGTGAACACGACGTCGTGCTGGCGCAGGAAGCGGCCGCGGTCGGGCTTGGGGTCGAAGGTGTCGAGGAAGGCGTCGACCTTGCGATAGATGCCGCTGCGGATGGTGCCGCCGGAGCTGCTGTTCGACGGCTGGTCGAGGAGCTCCATGTTCTCGGGGCTGTTGCCGACGCCGGAACCCATCTGGCCCGAGACCTGCAGCTCGACGATGTGGTCGACCTGGAATTGCGCGACTTTCCGGCCGCGGCGGTCCCAGCCGGGGATGCGCAGCATCGTCTGCAGCTCGGACAGGCGCTTGGACGTGAGCCGCGCGCCGCGGTGCGGCTTGAGGCGGATGCGGCCGTTGGGGTCGGCGGGCACGGGGATGTTGCGTTCGCCGAGGCGCGCGCGGATGGCGTCGGCGCCGACCTGCACCTGGCTGTTCCACACCGAGCGCTGGTCGGCGCCCTCGCGGCCGTAGCCGCGCACGCGCTTGAGGTTGCCGGCGCCGGCGAGGCCGCTGTAGAGCGGCAGGTGGCGCGATTTGACGGCGGGGATCTCGAGGCGTTCGAGCGCGGTGAGGGCGGCGGCGGTACGGTCGGTCTCGTGGTAGCGGGCGTTCATCGCCGGCTCGATCGCGCGCGCGAGCACAGGGGCGGCCTGGCCGTCCTGTTGCACGACGTGGGCGAGTTCGTGCGCGAGGAGGTGGCGGCCTTCCTCGGTGTCCGGGGAGTGGACGTCGGGGGCGTCGGGCGCGAGGTAGATGTCGCGGCCGGAGGTGAAGGCGCGGGCGCCCAGCGCGGCGGTGAGGCGCGCGGCTTCGGCGTCGGTGTGGATGCGCACGTCGGCGAAGTCGCGGCCGAAGTGGCCTTCGAGGGGGGCGCGGGCGTCCTGCGAGAGCGGTTCGCCGCGGCCGCGACGCTCGGCGACGCGACCGGCGGCGTAGGCGGGCAGGGTCGCGGAGGGGGCGCTCGGCGGCGACACCGCCGAGGCCGGTGATGCGGCGGCTGACGGGGAGGCTGCGGCGGAGGTGCCGGTGTCGCTGTCGTCGGAGGACGACGCAGGGGGTGTCGGCGCGACGGTGGCGGTTGGTGTCGGGTCGGGCGTGCTGGCGGGGGCGACGGCGTTGGCGTGCTGCTCGGCCTCGCGTTCGATGCCTTCGCCGGGCTGGCTGACGCGGGCGGGGGGCTTCGCGTAGGCGGGGAG
>NZ_QVLR01000049.1 GCF_014822185.1 Azoarcus sp. Aa7
GGAACTGCAGGTTGGACGAGACGCCGCGGATGCGGAATTCGCGCAGGCCGCGGTCCATGCGGGCGATGGCCTCGTCCGGGCTGTGGCCCCAGGCGGTGACCTTGACGAGCAGCGAATCGTAGAAGGGCGTGATCACCGCGCCCGAGTAGGCCGTGCCGCCGTCCAGGCGCAGGCCGAAGCCGGCCGCACTACGGTAGGCGGTGATGCGGCCGTAGTCGGGGGTGAAGGCGTTCTCCGGGTCCTCGGTGGTGACGCGGCACTGCAGCGCGTGGCCGTTGAGGCGGATGTCGGATTGCGCGGGCAGGTAGGCGTCGGCCGCGCCGATGCGCGCGCCTTCGGTGACGCGGATCTGCGCCTTGACGATGTCGACGCCGGTGACCTGCTCGGTGACGGTGTGTTCGACCTGGATCCGGGGGTTCACTTCGATGAAGTAGAAGGCGCCGGTGTCGGCGTCCATGAGGAATTCCACCGTACCGGCGTGGGTGTAATTTGCGGCGCGGCAGAGTTTCAGCGCGGCGTCGCACAGTTCGGCGCGGCGGGCCTCCTCCAGGTAGGGCGCGGGGGCGCGTTCGACGACCTTCTGGTTGCGCCGCTGCACCGAGCAGTCGCGCTCGAAGAGATGCACGAGGTTGCCGTGCGTGTCGCCGAGCACCTGGACTTCGACGTGGCGCGCGCGGCGAACGAGCTTCTCGAGGTACACCTCGTCGTTGCCGAAGGCGGCGAGCGCCTCGCGGCGGGCGACGTCGAGCAGGCCGGGGAGTTCTTCCTCGTTCTCGATCGCGCGCATGCCGCGCCCGCCACCGCCCCAGCTCGCCTTGAGCATGAGCGGGTAGCCGACTTCGCGCGCGAGGCGCTTGATCTCGTCGAGATCCTGCGGCAGTGCGCCGGTGGCCGGCACGACCGGCACGCTGGCGGCGACGGCGAGGTTGCGCGCGGCGACCTTGTTGCCCAGATCGCGCATCACCTGCGGCTGCGGGCCGATGAAGGCGATGCCGGCCGCGGCGCAGGCTTCGGCGAACCCGGGGTTCTCGGAGAGGAAGCCGTAGCCGGGGTGGATCGCATCGACCCCGGCATCCTTCGCCACGCGGATGATGTCGGGGATGTCGAGGTAGGCCGCGATCGGCTTCTGGCCGTTGCCGACGAGGTAGGATTCGTCGGCCTTGAAGCGGTGCAGCGCGAAGCGGTCCTCGTTGGCGTAGATCGCCACCGTGCGGATGCCCAGTTCGCTCGCCGCGCGGAAGACGCGGATGGCGATTTCGCCACGGTTGGCGACGAGGATGCTCTTGATCGGTTTCATGTCTCTGCCCTGCCTTTCTGGCAAGCCTTGCTGGTTGTAGTGACTAACGAGTACGTCGGATGCCGGACACGGCCGTCGTCAAGGCAGCAGCCGTTCAGGACTTTACGACTTTCCGACTGAACTCGGATGTCCGGTAATCGACATGTTCTTGCAGTATCGAGACAGCGGCCGAATGATCGATCCTGCGGCGCAATGCCGTCCCGATCGAGCCTGTCGCAGCCCTGCTCATGCGGCGCAGCGCAGGATGCGGGCCTTGGCGCGCATCTCCTCGTATTCGTCGTGCGCGACCGAATCGGCCGTGATGCCGCCGCCGACGCCGTATTCGGCCCGGCCGGTGAGGCCGTCGAGCGCCAGCGTGCGGATCGCGACGTTGAAGATCGCGTCGCCGCCGGGTTTGAGCAGGCCGATCGCGCCGCAGTAGATGCCGCGCGGCTCGGTTTCGAGGCCGGCGATGATCTCCATCGCCTTGATCTTGGGTGCACCGGTGATCGAGCCGCAGGGGAAGAGCGCGGCGAAGATGTCCGCGAGGCCAGCGTCCGCCCGCAGCTCGGCCGACACCGTCGAGGTCATCTGGAACACCGTCGGATAGGTCTCGACCGAAAACAGATGCGGCACGCCGACGCTGTGCGGGCGCGCGACCCGCGACATGTCGTTGCGGATGAGATCCACGATCATCAGGTTCTCGGCGCGATTCTTCTCCGACGCGGCGAGCGCCTCGGCGTGCCGTGCGTCCTGCTCGGGACTGCTGCCGCGCGCGAGGGTGCCCTTCATCGGCTTCGAGATCAGGCGGTCGCCATCGCGGCGGAAGAAGAGCTCGGGCGACAGCGACAGGATGCGGTGGCGCCCCAGGTCGAGCAGCGCGCAGTAGCCGGTCGGCTGGCCCGCGCGCAGGTGCTCGTAGAGGGCGCGATGGTCGCCGTCGAAGCGGCCGTGCAGGCGGATCGTGTGGTTGATCTGGTACACGTCGCCGGCACGGATGTGGTCGAGGATGCGGCCGATGTCCTTGTCGTAGCGGTCGCGCTCGACGCCAGGCTGCCAGTCGTCGCAGCGCACTTCACTGCGCGGGGGCTTGTCCTCGTCCACAGGCTCGTCGAACACGCCGAACCACGCCAGCGGCAGCGCCGGGCGCTGGCGGAAGCGGAAGGCCGGGTCGAAGGCGGTGCCCGCCTCGTAGCAGACGAAGCCGGCCACCCACGCGCCGGCGCGTGCCAGTGCGTCGGCCCGCGCGAGCACCGCGCGCACGTCCTGCGGCGCGCGCGCGACCAACTGCTCGCGCGGGGCGGTGAAGTGCAGCGGCGTGGCGTCGGTGGCGTCCGCCGGGAAGTCGAAGCGCAGCTTCACCATCTCGCTCAGCGCAGCACTACGGTCCGCAGGCCGTTGATGAACACGCGATGCTCCAGCACGTAGCGCAGGGCGCGGCCGAGCGCGAGACATTCGACGTGGCGACCGGTGCTCAGCAGCTGGTCGGGCGAAAAGGCGTGGTCGACACGCTCGACGGCCTGCTCGATGATCGGGCCTTCGTCGAGATCGGTGGTCGCAAAATGCGCGGTCGCGCCGATCAGCTTGACCCCACGCGCGTGCGCCTGCTCGTACGGGCGCGCGCCCTTGAAGCCGGGCAGGAAGGAGTGATGGATGTTGATGACGCGCCCGGCGAGGCGCTCGCACAGGCCGGCGGAGAGCACCTGCATGTAGCGCGCGAGCACGACCAGTTCGGCGCCGGTCGATTCGATCAGCGCCAGCAGCGCCGCCTCCTGCTGCGGCTTGGTGTCCGCGGTGATCGGCAGGTGGTGGAACGGCAGCCCTTCGGCCGTGGCGATCGGGCCGAGCGTGGTGTGGTTCGACGCCACGCCGACGATCTCCATCGGCAGCTCGCCGCGGCGCCATTGTGCGAGGATATCGCGCAGACAGTGGTCGGCCTTCGACACCATCAGCAGCACGCGCATCGGCCGCTGCAGGTCGTAGATGTTGCCTTCGGCGTCGCCGAAGCGCAGCAGTAGCGCGGCGTAGTCGGCGCGCAGGGCGTCGATCGTCGCTGCACTCGCGCCAACGAGGCGGAAGGCCGTGCGGACGTAGAAGCGCTTGCTGAGCTGGTCGTCGAAGACGGTGAATTCCTCGATGTAGGCGCCGTGCTTTTCGAGCAGCGTGGTGATGGCCGCCGCCTGGCCGCGTTCACCGTCGGCGGCGAAGGTCAGCGCGTAGCGCGCGCACTCATTCGATACTGGCGACATGTTCGGTTCTCTTCCGGTTGCGTGCGGCTGCGTTCTGCATGGCGCGGGTGTGTTCGCCGCGGTTGGCGGTGCGTTCGATGCCGATCGCGGTCGCGTAACGGCTGACGCGCTGCTTGTACAGGCCGACCGACACTTCCTGCACGCGCGGGTCGAGGCCGAAGGCGAAATCGAAGATCTCGTTGACTCGCGTCTCCAGCAGCGGGGTGTGCGGCGTGCGCGGCCAGTCGGTCGCGAGCCAACGGCACAGCGGTTCGTAGTCGAGGCAGTCGTCGAGCCCGTCCGGCACGGCCGGCGCGAGGCCGGTCAGGGTGACCGACACCCACACCGGCTGCGGTTCGTATTCGTCCTCGTAGATACCCACCGCGAGCCGGGTTTCGAGGCGTTCGATTTTCACGCTCCAGATCGCATTCATCGTCATCAGCCTCCGATCACGCCGTGCGCCTGCAGATCGGCGTGGTAGGACGAACGCACCATCGGGCCGGAGGCGACGTGGCGGAAGCCCATCTTCTCGCCGACGACCCGCAGCTCGTCGAATTCGGCCGGCGTGACGTAGCGGCGCACCGGCAGGTGGTGCAGGCTGGGCTGCAGGTACTGGCCGATCGTGACCATGTCGACGTTGTGGGCTCGCAGGTCGGCCAGGGTCGCCTCAATCTCCTCGCGCGTCTCGCCCACGCCCAGCATCAGGCCGGACTTGGTCGCGACGTTCGGGTGGCGCTCCTTGAAGCGCGCGAGCAGGTCGAGCGAGTGTTCGTAGTCCGCGCCGGGGCGCACTTCGCGGTACAGGCGCGGCACCGTCTCGATGTTGTGGTTGAAGACGTCGGGCGGCACGGCCGTCAGCACGTCCAGCGCGAGGTCGACCCGGCCGCGGAAGTCCGGGGTCAGGACTTCGATGGTGACGCCGGGGTTGGCGGCACGCGTCTCGCGGATGCAGTCGGCAAAGTGCTGTGCGCCGCCGTCGCGCAGGTCGTCGCGGTCCACCGAGGTGATCACGACGTATTTCAGGCTCATCCCGCTGACGGTCTGCGCAAGGTTCTTCGGTTCCTCCGGGTCCAGCGGCAGCGGGCGGCCATGGCCCACGTCGCAGAACGGGCAGCGCCGTGTGCAGATCGCCCCCATGATCATGAAGGTCGCCGTGCCGTGGTTGAAGCACTCGCCCAGGTTCGGGCAGTTGGCTTCCTCGCACACGGTGTGCAGGCGGTTTTCGCGCAGCGTGCCGGTGAGTTGGCGCACGCTCTTCGTGCCGCGGAAGGCGGCGCGGATCCATTCCGGCTTGCGCAGCTGCTGCGCCGGCGTGATCGGGATGATCTTGACCGGGATGCGCGCGGTCTTCTCTGCGCCGCGCAGCTTGACGCCGGTCTGGGGGGTGGGGGTGCTTGCGTTCTGCATGGGAGGACTCCGGCGGGCGGCCCGGCACATGCCGGACCACCCGGTGCTGCATCAGCCGCGGTAGTAACGCTGCGGCACGAAGGGGGTGCTGGCGACTTCGACCGGAACCGGCTTGCCGCGAACCATTGCGGAGAGCTGGGTGCCGACCTTGGCGAGCGCGGTCTCGACGTAGCCCATCGCGACGGGCGCTTCCAGCGTCGGGCCGAAGCCGCCGCTGGTCACGACGCCGACCTTGCGGCCGCTGGCATCGACCAGCTCGACGCCTTCACGCACCGGCACGCGGGCGTTCGGACGCAGGCCGACGCGCTTGCGCGACACGCCGCTGGCGATGTGGCCGAGGATCACGTCGGCGCCGGGGTAGCCGCCCGCACGCGCGCCGTCGGCACGGCGGGGCTTGGACAGCGCCCACAGCAGGCTGCTTTCGACCGGCGAGGTGTGGACGTCGAGGTCGTGGCCGTACAGGCACAGGCCGGCTTCGAGGCGCAGCGAGTCACGCGCGCCGAGGCCGATCGGCGCGACTTCGGGGTGGCTCAGCAGTTCGCGCGCCAGGGCGTCGGCCTTGTCGGCGGGCACCGAGATCTCGTAACCATCTTCGCCGGTGTAGCCGGAACGGCTGACGTAGCACGGCACGCCGACGAGGTTCACGGTGATGCTGTTCATGAACACCATCTTGGCGGTCTCGGGCGCGAGGCGGGCGAGCACGGTGGCGGCAGCCGGACCCTGCAGCGCGAGCAGCGCGCGGTCTTCGAGCACCTCGACCTTGCAACGGCCCGACAGGTGCTTCTGCATGTGCGCGATGTCCTGCGCCTTGCATGCGGCGTTCACGACCACGAACAGGCGGTCGCCGAAGTTCGCGACCATCAGGTCGTCCATCACGCCGCCGGTGTCGTTGGTGAACAGCGCGTAACGCTGCATTCCCTGCGGCAGGTCGATGATGTCGACCGGCACGAGGGTTTCCAGCGCCGCGGCGGCATCCGGGCCGACGAGGAAGACCTGGCCCATGTGCGACACGTCGAACAGGCCCGCCTGCGTGCGGGTGTGGGTGTGTTCCTTGATGATCCCGCTCTGGTACTGCACCGGCATCTCGTAGCCGGCGAAGGGCACCATCTTGGCGCCGAGGGACACATGCAGGTCGTACAGCGGGGTGCGCAGCAGCGGTGCGTCGGAGTGATTGTCGCTCATCATGCTTCCTTTACTGGGTGTCAGGGGTCATCAACATTCGATGACGTTCACGGCGAGGCCGCCGCGGGCGGTTTCCTTGTACTTCAATTTCATGTCGGCGCCGGTTTCGCGCATGGTCTTGATGACCTTGTCGAGCGAGACGAAATGTGTGCCGTCGCCACGCAGCGCCATGCGTGCGGCGTTGATCGCCTTGATCGAGGCCATCGCGTTGCGCTCGATGCAGGGCACCTGGACCAGACCGCCGACGGGGTCGCAGGTCAGGCCGAGGTTGTGCTCCATTCCGATCTCGGCAGCATTTTCCACCTGCTCGGGCGTTCCGCCCAGCACTTCGGCGAGTGCGCCGGCCGCCATCGAACACGCAACGCCGACCTCGCCCTGACAGCCGACCTCGGCGCCGGAGATCGAAGCGTTTTCTTTATAGAGGATGCCGATCGCGGCGGCGGTGAGCAGGAAGCGGATCACGCCCTCCTCGCTCGCACCGGAAATGAAGCGGCTGTAGTAGTGCATCACGGCGGGCACGATGCCGGCGGCGCCGTTGGTCGGGGCCGTGACGACGCGGCCTCCGGTGGCGTTTTCTTCATTGACGGCGAGCGCGTACAGATTCACCCAGTCCAGCGTCGTCAGCGGGTCGCGCAGGCTGGCCTCGTGGGCGCTGGAGAGCGTGCGGTACATCTCTGCGGCGCGGCGCTTCACCTTCAGGCCGCCGGGCATGATGCCTTCCTTCTCGCAGCCGCGGCGCACGCACAGCTGCATCACGTCCCAGATGCGCAGCAGGCCGGAACGGGTCTCCGCGTCGGTGCGCCACGCGCGCTCGTTTTCCAGCATCAGCTGGCTGATCGAAAGATTCTTCTCGCGGCACTGCGCGAGCAGCTCGTCGCCGCTGCGGAACGGATGCGCCAGCGGCGTCGAATCCTCGACGATGCGGTCCGCACCGGCGGCGCTTTCGTCGACGACGAAGCCGCCACCGACCGAGTAATACACCTTGCTGCAGAGGGTTTCGCCTGCCGCGTCGAAGGCGGCGATGCGCATGCCATTCGGATGATAGGGCAGCGACTGGCGCCGGTGCATCACGAGATGCTCGCGCTCGACGAACACGATCGGGTGTTCGCCGGCGAGAAGCAGGCGCTGCTCGCCGCGGATGCGGGCGAGCTTGCCGTCGACCTGCTCCGTATCGACGAGATCCGGAGCTTCACCCTCGAGACCGAGGAGCACGGCCTTGTCGCTGCCATGCCCCTTTCCGGTCGCGCCCAGGGAACCGAACAGTTCGGCCTTAACGCTTCCGACCCGAGCGAGCAGGCCGGACTCCTTCAGGCCGTTCGCAAAGACCTGCGCCGCGCGCATCGGCCCCACGGTGTGGGACGACGACGGCCCGATGCCGATCTTGAACAGGTCGAAAACGCTGATGGCCATGACGAATTACCTCGAAGTTTCGGATGCGAGCACGCCGTTGTCACGGGCGGCACGCGATTTGGAGATCAGATAGCCCACGGTCAGCAGTGCGAACCAGACCGGAGTCACAAACAGCGCCACGCGGGTGCCGGCGTCCATCGCAAGGAACACGACCACCAGCGCCAGGAAGGCGAGCACGAACCAGTTGGCATACGGCGCGCCCGGCATGCGGAAGAACACCGCAGTGGCGAGACCCTGCTTCACGGCCTGGCGGTACTTCAGGTGCGACCAGACGATGATGCCCCAGGTCCACACGGCACCCACGGTCGCGATGCTGGTGACATAGACGAAGGCTTCCTCGGGCACCACGTAGTTCAGCGCGACGCCGACCAGCATGAACAGGGCGGACAGCGTGATCGCGGTGGCCGGAACGTGGCTCTTGCTGACCTTGCCGAGCGCGGCCGGCGCCTGCTTGAACTGCGCGAGGGTGTAGAGCATGCGGCCGGTACTGAAGATGCCGCTGTTGCACGACGAGGCCGCTGCGGTGATGACCACGAAGTTGATGATGCCAGCCGCGGCCGGGATGCCGATCTTCTCGAACACGGTGACGAACGGGCTCATGTTCGGGTTGAGTTCGTTCCAGGGCACCAGCGACATCAGCACGATCAGCGAGCCGATGTAGAAGATCAGGATGCGGTAGGTCACGCTGTTGGTCGCGTGCGGCAGCACCTTCTCGGGGTTCTGCGCCTCGCCCGCAGTGACGCCGATCAGTTCCACGCCGGTGTACGCGAAGCAGGCTATCTGCAAGGTCAGCACGACCCCCACCATGCCCATCGGCGCGAAGCCGCCGTGCGACCACAGATTGGAGAAGCTCGCGGTCTTGCCGAGGTCGCCCACGCCGAAGATGATGATGACGAGGCCGATCACAAGCATCGCGACGATCGTCACGACCTTGATGATCGCGAACCAGAATTCCATCTCGCCGAACACCTTCACGGCGATCAGGTTCGCGCCATAGAGGATCACGAGCGTCGCCAGTGCTGGTATCCACTGCGGAATTTCCGGGAACCAGTAGTGAAAGTACACGCCGACGGCGGTCAGTTCCGCCATGCCGGTGACGACCCAGGTGAACCAGTAGGTCCAGCCGGTAACGAAGCCCGCCCAGGGGCTGACGTATTCTTCGGCGTAAGTCGCGAACGAACCCGCCACGGGACGGTGAATCAGCAGCTCGCCGAGCGCGCGCATGATGAAGAAGACCGCGAGGCCGGCGAGCGCATAGGTCAGCAGCAGTGCCGGACCCGCCTTGCTGATGGCCTTGGCGGAACCCAGAAACAAGCCCACGCCGATCGCGCCGCCAATGGCGATGAGCTGGATGTGCCGATCTTTCAGGCCTCGTTCGAGGTCCCTCCCTTCGTGTTTTTGCTCTTCGTCGAGCATGTCGCTGATGCGAGTCATCCTTCCCTTCCTCGGTTAGTTCAACGGTCTCTCTCTGGCGTTGGAAGGCGGCGCCCGCAGGCGCCGCATGCGTCATTTTTTTATTTGCCGTAAACCGGGAAGCGGGCGCACAGCGCGGACACCTTCGCGCGCACGGCCTCGATCACCGCGGGGTTCTCGATGTCGTCGAGGATGTCGCAGATCCAGCCGGCCAGCTCCGTGACCTCGGCGATGCCGAAGCCGCGGGTGGTCGCCGCGGGCGTGCCGATGCGGATGCCGCTGGTGACGAAGGGCGACTGCGGATCGTTGGGCACGGTGTTCTTGTTCACTGTGATGTGCGCCGCGCCGAGCGCCGCATCGGCGGCCTTGCCGGTGATGCCCTTGGCGATCAGGTCGACGAGGAACAGGTGGTCGTCGGTACCGCCCGACACGATCTTGCAGCCGCGCTCGACGAACACGCCAGCCATCGCGCGGGCGTTGGCGATCACCTGCTTCTGGTATTCCTTGAAGGACGGATCCAGCGCTTCCTTGAAGGCCACCGCCTTGGCGGCGATGACGTGCATCAGCGGGCCGCCCTGGGTGCCGGGGAAGACCATCGAGGCGATCTTCTTCTCGATGTCGGCATTGGCGCGACCGAGGATGATGCCGCCGCGCGGGCCGCGCAGGGTCTTGTGCGTGGTGCTGGTGACGATGTCCGCGAAGGGCACCGGGCTGGGGTACAGGCCCGCGGCGACGAGGCCGGCGACGTGCGCCATGTCGACGAAGAGCAGCGCGCCGACCTTGTCCGCAATCGCGCGGAAGCGCGGGAAGTCGAGGTGGCGGGCGTAGGCCGAGAAGCCGGCGACGATCATCTTCGGCTTGGACTCCACTGCGAGCGCCTCGAGCGCGTCGTAGTCGATCACGCCGTCGTCGGTCACGCCGTACTGCGCCGCGTTGAAGATCTTGCCGGAGAAGTTCACCTTGGCGCCGTGCGTGAGGTGGCCGCCGTGGGCGAGGCTCATGCCGAGGATGGTGTCACCCGGCTGCAGCAGCGCGAAATACACCGCGGCGTTGGCCTGCGAGCCGGAGTGCGGCTGCACGTTGACCCAATCCGCGCCGAACAGCTGCTTCGCGCGGTCGATGGCGAGCTGCTCGACGACGTCGACATGCTCGCAGCCGCCGTAGTAGCGCTTGCCCGGATAGCCTTCCGCGTACTTGTTGGTGAGCACCGTGCCTTGCGCCTGCATGACTCGCGGGCTGGCATAGTTCTCGGACGCGATCAGCTCGATGTGGTCTTCCTGGCGGTGGCGCTCGGATTCGATGGCGCCCCACAGGTCAGGGTCGAAGCCGGCGATCTGCATTTGCTTGTCGAACATCTATGTACTCCGGATTGGGTTGTCGGATCGGGCCGTCAGTGCGTCGCGCGCGCCGCGGACACCGACGGGTTTTCGGATTTCAGCTGCCCTTCGCCGCGCTGTTCGGCGAAATACTCGCGGGTCAGGCTGACGATCACCGGCGAGAGCAGCAGGAGGGAAATCAGGTTGGGGATCGCCATCAGCGCGTTGAGCGTGTCGGCCACGAGCCAGGCGAAATCGAGGCTCAGCACCGCGCCGAAATACACCGCCACCGTCCACAGGATGCGGAAGGGCTTCTCACTGACCGTGCCGAGCAGGAACTCCCAGCACTTCTCGCCGTAGTAGGCCCAGCCGAGGATCGTCGTGAAGGCGAAGATTGCGAGCGATACCGCGAGCAGGTACTTGCCGACGCCGGGCATCGCCGCCTCGAAGGCCGCCGAGCTCAGCACCGCGCCGGTCGCACCCGAATCCCACACGCCGCTGACCATGATCGCCAGACCGGTCATCGTGCACACGATGATGGTGTCGATGAAGGTGCCCATCATGCCGATCAGGCCCGAGAACACCGGGTTGCTGGTGGCGCCGGCGGCCTGTGCGATACCGGCGGTGCCGAGGCCGGCTTCGTTCGAGAAGATGCCGCGCGCCACACCCTTCTGGATCGCCATCATCACCGTGGAGCCGACGAAGCCGCCGGTCGCGGCAGTGGGGTTGAAGGCCTGCGTGAAGATCGTCGCGAGGGCGTCGGGGATGCGGTCGGCGAAGACGAACAGGATGATCGCGACGCACGCGATGTAGGCGATACACATGAAGGGCACCAGCCATTCGGCCACGGCGCCGATGCGCTTGATGCCGCCCAGCACGACCGCGCCGGTGAGCACTACCAGCACCACGCCGGTGACCCAGGTTTCCACGCCGAAGGCGGTATGCACCGCGCTGGCGATGCCGTTGGCCTGGACCATGTTGCCGATACCGAAGCCCGCCAGGCCGCCGAAGATCGCGAAGGCGGTACCGAGCCAGTGCCAGTGCTTGCCGAGGCCGTTCTTGATCGCGTACATCGGACCGCCGGCGTGTTCGCCCTTGTCGTCGACCTCGCGGTATTTGACCGCCAGCACGACTTCGCCAAACTTGGTGGCCATGCCGACCAGCGCCGTCATCCACATCCAGAACAGCGCGCCGGGGCCGCCGATCGCGATCGCCGAGGCGACGCCGGCGATGTTGCCGGTGCCGACGGTGGCCGACAGCGCGGTCATCAGCGCGGCGAACGGGGAAATTTCGCCTTCGGCCTTGGCGCCGGGCGTGCGGCTCCGCCAGATCATGCGGAAGCCGTAGGGAATCTTGAAGATCGGCATGAAGCCGAGGCGAAGCTGCAGGTACAGACCCGTGCCCAGGATCAGGACGATCATGGGGACACCCCAGACGAGGTCGTTCAGGGCGGTGAAAAACTGGTTCAGAAACTGCATGCGGTTGTCTCCGTCATCTTTCTCGTTTTGATCGGAAGCCGGACGCGGCGGTTTGCCCGCTCCTGTCGATGTCCGGCACCGGTAAGTGCGCCTGCCCTTCCGGGCAGGCGGTACTGCATCAGTTGGCGGACTCGCCCTCCAGGTTGAGATCCACCATCAGCTCGTTCGCCAGCGTTTCCAGCTCCGCCTTCAGGACTGCCGGCTCGACGGACGCGGGCACCTGCACTTCGATGCTGGCGCGGAACAGCGGCTCGCCGCTGAACGAGGCGTTCTCGCACGCGGTTTCGAGCTTGCTGATGCTGGCGCCGTGGCGCGCCAGCGCGGCCGAGATCTCGCGCACGATGCCCGGACGGTCGTGGCCGACCAGTGCGAGCTTCGTCGTGCGTGCCGTATTCGCGGCCGGCGCCGCGGCGCCGCGCTCGATCGTCAGGCGCAGGCCTTCCGATTCGAGCTCGCGCAGCGCCGCCTCGAGCTTGCCGGCATCGGCCTCGGCGACTTCCAACCGCACGATGCCCGCGAACTTGCCGGCGAGCTGGGCCATGCTGCTTTCCAGCCAGTTCGCGCCGCACGTGGCGGCACGCGCCGCCAGCGCATTCACGAGGCCGGGGCGATCCGTGCCGATCAAGGTGATGACGAGAGATGCGTTCATGTCCTCGGCTCCTGTGGTGTGTGTGCTTTATTCATAGTCCGACATCGGCGGGCAGGCGCACACGAGATTGCGGTCGCCATACACGTTGTCCACCCGGCCCACCGGCGACCAGTACTTGTTCGCGCGCAGGCTGGCGAGCGGATACACGGCCTGCTCGCGGCTGTACGGGTGCGTCCAGTCCCCGGCGATCGCTTCCGCGGTGTGGGGGGCATTGACCAGCGGGTTGTCCTTGGCGTCGAACTCGCCGCTGCCGACCTTGGCGATCTCCTCGCGGATCGCGATCATCGCGTCGCAGAAGCGGTCCAACTCTTCCTTCGACTCGCTCTCGGTCGGCTCGATCATCAGCGTGCCGGGCACGGGGAAGGACATCGTCGGCGCGTGGAAGCCGTAGTCGATCAGACGCTTGGCGACGTCATCGACGCTGACACCGGTGCTGTCCTTGAGCGGACGCAGATCGATGATGCACTCGTGCGCGACCATGCCGTTTTCGCCGCGGTACAGCACCGGATAGTGCGGATCGAGGCGCTTGGCGATGTAGTTGGCATTGAGGATCGCCATCGTCGTCGCGTTACGCAGGCCGTCGCGGCCCATCAGCGTGATGTAGGTCCAGGTGATCGGCAGGATGCTGGCGCTGCCATACGGAGCAGCGGCAACGGCGCCGATGCCCTTGAGGCCGCCCGTGGCGTTGCCGGGGAGGAAGGGGGCGAGGTGCGACTTGACGCCGATCGGGCCGACGCCCGGTCCGCCGCCGCCGTGCGGGATGCAGAAGGTCTTGTGCAGGTTCAGGTGCGACACGTCGCCGCCGAACTTGCCCGGCGCGCACAGGCCGACCATCGCGTTCATGTTGGCGCCGTCGATGTACACCTGGCCGCCGTTGGCATGCACGATCTCGGTGATCTCGCGCACCGCCGTCTCGAACACCCCGTGCGTCGAGGGGTAGGTGATCATGATCGCGGCGAGCTTGTCGGCGTGCTGCTCGGCCTTGGCCTTCAGGTCGGCGACATCGACGTTGCCATTCTCGTCGCAGGCGACCACCACCACGCGCATGCCGGCCATGTTCGCCGTCGCGGGGTTGGTGCCGTGGGCGGAGCTCGGGATCAGGCACACGTCGCGGTGCGCCTCATTGCGGCTGGCGTGGTAGGCGCGGATCGCCAGCAGGCCGGCGTATTCGCCCTGCGAGCCGGCGTTCGGCTGCAGCGACACGGCGTCGTAACCGGTGCAGGCGCACAGCATCTGCTCCAGCTCGGCGGTGAGCTGGGCGTAGCCTTGGGCCTGGTCGGCCGGGGCGAAGGGATGGATGCCGCCGAACTCGCGCCAGGTGATCGGGATCATTTCGGTGGTGGCGTTCAGCTTCATCGTGCACGAGCCCAGCGGGATCATCGTGCGGTCGAGCGCCAGGTCCTTGTCGGCGAGCGCGCGCAGGTAGCGCAGCATCTTGGTCTCGGACTGGTACATGCTGAACACCGGGTGCGACAGGACGGCCGAGGTACGCAGCTGGCCGGCCGGCAGGGCCTCGGGCGCGAGGTTCTCGATGTCGGCAAACGCGGGCACCGCCGCGCCGTTGGCGAACACTGCCCACAGCGCCTCGACGTCGGCGCGGGACGTGGTCTCGTCGAGCGAGATGCCGACGGTGGTCGCGTCGATCTCGCGCAGGTTCATTTCACGGGCGCGCGCGGCGGCATGCACCGCAGCGGCGTCGGCGACACGCACGGCGATGGTGTCGAAGAACGCGTTGGTCACCACTTCGGCGCCGACGCGGCGCAGGCCGGCAGCCAGCGTCGCGGTCATGCGATGCACGCGGCGGGCAATGGTGGTCAGCCCCTTCGGGCCGTGGTAGCAGGCGTACAGGCTCGCCATCACCGCCAGCAGCACCTGCGCCGTGCAGATGTTGGAGGTGGCCTTCTCGCGGCGGATGTGCTGTTCGCGCGTCTGCATCGCGAGGCGGTAGGCCTTCTTGCCGTGGCTGTCGATCGACACGCCGACGACGCGGCCCGGCATCACGCGCTTGTGCGCGTCGAGCGTGGCGAAGTACGCGGCGTGCGGGCCGCCGTAGCCCAGCGGAACACCAAAGCGCTGCGTCGTGCCGATCGCGACGTCGGCGCCGAGCTCGCCCGGGGACTTGAGCAGCGTCAGCGCGAGCAGGTCCGCGGCGACGACGACCAGCGCCTTCTTGGCGTGGGCGGCGGCGACGATGCCGGCGTAGTCGACGACCTCGCCGGTGCTGGCCGGATACTGCAGCAGCACGCCGAAGAATTCATGCTGGTCGAGGTCGGTCGCGGGGTTGCCGACGATCACCTCGAAGCCCAGCGGCTCAGCGCGGGTGCGCACGACCTCGATGGTCTGCGGGTGGCAGTCGCTGGACACGAAGAAGGCCTTGGCCGGGTTCTTCGACAGGCGCTGGCAGAAGGTCATCGCTTCGGCCGCCGCGGTGGCTTCGTCGAGCAGCGACGCGTTGGCGATCTCCATCCCGGTCAGGTCGGTGATCATGGTCTGGAAGTTCAGCAGCGCTTCCAGGCGACCCTGCGAGATCTCGGGCTGGTACGGCGTGTAGGCGGTGTACCAGGCCGGGTTCTCGAGGACGTTGCGCAGCACGACACCCGGGGTGTAGGTGTCGTAATAGCCCGCACCGATGAAGGAACGGAACACCCGGTTCTTCCCCGCGATCCCGCGCAGCAGCGCAAGCGCGTCGGCTTCGGTCCGGCCCTCGGGGAGGGAGAGGGGCGAGGGCGAAAGGATCGAAGCCGGGATCACCTTGTCGATGAGCCGGTCGAGCGAATCGAGACCGAGCGCGGCGAGCATCGCCTGCGTTTCGGTCGCATCCGGGCCGACGTGGCGGCCGACGAAATCATCGCGCTGCTCGAGTTGCGCGAGCGTCGCGGGGAAGCGGGTGTCGTTCATGTTCATGGCTTGGGCAGTGTCCGGAAGTGGATCGATCAGGCGGTCAGCTTGTCGTAGGCAGCCTGGTCGAGCAGCCCGGCGAGCGCGGACGGATCGTCGAGGCGGACGCGGATGAACCAGCCCTCGCCCATCGGGTCTTCATTGACCGTCGCGGGCGCGTCGGCCAGTGCGGCATTGACTTCGACGATGGTGCCGGCCAGCGGCATCTTCAGTTCGCCGGCGGCTTTCACCGATTCGATGACCGCGGCTTCGTCGCCGGCCGCAAAGCTCGCGCCGACGTCGGGCAGCTGGACGAAGACGATGTCGCCCAGCGCGTTCTGTGCGTAGTCGGTGATGCCGACCGTGGCGACGTCGCCATCGACGCGCAGCCACTCGTGGTCTTCGGTGAATTTGATCGTGCTCATGAGGTCTCCTGGAAAGGTGTTGGTAGAAGCGACATGCAGTGTTCGGGCTACGACACGCATGGTAGCGGCGCCACGCATTTGTGAATTTGATAGTTGAAATGAAATAATTTACGCAACAAATGCATTACGTGGACGGCCGAGGTCCCGGTGCAGTAACCGGGTCCTGCGTGAAAAAGGGATTTATTGAGAGCGTCGCCCGGCGGGTGAAGTCGTCGGTCTGATGCGGCGGATGTTGTTTTCGGTGCTTGTCGATCCGACGATCCGATACATCCGTCAGCCCGGAAGGGGTCGAAGGGCTGCGGCAGGCTGCGCCCGCGCGATATTTCGCCGTCGCGTCACTACTGCGGACGCCGCGAGGAAAGGCTCCGGACGTCGCGTCCGGAGGCCTTGGCGCTATTCAGGACTCGGGGCCGGAGACTGCCCTCCGGCGTTCCCTCTATGCCCCGACCTTCGCGTTGCGCTCGTGGAAGATGAAACCGAGGCTGTTCATCAGCAGCTGAGCGGCAAGGATGGAGGTCGTGCCGGTCGGATCGTAGGCGGGGGCGACCTCGACGAGGTCCATGCCGACGATATTGCCGTGGCTGCGCCTGGCGAGCGCCTGGATGATCTCGAGCACTTCGTAGTACAGGAAGCCGCCGTGACTCGGCGTACCGGTGCCCGGCGCGATCGAGGGGTCGAAGCCGTCGATGTCGATCGTGATGTAGTAGGACACGCCCTGCGGAATCCTCGCGAGCACGCCTTCCGTCCCGAGCCGGCGCACGTCGCGCACCGACAGGATCTGCGAGCCGGCTTCGCGCGCCGCCATGTAGTCGTCGCGGTTCGACGACGAAACGTTGCGGATGCCGATCTGCGTCATGCCGACGATGTGGTCCATCTCGGACGCGCGGCGTAGCGGATTGCCGTGGCCGTAACGCACGCCGTGCCGTTCGTCGACGAAGTCCAGGTGGGCATCGACGTGCAGGATGTGGATCGGCCCGCGGCCTTCGAAGGCCTTGATCACCGGCGCGTGGATCGAGTGGTCGCCACCGAGCACCAGCGGCATCGCGCCCTTCTCGAGGATCTTGCGCACCGCGAATTCGATGTTCGCGTTGCTCTTCGCCATGTCCGTGTGGACGATGTCCGCGTCGCCGACGTCGGTGATGCGCACCTCGTCCCGGGTCAGGTACATCACGTCGTCCTCGAAATCGTAGGCGCCGGAATGGCCGAACGAGAACAGCGTCGAGGCCTCGCGGATGCCGCGCGGCCCGAAGCGCGCACCCGAGCGCCATTGCGTGCCCATGTCGTTGGGCGCGCCGAGCACCGCGACGTCGGCGTCGATCTGTTCCCAATCGACGCACGGGGGTGATTTGGCGAAGGTGCAGTGGCCGACGAACGGCAGGTTGAGGCGGCCGGATTCATAGGAGTTGCTGGACATGGTCTTTCTCCGATCGAGTAAGCGAATTTGCGTGATGAAGGCGTGCATCGGCGCGCGACCGGTTGCGGATGCCCGGTCGCGACGCCCGCAGGTGCCTCAGAAGTTGTACTTGAGCCCCACGACGATGGCGGTTCGTCCGAGGTTGCGCGAATCTCCTTTCGCCCCGCCGCCGGGCATATAGAAGGAGCGCTCCGCGTTGGTCGCAAACAGCGACACGCTGGGCACGAGGCCGTTGAAATCCTTGGAGAGCGTGAGCGAAGCGTCGGCATAGCTCGCGTCGCCGGAGTACGGACCGCTGATGAACTGGTAGCCGGCGTGCGGCGCGAGGGTGTAGCCGTCGCCGAGGTCGAGGCTTGCACCGAGGTCGACGTAGTAGCTCTTGCCGCTGTCCGGGATCGCGAGGAAGTTCTTGCTCACCGTGCGACTCAGCTTGAGCTTGCCGACGCCGTAGGTGAGGCCGGCATAGATCTCGGTCGTGTTCGCGTCGGGCTCGAGCCCGTTGTCGGGGAAGATGTAGCGCAGGAAACCGAGGTCGTAGCCGAACCCGCCGCCGAGCTCGCCGGCGTAGCCGCCATAGACATCGAGCTCGTAGTCGGCGCCTCCGCCAGGGAAATCCTCGATCCATTTGATCGTGGACGCGAAGGCGCCGACATAGAGACCGCCATTCGTATAGTCGACGCCCGCCTGGGCGGCCGGATGGAAGCGCGACTGCGACAGGCCGCGCGCGCGGTAGTCGCTGACGGCTGCGACGTTCAGGATCAGATCGGCTTGCGCCTGGCCGGCGGCAAGCAGGGTCGCACATCCCAGAACACGGGCAAGAATTCGGAGGTTCATCGGTAATTTCCTCGGATTTAGGGGCGTAGTTGTCCCCGGAGGGGCGCTCGGGCCACCTCCGCGGGTACGGCAACGGGTGGATTCAGGAGAAGCGGATCAGCAGACCACGCGACGCGCCGGACTTCGGCTGCGCTGCTTCGTCTCCCAGCCTTCGACGAAGCCCACCGGCGCGTCGTCGGGCGCAAGCATCTGCCGGCCCCGGACGATGTCGGCCGCGCGCTCGGCGACCATGATCGTCGGGGCGTTGAGGTTGCCGTTCGGCTCGGTCGGGAACACCGACGAGTCGATCACGCGCAGCCCCTCGACGCCGCGCACGCGCAGGCTCGAATCGACGACGGCCATCTCGTCCTCCCCCATGCGGCAGGTGCCGCAGGGATGCATCGTCGACTCCATGTTCTCGCGCACGAAGGCGTCGATCTCGTCGTCCGTGCGCACGTCCGGTCCCGGCGCAAGCTCCTCGCCGCGATAGCGGTCCATCGCCGGCTGCCCGACGATCTCGCGCGTGAGGCGCACGCAGCGGCGGAAGCCCTCACGATCGGCCTCGTGCGCGAGGTAGTTGAAGCGGATTTCCGGATGCACGTACGGATCGGCCGACACGAGGCGGACGTGGCCGCGGCTCTTGGGCTTGTTCGGTCCGGTCAGGACCATGAAGCCGTGCCCCTCGATCGGCTTGTGCCCGTCGTAGCGCATTGCCGCGGGCAGGAAGTGGAACTGGATGTCCGGCCAGCGCAGCCCCGGCGCGGAGCGGATGAAGCCGCCCGCCTCGAAGTGATTGCTCGCCCCGAGCCCGTCCCGACGCACGAGCCAGCGCGCGCCGATGGCTGCCTTGCCCATCAGGTCCATGTTGCCGTTGAGCGTGATCGGCTCCTTGCACGCCCACTGGATATAGATCTCGCTGTGATCCTGCAGGTTGGCGCCCACACCGGGGAGGTGGTGGCGTACCGCGACGCCGGCGCGCTGCAGCACGTCGCCGGGGCCAATACCCGAACGCTGCAACAGGTGCGGCGAGCCGATCGGGCCGGCCGCGACCAGCACTTCGCGCCGCACGCGCACGGTGCGCAAGTCGCCGCCCGCCTCGTAGCGCACCCCGACGGCGCGCTTGCCCTCCATGACGATCTCGCGCGTCATCGCGTGGGTGACCACCTTCAGGTTCGCCCGGCCCATCGCGGGACGCAGGTAGGCATTCGCCGTGGACCAGCGCACCCCATCCTTGACCGTCATGTGCATCGCGCCGAAGCCTTCCTGCATATGTCCGTTGCAGTCCTCGGTCTTGATGTAGCCCGCCTGCGCGCCGGCCTCAACCCAGGCGCCGTAGAGCGGGTTCGCCATGTTGTTGCCGTTGTTGGTGTGCAGCGGCCCCGCGTCGCCACGGTAGGCGTCGCCGCCGAACTTGAAGTGCTCGGCGCGCTTGAAGTACGGCAGGCAGTTGCGGTAGCCCCACCCCTCGGCGCCCAGCGATTCCCATTCGTCGAAGTCGCAGGCATGGCCACGGATGTACACCAGGCCGTTGATCGACGAGGAGCCACCCAGCACCTTGCCGCGGGGACAGTGCAGGCGACGACCCTTCAGGTGCGTCTCGGGCTCCGTCTCGTAATGCCAGTTGTAGCGGCGCGTGTTCATCGGCAACGAAAACGCACTGGGCATCTGGATGATGACGCTACGGTCGCTGCCGCCGTATTCGAGGACCAGTACGCTCACGTCCGGATCCTCGGTGAGACGCGCCGCGAGCACGCAACCGGCCGAACCCGCGCCGACGACGACGTAGTCGAAAGTGTCTTGCATGGCTGTCTCCCGATCACTGAACCGCGGGATCGACGACCGGCTCGACCACCGCCAGCGGCTCGGCCGGGATGCGTTCGCCGTAGTCGCCGAAACGCCGGCTTCCGAACAACTGCGTTCCCGCCCACTGCACGAAGGCCGCCGCAACGAAGGCCGGCATCGACGCGGACAGCAGCGTGAAGCCGGGGCCGGCGGCAAGCGTCTGCGGGTTGAACACCAGCACATAGACCGCCGAGCCCGCGAACAGCGCCGTCAGCGCGATGGGATTGAAACCGCCCCAGTATGCGAAGGGACTCCGCTCGGGCGATGCGAACACGGCGCGCAGGCTGATGTGCTGGCGCCGCAGCACGAAGTAGTCGGCCATGCCGATCCCCGCGAGCGTCGCGTTCAGGGCCGAGGTCCATACGAGGAATATGAAAAAGCCGTCGTAGATGCCGGGCGCCGCAAACACCACGACGATGGGCACGACGCAGAAGGCTGCGACCAGCCAATCCCACGACAGGCGTCCGAGCACCGGCCCCGCGAGTTGCCTGAGCCCGACGACCGACGTGTAGAGGATGTTGATCATGCTCGTCACGTTGGCGAAGGCGATGAAACCGAGCGCGACGATGCCGATCCCGAGCCCGCCGATCGTCGTCATCCAGATCGTCGGGTCGGCGTTGCCCATCGCCGCCGCGCCGAGCATGCCGACGATTTCGCCGAGCGACGCGGCGCCGAACACACCGACGATGTTGGGCCAGAACGACGTGCGCTGGTTCTTCGACAGGCGCGCCAGGTTGCCGAGATACGGCCACCACGAGAAACCGGCGGCCATGTTCACCTCGACGGCGATCATGAAGTTGAGCCGCTTGTCGTCCGTCGGCGCGGCGAGCGGCGGCAGCCCGAGCAGGTCGCCGAACGTGTGCTGGTCGAGGATCAGCCATAGCATCACCAGCATCAGCAGCACCAGCGCGGGCGACATGATCATGTTGAAGAACTTGATCGACGTCGGCCCCCGCGCAACGACGAGCCCGGTCACGACGATCGCCGCCGCGGCGAGCAGCGAGACCAGCACGCCGTTGGCGGGTTCGGTGACCGCTTCGCCCGTCTTGAGCAACGTGATCATGCCGTCCACCGAGCGGCCGAACATCATGCCGAGCACGGCAAGCCAGCCCAGGGTCAGCAGCACGACCGCCAGCGCATAAACGAGCCGACTGCCATTGCGCCCGAAGGTGCTGCGCAATAGCGTGAACTGCTCGACCCCGTACTTTCCGCTGGGCAGGCAGGTCGGCAGCGCGACCAGCAACACGCCCAGGATGTTGCCGATGATGATTGCGGCGATGCCTTCGCGTGGCCCGACGAAGGCCGCGGTCGCGCCCCCGATCAGGAAGGCCCAGGTCGCGATCGCGAGGGCCGAGTTGGCATAGGTGAATTCCCAAAATCCCCACAGGCGCTCGCCGGGCAGCAGCGGGGTGTCGCCGCGCTCGGCGGCCTGGCGGAACAGTTCGGCGTTCGACATCTCACACCCCCCAGACGTAGAAGCCGATCACGAGCGCCAGCGTCATCGCCAGCACCAGCCAGTAATCGAGCGCGGTCATCGCGCCCGGCCAGTAAGGCTGGTCGGCCAGCCTCTCATAGGCGCGCAGGCGCAGTTCGAGGTCCTGCTCGCGTTCCCGATCCGTTGTCGTTTGCATGTTTGTCTCCTCATCGCCCGCGGCCGGCGCCCGTCGTCTTGCGCGCGTCCGGCCGCGGGGTTTATCGGTGTGCTCAGGGCAAGGTGATCCACACGGCCTTGGTCTCGGTCAGGAAGTCGAGTTGCTCCGGGCCGAGGTCGCGCCCGAAGCCCGACTGCTTGAAGCCGCCAAAGGGCATCGCCGGGTCGATCGTGCTGTGCGCATTGACGTACACCGAGCCGGCCTTCAGGCGCGGGATCAGGCGATGCACGCGGCCAAGGTCGTTCGAGTAAATCGCCGCCGCCAGCCCGTAGGGCGAATCGTTCGCCTCCGCGACCGCTGCATCGAGGTCGTCGAACGGTGCGGTGACGAGCACCGGGCCGAAAATCTCCTCGCGCACGACCCGCATGTCGCCACGCGTATGGGCGAAGATCGTCGGTTCGACGTAACAGCCGTCCTGCGCCCGCCCGCCGCAGGCGAGCTCCGCACCCTCGGTAATCCCGGCGTCGATGTAGCTCGCGACGCGCCGCTTCTGCTGCATCGAAACGAGCGGGCTGATGAAGCATTCGGGATCCAGGCCGGGCGCCATCTTCAGCGTGCGCGTCACCTCGACGAGCTCGCGCATGAATTCGTCGTGCACATCGCGCTGCACATACACGCGCGTACCCGCGTCGCACACCTGCCCCGAATTGAAGAACACGCCGTTGGCCACTGCCCGCGCCGCCGCCTTGAGATCGGCATCATCGAGTACGAGCACCGGCGACTTGCCACCGAGCTCCAGCGTCAGGCGCTTCACGGTGTCGAGCCCCGCACGCCCGACCTCCTGCCCGACCGGGGTCGAGCCGGTGAAGCTCAATTTGTCGATGCCCGGATGGCGCGACATCGCCGCGCCGATGTCGCGCCCGGTGCCCGTGACGATGTTGACCACGCCCGGCGGAAGGCCCGCCTCCTCGACGAGTTCGGCAAAGCGCAGCGCCGACAGCGAGGTCAGCTCGGCCGGCTTGACGACCACAGTGCAGCCGACCGCAAGCGCCGCGGCGAGTTTCCAGGCCATGGTCTGCAGCGGGAAATTCCACGGCACGATCGCGCCGACGACACCGACCGGTTCCTTGCGCGTGAAGGCCACATATTCGCCGGGCAGCGCGGCCGGCTCGACGGTGCGCCCGTGGATCTTCGTGGCCCAGCCGGCGAAATAGCGAAAGGTGTCCACCGTGCCCTGCACGTCGATGTCGCGCGCGCTGGTGACCGACTTGCCCATGTCCACCGATTCGATCTCGGCGATTTCCGCCGCGTTGGCCTCGACCAGGTCAGCCAGCCTGTGCAGCAGGCGTTCGCGCGCCAGCGGCTTCATCGTGCGCCAGGGGCCGGAGTCGAAGGCCGCGCGGGCGGCGGCAACGGCACGGTCCAGGTCCGCCACGGTGGCAAGCGGGATCTGCGTAATGCGGCCGAGCGTGGATGGCTCGATCACGTCGGCCATGGCGCCGTCACTCGCGCTCATCCACTCGCCGTTAATGTACATCTTCTGCGTCTTGCGCAGGAATCGCTGCGTGCCGGGGGAAACCCCGTAACGTTGCAGATAGGCTTCGACGATGCTGTCCATGCGTTGTCTCCGTGATTGTGCGCACTCAGGCCTGCGCGCGAGGGTGATTGATGAAGCGGGAACGGGCGGGGGGCTGCGTCGGGTCGACGGCAACCCGATCGGCGGAAGGCGACCGGGGGAAAGCGGACGCGCAGTGGGCGCGTTGCAGCGCGCGGGCGGGCTTGCAGGGCATGGCTCGGTCTCCTCCTTCGATCTGCTCCGCCCGGCTCTGTTGGCCGTGTCGGGCATGGGCGGACTATATTTCCGGACTTGCTTCGGAAAAATAGTCACGACAAGATGTTCAAATCGGAGATTTCGAAGTAAATGCACGGGGAAAGGCGATGAAACAGCTCCACGACGTCGATCTGAAACTGGTGCGGGTGTTCGTCGCCGTGGTCCGCCACGGCGGCTTTTCAGCCGCCCAGGCCGCGCTGAACGTCAGCCAGAGCACGATCAGCGAGCAGATGACGACGCTGGAGACGCGGCTGGGATTGAAGCTGTGCGAGCGCGGCCGTGGCGGGTTCCGCCTCACCGAGCATGGGCATGCGACCTACGAGGCCGCGCAGCGCCTGCTGCTCGCGGTGGAAAGCTTCTGCATGGACACAAGCATGCTCACGCAACGCATCTCGGGACGGCTGCAGCTCGGCCTGATCGACAACACGATCACCGACGACGCCTCGCCGATCCCTGCAGCACTGGAGCGCTTTCTCGCGCACGGCCACGACGTGCAGATCGACATCTACATCGGCAGCCCGGCCGAACTCGAAGCGCGAGTCCTCGATGGACGTCTGCACATCGCGGTCGGCCACTTCCCGATGTCGATTGCCGGACTCGACTACACACCGCTCTACGAAGAGCCTGACGCCCTGTTCTGCGGCCGCACGCATCCGCTGTACGCCGCACCGCCGGCTGCCGACGCCGATGCGTCACTGATCGCGCAAAGCCGCATCGTCGCCCGTGCCTTCCTGCAGGAGCGGGATCTGCGGCTCCTCAATGCACGCGATGCGGCGGCGACCGTCGACAACGTCGAGGCGCAGGCAATGCTGATTCTTTCCGGTGCATACATCGGCTTCCTGCCGCTCCATTACGCGCAGCGCTGGGTCGACAGCGGGCAGATGCGGCGCGTGGGGGGAGCGAACCTCGAATCCCATTGGCAATTTGCCGCAGTCGTGCGCCGCGGTTCGGTGGTGCCGGCAGTGATGCGCGCATTCATGGATGAACTTTTCGGACGCGCGACCGGATCCGGCGCCCGGGCGCTCCCCACTAAGCATGGTGGGTAGTGAGCGCGGCGATGCCGAGGCGAGCCTGGACAATCGAAGGTGTAACCGCCTGCTCCTGGCGGCGAATTGACATTGCTGTCGCAAATAATTCTAATCAAAAAATTCGCTTTCCAAATGAACGGCCGATGATCAACATTCCGACCGACCTGCTGCGCACCTTCGTGAAGGCCATCGACCTGGGCAGCTTCACGCGCGCAGGCGATGCCGTCGGACGCACCCAGTCGGCGATCAGCCTCCAGGTGCGACGGCTGGAGGAAATGCTCGATGCCCGGCTCTTCGTGCGCGGCACCCATCGAGTGAAACTCACCGACGAGGGAACAACCCTCGCCGACTATGCACGACGCATCCTGGCGCTGAACGACGAGGCGGTGGGCAGCCTGCATCGCCCCAAGGTCGCCGGCAGCGTGCGCCTGGGTGCGCCGCACGAGTACACGGCCTCGCTGCTGCCGGTGATCCTCGGCAAGTTCGCGCAATCGCACCCCGGCGTGATGCTCGAAGTGACGTGCGACCTGAGCAAGAACCTGCTGGCGCGGCAGGAAAAGGGCGAGTTCGATCTCGTCATCGCGCTGCACGACGACCCCGAAGAGCGCGGCGGCGCCAAGGTGCTCACCGAATCGCTGGTGTGGATCACCAGCCTCGACCACGAACGCCACACCCAGCGCCCCCTGTCACTGGTCGTCGCTCCGCCGCCGTGCATTTACCGCAACCGCATCCTGCAGACGCTGAGCCGCCAGAATCAGCCGTGGCGCATCGCCTACATGAGTTCCAGCTACAGCGGCATCATCGCCGCCGTGCGCGCCGGACTGGGCGTGACCCTGCTCGCGGGCAGCACCGTGCCCGAAGGCGTGCGGGCGCTGGGCGAGCGCGACGGCTTCCCCTCGATGGGGCAACTCGACGTGCGGCTGTACGAGCGGACGGAAAGCGCGACCGAGGCGGTGCGCTGCCTCGCCGACTACATCACGAGCAGCTTCGCCACGTCCGACGGCGCGCGCGGCAGCGGATCGGCACCGTCAGGCGCGCAGATGGCGGGCGAATAGCGCCGCCAGCGGCCGGGCGGCGACGCTCAGCGGCACCCCGCGCAGGCTCAGGATGCCGAGCGACATCGGCGGCGGCAGCGGTTCGACGGCGAACTCCTGCAGCCCGGCGCCGAAGACGGGATCGCGTATCAGCACGGTCGGGCCGAAACCGATGTGGTCGGTTCGCCGCATGAGCTCGAGCATCAGCGTGGGGGACGCGCAACGCACGGTGTTGGCCGGCACGTCGATGCCGTTGGCCTCCAGCCAGTTCACGAGGTGGCTGCCCTGGCTCGCCCCGGTCAGGTTCAGCACCCAGCTCGCGCCGCACAGCTCCGCCCATGTGCGTGCCGCGGCGAGCGGATGGCCGATGCGGCCCGCGGGCGAGGCCGGGATCTGCGCAAGCGGCTCGAAATCCACCTCATAGGGAAGATCCTGCGCATTGGCCAGCGCCACCGCGAAATCCAGGCGCCCTTCGGTGATGCCGGGCACCACGTTCGTCAGCAGCCCCTCCTCCAGGCTCAGCGCGGCATCCGGCTGGATGCGGCGGAATTCGGCCAGCACCCGCGGCAGCACCGTCGCCGCGACAAGCGGCGTCAGCGCCACGGCGATGCGCGCCCCCGCCCCGCCGCGCAGCAGCCGGACCTCCTCGCGCGCCTTCTCCAGCGTCGCCAGCGCCAGGCGCGCACGCACCAGCAGCGCCTGGCCGGCGGGCGTGAACACCACGCCCTTGTAGCTGCGCGTCAGCAGCTCCGCGCCCACGTCCTCCTCCAGTTCGCGCAGCGCCTTCGTCAGCGCGCTCTGGCTGAGATGCATCGCCCGCGCCGCCGCCCGGATCGAGCCGGCATCGGCAACCTGCACGAGCGCCTTCAACTGATGGTCCTTCATCGCGGCAAGTGAATACCCATGGTTGTCACCCCGGAAAAAGTACCGCCTTCCGCGATCGTTAGCAAATTATATTATTAATCCATGAATAAAATTGATCGCATCCTCCCCGACGAGGCCGCCATGAAGGCCTGGCGGCGTGCCATCCACCAGCACCCCGAACTCGGCTTCGACGAGTTCGAGACCAGCCGCCTGGTCGCCGAGCAACTTCGCCAATCGGGCTTCGAGGTCCACACCGGCATCGCCACGACCGGCGTCGTCGGAACCCTGAGTTGGGGCAATGGCGGCCCGCGCCTGGGGCTGCGCGCCGACATGGACGCGCTGCCGATCCACGAGGAGACCGGCCTGCCGTGGGCGAGCCGCAATCCGGGGCGGATGCACGCCTGCGGCCACGACGGCCACACCGCGATCCTGCTCGGCGCCGCGCAGGTGTTCGGGCGCCTGCAGCGCGAAGGGCGCCTGCCCGGCAGCGGCACGCTGAACCTGATCTTCCAGCCCGCCGAGGAACTGGGCGGCGGCGGCGGCGCCAAGCGCATGCTCGAAGAAGGCCTGTTCGAGCGCTTCCCCTGCGATGCGATCTTCGCGCTGCACAACTTCCCCGGCGTACCGACCGGCCATTTCCGCTTCCGCCCCGGCCCCTTCATGGCCTCGTCGGACAAGGTGCTGATCCGCTTCAACGGCAAGGGCGGCCACGGCGCGCTGCCGCATCTCGCCATCGACCCGACGCTGCCGGCTGCGGCAACCGTGCTGGGTCTGCAGACCATCGTCGGGCGCAGCGTCGATCCGGTCGACATGGCGGTGGTCAGCGTCGGCCGCATGGCGGCCGGCAAGGCCTACAACGTGATCCCCGAAACCGCCGAACTGGAACTGAGCGTGCGCGCGCTGCGGCCCGAAGTGCGCGACCGGCTGGAACAGCGCATCTGCGAACTCGCACGCGGGCAGGCTGCCGCCCACGGCGTCGGCTGCGACATCCGCTACGAGCGCGGCTACCCGGTGCTGATCAACACCGCCGAGCAGGTGCGCTTCGCGACGGAGGTCGCGCGCGAGCTGGTCGGCGACGACAAGGTCGACGGCAACGCCCCGCCCCTGTCCGGCAGCGAGGACTTCGCCTTCATGCTGCAGCAGGTGCCCGGCTGCTACCTGCTGATCGGCAACGGCGACAACGGTTTTGCCGGCGGCGAACACCTCGGGCCGTGCAGCGTGCACAACCCGCATTACGACTTCAACGACGCCTGCCTCGCGCCGGGCGCCGCCTTCTGGGTGGCACTGGCGAACCGTTTTTTCAGCGGCTGAGCGCCGGCCAGTGGCCCGATCCAAAACGACAATACCGACTCATCAAGAGGAGACACGCATCATGAGCAACAACACCGCAGCGCCGCGCGCGCGCCAGATCGTCGCAGCCGTCATCGGCAACGCGCTCGAATGGTACGACTTCATCGTCTTCGGCTTCCTCGCCGTGGTGATCTCGCGCCTGTTCTTCCCCGCCGACAGCGAATACAGCTCGCTGCTGATGGCGACCGCGACCTTCGGCGTGGGCTTCTTCATGCGCCCGGTCGGCGGCGTCCTGCTCGGCATCTACGCCGACCGCAAGGGCCGCAAGGCCGCGCTGCAGCTCATCATCGCCATGATGACGGTATCGATCGCGCTGATCGCCTTCGCCCCGCCCTACGCCGCGATCGGCGTCGCCGCGCCGCTGCTGATCGTGCTCGCGCGCCTGCTGCAGGGCTTCGCCACCGGCGGCGAGTTTGCCAGCGCGACCTCTTTCCTGATCGAGAGCGCCCCGCCCAACAAGCGGGGCCTTTACGGCTCATGGCAGATGTTCGGCCAGGGCTTGGCGGTGTTTGCCGGCGCCGGCGTCACGGCGCTGGTCACACGCAACCTCTCGCCCGAGGCGGTCGACGCCTGGGGCTGGCGCATCCCGTTCATGATCGGCCTGCTGATCGGCCCGGTCGGCCTGTGGATCCGCCGCCACCTGGAAGAAACCGAGGCCTTTCTGGAAGCCCACAAGGCGCCGGCGGAAAAACAGTCGATCGCCCGCATGCTCAAGAACCACCTGCGCGAAGTCTTCGCGGTCATGGGCGTCACCGTGTGCGGCACGGTCGGCTTCTACGTGATCCTGGTCTACATGCCGACCTTCGCAACCAAACAGCTCGGCATGTTGCTGTCGGATGCCTTCACCGCGCAGGTCATCGCGGTCGCGCTGATGACGATCCTGATACCGGTGTTTGGCGCGCTTTCCGACCGCGTCGGCCGCAAGATCCTCGTCATCCTCGCCGCCGCCGGCCTGCTCGTCGCCTCCTACCCCCTGCTCTCGTGGGTCCATGCCGCCCCCTCGTTCGAACGGCTCGTCACGATGCAGATCGTGCTGTGCACGCTGCTCGCGGTGTACTTCGGCCCGATCTCGGCCGTGATGGCGGAACAGTTCCCGGCCGGCGTGCGCTCCACCGGTCTCGCGCTCGCCTACAACGTCGCGGTGATGGTTTTCGGCGGCTTCGCGCAGTTCATCGTGACCTGGCTGATCCACACCACCGGCATCACCATCGCCCCGGTGTTCTACGTGATGTTCGCCGCCGTGCTGGGCTTCGTCGCCGCCCTGTTCCTCACCGACCGCACCCACGTCGCGCATCTCGCGGCGGTCGACGAGGATATCCCGGCGCCGCGAGCAGAACGCGACGCCACGGACGCTGCCACCCTCCCGCGCGTGGCCGGGAACGGCGCCTGACTCACGGCGAGTGACGGCACGAGGAGGCCTTACCGCCTGCCCTTCGCGTTCCGCGCGCGGCAGGTAAAGCCGACGCTGTTCATCAGCAGCTGCGCTGCGAGGATCGAGGTCGTACCGGTCGACTCGTACGCCGGCGCGACGTCGGCCGACGATGTTGCCCTGGCTGCGTTTCGCGAGCGCCTGGGTGATTGCGAGAACTTCGTAGTGCAGGAAATCACCATGGCTCGGCGTGCCGGAGCAAGGCGCGATCGAGGACTTCGGGTCCTCGGTCTCGCCGAGGCGGCGCCGCACCCCCACAACCAGCTCCGGGAACTCTAACGGGCCGGTCTGTGCGGCGCGCCGGAGCGGGCCGGCACACCTCACGCCCTGCCCTTCTCGGCGGATCGAGAGGTGTCGCCCCCGGTTCCATCGACCCACTAATACCCACTAATCGGCCGCGACCGGGCGGATCCCGTTCGTCCGGTCGCGGCAGAAAAACCGCGAGGCCGGCAGCAACGGCCGAGCATCCACCGATAAAACCGAAACAAGGAGGAGTCATACATGCAGCACGGGAAATTCCTTTCGCAGCGCAAGCGGACGCTGGCCGCCGCCCTCGCCGGCATTCTCGGATCGGCCGCAGCGATGCCGGCCCTGGCCGACACGGAGATCGAGGCCCTGAAGCGGGAGCTCGCCGAGCAGAAGAAGCTGATTGAACGCCTGCTGACGACACAGCAAGCCCAGCAGGAGGCGATCGCCAAGACCAAGGCGGAGGCGTTGGCGGCTGTCAAGGTGCCGACCAAGGAGCCGGTAGCCGGGCAGGCGGATTCCAGCCTGACGGTTTACGGGGTTGCCGACGTCAATATCGCCAGCATGGACAGCGGCTTTGGCCAGAAAACCACCTTCGGCTCCGGTGGCCTGTCGTCGTCCCGCCTCGGCGTGAAGGGGGAGCGGGCACTCGGCGACGGCTGGAAGGCGGTCGGTCTGGCTGAAGCCGGCCTGCTGCTCGATACCGGGTCGGTCGGTAACGCTGCTGTGACGCCCGGGGTCAACAATTCCTCCGCGTCCTCCGGTGGGCAACTGGGCAACGGCGGCCAGATCTTTTCGCGGCAGGTGTACGCGGGGCTGGCGTCGGACCGCTGGGGCTCGTTCACGATCGGGCGGCAATACTCCGGGTCCTATGCGGCGGTGGCGATGGGCAATGCCATGGGCGTCGGCCTGTACGGTTACTCGGGCTCCATCCTGCCGGCCGTCGGCATGCCGACCCGCGTGAACAATGCGTTCGTGTACCTGACGCCGCGCCTGAACGGTTTCTCCGGCCATTTCACCTACACCACCGGCAGCGAGAACAACGTCGACAAGGACACGACGACTCTCCCCGGCGCCGCGACCAAGACCAACGACAAGGCGGGGCGGGGTCTCGACCTGGCCCTGACCTACACGAGCGGCCCGTTCAATGCCATGGCGTCGGCATGGGATGTCTACAACGCCAGCTATGCCGTTCCCGCGTCGGGAGCGGCCGAGACCGGCCTCGCGCGCAAGACCGGCTGGCAACTAGGCGGAAGCTACGACTTCGGCGCGGTGAAGCTGTTCGGCCAGTTCGTTACGGGCAAGATCTCCGGCAGCAACTATGAGAATGTCACCAAAGCGCTGTCGAAGTCGGCGGGCTGGAGCGTCAGCGCCCTCGTACCCCTGGGCAAGCACCGGGTCTATGCGAGCTACACGGCGTTCGACGACAAGTCGCGGCTGAACAAGGACGCGCAGCTCGTCGGCCTCGGCTATTCCTACGATCTCTATGCCAACACCAAGCTCTATGCCGGCTGGGGCAAGATGATCAACAACGAGAACGCCAGCTACAGCCTGGCGAACGGGGGCGACCTGGTCGGCAACGTGACCACCCGGGGCTTCGATCCGGAGGGTTACATGGCCGGCGTGAACGTCGCCTTCTGACCCCGTAGCTGCGCGAGCCGGATTCATCCGAAAAGGCTCACTTCAAGCCACAGAGGGCGCAGGGAAGACAAACTTCTCGCAATACCGGGACTTCACCCAACAGGTGAGACCCGGTGATCTCGGAACTTTGTGTTTTACCTCTGTACCCTCTGTGGCTAATCGCTTTTCGGACTCATGATAAAAGCATGGAGGAGCCGATCCATAAATCGGATGACAGCGCATGGAGCGTGCCCCACGGGATCGGCCGGATCGCGCTTGCCCGCCCCGAGCGGGCGAACTCCCTGACTCCGGCGGTGTACCGGGCCCTGACCGGGGCGGTCATTTCCCCTTCAGGCGAACACCTCGCCGAGATTCACCGTCGCCTGGCTGCCGACATGCTGCCGCTTGGTGCGGATCCAGCGCGCGGCGCGGGCACGCCCCAGGTCGCGCAGCTCGTGCAGGAAGGCGCGCGCGGCGTTGAGCTTGCTGCCGCTGCCGCTCTCGGCCAGCTCCTGCGCCTCGATCATGTGAAAGCGCAGGCCCAGCAGCTTGCGCTCGAGACGTCCGTGCGGGAGAAAACGGCTGCCCGCCTCCAGATAGGCGCGGGCGTGCGCGATCATGCGCATCTCGCGCAGGAAGGTCGCCGAGAAGCCCAGTTCCACCGTGCGGTCGGCGATCTCCCCGGCGCTGCGCGGCAGCGCCGGAATGCGCAGCGGATTGAGCAGCACGAGCAGGATGTCCGGCGTCTCGCATTCGTACATCAGCGGGTAGACGGCCGGATTGGCACTGAAACCGCCGTCCCAGTACGTTTCGCCATCGATCTCGACGGCGTGGTGGATGGTCGGCAGGCATGCGGACGCCAGCAGCATGTCCTCGGTAAGTTCGGCGGTGCGGAACAGGCGCACCTTTCCGGTCTGCACCCGTGTCGCGGCGATGAACAGGCGGAGCCGGCACTCGCGGCGCAGGTACTCGAAATCGAACTGCGCACGCACGACCTCGCGCAGCGGGTTCAGCTCGAGCGGATTGAACTGGTAGGGCGACAGCAACCGCGTCATCCCCAGCATCATGCCGAGGGGATTGGGCAATGCGCCGTTGCCGTTCGGGTTCATGCTGTGCAGCAGGTCCAGTTCCAGCGGCGTACTCGCCGCGACCGCCTCCCAGAAGTCGGACAGGCTCTGGCGCGCACCCTCGCCCCCGCCGCGCGTCCATCCCTGCGCCAACGCTACGGCGTTCATCGCACCCGCACTGGTCCCGCTTACGCCGTCGAGCCTCCAGCCGTCTTCGAGCAGCCGGTCGAGCACGCCCCAAGTGTAGGCGCCGTGCGCCCCGCCTCCCTGCAGCGCGAGGCTGATCGCGGGCAGTTCGCCGCGCCTGCCCGACCACCATCGTTTGCGCAGCATGTTCCACTCCCTTCCATACATGGACACATTCTTGCTGCATTGCACAATACAACAAGAACGGCAACGGGAGTGTTTCAGATGGTCAGGAGGCGCCAACTCTCTCACCGCTCCGGGACGCCCCCTTCCCGTCGCACGGCAAAGCGCAGCGGCGAACGCACGGCCGGTCGACCGAAGGGGGCGCCATAGGCAAAGCCCTGCGCGAGCACGCCCGGCGGCACCGCCGACGATGCCCTGTCCTCGACCCGCGTCGCGATCACCCGTGCCGATCCCGCGCGCGCCTGCAGCGCATCGAGCGCCTCGCGGGCATCACCCTCGGCATGCAAAGCCGCGGTCCCGATCTTGATGAAGTCCGCCGGCACGATCCCGGACAGCGCATGCCATTGCGCCACGGACTCGACGTTCACGGCAACACGGAAACCGTTGTGGCGATAGTTCCGCAGCACGAAGCTCAGCAGGTCCGCCTGCCGGCTCGCGACGACCGGGGCCTCGATGACGATGCGTCCGGGCGGGAAGCCGAGCGCGTCGATCACCTTGCGGAACGCCGCCCCGTGGTCGCCCGCGACGGCCGCCAGCAGACGGCCATGCACGTTCAGGAACAACAGGCCGTCATCGCCCACCGAGGCGATGAAGTTCAACGCATGGACAGTGCGTGCGAGCCGGTCGAGCGCGATCAAACGATCGTCGTCGGCGTTGGCCGAAAACAGCACCCACGGCGACAGGTCGCGCCGGCCGCCCCCCAGGCAGCGCAGGAAGGCCTCGTGCCCGACGACCTTACCGGACGACGGATCCACGATGGGCTGGAACACGCTCGATAGTTCGCAGCCGAACCAGTCCCCCACGACGCCCCCGTCCGCAAGGCGGCGCAGCTGTCGGCCGGCCTGCCGTTCGAGTGGCAGGCGAAGGAGGAAGTCGCGAACGCGATCGGCGATCTGCGAAGTCGGACTGGTCATGACGGGCTCCCATCGGTGGTCTTGGGCGAAACGCGACGCATCGCGCACGGACAGCCGGCGCATCGTCGCACCCCGACTTTACGGGGGCATGTCACGGACGCGAACCATGAAATTCTGCTGAGCTTATGCGCGCTGAGCCGGCCGCTGCGGCCGGGGTGAAGTGCAGCGTCGCTTACAAACACGTAATACCGCCGTCATCGATCGGACAGTCGTCGCGGCGCACACTTTCGAACACGAGCGAAGGATTCCGGAGCATCCGCGCCGGAAGGGCATTCGCCGGAAAGTGCCGGAGTTCATCATGAGGACCACCATTCCTTCCGTCGCCGCAATCGCCGCAATCGCCGCAGTGCTCGGGCTGTCCTTCAGCGCCAGCGCAGCGTCCCGGGCGCCGGCCGTCGAGCAGACCGGAAGCGCAGTACAAGCGCCCGCGGCGACCGACGCGGCAACCGCGCCGCGGCACAGTCACATGGGCGAAAAGATCGGCGTGCGCGCAGAACAGGCCACTGCGGCCGGATCGGCGGCTGCGAAATCGACGCCTGCAAAGCCCGCCGCCACGCGCCACAATCACCAGCGCGACTTCAAGTAGACGACGGCTGCGGCAGCGCATTTCTCGCACATCCAGCCACGGCGGGCAAATCGCAAACGATCTGCCCGCCGTTCCTTTGTGTGCAAACAAGCGGCCGCAACCGCGGCCGCTTTCCCCGCGCGCCGTTCAGCGCCCGCGGTGGTTGGAATGCAGCAGGCTGTCGAGGCGCCAGACCTCATTCCCCTGCATCGAGATCTTCTTGCCGTCCAGGGCCTCCATCGGGTGTCCCTGATCCATCGAGAACGCCCGACCGAACCGGTCCTCCATCGCCATCTTGCCGTCCCGGAAGACGTGCAGTGTCGAACCGTCCTTGAGATCGTAGGATTTCTCCACCGTGTTTGCGCCGTAGCCGTCACGGACGGTTTCGCGCAATGCGGGCCTCGCCGGCGTGGCGGGCGCCGCCCTGAGGTCATCGAGCCAATGGGCCGAGCCGGCCTCGGAATAGTCCGTATGTGCCGATGCTGCAAAGGTGCCGGCAAGCAGCGTTGATGCGATGACGATGCGGATCGATGTGCCTTTCATGATGTTTCTCCTTGCAGTGACCGGGTCAGGCGCTCACAGGCGAGCAACCATGATCGAATGCTAGGAAAACACCCCCGACAGGACGATGACCGCGACATTACGCTTTGTTCAGCTCAGCGTCATTTTCAGGAAATCATCGGCGAGCGCGATTCACGAGCACCCGGGTTTCCGCATCCGCGCACGTCGACCGCAATCCGGATCCCTGAAAGTGCTGCGAACTCCCGGGAATATGGCCGCTGTTTCGATGCTGACAGGAATGTAATCATCGCGTCAGGGTGAAGTCGAGATCCGGGGGCTATGATGGATTCATCGGAACAGCGGATGGATGCCATGCACTCGCAGCACTCTCCCGTGCCCGCCCCCGCGAGGGACGCACCTCGAACGAAGCGCGTCCGCTGGGTATTCGGCATCTTCCTGGCAATCGCCGCTACCCTGCTGGCCTTCGAACACCGGATCCACCTGCTGGGCATTCTGCCCTGGCTGTTCCTGCTCGCCTGCCCGCTGATGCACCTGTTCATGCACCACGGCCATGGCGGCCACGGCGATCACCATGGCAAGCCCGGGGACGGAGGCGCCCGATGACCGAATCGAGCCCCGCCTATGGCCTGTGGTCGCTCGTCGCGATCAACTCGGCCGTGTTCATCCTCTTCGCCGCGAGCTTCTTCAAGCCGCGTTCGTCGCGCGACTGGCGCACGCTGGGCATGTTCTCCGCGTTCATCGTCGCGCTGTTCGCCGAGATGTACGGCTTCCCGCTGACGATCTACCTGCTGTCGGGCTGGCTCGCAGCACGCTTCCCCGGCGTCGACTTCCTTTCCCACGACGCCGGCCATCTGCTCGAAGTGATGTTCGGCAGGCGCGCCAATCCGCATTTCGGCCCCTTCCACATCCTGTCCGGCATCCTGATCGGCGGCGGTTTCTGGCTGCTCGCCGCAGCATGGAAGGTGCTCTACGCCGCGCAGGCGGCGGGCACGCTGGCCACCACCGGCCCGTACGCACGCCTGCGCCACCCGCAGTACGCGGCCTTCGTCGTGATCCTCGCGGGCTTCCTGCTGCAATGGCCGACGCTGATCACGCTTGCGATGTTCCCCGTCCTCGTCGTCGCCTACGTGCGTCTCGCCCGTCGCGAAGAGCGCGAGGCCGCGGCGACCTTCGGTGCCGACTGGCTGCGTTACGCGGGCCTGACTCCGGCCTTCTTCCCGCATAGGACGAAACCCCGCCCCCACCCGATCGCCGATCACCACGGCGAACATTCATCAGGAGAAGGATCATGAAACCGCTGCTGACCACCGCACTCGCACTGTCGCTCGCTACCCTGTCGCCGGCCTGGGCCGAGGATGCCCACCACCCGGACCAGGCGGCCGCCGCGACGGCGCCCGCCCCCACGACGGCGCCCGCTCCGTCGCCCGAAAAGACGGTCCAGCGCATGCGCGACAACACCGCCACGATGCAGTCCCAGCTCGACGCCCTGGCCGCGGCGAAAACACCCGAAGAACGCCAGAAGCTGCTCATGCAGCACATGCAGACCATGCGCGAGAACATGATGCTGGGCCAGCAGATGGCCGCGGGCGATGGCGCGCCGATGGGCTGCCACATGATGATGGGCGGCAAGGGAATGATGGGCGGCATGGGCATGATGGGTGGAATGATGGGCGGGGATCCTTCCGGCGCCGCGCCCGATGCCATGATGCAGCGCATGCACCAGATGGAACGGCGCATGGACATGATGCAGATGATGATGGAGCGCATGGACAGCCCGGCGGGCAAGCGCCCGGCGAAGTGACCGCTCGCTGCACGCACACGGAGAAACGCGCGATGCTCGAATCGCTGAAAGCCCTGCAGCGGCGCCTGCGCGCGTGGATGGCGGAGAACGAGCGCGCGCACCGCAACGCGAAGCCCGACGGCTGCTGCAGTTCGCCGTCGGCGATCTACGCGGCACGTCGCCCGCGCGGCAAGGGGGTTGCCACGGTTCCCGCTACATCGAAGGCGACTCGCGGCACGTCGCCCGCGCGGCAAGGGGGGCGACCATGACTGAGCCACGGCCCATGCACGCACACGTCCATCACGGCAGCGACAGCCACGACGACGGGCATGCCGCGCACCACGAACATGCCCACGAACATCAGCATCCCTCATCCGCCGCGCCGCAGGAATCCGTCATTCTGAAAGACCCGGTGTGCGGCATGAGCGTGAAACCCGACTCGCCCCACCACACTACGTTCGCCGGTCACGAATACCGTTTCTGCAGCGCCAAGTGCCTCGCCAAATTCAGCGCAGAGCCGCAGCGCTACCTGGAGCCCGCAGCGCAGGCCGAGCCCGCCGCGGAGGCGCCGGCCGCAGCCGAATACACCTGCCCGATGCACCCCGAGATCCGCCAGCCCGGCCCCGGCACCTGTCCGAAATGCGGCATGGCGCTGGAACCGGTGCTGCCCGAACTCGAGGAGGGAGAGAACCCCGAGCTGGCCGATTTCCGCCGGCGCTTCTGGTGGCCGCTGCCGGCCACGCTCCTCGTCACCGTCATCGCGATGTCGGGCGGATGGTTCGATCCGCTGCTCGGCAGCGCGCGCGCCTGGGTCGAGTTGCTGCTCGCGACGCCCGTCGTGCTGTGGGGCGGATGGCCGTTCTTCGTGCGCTGGGCGCAATCCATCGCGCACCGCAGCCCCAACATGTGGACGCTGATCGGCACCGGCGTCGGGGCCGCCTACGGCTACAGCGTCGTCGCGACCGTCGCGCCGGGCGTGTTTCCCGACTCCTTCCGCATGGGCGGGCAGGTCGCCGTGTACTTCGAAGCCGCCGCGGTGATCGTCTCGCTGACGCTGCTCGGCCAGGTGCTGGAACTGCGCGCCCGCTCGGAGACGGGCGCGGCGATCAAGGCGCTGCTCGGCCTCGCCCCCAAGACGGCACGGCGCATCAACGCGGACGGCAGCGAGGAGGATATTCCCCTGACTCACGTGCATCCGGGCGACCGCCTGCGCGTGCGTCCGGGCGAGAAGGTGCCGGTGGATGGCGTCGTGCTCGAGGGCATGAGCGCCGTGGACGAATCGATGCTCACCGGCGAGCCGATGCCGGTATCGAAGGCCGCCGGCGACAAGGTGATCGGCGCGACGCTCAACACCAGCGGCGCGCTCGTGATGCAGGCCGAGAAGATCGGCTCGCAGACCGTGCTCGCGCAGATCGTGCAGATGGTCGCTCAGGCCCAGCGCTCGCGCGCGCCGATGCAGCGCATGGCCGACCGCGTCGCGGGGTGGTTCGTCGTCGTGGTCGTCGCGATCGCGGCCCTGACTTTCGTCGGCTGGGGCCTCTTCGGCCCCTCCCCGTCATGGGCCTACGGCCTGATCAACGCCGTCGCGGTGCTGATCATCGCCTGTCCGTGCGCGCTCGGGCTCGCGACGCCGATGTCGGTGATGGTCGCGACCGGCAACGCCGCAACGCAGGGCGTGCTGTTCCGCGACGCGGCGGCGATCGAGAACCTGCGCCGCGTCGACACCCTGATCGTCGACAAGACCGGCACGCTCACCGAAGGGCACCCCGCATTCCACGCCACCATCGCCGCCCCCGGCTGGGAGGCGGACGAGGTGCTGCGCCTCGCCGCGAGCCTCGACCAGGGCAGCGAGCACCCGCTCGCCCACGCGATCGTCGGCGAAGCGCGGAACCGCGGGATGGCGCTGTCCAAACCTGAAAGTTTCGAATCGTCGTCCGGCATCGGCGTGCGCGGCGCGGTCGACGGACGCAAGGTGGTGCTCGGCAACACCGCGCTGATGGACGAGGAAGGCGTCGACTGGCACGCGCTTGCGGGTCAGGCCGAAGCCCTGCGCCTCGAAGGCGCCAGCGTGATGATGCTCGCCGTCGACGGCGTCGCCGTGGGGCTGGTCGCCGTCGCCGACCCGGTCAAGGCGACGACCCCCGAGGCCCTTGCGGAACTGCGCGCGCACGGCATCGGCCGCATCGTCATGGCGACGGGCGACGGACTGACGACTGCGCGCGCGGTGGCCAAGCGCCTGGGGATCGAGGAGGTGCTCGGCGAGGTCAAGCCGAAGGACAAGGACGAACTGGTCGCCCGGCTGCAACGCGAAGGACGCGTGGTGGCGATGGCGGGCGACGGTATCAACGACGCGCCGGCACTGGCCCGCGCGGACGTGGGTGTGGCGATGGGCACCGGCACCGACGTCGCGATGTCCAGCGCGCAACTCACGCTCGTGAAGGGCGACCTGCGCGGCATTGCCGCCGCACGCCGCATCTCGGTCGAGACGGTGCGCAACATGCACCAGAACCTCGCCTTCGCCTTCGTTTACAACGCGCTCGGCGTACCGCTCGCGGCCGGACTGCTGTATCCCTTCACCGGCCTGCTGTTGTCGCCGATGGTGGCCGCGCTGGCGATGAGCGCGAGTTCTGTGTCGGTGGTCACGAACGCGCTGCGGCTGCGCCGGGCAGCACGCAATGATGTGATGTCAGATTGAGTGCAGCACGGTTACTCCCTCCCCTTCAAGGGGAGGGTTGGGGTGGGGATGGGTCAAGCAGGCGTGGCAGAAACCCATCCCCCTCCTAACCCGAGCCGTTTCCTAAATCTGTTGAAATAATTCCGGCGTAATTTGGCCGGCATCTAGGGCCTCTTCGGAGGCCCTAGCCGTTTCAAACGTCCCTTGCCGTGAAGCGTTTCGCCGTCTCGGCTGATAAGATGACGGGACATTTAGACCGTTTTGGGGGGCGAATGGCTGACTGTTATCTGTGCGGGGCATACATCCACCGAGGGCAAGGCTACCGGCGGAATGTCCAGACGGGCACCTCGCATCGGATTTATGTCGGACGGCGACCCGGCGGCTCCACGGGCGTCCAGTATGGAACCCGGACGCTCTGCCATACCTGCGCCAGAATCCAGGACGAGCAGAAATCGGGCGGCGGCCTCCGGGCCCTCGGCTTCCTCGGCCTGTGCGCGGTGTTGCTTGTTCTCGGCTTCAAAGCCTTCACATCCGAGATGCCCCTCGTCGGCTTGGCGCTGTGGGCGGCCGGCCCCATCGCTTGGGCCGTCGTCGAGTCCAGTATCAAGAAGCAGGTCGCCAAACGGGTTTGGCAAGAAGAGAATCAGCCCTACATTCCGCCGCAGCAAGCCTTCTCCGCTCCCGAGCGCGCCGAGGCGCAAGACGAGGACGACGGCGCCGCGGGGATGGAAGCATTGCGCGGCTTCTTCTCGGCGGGAGACTTCCGCCTCGGGTTTTCCGCCATTAAGGACGGCGAAAGCCTGACGGAATGGTGCGAGCGCACCGCGGAGGCCTTCCCCGCCGCCTCCACCATTAGTAAGCAGGAAATCCGCGATCTACTCATCTCTGCCGTCCAGTTCCGCAAGCCGAGGGCGGGCGAGCCGGTCGCCGTTTGGTTCGACGAAACGATGGAGCGCATGCGGGAGGTGTCGAGGAGCGTTTCGACCGACCTCTTCGGCCCAGAATCGGGCCGGCGCCCGGACGAGTCGAACCTCCAATGGCTCCGCCGCGTCGGGCCCCTGTTCCTGAACGTGAAGGACGGCGAGAGCAAGGACGACGTGATCGACGCGCTGGCCGGGATCGCCGACCAGGCGCCGCCGAACAAGGGCGAGAGCGTCATGGTTTGGTTCCAACGGGTCCGGCCGCTCATCGACGAATACAACGCCCGCCAAGACGAAGCGGCGTAGGAGAGACCGGCGATGAAGAAGTTCGACCTGAACATCGACCGCATGCTCGAAAACTGGGACGCGTTCCACGCCGTCCGGGAAATCATCGCCAACGCCCTCGACGAGCAGGCCCTGACCGGCACGCCGGAAATCTCCATCGCCCGCGACGGAGAGGGCATTTGGCGGATTCGGGACTTCGGCCGGGGCCTGCGCCACGAGCACTTCACGATGAACGAGAACCAGGAGAAGCTCGACCATCCGGGGCTCATCGGCAAGTTCGGCGTGGGCTTGAAGGATGCTCTGGCCACCTTCGACCGGCTGGGCGTCGAGGCCCGCATCCGCTCCAAGTTCTGCGACGTCGCCTTCGACCGCTCCGAGAAGCACGACTTCTCCGACGTCATCACCTTGCACGCTTGCATCTCCGACCCATCCGACCCCCCGTTCGTCGGAACGGAATTCCTCCTCAAAGGCTGCTCCGACGAGGACGTCGAGAAGGCCAAGCGGCTGTTTCTGCGTTTCTCCGGCGAGGAGGTTCTCGAACGGACCCCCTACGGCGAAGTCCTGCGGAAGGCCGGCTCCGTCGCCTACATCTACATCAACGGCATCCGCGTCGCCGAAGAGGAGAACTTCCTCTTCTCCTACAACATCACCTCGCTGACGGCGGCCATCAAGAAGGCTCTCAACCGCGAGAGGACGAACGTCGGGCGGACGGCCTACTCCGACCGGGTGAAGTCGATCCTGCTCGCCTCGTCCTCGGAGGCCGTCGCCAAGGCTCTGGTCGACGACCTGAGCCATTTCGGAAGCGGAACCCTGCATGACGAGATGAAGTGGGCGGACGTCTCCGTGCATGCGTCAAAGATCGCCAACGCCTCGGGGAACGTCCTGTTCCTGACCGACGAGGAGATCATGGACGCGCCGCGGTTCGTCGAGGAGGCCCGGGCGAGCGGCCGGCAGATCGTCACGATCCCCAGCACCGTCAAGGAAAAGCTCTCGGGCCAAGTCGACGCGGGCGGCAACGCCATTCAGGACTTGGGCAACTTCGTCTCCGCGTGGAACGACAGCTTCGAGTTCAAGTTCGTTTCGGCCGACGCGCTCGCTCCCGGGGAACGGTCGGTCTTCGAGATGACCGGCCGGATCGCCGGCCTCGTCGGCGGGCTGCCTTCGAGTGTTCGGAAGGTGAAGATTTCCGAAACGATGCGGCCCGAGTCGGGAAGCTTCTCGGAAGCCCGCGGTCTCTGGACCGGCGAGGACATCGTCGTCAAGCGGAGCGAGCTCGCTTCCGTCGAGGCCTACGCCGCCGTCCTGTTGCACGAGATCGGGCACGCCCGAAGCGGGGAAACGGACGTCACCATCGGCTTCGAGCAGGAGCTGACCGCCCTTCTCGGGAAAGTCGCCGCCGAGGCCTTGCGCAAATCTCCGGCCCGCGCGGAGGAGCGGCCGCAAGAGCCGGCCAAGTCTCGAAGCCCCGACCTCCCGGACGCATGGCGCCAGCCGCAAGCGGCGAGCCGCCAAACTGCTACCGCGAAGCAACCCGGGTTCTGGGCTAGGTTATTCGGCAAGGGCTAGCCGCCGCGCCGCTTATCGGCTGAAACCGCCGGCTTAAGGCGCCCCGGAGCCTCTTCGGAGGCCCTGGTTATTTCCAGATAGGTCTGATACTTCTCGATGTGATTAGCTCGGCCGGGACGTCTTCGATGAAATCGCTGAACGCGGTATTCAAAGAGCCCATGGCAGGAATCCAAGCCTGGACTTCAGACGAGAGGGATTGCTTTGTGTATTGCGCTATGGGAGCTTGGATTGATGACCAACCCTACAAGGAAACAGCGAGATGAAAACATCTCGGCAGAAGAAAGAAAAAACATCTCCAACAGAACAGCCAGCAACCTTGAATCATATTTTCATCTTGGACGCATGGCCTGGCACGGGTACGAGCTCTTTGGCACGCATAGCTAGCAAAGCTTGGGGGATCCCATCTGTAAAAAGCCCGACAAGTGTGCGTCCCCACAAAATCTGAGCAGAATTAACCGAGTCGTTTCCTAAACGCCGACGCCCTGGTCTCGCTGCAAAGCTGGATGATTTTCTCAAAGCGATATTGGATGCAAACCCAAGGTGAGGCTGATGTCTCGATCTGCTGCAGAAGAAATCTTTTCCAGTGTGTCCACCAAAACAACGAGGCTCAGAGCGTGGGTTACGCCCTGCTCCTTGTTGTTTCAACAGATTTAGGAAACGGCTCGCTCCTAACCGGTAGTCTCGGCTTCGCCTCGCCGCTTCGCAGGCAGCGAGCAGTGCTCGCCGAAACCCCTGCTCCGCCCCCCTTGAAGGGGGCGTAGTTTCAACGTTGAAGTGCAATAGTTCTCAGGACGCATGATAAATCTCCAGCGGCGTTTTATATCCGTGTCTTTTTCTCGGCCGGATATTCAGCTCATGCGCGATTTGATCGCATTCGTG
>NZ_QVLR01000050.1 GCF_014822185.1 Azoarcus sp. Aa7
GGTTGTCCTTCACGCACAGCACGTAATGGGCGCCACGCTCGCGGATCGTGCGCGCGATCTTCGTCTGCGTGCCCATCGCGTCGATCGTCACCACGCAGCCCTCGAGCGCCAACTTGGCGAGCAATTCCGGGATCGCCGTGATCTCGTTGGATTTCTCGGCCGTCGCCGTCTGGCCCAACACAACGCCCATACCCGCCGCGAATGCACTGACCAGGTGCAGCGGACTCGCCTGCGTCTTGGTCTTGCTGCCAGTTCGTCGGCTGGTCTTGCCGTCGATTGCCACGACCGTGTCCTCGGCCAACGCGGGCACCACCATGCCGACCCAGCGCCGGAAGGCAGATTCGAACTCATCGGGCGTGATCATGCCGAACACGCGACCGATCGTGTCATGGGACGGGATGCCATGCTCAAGCTTCATGAAGCCCCGCAGCCAGTCGATCTTGGCCTCGGCCCACAACTCGATGTCGACGAAGTCGTCCACACCCGACAGCACTGCGCAAACCGCCACCGTGAGCATTTCGGCAAGATCGTGGCGCTTGTGGCGCGCGCTGCGCGGATCGGAAATCGAGACGAACACCTGCGTCAGCGGCATGACGTTTCCTG
>NZ_QVLR01000051.1 GCF_014822185.1 Azoarcus sp. Aa7
GGTTGGGGTTGGCGCTGCTGCCGACCTTCATCGTCGGGAAGGAGCTCCAGGCGGGGCGGCTCGTCGAAGTCCTGCCCGGTTACGTGCCGGTCGAGCATTTTCTCCATGCAGTCCATCTACCCGACCGGCATCTGCCGCTGAAGGTCCGCGCTTTCGTTGATTTTCTGGGCGCCCGATTCGGCACCGAGCCTTGCTGGGACCGGCAGGAAGGCGCTGCGTAGCAGGTCTGGCACGCCGCGCGACAGCTCGACGACCGTCGGCCGACCTTTTCCCCCGTCAAGTCATCCCGCCGACCATATCGGCAAGGCGCTGTGGAGAACCGACTGCAACGCCCAGTCCGGACAGGGTTGGCCTGCCGCAGGGATACGCCCCCACTCGCGCGGCGAGATCGGCCAGTTCGGGGGGAAAGTACAGGACTGGCTCGCAGTGCAGGCGCCCAATGTTCTCATGCCGCATCAGCACCGCCGTCGTGGGGCTCCGGTTGCCTTGCAGCTCGAATAGCGCACACACGCGGTCCAGCTCGTCGCCGGCCAGCATCGCGTCGCCCAGATTTGTCATGAACCATTGATCCATTCGATGTTTCTTGCCTTGCTGAGGGCACAGCGCCGATTCGCCCCGGGCAGAGGCGGCGCCGTCCAACATGCCCTTGTCACTCGGGCGCCTGAGTTCCTGTGGCGGATTGTTGTTCTTCCAACTGCCTTATGCGCTGCTGAAGCCTTCTTTCGTCGTCCCGCCGTTGCGTCGCGTCCCGCGCGACGGCAACCGAACCCAGAACCTCTCCGCGTTCGTCACTCACCAGCGCGAAGCTCATTTCCACGTAAATCGTCGCACCGGTCGCGTTGACCGAGCGTGTGATCACGGCGCGGCCGCCGAGGCGCGTCTGACCAGTTGCAACCGCGCGATGAAAACCTTCCCAGTGCGCCGCGCGCAGCCGATCCGGAACGATCAGGTCAAGGCTCTGGCCGATCGCCTGGGCTCGCGAGAAGCCGAACAGCGCTTCGGCTGCTGCATTCCAGATGCGGATGTTTCCGTCGCGGTCGGCAAAGATGACCGCGTCCGCAGCCTGCTCGACGAGCCGGCGGGGAATGTCGATGGCGTCCGTGCTCATGTGCGTTTCTCCTGCAGGCGCGGATTCGGGAGTGGAATGTAGGGCGCGATCTCCGCGGCATTGCCTAGGATGTCCGCCAGCGTCAGGCCGTCGAGAACCTTGAAGAAGGCCTCCAGCGCCTCGCGAAAACCTGCCTGCAGCCGGCACACCGGCGAGAGCACGCAGCGGTTGTTCGCACGGCTGAAGCATTCGACGAGCGCGAAATCCTGCTCCGACGCGCGCACCACCGCACCAATGCTGATGTCTTCGGGGGCTTTCCGCAGCACCACACCGCCACTGCGGCCCCGGACGGTCTCGACCAGGCCGTCCTGGCCAAGACGGTGGATGATCTTCATCAAATGATTTTTGGATATGTCGTAGCTGTCGGCGATCTGCTGAATCGTCACCAGCTCGCCACGGTGCAGGCCGAGGAAGATCAGCGTTCGCAGGGTGTAGTCGGTGTATTCGGTGAGCTTCATCCGGACGACTCGCAGTTAAAGATGTAGCAACGATATTGCTTTTACGTGGAAGTCGCAATAACATGTATTTGCACCATAGCATTTTGCCTGAATACTTCTACTCTCTCGGCCCCAGTTCGTCATGGACATTCCTTCGCTGTTGCTATCGTCGTTCATCATTGCGGTAACCGGGCTCTTCTTTTTTATCTGGTCCCTGCGCAAGGGCCTGCTCGACTCGGACCCGGCCGCCGCAAAAGTAATTTTTTCGCGCGGCGAGATCGGACGGGTAGAAGAGCCTGCAGTGGCGGGCGCCACACAGCGTGACCTGCAGCGAACGATGGCCTTCGTGGCCGGCGAACCGGACGCGAAGGAGTTGCAGGCGCGCATCGCCGCTGATGCTTCGTCGGCACGCCCGGCTTTCGTGCTGCTCGGCTTCGCCGTGTTCTGGCTGTTGGTTGCGTCGCTCGCGGGTCTCACCAGTTCGATCAAGCTGCACGAGCCCGACTGGCTGACGCAGTATGCGTGGCTGAGCTTCGGGCGCATCCGCACGATCCATCTCAATGCGGTCGCTTACGGCTGGGCGCCGATGGCGGCGCTCGGGATCGCGTTGTGGATGCTGCCGCGCCTGCTCAAGACCACGCTCGAGGGCGCACGCGTTGCGATCGGCGGCGCCGTCCTGTGGAACATCGGGCTGGCGATCGGCATCGGCAGCATCGCTGCGGGCATCACCGACGGCATGGAGTGGCTGGAAATACCCGGGCAGGTGGGTGTCCTGTTCGCGCTCGGCGGGGCGATGATCGGACTGCCGCTCGTATTTACCTTGCGCAGGCGCAAAGTCGAGCATCTCTACGTGTCGGTCTGGTACATGGGGGCCGCGCTGTTCTGGTTCCCTGTGCTGTACATCGTCGCCAAGCTGCCGAACCTGCACTTCGGCGTCGAACAGGCGACGATGAACTGGTGGTTCGGCCACAACGTGCTGGGGCTTTTCTATACACCGCTGTCGCTCGCCGCCGTCTATTACTTCCTGCCCAAGGTCATCGGCCGGCCGATCCAGTCCTACAACCTGTCGCTGATCGGCTTCTGGTGCCTTGCGTTCTTCTACGGCCAGGTGGGTGGCCACCACCTCGTCGGCGGCCCCGTGCCGGAATGGCTGATCACGCTGTCGATCGTGCAGAGCATCATGATGATCGTGCCGGTCGTGGCGTTCTCGCTCAACCAGCATCTGACGATGAGGGGGCATTTCGCCGCCCTGCGCCATTCAGCGACGCTGCGCTTCGTGGTGCTGGGCGGAATGATGTACACGCTGAGCTCGATCCAGGGCTCGTTCGAAGCCCTGCGTAGCGTCAATACCGTCACCCACTTCACCCACTTCACCGTCGCGCACGCCCACCTCGGGCTGTACGGCTTCGTCACGCTGGTGATGTTCGGCGCGATCTACTTCGCGATGCCGCGCATCGTGTCGCGGGAATGGCCCTATCCGACGCTGATCGGGGTGCATTTCTGGCTGGTCACGATCGGCTTCGCGATCTACTTCGTATCGCTCACTACCGCAGGCGTGTTGCAGGGCCTGAACATGGTCGACGCCAGCAAGCCGTTCATGGACTCGGTGCGCGTCACGCTGCCCTGGCTGGCGGGGCGCTCGGTCGGCGGCGCGCTGATGACGCTCGGCCATCTCGCCTTCGCCGGTCATTTCCTGCTGATGGCGCTGGGGCGCGGTCCCCGGCGTAGCGGCGCCGCCCTTCTACGTCCTCTTGCTCCGACCGCCTGAACCATGGAAAACGAAGTCAAGCTGATTTCCGGCGCAATGGTGACCTTGGCCATCGCGACCGCCTCACTGGTCGTGCTGCCCTACCTGCAATTGCGCCACGAGCCACCGACGCCGGGCCTGAAGCCCTATACCGATGCGCAGCTGCGCGGCCGGCACGTATACATCCGGGAAGGGTGTGTCTACTGCCACTCGCAGCAGCCGCGCGATCCCTCCCAGGCGCCGGACGACAAGCGCGGCTGGGGCCGGCCCTCCGTCGCTGGCGACTACTACTACGACAGCCCGCATCTCCTCGGCACGATGCGCACTGGACCGGACCTGTTCAACATCGGTGCACGCCAGCCGAGCGCTGACTGGCAACTCGGCCACCTCTACCAACCGCGCGCCTACACACCCGACAGCATCATGCCCGCCTACCCGTACCTGTTCGAGGTCAGGAAGCAGGCCGAACCGGGGGATAAGGTGGTCGCCTTGCCGCCGCGGTTCGCCCCGACGGGCGGCGTGGTCGTGGCTACGCAGGCGGCGCAGGATCTCGTGAGCTATCTCCTCGCCCTCGACCGGACCTTCCCCGTGCTGGCGCCACTCGCCGACGCCAGCCCGGCCTCTAACTGACCCGCAGCCGCACCGTCCGAAATGCCCGACACATCCCGCAACGATCACGCCCAGCGCCGCGAGAACCGCGATCCGCACGAATCCTTCAACCCCGTGCCGCGCCTGATGCTCGGACTGATCGCAGTGCTGCTCGCATGGGCGCTCTACTACATCTACGCCGCACGGCCCGCGACCCTTCCCGCGCTCGGAGATCGCCGCAGCGCCGAAGTGCTCGCAGCCGTACCCGCCAGGGCCGTGGATGGCGAGCAGATCTTCGGCGCCAACTGTGCCGCGTGTCACCAGGCGGCAGGCACCGGCATTCCGCAGGTGTTCCCGCCACTCGCGGGTTCGGCCTGGGTCAATGGCAGCGAACAGGTCCTGATTCAGATCCTGCTGCACGGGGTCAACGGCAGTATCGAAGTCGCGGGCAACACCTTCAACGGCGAGATGCCGGCCTTCGGCGACAAGCTGGGCGACGCCGAGATTGCCGCGGTCGCAAGCTACATCCGCAACCAGTGGGGCAACCAGGCCGGGGCGGTGACGGCCGAAACGGTCCAGGCGCAGCGCACGCGCACCGCTGGCCGCAGCACACCGTGGAACGGGGGCGCCGAACTGGCGACGCTGAAGTAGGGGAGGGAGCTGTCAGACGCCATGCGGACGGTCATCGTGTGCATGCTCATGCTGGTGCTGGGCGTGGCGGCATTCTCGCAGGTCAGCGCCGGCTTCCGGGTTGTCACCAGCGAGGCCGCACGCCGCCTCGCCGTGCACGAACAGCCGCCGCTGATGCCGGACGTCGGCCTCGTCGACGCCCGCTCGACGGGGGACTCGCTGCGCACCGATCTGGCCGCGGATGGCCGCATCGCCCTCGTCGACTTCATCTACACGCGCTGCGAGTCGGTGTGCCGCGTGCTCGGCAATGAATTCCAGCAACTGCAGCAGGCAATCCTCGAGCAGGGGCTACAGGAGCGCGTGCGCCTGATCAGCATCAGCTTCGACCCAACGCACGACACCCCGGACGCACTAGCACGCTATGCCAGACAGATTCAGGCCGACCCCGCCGTGTGGCGCATGGCGACGGTGGCCGATGCGCGGGAACTGCGCCCACTGCTCGATGCCTTCGGGGTCGTCGTCGTGCCGGACGGCATGGGCGGCTTCGTGCATAACGCGGCGATCCATACGCTGGGGGCGGACGGCCGATTGACCCGCATCGACGATCTCGGTGCCATCGGGAGCGCGCTTCGCGCAGCCGCGGCGCGCTCCGGCGGACGGGCGCAATGAATCCGCGACAGCGTGCGCTCATCGGACTGACGCTTGTTGCAGCAGGCACTGCGCCATGGTTGCGCTCGTGGCTTGAGGCGGACATGGCGCGTCACATGCTCCTGCAGTTTCCGCTGCTGGTCCTTGCCGGCACGGTGCTCGCTTCGTCCTTGCCGCCGCGGGTGCGCGCCGCTTGCGCGATGATCAACGCTCACGGCCTTGCGGGCCTGTTGCTGTGCCTGTTGGTATCGGGTTTCTGGATGATTCCGCGCGCCCTCGATCAGGCCCTGCTGTCGCCGCAAATGGAGCTCGCCAAGTTCGCCACACTGCTCGCCGCCGGGGGCGCACTGCAACTGTCGTGGCGTGGCGCGGGGACGATGATCCAGACCTTTTTCATCGGGAACTGGGCCTGGATGACGGCGGTGGCCGGGCTCCTCTACCAAGACGTTTCGGCTCGCCTGTGCAATGCCTATCTGCTCGATGAACAGGTTGCCGCGGGAAGGGGGTTGGTGGTGCTGGCGGTCGTCGTTCCGACCGTATTGGTTGGCTTGCTCATGATGCGGGGAGGTCTTGCAGCGAATCCGGATGCTCCGATGACTGCGGACTGACGTGCTCAACGCGAGCAGGAAAGCCGCCGACCAGCGGCAAGCCCATCGGCGCGAGGCCGGCTACGGAGAGCAGCGAAATCAGGCCCGACACCGAGAACGGCAAAGCTTCCGCAGTGCCCCAGGCAGAGCGGGGCGGTCCGCGAATACACGCAGCCCGCGTGACAGGGCCGCGATCAACTGTGCGGGGCAGATGTGCCGCGGTTGCGGGCGACTGCCTGTCATTGAGCCGGATCTCCATGAACGGAAATCGATGAATGCATCCTAGTCCGAATTCATCGCCTGCGGCGAAGCGCCCGGCAATTCGGGGGCTGGATTTTAAGATGTATTTAATTTGACGCTTTTGCGGCTCCCGCTATATTGAAACGGACGGCGCTCATCCGCGCGCAGGTCTGCCCTGTCCTGCGAGCCAGCGCGGCGGCATCGAGGCGCAGCGCGATGGGGTAGGGTCTATTGAGGTGATCCGGATCGCCACGGAGATATTTGTCGTCTCTTGGCATTGAATCGGCTTGGGAGGCCAACATGCGAGCACGCTCGGCTAGTGCGCCGAAATTTATGAATCTGTCGCAGATCCGCTTTCCAGTCGGTGCGATCGCATCGATCGGACACCGGGTTTCGGGCGTACTGCTCCTGGTGAGCCTGCCGCTTCTCGCGCTCGCCCTCGACCGCTCGCTTCGCAGCGAGTCGGAGTTCGAGGCTCTGCGCGACCTGGTATCCGAGCCCTGGCGGGCACTGCTCCTCGTCATTCTCGTTTGGGCCGCCGCGCATCACGTGCTCGCCGGTGTGCGCCACCTGTTGATGGATATCGGCGTCGGGAGCCGTCTCTCACAGGCACGCACCAGCGCCTGGGCTGCGATCCTCGCGGCGGGGATCATTGCACTTGCGGCCGCGGTGAGGTGGCTGTCGTGAGGCTCTTTCTCGGGCAACGGGCCTGGGTACTGCAGCGCGTGACGGCGCTGGTGCTGCTGATCCTGCTTGCTCTGGGGGCTGCGACGCTGCTGACGGGGCCGTCGCGCAGCTATGAAGGCTGGCACGCGCTGGCGACGAGCACGCATGGCGCAGTACTGATCGTCGTGTTCTTCGCCGCGCTGTGCCTGCACGGCTGGATCGGCGTGCGTGACATCGTCCTCGACTACATCCACGCGCCGGCGCTGCGGCTGCCCTTGCTTGCGCTGATCGCGGTGATCCTGTTTGCGATTTTCATTCGCGTCGTGCTGACGATGGCGGCGCACTTTGCCGGCGGTGCTTAAGAGTGGCGGAGGAGAGAACAGTGCGAGTCAGCATCTACCGCTTCAATCCCGAAACCGACGCGAAGCCGCGCATGCAGGATTACGACGTCGCGCCCGAGGCGGGCGACAAGAAGCTGCTCGACGTGCTGATGCGGCTCAAGACGATGGACGACAGCCTTTCGTTCCGCCGTTCCTGTCGCGAAGGCGTGTGCGGATCGGATGCGATGAACATCAACGGCCGCAACGGACTGGCGTGCCTCACGTCGCTGCCGGGCCTGAAGGAGCCGGTCGTGTTGCGGCCGTTGCCGGGTTTCCCCGTGATCCGCGACCTCATCGTCGACATGACGCAATTCTTCGCGCATTACCACTCGATCAAGCCCTACCTCATCAATAACGAGGTCCCTCCCGAGCGCGAACGCCTGCAGTCGCCCGCGGAGCGCGAGAAGTTGAACGGACTGTACGAATGCATCCTGTGCGCGTGCTGCAGCGCCTTCTGTCCCTCCTTCTGGTGGAATCCGGACAAGTTCATCGGTCCGGCGGGCCTGCTACAGGCGTACCGCTTCATCGCCGACTCGCGTGACACGGCGACCGCGGCGCGGCTCGCCTACCTGGACGACGTGTATCGCCTGTATCGCTGCCGCACGATCATGAACTGCACCGAGGTTTGCCCCAAGGGGCTGAGCCCGTCACATGCGATCGAACGCATCCGGCTCGCGCTCGTGCGTGAGTCTTCGTAGTGGGTGCGCCTACCAGGTAGCCACGGGTACGTCATGGGTCATTCGCCTCCATTGTCGATGTTGCATCCGGCCAGCCCCTCGGTCGAAGGGCGGTGGAGCGTTGTTGCCGACGCGCCGGCCAGGCGGCTCGGCGCGCACGAACTGTTCTCGAGACTGGACTGCGGGGATCTCGCCCGCCTGACTCGGGGCGCGCGACTTCGCCGCCTGGATCCTGGGGAAGCGCTGTGGTTTACCGGCGAGCGCGCAAGCCACTTTGCGGTGATCGAATCGGGCATTGTCCAGATCCGGCAAATGACGCCGACCGGCGAAGGCATTGTCGTCGGCCTGTTCCGCCCGGGCGAGGCGATCGGGCTTGCCGCAGCGCTCGAGCACGAGGTCTTCCCGGCGGACGCCATCGCGATCGGCGGACCGGTCGACGTCCTGTCTATCCGCGCAGAAGCGCTGTATGAATCCCTGGAAAGCTCCGTCGCCGTCGCGCTGGCGGTGAACCGTGCGCTGCTGCGGCACACCGCCGCGCTGCGCGCGAAGATCGATATCGTCAGCGCCGGTTCGGTGCCGCGCCGGCTCGCAGCGCTGATGCGTTATCTGATCGAGCGATTCGGCCGGCCGACCGATGCGGGTACGGTCGTCGTTGACGTGCACCTCGGCCGCGATGAAATCGGCCAGCTCGTGAGCGCGCGGGTCGAGACCGTGATCCGCATCCTGAGCCGGTGGCAGAAGGCCGGCTGGCTTGCCGCACGGCCCGGCGGGATCGAGATTGTACGTGCGGACATGCTGCAGCGGATCGTCGCCCCCTGAGCCGGGTGGCTGCGCGACGGCCGTCGCGGTCAGCGTTCGAGCAGCTTGAGCTTGTCCTTCACCGTCGCCCACAGCCCGGCATCCGGTGGAGCCGGCTTGACCTCGACGATAGGTATCCACACCTTCGCCAGTTCCTCGTTGAGCGGGATGAATTGTCGCTGGTCAGCCGGCACGTCGTCCTCGGAGAAGATCGCGTCGACGGGGCATTCAGCCACGCAAAGCGTGCAGTCGATGCATTCCCGTGGGTCGATCACGAGGAAATTGGGGCCTTCGCGGAAGGCGTCGACGGGACAGACATCGACGCAATCGGTGTGTTTGCACTTGATGCAGGCTTCGGTGACTACGTATGTCATGGCTCATCTCTCTTCGGGTGTGCGGTTCGGTCCGCAGTGCGAGAGGAATTTAGGCCATGCGTGCCGGCCCCTGAATGACAAAAATCATTTCCAGCGCCTGGGGGACTCCCTAGGATGAAGTCGCGCAGAACAGACCGGTGCCGGCAGCCGCGGCATGCGGGATGTCGGTATCGCCCCTAACGAACGCTGGAGATCGTCATGTCCGGACACACGCAGAAATGGCAAGCCGAGCACGCCAATTACCACAAGCTGCTCGATCTGCTCCAATCCCAGACGGAACTCTTCGTCCACGGCGAGCAGCCGGATTACGAGCTCATGTCGGACATCGTGTACTACATGACGCAGTATCCCGACCGCTTCCATCATCCGCGCGAGGACGTCGCATTCCGGCAATTGCTTGCCCGCGAGCCGACGATGGAAAGCTTTGTCTCGGAACTCGCTGGCCAGCATCGGCGGATTTCGGAGAGCGGCGTAATCCTTGCTGCGGACCTCAACGCAGCCGCCGCCGGAGCGATGATGTCGCGTGCGACGCTCGAAGCCGATGTCCGAAAATACGTTGCCTTCCTGAAAGATCACATGAACATCGAGGAGCGCGAGATATTCCCGCGCCTCGCCGAGTTGTTGGCGGAGACTGACTGGTTCCTCGTCAATTCCGCAATCCACTTCGCCGCCGATCCGATCTTCGGCGACAGCGTCCAGGAGCGCTTCAGGACGATCCACCGCCAGATCGCGAACCAGGCCGGTTGCGGTTGCAAGGAACCGGCCGAGCGGGTGTGCTGCCTGGAATGAGGCTGCGTCCGTCGGCCCAGACGTCCCCCGCCCGGGCTCATGGTCAAGTAGGGGCGCAACTCGGTGCCCCAAGAACTCTCATGTCATATCATCGGAGGCCTCCGGCCGGCATTCGCGGCTTATAGCGACTTGAGGAATTCCACGAGATCGAATTTTTCCGCGGGGCTCAAACCCAGGGCGAAGTGGGCATCGTAGTGATTGACGACGTCTAGCAGGGTCGCCGCGCTACCGTCGTGAAAATACGGCGGATGCTGCCAAAGGCCTCGCAAGGGGGTCGTCCGGTACTTCTGCGTGGCGCTGCGCTGCGCGTAGACAGGTTCCATTCCCGTCGCCGCCGGCTGATGCAGTAAGGGGGTGTCGGCGTTCGGGCCGTTTTGCACATCAGTGTAGGTGGGCGAGATGTGGCACGTGCCGCAGCGGGCGGCCCCGTCGAATAGGGCCTGACCTCGTTGGGCGGCCGTCGGGTTCACCACGTCCGCTGGCGGCGGCGGGACTGGAAGACTCAGCTGGTAGGCGAGGAGAGCCGGCAGTTTCGGGGCTACGAGGTCCGGGGTCTGAACGATGTTGATACCCATACGGGGGTCGGAAAAACTTCCGTGCCCGCCCATCTGCGTGACCGCGACATAATTGTTCCAATAGGAAATCTTCCCGTCGCCGGTGAAGGTCTCAAAAGGCACGTCCCTCAGTCCATATATCGGCGGAAGGACGACCGGACGGTTGATGCCGTCGATATTGAAGCGCGGGTCGTAGCGGCCGGGCCCCCACGAGTTGTATGCCGCTTTCTGCACCTCCGTGAGTGCGGGTGAAAGTGCGATGATCGCCCCTGGATTGAGGTCGAGATTCGGCCAGCCGTCGAGCCGCTCCCCGATACCTGGGGCGACCGAATTGTTTACCGTCGAGTGGCAGATCGCGCAGGTGGTGCCGAGCGACGTGAGTCGCCCATCCTCGACCTTTCCCACGAGACCGACCACGGCGTTGCGCCGGATCAACTCGACGGTGGTTGCCGGATCGTCGAGGTTGTTCTTGGTCAGGAAATTCGGTGGAAGCGCCGTCGCATCCACCTTCAGACCAACCGAAAGAGCGGTTCGCGGGCTGACGGACGACTGGATGATCTCGTGGAGGCGCAGCGTGTCGGTCCATAGGGCCTCGTCGCCAAAGGTGTCGAAACGGAAGATGAACTGTCCGGAGTGCTTGTTTCCCCCCGGCTGTCCGGCCGAAACCGCCGGGAGGCTGGATAGAGCCACTGCAATCATGACAACCGAGAGGGCGGCGAAAAGTGTGAGAGGTTTTTTGATGCGGCTGTGTGCGATGCGTTGCAGCATGATCGTTCTCCGGTAGAAGTTCGGACGACTTCATCGCCCTTGGAGTTCAGCCCACCTGTACCGTCAAAGCGGGCTCGAAATCCCGGTTTTCAGGTGTGCCATCGAGCACATAGCCGCGTGGATTGGCCACCACGCGCGTGCCGCCAAGCCGGTAGTCGAAGCTGTCGTGGGTGTGGCCGTGTATCCACAGCACTGCGCCGCTGCCCGCGACCAGCGCTTCGAGGTCGGAGACGAAGCAGGCGTTGAGCGGCGACCCGGCGAAGCGCGGCGCGATGCTCTCAGGCGACGGAGCAAAATGGGTCACCACCACGGTGATACCTTCGAACGGTTGCGCGAGCCGCGCTTCGAGCCAACCTGCATGCCGTTCGAAAAGGGCTGCGCAGTGATGCGGCGTGAAGAGCTCTTTCTGGCCTTCGTCTATGGTGATACGGCTGAAATCGCGGCTGAAGCGGACAGCGTCGTTCATCGCCTGCTCGCGGGCCGCCTCGTCTCCTGCAATACGGAAATCCGTCCACAGTGCTGCGCCGAGAATGCGCACATTGCCGATGCGCTTTTCGGCACAGTCGAGCACCGTCACCATGCTGTCGCGACTGAGTTCGCGTAGCAGTCGGTTCGTCGTGGGGATGCTCGAGCCGTAATACTCGTGGTTGCCCGGCACATAGATAGCCGGTCTCCCCAGCGCCCTGGCCCACTGGAGCGCTTCTCGCGGACGGTGGATATCTCCCGCCAGGATCAACAGCTCCGCGCCGGTGTCAGGAATCTCACAGGGTGCTAGTCCGAGGTGAAGATCCGAGACGATCTGGAGTTTCATATATGCCTCACGGCGGACATTCGATGGGCGACGCGCTTGCCTGTCGCAGCCACGCGATCAGGTCCGCCCGTTCCTGCCGATCGGCAATGCCTGCATAGCCCATGGCCGTGCCCGGCATCATGCCGGTCGGGTTGGCGAGAAAACGGTCCAGCGTATTCGCGTCCCAGACGACATCGGCTTGTGCCATGGCCGGCGAATAGCGGAAGCCCGGCACGCCGCCGGCACGGCGTCCGAACAGGCCGCAATGTTTCGGCCCGGTACGGTCGTAGCCGAGTGCGTGGCAGGCCTGGCAGCGGGCGTAGATGGCCTCGCCGCGGACCGGATCGCCCGGCGCGATGGCGCTGGCGGGCAGCGAGACCAATGCCGCCAGCACCAGCACGGCGGTGGCGGCGCGATGTTTCATGACATGAAGGCCGTGGGCACCGGGTCCTGGCCCAGCGCTTGGCGCAGGATGGCCCAGTGCATGGCCTCGTCGCCCAGGATGCTGGCCGCAGCGCTCGCCAGTTCGCGTCCGCGGAACAGCGGTACTGCGCCCAGGTAGGCGCTCACCGCGCCGCGCTCGAGCCCGGCCGCGAAGCCCAGCACATCATTCTGGGTCTTGAGCCCGTCGGTGGGAAACTGGTAATGCTCGCGCGCTTCAACCGGTGTGCCGCCCAGTTTGCGGATTGTCTTCGCGAGGACCGCGGCATGCTCCTTGTGGTGCCCCTGGAACTGCACCGCCAGATCCAGGACGGGTTTCTGCAGCAGGCCGCTGCCGGCGCCCATTGCATAGGCAGCGATGGCCTCCAGTTCGGCGCCGAGCGCGGTGTTGAGAATGCGCACGTCCGTCTCCAGATCGTCATGCTTGCTGCCCTGGCCGGCGGCCAGCGCCGGACGTCCTGCCATCAGGGCGACCGCCGCGGCGGACAGCGTCGCGCCCGTGCCGGCCAGGAAGCGGCGCCGGCCTAGGTCTTGGAGTGCGAAAAAGGGATTGATGCGGACAATCATGATGAACTCCTCGGGGTGGTGGGTGAAAGCCGAGTGCCGGGACCAGAAACGGCTACGGTCGGAAGCCCAAGGCGGGCGCAAACTCGCGACACGATGCGGTCGCAGCGCTGGCCGTCGAACGCGAAGACGTTCTCCAGCAGCGGACCGAGGCGCTGCCCCAGGGACTCGCGCAGGCGGGCCCTGGCGCGCAACAGGCGGACCTTGGTATTCGCCTCGGATATTCCCAGCGAGGCGGCGGTCTCTTCGACGCTCAAGCCCTCCACGGCACGCAGGATGAAGACGCTGCGGTATGCCTCGGGCAAGTCGTCGATCGAGTGTTCGATAAGGCGCCGCAGGTCATTGCGCATCGCGAGGGTCTCGGGCGTTTCCGGTACGCCCTCCACGCCGATTTCGATGACAGCTTCGCCCTCGGCTTGCGCGTCGGACGCGTTGTGGAACCGCTGCCTGCGCTCGAGGGCCTGGTTGACGATGATCCGCGTCAGCCAGGTCGATAGACGTGCATCGCCCCGGAAGCCGGCCATCGCGCGATGGGCCTTGATGTAGCCTTCCTGCAGGGCATCCTCGGCCTCGGCATCGTCTCGCAGGATGCTGCGTGCAACCCTGAACAGGCGACGATTGTGTTGGCGCATCAACCGTTCGAAGGCCCCCGCCTCGCCGGTCACGATGCTGTGTGCAAGCGCAGCGTCTGAAACCGGCACGCGGACTTCTGCTGCTTCGCCGGATATGCTCATGACTGTCTCCTGTTGTTGCCCATTGGATGGGAACCGCGGGGGAAAGGTTACAGTCGGTGAGAAACCAGGTCTGGCTTGACTGGACAGCCGGTCGGAAGGGCGGCGTGAATGCGCGGCGGGGCACGACAGTCGTCTTGGCTGCTCTGCTCCAACGACAACTATTGTGGCTGGGGACTCTATCGGGCCAAGGTGCTGCGGAACGCGGTCTGGCCACGAAGGCACTGCAGGGTCCCGCGGCCACGCCGTTGCAGTACCTGGCGCCGCTGGGCTGGGAGCGCATCGACCTGATGGGCGATTACGTCTGGCCCAGCAGCGCCAAGTTGGCGCGGTGAGGTTCAGGCCGCTACGGCCGCTGCAACCGGCTTCGCGTTGGCTAGAGCTGGAGTTCGACCCGTTCGACTTCGATCACCAAGGCGCCGCGCGCCCACGGAAAAGCGGTCTTGACGCGATCGGCCAGCTCGCCCTCGCTGACCAAGGCACCGGCGCCATGCAGCAGACAGCCCTGACCCGGGCCGTGGCTGCCCTGCACCACGCGCGAAGCTGCGAGCACCTGCACGCGGGCGTTGCGTTGCAGGTTTTCCTCGGTCTTGCGGTAGTAGCCCGCGGGAAGAACGATCCTGTCCCCGTCGAGGCCCAGGCGCCGCAGATAGTCGCCCCAATTGCCGACCACGTGTGGCCCGTCGGCCCCTTCCGTGACGATCGTCAGGAATTCGGTCTTTTCCAAGAGATCCCGGGTCACCCCTTCGATCACGCTCATCGTTCACACTCCGTTGTGGTTAGGCCCGCCGGTTGTCAGCGGACATGGAAGAATTTCAGCGCAAGGCCGTTGGTGAGCAGCGCGAGCACCACGAGCGTCGCACCGATCAGCTCCGCCGCAACGAAATGCCGCCCCTGATAGAGGCCGATCAGGAAGGCCGTGATCGGCACCACGTTGATGAAAAGCATCCCGCTCAACGGGTCGAGCGAGCGAATGCCCGCATTCCACGCAAGCACGGCGACGATCGATGCAAGCAGGACCAGATACAGCAACTGCGGCCCTGCCGGATAAAGGCTCTGAGGGGACGGGGCACTCGCCAGACCGGCAATCGTTGCGAGGACCGTGGCGACTACAATCGCCGCCTCACCCATCAGACAGGTCAGCGCCGTATACCGCAGCGGCGACCAGTCCCGGAAACTCCCCGCCGCCAGTGTGTAGACGACCCAGCTAACCGCACCCAGCACGATCACCAAGTCGCCCCAGCCGGCCCCTGTAAAAAGGTTGTCGAGCTGCCCGCGCGCCACGACGAGGAACACGCCGGCGAAGGCGGCCGCAATGCAGATCAGCGTGATGCGCGGCGGGCGATGCCCCTGCCACAGCCAGCGGACCAGCGCCCCGATCATGGGCTGCATCGCCATGATGATCGCAGCGTGCGCCGCCTGCGTGTGAGCGAGGCCAACGAAGGCGAACAGGCTGAACCCAGCGAAGCCGATCGCGCCGAAAAGGCCGGTGCACGGGAACGTTCCGTCGAAACTCAGCGCCTTGCGACCTTCGGTCAGCCACAGCACGAGGATGAAAGCCGCCGCAGTGACCCCGTAGCGCAACGTGTTGAGATAGAACGTGTCGACGACGTGAAGCGCATCCTTCGCCACCGGAAACATCCCGCCCCACAGGATCGTGGCGGTCAGCAGCAGCCCCCCCCTTCAATGCAGTGTCGCGGCGAGCCACGTCTTTCCTTCCAATCGGCTTGTACCAATCCAATATGCAGCCTTTCCGCTGCGCCGTATTTGATCGTACTCAAGGCGCAAGGGACACGGCCCCGGGGCGCGCGCGACACCGTTCAGGCGGCGATGCCATCCCGCCTCGCGGAAACCGGCCGGCTCGATCGGGCGGCCCACGGCTTTCAGTCCTTGCGCAGCCCGGCGCACACGAGGTCGGCCACGCTTTCATCGAACGTGTGGCCCACTTCGGGCAGCAGATTCAGATCGACGTGAGCGCCCATCAACGAGAGGCGGTCGGCGGCGGCGATGCTATGGCGTGGGTCGACCACCGCGTCTTCCTTGCCGTGGATGAGATGCAGCACCGTCGCGAGGGGGCGGACCTTGGGCGGCTGCGCGAAGCGTCCCGCGATCGAGATCACCTGCGCGGCGATCGCGTCGGCCAACTGCGTCGACTCGAGCGCCATGATCGCGCCCTGTGAAAAACCGACGAGCGTCGTCGCCTCGACACCGACCCCGGATGCCTTCTGCCACTGGCGCACCGTCTGGACGAAGCCAGGCATCGCCGCGGCGATGCGGCCGATGCGATTCTCCTCGGTGATGCCGCGCACCGGGAACCACTGCCAGCCGATACCGAAATCCGAAGGATCGGGCGAGCGCACGCTCACGACCCACGCGGCCGGATTGGCCGCCGCGAGCGCCTCGGCCAGCGGCGACAGATTCTGCGGCGAGGCGCCGTGGAAGGAATCTTCTTCGTGGTCTTCTTCCTTCCCCTCTTTCTTTTCCGGCTTGTGCGACGGAAAGAGAACGCAAGACTAGCGGCTTCAAGAGCCGCCTACTGGTTCATTGAGGCTCTCGGTCTGGCAGCGTAGGCGGACGTCAAGCAGGGCAAATTCCGGCCGCTACGGGTGTCCGGCGGGGCTTAGCGTACGATTTTTTTCCGTTTCGTGAGCTGACCCCTACACGCTCGACACCAACCACGTGCGCTTCGCGCTGCCGCAGGGCTACTCGCACGACGACGAGTTCTTCGAATACCTGCGCGACGCGTTCGACGTGATGGATGCCGAAGGCGACGAGCGTCCGGCGATGATGTCGGTCGGCATGCACTGCCGCCTGCTCGGCCGCCCGGGGCGCTTCCGCGCGCTGCAGCGCGTCCTCAACCACATCGAGAAGCACGATCGCGTGTGGGTGTGCCGGCGCGTCGATATCGCAGGCACTGGCGCGAACAGCATCCGTACAGCCCGACTGCTTGATGGACGGGGAGAGAATCTCGCCTCGTCATGCGCAGGAGGACGCATCGCGCGCTGTGCCGGGGCCGCCGTGGAAGAACTGGAAGTTGCTGCGCCCGCGCTGTTTGGCGGCGTACATGGCGACGTCGGCATGCCTGATCAGTTCGTCTACGTCCTCGCCGTCCTGCGGGAAGATGCTGATGCCGATGCTCGGTGACACCTGCACTTCGACGCCGTTGACGCTGTAGGGGCTCGCGAGGCGGTCGAGAAGGTTGCCTGCGATCCCGGACACGTCCTCCCTGTCGTGGATGTGCGCCACCACGGCGACGAATTCGTCCCCCCCAAGGCGGCCGACGATGTCCTCGCCGCGCAGGCCTTCGGTCAGGCGCCTGGCCACATCCCGGAGCACGGCGTCGCCAACATCGTGCCCGTAAGTGTCGTTGATGGGCTTGAACCGATCGAGATCGATGAACAGGAAGGCGGCGAGATGATGCCCGCGGCGCATGGCCGGCAGCAGATGGCAGGCCGTCTCGTAGAGCAGGGCGCGATTGGGCAGGCCGGTCAGCGGGTCGTGGCGCGCTTCGCGGCGCAGCATGTCTTCAATGAGCTTGCGGTCGGTGATGTCGATGTTCACGCCCAGCATGCGTAGTGGCCGATGCGCGTCGTCATGATGGATCACCGCGCGCCCGGCGAGCCAGTGTTCCGACCCGTCGGGCCACAGGACACGCCATTCGGCCTCGACGCTGCCGGTCTGCAGTGCTTCCTGCACCCGCTGTTCGAGTGTCGCGCGATCTTCAGGATGGATCGATTCGCGCCATCCGGCATACGGGCCCTCGAACGCCTTTGCCGGGAAGCCATACAGGGCCGCGATTTCCGCCGACCAGTGCACTGTGTCGGCGGGGATGTCCCATTCGAACGTGCCGGTGCGTCCGACCCGCTGCGAAAGTCGCAGTTTCTGCTCGTCGCTGCTCAGCGGCATCGCGTTCGCATCGTGCTCCCCGGTGCGTTGGAACAGTTCTCGCTCGAGTGCCGCGATGCGCGCTTCGAGTGCATCGCGGTCGCCGGCGTCTTCCAGACAATGCACAATGTAGCCGGGCCGGTCGTCTTCGCCCGGTATCGGGGCGTTGATCGCGCGCCAGTGGCATTCGACGACGCCCCCGCCTGCCGCGGCAGGGCGGCGGAAGAAATGGTGCTGCGTCGGCATCGCGTCCGGCACGCAATTCGCGCATGCGCGTTCGAGGGACTGACGCAGCAGCGATGTCACCGCCGCGGGGTCTTCGGCCGTGGCCGAAAGGATGTCGAAGATCGGGCGGCCGAGGATGTCGGACGGATGAGCCGCGGTATTCCGCAGGTAGGCGTCGTTGGCCGCGACGATTTTGCAATCCGGATCGAGGACCAGACATGGCACCGGAATGGCCATAAAGATGCGGCCCAGATCTTCGGCCGGAATCAATGAAGCGGGAGCGCGGTCGATCGATCCCTGCGTGACGGTCCCCTTCGCCCGGATGGACATAACGCATCCTCCTCACCCTTGGCGACTGAACATTAGGCAAGAAGCGGGGCATGCCGTTCCCGCCCGGCAACGCAACCGCGGGCGTTCATGCGGGTCAAACGTACCAGGCCAAGGAAGCGGAGTGCCTTGCCATGAATCTGGACGATCTGGGGGTGCGCATCGGCAGCGGCATCGACGGGCTGGATGAAGTGCTGTGCGGCGGTTTCATCAAGGACCGTGCCTATCTCGTGCGCGGCGGTCCCGGAACGGGGAAGACGATGCTGGGGCTGCATTTCCTCGCCGCGGGGGCGAGGCAAGGGGAGCGCAGCCTCTTCATCACGCTCGCCGAGCCGGAGAAGCAGTTGCGGCAAAACGGATCGGCGCTGGGCCTCGAGCTCGAGCGGGTGAGCTTCCTCGATCTGTCGCCGACACCGGAGTTTTTCGCCGAGTCCGGCTCGTACGACATCTTTTCGCCGGCAGAGGTCGATCTGGAGCCGATCACCCGCCGCATCGTCGGCGAGATCGAAGCCTTGCGACCGCAGCGCGTCTTTCTTGACGCGATGACGCAGTTCCGCTACCTGGCGGCGGAGCCGTTCCACTTCTTCAAGCAGGTATTGTCCTTCCTGCGCTTTCTTGTGGGGCAGGGCGCGACGGTTCTGTTCACTTCCGAAGGCAGTCCGACCGCCCCGGACGAGGATCTGCAGTTCATGGCCGACGGGGTGATCACCCTCGCCGTGACGCCGCAGGGGCGCAGCCTGAATGTCGCGAAATTCCGCGGTTCGGGTTTTCGCGATGGCTGGCATGCGCTGCGCTTGGGCGACACCGGCATGACGATCTTCCCGCGGCTCGTTCCGGACCAGCCGCGGGACGAGATTGCCGGCGAGATTCAGTCCCTGGGTGTGCCCGGCCTCGACGAACTGCTGCACGGCGGCATCGAGCGCGGCACCGTGACCATCATCAGCGGCCCGTCGGGCGTGGGCAAGACGACCCTGTGCTTGCAGTTGCTCAAGGAGGTTGCGGCGCGCCGCGGACACGGCATCGTGTATACGTTCGACGAAAGCGTGGAGATGATCCTGCGCCGTTGCGACGCCATCAGCCTGCCCGTGCGGTCGCTGGTGGGGCAGGGTACGTTGCGGCTGCAACAGATCGAGCCGTTGCGCTTTTCGCCGGCGGAGTTCTACCGGCAGGTCGTGCGCGACATCGAAAACCAGGGCGCGCGCACCGCGGTGATCGACAGCATCGCGGGATTCCGGCTCTCGCTAAGCGGAGACGATCTGGTCAGCGACCTTCATGCCCTGTGCCGTGATCTGCGCAACCGCGGCATGACCGTGCTGCTGGTGGACGAAGTCGAGTCGATCACGGGTGACTTCCAGGCCACAGAGACCGGCCTGGGGTATCTGGCCGACAACATCGTGTTTCTGCGCTATCTCGAGGTTCGCGGTGAGCTGCGCAAGGCGATAGGCGTTCTGAAGAAGCGCCTCGGCGACTTCGAGAAGACCTTGCGCGAGATCGAGATCACCGCCGACGGCATCAAGGTCGGCAAGCCCCTCACCGACCTGCGCGGCATTCTGACCGGTACCCCGGAGTGGCGCCACGAGTCTGGAGTCACGCCCCAATGAACAGTGTGCCACCGCGGGCGGTCCTCGTTGTCGACCGCAATCCGCGCAATCTCGCCCTCCTGCTGCAATGCCTGTCGGGCAACGGCTTCGAGACGCTGTGCGCGGCCGATCTGGCGCAGTTCGACGCGGTGCTCGCGCAGTCCGGCGCGATCGCGCTTGCGCTGGTGGATGTCGACGGATTCGACATTGCCGTGTGGGACCGCTGCCGCCGGCTGCGCGAGCGCCAGGTCGAGGTGCTGGTGCTGGTCGGGCGGCGCGCGAAACCCTTCATGCAACTGCACGGCGCACGCTGCGGGGCGCGGGCGGTACTACCCAAACCGCTCTCGCCGAAGCTGCTCGCGCAGATGGTGCGCGGCCTGCTGGAGGAGCCGGCGTGACGCGCGTTCTGCTGCTGCTCGCTCATCGCCGCAACCGCCGCCTGCTGGCGGAGTGGCTCGCCCCGCACTATCAGGTCGTGGTCGGCGAGAGTGCAGGGTCGCTCGGGCAGCCCTTCGACCTCGGCATCGTCGACGGCCCGGCGCTGGAGCGGCTGCGCGATGCGATCGCTGCGCGCAAGGAACGCGAGCAGCCGATCCTGCTGCCCTTCCTGTTTGTGACCGCGCGGCGCGGCGCCGGCCTCGGCACGCAACAGCTGTGGCAAACCGTCGACGAGGTGATCGCGACGCCGATCGAGAAGGCCGAGTTGCAGGTGCGCCTGCAGGTGCTGGCGCGCATGCGCAAGTTGTCGCTCGATCTCCGGACGACCCACGAGGCGCAGTTGCGCCACATGGCCCTGCACGATCCGCTCACCGATCTTCCGAACCGGTATCTGTTTTCGGAACGCCTCGGGGCGGCGGTCGCCCGCGCGCGCGCGGACCGCCGTTCGCTGGCCGTGCTGCTGCTCGATCTGGATCGTTTCAACGCGATCAACGAGTCCTTCGGACATGCCTACGGCGACCTGCTGCTGCAGGCGGTCGCCGCGCGCCTCGCCGCCTGTCTGCCGCGCGACACGCTGGCCCACTTCGGCGGCGACAGCTTTGCCGCGTTCCTGCCCGAGTTCCAGCATTTGCGCGAACCGGTGCTCGTGGCGGAGCGGCTGCTCGCGGCGTTGTCGTCGCAGCCCTTCGAGTTGGTCGGTCATACCGTGTATGCAACGGCGAGCGTCGGCATCACGCTTTTTCCGGAGGATGCAGGGCATGCGGCGGCCCTGCTCGAGAACGCCGATACCGCCCTGTATCGTGCCAAGGGCGAGGGCGGCGGCACCTACCAGTTCTATACGCCGCAGATGAAGACCCAGGTGCTCGACCGCCTCAACCTCGAGACCCGCCTGCGTGGAGCGGTGGAGCGTGGCGAACTGGTGCTCGAATACCAGCCCCAGGTCGATATCGCCAGCGGAGACATCGTCGGTTTCGAGGCCCTCGCGCGCTGGGACGAGCCCGAACTCGGGCGGGTGGCGCCGACCCGCTTCATCCCGATTGCGGAGGAGACCGGCCTCGTCGAGTCGATCGGCGAATGGGCACTCGCCGCGGCTTGCCGGCAGAACAAGGCGTGGCAGCAGGCGGGGTTGCCGCCGTTGCGCGCGGCCGTCAACGTGTCGGCGCGCCAGTTCCGCCACGGTGTCGAGAAGATCGTCGCGCGCGTGCTCGCCGAGACGGGGCTGGATCCGTGCTACCTCGAGCTGGAGATCACCGAGAGCAGTCTGATGGAGTGCGCGCCCGAATCGATGGAGGTATTGCGCAAGCTGCGGGGGCTGGGGGTGCAGCTGTCGATCGACGATTTCGGCACTGGCTATTCGGCGATGAGCTACCTAAAGCGGTTGCCGGTTGCGACGCTGAAGATCGACCGCTCGTTCGTCAGCGACATCGCGCACGACGCCGACAGCGTCGCGATCGTGCGCGCGATCGTCGCGGTCGCGCACAGCCTGAAGCTCAAGGTCATCGCGGAGGGGGTTGAGACGGTCGAGCAACTGGAGAACCTGCGTGCCCACGGCTGCGACGAAGTCCAAGGCTTCGTGGTCGGACGGCCGGTGCCGGCGGCCGATTTCGCCCAACCCCTGCGCCGGCGTCGCGCGGAGGCGTGGGATGGGAACCGGCATTCGTCGCCGCGGTCAACAGCAGCGTGAAGGTACCCGGATGACCCCAAGGCGAGACGGCGGGTCGGTCGAGCGCACCGGATCGCGGTAGTCAGTCGAGCGAATTGCCCGGTGACGACCATCCGCAGTCTCCCCTCGCGGTCGGACGGTGATCTGCATTCGTCGTGTGCGGAGGGAAGATCATGTCAGCAACAGTCAAACACTGGCAAGACCCGGTGAATCTCATCTTGGGCGTGTGGCTCGCGGTATCGCCGTGGGCGTTTTCCTACGCGATGGAGACGACGCCGACCTGGAATGCGGTGATTGCCGGAGCGCTCGTCGCAGCACTCGCGTTGTTCGAACTCTTCAAGGTCGCGGCTTGGGAAGAGTGGTCAAGCGTGGCAATCGGCGCATGGCTCGTGGCCTCGCCGTGGATCCTCGGCTTTGCGGGAGTCACGGCGGCCGTGTGGAATGCAGTGCTCGTCGGTCTGGTGGTCGCCGTACTCGCGCTCTGGGCGCTGGGTACGGACAAGAGCATCGGCGGGTGGTGGACGCCGGCGACGTAATCAAGCGCTAGACGGAGGAAACGTATCAGGCTTCCGGAAAGGACGTGGGGGTCATGTTGGGCAGTTGGATGAGCAGTTTCGACAAGAGCATCTTCGACGATTTCGCGCCGTTCGAAGAGGAAATGGACAGGATGTTCGACACGCTGAATCGGACGACCGGGATCCGGGCCGTTCGCAGAGGCTCATTCCCGCAGGTCAACATCGGCGCAAGTCCGGAGAGGGTGGACGTTTACCTCTTCGGGGCCGGACTCGATCCGAAGACGGTCGACATCTCGATCGAGAAGAGTCTGCTGGCAGTGTCGGGCAGCCGCGAGGTGCCGACCCGGGAAGGGGGCGCCTACTACCGGCGCGAGCGTTTCGGCGGCGATTTCCGTCGGGTCGTTTCGTTGCCCGAGGATGTGGATCCCGAACACGCGGATGCGAACTACCGGGATGGCGTCCTGCATATCACCGTCCCGCGCCGCGAATCGGTGCGCCCGCGGCAGATCGAAGTACGGTGAACGTGATGGAGGTGCATCATGGAAACCACATCGGAAGTTGCAAGGACGCAAGACGCCGGCACAAGCGCAGTGCAGGTGAAAACGGGTGAGGAGGTGCGCACGCTGATGCCGCTGGTTGATATCTTCGAGGACAGCGAAGGGATCACGGTGGAGGCGGACCTCCCCGGTGTCGCGAAGGACCGTCTCAACGTTCAGGCCGATCGTCATCGCTTGACCATAGAGGGTGACGTGGTGATCGACATGCCGGAGGGGATGGAAGCGCTGTACGCGGACGTGCAGGCCACGCGCTATGCGCGCAGCTTTGCGCTGAGCGGCGAGCTGGACGCGGAGCGAACCGAAGCGAGCCTGAAGGATGGCGTGCTGACGGTGCACATCCCGAAACGCTCGGAATTCCGTCCCCGCAAGATCGAAGTCCGCGTGAGCTGAGCCGTCGCGTGGCGCGAGTCTAGGCGGCGTCCGGGAGACCAGGCGCCGCCTGTCTTGTGTACCCGGCACGGACGCATTGCCGCGGGTTCAACTCCCGCCGTAAGTTGACCACGGGGAACGAAGCGCGATTGCGCGAGGGCGCCCCGCGTCCGTGCGGAGGCGCCGTCGGTCTGCGCACCACCGCCGATGGGATGCGGCCCGAGGCCGGCCGCTAAATTCGACTCGGTTTGGTAGGGGATCCGTGCGGGGTGCCAGGATCTTTCGTCCGATGTGTGTACATCCACGTATTTACAAAATAGCTCGCCCGGCCTAATGTACACACATCGTACATCCGCCATAGGGGCTTGCCATGCACACCACGCGTGCCTTCAAGAACGGCAATTCACAGGCCGTGCGTATCCCATCGGACCTGGCTTATGAACGCACCGACATCGAGCTGGAAATCGAACGCGTGGGCGACGAGTTGCGCATTCGTCCCGCGCGTCGGTCTCTCGCTGGTGTAATGGCCAAGTTCGCGAGGTTCTCCCCGGACTTCATGGCTGAAGGTCGCGGCGATCAGGAGCAAGCCGAAAGGGATGCCCTGTGATGGCGCGCTACATGCTCGACACCAACATGTGCATCTATCTGATGAAGAACCATCCCGAGGAGGTCGCTCGACGCTTTGCCGAGTGCTATGTGGGTGATGTCGTAATGTCAGCAATCACCTTTGCCGAACTTCAATACGGGGTAGCGGTGTCGGCCGATCCGGAGCGCGAGCGCGCCAATCTTGACGACCTCATCCAGGATATTCCTGTGATGCCGTTCGATGCCGAAGCGGCAATTGCGTATGGCCCGATCCGACTGGCCTCTCGCGAGAGCAAGAAGGATCACCTCGACAAGTTGATTGCAGCCCATGCTGTGGCGCTCGGCGTTGCGGTCGTCACCAACAACATGAAGGACTTCGCACGGTACCCCGAAGTGATCACGGAGAACTGGCTGACGCCAATTGAACCGGAGCATTGAGCCGAGCGCTTCAACGTAAGTGTCATTTCGAGGCCGCTTTCGCAGCCAAGGCTCGATGAGCCTGCATGGCGCCCGAATGTCCTCATGCCCACCCGGCACTCTGTTCAGAGGCCGGGACCGGATCGAGGACGTGAAGGACTCGGCGCCTCCTGCTGCGCGAGTTCAGCCTTCACCAGCGCTTCTATGAACTCGAAGGCTTCGGCGGGCACCCTTTCGATCAACTGCTTGCGCCGTTTCTTCGAGATCGCGCCCCCGTTTTGCAGCGCCCATCCGATCAACAGGTGCTGGTCGTTCGACCGCAAATCGAATTCCTCGTTCACGGCCCTGCTGATGCGGTCGAAGCTCGCGAGAAACTCGGTCTCGTGCCGTAGATCGACGTTGAGGGCTTCTTCAGCCATCCGGAAGCCGAACTCGACGCAAGGCGTGGCATCCCAGTAGCGATAGATCGAAGGCTGCCCCTTGAAGTCGAACGCGAACTGATCCTCGTCGATCCACGTCACATCCCACAGCTTGCGGGCCGGCTTCGAAAAGGACTGCAGGGCCAGCAGATACTGCTCCTCGTGGCGCTTCATTGCGATCGACACGGGCAGCAGCAGGCCCGGTTCCAGTTGGCCGGACTGACACAAGGCGTGATGAAACTGGAAACGTGACAGGCGGCCGTTGCCATCCATGTAGGGGTGCAGGAACACGAAACCGAAGGACTCGACGGATGCCGCAACGATCGGGTCGATCTGTTTGGACAGGCCGTTCGCCATTGCCATGAAGGCAGGCATCAGGCTCGTCAGCAGATCGGGGGCCGGCGGCACATAGGTGACGCTGCTTGCCCCGCGCAGCCAGTTCTGCTCGTGACGAAAGCAGGCTGCCCGATCGTATGGGTTCGAGAGCGTCGAGGACTGTAGATCGGACAGATACTGTTCCGTCAGCTCAATGTTCTCGTGCGCTTGCTGCAACAAGGCCACGAAAGCTTCGGCTTTGCGGATAACTCGCGCCCGGTGAACGACTCCCACAGATAGCACGCTTGCCGGATGTAGGGCCCGGAGGGCGTCGCGCGCAAGCGCTGTACCAGATCCTCGGCGGGGATGTGCGGCATTGCTTCGGCGAGCACCTGCAGATTGATCCCTTCGTGGCGAAGCGAGAAGAGCACATGATCGAGCGGATGGTCGGACTCGGGCGCAACGGTGCGCGGCACCTGCACGCCGTCGTTCGGCAGATGCATAATGCGCTGGACCGGCGCCACCCGCGCCGGATGGGCCAGCGGGAAGGCGCTCAGGTTGAGCCTGCGCCGAAGGAATTCGTAGCCAACCAAGTCCATGAAGCGTCGCCCTCGTGCCCGGATTTTTCGAAGCGCTACAGGATTTTTTTGATTGTTGGCCGTTTGGACAAGTATTTTATACCCATAGGTATCCGGTGCTCACATCCCGGTCCCTCTTGCGCCATGACCGGCTGAAAATCTCGCTGTAGCGCATCGCCCGCTGCAACTCGTCCGATTCCCGGTAGGTCTCGGTCAGCTTTTCTGGCCGACTGGGGCCACTATCCCGGCGTTGCGCCCGCCGATTCATCGGCTGCATTTCTTGTCCAGCTGTTCAAGCGCTATTCTCGCTTCCGCTTCAAGTCGGCAGACAATATTGTTTAAAGGTTCGACCTGATCGGCAAAGGCAACAGATTGCCCAAGCGATAGGATGCCGTGCCGGGTGTTACCCGACTCGTATGCTTGCCGACCTATCCGGCCTGCGATGTGTGGCATCAGTGTTTCAAGGTCGCCCCCAGCTTCGATTTCGATCTTCCGGACAGTATCGGTAGTGTCATTACGAAGCGCGCGTACCGTGTTCTTGAGCGACTCCATGACGAGTGCGGTGTCGGTTTCTTGCGCCGCTATAAGCCGGGCTTTGTAATCTGGATGCGCCCAGATTTCCTCCGCGACGAGGAATCGTGTGCCGATTGCGACGCCGTCGGCGCCGAGCGCCAGCGCGGCGACGAGTTGGGCGCCGGTCGCGATACCCCCCGCGGCGATGAGCGGGACGGTGAGGTCGCGCGCGGCAAGGGCGACCTGAACCATCGTACCGATCAGTTCAGTGCCGGGATGGCCGCCGCATTCGGCGCCGACCACCGTGATCGCGTCGACGCCCGCGGCCTGCGCCGAGCGCGCGTGGCGCACGGTCGGCACCTTGTGCAGCACCTTGATGCCCGCCGCGTGCAGACGCGGCAGGTAGGGCTCGGGATTGCGGCCGGCGGTCTCGACGAAGCGTACGCCTTCATCGCAGACGAGGTCGACGACGGCATCGACACGGTCGCCCTTGGCGAGCTTCGGTAGCATCGAGATGTTGACGCCGAAGGGCTTGCCATCCGCGAGCTCGCGGCAGCGGCGGATCTCGCGGCGCAGATCGTCGAGTTCGGCGAAGCTTGCCGCGGTGATGAAACCGATTATGCCGGCGTGTGCGGCCGCGGCGACGTAATCCGCGTTCGACAACCACTGCAGACCGCTCGCGACGATCGGCAGGCGCGTGTCGAAGAGTTCGGTGATGCGGGTGCGGAAGGTCGGGGGCTGGTCGGCCGGGTTCATTTCGCGGGTGGTCGACTCCGTTGCGTTCAACTCGGGCATCTTCACATCGTGCTCCGGCTGAAATCGGGCGCACGCTTCGCGCAGAAGGCTTCGACGCCTTCGGCCGCTTCGGGGCCGAACAGACTGTCGAGGAAGTGGTCCCGTTCGAAGGCGAGTTGCATCTCGAGCGGGGTCGTAGGCGCGGCGTCGAGCAACGCCTTGATGCGGGCTTGGGCGTGGCGCGGCCCGCGCGCGAGCCCTTGTGCGAGCGCGAGCCCCTCGGCGAGCGCGGTGCCGTCGGCGACGACGCGATTGACGACGCCGAGCGCCTGCAGGCGCCGGCTGTCGATCGGGGCGCCCGTGAGCAGCAGTTCGGCGGCGAGCTGGCGCGGCAGCGCGCGGCCGGCGAAGGCCGAGCCGCCACCGTCGGGGCTCAGGCCGATCTTGACGTAGGCCATGCCGAACTTCGCGCTCTCGGCGGCGACGATGAGGTCGCAGGCGAGCGCGAGCGAGAATCCCGCGCCGGCGGCGCTGCCTTCGACCGCGGCGACGATGGGCAGCGGGCAGCGGCGCAGCGCCAGTACCCAGCGGTGGAAGCACTCGATGCCGTCGCGCTGGATTTCGGGCGGGCGCTGGCGGTTCGCGGCGAGCCGCTTGACGTTGCCGCCGGCGCAGAAGTGCGCACCGTCGCCGGTCAGGACGATCGCACCGAGCGTCGGGTCGGCGGCGGCGTCGGTGACGGCGGTGAGGCCGGCGGCGTAGATGTCGGGGTGCAGGGCGTTGCGCAGCGCCGGATTGCTGAGGGTGAGCTGCAGCACCGGGCCGTGGCGTTCGACGATCAGGCGCGCGCCGGTTGCGTCGTCGAGGGGCGTCGTCGTCATCAGATCACCCCGCGCGCGTGCAGGGCCTCGATCTCGGCACTAGTGCGGCCGAGGCGGTTGGCGAGGATCTCCCGCGTGTGTTCGCCAAGCAGCGGCGGCGGCCGATCGTAGCGGACCGGCGTCGTGGAGAGCTTGAACGGGCTCGCGACGAGCGGCACCGTGCCGGCCTGCGGGTGGGGCAGCTCGATGCGCATGCCGCGATGGCGCACCTGCGGGTGGTCGAGCGCCTGGGCGATATCGTTGATCGGCCCGCTCGGGACGCCGGCCGCGCCGAGCGCGTCGATCCAGTGCTGCGCGGGGCGCTCGCGGAAGAGCGCCTCGAGCAGCGGGATCAGCTCCTCGCGATGGCGCACGCGGCCGGCGTTGGTCGCGAAGCGCGGGTCGACGGCGAGTTCCGGGCGGCCGACGACCGCGGCGAGTTTCGCGAACTGTCCGTCGTTGCCGGCGGCGACCACGAAGGGCAGGTCCTGTGCGGGGAAGACCTGGTAGGGCACGATGTTCGCGTGGGCGTTGCCGTGGCGTCCCGGCACGCGGCCCGAGGTGAGGTAGTTGAGGTTCATGTTGGACATGCTCGCGACCTGCACGTCGAGCAACGCCATGTCGATGTACTGGCCGGTGCCGCTGACGTCGCGGTGCGCGAGCGCGGCGAGGATCGCGACGGTCGCATACATGCCGGTCATCAGGTCGGCGAAGGCGATGCCGAGTTTCTGCGGGCCACCGCCGGGCAGTTCGTCGCGTTCGCCGGTGATGCTCATCATGCCGCCCATCGCCTGGATGATGAAGTCGTAGCCGGGAATCTCGGCGAGCGGCCCGTTCTGTCCGAAGCCGGTGATCGAGCAGTAGATGAGGCGCGAATTGAGCTTGCGGATGTCCTCGTAGCCGAGGCCGTAGCGCGCGAGCGCGCCGACCTTGTAGTTCTCGATCAGGATGTCGCTCTCGGCGGCCAGCTCGCGCACCAGTGCCTGGCCCTCGGGGCGCGTGATGTCGATCGTCACCGAGCGCTTGCCGCGGTTCGCGGCGAGGTAGTAGGCCGCTTCGCGGGTGTCCTCGCCGTCGCGGTCCTTGAGGTAGGGCGGGCCCCAGCCGCGGGTGTCGTCGCCGCTGCCGGGGCGTTCGACCTTGATGACGTCGGCGCCCAGGTCGGCGAGCGTCTGGCCGGCCCAGGGGCCGGCGAGCACGCGCGACAGGTCGAGCACGCGGAGGTGGGACAGGGCGCCTTCGGTCATCTTCGTCTCCTGTCCCGTTCTCAGACGCGCTCGATGATGATCGCCAGCCCCTGGCCGACGCCGATGCACAGGCTGATCGCGGCGTAGCGGCCGTTGGTACGCTGCAGCTGTCGCGCGACGGTCAGCGCGAGGCGTGCGCCGGAGGCGCCCAGCGGGTGGCCGATCGCGATGGCGCCGCCGTTGGGATTGACGCGCGGATCGTCGAAGGCGACGTTCATCAGCTTCAGGCAGCCCAGCACCTGCGACGCGAAAGCCTCGTTGATCTCGATGATGTCCATGTCGGCGAGCGTGAGGCCGGCGCGTTCGAGCGCCTTCGGGATCGCGTAGGCCGGGCCGACGCCCATGATGCGCGGCTCGACGCCGGCCGCGGCGCCCGCTAGGATGCGCGCGATCGGTTTCGCGCCGGCGCGTTCGCCGACCGCGGCGTTGCCGATCAGCAGCGCCGCGGCGCCGTCATTGAGACCGGAGGCGTTGCCGGCGGTGACGACGCCGCCTTCGAAGAGGGGTTTCAGTTTCGCAAGGGTGTCGTAGGTCGTGTCGGGGCGGGGGTGCTCGTCTTCGCTGACGGTCAGCGGCGGGGTCTTGCGCCCCGTAGGCACGCTGATGGACAGGATCTCGCCGGCGAAGAAGCCGGCTTCCTTCGCCGCCGCGTATTTCGCCTGTGACGCGGCGGCGAAGCGGTCGGCCTGGTCGCGCGTGATGCCGAACTCGGCCGCGACGTTGTCGCCGGTCTCGGGCATCGAGTCGCCGCCGTACTGCTCGACGACCTTGGGGTTCGGGAAGCGGGCGCCGATCGTCGAATCGTAGACCTTGAAGTCGCGGCTGTAGGCGGCTTCCGCCTTCGCGACGACGAAGGGGGCGCGGCTCATGCTCTCGACACCGCCGGCGAGATAGAGCTCGCCTTCGCCGGTCGTGATTGCGCGGGCGCTGTCGAGCACCGCGGCGAGGCCGCTCGCGCACAGGCGGTTGACGGTCTGGCCGGGCACCGTGGGCGGCAGGCCTGCCGCGAGCAACGCATTGCGCGCGACGTTGCGGCTGTCCTCGCCGGCTTGCGAGGTGCAGCCGAGGATCACGTCCTCGATCTGTTCAGGGCGGAAGGGCGAACGGGCGACGAGTTCACGCATCACGGTCGCGACGAGGTCGTCGGGGCGCACAGGGGCGAGCTTGCCGGCATGGCGGCCGAACGGCGAGCGCAAGCCGTCGTAGATGTAAGCGTCGAGCATGGGGATTCCTTATGTGTAATGGGTCAGTCTTCGGGGGTCAGCAAGGAGACGTTCAGCCGCGCGCGGCGCACGAGCCACGGGCTCGGCCGGTAGCGCGGATCACGGTAGATCGCGTGCATCGCGTCGAGGATCGCGAGCACGGTCGCGGCGCCGAGCGCGTCGCCCAGCGCGAGCGGACCCTTCGGATAGCCGAGGCCCAACGTCACCGCGCGGTCGATGTCCTCGGGGGTGGCGATGCGCTGCTGGGCGATGTCGCAGCCGATGTTGACGATCGTCGCGAGCACGCGCTGCGCGACGAAGCCGGGGCTGTCGTTGATCACCGTGACCGGTGTGCCGTCGGCGGCGAGGAGGCCGCGCGCGGCCTCCGCGAGGTCGCGGCGCGTGAGCGGCGTGCGCATCAGTGTGCGGCGGCCGTCGAGAGTCAGGGGGTCGAGCGCGAGCGTGCGCGCGGGGTCCAGCCCTTCGGCGAGCGCCGCGGCGGTCGCGTCCTCGCCGAGCGGCAGGACGAGGCACAGCGCGTCGGCGCTCGGGCGCGCGCCAGTCTCGAGCGGCGCGCCGAGCTTGCTGAGGAGCGCCGCGACGCGTTCGGCCGCGGCGGCGTTGCGCCGACTCAGCCACACCGGGGTGTCGGTGCGGGGCGGCGGCGCGTCCTCGGCCGGCACCTCGGCCTTGCCGTCGCGATAGACGTAGAAGCCGCGCCCGCTCTTGCGGCCCAGCAGGCCCGCGGCGAGGCGCTGGCGCGTGATCGGCGACGGGCGGTAGCGCGGCTCCTGGTAGTACTGGTCGTAAATCGATTCCATCACCGGATGCGAGACGTCGAGCCCCGTGAGGTCGAGGAGCTCGAACGGCCCCATGCGGAAACCGGCGGCTTCGCGCAGAATGCGGTCGATGTCGGCGACGCCGGCGATGCCTTCGCCGAGGATGCGTAGCGCCTCGGTGCCGAAGGCGCGGCCGGCGTGATTGACGATGAACCCCGGCGTGTCCTGCGCGCGCACAGGCTGGTGGCCCATGCGCCGCGCGAGCGCGGTGAGCGCGTCGCCGACCCACGCTTCGGTCATCGCGCCGTCGATGACCTCGACGATCTTCATCAGCGGCACCGGGCTGAAGAAGTGGAAGCCGCCGACGCGCCCGGGCACGCGGCAGCCGGCGGCGATGGCGGTCACCGACAGCGAAGAGGTGTTGGTCGCGAGCACGCACGCGTCGCCGACGATGCCTTCGAGGCGGGCGAAGAGTTCACGCTTCGCGTCGAGCCGTTCGACGATCGCCTCGACGACGACGTGGCAGTCGGCCAGCGCGTCGAGCGAGTCGGCGATACCGAGGCGCGCAGTGGCGGCGGCCGCGTCGTCGGCAGAAATCCTGCCCTTTCCGGCGAGCGTCGCAAGGGTTTGCGCGATCGCCTCGCGCGCTTCGGCGGCAGCTTCCGGGCGGGCGTCGTGCAACAGCACGCGCACGCCGCCTTGGGCGGCGATCTGGGCAATGCCGCGGCCCATCAGGCCGGTGCCGACGACGCCGAGCAGGAGGTCGTTGCGGGTGGAATCGAGCATGGTTCAGCGTCCTTGGTATTCGGGTTGGCGCTTGTCGAGGAAGGCGCGCATGCCTTCCTTCTGGTCCTCGCTCGCGAAGAGGAGCTGGAAGGCCTTGCGTTCGAGCGCGAGCGCGGCATCGAGCGAGGCGTCCTGGCCGGCGAGCACGACCTCCTTGATCTGCATCACCGCGAGCGGCGGCAGCGCGGCGATCTCGGCGGCGAGTGCGAGCGCGCGCGAAAACACTTCGGCATCGGCGACGACCTCGCTCGCGAGGCCCATCTCGAGCGCCTCACGCGCGGCGACCGGCTGGCCGGTGAGCACCATCTTCATCGCGCGGAACTTGCCGATCGCGCGCGTCAGCCGCTGCGTGCCGCCGGCGCCGGGCATGATGCCCACGCGCACCTCGGGCTGGCCGAAGGCCGCACCTTCGCCCGCGACAATGATGTCGGCGTGCATCGCGAGCTCGCAGCCGCCGCCGAGTGCGAGACCGTTGACCGCCGCGATGACCGGTTTCGGGCAGGCGGCGATGGCTTGCCACAGGCGATGGGTGTTACGCAGCATCATGTCGACCGCGCTGCGTTCGGCGAGATCGCGGAGATCGGCGCCGGCTGCGAAAATCCGCTCGGAGCCGGTCAGCACGATGCAGCGCACCTCGGGATCGTTGCCCAGTACCGTGAAGTTATCCGCCAGCGCGACGCGCACCGACTGGTTCAGCGCATTGCGGGCTTCGGTGCGATTGATCCGAATCACGGCAACGCCCGGGGCGGGGCGTTCGACCAGGACTTCTGTGCTCATCACTGCTCCTGTGTGGTTTGCTTTTGAATCGTTCGCACAGCGAAACAGTGGTTCGCAAAACGATCTGTGCGAAACGTTACAGCGGAATTCGAACGATGTAAACGGTCGATTCCGTTTCAGGGTGTGTGGATCGGTGGCCATAAAGTCGTTTAGGAATAGGGGCTTGAAGGAATTTTGAGGAAATAAGACGATGGGTAGCTGAATTTCGCTGTGCGAACGCGTGTTTCGCAAAAATGTTGACGCACGGCTTTCACGTGTGCAACGATGGCGTCGCCTTCACCGGCGACCGATGAAGAACCGATGAAGTGGAGGCATGAGGAAATGGTTATGGACAGTGAAATCCGGGTGTTCGGCGATGACGAGGAAAGCAAGGATCGTCAGTTCGTCAATGCGCTGGCGCGGGGGCTGGAAATCCTGCGCTGCTTCCGGCCGGGCGAGGCCTACCTCGCCAACGCCGAGCTGGCGGCGCGCACCGGGATTCCGAAGCCGACGGTGTCGCGGCTGACGCACACGCTGACGAAGCTGGGCTATCTCGCGTACTCGGAGAGCCAGGGGCAGTACCGCCTGGCCTCGGGCGTGCTGGCGCTGGGCTATTCGATGCTCGCGAACCTGGACGTGCGCGACATCGCGCGGCCGGCGATGCAGGAGCTCGCGGAGTACTCGCGTGCCTCGGTTTCGCTTGGCGTGCGCGACCGCCTGAGCATGGTGTACGTCGAAAGCTGCCGCAGCAGCGCGCGTGTGACGCTGCAACTCACCGTGGGTTCGCGCATCCCGATCGCGACGACCGCGATGGGCAAGGCGCTGCTGTGCAGTCTGCCCGAGCGCGAATTCGATTACCTGATGGACCACATCCGCCTCGCCGACGAAGAGAACTGGCCGCGCATCAAGCTCGGCATCGAGCAGGCGCAGCGCGACTACGCAGAGCGCGGGTTCTGCATGTCGGTCGGCGAGTGGCACCAGGACATCCACTCCGTCGGCGTGCCGCTGCTCGGCATCGAGCGCGAAAAGTCGATGGCCTTCAACTGCGGCGGCCCCGGTTTCCTGCTGCCGCGCGAAAAGCTCGAGAACGATCTCGGCCCCCGTCTGGTTCAGCTTGTGCGCAAGGTGGAAACAGACATGGGCCGGGTGTGAACAACCCCCCACTCCGATTGAGGAAGACATGATTCGAGATCCCGAAACCCTGAACCTGTTGCTGGACGGCGTTTCGCGCTTCGTGCGCGAGCGTCTCGTGCCGAACGAGGCGCTCGTCGCCGAAACCGACGAGATCCCCGCGGACATCGTCGCCGAGATGCGCGAGCTGGGCCTGTTCGGGCTCTCGATTCCCGAGCAGTACGGCGGCCTGAACCTGACGATGGAAGAGGAGGTGCGCGTCGCCTTCGAGATCGCGAAGACGTCGCCGGCCTTCCGCTCGCTGATCGGCACCAATAACGGCATCGGCTCCCAGGGCATCGTCATCGACGGCACCGAGGAGCAGAAGCAGCGCTATCTGCCCCGGCTCGCCGCGGGCGAGATCATCGGATCCTTTGCGCTGACCGAGCCGGGCTCGGGTTCGGACGCAGCCTCGCTGAAAACCACGGCCGTGCGCGACGGCGACTTCTATGTGCTGAACGGCACCAAACGCTTCATCACGAATGCGCCGGAGGCGAGCATCTTCACCGTGATGGCGCGCACCGACCCTCAGAAGAAAGGTGCCGACGCGATCTCCGCCTTCATCGTCGAGGCCGGCACGCCGGGGCTGTCGCTCGGCAAGATCGACAAGAAGATGGGGCAGAAGGGCGCGCACACCTGCGACGTGATCTTCGAGAACTGCCGGGTGCCGGCCGCGAATGTCATCGGCGGCCTCGAAGGTGTCGGCTTCAAGACCGCGATGAAGGTGCTCGACAAGGGGCGGTTGCACATCGCCGCGGTGTGTGTCGGCGCGGCCGAGCGCATGCTCGACGACGCGCTGCGCTATGCCATGGAGCGCGTGCAGTTCGGCAAGCCGATCGCCGAGTTCCAGCTGATCCAGGCGATGCTCGCCGACAGCAAGGCCGAAATCTACGCCGCGCGCTCGATGGTGCTCGACGCCGCGCGCCGTCGCGACGCGGGCGAGGATGTGTCGACCGAGGCCTCGTGCTGCAAGCTTTTTGCGTCCGAGATGTGCGGGCGCGTCGCCGACCGCAGCGTGCAGATCCACGGCGGCGCGGGCTACATCGCGGAGTACGCGGCCGAGCGTTTCTACCGTGACGTGCGCCTGTTCCGCATCTACGAGGGCACGAGCCAGATCCAGCAGCTCGTGATCGCGCGCAACATGATCAGGGCGGCCGCGTGATGGGTGCGCAGGACGACGCGCTGTTGGCCGAATTGCCGCAGCGTCTGAACGAGATCCCACGCCGCTGGGCGGCGGCCACGCCGGATGCGGTGGCCGTGTCGGAAGGCGGAGTCACGTGGACTTGGCATGAACTCGCCGCGACGGTCGACGAAGGCGCCGCGCTGTTGCGCCGGCTCGACGTGCGCCCGGGAGACCGCGTGATGATCGTCGGCGAAAACTGCACCGCGCAGATCGCGCTGATCTTCGCGCTCGCGCAGTGCGACGCCTGGGTGGTGAACGTCAACGCCCGTCTGTCGCCGCGCGAGATCGACGTGATCCGCGAGCACAGCGGCGCGCGCCGAGTCATCTACACCGTCGCCGTGTCGCCGGACGCCGCCGCGCACGCGGCGCGCCACGAGGCGGCGCGGACGACGTTGGCACGCTTCGGTGAAATCGCGATCGGCGCGCTCAACGAAAGCTGCACGCCCGAGCCGGTCGAGCCGGACGGCGCCAGCCAGGTGGCGGCGCTGATCTACACGACCGGCACGACCGGCCATCCGAAGGGTGTAATGCTGACGCATCGCAACCTGCTGTTCATCGCCGCGGTGTCGAGCCGGCTGCGCCAGCTCCGGCCGCAGGACTGCGTGTATGGCGTGCTGCCGATCTCGCACGTGTATGGTCTCGCGTCGGTGATGCTCGGCACGCTCTACGCCGGCGCCGCGCTGCATGTCGTGCCGCGCTACTCGCCGCAGGCGCTGATCGATGCGCTCCAGGACGACGGCATCACCGTGCTGCAGGGCGTGCCGGCGATGTATGCGCGCCTGCTCGAATTCGCGCGCGGCAAGTGGACGCCCGAAAAAACGCGGCTGCGCTTCATTTACGCCGGCGGCTCGCCGCTCGATCCGACGCTGAAGGATGAAGTCGAGCAGTTCTTCGGGCAGACGCTGCACAACGGTTACGGCATGACCGAAAGCTCGCCGACGATCAGCCAGACCCGTATCGACGCCCCCCGCCGTGACACCTCGGTCGGGCAAGTAATCCCCGGCATCGAGATCCGCGTCGTCGATAAGGACGGTGCCGACGTCCCCGGCGGCGAGCCCGGCGAGCTCTGGGTGCGCGGGCCGAACGTGATGAAGGGCTACTACCACGAGCCCGAGCTTACCGCCGACACGATGCGGCCCGGCGGCTGGCTCAATACCGGCGACGTGGTCCGGCGCGATGCCGGCGGGGCGCTGTTCGTCGTCGGCCGCACCAAGGAGCTGATCATCCGCTCCGGCTTCAACGTCTACCCGGTCGAGGTCGAGGCCGCGCTGAACTCGCATCCGGCGGTCACGCAGTCGGCGGTGGTCGGGCGCGAGGTCGGAGAGGGCAACGAGGAGGTCGTCGCCTTCGTCGAGTTGGACCCGACGCGCAGTGTGAGCATCGAGGATCTGCAGGGTTACCTCGCCGGGCAACTGTCGCCCTACAAGTGCCCGTCCGAAATCGTCGTGATGCAGGCGATGCCGGCGGCGGCGACCGGAAAGATCCTGAAGGGGCAGCTCAAGCAGCAAGCGCAGGACATGTATCGCGCAAGGGCACAGGACAAGACTGTCAAGGATGGAAGACCGCGCTGAGGTGCAGCGGTTTTCGCGGGAAGACGGGGGCCCGGTGCGGACCCCGATCAATGAATGGAGGAGGACGAAAATGGACTGGAACTGCATCATTCGGAGCAAACTCAAGCTGGCCGCGTTGGCCTTGTCGCTGACCGCGGGCGTCGCGTCCGCCGAGGAGCTCCTCGTCGGCGCGGAGATCCCGCTGACCGGCTCGCTGGCGCGCGTGGGTTCGGGCATGAACGAGGGCATCTCGGTCGCGGTCGAGGTGTTCAACAAGACCAACGGCAAGCACACCATCAAGGTCATCACCGCCGACGACGAATCGGCCCCCGCCAAGGCCATCGCCGCAGTCGAGAAGCTTGCCGGGCAGGGCGTCGTCGCGATCACCGGCGGCTACGGGTCGAACAACATCGGCCCGGCCTCCGACGCCGCGAACAAGCTTGGCCTGCCCTACATCACCTCGGGTGGCGTCGACGACAGCCTGACCGAGCGCGGAATCAAGACCTTCTTCCGCATCAACAACACCGCCGGTTACCGCAAGGCGATGGTAGGCCTGCTGGCCGACATGAAGGTCAAGTCGGCGTCAGTCATCTACTCGACCAAGGAGGCGACCGCTGACCTCGCGAAGGACGTGCAGAAGGAACTCACGGCAACGGGCATGACCGTCGGCATGCATGCGTTCGACCCGGCGATCACCGACTTCAAGCCGATCATCAACAAGATCCGGCTGCAGGACAAGTCCGAAGTGATCCTGATGGCCGGCTATGAGAACGACTACGTCGGCATCCTGCGCGCCGCCAAGGTGCTCAAGCCCGACGTCAAGGCGATGATCGGCGTGTGGTCGCTGGCGACGCCCAAGATGGTCGCGGACTTCCCCGACCTGATGCCCTCGGTGTATGGCACGGCGCTGCTGCCCTTCCCGGCGGAGTTCAAGAGCGCTGACGGCAAGCTTTTCGCCGACGCCTACAAGAAGCTCTACAACAAGGAACCCGACTACCTCGGCCAGTTCGGCTACGTGCAGTCGATGATCCTGTTCGAGGCGATCGCGCGCGCCGCCGACAAGGGCACGCTGAAGAAGGGCGGCGTCGCCGAGGAGCTCGCGAAGACCGACCGCGAGACGCTGATCGGGCGCGTGCGCTTCAACGACAAGGGCGACAACATCAACTTCGTGCATCGCATGGGGCAGCACCAGAACGGCAAGATCGCGATCGTCTGGCCCAGCGACGCGGCGACGGGGAAGATGAATTTCCCCGGCGTTCCCTGGTAAGCACGCGCGTTTCCTGCCGCAGGCGACGGACGCAGCGGCGCCCCCCGTGGCCTGCGCCCGTCGCATCACTCGGAGCAATTCCTACATGTCGGAACTCATCCTGCAGGCGCTCTACTCCGGGGTGCTTCAGGGCGGCTCTTACGCCCTGATCGCCCTCGGTCTGGCGCTGGTCTTCGGGACCATGAAGGTGATCAACCTCGCCCACGGCGAACTCGTGCTGCTCGCCGCCTACATGGCCTACATGGTCGAGTCGAAGCTCGGCCTCAGCCCCCTGTTCGCCATCCCGCTGGCGCTGGTGCTGGTGTGCACCTGCGCGGTGCTGGTGTATTTCCTCGTGAGCCTGATCCGCAAAGACCGCGAGCTCAATTCGCTGATCCTCACCTATGGCATCGGCATCATCCTGACGAACGCGGTGCTGCTGATCTGGTCGGCGGACGTGCGTTCGACCTCTTCCGCGTGGTTTCAGGATGCGGTGGTCGTCGGGCCGTTCTACAGCATGCGCAGTGAACTGCTGTTCTTCGTCGTCGCCTCGGTGCTGATGGCCGGGCTGTGGTGGTGGCTGTCGCGCAGCTGGTACGGGCGCGCGGTGCGCGCGGTGTCGAGCAACCGCGATGCGGCCAAGCTCATGGGCATCAATCCGCGCACGACCGAGATCGTCTCCTTCGTCGTTGCCGGCATCCTCGCCTCCTTCGCCGGGGTCGCAATCTTCAGCTACGGCGTGATCCAGCCCGCGTTCGGTCACGCGCTCACCGTCAAGGCCTTCATCATCACCGTGCTGGCCGGTATCGGCTCGATCCCGGGCGTGATGGTCGGCGGACTGCTGCTGGGCATCGCCGAGGCGCTGACCGTGACGCTCGCGAGTTCCGCGCTGCAGGAGCTGGTCGGCATGGCGCTGTTCCTGCTGGTGCTGTTCCTGATGCCGAACGGTCTTTTCGGCGCCAAGGCGAGGAGGGGATGAGCATGTACGTTTCGAAAACCGGACTCGCGGTGATCGCCGCCGCGTACGTCGCCGTGCCACTGCTGCTCGGCAGTAACAACTACGTCATGAGCCTGATCGTCGCGGCGATGATCATCGGCGGCATCGCGCTCGCGTGGGCGCTGCTGGGCAACCTCGGTGGCATGGTGAGTTTCGGCCATTCGGCGTTCTTCGGTGTCGGCGCGTATGTCTCGGCGCTGCTGACGATGAAGGCCGGCATGCCGATATTCGCGGCGATGCTGCTCGGCGGCGTCGGCGCGGTTGTCGCGTCGCTCGTGATGCTGCCGGTGCTGCGTCTGAAGGGGCCGTACTTCGCGCTCGCGATTCTCGCCTATGCGCACATCTTCAAGATCATCGCGACCGAGTGGAGTTCGGTGACCGGCGGTTCGGCGGGCCTCGCGAGCGTGCCGCGCTTTCCCGAACTGATGGGCTTCGACCTCAGCGGCAAGACCGGCAGCTACCTGATCATCCTGACCGTGCTGCTGGCGTTCGTCGCCGCGTACCGGGCGATCCGTGCGAGCCACTACGGCATCGCGCTGCGCGCGATGCACGACAGCGAGGACGCGACGCGCGTCGTCGGCGTCAACAGCACCCTGCTCAAGGCGCTGATGCTCTTCGTGTCGGCCTTCATGACGGGCGTAGTCGGTGCGTTCAACGTGCATTACATCAACTTCCTCGAGCCCGACTACGCGTTCAGCGGGCTGTGGGTGACGCTGCCGATCGTCGCGGCGATCTTCGGCGGCTATCGCACGATCCTCGGGCCGCTTGTCGGCGCGGTGACGGTCTATCTGGTCGACCAACTGATCTTCAAGAGCCTGATCCCGTCGGGGCACCAGCTCGTGCTCGGTGCGCTGCTGGTGGCGATGATCATTTTCAGTCCGGGCGGCCTGATGCCGCTGCTGCGCAAGGACTCACGGAGGAAACATGCTGCGGCTTGAAGATCTCTCGGTCCGCTTCGGCGGCCTGACGGCGGTCAATACCGTCTCCCTGTCGGTCGGCTCGCATGAAGTGGTCGGCCTGGTCGGGCCCAACGGCGCCGGCAAGACGACGCTGTTCAATGCGGTGTCGGGGCTGGTCAAGCCGTCGAGCGGGCGCATCCTGTTCGACTCGGTGGACATGCTGCGCACCCCGCTGCACCGGCGCGCACGCATGGGCATCGGCCGCACCTTCCAGGTCCCGCAGCCGATGCACGAGCTGACGGTGCGCGAGAACCTGATCGTCGCGCAGCGCTTCGGTACCGGTGCGGTCGATGCGCGCAAGATCGACGAGGTACTCGACTTCACCAACCTCACTGACAAGGCCGAGCGCCACGCGGCGACCGAGCTGGCGCTGACCGAGCTGAAGGCGCTCGAGGTCGCGAAGGCGCTCGCGACGAACCCGAAGCTGCTGATGCTCGACGAGGTGCTGGCGGGTCTCGAAACCAACGGCAAGCGCCGCTTCATGGGCATGCTCAAGGAACTGCATGAGAAGTTTGCCGTCGGCATCCTGATCATCGAGCATGACATCGAGACCATCAGCAATCTGTGCCATCGCGTCGCGGTGCTCAACTTCGGCGAACTGATCGCCGACGGCACGCCCGACGAGGTCTTCCGCGATCCGGAAGTAATGAAGAGCTACACGGGGGCGAGCGATGCTTGAGATTGCCAACGTCCGCGCCGGCTACGGCGCGATCAACATTCTGTGGGACCTCTCCATCTCGGTGCCGACTGGGCAACTGACGACCATCATCGGCCCCAACGGCGCCGGCAAGACCACGCTGCTGCGCGCGATCATGGGCCTCGTCCCGCTCAGCCAGGGCAGCATCCGGCTGAACGGCCAGCCGCTCGATGGCAGCTCGACCTGGCACATGCTCGAACGCGGGGTGGCGATGATTCCCGAAGGCCGCATGATCTTCAAGGACATGACGATCGAGGAGAACCTGATGCTCGGCGCCTTCCCCAAGGCGCACCGGGCCGCCTCGCAGGCCAACTGCGACAAGGCCTATGCGATGTTCCCGCGCCTGCACGAACGGCGCACGCAGCTCGCCGGCACGCTCTCGGGCGGCGAAGCGCAGATGCTGGCGATGGCGCGCGGGCTGATGTCGGATCCGAAGCTGCTGATCATCGACGAACCATCGCTCGGCCTCGCGCCGGTCGTCGTCAACGAACTCTTCGAGATCCTCGCGCGGCTGAAGGAGGAGGGCCGCACGATCGTGCTCGTCGAGCAGAACACGCACAAGGCGGTTGGTGTCGCGGACCAGGTCTACCTGATGCAGAGCGGAAAGGTCGTGCTCTCGCAGCCTGCCGCCGAGGTGAGCCTGGAGGCGCTGCATGAGCTGTACTTCGCGCGCTGAGGCCGAAGCGGCCGCCGCGATCAATGACAGCGCGATCGGTGAGGGTTTCGCGCGCGCGCTCGGGTGCCGGGTCGTCGAGTGGGCGCCGGGCCGCGTCGAAGTCGAGTTGGCGCTCGGCCCCCAACACCTGAATCGTGCGGGTTCCGTGCATGGCGGCGTGCTCGCGACGCTGATCGACGTCGCCTGCACGCTCGCCGGCCTGTATTCGGGCTCGCCGGAGCGCGTGCGCAAGGCCGTGACACTGTCGCTGAACACGAGCTTCACCGGCCAGGTTGCGACCGGCACGCTGCGGGCACGCGGCCGGGTGCGTGTCGGCGGCCGCAGCATTTTTTTCGCGACTACCGAGGTGACCGACGCCGCGGGCCACGCGATCGCACACGGCGAGACGGTCAACCGCTACCGGCGCGGCAGCGAGGAGGCGGATGGCGCGTCACCCGAAGAACCAACAGATGAGGTGAATGCATGAAGATCCTGGTACCCGTCAAACGCGTAGTCGATTACAACGTCAAGGTGCGAGTGAAGGCTGACGGCACCGGCGTCGATATCGCGAATGTGAAGATGTCGATGAACCCCTTCGACGAGATCGCAGTGGAAGAGGCGGTGCGCCTGAAGGAAGCGGGCGTGGCGACCGAGGTCGTCGCGGTGAGCTGCGGTGTCGCGGCCTGTCAGGAGACGATCCGTGCCGCGATGGCGATCGGTGCCGACCGCGGCATCCTGGTTGAATCTGACGCCGACCTGCAGCCGCTCGCCGTGGCGAAGCTGCTGAAGGCGCTGTGCGACAAGGAGCAGCCGACGGTGGTGATCTGCGGCAAGCAGGCGATCGACGACGACTCGAACCAGACCGGCCAGATGCTGGCGGCGCTGATGGGCTGGCCGCAGGCCACCTTCGCGTCCAAGGTTCAGCTGGGCGAGGGCGTCGCCACGGTCATGCGCGAGATCGACGGCGGTTTGGAAACCGTCGAGATCAAGCTGCCGGCGGTCGTCACCACCGACCTGCGCCTGAACGAGCCGCGCTACGCGACGCTGCCGAACATCATGAAGGCGAAGAAGAAGCCGCTCGACACGGTGAAGCCGGCCGACCTCGGCGTCGATGTCGCCCCGCGCCTGGCGACGCTGAAAGTGGCCGAGCCGCCGAAGCGCAGCGCCGGCGTGCGCGTCGCGGACGTCGCGCAACTCGTCGACAAGCTCAAGAACGAAGCGAAGGTGATCTGAACATGGCGATCCTGGTTATTGCAGAACACGACAACGCGAGCCTGAAGGCCGCGACCCTCAACACCGTCTCGGCCGCGGCCCAGCTCGGCAGCGAGGTGCATGTGCTGGTCGCCGGTGCCAACTGCGCCGCCGCCGCCGCGGAGGCGGCGAAGGTCGCGGGTGTCGCGAAGGTGCGCGTCGCCGATGCTGCCCACTACGACTCGCAGACCGCCGAGAACGTGGCCGCCCTCGTCGTGGCAGTGGTGGCAAATGAGGCCGCCGGCTACACCCACATCCTCGCCCCCAGCACCGCCAACGGCAAGAACGTCGCGCCGCGCGTCGCCGCGCTGCTCGACGTCGCACAGATCTCCGACATCGTCGCCGTGGAGTCGGCCGACACCTTCGTGCGCCCGATCTACGCCGGCAACGCGATGGCCACCGTGAAGTCGGACGACGCCGTGAAGGTGATGACCGTGCGCACCACCGCCTTCGAGGCGGCCGCGATGGTGGCAAATGAGGGCGGCGCGGCGGCAGTGGAAGCGCTTGGCGCCGCGGCCGATCTGGGCCTGACCAGCGTCAAGGGCCGCGACCTCACGAAGAGCGAGCGCCCGGAACTCGGCGCGGCGAAGATCATCGTTTCGGGCGGCCGCGGCCTCGGCAGCGGCGAGAACTACCACAAGCTGCTCGAGCCGCTCGCCGACGCGCTGGGCGCGGCGCTGGGCGCCTCGCGTGCCGCGGTCGACGCGGGCTATGTGCCGAACGACTACCAGGTCGGCCAGACCGGCAAGATCGTCGCGCCGCAGCTCTACATCGCGGTGGGCATCTCGGGTGCGATCCAGCACCTGGCCGGCATGAAGGACTCCAAGGTGATCGTCGCGATCAACAAGGATCCGGAAGCGCCGATCTTCCAGGTCGCCGATTACGGCCTGGTTGGCGACCTGTTCGAGGTTGTCCCGGAGCTCTCGCAGGCGGTCGGTTGACTCGCACGCCGGACGGAGCCGTGCGGCGGGGCGTCGCACTGACGGTCATGCTGGGCACGACCGCGGTGGTGCTCGCAACGACCATCGTCAATGTCGTGCTGCACGACGTAATGCGCGACTTTGGGGTCGGACAGGGACGCGTGCAGTGGCTTGCGACTGGTTTTCTCGCAGCGATGGCCGCGACGATGCTGACGACAGCTTGGTGGGTGCGGGCTTACGGAGTGCGCCGGACCTACACGGTTGCCTTGTTCATATTCGTAGCGGTATCGCTGGCCGGCGGATTCGCGACCTCGATCGATGAGTTGATCCTGTCTCGTATTGTGCAGGGGGCGATCGCGGGCGTGATCCAGCCGCTCGCGATGATCGCATTGTTCGAGGTCTATCCGCCTGAAGAGCGCGGCAGTGCGATGGCCGCGTACGGTCTCGGTGTCGTGCTATCACCGGCGATCGGTCCGGCACTTGGGGGACTGCTTGGGCAGCTGTTCGGCTGGCGCGCGGTGTTTTTCGTCACACTGCCACTGTGTCTCGCAGGGCTTGTGCTCGCGCCGTCGCGGCTCGCTTGTTTCGAGGGGGGCGCGGCGCGGCGGCCCACCTTCGACAGCATGGGCTTATTGCTGCTGTGTGCCTTCCTCCTGTTTGTCTTGGGCGGACTCGCGCAGGCGCAGCGACAGGACTTGTCGCAGTTGGGCTTCGCGCTCGTAGTCACCGGTACCTTGGCATGCGGCGCCGCCTTTGTGGCTTGGGAGCTCCGCCGCAGCCACCCGATGTTTGATCCGCGTGTATTCCGTGACCCGGTCTTCGCTGCGGCTGCGGCGGTCGGCTTTGCTTACGGCGTGGGGTTGTACGGCTCGACCTTCCTCGTGCCGTTATTTGTGCAGACGATTTCGGGTTTTTCGGTGATGAAGGCGGGGATCCTGCTGTTGCCAGGCGGGCTGCTGCTAGCCCTGTGCATTCCGCTAGCAGGCCGGCTTACCAACCGGCATTCGCCGCACTATATCGTCTGTGCCGGACTTGCCTGTTTCGCACTGTCGTTCTTGCTGTTCGCCGGCGCTTCGGCGCGCACGGACTTCTGGTTGCTTGCAGTATGGATCGCCCTCGGCCGTCTTGGGCTCGCGATGATGATTCCCGCCCTCAATGCAGGGGCGGTGCAGGGCTTGCCGCTCGGGCAGATCGCACAGGGCGCCGGCGCACTGAACTTCGTTCGTCAACTCGGCGGGGCGTTCGGTACGAGCCTGTTGTCTCTGGTGCTCCAGTGGCGCATGGCATCGCACCAGGGCGAGCTGGCAGCCTCCGTCGATACTGCCGCATCGGCGCTCGACGCGGCGACGCGGGCTTTCGATGATTGTTTCATAGTGGTCGGACTGGTTTTTCTGTCCGCGCTTTGGCCCGGCTGGCGAATACGGCGTGTCGCCGCAACGACCCAATGAATGGAAGAATGGGAAACGACAATGCAACGCGAATCGATGGAATTCGACGTCCTGATCGTCGGTGGCGGCCCCGCGGGGCTGGCCGCGGCGATCCGGCTGAAGCAACTGGCAGCCGAGAAAGGCGCCGACATCTCCGTGTGCCTGATCGAGAAGGCGGCCGAGATCGGCGCCCACATCCTCTCCGGCGCCGTGATGGATCCCCGCGCGCTGAACGAGCTGATCCCGGACTGGAAGGAACTGGGGGCGCCGGTGACCACCGCCGTCACCGAAGATCGCGTGATCTTCCTCAACGAAACCGGCGGGCGCAAGGTGCCCACCGGCCTGCTGCCGGACTGTTTTCTGAACCACGGCAACTACATTGTGCGCCTGGGAAACGTCGCCAAGTGGCTCGGCGAGCAGGCCGAAGCCCTGGGCGTCGAGGTCTATCCGGGCTTCGCCGGCGCCGAGATCCTGTATGACGAGAGTGGCGCCGTGAAGGGTGTCGCGACCGGCGACATGGGCGTGACGCGCGAAGGCGAACAGGGCCCCGCCTACCAGCCGGGCATGGAACTGCACGCGAAATACACGCTGTTTGCCGAAGGCTGCCGCGGGCATCTGGGCAAGCAGCTCGAGGCGAAGTTCAACCTTCGGAATGGCGTCGATCCGCAGACCTACGGCATCGGCCTGAAGGAGCTGTGGGAAGTCCCCGCCGAGCGTCATGAGCCGGGCGTGGTTGTACACACGACCGGCTGGCCCCTGCCCTCGGACACCTACGGCGGCGGCTTCGTCTATCACCTCGAGGACAAGCTCGTCGCGATCGGCTACGTCGTGGGTCTCAACTACACCAACCCGCACCTCTCGCCGTTCGAGGAGTTCCAGCGCTACAAGACACACCCCGAGATCCGCAAGTATCTCGAAGGCGGCAAGCGCCTGGCCTACGGCGCGCGCGCAATCGCCGCGGGTGGCCTGCAGAGCCAGCCGAAGCTGGTGTTCCCGGGTGGCGCGCTGATCGGCGACGACGCGGGTTTCCTCAACGCCGCGCGCATCAAGGGCAGCCACGCCGCGATCAAGAGCGGTGCGCTCGCCGCCGAAGCCGCTTTCGAGGCCGTGACGGCCGAACGCAGCCGTGACGAACTCGGCGCCTTCCCTGAGGCCTTCAAGTCGAGCTGGCTGTACGACGAGCTGCACAAGACGCGCAACTTCAAGCCCTACATGAAGAAGGGCCTGTGGATGGGCTCGCTGCTCTTCGGCTTCGACCAGAAGGTGTTCGGCGGCAAGGCGCCGTGGACGCTGCACAACAGCTCCGACCACGACAAGCTCAAGCCCGCGACCGAGTGCGCGAAGATCGACTACCCGAAGCCCGACGGCGTGCTGACCTTCGACCGCCTCTCCTCGGTGTTCCTGTCGAACACCAACCACGAGGAAGATCAGCCCTGCCACCTGCAGTTGAAGGATGCGTCGGTGCCGATCGCGGTGAACCTCGCGAAGTACGACGCCCCCGAGCAGCGCTACTGCCCGGCCGGCGTGTACGAGATCGTGCGCGACGAGTCGGGGCAGAACCCGCGCCTGCAGATCAATGCGCAGAACTGCGTGCACTGCAAGACCTGCGACATCAAGGACCCGACGCAGAACATCAACTGGGTCGTGCCGCAGGGTGGCGAAGGGCCGATCTATCAGGGGATGTGAGCGGGCACCGATTCTGTCCGAGGGTGTCGCAACAAACGCTTTGGGGTTCCTACGCACTCCTTCTCTCGCTCTTGCGTGACACCTTCCCTCTTTATTCAGGGCGGCGCCGCCAAATGTGCGCCAGCAACGGACTGGCGCTGGAAAACCGCTTGCCAAGGGCTGAGTGAACCGGTGGACACGTTGCGGCACTATCGTGCTTCTTTAGGACGGCGAAGCTACCAGCGCGACAGCAAGGTCCATCGTCGCTCGTTTGATCCTACTGAGTTGTCTAGCGCGGATTCGTCGCAGCGATAATGTCAACGAGGGTGAAGCGCTCGTCGACAGGATCTCAAAGTCGTAAGCGTTTCCTCAAAATATCCAGTTGTTACTCCTTTCTACCCAGTCCACACTAGTACGGCGCGTACGTCTTGTCGTTCAGTGGAACGCGTCGATTCAACAGATTGGAACGGGGAACGAAGTAGGGGGAGGGGTGCAATCTTTCTGTCTCCGGGCACGAACGTTGGTTGCGAATGCTCCGAGACTCGATGAACGACAGCTATCGGCAAGTGATTCTCAATAGCAGCATCCGGCCAGAAGCGACCAATGGCAGTTACATTTGAACCCAGTACAATTTCGCTTCCTCAGTTGCACACCCCCTGCTGCCGCAATGGCAAAACTCATTCTTCTGACCTGTAGCCTCTGTCTCTCCTTCTTTGTGCGTGCCGAAGATTCGGCAATCGAACATCTGTTTCGCAGTGCGGGTATCGACGGAACCATCGTGATCGAATCTGTCAGCACGGGACAGCGTTTCGTCCATAACGATCCTCGCTCAAAACAACCCTTCGCGGCCGCTTCGACGTTCAAGGTGCTCAACACCTTGATTGCGCTTGAGGAGGGAGTCATTTCTGGGGCAGACGCCATCTTTCAATGGGATGGAACCCGATACGAGATTTCCAACTGGAACAATGATCAGACGCTGGAAAGTGCTTTCAAGGCGAGTTGTGTTTGGTGCTACCAGCAACTCGCTCGGCGAGTGGGGGCAATGAAGTATCCGTCCTATATCCAAAAATCGGACTATGGTCAGTTGCGTCAGCCGTTCAATGAAACAGAGTTCTGGCTGGATGGCTCTTTGACGATCAGCGCGGAACAGCAGGTCGCATTTCTCCGGCAGATCGTCGAACGTAAATTGCCGTTCGAGGCGAGCAGTTATGACACGTTGAAAAAGATCATGCTCACTGATGTAACTGAGCGGTATCGTCTTTATGCAAAAACGGGTTGGGCGACCCGCAACGCTTCTCCTGTGGGTTGGTATGTTGGGTTTGTGGAAACACCGGACGACATCTGGATTTTCGCTCTGAACCTTGCCACCCGCGATGCCAAGGATCTCCCGCTGCGCATCCAGATAGCCAAAGATGCGTTGAAGGAAAAGGGCGCGTTGCCGCCAAGCTAACGTCTCCTTTCGGAAAAGTTCAACTCCCGCTTCGGGTCGCTATGGATAGATTTGCATAGTGAAGCTTTGGCTACCACGAGAACCCGGGGCGATTCAAAGTCATAGGGCGCCGTGGCACAATTTGAATCGCCCCGGGTTTGATGGAGGCTCTAACTCTTGAGAAGATAGAGCCATGAAGAAGTCCGTGAAGTTCTCCCCCGAAGTCCGTGAGCGTGCGGTGCGCATGGTTGCCGAGTGTCGCGGCGATCATCCGTCGCAGTGGGCAGCCGTTGAATCCATCGCCGCCAAGATTAGTTGCACGCCGCAGACGTTGCTGACCTGGGTGCGTCAGCACGAACGGGATAGCGGACAGCGCGAGGGACCTACCACGGCCGATCAGAAACGCGTCAAGGAACTGGAGCGCGAGGTCCGTGAGTTGCGCAAAGCCAATGAGATTCTGAAGCTTGCCAGCGCGTTTTTCGCCCAGGCGGAGCTCGACCGCCGATTCAAGTCCTGAGAGCCTTCGTCGACGCGCATCGCGATGCCTTCGGGGTCGAGCCGATCTGCAGGCAATTGCAGATCGCCCCATCCGGCTACCGGCGCCATGTCGCGCTGCTGCGCAATCCTGAACGACGCAGTCAGAGAGTGCAGCGCGACGAGATGTTGATGCCCGAGATCGAGCGCGTCTGGCAAGCCAACCTGCAGGTTTATGGTGCCGACAAGGTCTGGCGGCAACTGAACCGGGAAGGTGTCGCGGTAGCCCGCTGCACGGTCGAGCGACTTATGCGCCGTCATGGGCTGCGTGGTGTCGTACGAGGCAAGGTCGTGCGCACCACGATCAGCGACAGCAAGGCGGCGTGTCCGCTGGATCGGGTCAATCGGCAGTTCAAGGCCGACCGCCCCATGCGGTGGCTTCGGTGGGCTGGACAGCTACCGGGTCGGAATAAGCTAAGGCCGGTGACCGGGGGTTGGTTTTGACTTTCCCGGATTTTATTCAAAACGGCTCGAGCGCTGTGGAGCTTGTGGGCAAAGGGGCGCGCGGTGGGAAAGTCGCCAGACTTTTCCACGGCAAGCGCCCCGGTTCGCCGCAGGCGAATTGTCCCCAAATCCACAGCGTCCTTCCCTCAGGCCGCCCGCAGGGCGGCCTCCTGTTGATGCCCGAAGTACGCCTCGTCGGGCGTCTGCCACCCAAGCGCCTGATGCGGCCGGCACCGGTTGTACCAATCGAAGCAGGCCGCGAGGCTCGCCTTCTGCGCGCGGCCGTCCGCGCACGGGCGCAGATACACCCACTCGTGCTTGACCGTCCACCACAGCCGCTCGACAAAGATGTTGTCATGGCAGCGGCCGCGCCCGTCCATGCTGATGCGGATGCCGTGGCGCTTGAGCACCCGGGTGAAGGCTTCGGCCGTAAATTGGCAACCCTGGTCGGTATTGAAGATCTCGGGCGTCCCGTAGCGGGCAATCGCCTCCTCGAGTGCCGCCACGCAGAAGTCGGTCGTGAGCGTGTTCGACAGCCGCCACGCGAGCACGCGGCGGGTCGCCCAGTCGAGGATCGCCACGAGATACAGGAAACCCTTGGCCATCGGGATGTAGGTGATGTCGGTGGCCCACACGTGGTTGGTCCGCTCGATCTTCAGGCCGCGCAGCAGGTATGGGTAGACCGGATGTGCCGGATGGGGGCGACTCGTGTTACGCCGCGGCCCCACCGCCCACAGCCCCATCCGGCGCATCAGCCGCCGAATCCGACCCCGCCCCACCGGCACGCCCTCGCGCGCGAGCATCACCTGCATGCGCCGGCTGCCGTACATCGGATGCTCGGTGAAGATGCGGTCAATGCGCCGCATCAACCCCAGCTCCTCTTCCGAGTCGCCCGTCGGCCGATAGTAGGCGCTGCTCCTCGCCACGCCCAGCAGTGCGCACTGGCGCACCACCGACAGCTTGCCCTTGCCGCGCCCGATCATCGCCCGCCTTTCAGCAACCGGGAGATGGCAGGCTGTTTGGCCAAAAAATCGCGTTCCACCTTCAGCTGCCCGATCTGCCGATACAATTCGTCGATCGTCTTCTGCTGCTCGCCCTCGGCCGCCTTCTTCGCCCCGCGCTCGAACAGTTCTTCGGCCCGTCGCGCCAGTTCCTGCTTCCAGGTGCTGATCATCGTCGGATGCACCCCGTACTCCGCCGACAACTCGGCCAGCGTCCTCTCTCCGCTCATCGCCGCCATCGCGACCTGCGCCTTGAACTGCGCACTGTGCTGCTTGCGTTTCACGCCCACGTTTCATACCTCAGCTGTCCGGTCGGCCTTAGCTTATCCAACTGTCCAGTTTTCCGGAGCCGCCGCACCAACCAGTTGTGGGTCTCGGACTTCACTTATGTCTCGACCTGGCAAGGCTGGCTGTATGTGGCCTTCGTCATCGATGTCTTTGCCCGACGCATCGTGGGCTGGCGTGTGAGCAGTTCCATGCACACGGACTTCGTGCTCGATGCCCTGGAGCAGGCGCTGTACGCCCGCCAGCCAAGTCCCGAAGAAGCCCTGATCCACCACTCCGACAGAGGCTCGCAGTACGTCTCGATCCGCTACAGCGAGCGCCTGGCCGAAGCAGGTATAGAGCCGTCCGTCGGCAGCAAGGGCGACAGCTATGACAATGCTCTGGCAGAGACGATCAATGGTTTGTACAAGGCAGAGATGATCCACCGGCGAGCACCCTGGAAAACCAAGGAATCCGTGGAGCTGGCAACGCTGGAATGGGTGTCCTGGTTTAACCACCACCGGCTGCTCGAACCCATCGGGTATATCCCGCCCGCAGAAGCTGAGGCAAACTACTACAGGCAACTCGCCCGTCAGACCGCCATCGCGGCCTGACTTAAACCAACCGGCCTCCACGGAACCCGGGGCGATTCAGGTGGAGGCCATATTATTGAGCCGAGGATGCCGCTTCCGGGGATTGGGTGGTATGCAACGTGCGCAGAGCCTGGCGGACTTCGGTTTGGAATTATTCAAGTTGATCAAGATGCTGCCTAAGGTTATTGCCGAACAATTCTCTGCTGGCCGCCGTCCTCGACAGGCCATGATCGGCGCTCAAACGTCTAGCATCTGCTTCTGACAGCGGCGAATTTCGGCTTCGGGTCGTTACAGTGAGTTCGCATAATCGTCGATCCTGCCATTCAACAGCGCAGGGGCGGACGTAGCAGGGTGCTCAATCTTTGCCACCGGTCTTTGTGGTCGTGCTGGAGGGCAAATGAGGAAAAAGGGAGCAAAGAGCGCGAACCTGTACGCAACATTGCGAGTGCTGCGATGTTCGGGGGGTAATGTCGCCGAAGTAGGGCAGGGGACTTCCCCGGGTTTCCGGTTTCCGGTTTTCGGCCCGAAGCTGCCGGCCAGCCTGCGTCGATTGAGCGGCTGAAGTAGTGCGGACAGCTGCCGCACGGCGCTCAGCGCCGCCGGAATGCGGTTGCCCAGGGGATATGGCGAGACGGACACGCAGTCTTGCCAAATTTTGCCAAGCCGACTAATCTGAGGCCATGAGCACGATGAACATTTCCTTGCCCGATAGCCTGAAGTCCTTCGTGGACGAGCAGGTCAGCGAGCGCGGCTTCGGTAGTAGCAGCGAGTACCTGCGCGAACTGATCCGCAAGGATCAGGGGCGTCAGCGCTTGCGTGGCTTGTTGCTGGCGGGCGCAGCCTCTGCACAGGGATCGCCAGCCAATGCCGCTTACTTCGAAGGTCTGCGTGACCGGGTACGCAAGGCTGCAAAGTCTGTTTCTCGCGGGTGAGGGTCAAGCCGGTAGTTCCGCGTGAGCAGGCCAACCTAGACGTCGACAACGTGGTCGCCTACTACCTGGACGAGGGGGCCGCGTCGGTCGCACTCGATTTCATCGACGCGTTGGAACAGGTTTATACCCACATAGGTCGCCATCCCGCCACAGGTTCGCCTCGTTACGGGCATGAATTGGACCTTCCCGGTCTACGCTCTTGGTCGCTGTCTCGCTACCCTTACCTCGTCTTCTACGTCGAACGGCCAGACCACATTGATGTCTGGCGTGTGCTGCATGGCCAGCGCGATATTCCCACTTGGATGCAAGACCCCGACGCCTTAGCCTGACGCCACCGCCCGGCATTTCCGCGAGCCAGTCATTGCTGTCCGCTTACGAAAGCCACCCTTCAACCTTGCAAACTAGAGCAGCCAGCCAGGGCACGAAACGCCGAAAGTCCATCACCAAATGCCTGGATCACTCTGAAAGCTGTCGCACAGCCTTTTCAGGTCAGCGGCTGTGCCCGACCCGCTCCGGGCTGACGACCTTTCTTAAACCGGACGCTCGCATCTGCAAACGGTGGTACAGCAGGATCAGGTGATCAGCCACAGCAGCCGTGCTTCTTTCGATCTTCCTGTACGGGTGGGCACGGCACCGTCCCGTAGGAGCAGAACACGCAGCAGTCGCCGGCGTTCGGGCGCAGCAGTGCGTGACAGGCCTGGCACTCGTAGAACCATTGGCAGGCATCCGCAGGCATCTGTTCGGTCTTGGTGTGCCCGCATTTCGGACAGGTCAGCGTGGATTCTAGAATCACGGCGCTCTCCGGCATGGGTTTCATGCGGGCGTGGCCGCAGCCGCATGGGCGGCGATTTCTCCGCGTGCCTGCCGCACGACGCTCCGGCCCGCCAAGAGTGCCAGGCCAGCGATCACCACCGCTACCAGCAGATCCGGCCAAGCGGTGCCGGTGCCCAGGACGCCCACGGCCGCCAGCCCCACCGCCACATTCACGATGGCGTCGTTGCGGCTGCACAGCCAGACCGAGCGCATGTTCGCGTCGCCGTCGCGAAACGCGTGGAGCATCGCCGCGACGCTGCCATTGGCCAGCAAGGCGAGCACGGCGATGGCGCCCATGGTGACGGGTTCCGGCGGGATGCCGGACATCGCCGTCCAGGCGGTCTTGCCGAGGACGAAGAGACCATAGACGCCCATGGTCAGCCCTTTGACCAAAGCGGCGCGGGCGCGCCACAACAAGCCCATGGACAGCACCGCCAGCGACAAGCCGTAGTTGGCGGCATCACCGGCAAAATCGATCGCGTCTGCGAGCAGGGACACCGAACCGGCGTGCAGCCCGCCGACGGTTTCGACCAGGAACATCAGGGCATTGATTGCGAGCGCCACCCACAGCGCCTTGCGGAAACGCGGACTGACGACGGCCCTTGCTGACGAACATTCTCCGGAGCAGCAAGTGGACATGGTCTTTCCTTCGCAATTCGATTGCCGCCATTGGAAACCATGGAGTCACTCCAGGGTCAAGCATTTATAGTGATCGGTCTGACGGGAGGTAAACATGCGCATCGGGGAACTCGCTCAAACGACCGGCGTGGGCGTCGAGACGATCCGGTACTACGAGAAGGCGGGTCTGCTGCCGACACCGCCCCGGCAGTCGAACGGGTACCGGGATTACGGCGAGCACCATGGCGAGCGCCTGGCCTTCATCCGTCATTGCCGCGCGCTCGACATGCCGTTGGCCGAGATCGGGCGCCTGCTCGATTTCGTCACGCACCCGGAAGCCGACTGCGGTGACATCAACCGGCTGATCGACGAGCAACTGGCTCGCGTACGGGCGCGGCTGTACTCGCTACATGCTTTGGAGAAACAGCTCACGGCGCTACGTGCGCGCTGCAAAATCGGACAGGTCCCTGCCGACTGCGGCATCCTGCACGAGTTGGTGGCGGCCGCTCACGGCGAAGCCTGCGCCTGCCACGCCGCCAATCCCGGGGAAGTGCGATGATGCAGTTGATCAAGACCACGGGCCTGTTCGCGATCACCGCGGTCGCGGAGATCCTTGGCTGCTATCTGCCGTGGCTCGTGTTGAAGCAGGGACGTCCGCCGTGGCTGCTTTTGCCCGCCGCCGTCTCGCTCGCCCTATTCGCCTGGCTGCTGACCTTGCATCCGTTCGCCGCGGGGCGCACGTATGCGGCCTACGGCGGTGTCTATGTGGCCGTGGCGCTGGGCTGGCTTTGGGCCGTGGATGGCGTCGCGCCGACACGCTGGGACGCGATCGGCGCGGGCGTGGCGCTGGTCGGTATGGCGATCATTGCGCTGCAGCCGAGGAGCATCTAATCGGACCGGGCGCTACGCCGCGCCGCACCGTCTCTTGATCTGGAGCGACGGAGCATCGAGCGGCGCTCGGTCACCTTCATTACCTGCTCGAAGGCCGCACGCGATCTATACATCTAAATGACATATTCGAACATCCGCAATCGGCCCGAACTCGGAGTGGCCGGAAATGGCCGTTATGGACAGCTGTTCATAACGCCCAAGTGCGGCTATAGACAACAACGAAGATCCGAAATCGTAACGGCTGTTTGTTCCTGGCGTAGCGGACATCCCACCTAAAAGATCTGTCATCCTTGGGCTTTGCAAGGATGCGTAGCGCGAGATAAGCCTTATCGGCTGAGTTGGATTCGTTTTTTGCGCGTGACGCTCAGGTGTTTGAAGTACGCAATGCGGCTCTGGGGCGCCACTCCCGCGCCCTCGCCCTCAAGTTCTGCCGGCAAGAGCGGTTTATCAGGGCGTGGAAAGAAGCATCAGGGCGTGGAAAGAAGCGCTGAACTCATGACGGCGATTCTTCACCAGCCCTAATGAAAGGCAGATATTAGCGAAATGCAACAAGGAGAGCACTTGAACGTTCGCGAACTGATCGAGATCCTTGCGAGCCTGCCGCCCGTCGCGCGAGTAGTGGTCGACGACGTCGAAGGCGTGTTTGATGACGTGGGGTTTGCTAAAGCAGTAGCGATCCGCGGGAACGCAAATCAAGACGCACACTACTACGGCCCGCACCTGGCGGACGATCTCCAGCCGTGGGAAACGGCGGCGTGCATCGGCGCGGCGCGTACGAGAGGTGCACGGCTCACGGTTGCAGACATGGAAGCCGATAAAGCGCGGGGGATTTGGTGATGAAGCTCTGCATTGCGTCCGATGTCCATCTCGAATTTGGCGAGCCGTGGGAGCCGGCCGATCTCGACTATGACGTGCTCGTGCTGGCCGGCGATATCGACGTCGGCACCAAGGGCTTCAAGCGGTTTCGCGGGTGGCGCGATCGGTGGATGATCTACGTCGCAGGCAATCACGAGTTCTACGGCCAGAACATGCCCGCGACGGTGCGCCAGTTGCACGGACTACGCGCTGAAGCCGAGCGTGCAGGCAGCTTCTTCCTCGAAAAGTCCTCGACCGTGATCGAGGGCGTGCGCTTTCTCGGAACGACGCTCTGGACCGACTTCCAGCTGTTCGGTGCCCATCGCCGCAGCGAAGCAATGAACGCGGCCGAAGAGCAGATGACCGATTACCGGAAGATCGTCGCGCTGAAAGACGGGCCGACGAAGGTCATGCTGTCGGCTGTCGACACCCTGCGCATCCACGAATACGCCCGCGACTGGCTTGCTCACGAGCTCGCGCAGCCGCACGACGGTCCGACGGTGGTCGTGACACATCATGCACCGTCGATCCAGTCGATCGCGCCACGCTTCCGGGGTGATCTGGTGACTGCAGCGTATGCCTCGAACCTCGAAGGGCTGATCCTGGAGCATCAGCCGACGCTGTGGATTCACGGCCATTCGCACGTCGCCTGCGACTACCGCATCGGCGCGACACGGGTTGTCGCGAACCCGAAGGGCTATCCAGGCGAAACGTTTGTTGGGTTCCAGCCGCGCCTGGTTGTTGAGGTTTGAGACGACGAAGCCGTATGAGCGCACCGCGCTCTTATCTTCGCTCGCGAGCTGCTCGAAGAGCTCCGTGATCGCACAAGACATCCAGGGACAACAGTGAGGAGTGGGGGCGGCAAGGCACGCATCTGCACTCGCGCCATTGCGACCATCAAGATGTCATCAGGGGGTTAATGTCAAGTTCCGCCGCGTAGGCAGAATGTGAACAGGGCACGACACCATGACGTCGATCCTGCTTCGACGTCCAATCACACAGAACCGTAGCTCACCAGTCCGGCGAACTCACGCTGCCAAAGCTGAGCTGACATACGACTTTCGTCGCGCATGTCCCGGAGGGGGCAATAATCCAAAAATCGCGGGCATGTCGCACGAGGATAGGCAGCGTGCGGGGCGACTCACCGCTGCAATGGCTGAATTAGCATTTCCCAGAAGTACTCCGCCACTCCCTCGTAATTGAGGAGCGTTTGGCCATCGCGCCCGAGGTGGGCGAAGCCGAGCGGCTTGAACCCCAGCGAGTAGCCGTCGTCCTGGATCGACATGCTTTCGTTGAAGCTGTTCTGCGAAACGCCGCTGTGGCTGAACAGGATGTCGCCGCCGAAACTCCTACCTCCCATCCAGATTCCGCATCCGCATCGCCGTTTCCCAGAGACGTAAATCGCCGCGTCAAAGCTGTTGGCATCGATCTGACGGAAATTCACTTCGATGTCCGGATTGCGCTGCTTCAACTCTTCCAGGGAGTTAGCGAAGTACTTGGCTACAAACTCGAAACACTCAGCCCGTGCGCAATCACGCTCGCGGTCAGTAAATTCCTTCTTGATGCGCAGGTTGCTGGACCGGGACGTTGTTGTAGTAACCACCGGTTGCACGGGTGCCGCTACCGGTGGAGCCGCAAGCGCTGCTGGCGCAGCGGCAGTCGACTTGGGAAGCGTATTGAGCGCGCCCTTGATCGCGGATACGACGTGGAAAAAGCCCTCATCCAATGAAGGGTACTGAGTGACCGCCTTCCCATCCGGTGTGGCGGCCAATAGCTTGCCGAACGGCAAATCGTGCCAGTGGCAGACCCGCAAGATCACCGGGATCACGATCGCCAGCCCAAGGTTGTGACGCTCGACTGCGCGCACCATTTCGACGTCGTAGCAGTAATCGGAATTGATGAAATCGGGACTCACGAGCAGCAAGACGAGTTCGGCATCCTCGAAGTGTTGGCCGATTTCATTATTGAATTCTTGCCCAGCAACGATCCGGCGATCGTGCCAGGTTTCGATCAAGCCCTGGCGTTTCAGGGGCGAAAGATGCTTTTCGAGCTCGTTTCGCAATGTCTCGTCCACGTGCGAGTAGGAGAAAACCACTTTGGCCAATTTACGTCTTCCTGAGTCAGTCGCGTGAAGCAAATAAATAGTAATGGAGCGGAGGATCGCTATAGTCCCACTCTTTCGCCTGCGCCCGAAAAAGCTGTGGTCAGCGCTCCCCGAATTGGCGCTTGCATAGTGTAGCTTGCATGCCTAATCCGGAACCACTGTTGCGCGGCGCACCACAGGACTTTTTTTGTCGCGAACGCCCTGGCGACCAACAATAGACGAAACAATCAAGCTTCGGGGCACATGAAATCCATCGCGCTACTCGACATCAGGCTACGCTAGACCGGTGGGTAGGGGAGGATTTGCAGCGCGAGGAGATTCACCATCGAGCGGCCCGGTAAGAGGCAAGTCGGGAACGGCACAACCAGCGTCAAGATCCAATGCCGCCACGTTCTACCTGCTCCGGCCGGCGAGTAGCAAAGCTGGAAGACCAGCTAAATACATTGCGCACACTGGAATACGTAGCGCATAATCTATGTCTTCGATTAAGTTTGCCTGGAGGTGGAAATGCCAAATGCAACAACAATTTATCGCGCGCTCGAAGAACTAGCAAGGCGATTTGAAGTGCTTCATCAAAAGTTCAGCGAATTTTTCGAAGCTGCACAATATATGGGAGATAGGAAATGTTTCGGGCCGATCGTCAAATTTGATGATCATCTGGATAGGAACTGCTTCACGGTTAATTTCCTTGACAAGACTCTTATTTTCCGCTTTTCGTCCGCATTAAGCGAGACGAACTCCCCTGTCGGCACCGTCACCTGCCTGGAGCCCAACCCCGACGACGAATCGCAGCCGTACGACGTGCTGACTATTTCTTTCTCAACCAGTGGAAAAATTTATGGTATCGACAAGCCCGATGACTTTGAGGATCCGCTGAATATCAGTGACACTGTCACCGCAATCTTTATCGTCAGCCATTGCGTCTACCTGACCCTCCGGAAGGGAGTGCAGGCACAACCCTCGTGAGGGCCGGCATAGCCCCCGACAAATCCAAGTCGCGCCGTGACGGCCAAGAGGACGCGCTCTCAAGGCACGAGCCGCGAGGGGATAAAGTGGCGAGCTGAGAACGGTTGGTCGATACTTTCCACCGAGTGAAGAACATATCGACGGTCGAGTGGCTCTTGTCGGTCGGGCCGGCTTTGACATGAGGTTCACTGCGCTCATTCGGCACAGCTTTCCGCTCTGCAGCCGGTAAACGATGGATTTCAGATGGACTTGAGCCGTACGCTCACGGTCGGCCCTGTATGGCAAGCGGAAGGTTGGAAGCCAGCCACTGCCAGACGGCTGAGACGTTCGGCGGGTAATGTCAACCGCGTGGTTGTGGCTGTGAAATGCAATCTACGGGCGCTCCTGCCGAGCGGCAAGTCTCTCCAAATATTCTCCATCATGCGACACAGCGACACGCAAGGCGCTCGAGAATCCGCCGATCTTCGCCGAGCTTGCACAGCGATTCGAAATGCTGGTCAAGATCCTCGAACAGGATATAACTCAGTGAGAAGTCCTCGTGGCGCTGGAACATCGGGCGCTTGAGTTGCACGACGATCTCCTTCTCGCGTGCAGCCGGAGCAACCAAATATAGATGCTCATGCCGGCCCGGAATCGACAATGCCATGTCGGCAAGGCGTAGGATTCCCGAATAAATCGACGTACTCTTCTCCACTTCAAAGGCACTCGCGATTCTCGGTTCGCCAGGGTATAGCCACAAGACATCGATGAGTTCTGCGGTGGCGTGCACTTCTGGTGGGAGCCCAAGGTCTGGCAGACACTCCAGGCAACGGTAGCCCAGCGCGCGGCCGCGGTAGAGGGCGCTGCGGTCATTGCGGGCGACCAGCACGTCATAGCCCAGTGCGCGGCCCAGTTCGATCAGTTGATATTGGACCTTCGTATGCAGGCGCTCCTCCGCCATGTCTTGTTCGACCTGGGCGTGGCGCTTGCGACGCACCTGCTCGATTTTTTCACGTTCGATGGTCAGGGCACTCGAATCATCATCGGTCGTTCCGAGCCGTCCGACGCCAATCTCGAAAAGCATGCCGCTGAATGCGCCCAGATCTCGTGAGAGCATGCCCAGTGCAGCGTTGGCAACGATGATTGTCTCCCGCATTTCCAGATAGCTGTCCCACGAGCCGAGTCTCTTCTTTGTCCTAAACAGCGCGTTGAATCCGTTCAGCATTGCCGTGTTGAACGGTGGGAAATGCGTCGGATGCAGGAAGTACAGAATATTCGCGACGGCTGGGCCCAAGCCTTTGATGCGCTTACCGGCGAGTTTCAGAACCTCCCTTTCGAGCGCCCGTACATCGGTAGTTCCGAGACAGGCGTAGAGGAACTCGCCAAATGCCTGTTTGTTGAGATCATGCTCGTAGATGTCGGGGATACGCAATTTTGGCTTCCAGTAGAACGGATGTGCGGCCCCTTCGAATACCTGTTTTTGTTCGGAAATGCACGCCAGTACGAACTCCAAGGACGATCCCTTGAAGTCATTCGGGAAGCGATGATGCTTGATATCGTCGACGACCGCTGCAACACCACGGCGAATGCTGCGAAACGCCTTGATCCGGTCTTCGCTGCTGATGAACCAAGTGCTATAGACTGATTCGGGATCGGCCTTGTAAGCTTGCGCAATCGGCAACAGAGCATCATGCATAAGGACCCCTCATTGACTTGAGCATCATTTCTAACAGCGTAAATTGAGGTGGTCAATCCTGCCCAAATGGGGGGGCGCTGCCCACACATCCGGCCCCCGGACACATCGCCTACGCCGTCCTGAGTTGTCATCGAGAACGCAAAGGTCCGGAGCATGGGCATAAAGCATATGCCCGCCGCCAAGGATCGCGCATCGGCGTTGATGGCGATGGGTCCCTCCTGTGCGAGGAATGGTAGAACGCCTGCGCTAGCCGTGTTCAGCCGCGATGCAGCAGTCTGGCTCGTGGGTCTGCCGAGGAGGGGGGCGAGGCACGCCGCGCAGGTAGGCCGGCACTTTGCATCTCTGTGCGATAGTGCCGCGCCTGCCCCCGGTTCAGTGCCTTGCGAAAGTGGTGATCACGCCCTTCTCGTCGAAGCTGACGACTTCGTAACGGTCAGCGGGGAAAGGCCCCTCCATTCCCGGGGATCCTTGAGGCATTCCGGGCGCGGAAATGCCCACGATCTTCGGCTTGACTGCCAGCAACCGCTTCACATCCGAAGCGGGCACATGCCCTTCGACGACGTAGCCGCCGACCTTGGCCGTGTGGCACGAGCTAAGCGCCGTCGGGACACCGGCGTCGCGTTTCACCTCGCCCATTTTCGGTGTGGCAATTTCCTTGACGTTGAAGCCCTGGGATCGCATATGCTCTGCCCATTTGCCGCAACAGCCGCAATTCGGATCCTTGTAAACGATGACTTCGTCACCTGCTGCAAGCGCAGGAGACAGACTGAACGTGAGGGACAGCGCAGTTGCGGCAAGCAATGCGCGCTCGCGGATCGGAAACAGTGCATTGATGGTCATATCGGTCACTCCTGGCGAATACCTTGGGCAAACTCTACTCTATGCTCGTCTGGCCATGGATCGAGCGCGGCAAATGAATGCGAAATGCGGTGACGCCGTCGGCGGATTCGACGTCTACCGTTCCGCCATGTGTCTCGACGATCGTACGGGTGATTGCCAGACCGAGCCCGGCGCCCTCTCCGTGATGATGTCGCTCGGCGCTTGCACGATGGAAACGTTCAAAGATGCGTGATAGTTGATCTGCCGGAATTGTGTCTCCGCGATTTTGAACGCGGAGCATGACTTGAGGGCCGTCATCGGCGACATCAATCTCGATAGTGCTTCCCGCGCGCGAGTGGCGCAGGGCATTCGATAGCAGATTTGAGATCGCGCGCCGCAGCATCAAGCGATCACCGTGGACCGTTGCTGCGCCTCGTACCACCACGCTGACATCGTGCTCCTCGGCAAGTGCTTCATAGAATTCCGCGAGCGCACGCGCCTCCTCGGCCAAGGCCACCAGTTCGTGTGGGCCAGGCAGGCGCCCATTATCCGCTTTTGCCAGGAACAGCATGTCGGCAACCATCCGCGCGATCCGTTGGTATTCTTCAAGGTTTGACGTTAAGACCTCACGATATTCGTCGGCGGTACGCGTTCGGGACAGGGAAACGGCCGTTTGCGTCATCAGATTCGAGATGGGGGTCCGCAGTTCATGGGCAATATCGGCCGAAAAGTCGGATAGACGTTGAAACGCAGCTTCGAGGCGGCTGAGCATGCCGTTAAAGGCGTCGACGAGTTCACGCACTTCAACCGGCGCCTTGGCTTCCGTCAAGCGTTGGCTAAGACGCTCAGCTGACACCCCGCGAGCGATCTCGGTTACTCGGCGTAAGGGGGCGAGACCCGCATGCGCGACCCACCAGCCGAGCAGGGCGGCCATTACCGCCGCGAATGAGATGGCAAGCCAAAGGCGAAGCCGCGCTGCGTCGAGAAAAGTTGCATGGTGGGTGATATCCAGTCCGACCACAGCGCGAATATAGGTCGTTGTTCCGTCGGCCCGCGGCATACGCAGCGACTGCTCACGTCCCGCATAGTGGTGTCCATCCTTCTCCCATTTGGCGATGCCGGATGGTAATGCCTCTCCGGCGAGGATTCCCGTCAGAAAAGAGCTTGGATGGATTGCGTAACTTACAACCCCGTCCTTATCGCGCAAGAACGCCGCGATACCATCATGGCCGACGAAAGCGTCGTCGAGTCGTTGGGGCAGCATATCCCGTGCGGACGGCGAATCGGCCCGCTGGAGCAGATTTTCGATCAGCGCGAGTTTTCCGCGCAATTCATGGTCGTCGAGTTCAGCAAAGTGCGCTTCCACTGCACGACCGAGCAGTACGCCGACGGCAATCAGTAAGCTCGCTGCCGTCAGTGCGAAGAGCAGTGCAAGTCGTGTGGTGAGCGATAGAGGGTACCGGAACTTCACTGAGCCTCCGGTACTTCCAGAACGTAGCCCATGCCACGCACGGTACGGATAAGTTTTGGTTCGAAGGGTTCGTCGACTTTCGCTCGCAACCGCCGAACTGCGACTTCGATGACGTTCGTGTCGCTGTCGAAGTTCATGTCCCACACTTGCGAGGCAATCAATGACCGCGGCAACACTTCGCCCTGCCTACGCAACAGCAGTTCGAGTAATGAGAACTCCTTCGCTGTGAGATCGATCTTTATGCCTGCACGCGTCACTCGCCGTCGCAGAAGATCAAGTTCGAGGTCCCCAACCCTGAACACCTCAGGTTCCTTGGCCTTTCCTCGACGTAGCAATGTGCGCACGCGCGCGAGCAGTTCCGAGAAGGCAAAGGGTTTCACTAGATAGTCGTCGGCCCCGAGCTCGAGACCACGTACCCGATCCTCGACCTGATCGCGTGCAGTAAGAAACAGCACTGGCGTTTCTCTGCCGCTACGTCGGACGGTTCGAAGCACGCCCCAGCCATCAAGTGAGGGGAGCATTACGTCGAGCACGATCAGGTCGTACTCGCCATTGAGCGCCATATGCAGGCCATCCAGCCCGTCGCGCGCGAGGTCCACAACAAAGCCGGCTTCGCCCAGCCCCTGCTGCAGGTAATCGCCGGTTTTCGGCTCATCCTCAACGATCAGGATCTTCATGGTTGCCCTCTATCTCGTTCATGCGACGACATTTTGCATCGCTAAACCGGGCTTCAATTCGAGATTACCAAGATGTAATTCGGGAGACAGACTTCTGACACCTTCTGAGTCGCAATATGGCGATGTGTCGGTCCGTACCGAGGGCATCGCTTCTATCCTTTCGAAGGAGGTAGTTGTATGAAACCGATTATGGTGATGCACGTTGTGTTCGCGTTGACTGCCGCGGCTGCGATGTCTGTTACGTTTGCGGCAGCGCCGACGAATGAGGAGCACCAAAGTCATCATCCCGACGTGGCGCAAGTGACACCCGCCACGACAGGGCCCGCTGCCAGCATGCCCGCGCTCCAACAGCGCATGAAGGCGATCCGTTCGGAGAAAGACCCCGCGCGTCGCATGGCCCTGATGGAAGAGCAGGTGCACGCCATGGAGTCGGCGATGCGTGACATGCCAGCTGAATGCCCGATGGCCGCTGGCAGGATGGGCGGCAAAGCGCCAGACATGATGCGTGACCACATGCGAATGATGGAAAAGCGCATGGACATGCTGCAGCAGATGATGGAAATGCACATGAAGGCTGAGCCGACGAACCCCATGAAATAAGAGGAGGTTTGCCTCTGGGAAGGCTCCTCGGGGCTAAGGCCACAAGAAAGAATGAATCCCCGATGAAGAGCGGTTGTTTCGCCATTTCGTGGCGGAGCGCTGCGGCGCTCGTCTGTCTGGCCTTGCAAGTTCACACAGGCCGAGCCGCGGCGTCGAACGTGTCCTCGCCACCAGAATCCTCCCGCGTGCGCGACGCCACATTTGCGACAGGCGCGGATGTCGGAATTGAGGTGCCCTCGTTCCGTTCCGTGCTTGAAAACTACCGTTCTTACGGCGCGGACGAGCCCCTTCGTCCATGGCGTGAGGTCAACGATGAGGTGGGTCGAGAGGAGGGCCGTCACGGTAATCGCGACACTACGCCGATTTCGAACGATGCGGCGCCACAGGGTGGAAGGACGGAGGATATGAGGTGAAGGCCGCCACGTCTTTTGTCTTGGTATCCGCTGGCATCCTGACGGGCTGCGCAACGGCCGAAATTGACAGTAACTACGAGGCGGTAGCGCGATTCAGTCAGGAACATGCTGGAAGCGTGCCACGATGGTTGCGTAGCGATCCTGATCGCGTCGAGGTGGAGGCGGAAGTCGCTCGCCTGCTGGCTCAGCCGCTGCGTAAGGATGATGCCGTGCGGATAGCGCTCAACAATAGTCCGGCGTTTCAGGTGGTGCTTGCAGAAGCGGCGGCGGCATCGGCCGACACTACGCGCTCAGCGCGCGTCCCCGGCCCGGTGTTTAGCTTCGAGCGTCTGCTGCGTTCGGGAGGCGGCGAGCACGAACTCGAGCTTGGCCGAGCGCTGAGCTTCTCACTGCTTGACGTGTTACTCCTGCCTGCGCGTCTCGACCGCGCCGAGCTGAAACAACGGGAAATCCGGTTGCGGGCCTCGGCGTCGGTCTTGGCGCTTGTAACTGACGTGCGCCGCGCATGGGTCGAGGCTGTTTCGGCGTTACAGGTCGCCAATTACCACGACCAGGTGGCCAGTGCCACGGCAGCGACAGCCGAACTCGCGCGCCGTATGCAGAGCGCGGGCAACTACAGTCGTCTTCAGCAAGCGCGAGAACAAGCGCAGTATGCAGATGCCGTGAGCGTTCAGATTCGTGCGCGTCAGGATGCGGTACGGACCCGCGAAAACCTCATTCAGTTGATAGGCCTGTCGCCTCACCAGGCGCTTGCCCTTCGACTCCCGGAGCGCTTGCCGGATTTGCCGGGGGAACCGATCGACGAAGCGACGGTTGCTCGCACGATAGTCGACGAGCGCCTCGACGTCCGTATCGCACGCGCTGCACTTGAAACAGCCGCGAAAGATCTCGGACTTACGCAGGTGAGCAGCGTAGTCAATGGGATCGAGGTCGCTGGCGTGCGCAACAGCGAGACAGGCACGCGCCCACAGCGTGGTTTTGAGATCGAATTGCCGTTGCCGATATTCGACTTCGGTGACGCACGCCGCGCGGGAGACCAGGCGCGTTATCTCGCTGCGGTCAACCGTACCGTACAGGTCGTTCGCAATGCCAGTTCGCAGGTGCGCTCGAACTATGACGGGTATCGCAACGCGTATGACTTGGTACGCCATTACCGCGACGAGGTCATCCCGTTGCGCAGAAGCATCGCGGACGAGGCGGTTCTCCAATACAACGGGATGTTTATCAGCATTTTCGAGCTTCTCGCGGAGACCCGCAACCAGACGTTAGGCGTGATTCAGGCCATTCAAGCTGAGCGTGACTTCTGGCTTGCGGACGCCGCACTGAGTGCGACCTTGCTCGGTTACCCGATTGCGCCGACGGTCCTGCGATCAGGCCCGGCGGTACCTGTCGCTCAACACTAGTATGGCGAGCACTGAGAATGCCCAATAGACGACAATTTCTCGCGGGTGCAGGCTTGCTTGCGATCGGTGGGGTGGGCCGTGCTGCCTTGGCAGCTCTACCCGAGGTGGCCCTACGGCACAGTGCCGACACGGCGATGCCGCTGCAACCCGCCGATGGTGCTTCCTACAACCCAGTTGTGACCCTCAATGGCTGGACAGCACCATGGCGCATGAACGGCGGCGTCAAGGAGTTCCATCTTGTTGCGGAACCGGTCGAGCGCATCATCGCTCCGGGGATGACCGCGAGGTTGTGGGGATATAACGGCCAATCGCCGGGCCCCACCATTGAAGTGGTTGAAGGCGATCGGGTGCGCATTTTCGTCACGAACCGTCTCCCCGAGCATACGACGGTCCACTGGCACGGGCAACGTCTGCCCAACGGCATGGACGGGGTTGGGGGGCTGACGCAACCGCATATTCCTCCTGGCAAGACATTCGTCTATGAATTCATCGCCCGCAGGCCGGGTACCTTTATGTACCACCCCCACGCCGACGAGATGGTGCAAATGGCGATGGGGATGATGGGGTTGTGGGTCACGCATCCGCGTAACCGGCATGCGCTGATCGACCCTGTTGACCGCGATTTTTGCTTCCTCTTGGGCGCGTTCGACGTAGAGCCCGGCAGCTATACCCCCAAGACCCATACGATGCTTGAATTCAACCTGTTTACGTTCAACAGCCGCGTCTTCCCGGGCATCGATTCGCTCAACGTGCGCCGTCGCGATCGCGTACGGATTCGAATTGGCAACCTATCCATGACCAGCCATCCGATCCACCTGCATGGACACGAGTTCGAAGTGACGGGGACGGACGGTGGTCCGATCCCGAAGGAGGCTCGCTGGCCCGAAGTTACCGTCGACATCGCGGTTGGCCAGATGCGTCAGATCGAGTTCGTCGCTGACGAGGAAGGCGACTGGGCGCTGCATTGTCACAAGTCGCACCACACGATGAATGCGATGGGTCACGACGTACCGACAATGATTGGAGTCGATCACAGAGGTCTTGTCGAGCGCATCCAGAAACTCGTACCGGACTATATGGCGATGGGCGAGCGCGGCATGGCTGAGATGGCCGAAATGGAGATGCCGCTGCCAGACAACACCCTGCCGATGATGACAGGCCAAGCGCAGTTCGGCGCAGTCGAGATGGGCGGCATGTTTACCGTCGTCAAGGTTCGGCGTGATCAGAGGCCAGGAGACTACTCGAACCCCGGGTGGTACAAACATCGGGCGGGGCGTGTCGCTCATGAGTGGGCAGGGGGTGTCATGGACCCGGCGCGGACACTCGATGCAGGTGGTCAATCAATGCCGGGGACTACCACCGGCTCTCCCGGAACGATCAATGTTCGCCGGCCCAGACGTCACCCGGGGCACTGATGCTGGACCACTGCCCACTTCTTCCCGAACTGTATGAAATATTCGATTATGATAATGGAGAACCAATGAGGTCACGACGTCATTTCTTGGCTACGAGCCTGTTCGCGACAGGCTCACTCTTTGCTGGTCGCGCAGCATTGGCTCACGGAGAAGCGACGCACTCCGCCATCAGACCTGCGACGGTTAGTAATGAACAGAAGGACTGGGGGGTGGCCGGCGATCCGCGCGAGGCAAGTCGTACTGTCCCCATTCTAATAACGAATGGAATGCGCTTCTCGCCCGATCGCATCGAAGTACGCCTTGGAGAAACGATCCGCTTTGTTCATCGCAACGTCGATAACGTTCTCCACGAAATGGTCATCGGGACAAAGTGGGCACTCCATGAGCATGCTGAATTGATGACGAAGTTCCCCGGTATGGAGCATGACGCGCCGTGGATGACTCACGTTGCCCCGGGCGGGATGAGCGAAATCAATTGGACGTTCAATCGCCCCGGGCGCTTCGAGTTCGCCTGCCTGATCCCTGGTCATTACCAAGCGGGCATGATCGGTACGATCATTGTGTCCCAAGCTTGAGCCGATTGATCCATGCAAGCTGACAAAAAAGTAATTTTCCAGTCACCTTCCGGTTCAAATCGACTCTTCATACTGAGTCTCAATTAGTCACGACGCAGGATTTGTCATGCTTACCCAACGCAATCTTCCGACCGTTGCGCTCCTCGCAGCACTCGCAATGGCCACTCCGACCTTTGCGTCGAACGGCCACGATGCCCATCATGCTGGCGCTGCCGACAGCGGTAGCGAGGTCGTATCGGCGCTGTCTGACGGAACGATCAAGAAGATTGACAAGAGCACCGGCAAAATTACGATCAGCCACGGTCCGCTCGAAAATCTCGCCATGCCGGCAATGACGATGGTTTTCCGTGCCGCCGATGCATCCATGCTCGATCAGGTCAGAATAGGCGACAAGGTCCGCTTCAGGGCCGAGCGCGTTGATGGCGTGTTCACTGTCACAAAGCTTGAAGCCGCAAACTGACGCCAGCGTCACCGGGAGGGGTGTAGTCCCGGACGCCGTGGGCACCTGTCATTTACGATTGTATCGGCCTCTATTTTCAAGTCGTTTCGGATGAAAACGCATATTCTCGGCCTCCGTTCCTTGCATAGAGTCGTAGGCATTACCGTGCTCGCCGCCAGTCTGGGGGCAGGCGCCGCACACGCCCAAACCCCCCCGTTGGGTGCCGATGTGGTCGGTCTGATAGAACAGGCCCGCCTCAACAACCCGGCATTCGCGGGCGATCGCGCCGAAGCTGCCGCGGCCCGGGAACGGGTTGAACCGGCGGGCGCGCTGCCCGATCCGACCGTTCAGATTGAACTCATGGACTTCACTAACACGATGCGTGGGGGCTCGACGACACTTATTCCGGGCGAAGTTGGGGAAACGCGCTATCGCATCATCCAGTCATTACCGGGCTGGGGTAAGCGCGAACTAGCAGCGAACGCGGCAAGTGCGCGTGCTGATCAGGCCGATGCGAACCGCGACGCAGCATGGCGCAATCTTGCTGCAGAGATCAAGATTGCGTGGCTGCGTTACTACGCGGCCGATCGCGAGGCCGCACTGAACCGTGACGGACTCGCATTGCTGCAGAGCCTTGAGGAAATCACGCTGTCGCGCTACCGACTCGGCCTGCTGCCGCAGCAGGCGGTATTGCGTGCGCAGCGTGAGATCACCTCTCAACGTCTTGCGCTTGTGGGCATCGAACAGCGGCGCCGCGGTATGGCCTCGGCACTGAACGCATTGCTCGGACGTGCGCCGGGCAATGAACTTGCTTTGCCCCAGGATCCCGCGCCATTGCCACAGACGCTCATCCTTGCGGACCTGGCCGAGCGCGCCCGTGCGACTAACCCAATGATTGCCGCCGAGGATCGCGGTATCGAGGCGGCGCGGATCGAGCGCGATCGAACTTGGCGGGACCGATACCCGGACTTCAGTCTCGGCCTGACCAACAACCAACCTCGCGGCGGTGATCAATCCTGGGATGTGATGTTTGAGGTGATGATCCCGCTGCAGCAGTCCGCTCGTCGAGCGCGCGAACGTGAGGCGACGCTGATGGTCACTGCCGCTGACGCAAAGCGCGCCGCGGCCGAGTCGAAGCTGCTGGGCGAGCTTGGCAGTGCCTACGCGACGTACGCGAGCGGCCGTGAAACGCTGCAACTGTTGCGCGGGACGCTCATGCCGCAAGCTGAGGCGACACGGGATGCAACGCGCGCCGCATTCGCGACGGGGCGTGTCGACTTCGATACCGTGCTCGAAGCCGAGCGCCAACTCGTCGATACGCGCATGGCGATGCTGCAGGCCGACGTTGACACTCGGATGGCGCTTGCTGAACTTGAAAAACTTGCAGGAGATATGCCTTGAAGCCCGGCGTACAACTTTCCTTGGCTGCTGCGGCGGTCGCGCTCGCGTTGGGCGCCGGTTACTGGGCGGGTAATCGCGCCGATAGACAGGATCCGGTAACGGGTAGCCACGTGGTCGGTGCGGGCGAGGCCGCGCCAGCAGGTGGGACGCCATCGAGTGGAACTGGCGAACGCAAGGTCCTCTACTACCGCAACCCAATGGGGCTGCCCGACACCTCGCCCGTGCCGAAGAAGGACTCAATGGGTATGAACTACATCCCGGTGTATGCCGACGATAAGCCTGACGATAGCGGAGTGGTCGTCGTGAGCCCCGCCCGCGTGCAGACTCTCGGCGTCAAAACGGCGGTCGCCGAAATGCGCGTCGTCGATGCGGTAGTGCGTGCGGCCGGACGTATCGAGCTCAACGAGCGCGCGATCGTGGATGTCGCGCCGCGTTTCGAAGGCTGGATCGAGCGCCTGTATGTGAATGCCGTCGGAGATCCGGTACGTCGCGGGCAGCCGCTCTTCACGATCTACAGCCCGGAACTGCAATCGGCTGGCGAGGAGCTGCGCATCGCCGAGCGACTGCAGCGCGACAGCGCGTCCACCGATACTGTCGCTGCCGACGCTGCTCGTCGGCTCGCCGATGCGACGCGGGCGCGCCTGCGCAACTGGGACATCGCCGCGCCCGCGAGTGGCGAGACGCCGCAGCGCCAGACTTTCCATTCACCGACGAACGGCGTCGTGCTTGAGAAGAAGGCGGTGCAGGGCACCCGCTTCATGCCCGGCGACGCGGTCTATCGCATCGCCGACCTGTCGAAGGTCTGGATCATCGCCGACATCTACGAGCGCGACCTCGCCCGCATCCGGGTTGGCCAGTTGGCGTCGGTCACGCTCGACGCCTTCCCGGACCGCCGCTTCGAGGCGAAGGTCGGCTATCTCTACCCAACGCTAAATACCGAAACGCGCAGCACACAAGTCCGCCTCGAACTTGACAACCGCGACGGCCTGCTGCGCCCGGGGATGTTCGCGCACGTTGACCTCGCGTCCGGCGTGGCGACCCAGCGAGTAACCGTGCCGACTTCAGCGGTAATCGACGACGGCAAGCGCCAGGTTGTGCTGCTCGCGCTCGACGAAGGACGCTTCAAGCCGCAACCGGTGCGCATCGGCCAGCGCGGCAAGGAATACGTCGAAGTGACGGACGGCGTGCAGGCGGGCGATCGTGTTGTCGTGTCGGCGAATTTCCTGATCGACTCCGAAAGCCAGCTCAAGGCCGCTTTGTCGAACCTGACCGATGCCACGGCGGCAGAAGGTGGGGGATCGTCCGCAGCAGCGCAGATCTACCGCGGGGAAGGTACCTTCGACGCGCTCGATGACGCTGCCGGCACCGTGTCATTGACGCACGGCGACATTCCCGCGCTGCAGTGGCCTGCGATGACGATGGACTTCGGAATCGCATCGAAGGATCTCGCTGCCGGAGTTGCGCCAGGCACAAAGGTGCGCTTCGAGTTCATACAGCGCGCGCCTGGCGAATTCGTGGTTACCCGGATTGAGAAATCTGCACCGGCGGCCGCTAGCGAGCCGGTGGCACCGGCCCCAGCGCACGGAGGGCACTAACATGCTCGGCCGGCTGATCGACTGGTCTTCCCGCAACATTTTCCTGATTTTGCTCGGGACACTGTTCCTGATTGGTGGCGGGATCTACGCGGTCAAAAATACGCCGCTCGACGCGCTGCCGGATTTGTCGGACGTTCAGGTCATCGTCTTCACCGACTTCCCGGGCCAGGCGCCGCAAGTCGTCGAGGACCAGGTAACTTACCCGCTTACCACCTCGATGCTTGCGGTGCCGCGCGCGAAAGTCGTGCGCGGCTTCTCGATGTTCGGCGCGTCGTATGTCTATGTGATCTTCGAGGACGGCACCGATATCTACTGGGCGCGCTCGCGCGTCCTTGAGTACCTCAGTACCGTTGCCGGCCGGCTACCCGCCGGGGTGGCGCCACAGATCGGCCCGGATGCGACCGGTGTCGGCTGGGTCTATCAGTACGCGATAACCGGCAAGAATTTGTCGCTCGCTGAGACGCGCAGCTTGCAGGACTGGTACGTGCGCTACCAACTGACGAAGGCCGGCGGTGTGTCCGAAGTCGCGAGCATCGGCGGCTTCGTGCGCGAATATCAGGTCACCGTCGATCCCCACCGGCTTGCGACCTTCGGCCTTGCGCTTGACGAGGTCAGCAAGGTGATCCGCGACTCGAACCGCGACGTCGGTGGGCGTGTCATCGAGATGGCTGAAAAAGAATTCATGATCCGCGGTCGCGGTTACCTGCGGGGCGTGCAGGACATCGAGGCGCTCGTTCTGAAGACCGTAGGTGGCACTCCCGTGCGCATCGTCGATGTCGCACGGGTCGAGCTGGTTCCGGCCGAGCGCCGCGGTATCGCCGAGCTCAACGGCGAAGGCGAAGTGGCGTCCGGCATCGTCATGGCGCGATTTGGCCAGAACGCCCTCGATGTGATCGCCAACGTCAAGGCGAAGATCGCTGAGATCACGCCCGGGTTGCCCGAGGGGACCGAGATTGTCCCCGTCTATGATCGCTCGACGCTGATCGAGCGCGCGATCGCGAACCTGAAATGGACGCTGCTCGAGGAAAGCCTGATCGTCGCCGCGGTCTGCGTGATCTTCCTTCTGCATGTGCGCAGTGCGCTCGTTGCCATCATCACACTACCGCTTGGCATCTTGATCGCATTCATCGCGATGCGCTCGCTCAATTTGGGCTCAAATATCATGAGCCTCGGTGGCATCGCGATTGCGATCGGTGCGATGGTTGACGCTGCGATCGTCATGATCGAAAACGCCCACAAACGCATAGAGCACCTCCCCGAGGGAGCGACGCAGACGCAGCGCCGTGAGGCAATTATCCGTGCCTGCAAGGAAGTCGGCCCGGCACTGTTCTTCTCGCTCCTGATCATCACCGTCTCCTTCCTGCCCGTGTTTACGCTCGAAGGCCAGGAAGGCCGTATGTTCTCGCCGCTCGCGTTCACGAAGACCTTCGCGATGGCCGGCGCGGCACTGTTGTCCGTGACGCTCGTGCCGGTGTTGATGCTGTTCTTCGTGCGCGGCCGCATCCTGCCGGAGGCGAAGAATCCGGTGAACCGGGTGCTGATCTGGCTCTATCGTCCGATCATCGCCTGGGTGATGCGCCACAAGGTCCTCACGATCGTGGCCGCACTGGTGACGATGGCGGCAACTGTTTTTCCGGCGCGACAACTCGGCTCGGAGTTCATGCCGACACTCAACGAAGGCACGCTGTTCTACATGCCTGCGGCACTGCCTGGAATGTCGGTGACCGAAGCGGGTCGCCTGCTCGCGACGACGAACCGCATCATCAAGACTTTCCCCGAAGTCGAGTCTGTGTATGGCAAGGCCGGGCGTGCGCTGTCGGCGACCGACCCGGCGCCGCTCGAGATGTTCGAGACGGTCGTCAACCTCAAACCGCAAGCCGAGTGGCGCCCCGGCATGACGACCGACAAGCTGATCGCCGAGATGGACGCCGCGCTGAAATTTCCCGGCGTCGCGAACTCGTGGACGATGCCGATCAAGGCGCGCCTCGACATGCTTTCAACCGGGATCCGGACCCCGATCGGTGTCAAGGTGTTCGGCAAGGATCTGGACACCATCGAGAAGGTTGCGAAAGCGATTGAGGCGGCGGTCAGGAACGTCCCGGGTGCGAGTAGCGCGTACGCCGAGCGCGTTACCGGCGGCTATTACGTCGACATCGTGCCACTGCGCGATCAACTCGCGCGCTACGGCCTGTCGGTCGGGGCCGTGCAGGAAGTTGTCGCAACCGCGCTGGGCGGCGACATGGTGACGACGGCGGTCGAGGGCCTCGAGCGATACAACGTCAGCGTGCGGTATCCGCGCGATCTGCGCGATGACCCGCAACGCATTGCCGCCGAAGTGTATGTGCCGACCATGAGCGGACCGATTCCCCTCGGCCAGCTCGCGGAGATCCGGCTCACGCGCGGTTCGCCTGGCATTCGAACCGAAAATGCGCTGCTGGCTGCCTATGTCTATGTGGACACCCGTGATGCCGACCTTGGTGCGTTCGTCAAACGTGCACAGCAAGCGGTCGCCGAGCAAGTCACATTCCCGCCTGGCTATTACGCCACCTGGAGTGGTCAGTTCGAGTACATGGAGCGAGCGAAGGAGAAGATGAAGATTGTGCTGCCGCTGACAATCGGCCTCATCTTCGTGCTTCTGTATCTCAATTTCCGACGTCTCACTGAAACATTGATCGTGATGCTGTCGGTTCCGTTCGCTCTCATTGGCGGCGTGTGGCTGATGTGGTGGCTAAATTATCAGATCAGTGTGGCGGTCGCGGTTGGGTTCATTGCGCTGGCCGGTGTCGCTGCCGAGACAGGGGTGATCATGCTGATCTATCTCGACCATGCATGGGAGGCGATCAAGGCGAAGCGTGTTGCCGACGGCCAAGAGCCCTCAGTCGTAGACCTCTATGAGGCCATCATGGAGGGCGCCGTCGAGCGTGTGCGGCCAAAGATGATGACTGTCGTTGCCATCATGGCGGGTCTGCTGCCAATCATGTGGAGTAGCGGCACCGGGTCCGAGGTCATGAGCCGCATTGCAGCGCCGATGGTCGGGGGGATGATTTCGTCGACCGTTCTGACCCTCGGCGTGATCCCGGCGCTCTATGCGTTGGTCAAACAGTGGCAACTGAGACGAGGCCGCGAAGTGCGGCCCGCGTCGGACGCCCCAGCCCCCGTCGCCGCGAACATATGAGCAGCAAGAATACACAGGTTACCCGCGCCAGACGGGTAAGCAGCGCCATGCCGTCACTGCATACTGCCGCCCGGACAGTCGCCGAGATATTGTCGATGACTTTTCGGCGGACACGCTCGATGCGCCGCATCGTGCTGCTCGGGCTCGCAGTCTCATGTCCCGCCGCAGCCCAGCAGGCCGCTCTTCACGCGTCAGGAGAGGCCGGTACGCAGAGCATCCGGCACGCTGTCGAAGCGGCATGGCAGCGTAGTGCAGACGGTCGTGCAGCGGCAGCCCGGCGCGACGAAGCGGTTGCTCGGCGCGATGCTGCAACCAGCTGGACGCCCGAACCGCCCACCTTCACGCTGTCTCAGCGCAGTGACCGCCTCCACCGCAATGACGGCCAGCACGAGGTCGAGGCGGAGTTGGAGGTGCCGTTGTGGATGCCCGGGACACGTGCTGCTGCCTCGGCACTTGCAGACGCGCAAGGCGATGAACTGGAAGCGCGTTTGGCGCTGGCCCGACTGAAACTCGCCGGCGAAGTGCGTGAAGCCGTGTGGTCATTGCGGCTTGCGCAAAACGATCTGGACGCGAACCAGCGCCGCGTCGCCGAGGCCGAAGTACTCGCCGCCGATGTGCAGCGTCGGGTCGTGGCCGGCGACCTCGCCCGCATCGATGCCAACAGTGCGCAGGCTGCAGTGCAGCAGGCCCGTGCGGCAATGGCCGAAGCACGGGCCCGCCTGCTGCGCGAGCAGAGGCTCTATTCGGCATTGACGGGCCTTCCCCAACCCCCCGTGGATCGCGAAGCGGATACGGTGGCAGCCGAACTCGACAGTCATCCGGCCCTGATCGCCAGACGCCGTGCTGCAGAACTGGCGCGCGCTCACCTCCACCAAGCCAGCACGGCAACTCGCGACGCACCTGAGCTCATCCTCGGAGTGACCAGCGAACGCGGGGAGTTCGGTGAGCGCTATACGAACACAACCACGGTCGGCATCCGTGTGCCCTTTGGCACCGATGCACGCAATCGCCCGCAGATCAGCGCTGCGAATGCGGAACTCATCGACGCGGAGACGACATTCGCGCTCGAGCGCGAACGCCTCCGCGCAGAACTCGATGCCACCCGCGACGAATTTGATCAGGCTCGTCGCGTCGAGTCCTTTGCCGCCGAGCGTGCTCGCCTTGCGGCAGACAGCCGGCAACTGGTTGCCAAAGCTTTCGAACTCGGCCAAGTGGATCTTCCGACCCGTCTGCGCGCCGAGAACGAATATTTCGATGCTGAACTTGCGCTAAGCCGCGCGCGTAGCGAAGCCGGCCGAGCCGCTTCCCGATTCCAACAAGCCAACGGACTGTTGCCATGAACCCCGATTCACGTTCCATACCATCAGTTGTCCGCCGGCTTCTGCTGCTATTGATGTTTATTATTGCTGCTCCGGCATTTTCTGGGCCAGGGCATGACGGTGGCCACGAGGAGGAGGGGGGGCAGTCTGTCGCGGTGGATTCGGTAGAACCGCGGTTCGAGGCGCACTCCGACCTTTTCGAAGTTGTCGGCATCCTAAATAGTGGTGCATTGGTGCTGTCGCTGGACACTTACGCGACGAACGAGCCTGTCTCGGGCGCGCAGGTCGAACTCGAATCAGGAGCCTACAAGGCCACGGGGGAGTTCGACTCGGATCGGGGGCTCTACCGCTTCGCCGACGTCCCATTCAATGCGACCGGGACCTATCCGGTGACGCTGACCATTACCGCGGGCAACGAGGTGGATTTGCTCGCCGCCGATCTCATCGTGCGCCCGGCCTCGGCTGCGTCCGCGTCCGTCATGAACGGTACGCCTAGTTCGGGCAGCTGGCTGTGGTGGGGTGTGGGGGGGGTAGGTGCCATTGCTGCACTCGCCTTCGGTCTGCGTCGCCGCCGTGCGGTGGCCTGAGAAACGCTCACGGAAACTGATCCATGAAGAAGTCTTCCCACTTGCGGTTGTGCCGCACGCTACCCCCTGTTCGCTCCGCCCTGCTGATTTTCATGCTCGTCAGCGGCGTTTCCGGTACAGCGTTTGGCGACGCCGGACATGACCATGGTAATGAACCGCCTGTTGTCGCCAACCCGAACGCGCCCAAGCGCCTGCCTGACGGTTCCGTTTTCTTGCCCAAGTTGTCGCAGCGTCAACTTGGGGTGCGTACTGTGCTCGCCGAATCGCAATCCCTGCCGCAGACTTGGCAGTGGGTCGGTAAGGTTGTGATGGATCCCAACGCAGGCGGCAAGGTTCAGCCCACGATCGACGGCCGTATCGAGGCCGGCCCAGGTGGTCTGCCGGTGTTAGGCCAGACAGTGCGCAAGGGCGAAGTGCTGGCACGTGTCAGCCCCATTGCGAATCCGATCGAACGAGCCGAACAGAACGCCCAAGCTGCCGAATTGCGTGCGAATTTGGAGATTGCCAAGAAGCAGCTCACCCGCCTGCAGGAATTGGAAGGTAGCGTGCCACGCAAGGAAATCGAGGCGGCACAGGCCGAGGTACGTAGCCTCGGAGAGCGCCTCGCCGCGGTCGCTGGCAGCCTGAGCAACGCCGAGGCCCTCGTCGCCCCCGTCTCGGGCGTCATCGCCACAAGCAGCGTCGTCGCTGGTCAGGTCGTCGAGGCTCGCGAAGTGCTGTTCGAGATCGTCGATCCCGCGCGTTTGCAGGTCGAGGCTATCGCGCACGATGCCGCACAGGCGCAAGGCGTGGCCCATGCCTCGGCCTCCGTGGATGGCGGCCGGACCGCCTTCCCCCTGGCATGGGTGGGTGCCAGCCGCGCGCTGCGCGAACAGAGTCTGCCGGTGCTGTTCCGGACGGTCGAAGGCAAGGCGCCGCCGCTCGCCGTCGGGCAACCGCTGCAGGTCATCGTGCAGACGCGCGAGCAGATCAGCGGCGTCCCCGTCCCCGCTGCCGCACTGGTGAAGAATCCGGCCAACCAGGAGATCGTCTGGGTGCACACCTCGGCCGAACGCTTCGTGCCGCGCACCGTGCGCCACCATCCGCTCGATGGCGCGACCGTCAGCGTCACCGACGGCCTTACCTCTGGCGACCGGGTTGTCGTCCAGGGGGCGCCGCTGGTCAATCAGGTGCGCTGAGGACGATTCATGTTCGATTGGCTTGTCAATCAGTCCCTACGTAACCGCCTGCTGGTGCTCGCGCTTGCCACCGTGATGATGCTCTACGGTGGTCTGACGCTCACCCGCACGCCGGTCGACGTTTTTCCCGATCTCAATCGCCCGCAAGTCACGCTGCAGATCGAGGCCGGCGGCATGGCCCCCGAAGAGGTCGAGCAGCTCATCACGATCCCACTCGAAGTGTCGATGAGCGGCCTGCCGGGTGTGAGTTCCGTACGCTCAGTCTCCTCCGTTGGCCTCGCTTTCGTGTATGTGAGCTTCAACTGGGGCGTCGACGTCTACCGAGCCCGCCAAATCGTCAATGAGCGTTTCACCACCGTTCGCGACCAACTGCCCCAAGGCATCGAACACGCCGCAATGGGGCCGATCAGCTCGATCATGGGCGAGATCCTGTTGATCGCGATTCCGATCGACCCCGCGAAGATCGACCCGATGGCTACGCGCGAGTACGCCGATTTCGTGCTACGCCCGCGCCTGCTGTCGGTCCCCGGCGTCGCCCAGGTGATCCCGATTGGCGGTGAAGTGCGTCAGTACCAAGTGCAGCCGGACACTGCACGCATGGCTGCGCTGGGTGTTACGGTGGATGACATCGCTGGCGCACTGAAGGGCTTCTCGGCGAATACCAGCGGAGGCTTCCTCGAACTCAATGCACGCGAATACCTCATCCGTCACATCGGCCACACAACGCGCCTTGCGGACCTCGAGCGTCTGCCGGTCGCGTCCCGCGACGGGCGCAGCATCCTGCTCAAGCAAGTCGCGTCGGTTACTTTCGCTCCGGCGATCAAGCGTGGCGACGCGGGTTTCAATGGCGAGCCGGCAGTAATCCTCTCGGTCCAGAAGCAGCCCGACGCCGACACCGTGAAGCTCACGCGGGAGATCGAATCGGCGCTTGGCGAGCTGAAGAAATCCCTGCCTGCGGGCATGGAAGAACCGCGCGTGACCTTCCGGCAGGCGAATTTCATTGAGTCATCAATCGGAAACCTCAAGGGCAAGCTTATTGCTGCGTCGACAATCGTTGCAGTGGTGCTCTACCTCTTCCTCGCCAACCTGCGTACAACGCTGATCTCGCTCGTTGCAATTCCGGCGTCGATTCTGACGACCGTGTTGGTGTTCCGCTACTTCGGCATGTCGATCAACACGATGACGCTGGGCGGCCTGGCGATCGCGATCGGCGAACTGGTCGACGACGCCGTCGTCGGTGTCGAAAACGTCCTGCGGCGCTTAAAACAGGAACGTCAGCGCGGCGCCGAGGGCCATTCGCGCCTAAGTCCGCTGGAAGTGATTGGAAAGGCAACGCTGGAGGTGCGCTCCGCAATCGTCTACGCGACCTTCATCATCGTGCTGGTATTCGTGCCCCTTTTCGCGCTGCCAGGTATCGAGGGGCGGCTTTTCCTGCCCCTTGGCGTTGCATACATCACCTCGATTCTCGCCTCGATGTTGGTATCCGTAACGCTGACCCCCGTGATGGCCTTTTACCTGCTGCCGCGTATGAAGAGCCTCGGGCACGGCGACCCCAAGCTCGTTCAGTGGCTCAAGGCGCGTTACGCGGCTACCCTCGCCTGGTGCTTCGAGCACGCCCGCATGCTGCTCGCCGCCGCGGCCGTTGCAATTGCTGCCGCGCTGGCACTGGTGCCGTTCTTCCCGACGACCTTCCTGCCGCCCTTCAATGAAGGCACCGTGCTCGTCGGTCTGCGTCTGAACCCCGGGACCACGCTCACCGAGTCAGTGCGCATTGCGCAGCAGGCGGAAATGCTGATTCGCGAGGTGCCCGAAGTGGTACACGTCGGGCGCCGCTCGGGCCGCGCCGAGATGGATGAGCATGCCGAAGGCGTGCATTCCTCGGAACTGGATATCCAGCTTCGCCCAAGCGAACGACCGCTCGACGCGGTGTATGCTGACATCCGTGCGCGGCTGGTGAGTCTGCCGGCGGCGATCGGCATCGGCCAGCCGATCAGCCACCGCATCGATCACCTGCTCTCCGGGGTGCGCGCACAGATCGCGATCAAGATCTTTGGTGATGACCTCGACACCCTGCGCGCCCAAGCCGACGCACTGCGTGGTCGCCTCGCCGGCATCTCGGGTCTGGCCGACCTCGAGATCGAAAAACAGGTGCTCACGCCGCAGATCAAGGTGCGCGTCGATTTCGACGCGGCCGAAACCTACGGCCTGCCGCCCTCGAAACTGCTCGAGGAATTGAAGATGCTGGTCGATGGCGAGCGCATCACCCAGGTCATCGAAGGTAACCGCCGCTTCAACCTGGTGCTGCGCCTGCCCGACGCCGCGCGCTCGGTCGACGGCCTCGCCAACGTCCTCATCGACACGCCGAGCGGTCGCGTTCCGCTCTCGAAACTTGCGCGCATCGACGACTCCGATGGTCCGAATCAGATCAGCCGCGACGACGGCAAGCGTCGCATCGTTCTCTCCGCTAACGCATCGCAGCGCCCGCTCTCGGACGTTATCGCCGATATCCGAACGGTAATCGCTGATACGCCGTTACCGGAAGGCTACTTCATCGACTTGGGCGGCCAGTTCGAGGCGCAGGAGGAGTCCAGCCGCCTGATCGGCCTGCTGTCGCTGGTGTCAGCTGCGATGGTTTTCCTCGTGCTCTACAGCCGCTACAAGAGCACCGCGCTCGCGCTGATGATCATGGCCAATATCCCGCTCGCGCTAGTCGGCTCGGTGATTGGCCTGTGGCTTTCCGGCCAGCCGCTGTCGGTCGCGGCGCTGATCGGCTTCATTACGCTCGCGGGTATCTCCACGCGCAACGGCATCCTCAAGGTCAGTCATTACATCAACCTGTGCGCCTTTGAGGAAGAAAAATTCGATCAGAAGATGCTGATCCGCGGTTCGCTCGAGCGCCTGACCCCGGTGCTCATGACCGCGCTGGTCGCTGCCTTCGCGCTCGCGCCGCTGCTCTTCGAGGCCGAGCAACCGGGCACCGAAATCCTGCACCCGGTCGCGGTCGTGATCTTTTCGGGTCTGATCAGCTCAACGCTCCTCGATACCTTCCTCACGCCAGCGATTGTTTGGCTCTTCGGGCGCACGCCAATTGAACGGCTGGTCGAAGATTCTGGCAAAGACGCCTTCTGACCCTCATCCTCTCTAGCCTCGCTCACACCCAATCTCAAGGAGACATACGTGAAAGCACTAAAAACCCTTGTCGCTGTCACGGCCATTCTCAGCGCCTCGGCTGTGTTCGCCGGAGCCGGTCATGACCTGACGCCGAAGCACGGCGGCGTCGCCGCCGAAGCTGGTGGTGTGGTCTTTGAACTCGTCGCCACATCTGACGCGCTTACCCTACATGTCGATGACCACGGCCAGAAAATCGACACCGCAGGTGCCTCCGGGAAGGTCACGTTACTCGCCGGTGCGGACAAGAAGGAGGCAATTCTGAGCCCGGCCGGCGATAACAAGCTCGAAGCAAAGGGGCGTAGTTTCAACGTTGAAGTGCAATAGTTCTCAGGACGCATGATAAATCTCCAGCGGCGTTTTATATCCGTGTCTTTTTCTCGGCCGGATATTCAGCTCATGCGCGATTTGATCGCATTCGTGCT
>NZ_QVLR01000052.1 GCF_014822185.1 Azoarcus sp. Aa7
TGATCGCCGCGACACTCGGCCACCATGCGCACCGCACGCTCACGGACTTCGGGGGAGAACTTCACTGACTTCTTCATGGCTCTATCTTCTCAAGAGTTAGAGCCTCCACCAAACCCGGGGCGATTCAGACGGCAGTTGCTAGGGAGGCAGCCGCCATCTGAATGACCAGTTTGAGGAAGGGATGGACGCCCGCTCCTGGCCGCTTTCTGCCAGTAGCCCCGGGTCATGCAGCCGAATTCGATTGCTCGGATCCCGGTGTTTGCGCGGTCACCGCAGCGAAGACTTCATAGCGCTACACCTCATTCATCCCCATCCGCCCAAACCACTCCTCCAGAAATTCCACGCACACCCGCACTTTCGCCGACGTCGACAGCCGCGACGGATACACGGCCCACACGTCGGCCTCTTGCGCATACGCGGGCAGCACGCGCACCAGCCGGCCGCTGCGCAGGTCATCGGCCACATCCCACAGCGAGCGCAGGATGATGCCGTGGCCGTCGATCGCCCATTGGCGCACGATCTCGCCGTTGTTCGCCGACAGCGGCCCGCCGACTTTCACCGTTTCGGCGCCCTGCGGGCCGTGCAGCGTCCAGCGGCCGAAGTCCTGGTCGCGCTCGCGAATCACGATGCAGGCGTGGGCCTTCAGGTCGGCGAGCCGCTGCGGCGTGCCGCGTTGCGCGAGGTAATCCGGCGCGGCGCACAGTGCGCGGCTGTTGCGGGCGATGCGGCGCGTGATGACGTTGCCCTCCGCCACCGTGCCGACGCGGATGTCGAGCTGGAAGCCCTCCCCAACCAGGTCCACCGGCCGATCCAGCAACTCGACCTGGATTTCCAGCGACGGATAGCGCCGTGCGAGGGCAGAGAGCGCAGGCGCGAGGCGGTTGCGGCCGAAGCCGGAGCTGCTGCACAGGCGCAGCAGGCCGCTCGGCGCGGCGCGCTCGTGCGACAGGGCCTCGGCCATCTGGTCGACGTCGTCGAGGATGCGCTGCGCCCACTGGTGGACGATCTCGCCCTGGCCGGTGAGCGTCACGCTGCGCGTCGTCCGGTGCAGCAGGGGGGTCTGCATCGCGTCTTCGAGCACGGCCATGCGCTTGCTGACGACCGCCTTCGATACGCCCAGCTCGCGCGCTGAGGCCGCGAAGCTGCGGTTGCGGACGACGACCGCGAAGAGCCGCAGGTCTTCGAGCAGGGGTTTATTGTTCACGCATCGTGTCCATTGAAGTCACGTTTCACGAAATTGTGTTAATCGGTGGCGACGCTATTCTTTTCTCCACACACCCCTGCGTCAAGCAGGCCACATCAGGAGAAAAGACATGCAGAAGCACCGGATCGCCGTCATCGCCGGGGACGGCATCGGCAAGGAAGTGATGCCCGAAGGGCTGCGCGTGCTGGACGTCGCGGCGCGCAAGTACGATATCGCGCTGGAATACCAGACCTTCGACTGGGCGAACTGCGACTATTACGCCCGCCACGGCCAGATGATGCCGGCGGACTGGTTCGAGCAGCTGAAGGGCTTCGACGCGATCTACTTCGGTGCCGTCGGCTGGCCGGCAACCGTGCCGGACCACGTTTCGCTATGGGGCTCGCTGATCAAGTTCCGCCGCGATTTCGACCAGTACGTGAACCTGCGCCCGGTGCGGCTGATGCCGGGCGTGCCCTGCCCGCTCACGGGCCGCAAGGTCGGCGATATCGATTTCTATGTCGTGCGCGAGAACACCGAGGGGGAGTATTCGTCGGTCGGTGGCCGCCTGTTCGAAGGCACGGACCGGGAAACGGTGCTGCAGGAGTCGATCTTCACCCGCAAGGGCGTCGACCGCATCCTGAAGTTCGCCTTCGAACTGGCGCAGAAGCGGCCGAAGAAGCATCTGACCTCCGCGACCAAGTCCAACGGCATCGCGATCAGCATGCCGTACTGGGACGAACGGGTGGAGGCAATGGCGCAGGGCTACCCGGAGGTCGTGTGGGACAAGTACCACATCGACATCCTCACCGCGCGTTTCGTGCTGAGCCCGGAACGCTTCGACGTCGTTGTCGCGTCGAACCTGTTCGGCGACATCCTCTCCGACCTCGGCCCCGCCTGCGCCGGCACGATCGGCATCGCGCCGTCGGCGAACCTCAACCCGGAGCGGATCTTCCCGTCGCTGTTCGAACCGGTGCACGGCTCCGCGCCGGACATCGCCGGCCAGGGTATCGCGAACCCGATCGCGATGATCTGGTCAGGGGCGATGATGCTGGACTTCCTCGGCAAGGGCGACGCCCGCTATACCGCCGCCCACGACGGCATCCTGAAGGCGGTCGAGACGGTGCTCGTGCATGGCCCGCGGACGCCGGACATGGGTGGGGGCGCGACGACGATGGAGGCAGGAACAGCCATCGGCGCCGCCTTGCAGGCGCTCTGACCGGACGGAATCGGCCGGACGTGGCCGCGTCCGGCCGACCGGGCTCAGCCAGGATTAGTAGCCGTAGTCGGCGACTTGCCCGCCAATGATGCCGCCGACGACGGCACCCACGGCCGTCGCCGCGACGCGGCCGCCGCCCCGGCCGATCTGGTTGCCGATGAGCCCGCCGGCAACGGCACCGACGGCCTGACCCACGACGCGATCGCGCCGCTGGTCGTCGTATCGGCGGTACGAATCGGAGCGCTCTTCGTAGTAAGGCTCGGGCGGGTAACGGTCGGTGCGGCCCCGATACTCGACGCGCTCGCGATAGACGACCGGAGGCTCGCGATAGACTGCAGGCGGTTCCCGATAGATCACGCGCGGCTCGCGGTAGACGATACGCCGCTCGCGGTAGACGACCGGCGGTTCCTCATAGACATCCCGCTCGACGATCCGCTCGACGCGGTGGCGTCGGTCGCAGTCTTCGTCGTCGTCCCAGTCGTGACCAGCCAGTGCATTGGTGCTGATCACCGTCGTGGCAATCAGAACCGGGATCCAGTGCTTGACCATCGTAACCTCCACATGAAAGCGCAGCCGATGTGTTCATCAACGCGCGCCCTGCGGCGGCGGGTTACGGGTCGTTGTATGGATTTGTAAGACGCCTGTCCGGATAGAAAACGGGGCCGGTGCGGGTATGACCCGGACCGACCCCTGAACTGCCCGTATCGGCAGCGGAGACCTCAGAACATCAGGTCCCGGAGGAAGAGAGACAGCGGCGGGAAGTAGGTGATCACCATGAGGCAGGCGAGGATCACCCCGACGAAGGGCAGCAGCGAGGAGATCATCTTGTCGAGCGAGAGCTTCGCGACGGTGCAGGCGGCGAAGAGATTCACGCCGAACGGCGGGGTGATCATCCCGAGTGCGAGGTTCACGATCATGATCGTGCCGAAATGCACCGGGTCGACGCCGAAGCTCGCCGCAACCGGCGCGAGGATCGGGGCGAGCACGATGATCGCGGCCGAGGTCTCGATGAACATGCCGATCAGGAACAACGCGGCATTCACGCCGAGCAGGAACATCATGGGGCTCTGCAGGATCTCGCGCAGGAATTCGCCGATCTGCTCGGGTACGCCGGCGCGGGTGATCAGGAAGCTGAAAAGGCCCGCGTTGGCGATGATGAACATGATCACCGCGGACGAGATCACCGACTTCTTGAAGATGCGGCCGATGTCGTCCATCGTGATCTCGCGATACACGCCGGCACCGACGAGCAGCGCGTAGAACACCGCGACGACGGACGCTTCGGTCGGTGTGAACACGCCGCCGTAGATGCCGCCGAGGATGATCACCGGCATCATCAGCGCGAGCGCAGCTTCACGCAGCGCGACGCGGAAGGGCTTGCGGCCGACATGGTCGTCCTTGCCGTGGCCCTTGATGCGCGACCACACGGCGACGAAGATGATCAGCACGACGCCGATGAAGATGCCCGGGCCGATGCCGGCGATGAAGAGCTCGCCGATCGACACTTCGGCCGACACGCCGTACAGGATCATCGGGATCGACGGCGGGATGATGACGCCGAGTTCGGCGGCGGTCGCCTGCACCGAGGCCGCGAAGGGCTTCGGGTAGCCGTGCTTGATCATCGCCGGGATCAGGATCGCGCCGATCGCGAAGGTGGTCGCGACGCTGGAACCGGACACCGACGCGAAGATCATGCAGGTGAGCACGCAGGTGCAGGCGAGTCCGCCCTGCATGCCGCCGACGATGGACTTGGCGAATTCGACGAGGCGGCGCGAGATGCCACCGACTTCCATCAGGTTGCCGGCGAGGATGAAGAAGGGGATCGCGGCGAGCGGGTACTTGTCGATCGCACCGAAGATCTCCTTCGGGATCACCAGCATCGGCACGCTGGAGAACAGCGCGATGCCGGCGACGCTGGCGAAGCCGATCGACACCGCGATCGAGACGCTCAGCGCGAAGCCGAGGATCATCGTGAACAACATCGTGACTGACATGTTTTCCTCCGGAGAAACCCGGCGCGCGACGCGGGCGGCGTCACAGCGCGGTTTCGAGTTCCTCGTGTACGGGGTCGAAATAGTGCGCGACGACGGCGAGCATGCTGAACAGCGCACCGACCGGCAGGGCGAGGTAGGCCCACGAGATCGAGATCTCCAGCCCGGCAAGTTCCTGGAAGCGCACCTTCCACGTGATGTCGATGCCGAACCACAGGATCACGCCGAGGAAAACCAGCGTCACCGCGGTGATCGTGAAGTGCAACGCCTTGCGCCACGCCCCCTTGCTGAGCCGGTAGGCGAGGTCGACCGAGACCAGCGCGCCGTGGCGGAAGGCCGCGACGGTGCCGAGGAAGACCATCCAGATCAGCGCCATGCGGGTGCCGACCTCGGACCAGGTCGAAGGCTCGGAGAACACGAAACGCGTGACGACCTGGTAGATGCCGAAGCTGGCGGCGACGGCGAGGAAGGCGCATGCGAGCCACAGTATGGCGTCCGTGACGCGACGTTCGAAGCTGAGGAAGAGCTGAATCATGGTCCGTTCCCGGGGGACGGCCTCGGCGGGCCTCCCCATCCCTTGTTGAGACGCCGGGGAACTCTGCGAAACCCCGTCATGCCGGCTGGCGCCGGCGTCGAGTGCAAGTGTCATCGCATCCACTCCAGGTAGTTACGACACGCCGGCTCGGGCCGGCGTGTCGGCATCAGGGCACGTGCCGGGATGGCTTAACGGACGTCCTGGATCTGCTTGATGCGGTCGGCGCCGAACTCCTTCGCGAAGACCGTATAGGCGGGCTGCACCGCCTTCGCGAACTGGGTGTGGTCGACCTTCTCGACGACCTGCACGCCGGCTGCCTTGATGGTTGCGACGCCGCTCGCCTCGTCGGCGGTGACGCGCTTGCGGTTCGCCTCGACGCCGGCCTTCGCCGCCTCCATGAAGGCCTTCTTGTCGGCGTCGCTCAGGCTGCCCCACACGCTCGGCGAGATGATCAGCAAGGCCGGCGAATAGACGTGACCGGTCAGGCTGACGTTCTTCTGCACCTGGTAGAGCTTGTTCGAGAGGATGACCGGGATCGGGTTCTCCTGGCCATCGACGGTGCCCTGCTGCAGCGCGGTGAAGAGCTCGGCCATCGACATCGGGGTCGGCAGCACGCCCATGGTCTTGAAGGCTTCCATGTGCACCTTGTTCTCCATGGTGCGCAACTTCAGGCCCTTGACGTCCTCCGGCGAATTGACCGGACGCTTGTTGTTGGTGATGTGACGGAAACCGTTCTCGTACCACGCGAGCGCGACGAGGCCCTTGCCCGGAAATTTCTTCAGCAGATCCTGGCCGATCTGGCCGTCGAGGACCTTGTGGGCATGGTCGTAGTCACGGAACAGGAAGGGGATGTCGACGATGCGCGCTTCGGGGACAAAGTTGCCGACCGGGCCGGTCGAGGTCAGCACCATGTCCTGGGTGCCGAGTTGCACCGCTTCGATCATCTCGCGTTCGCCGCCGAGCGCGCTGGCGGGGAATTGCTGGACCTTGAAGCGGCCGTTGGTGCGCTTGGCGAGTTCCTCGGCGAAGGCGTCGGCGCCGGCGGCGTAGTGCGAGTCCTTGGTCGGTGTATAGCCGAGCTTCAGCACGGTCTCCGCGTGTGCGCCGGCGCTCAGCGCGAGGCCCAGGGCGGTCAGGACGGTTGCGGCGATTTTCGAAACCTTCATCGTTGTCTCCTCGGTTGTAGTCACGCCTGTGCAGGCGTGCAAAGCCACTTGAATGTCGTTATGGGAAGCGCCTCAGCGCTTCTGTTCGTCCTGGATATGGGCCCGGACGATGGACTCGAAGTCGGGGTCGGCCGCGAATCCGAGCGCGGTGGCGCGCACCGCGTCGAAGCTGCCGGGCCACGAATTGACGATGCGGATCACGGCCGGATCGGGTTCCCAGCGGATACGCGCGGCAACACTGGCGCCGGCGACCGTTTCCAGCGCGCCGACCATATCGCGCACGCTCGTCGCGAGGCCCGGCATGTTCAGCGTGCGGGTCGCACCGAGTGCGGCGCCGTCGATCTCGTGGCCGTGGATCAGGCCTTCGATCGCCTTGCGCGGCGACATCACCCACATCGGCGTCTCGGGCGCGACGGGGCACACCGCTGGCTGGTCGTTGAGCGGTTCGCGGATGATGCCGCTGGCGAAGCTCGAGGCGGCCTTGTTCGGCACGCCCGGGCGCACGCAGATCGTCGGCATGCGCAGCGTGCGGCCGTCGATGTAGCCCTTGCGGCTGTAATCGGTGACGAGGATCTCGCCCATCAGCTTCTGCGCCCCGTAGGAGCTTTGCGGTGTCGCGACGGTGCCGTCGGTGACCTGGGCCGGCAGCGGACCGCCGAAGACCGCGACCGAACTCGTGAACACCACGCGCGGGCGGGAGCCCAGCGTGCGGGCGCGGTCGAGGATCAGGCGCGTCGCGTCGAAGTTGATGCGCATGCCGAGTTCGAAATCCGCCTCGGCCTGGCCGCTGACGACCGCTGCAAGGTGGAATACGGACGTCGTCCCGGGCGTCAGCGCGTCGGCGATCACCGCCGCGTCGGAGATGTCGCCGGTGACGACGCGCACGCGGGGGTCGTCGATGGCCGCCGGCGTCGCGACGTCGAGCAGGGTCAGGCGGCTGATGGGCTGCTGGCCGCCATCGGGGCCAGTGAGCGTGCCGCGGGCGAGCAGCGCCTTGGCGAGCCGGGTGCCGAGAAAGCCGGCCCCGCCGGTAATCAATACTTGCATTGTCTCCTCCAATCAACGGGAACCGGCAGCGGTCCCGGTTTCGTGCTCGAGTGTTGCGGCTGCGCCTGAGGCGTCTGTTCTTGGTGCCGCGTTGGTTTGAACTCTAGCTTATATGGTTGTATGATGACAATACTGCAACACAACTTTTTTTGGCCTTATCACAAAATATGATGACAATATCGGCCAGCACACCCACACCAATAGAAACGGAGTGAGACCATGGCGTCACCGACCCCTGAGTTCCACATCGAACCTCTGACGAACCCGGGCAGCCTCACCGACCGAGTCACCGAGGCGCTGTCGCAGATGATCCGCGGCGGCGAGTTCCCGCCCAAGTCGCGCCTGCCGACCGAAACCGAGATGGGCAACCGCTTCGGCGTGAGCCGCACGGTGATCCGCGAGGCGGTGTCGCGCCTGAAGTCCGAGGGGCTCGTGGAATCGCGCCAGGGCGTCGGCGTGTTCGTGCGCGACCGCAGTCTCGACACGCCCTTCCGCATCGATCCGAACGTCGTCGAGTCGATGCGCTCGGTGCTGCAGATCGCCGAGTTGCGGCGCGGGCTGGAAGCGGAAATGGCCGCGCTCGCCGCGGAACGCCGCAGCGACGAGCAGCTCGGCGAAATCCGCAAGCGCCTCAAGGCGATGGACAAGGTTCCCCCGCTGAGTGAGGAAGGCGTCGAGGCCGACATGGCCTTCCACCGCGAAATCGCGCGCGCGACCGACAATCCGCACTTCGTCGCACTGTGGGATTTCATCGGCCAGTTCCTCCGTGGGGCGATGACCGTCACGCGCGCGAACGAAGCGCGCAGCGCCGAATACACGGCCCAGGTGCGCGCGGAACATGACGCGCTCGTCGATGCGATCGCGCGCGGTGATGTCGAAGCGGCACGTGCCGCCGCACGCCAGCATATGGAAATGGCCGCCGTCCGCATCAAGACCGCGGACGCGGATTTCTGGGGCACCGAGGAAGGCAAGGTGGCCCGGCGCATCGCTGGCCCACGGGTCGGCAGCGCTGCGACGTGAATGGGGCGGGAGCGACACTGGCGGAACTGCCGATGCTGATGCGCATCGCGTCGATCCTCGCGCCGATGGTGTCGATCGTCGCCGTCGGCTATGTCTATGGGCGCTTCCGCTCGCCCAACATGGCGATCGTGAACCAGCTCGCGCTGGAGATCTTCATCCCGGCTCTGGTGATCGCGACGCTCGCGGACAAGTCCTTCGCGCTCGGCGCCTACGTGCCGATGATGATCGGCGGCGCCGCGGTGATCCTCGGTTCCGGGCTGCTGGCGTGGCCGTTGTGCCGCTGGCTGGGGGTCGCGCCGCGCACCTTCCTGCCGGCCATGATGTTCAACAACTCGGGCAACCTGGGTCTGCCGCTGATCGTGCTCGCCTTCGGTCCGGCCGCGCTGGCGCCGGCGCTGGTGCTGTGGCTGGTCGAGACGATGCTGCACTTCTCGCTCGGAGCGTGGATGGTGGACCGCCACACGCGGCTGCGCGACTTCTGGCGCATCCCGGTGGTGATCGCGACCGCGATCGGGCTGACGATGAATTTCACGGGCACCGAACTGTGGCCGCCGCTGCACACCGGCGCTAAGATGCTCGGCGACATCTCGGTGCCGCTACTGCTGTTCGTGCTCGGCGCACGCCTCGTCGACGCCGACTTCAGCGAGTTGCGGCTGGGCTTGCAGGGCGCGCTGATCTGTCCGCTGGTGGGCATGGCGAGCGCCGCGATCGCGGCCTTCGCGCTGGGCCTGCCCGCGGAGCAGTTCGGCATCCTGGTGATCTTCGGCGCGCTCCCGCCGGCGGTGCTGAACTACGTGTTCGCGGAGCGCTACAAGCAGGAGCCGCACAAGGTGGCGTCGATCGTGTTCACGGGAAACCTGGCATCGCTCGGGGTGTTGCCGCTGGCGCTGGTGTTGGTATTGCGCTGACGCGGAGGGGTGGATTGGCGGGAGGCGCTGCGCTTTCCCGCCCTACGATCCGGCTCCGCTCATGTAGGGCGGGAAAGCTGAAGGCGCCTCCCGCCACACGGCGTTCGATCGGGATTCAGGTGTTCAGCAGTCGCACGACCGAAAGACGAAGTGCCGGCGAACCCAAAGCCCATCACATCCCGCCGCCGATATAGAACGCGAGATCGTAGGGCGGGAAAGCCGAAGGCACCTCCCGCCATCTTTCGCGACATCAACCCATATCGCATAATCCGGTAATGCCCGAGTATCGCCGCAACCGCATTCCCGGTGGGACCTACTTCTTCACCCTCAACCTCCTCGACCGCCGGGCGAGACTGCTTGTCGAACACATCGACGTCTTGCGCGACGCGGTGAGAACGATACGCGTCCGGCGCCCGTTCCACATCGATGCCTGGGTCGTCATGCCCGACCACATGCACGCGGTCTGGACCCTGCCGGCCGGTGACAGCGACTACTCGGGCCGTTGGAATGCGATCAAGGTCGCGTTTTCGAAGATGATTCCCGCGGATCAGGGAGTGACGGGACTCCGGACCTCAAAGGGCGAACGCGGCATCTGGCAGCGGCGATTCTGGGAGCACACGATCCGCGACGACGCCGACTTTCGTGCGCATGTAGATTACGTTCATATCAACCCGTTCAAGCACGGGCTGGTCGAACGGGTACAGGATTGGCCATATTCCTCGTTCCATCGACACGTTGCGCGGGGCGTGTATGCGCCGGATTGGGGCGGGGATTTTGAATCGGATCTCGCCGCCGGAGAGCGGCGAGATTGAGGGGTAGATTGGCGGGATGCGCTACGCTTTCCCACCCTACAATTGCTCGGCTCCGATCGGGGAGCGTGGATGCGAACCGCTATGACTCCCCCCGCACGATTGCATTGGCACGGACTCGTAGGGCGGGAAAGCCGAAGGCGCATCCCGCCAATCCATCCCTCCGCGTCAGCGCAATAGGCGGGAAAGCGCAGCGCATCCCGCCACGCGGCGTTCGATCGGAGTTCAGGCGTTCAGCGCCTTTAACCACCCCAACCCATCCTCGGTGCGCCCCCGTGGGCGGTATTCGCAGCCGACCCAGCCGGCGTAGCCGAGCTCGTCGAACAGACGGAAGAGGTAACGGTAGTTGAGCTCGCCATCGTCCGGCTCATTGCGCGCCGGCACGCTCGCGATCTGGATATGGCCGACGTGGTCGAAGTACTTCTTCAGCGTCATCGCGATATCGCCTTCCATGATCTGCACATGGTAGAAGTCCATCTGCAACTTCAGGTTGGGCTCGCCGACTTCCTCGCGGATCGCGTGCGCCTCGGCCTGGGTCGTGAGGAAATAGCCGGGCATGTCGCGCGAGTTGATCGGCTCGATCAGCAGGGTGATGCCGTGCGGCGCGAGGGCGCGGGCAGCGTAGCGCAGGTTCTCGATGTAGACGACGCGGTGCGCGGCGCGGTCGGCGCCTTCCGGCAGCAGCCCCGCCATCGCGTGCAGGCAGGGCGTGCCCTGGGCCTTCGCGTACTCGAGCGCGGTCGCGACGCCGGCGCGAAATTCCTCCTCGCGGCCCGGCAGCGACGCCAGGCCCCGCTCGCCCGCTGCCCAGTTGCCCGGCGGCATGTTGAAGAGCGCGTTGAAGAGGCCGTTTTCCTTCAGCCAACCGGCCACTTCGGCCGGGGTGTGGTCGTACGGGAAGAGGAACTCCACCGCCGTGAAGCCCGCGCGCGCGGCGGCGGCGAAGCGTTGCGGGAAGGGCACCTCGTTGAACATCATCGTCAGGTTGGCAGCGAACTTGGGCATCGTCATTCCTTGATCGTCAGCGTTGCAGCTTGAAGACACGGACCAGTTCGTCGATCTGGTCGTCGTTGAGGGGGCGCGTCGGCAGGTCGCGCAGCAGCAGGAAGAGCTTGGCGGTCTCCTCGAGTTCCTCGGTCGCATACACGGCCGCGTCGAGCGTCGTGCCGGACACCACCGGGCCGTGGTTCGCGAGCAGCACCGCGCAGTGCTTGCGCGCGAGGCCGCGGATCGCGTCGCCGAGGGCCGGGTCGCCGGGCCGGTAGTACGGGATCAGCGGCAGCTTGCCGATCTTCATCACGAAATAGGCGGTCAGCGGCGGCAGGCAGTCCTCGCAGTTTAGCCCGCCCATGCACGACACCGCCGCGGAATGCGTCGAGTGCAGGTGCACGATCGCCCCGGCCCCGTCGCGCTCCTCGTACATCGAGCGGTGCAGGAAGGCCTCCTTCGAGGGTTGCGCGCCGGACACGTGGCGGCCTTCCCAGTCGAGCTTCGCGAGGTCGGCCGGGTCGAGCTCGCCGAGGCAGGCGTTGGTCGGCGTCAGCAGCCAGCCGTCGTCGAGGCGCACGCTGATGTTGCCGCTGCTGCCGGCGGTGAGCCCGCGGTTGAAGAGCGAGCGGCCGAAGCGGACGATCTCCTCGCGCAGCCGGTGCTCGTCGCGGCCGGTCGCGACCATCGTGCTCATTGCAGCCGCTCCCAGGCCTTGAGGAAGAAGTCGGTGGTGCCGAAGTTGCCGGACTTCAGCGCCAGCGCGATGGGCCGCGCGGAACGGTCCCCACTGCGGTCGGCGGTCAGCGCGACGGTCCAGGGCACGCCGGGGTCGATTTCCGGTCCGATGCGCAGGCCCGAGACGCCCAGCGCCTTCACGACCGCGCCGGAGGTCTCGCCGCCGGCCACGATCAGTTGGCCGACGCCGGCCGCGACCAGCCCTTGCGCGATCGCCGCGAGGGCGTTTTCGACCAGCACACCGGCCGCTTCGACGCCCAGCTCGGCCTGCACCGCGCGCACCTCCTCGGGCGTCGAGGTCGCGTAGACCAGCACCGGTCCGGCCGCGAGCTTCGGCTTCGCCCAGTCGAGCGCCGCGCCGACGACGTCTTCGCCGCGCGCGAGGGCGCGCGGATCGACGTTGAAGGCCGGGTGTTGCGAGTTCATCGCGGCTACCTGGGCCTGGGTCGCGACCGAGCAGCTGCCGGCGACGACCGCGCGCAGGCCGCCGGTTGCGGGCAGGGTCGCGGCGCCGGCTTCCTCATTTGCGTAATCCGGCAACAGGCCGGCGCGCCGGAAATTCGGCGGCAGGCCGAGCGCGACGCCCGAACCGGCGGTCACGAGCGGCATGTCCGCGCAGGCCTCGCCGAGCGCGAGGAGATCGTCGTTGGTGAGCGCATCGACGATCGCGAAGTTGCAGCCGTCCTTGCGCAGTGCGGCAAAGCGCTCGCGGATCGCCCCGGCGCCGGCCGCGACGGTGCCGAACTCGACCAGGCCGACCTTGCCGGCGACCTGCCGCTGCAGCACGCGCACGAGGTTCGCGTCGGTCATCGGCGTGAGCGGATGGTTGCGCATGCCCGAGTCGGACAGCAGCGCGTCGCCGACGAAGAGGTGGCCCTTGTAGATCGTGCGCTGGTTCGCCGGGAAGGCCGGGCAGGCGATCGTGAAGTCGCTGCCGAGCGCCGCCATCAGCGCCTCGGCGACCGGGCCGATGTTGCCGCGCGGGGTCGAGTCGAAGGTCGAGCAGTACTTGAAGTAGAACTGGCGGCAGCCCTGTGCCTGCAGCCATTCGAGCGCCGCGAGCGATTCGGCTTGCGCCTCCTCGACCGGGTTCGTGCGGGATTTCAGCGCGATCACGATCGCGTCGATGTCGTCGGGCACCGGTCCGGTCGGCACGCCGATCATCTGGACGGTGCGCATGCCGTGCTTCACGAGCATGCCGGCGAGGTCGGTGCCACCGGTAAAGTCGTCCGCGATGCAGCCAAGCAGGATGGTCATGGTCGTTCTCCCGGTCAGGCCGCAGCCTTGCCCGGCAGCGTGATGCCCGGGAACACTTTGATCACCGCGGAGTCGTCCTCGCGCCCGTGGCCGGCGGCTGAGGCCTGCATGAACATCTGGTGCGCGGTGGCCGACAGCGGCAGCGGGAAGACCGACTTCTTGGAGTAGTCGAGCACGATGCCCAGGTCCTTGACGAAGATGTCGACCGCGGAGAGCGGCGTGTAGTCGCCGGAGAGGATGTGCGGCACGCGGTTCTGGAACATCCACGAGCTGCCCGCGCTGTTGCTGATCACTTCATACAGCGCGTTGGGGTCGACGCCCGCGCGCAGGCCCAGCGCCATCGCCTCGGCGGCGGCGGCGATGTGCACGCCGGCGAGGAGCTGGTTGATCATCTTGACCTTGGAACCCTGCCCCGGCGCATCGCCCAGGCGGTAGAGGCGCGCGCAGATCGCGTCGAAGAGCTTCTCGCAACGCGCGAAGAGTTCGGGGGCGCCGGACGCCATCACCGACATCTCGCCCGCCGCGGCCTTCGCGGCGCCGCCGGAGACCGGCGCGTCGATCAGGTTGAGGCCCATCGCTGCGAGCCGCGCGCCAAGCGCTTCGGCGAACTCGGGCGACACGGTCGCGCTGGCGATCACGATGGCACCGGGCTTGAGCGTCGCCGCGATGCCGTGCTCGCCGAACAGCACGGCCTCGGTCTGGGCGGCATTGACGACCAGCAGGATTACCGCATCGACCGCCGGCCCCATCGCCGCGGGCGAAGCCGCGCCCTTGCCGCCGGCTTCGACGACGGACGCGACCGCCTCCGCGCGCACATCGCAGGCATGCACTTCGAGCCCGGCACGCAATAGCGATTTCGCGACCCCCATGCCCATCGCGCCCAGCCCGATGACGCCCACCGCCTTGACTTCACTCATGTCGATCTCCTCTGGTGCCGGCCCACCGGCCGTCCCTTCCCGCCGCAGTTGTTCGCCGCGGACCTGTTGTGGATACGTCGCGAGTGGATACTTTCGCGACGCCTGTACTTTAGCTATATGGTCATCATACAATGTGATGACTGGAACGACAACTCATGGGGACGCGAATCAAGACGTGAGAAGCCGCGATGCCGTAGGGCGGATGAGCCGAAGGCGTTATCCGCCGAATGTTGCTGCTCAAACGCTCGCATTCGGCGGAAGGCGCTTCGCTTTTCCGCCCTACGGAGCAACGGAACACCGAATCGAGAGACAACGAGAGAGATAGAGAGAGACACCCATGAACGCCACCCCCATCCAAGCCCGCCTGCAAGCCCTGTTCCCCACCGAAGCCGACATTCCCGCCGAATGCCGCGTGCTCGCGCCGCTGCATCAGCGCGCCATCCTGTTGAACGGTGAGATGCAGATCTGGAAGGGCGAAACGCGCCCGGTGCATTCCCCGGTCGCGCTGCGCGCCGCCGACGGCAGCCTGACCCACGTCGAGCTCGGCAGCTTCCCGGTGACCGGCACCGCCGAGGCCGACG
>NZ_QVLR01000053.1 GCF_014822185.1 Azoarcus sp. Aa7
TATTTTCACTCACTCCCGCTGCGGCGGATAAACGCTATTCGTTAGGCCTTATGATGGGACCGGATCCATCTCCTGAACCGGAGCTTTGCGTTCTGACGTCGAGCGACGATCTCGATGACTACGACGTTCTCGGTATGAATACGTTGAGCGTAGCTGTCCCGTACAAGACGACGGACAGCTTTCGGAAGCTCATCTGGGCAGCTATGGTTACGTACGTCTTTGGTGCCAATGGGGTCAGACTCGATTTTTGCGGAAGGGGGCGGCGTGCAGAGCGGGAAAGCGAGCCTAAATCGAGTCTGACCCTATTTCCCTGGACCCTATTTCCCCTGAAGCGGCAATTTTTGACGCCGAGCCGAGCGTCAGAACGGCTAACTCATCCCAAGGCGGGAAAGCGCGCCAAGCGTAAGGGGCGCTAAACGACTATTCGGAGTATCGCCATGAAAATCAAGTCCGACGGAAAGAACGGCTGGAAGCTTCTCGACGCTCCGCCGGGTGCGGTACTCCGCCGTGTAACTATTACTTTTCCCTCAAATGTGAGCCATACGGGAGCCGGAACAAAGAACTACATCTCGGGACCGGCCAAGGTCAATATCCGCGTGGCCTACGCAGATGGAACGGCCGAAAACGTTTCGGGTGTGGCCGTTGAGTGGTAGCGCAAAGACGCCCAACCCTGCGGTGCAGGGGACGCTGCGCGATAAAGCCGCGCAGCGTCCCTGACCTTGAACGTTATGCATCTGTCACCGAGCCCCTACCGCAAAGGAAACACCTATGACCTTAACCGGCCGTGAAAAGGACGCACTTGAAGCTCTTTCAGGAACAGCAAAGTCTGCTTTATCGCTAATCCCCGGTCTAGGTCAAGCTATCGCCGGATGGGACGAATATCGTCGCAGCCAGTTCAACAGGAATGTTCTTGCGTTGCTTCAGACCTTGGAGCAAAAGGTCAACGACGTTCGAGTTTTCACCACGTCTGAATGGCTTCAGACTGAAGATGGACAACAATTCTGTTGGAAGGTGTTCAGTTCCGCCCTTGACAGCCAACTGGAAGAGAAGCAAGAACTCTTCGTAAACGCCTTCATTCAAGGCGTAGGGAAGCCTGAGGTAGCTCAGTTGGAGAAGCTCAAGTTCATTGACATGCTTCGCCATCTTTCAAAGGCAGCGTTGATGGTGTTGGCCGACATGCACACAATGTATGCGTGCCAAGTGCGTGGCCTTGGACGGTCACACGACCCAGTCGGCCCTTATCCAATGGTTGAGCCCACCGATGTGGCGGAAAAGCTGAGCAACAAATATGACCCTTACCTGGTCACAGCGGCGGTATATGAACTTCAAAGCCACGGTCTATTCAGCACAACAGGCGAGTGGCGCAAACTTGGGGATGGAACCCTTCGTCCTAGCGGTGGCTTCCAGACGGCGCTCTGTTACACAGACTTCGCGGCACGATTCGTAGAATTCATTTCTGCTCCAGTAACCCAAGATGCATAACACTACGGTCAACCTGACAACCGAAAGCGGGGCGCTCTTCGAACGTTCCGCCTCGCGCGGTTGCAGGTTACCTCCACGTTGGGCATCATCATGCCACTAGCCGATTTCGCCCTAAATATTGCCTTGCCACTACTCAGCGGCGGAACCGCAGGCTGGGCGCTAATTCACTTCTTTGGGCAAAGATTGGTCGATCATCGGCTTGCAAAAGACCTTGAGCACTACCGTGAAGAACTCAAGGAAAACACTGAGGTGCTCAAGTCTCAGCTTTCAATCTACGCACATGAACAGACAGTGGCGATTTCACGGGTAGATTCACAGCGCTCTGAGGCAATTCATAAGATTTACCGCTGCATGCGCGATGTCATAAATCCAGTGAGTAGCATAGTCGCAGGGACTCCAATTGTTAATGGAACCAAAAGTCAGTCGGCTGACTTTTATCTTCAAAATGCTGAGGCAGCACATGCCGCATGCGGGGTGCTGGCACACACGATGGCCGATCTTGCGATCTACTTCGACAACAACACCTACAAGAATATTGCGAATTTCGCCAACGTATCAATGCAGGCAACAGCGACCTATCTTCAACCGCTTCGCCCCCTAGTCGCCCTAGGCCATGCCCCTGACGAAATTCTCTATGCAGCAGAAACCGGTCGTGCGGCCCTGCAAGAGAAGTTTGAGACAGAACTCACCCCTGCAATGAAATCACTTACCGCTGCGTTTCGCATACATCTCGGTATTGAGCGAACACAAACCATTGCGTTGCCGAAATGATGCCCAACCCTGTGCCAATGAGTGCCAATGGGGTCAGACTCGATTTTTGCGGAAGGGGGCGGCGTGCAGAGCGGGAAAGAGTCGAGCGCGGATCGAGCCTAAATCGAGTCTGACCCTATTTCCCTACCAGAAAATAGAGCACCCAAACTTGTTTAAACGCGCAGCAAGTGATAAATAATTAGATTTCCAGCATACTGCAGAACAAGAGTTCATGGTTCCGGTCTACTTCATGGGCATCAGCGTGCCCTGATTTTTGTACTAATTGAGGTGCGTACCATGGCTTCGCAAGAGGTTGAACACATAGCAGACACGATCAAATCCGCGTTTAAACCATACGACTGTCGAACAAGAGTATCGCCATACGAGGAACGGATCGAATTTCAGATACTGTCTCCGATCGGCACCCCACTTGGGCCGCCTAGGGATATGGGGTTAAGAGATCTCGCCAATCGATCATATCTCGAGAAAATCATCGATTCGGCACGAGATGAACTTAAACGTAACGGCTATCCACTCGAGCCTTGGTCGCTCTGAAAAACGGCCCATGCTATGCGCGGGGCATGCCATAACACTGCGGTCAACCTGACAAAAAGCTGCGCTTCTTGCCGTCTGCTGAAGGCCAACGTTAGATCAGTGAAGGAGGAAATGATGCACATTCTTTTCCGTGCGCTGCTAAGTTCTCCTTGCCTTCTCTTGGCTTCGTGTATACCCATGAAATCTGTAACTCTAGTCGGTGAGGCTGGAGAACAGTTCATAGGTCACGTTTCATACGATGGTCCCTTCAGCGGAATGCTGACAGTTGAGAACGGTCCCGGTGGCGAACACTTTTCTGGACGCTTTGTTGTAGTCGATCGCACCGCTACACAGCAGTCTCAAGGCGCTCTCGTCGTACCGCAGGGTACTTCACCACCGGCGGTTAGCGCCGCGACCAATGTGTCAAGCGGGGGCGTTGATGCATCTGGCTACTGGTATGCGGCTGGTAACAAGGGCTCGCGCATGGAGTGCAACCTCAGTATCGGACGCGGAGGGCACGGCCATGGCGTCTGCAAACACATTGACGGTAAGAGCTACCGAATACTCCTATGACGTCGGGCTCTAACGGATCCGTCAACCGGATTAAAAATTGGTAAAAATTGGGGACATAAAAATT
>NZ_QVLR01000054.1 GCF_014822185.1 Azoarcus sp. Aa7
GGAACTGCAGGTTGGACGAGACGCCGCGGATGCGGAATTCGCGCAGGCCGCGGTCCATGCGGGCGATGGCCTCGTCCGGGCTGTGGCCCCAGGCGGTGACCTTGACGAGCAGCGAATCGTAGAAGGGGGTGATCACCGCGCCCGAGTAGGCCGTGCCGCCGTCCAGGCGCAGGCCGAAGCCGGCCGCGCTGCGGTAGGCGGTGATGCGGCCGTAGTCGGGGGTGAAGTTGTTCTCGGGGTCCTCGGTGGTGACGCGGCACTGCAGCGCGTGGCCGTTGAGGCGGATGTCGGCTTGCGCGGGCAAATAGGCGTCTTCCGCGCCGATGCGCGCGCCTTCGGTGACGCGGATCTGCGCCTTGACGATGTCCACGCCGGTGACCTGCTCGGTGACGGTGTGTTCGACCTGGATCCGGGGGTTCACTTCGATGAAGTAGAAGGCACCGGTGTCGGCGTCCATGAGGAACTCGACCGTGCCGGCGTGGGTGTAATTTGCGGCGCGGCAGAGTTTCAGCGCGGCATCGCACAGCTCCGTGCGGCGAGTCTCCTCCAGGTAGGGCGCGGGGGCGCGTTCGACGACCTTCTGGTTGCGCCGCTGCACCGAGCAGTCGCGCTCGAAGAGATGCACGAGGTTGCCGTGCGTGTCGCCGAGCACCTGCACTTCGACGTGGCGCGCGCGGCGAACGAGCTTTTCCAGATAGACCTCGTCGTTGCCGAAGGCGGCGAGGGCCTCGCGGCGGGCGACGTCGAGCAGGCCGGGGAGCTCTTCCTCGTTCTCGATCGCGCGCATGCCGCGACCGCCACCGCCCCAGCTCGCCTTGAGCATGAGCGGGTAGCCGACTTCGCGCGCGAGGCGTTTGATCTCGTCGAGGTCCTGCGGCAGTGCGCCGGTGGCCGGCACGACCGGCACGCCGGCGGCGACGGCGAGGTTGCGCGCGGCGACCTTGTTGCCCAGATCGCGCATCACCTGCGGCTGCGGGCCGATGAAGGCGATGCCGGCGGCGGCGCAGGCTTCGGCGAACTCGGGGTTCTCGGAGAGGAAGCCGTAGCCGGGGTGGATCGCATCGACCCCGGCATCCTTCGCCACACGGATGATGTCGGCGATGTCGAGGTAGGCCGCGATCGGCTTCTGGCCGTTGCCCACGAGGTAGGATTCGTCGGCCTTGAAGCGGTGCAGCGCGAAGCGGTCCTCGTTGGCGTAGATCGCCACCGTGCGGATGCCCAGTTCGCTCGCCGCGCGGAAGACGCGGATGGCGATTTCGCCACGGTTGGCGACGAGGATGCTGCGGATTTCTCTCATAGGGGTTGCGTAGGGTCGGGCTTTCGAAAGGAAGTCAGGCCGCCTGCTGCAGCGGGAAGGGGGCTTGGGCGACGTATTCGTCGTACTTGCGTTCGATCATGACGCCGACGCGCCCGACACCTTCCAGCACCTGAGGCTTGTGCACGGACAAGGTCATCCAGCTCGGCCGGAACTCGTCGAACATCATGCCGGCGAGCGAATCGGCGAGGTGTTCGAGCAGCGCGAAGCGGCGCTGGGCGAGGAATTCCCTCACCCGCGCGACGAGCTGCGCGTAGTCGATCGTGTCCTCGATGCGGTCGCTGCGGGCGGCCCGGCCGCCGATGCCGAGGCGCAAGGTGATCGAGACGGGTTGCGAACCGACCAGCTCATGCGGGTAGATGCCGACCTGCGCGTCTGCGTGGATGTCGTCGATGAATATCTGGTTCATGTTCGTTCCCGTTTGGTGTTGCGAAAACTCAAGATAAATCAGCGATCAGACCTTAACTTGCCGGCTTGCGACATGTGCGAGCAATCCCGCGACGATCCCTTCCTCCATCGGAAGAATTGCCCTGACGCCTTGTGCCTCCCGAACGGATGCGCGCGGCTGGCGCGCCGAACGCCCTTGCAGGGCTTATTCGCAGCGAATACGCGGCGGCCCCGACGCGATCGCGGTGAGTCGCATGTCGAAGAACACGTCGCCGTCGATTTCGTTGCTGACGCTGTTCTCATGCTGCTCGAAGTCGACCTGCACCGTCGCGGCTCCTGCCTGGCGCGCGAGCAATACCGCCTCCGCCGCAGCCACTTCTCGCGCATGTTCGACCGCAGCTTCGAGTCGCTCGAAATCCTTGGGGCCGCCCTCTGCGAAGACACGGAACGTTCCCCGCGCGGGCTGCGTGATGGTCAGATGCACCCTTTGCGACACCTGCCCCAACACCGCCCCGACGGCGTTTGCCACTTCGGCGAAGCGCGGCATGTAGAGCCCGACCCGCAGACCGCGGGCAACCTCCGGGTAGTAGCTGGCCGCCGGTCCGCCCACGGCAACCACGGGCGTGTCGGCTGCGAACTGGATCGAAAATACCGACGGTTTCGACGGGTCCCGGCGCTGGTCCATTGCCATTTCCGTCAGCAGCCGCGAGAGTTTGTCGGCTTGGGCTGCAGCCAGATGATTCTGTTCGTGCAGGCCCGCTTCGACGAGTTTCTGGCTGATTCCGTCGATCACGAGGTCGAAGATCTGTCGGGACGGCCCCTCCGGGTCGTCCTCCCGCCAAGTGCCGAATCCGTACAGCCGCCGCATCTGCTTGCCCCATATGCGGGCACCCAGCACCGCCGCCTGCGTGCTCCAGTGGCTCGAGATGCCCAGCACGTGCGCTGCATCGGTCGGCGTGAAGCCACTGTAGATGACCAGGCCCTTGCGCTCCAGGCGCGCCAGCGCCCGCGCGAGCCGCCTGTCGTCGCAGGCCGCGCTCTCGATGTCCACGGGACCGTCCGCAAGCCGCTCCCACGCCTGTCGCTCGTCCTCGGGCAGGCGCCCGAGGAGCGCCTCGTCGTGCTGCAGGCGCAGGGCAAACCGCAGCTGGCTGCTGTTGGGCGCCGAATGCGCCTGCCGCTCGAGCGCCGGCAGCACTTCGGGGTGTTCGCTAGCCAACAGACTCAGCGGCACGACTCTTCGTGGGCCGATCGAGATGCCCTGCCCGCCGCTGAAGCGGACCTCGCTGTCACCGCCCAGCCCGATCGAGTACACGCGGACTGCCTCGACCATCGGCTGCCACCCGCCGATCAGCGCGCCGTCGTGGCTCAGTTCGGGGCGTCCGTTGCGGACCACCGCGATGTCCGTCGTCGTACCCCCCATGTCGGCCACGATGGCATCGCGCAGTCCGCTCAACGCACAGGCGCCGAGCACGCTCGCCGCCGGACCGGAAAGCACGGTGCCAACCGGACGCTGCAACGCCGATTCCGAGTTGATGAGGGAGCCGTCGCCCTTCACGATCATCAGCGGTGCGCTGATGCCGCGCGCGGTCAGAATGGCCTCGACCGACTCGATGAGGCGCTGGACATGGGTGATCATGCGTGCATTGAGGGCGACGGTGGTCGCCCGTCGGGGCGCCCCGAGCGAAGACGCAAGCTCGTGGCCGCAGGTCGCGGGCTTGCCGGCCAGCTCGTGCACCAGCTCCCGCACGCGGATCTCGTGGCGGGGATTGCGCACGCTGAAGGTGCCGGAGATCGCAAAGGCCGAGACCTTGTCGCGCCAGTTGAGGATCGCCGCCCGCACCGCTCCTTCATCCAGCGGTGTGGCTTCGACTCCGGTCGCGTCGTGCCCGCCACCCACCGTGACGATGCACTCCGGACCCAACAACTCCGCGAGTCCGCTGCTCTGCACCTGCCGCTCGTCGTAGCCGATAAGCAAGGCGCAGACCGGGGATCCCTTGCCTTCGACGACCGAGTTCGTCGTCAGCGTCGTCGACAGGGACACGAGCACGACGTCTGGCAGGGATTCCGCCGGCAGGCTGTCGATCGCCTTCGCAATGCCGATCGTCAGATCGTGACGGGTCGTCAGCTGCTTTGCGGCAGCAAGGATTTCACGCCGCTCGTCGACAAGGACCGCGTCGGTGAAGGTTCCTCCGGTATCGATACCTAGCATCAGGCCCATCTTCGTCCTCTACTCAGATAAGTCTCCGTTGAAAGTCGCGACAGGCGAGACGGCGTCCTGTCGGCGAAACGCGATGCTCGATATGGTCACCGGGTTTTCGGGCTCCAGACCGTGCCGCTATCGGCCATCGTCAAATCTAGTCTTCCGCGCGGGCGATGCCTGTCTGGTTGCGACGACCTCAGGCCGGCCTGCGACGTCTGCCCCGAAAGCTGGAACAGGGCTATTGACGAGGGCCTCCGTCGTCGCGAGAATTGCAGCCGATTCGGCAATGACGGCGAAACCAATCGCCGTCGGAACACGGTGCGAGCTTGCTCAATTCCGTGGCGGGCCCGCCGCTGTAACCGGGGATGACTGTCGCTGGGATGTCGGTAGATTCCGAACATCCGGTCACTGTCGGGGAACACCCCGGCGGGAAGGCGCGGCAGGTCACTTGATCCGGGAGCCAGAAGACCTGCCGTAATCGACTGTTTTGTAGCTGAAACCAATGGCAAGGGTTTCGCTGTCCGCACTTGGCCGTGCGGCAGCGGAGCCCTTTTTGTTTTTGTGTTTGGAAAAACAGGAGAATCGGATGCCTTCGACTGATATCAAGCAACACGCCGCGAAAATCGCCGTTTCCGGCGCAGCAAACACCGCTGTGTGCGGCGCCGAAGCGAAGCCGGCGATCATCGCCACCCGCAAGCGTTGCGAGGCGGAAGGGGTGGGACTGTCCCATTACGTTCTGATGGACCGCAAGGCGGTGCGATGAGCGGCGTCGTTTCGACCGCTCGCGCCCCGTCCGCGGGGCGTTATGCCAACCTCGGCTGCGGCGCGAGCCTGATTCCATTCGACATCGGGCACGACGACTATGTGGCGCTGAGCGACCCCGCCAGCGCGTTCTGGGCGCTGGTCCGCAAGGACAAGCTCGCCGACACGCTGACCGATAGCGCGCTGATGGCGGGCTATCGGGCAAAGGCCGACGATTTCGCGCGCGAGCTGCATGCGCTGCGCTTCGAGCTGAAGCCCTCGGCCGTGTACGTGAATCCGACCGAGCGCTGCAACCTGAATTGCACCTACTGCTACATCCCGGAAGGCATGCGCCGCAGCGGGCAGCACATGTCCGAGGATCGGCTGGTGGAGGCGCTCGGGCGGCTCAAGTCGTATTTTTCGACCGTGATGCCCGAGGGGCGCAAGCCGCGCGTGATCTTCCACGGCGCAGAGCCGCTGATGAACCAGGCGGCGTTGTTCGCGGCCATCGACACCTTCAAGGACGAGTACGTTTTCGGGGTCCAGACCAACGCGACGCTGCTCGACGACAAGGCGATCGCCTTTCTCGCGGAGCGCAACGTCAGCATCGGCCTGTCGCTCGACGGGCCCCTTGCCGAGACGACGGACGCAACGCGCCTGACGTTCGGCGGCAAGAGCGTGCACGACAAGGTCCTGCGTGCGATGGAGTCGCTGCGCGGATACTCGGCCTGGAGCGTCATCGCGACCTGCACCGAGAAGAACCTGGACCAGCTCGTTCCGCTGGTGGATCTCTTCCATGCGCATGAAGTGCCGACCTGCATGCTCAATGCGGTGCGCTGTACCCTGCCGGGCGCACGGACTGTCCGTCCGGATGACGAGGCCCTGGCGCGTGCCTTCATCGCAGCGCTCGAGCGCACGCATGCGCTGTACCGCGAGACAGGCCGCAAGATGGTCGTCGCCAACTTCGCGAACATTCTGCTGGCGATCCTGGCACCGACCGCGCGGCGCCTGATGTGCGACATCTCGCCGTGTGGCGGGGGGCGCGCGTTCTTTGCACTCGCACCCGACGGCGGCCTGTTCCCGTGCAGCGAGTTCATCGGGCTGGATGCGTTCCGCGGCGGCAACCTGTTCACGGACCCCATCGAGGATGTGCTCGAAAGCGAGGCGTTCCGCACGGTCACCGGGCGCGACGTCGACCGGATCGATCCGTGCAAGGGCTGCGCGATCCGGCACTTCTGCGGCTCGCCCTGTCCGGCCGAGGCGCACGAAATGAACGGCGGCATGGACCGCGTCGGGGCGTTCTGCGGCTTCTACGAGGAGCAGACGCGCTATGCATTCCGCCTGATCGCGGACGGCAAGGCGAATGACTTCCTCTGGGACGGATGGGATGCGGAGGACGGCGGCGTAGAGACGAGTTTCGACTTCGTGCTGCCCTGAGCCACGCCGCACCTGTCGCAGTCATTCAAGGCCCGCCCGGGGAATTCCCGGGCGGGCCTTGGTTTATCGCTCGATCACCAGATCGCTCAAGGGCGTGCTGCAGCAGGGAAGGATGTAGCCCTGGTCGATCTCCCGCTGGCGGATTCCCCCGCCATGCTCCATGTGCACCTCGCCCGAGACGAGGCGCGACTTGCAGGTGCCGCACATTCCCTTGGCGCAGGACGAAGGCAGGCGCAGCCCGGCCGCACGCGCCGCTTCCAGCACCTTCTGCCCCGGGGCGCAGGCGACCTTGTGTCCGCTCTTCGAGAATTCCACGCTGAAGCCGACCGCCTCGCAAGCCGTAACGACCGCGCTGGCGGAATCCTCGTTCGCCGGCTCGCCCGGCAAATCCGCGAAGGAGAAACTCTCCTCGTGATACCGGGCCATGTCGAAGCCGCCCTCGGTCAGCAGCGCGCGCACTGCCGCCATGTAGGGCGCCGGCCCGCAGCAGAACACCTCGCGCTCGGCAAAGTCCGGGGCGATGCGGGCGAGGAGTTGCAGGTCGAGGTAGCCCGTCGGCGCTGACCACTCGGCCTCGCTGCCGCGCCCCTCGCACACGAGGGCGGTGCGGAAACGCGGCTGGTTGGCGGCCAGCAGGCCCAGTTCGCGGCGGAAGATGATGTCTGCGGGAGTGCGTGCGCTATGCACGAAGACCACGTCGCGGTCCTCGCCGAGGTCGTGAAAGCTGCGCGACATGGACATCAGCGGCGTGATCCCGGAACCGCCGGAAAGGAACAGATACTTCCCGGCCGGATGCAGGGCGCAGGAGAAATCGCCGTTGGGACCGAGCGCGCGCAGGCTCATCCCCGGTGCGAGATGGTCGTGAAGCCAGTTGGAGACCTTGCCGCCGGGCACCCGCTTCACCGTGATCGACAGCGTGTCGGGGCGCGTCGGCGGCGATGAGACGGTGTAGCAGCGGTTCACCGTCTCGCCGTCCACCTCCAGTTCCAGCGTGAGGAACTGGCCCGGCAGGAAGCGGATCAGGCCGGGGCTGCGCGGGCGGAACAGGAAGCTTTTGACGTCATGGGTCTCCTGGCGCACCTGGCAGCAGATCAGGACGTCATCCTCGTCCGAGTCCCAGCGGGACGGAACTGACTGCAATGCGTCGCGAGTGATCGGTCCGTTCATGCTTCACTCCACCGCCGCGTGCAGCCGCCCGACGTACCAATTGCAGAACTTCTCCACCAGCTCTTCGGTGTAGGGCGAATAGGGCCCGGGCTCGTAGGCCGGGTTGTCGATCCCGCGCTGCGACATCTCCACCAAGTCGCGGTCCTGCTGGTTGGTGGCGCGCCACACCGCGGTGAGCTTCGCGGGGTCGTAGTCCTGCCCTTCCACCGCGTCCTTGTGCACCAGCCACTTGGTACGCACCAGCGTGTGGCCCGGGTCGATGGGCAGCACGGTGAAGGTCACGATGTGGTCGCTCATGAAATGGTGCCAGGAGTTGGGCTGGGTCCAGAACGACAGCCCGCCCAGGTTGCGCTGGCTGAAGTCGCCCAGGAGTTTCTGGCACGCCACCTTCGCGTCCATGGTCTGGGACTCGCCGGCCTTGTCCAGCGGCAGACGCTGCGTACGGAAACCCGTCACGCGGCTGTCCAGCTCGTCGATCTCCGCGGACTTGAGGCCCGCAGCTTCCCAGCGGGCGTGTTCCCGTCCGATGAGGTCGCGGAACGCCTGGACCTGCTCGACATTCGACGGCGACGGCTGGTAGCCGAAACCGTACTCGTAGAGGGAAATCGTCAGTTCGGGATGGTTGCCCACGCAGTGGTAGCACTCGCGGTTGTTCTCCATCACGAGCTTCCAGTTGCCGGCCTCGACGATCTCGTCCTGCACCGCGATCTTGCAGTCGGCGAGCCGGTGGGGCCCGACGTAGCGCTCCATCGCTTCGCGCATCTGCGCGAAGTCCTGCGGCGGGTTCTCGGCCAGACAGACGAAGATGAGGCCTGCGACGCTCTCCACGTGCACACGCTTCAGGCCGCGGCCGGAGGGGTCGAAATCCTCGCCCATGTGCTCCGCGTAGATCAGCTTGCCGGAGAGGTCGTAGGTCCACTGATGGTAGGGACACACGAGGTTGCCGACGCTGCCCTTGTGCGCGTTGCACAGCTGGGCGCCACGGTGGCGGCACACATTATGGAAGGCCCGCAGTTCCATGTCGTCGTTGCGCAAGACAACGACGGAGGTACGGCCGAGCTTGACCGTAAAGTAGTCGCCCGGCTCGGGAATGTCGGGCTCGACCCCGACGTAGATCCAGTGCCGTCCGAAAATCGCCTCCATGTCCAGATCGAACACTTCCTGGCTGGTGTAGAACGGCGCATCCAGGCTGTGGCCCGGACGCCGGCCAGCGATCAGTTCGCGCACTGCATTGCTTACCTTCATGTTTTGTCTCCTTGGGGCGGATCAGAAAACGATGAAGCGATGTTCCCGCAGGCACCGGGATACGACTTGTGATTTGCCGACCGATTTCAATTCAATTCCGACATGGCCGGGGTCAGATCCCGTACCGCGGGCGCACGGCGAAGATGCAGTGATCGTGGCCGTCGCCGCCGCATTGGGTCTCGCAGCAGAGCGTCTTCACGGGTCGGCCCGTGTCTTCGCTGATCCAGTCCATCATCCCGGCGAACCACCCCGCAAACCTGTAGCAGATCCTGGAGGCACAGACTTCGGCCTGGGCCACGACAAAATCGGAGTGGTCGAGACGGATGTCGGCTGATCCTTTCGCGGCATCGGCCTCGATGACCGTGAAGCGGCCCCAGCCTCGGCGGGAAAGACGGCACAAGTAGTGTTCGAACACCGCGATGCCCGAAAGGCCGTGCGCAACGGCCTCCTTGTCGCACCAGTAGCGGGCCGACTTGTAGCTGGCGTGGTAGAGAATCTCCGCGTACTTCTCGCGGCCCAGGGTGGCCTCGACGACCTGATGCCTGATTCCCGGGAAGTGGAGGGCTACACGGGGCATCGGGTCGCCATTGCCGGTCGCCGGACCTGCTTCGTCATGCCCCTTCACGGGGAGTTGCGGATTCACTTTGCACCTCTTTTCTTTTTCCTCATCGTGACCTTACGTCCCGGCCCCCCCACCTGATAGCCTCGTTCCGACGGAAAGCCGCGCGATTGCGACAAGGGCCCCGGACGAGGGCTCCGCAGGCTGGCGCAGGCGGGCACGAGGCGCTATCGTGACGGTACGCAGATCGATCCGGGCAGCGCCCGAAAATCGACAGCCGCGCAAGCACCTCGCCCCATTCGGGGGCGCGAAGCGCCGGTGGGATCAGTAGGAGACAAACAAGGTGTCAAAGCAACTCTCGTCCGTGACGCGCGTCGGCTTCCTGGTGCTGAACGAGTTCACGATGATCGCGTTCTCGAGCGCGATCGAAGTCCTGCGCATGGCCAACCACATCAGCGGCAAGCCGCTGTACAGCTGGTGCGTCATCAGCCCCGACGGCCAGCCCGTCTCCTCCAGCAACGGCCTCGCCCCCGCCCAGGTCTGCACCTACGAAAACGCAGGGCCGATCGACATGCTGTTCGTATGCGGCGGCACCAATGTCACCCGCTTCGTCGATGACAAGGTGCTGACCTTGCTGCGCCGCATCGCCCAGGACCAGATAATCCTCGGGGGGCTCTGCACCGGCACCTACGCCTTGATGAAGGCGGGGCTGCTCAACGGTTACAAGGCCACCATCCACTGGGAGAATCTCAGCGCCCTGCGCGAAGCCCACACGAAGGTCAATTTCGTCGAGGAACTCTTCGTCATCGATCGGGACCGCATCACCTGTACCGGGGGCATCGCGCCCATGGACATGATGCTGACCGTCGTGCGCGAACGCTGCGGCAAGACCCTGGTGGCGGAAATCTCGGAGCAGTTCATCCTCGACCGGGTCCGCGACAGCAAGGACCGTCAGCACATCCCCGTGGCGGCACGCATGGGCTGCAACCACAAGGCACTGGTGGAGGTGGCGGCCCTGATGGAGGCCAACATCGAGGAGCCCCTGTCACTGGAGGAGCTGGCGCAACTCGCCGGGCTGTCCCAGCGTCATCTCCAGCGCATGTTCCGCGAGGCCCTCCAGGTCACCCCCAGCCACTACTACCTGGAACTGCGGCTGCGCCGCGCGCGCGAGCTGCTGCTGCAGACGGAAATGTCCATCACGAGCATCACGATTGCCTGCGGCTTCCAGTCCGCCTGCCATTTCAGCAAGTGCTATCGCGCGCTGTTCGGCAAGCCGCCCAGCAGCGAGCGCCGTCCGCAGGGCACGGAGGACGCGGACCTGCGCCAACGCAGGAAGCCCGTTGCGCATCGACAGGCCGCGTGAGGGACAGCACCCGGCACGTCCCACCGGCCGGACGGGCACTCCCGCGCGCATGGCGATGACCGGGTGCGTCTCCTATCCTTGAAGGGCCGGAAACGCAGAGCCGGTTGCCGGAAGACCAGACCGGGGAGGGCACGATGAACAGGCCGAACATCAAGGCGCATCGCCTGGCAGCGCTGGTTCTCTTGGGCTCACTGCTGTTCAACTATCCCCTGCTGGCACTGTTCAACCACCCCGCGCTGGTGGGCGGCGTTCCCATCCTCTACGTGTACGTCTTCGCGGCCTGGGCGCTGCTGGTCGGCCTCCTGGTGCTGGTCGTCGAGCGGACGTAGCGACGGACTGCGAGCGCGGTTCCGCTCGACCGCCCGCACGGAGACTGCATCTTGCCGGCATGGATCATCGCGACGGTGGCCGCGAGCTATCTCGGGCTGCTCTTCCTCATCGCCTACCTGGGCGAGCGCGCCGCCGATGCCGGGCGCAGCCTGATCGCCAACCCATACGTCTATTCGCTCTCGCTCTGCGTCTTCATGACCGCGTGGGGTTTCTATGGCGACGTCGGGGTCGCCGCCGTTGCCGGCATCGGCTTCGTGCCGGCGAACAGCGGCCCGTGCGTGATGGTGGCCCTGTGGTGGATGGTGCTGCGAAAGATCATCCGCATCGCCAAGGACAACCGCCTCACCTCGCTGGCCGACTTCATCTCCTCGCGCTACGGCAAGAGCCCGCTGCTGGCCGGACTGGTGACCGTGATCGCGGCGGTCGGCGTCACCCCCTACATCTCGCTGCAGCTCAAGGCGATTTCGATGAGCTTCAACGTCCTGCGCGGCTACCCGGACGTCCTGGCGATTTCGTCGCAGCCCGAAAGCGTGTGGCGCGACACCGCGTTCTACGTGACCTTGATGCTGGCCGCATTTACCGTCGCGTTCGGCACGCGCAAGCTCGATCTGGCCGAGCGGCACGAAGGCCTGGTGGCGGCGATTGCCTTCGACTCGCTGGTCAAACTGCTCGCTTTTGTCGCCGTCGGAGTCTTCGTCATCTGGGGCATGTACGACGGCCCCGGCGACATCTTCACCCAGGCAGCCCAAGTGCCACAGATGGCCGCGCTGTTCACGATCGGCGGTCGCGCGGGCGAGCTCTACAGCGGTTGGGGCTCATTCTTTTCGATTTCCTTCGTCGCCATGCTCGCGGTCCTGTTGCTGCCGCGGCAGTTCCAGGTGGCGGTGATCGAGAACGTCGACGAGACGCACGTCGGCAAGGCGATCTGGCTGTTTCCGCTCTACCTCCTCCTGTTCGACCTTTTCGTCCTGCCCATCGCCTTCAGTGGCCTGCTGCAGTTCGGCATCGACGGCGCGGTGAGTCCCGATACCTTCGTCATCATGCTGCCCATGTCGGCGCAGCGCGAGGCGCTCGCGCTGCTCGTCTTCGTCGGCGGCTTCGCCGCTGCCACCGGCATGGTGATCGTCGAGACCATCGCGCTGGCGACGATGGTCTGCAACGATCTGGTGATGCCTGTCCTGCTGCGCATCAAAGCGCTACGGCTGACAGAGCGGGCCGATCTCTCTGGCCTGCTGCTCGCGATCCGCCGCGCCACCATCCTGCTCGGCCTCCTGCTCGGCTATTTCTATTACCGGCTGGCAGGCGAAGTGTATGCGCTGGCCGCGATCGGGCTGATTTCGCAGGTCGCGGTGGCGCAGTTCGGGCCCGCGCTGCTCGGCGGCCTGTACTGGAAGGGCGGCACCAAGGCGGGTGCCATGGCCGGGCTGAGCGCCGGTTTTCTGGTCTGGGCGTACACGCTGGTGGTGCCGGCCTTCGCCCGTGGGGGCTGGCTGCCGGCGACGCTGCTCGAGCAGGGGCCCTTCGGCGTGGCGCTGCTGCGCCCGCTGGCCCTGTTCGGCCTCGAGGGGCTTGACGAGATGAGCCATGCGATCCTGTTGAGCATGCTGGCCAATGTCGGGAGCTATGTGGCCGTGTCGGTCCTCAGTGGCCAGGACAGTCTGGAGCAGACCCAGGCAACGCTCTTCGTCGATGTATTCAAGCATGACCGCGGCGCCGAACCTGCCTGGCGGGCGCATGGCTCGCTGCCCGATCTCTACGCGCTCATGCGGCGCTTCCTCGGGGCGGAGAATGCCCGTCAATCCTTTGCCGAGCATGCGCGGCGACGTGGGCTCGACTGGCCCCGCGAGGTCGACGCCGATCTGGCGCGCCACTGCGAGGCACAACTCGCCGGCATCATCGGCGCCGCATCCGCGCGTGTGGTGCTCGGCTCGGTCGTAGAGGAAGAGCTGCTGCGTGACAGCCTGACCGGCCTGCCGAACCGCGCGCTGCTGCTGACGCGCCTCGGCGACGCGCTCGATCGGCGCCGGCTTGACGGCGCGCACGGGTTCGCCTTGCTGTTCCTCACCCTCGACCGCTTCCCGGTGATCAGCGACAGTCTCGGCGCGGCGGTCGGCGATGAGCTGGTGATCGCCGTCGCCCGCAGCGTCGGCGCCGGACTGCGCCCCGGCGACACCGCCGCCCGCCTCGGTGGCGAGAACTTCGCCATCCTTCTCGACGACACCGGCGACGTCGCGGAGGCGGTGCGCTTCGCGGAGCGGCTCCAGAATGAGCTGGCGACCGGCTTCAACTTGGACGGTCATTCCCTGTTTACCTCTGCCAGCGTGGGCATCGCCCTCGGAGGTCCGGGCTATGCCGATGCTGTCGACATCCTCCGCGATGCCGAGACCGCGGCGCACAACGCCGCACGCCGCGGCGGCGCGTGCCAGGAGGTTTTTGCCGCCGACATGCGCGAGCGCGTGGTGGCCCTGCTCGAAATGGAAACCGCGGTGCGCCGGGCAGTGGCCCGCGGTGAGGAGTTCCGCGTCTACTACCAGCCGGTCGTCGCGCTGCGCACCGGGCGACTGGCCGGATTCGAAGCGCTGGTGCGGATGCGCCGCGCCGACGGCAGCCTGGTGCCGCCATCCGAATTCATTCCACTCACCGAGGAGACCGGCCTCATCGTGTCGATCGGCCGCTGGGTGCTGGCCGAAGCCTGTCGGCAGATGCACGACTGGCAACGGCGCTATCCGGAGCATCCCGCCATGCAAATCAGCGTAAATCTCGCCGGACGCCAGTTCGTCCAGCCCGACCTGGTTCAGCAGATCGAGGCGGTTCTGGCCGAGACCGGCCTCGACACCGGCAGCCTCAAGCTGGAGGTGACCGAGACGGTCATCATGGAGCATGCCGAGGCGGCAACCGCCGTGCTCGAGCGCCTGCGCGCCCTGGGGATCAAACTCCTGATGGACGACTTCGGCACCGGCTATTCGTCACTGTCGTACCTGCACCGTTTCCCGCTGGACACCTTGAAGATCGACGCCTCCTTCGTGCGCCGCATGGACACCGACCGGACCGCGGCCGACATCGTGCAGACCATCGTCACCCTGGCCCGGACACTCCATATGGAAATCATTGCCGAAGGAGTCGAGAGCGCCGCGCAGTTGGCGCAGTTAAGGGCCCTGGACGTCGACTACGGCCAGGGCTACCACTTCGGCCGGCCGCTTGACGCGGACGCCGCCGCGAGGATGATCGGCGACGCGCCCGCCTGGTAGCCCCGGGAGTCAGGAATCCTGGCTTTGGCCTGTCTTCCGGCGTGCGATCCGCTCCTCCTTGCGCAGACCGAAGCTTTCGGTAAGGCGGTCGAGGATGATCGCGAGCAACACCACCGCGAGGCCGGACTCGAAACCCAGGCCGATGTCGAGGCGCTGGATGCTGGCGAGCACATTGTTGCCGAGCCCGCCGCCGCCGACCATCGACGCGATGATGACCATCGACAACGCCATCATGATGGTCTGATTGACGCCGGCCATGATCGAGGGCAACGCACCGGGGATCTGGATCTTGAGCAGAACCTGCAGCGGCGTGCAGCCGAAGGTAATGCCGGCCTCGACCTGCTCCTTGTTGACGTGACGGATGCCGAGGGCGGTCAGGCGAACCACCGGCGGCATGGCGAAAATCACCGTTGCCAGAACCGCCGGCACGCGCCCCAGGCCGAACAGCATCGCCGCCGGAATCAGGTACACGAAGGCCGGCATGGTCTGCATGAAATCCAGCACCGGACGCAACAGGTAATTGATACGGCGGTTGAGCGCCGCGGCGATGCCCAGTGGTATTCCCACGCAGAGGCTGATGAGCGTTGCCGAGATGATCAGCGCCAGCGTCACCATCGTCGCCGGCCAGAAGCCAGTGCCGATGATTATCGTCAGTGCCGCGGCAGCGACGACGGCGAACTTCCACCCCAGGCGCCAAAATCCGAGCGCCACGATCGTCGATGCAAGCAGCCAGTCCGGGATCAGGTGCAGCAGCTGCTCGATGAGTTCGGTCGAGTACCCGACGATGTCACCAAGGCCGGCCAGCACCCCGTGATCGTTCTCGAGAATGAAATTGACGGTTTTCTCGGCCCATTCGCCGATAGGCAGGAATTCACGCATGGGTCATTTCCTCCTTCGCCATCTTCTTGAGCAGGATCGTCTGGGTGACCGCGCCGACGTAGTGTCCTTGCGCCTCGACCACCGGCAGTGGGTAGGGCATCCGGACGATGCGCCCGATCAGCTCGCGCAAGTTGAGGTCGCAACGCACCGGAGGCAGATCGCCCATCAGGGCGTGGGAGAGTTCCTTGGCGCCCGACTCCAGCGAACGGATCATCGAGTCGATCGAGACGGCGCCGACAAATTTGCGCTCGCTATCGACCACGAAGCCGTAGTTGCGCTTCACTGAGCGCAAGCGCTCGATTGCAGCATGGAACCCGTCGCCGAAATCCTGCGCCGCGCTGAACACCGGCACGGCATCAGCGTCGGCGATGTCTTTCGCCGACAGGTATTTGTTCACATCCACGCCGTTGAAGAAGGCGCGGACGTATTCGTCCGCCGGATTGCGGATAATTTCGTCAGGCGTGCCGATCTGCACGATGCGGCCACCTTCCATGATCGCGATGCGGTTGCCGATGCGGCAGGCTTCGTCGAGGTCGTGCGAGACGAAGATGATCGTGCGCTGATGCTCGCGCTGGAGATCGAGCAGGAGTCCCTGCATTTCGGTGCGCTTCAGCGGGTCGAGCGCCGAGAACGCCTCATCCATCAACATCAGCGAGGGATTGACGACCAGCGCGCGTGCGAGTCCCGCCCGCTGCTGCATGCCACCACTCAGCTCACGCGGATAGCGATTGGCGAAAGCACTCAGCCCGACCTGTTCGAGCACCTTCATTGCACGCGCTTCGCGCTCCTTGCGGGGAACACCGGCCACTTCGAGGCCAAACGCCGCGTTCGCGAGGACCGTGAGATGCGGTAGCAGCGCAAACGACTGGAAGACCATCGCCATATCGCGGCGGCGCAGCTTGATGAGTTGCTGCGGCGGCATCGATGCCACATCCTGCCCGTCGACGAGAACCTGCCCCGCCGTCGGTTCGATCAGTCGGTTGATCAGACGGATCAGCGTGGACTTTCCGGAGCCGGACAAGCCCATGATGACGAAGATCTCGCCCGTATTGATCTGGAAATTGGCGTTCTGCACACCAATAACCATCCCCGTTTCCCGAACGATGTAATCCTTGTCCTTGCCCGACCGCAGCAACTGCATCGCGAGGTCGGGTTTGGGTCCGAAGACCTTGTACAGGTCCTTTACAACGATCTTTTCCTGCATTGTCTCGTGTCTCCACCGCACTGGATCGCCCACCGGTTGCAAGCCGGCGCCCGCATGGCGCGGGTACCGGCTTGCGTGTCCTGGCCGCAGCCGGACGTTCTTAACGGGCTTCCTTCAGCCAGCCTGCAACCATGTCCGGGTGGCTCGCGATATAAGCCGCGGCCTCTTTCTCGTACGACGAGTCTTTCGCCTTCGCCATGATCCCTTCGAGATCGGCCAGCGGGATCCTGAAATTCTTGATGAAGGCTGCGGCTTTCGGGAAATCCTCCGCGAATCCCTTGCGCCCGATGGCATGGATGGCTTCCGCACCGCCGAGGGACATTTTCGGATCCTCCAGGTAGCGTACCTTGTATTTGGAGAACATCCAGTGGGGATTCCATGTCGTGACAACGATCCATTCCTTGCGCGCAACGGCGCGATCGAGCGCGACGATCATGGCGGCGTCGGAACCCGTACGCAGGTCATAGCCGTTCAGGTTGTAATCCTTCAGCGCCTTTTCCGAGGCGCGCATCAGGCCCGCGCCCGGGTCGATCCCCTGGACCTGGCTCTTCAGCTTTTTCGCTACGTCCGGCTTGTTCAGATCGTCGATCGACGACAGCTCCGACGCCGGCACGTAGTCTGGGACCGCCCAGCCGAGTTTCGCATTGTCGTAGAGGATGCCCAGATCGACGACCTGGCTGGAAAGCTTGTCCCAATATGCCTTGTGCGTGTTCGGCAACCACGCCATCAGCATCACGTCGAGCTGCTTCTTGGCGACGCCCTGGTACTGCAGGCCGATGTCCGTCATGACCAGCTCGACCTTGTAGCCGAGCTGCTGCTCGAGCAACTGCTTGGCGATGTTCGTCACGGCCTCGGCGTCGGACCATGCCGTCCAGCCGATCTTGATCGTCTTCTGCTCGGCGGCCTGAACTCCCGCCGCGCCGCCGATCGCCGATACGATCATCACTGCGCCGATCGCCTGCTTGAATGCTTGCTTCAGTCCTGAAAACATCGTCTCCTCCGATCTCTTGTGGCGGGTCGTATTTGTCGGCCCGTTTATGGCTGTATCTGAGTGAATGCTAGTCAACAGCTTCGATCCTGCGGGTACAAATGCCGATCACTCTGGCTGCGCGGAGTCGTTTTCTGGGCATCAAGAATCGCTTCCGCACGGAATCTTCGCGGTTGATCGACGTACCGAGTCTAGGGCGTACGGCCTACAGGGAACTACCCGGTTACGACATTCACCACGCAAAATGCGCCAGGGCATCGAGCGGGAACGGGAAGAAGGCGGGAACGGGCGACTGCGAGGGGGATCGCGCACGGCGCCGGCCGAATCGCGGCGCGCGTTCGGGACCGCGGCGGTGCATCGCGCGAGGGGGCTCGCGGTTCGGATTCGGGGCTGGCGCCGCACGACTCCGTGGGAGCTGCGAGGTGGGAGCAACTGAAGGCGCTCCCACGAAACATCACGGCCACGCCCATATGAAACGGAGCCGGTGTTCGTCACCGGCTCCGTTCTCGGGGCGCTGTCGCGGAAAGGTCGCTCAGCCCGGGACTGCCGCCTCGCACACCATGCGTGGTTGCGCAGACGCCGGGGTTTCCGACGACGCGACGAAGACGCCGAATTCCTCGGCCGCGTCCAGAATCCAGCTGAAGAGGTAGTCCGCGAAGCTGCGCCGGATCACGAGCTCCCAGCGCGCCTCGCCGACACGCCGGATCACCGCCGAACTCTTCGCAAAGACGCTCGTGACGCCCTTGCCGACCGGGAAGTTGCGCGGATGCACATCGTAGGGCGTGCATTTCATCAGCAGCTCGCGCACGCACGGGCCGCTGAGTTCGAGCAGCGTCTGCCCGC
>NZ_QVLR01000055.1 GCF_014822185.1 Azoarcus sp. Aa7
GGCGGAAGGCGCTTCGCTTTTCCGCCCTTGTATTGTGTCGTTGTACCGAACCGGTTGCTTTTCCGGTCGTTGTGCGGGGCCGTCGAAAGGAGCGCGTAGCGCGACTGAAGACGGCCCCGCACGGCGGCGGTGGCCGGGATGGCACGCCTGGGGGGCACCCCAGGCCGAGCGGCGGGATGCCGTTTCCGCCCTTGGGCTTCGCGCCCGGGTTGTAGATTCTTGCAGCCGCCGCTCACCCTCGCAGACAGATCGGACAGTATCTTTGGCCCGGCTTGCCGGCAGCCCGCATTCACAAGGTTGATCACAAGAGGATAAATCATGCACCCCTTCCACTTGGGTATCGATGTCGCCAAGGCCAAGCTCGACTGCGCCTTGCGCACCCCTGCAGGCAAGATCCGCCACAAGGTGGTGGCCAACACCCCGGCCGGGTTCGAGGACTTGCGTATCTGGCTTGCCAAGCAAGGCGCCGAGTCGGTGCACGTGTGCCTGGAAGCGACCGGCACCTATGGCCAGGCCGTCGCGGAATTTCTCGCCGGCTTCGCCACAATCACGGTCAGCATCATCAATCCGGCGCAGATCAAGGCTTTTGGGGCATCGCAACGGGTGCGCACGAAGACCGACAAAGCCGATGCAGCCCTGATTGCCCAGTTTTGCTGCGAACGTCAGCCCGCTGCCTGGCAAGCGCCCAGTCCGGCCGAACAGGCCCTGCGCGTCCTGGTGCTGCGACTCGACGCGCTGCAGACGATGCGCACGCAGGAGTCCAACCGCCTGGAGGTGGCTGCGCTGCCGGTCCGCGACGGCATTGCCCAGCATCTGACTTGGCTGGACAGGGAAATCGAGCGCTTGATCAAGGAGATTCGTGGGCAAATCGGCCGCGATCCGACTCTGCACGACAAGCAGTGCCTGCTCGATTCCATCCCGGGTTTGGGCGAACGCACCATCGCCATCCTGCTGGCCTTCTATGCCGATCCAGCGCGTTTCGGCAACGCCCGCCGCGCGGCGGCCTTTGCCGGGCTCGATCCGCGACAGCACGAGTCGGGCAGCAGCGTCAAAGCCAAGCCCCGAATGTCCAAGGTCGGTCATGCCTGCCTGCGCAAGGCTCTCTATATGCCCGCCATGGTGGCCCTGTACAAAACCGACTGGGGCAAGCGTTTCCGCGAGCGGCTCGCCGCATCCGGCAAGCCGCCCATGCTCATCATCGGCGCCATGATGCGAAAGCTCGTTCATGTCGCCTTCGGTGTGCTCAAATCGGGAAAGGCTTTCGATCCGGCCATGCATGGCACTTGACCCGGATAACAGTATCTAC
>NZ_QVLR01000056.1 GCF_014822185.1 Azoarcus sp. Aa7
GACCGGGGGCGGCGGGGAAGGGGGCGCCAGGGGCTGCGTGGTGAGGCTGCCCTGCGGGCCATGCGCGGCGAGGCGGCGGGCGATTTCGTGGATCCCTTCGAAACGCGCGGCGCACCACGCGGGCGCGAGCAGCGTCGGTGCGTTGGCGGTCGCGGACACGCGGTGATACACGACGCCCGCGGGCGTGCGCCGGATCATCTCCGTGGCGACCTCGGCGTAATGCGCGGCGTCCGGCGGCGCAACCTCGCCGCGGCGCCACGCGGCGGCGAGGCGGCTGCCCTTGACGATCATCAGCGGGTGCAGCTTCAGCCCCTCGACCCCGAGCTCCAGCACGCGCTCCAGCGTATCCAGACTGCGCTCGGGCGCTTCGCCGGGCAGTCCGACGATGAGGTGCGTGCACACCGGAATTCCCCGCGCATGGGCGCGCGCCGTCGCATCCGCGTAGGCCGCGAAGCCGTGGCCGCGATTGACGCGCGCGAGCGTGTCGTCGAAGGCGCTCTGCAGGCCCAGCTCCAGCCACACCTCGTAGCCGCGCTCGCGGTAGCCGGCGAGAAGATCCAGTGCCGCGTCCGGTACGCAATCGGGGCGCGTGCCGACGCACAGTCCGACGATGTCCGCGCCGGCGAGGGCCTCCTCGTACAGCCGTTGCAGCGTCTCCACCTCCGCGTAGGTGCTGGTGTAGGCCTGGAAGTAGGCGAGGTAGCGGCGCGCGCGGTCGGCGCGGACGCGGCCGGCATCGAGCTGCTGCGCGATCGGCGCCTCGGCCTCGTCGCTGAACGAGCGCACGTTGCAGAAGGTGCAGCCGCCGCGCCCGAGCGTGCCGTCGCGGTTGGGGCAGGTGAAATTCGCGTGCAGCGGCAGCTTGTGCACGCGTTCGCCGAAACGCGCGCGCAGGTGGCGGCCTATCGTGTTGACGTAATGGTCGAGCTGCATGTCAGGCTGGCCTGCGCAGGCTGTCGAGCGCCGCGGCGAGGCGGTTCCAGCCGGTTTCGTCCGGCGGCAGGCCGAAGCGCAGACTCGCCGGTTCGTCGAAGCGGCGCACGAGGATGCCGGCGCGCGCGAGGTGGTCCTGCACCGCCGGTGCGTCCCGATGGCGCACCCACTGGAACAAAGCCGGCCCGGCGGGTTCGCCGAGGCCGCAATCCCGCAGCAGGCCGGCGAGGCGCGCGGCTTCGCCTTGCAGGCGCTCGCGCATCGCGTCCTGCCACGCGTGGTCGGCCAGCGCCGCGCGGGCGACGTGGCGGGCCGGTCCGCTCAGCGTCCACGGCCCGAGGAGGTCGGCCAGGCGTTCGCGCAGCTCCGTCGGTGCGAGCACGAAGCCGACGCGCGCACCGGCCAGCCCGAAGAACTTGCCGAGCGAGCGCAGCACGACCAGGTTCGCGCGCCCGGCGGCCGCTGCGAGGCTTTCGGCCGGGTCGGCATCGATGAAGGCTTCGTCCACGACCAGCCAGCCGCCGCGCGCGGCGAGCCGCGCGTGCCAGGCCAGCAGCCGGTCGCGCGAAAAACGTGCGCCGGACGGGTTGTTGGGGTGCACGAGGAGCAGCACGTCGGTGTCGTCGATCGCCTCCTCGACCGCCTCCGCCGCGACGGCGTGCAGCGTGCGGCCGCGCCAGGCATGCGGATGTTCGGCATAGGTCGGCGCGAGCACGGTCACGCGCTCTCCGGGGATCAGCGCCGGCAGGGCCTGGATCGCCGGTTGCGAGCCGGCGACCGGCAGCAGCTGGTCGGTGCCGTAGCAGGCCGCGGCGGCAGCTTCGAGCCCGTCGCCGTCCTCGGGCAGGCGGTGCCAGGCGGATGCCGGAACGGGCGGCACAGGCCACGCGTGCGGGTTGATGCCCGTCGACAGGTCCAGCCAGTCCGCGAGCGGAATGCCGTACTGTCGCGCCGCGCGGCGCAGGCGTCCGCCGTGCTCAAGCATGCGAGATTCGCGGCTGAAGCCGCTCCCAAGTCCGGATTGGCGGGATACGCTGCGCTCCTCCCGCCCTACGCGATTCCGTGCGGCTGATCCGCTTCTCCCTCAGTTCGTAGGGCGGGAAAGCGAAGCGCATCCCGCCACGCGGCGGTCGGGCGAGTTCCAACGCCTGGATCGGCGGGATACGCTGCGCTCCTCCCGACCTACACGCGTTCGCGCGATTGCCCTGCCGCTCCCCCATGGCAGCTCCAATGAAGCCCATCATGTCGTTCCCGCCAGCGCCGCGAGGGTCGCCCCGGCGGCAACGATGCCCAGCCACAGCAGCATGCCGTGCTGCATCAGGCGCACCGCGGCGCGCACGCTGGCGGCATCGGGCGTGCGGCCGCAGCCGAGCGGCGGGCGCTGCTCCTCGCGGCCGTGGTAGATCGCCGCGCCGCCGAGCCGGACCCCGAGCGCGCCGGCGCCCGCCGCCATCACCGGTCCGGCATTGGGGCTGTCCCAGGCCGGGGCCTGCGCTCGCCAGCACGCCAGCGCGTCGCGGCTGCGGCCGAGCAGCGCGTAGGTCAGCGCCGTGAGCCGCGCCGGCAGCCAGTTGAGGACGTCGTCGAGGCGCGCCGCCGCCCAGCCGAAGCGGATGAAGCGTTCGGTGCGGTAGCCCCACATCGCGTCGAGCGTGTTGGCGAGGCGGAACACCAGCGCGCCCGCGCCGCCCGCGATGCAGAACCAGAACAGCGCGCCGAACACCGCGTCGTTGCCGTTTTCGAGCACCGATTCGGTGCCGGCCTTGGCGACGCCGGCCGCGTCCAGCGCGCGCGTGTCGCGGCTGACGATCCAGCCCACGCGCTCGCGCGCCATGTCGAGGTCGCCGGCCGCGAGCGGTGCCGCGATCGCCTCGGCATGCTGCGCGAGGCTGCGCGCGCCGAGCGCGAAGTAGAGCAGGCCGATATCGACCAGCCAGTGCGCGGCGGGATGGCTCGCGCGCAGCAGCAGCGCCAGCACGAGCCACGGCCCGATCGCCAGCAGCCACGCGAGCAGCCCGCCCGCACGGGTCGGCAGCAGCGGTCGCAGGCGCGCCTCCAGCCAGCCGGCCCAGCGGCCGAAGCCGACCAGCGGATGCCAGCGGCGCGGCTCGCCGAGAAGGTGGTCGAGGGCGATGCCGGCGAGGAGTTTGACGAGCAGGGAAGTCATCGGGGCGAAGCTTATCGGCGATAATTCGCCGCTTTGAACGAGCCGGGATTCTACGCCATGCCGCAAGCAATCACCCTGATGGTGCAGGGAACGACCTCCGACGCGGGCAAGAGCACGCTGGTCGCCGGACTCGCGCGGATGCTCGCGCGGCGCGGCGTGCGCGTCGCGCCGTTCAAGCCGCAGAACATGGCGCTGAACTCCGCGGTGACGGCGGACGGCGGCGAGATCGGCCGCGCGCAGGCGCTGCAGGCGCTCGCCGCCGGGGTCGCGCCGCACACCGACTTCAATCCCGTGCTGCTCAAGCCGTCCACCGACATCGGCGCGCAGGTCGTCATCCACGGCAAGGTCGCCGCCAACCTGTCTGCGCGCGACTACCACGCCTACAAGCCGACCGCGATGAAGGCCGTGATGCAGTCCTGGGACCGCCTCACGAGCGCCTACGAGTGCGTGCTGGTCGAAGGCGCCGGCAGCCCGGCGGAGATCAACTTGCGCGATCGCGACATCGCCAACATGGGCTTCGCCGAAGCCGCCGACGTGCCGGTGATCCTCGTCGCCGACATCGACCGCGGCGGCGTGTTCGCGCATCTGGTCGGCACGCTCGAACTGCTGTCGCCGTCGGAGCAGGCGCGCGTGAAGGGCTTCGTCATCAACCGTTTCCGCGGCGACATCGGCCTGCTGCAGTCCGGGCTGGACTGGCTCGAGGAACGCACCGGCCGGCCCGTGCTGGGCGTGCTGCCCTACCTGCACGGCCTGTTCCTCGACGCCGAGGACGCGCTTGGCGAGGCCCGCGTCGACAAGCGCGAGGCGCGCCTGCGCGTGGCCGCGCCGGTCTATCCGCGCATCTCCAACCACACCGACCTCGACGCACTGCGCCTGCATCCCCAGATCGATTTCCGCTGGGTCGGGCCCGGACAGGCGATCCCGCCCGCCGACCTGATCGTCCTGCCCGGCTCGAAGAGCGTGCAGGCGGACCTCGCCTGGCTGCGCGCACAGGGCTGGGAGCCGGCGATCAAACGGCACCTGCGCTATGGCGGGAAAGTCGCGGGCATCTGCGGCGGCTTTCAGATGCTCGGCGCGCGCCTCGCGGACCCGCAGGGACTGGAAGGGGCGCCGAGCACCGTCGCGGGGCTGGGGCTGCTCGACATGGAAACCGTCCTCGAAGCCGAAAAACAGCTCGAGAACCGCTGCGGCGCGCTGTGCCTGCCGGGCGGGGCCGCCGTCGCCGGTTACGAGATCCACATGGGCGTGAGCCGCGGCGCAGCCCTCGACCGCCCCGCGCTGCGTTTCGACGACGGTCGCCCCGACGGGGCGCTCTCACACGACGGACAGATTCTAGGAACCTACCTGCACGGGCTGTTCGACGCGCCTGCGGCCCTGTCCGCGCTGCTCGCGTGGGCCGGGGCGGGGGAGGTCGAGACCGTCGATCTTGCGGCACGGCGCGAAGCGGATCTTGACCGGCTGGCGGACAGCGTTGCGGCCCATCTGGATCTTGCGCCGGTATTGCCGGCCGCGTGGCTCGTCTGAACGCTTGAAATCCCGTAGGGCGGAAAAGCGAAGCGCCTTCCGCCGCATGGGAATTTACCGTCGCCGGCGCTCCCGGTCCGCCGCATTCGGCGGATAACGCCTTCGGCTCATCCGCCCTACCGATCAGCGCCCGGTAAACACCGGCTTGCGCTTCGCGAAGAACGCGTCCAGCCCCTCGCGGTAGTCGTCCGTCGCGAGGAAGTCGAACGCCGCGCGCTTCTCATCCTGGCTCAGGGCGCCGCCGCGCATCAGCCGGTGCACCCACTGCTTGTGCCAGCGTGCCACCAGCGGCGCGCCGGCGACGATGCGCGCGGCGCTTGCGCGGGCTTCGTCCAGCACCTTCTCGTCGTCGGTCACCCGCGTCAGCAGCCCCTTCTGCAGCGCCTCGCGCGCGTCGAGGATGCGCCCCTCGAGCAGGATCTCCAGCAGCACCGCCGGGCCGACGAGGTCCAGCAGGCCCGCCATCTCGCCTGGATACATCGAAAAGCCCAGGCGGTTGATCGGGGCGCCGAAGCGCGCCGACTCGCCGGCGATGCGCAGGTCGCAGCAGCCCGCGATCTCCAGCCCGCCGCCGACGCAGGCGCCCTGAATCGCGGCCACGGTCGGAATCGCGCACGCGCGGATCGCGTCCAGCGCCGCGGCGACCAGCGTGTCGTGGTAATGCAGCGCGTCGTCGACGGTCGCGCGTACGGTCAGGAATTCCTCGATGTCGCCGCCCGCCGCGAATGCCTTGTCGCCCGCACCGCGCAGGATCACGCAGCGCAGCGCGGGAGTCGCGGCGATGCGCTCGAAGGCTTCGCGCAGCGCGACCCACATCGCGGAGTCGATCGCATTCAGCTTGTCGGGGTTGGAGAGGGTCAGCGTGGCGATGTCGCCGTCCGTGGAAAACAGTATCTCGCCGCTCATGCTGGGTTTCGTCGCTGTAAGTTGAGTGTAAGGCTTGGAAATTATTGGCTTGTTGCGCTGCAAAAAAATTCCATACGGTGTGGTACGGAGTCTTGTAGATGATATATCATCCGCCCGTCGATACCGCTGCACAGACGGTTGGCTCGACAGCAGGAGGAGTGTGGTGGAGCAGCGTCACAACGTTGCTTTTCTTGGAGGGAGAGGGAATGTCAGTTTCAATGTATGCGCACATCAGGCGCAATCCGCGCTTTGCGGAACTCGTCGCGAAGCGCACCCGCTTTGCCACGATCCTGTCGATCGTCGTTCTGACGATCTTCTACGGCTTCGTGATGCTCGTCGCCTTCGCGCCCGGGCTCATCGCGCAGCGTCTGTCCGAAGGCAGCAACCTGACCTTCGGCGTCGCGATCGGCCTGTTCCAGTTCGTGTTCTTCTGGGTGCTGACGCTGGTCTACGTGCGTCGCGCCAACGGCGAATTCGACGACATCAACAACGAAATCGTGCGCGCCGCGTGGAAGGAAGAAAAATAATGAAAGCCTCCGTTATCTCGCGCCTGGCCGCCGGCCTGTTCTCGTTGTCCGTGGCCGCTTCGGCCGTTGCCGGCGATGCCATCGCCCAGACGGAAAAGCAGGGCCTCAACCTGCACGCGATCGGGATGTTCTTCCTGTTCGTGGTGATGACCCTGGTCATCACCTACTGGGCCGCATCGCGCACCAAGTCGACCGCCGATTTCTACACCGCCGGCGGTGGCATCACCGGCTGGCAGAACGGCCTCGCGATCGCCGGTGACTACATGTCCGCCGCGACCCTGCTCGGTCTCACCGCGATGATGTACACGCAGGGCGTCGACGCGTACATCTACATGATCGCGTTCTTCGTCGGCTGGCCCATCATCCTGTTCCTGATGGCCGAACGCCTGCGCAACCTCGGCAAGTTCACCTTCGCCGACATCACCGCCTATCGCCTCGACCAGGGCAAGGTGCGCACGATGGCCGCCATCAGCTCGCTGACCGTGGTGTGTTTCTACCTCGTCGCCCAGATGGTCGGCGCCGGCCAGCTCATCAAGCTGCTGTTCGGCCTCGACTACAACATCGCGCTGTTCGTGGTCGGTGCGCTGATGATGGTGTACGTTACCTTCGGCGGCATGGTCGCGACGACCTGGGTGCAGATCATCAAGGCCTGCATGCTGCTCATCGGCGGCACCACCGTGATGCTGCTCGCGTTCAGCCAGTTCGGCTTCAGCTTCGACGAGCTCACGACGCGCGCGATGGAAGTGCACAAGCTCGGCGGCAAGCTGCTCGCCCCGGGCAGCCTGCTCGCCGATCCGGTCACCGCGATCTCGCTGGGCCTCGGCCTGATGTTCGGCACCGCCGGCCTGCCGCACATCCTGATGCGCTTCTTCACCGTCACCGACGCCAAGGAAGCGCGCAAGTCGGTGCTCTACGCCTCGGGCATCGTCGCGTACTTCTTCAACGTCATCGCCATCATGGGCCTGTGCGCGATCCTGATCGTCGGCACCAACCCCGAGTTCTTCGAGGCCGGCCAGATCGGCGGCAAGGTCATCGGCGGCGGCAACATGATCGCCATGCACCTCGCCAAGGCGGTCGGCGGCAACCTGCTGCTCGGCTTCCTGTCGGCCGTGGCCTTCGCCACCATCCTCGCGGTTGTCGCCGGTCTCGCACTGGCCGGCGCGTCGGCGATCTCGCACGACATCTACGCCCGCGTCATCATGAAGGGCAAGGCGTCGGAAACGACCGAACTGAAGGTGTCCAAGTTCGCCACCATCGGCCTCGGCATCGTCGCCGTCCTGCTCGGCATGGCGTTCGAGAAGATGAACATCGCGTTCATGGTCGCGCTGGCCTTCGGCGTGGCCGCTTCGGCCAACTTCCCGGTGCTGATTCTGTCGATGTACTGGAAGGGCCTGACCACGCGCGGCGCGCTGTGGGGCGGCTACTCCGGCCTCTTCAGCGCGGTGACCTTCGTCGTGCTGTCGAAGTCGGTGTGGGTGGACGTGCTGCACAATGCGGCCGCGATCTTCCCCTACACCCAGCCCGCGCTGTTCTCGATGCCGATCGCCTTCATCCTCGCTATCGTCGTGTCGAAGATGGACAGCAGCGTCGCCGCACAGAAGGAAATCGAAGCCTTCGAAGACCAGTACGTGCGCGCGCAGACCGGCGTCGGCGCAGCAACGGCTTCGTCGCACTGAGCGCCAGTTAGAAGCCCGCGGCACGACATGTGCCGCAGCAATATCGCAAACCCCCGCGAGGCTTGTGCCCCGCGGGGGTTTGTTCTTTTTGGGGGTGGACTGGCGCGATTTTCAGCGCTACGATGTTTTACCACAATTGTAGTAATAGATCTGCCATGTCCGCCACGACCTCTATTCGAATTGACCAGACGCTTTACAACCAGGCCAAGGCTGATGCCGCCGCTGAGCATCGCACCATCGCAGGTCAGATTGAATTCTGGGCAAAGGTGGGGCGGGCGGCGCTCGACAACCCCGACTTGCCGGTAAGTTTCATCGCCGAGTCGCTTGCATCGATGGCTGAGGCACGCGATGAGGCCACACCCTTCGTGCCCCGGGGTCGTCCGCAGTGAGCGGTTACGACATCCTGCAGACGCGCCGATTTGCCCGACAGTACAAGAAGCTGCACGACAACGTCGTTGTCGACGTCGACATCGCAGTGGCCGCCATCGCGGAAAACCCCGCTCTAGGCGAACGCAAGAAAGGGGACCTGGCAGAGTTGATGGTCGTCAAGTTTCGAAGCCAGGGGCAACTCTATTTGCTTGGATACACGGTCGCAGAGCAAGTCAGGTTGATATATCTGGAATCCGTGGGGCCTCATGAGAACTTCTACCGGGACTTGAAACGAACCTGAACATGGACCCATGTCATTGACAGCCGCGCAGGCGCCGGGCTATTAATTCAGAATCATGGGATCGCTAGCCGAAATCGACTCCGATACGATCAACGCCACCCGCGCCTTCATTGCAATGGTTGCGGAACGTTACGACATTGCCGGTGCCATCCTTTTCGGCAGCCGGGCACGCAAGACCCATCGGTCGGACAGCGACGCGGATGTGGCCGTGCTCCTGCATGGAACCGCAGGCCGGTTCGTGGCGACCAAGCTCGCGATGGCCGATCTTGCGTATGACGTACTTCTGGAAACCGGCATTCGCATTCAACCTCTGCCGATACGGGAGGACGAATTGCTCCATCCTGAGACCTACTCCAACCCGCGCCTGCTGCACAACATCGAGCGTGAGGGGATTCGGTTGTGAATGCGCAAGAGCTGATGGCAAAGTCCTGTAGGGTGGGAGCAGCGCAGCGTATCCCGCCACGCGGCGGTCGGGCGTGTTCCCACGCCGGACTGGCGGGATGCGCTGCGCTCCTACCGCCCTACGTTCATGCTGTCCGGCGAGTCGGTCAAGATGAGCCCGGAGTCGCGCTGGTCCTGAACGGTAAAATCAAATCCCCGCAGGGCAGACCTTGCAGGGATTTGTCATGGAACCAGGTCGCGGGGGGCGATCTTTCAGATCGGGTCGGCCGGCCCGCGTAGCCCTTGCCTGATGACGTCGCCGGTACGCGTGAATCCTCCACTCTGGGCCTGTGGAGCCGGCGCCGGGTTGCGTGCGTATCTGGCGCAGAGCCCCAGCACCGAGCAGGCATCGCTGATGTTCAGGTCCTTGCCCAGCATCAGACGTACGTCGGTCACGAGATTGCCGGGCGCGGCGCGCAGCTCTGCACGGAAGGGCAGGCGCTTGACGAAGGCGGCGGCAGCTTCGCGGTAGCCATCGCGGTACTCCACGTAGGACAGCATCTGGTCGAATGCCCTGTGGTTCGTGAGCCGGGGACGTTCGAAACCCTCTTGTCCGAGCAACCGCGCGAGCCGGCGGGCTAGCCCCTCGCCACCCTGACCGTTGGTGATTTCATAGCGGACGATGCGTGCGATGAGCTGCGGTTTCTGCGGGGCGGGAGCCGGGGCCGCGCCCTGAGCAGGCACCGCGGCCGGAGCCGCACCCGGTGCCGGTATCCAGGCCTGCGGTGTCAATGCGCTGGTACGGACGACGTCACCTGCTGTCGGCACGGGATAAACCACTGCCGCAGGCGCACTTGCAGCAGGGGCCACCGCTGACTTGATGATGGTTGCCGCTTCCGCCACGGCCTCGGTGCGCGACAAGGCGGGTGCCCGCAGTTCGAACACGTTGTCCGCCACCTGCACGAGGACGCTGCCGGGCTGAGGCGGGTTTTCGGTTGCCGCGACGGACCGCGTTTCCGGATCTGCTGGCTGCGAAGCGGTGGCCGGCGGTTGGCCGGCGTCCGCGAACCCCTTGGCTACCATCGCCTGCTCGCGTTCGCCGATGCGCGCATAGGCGGTTTCCAGGTTGCGCCAGGCGTGGCGGTTGTCGCGGTCCAGATCCACCGCGCGACGAAGCGGCACCACGGCGTCGGTGTCGCGTCCCGCGAGGATGAGCGCGTATCCGAGGTTGTTCTGGATGTGGCTCGCATCGGGCGCTATCGCCGCTGCCTTCTCGAACGCGTCGACCGCCTCCGCGATCTTGCCGGTCTTCGCGAGCGCGGTGCCCAGCGCGTCCCAAGCAGCGCCGTGCTGCGGGTTCGAAGCTACTGCAACCCTGTAGGCGCCGATCGCCACGCCGAGCCTGTCCTGTCCGTCATGGTAGCGACCGAGTTGATAGTAGGTATCGGCATCGCGGCGGCTGTGCTGGATTTCGAGCACCGGGTCGATCGACCACGCCTTGGGCGGCATCGTCGGCGCGGTGGAGCAGCCGGCGACGAGCAGGGTTCCGAGGGCGCCCAGCGTCGCGAGCGACACCGAACGGGGAGCGGGAATCATGTTTTGCATGGTGTTGTCCTCTTACGGTGTGTCAGCGCGATCCGCTCACCCACCACCACTCTTGAGAAACACGCGATAGATGGAGATGACCGCTGGGCCGAGCAGCACCATCATCAACGCAGGGAAGATGAAGAACACCAGCGGGAACAGCAGCTTGACTGGGATTTTGGCTGCCGCTTCCTCGGCACGCTGGCGGCGTCGTGTGCGCAGCTCCTCGGCATGCACGCGCAGCGATTCCGCGATGCTGGTGCCGAAGCGGTCGGCCTGGATCAGCATGGTCACCAGCATCGCCGCTTCATCCAGCCCCGTGCGCAGCGCCAGATTGCGCAGCGCCTGTTCGCGCGTCGCGCCGACGCGCAGTTCCAGGCCGACCAGATGCATTTCGTCGGCCAGTTCCGGCGAGCGCACGCGCATTTCCTCCGCGGCCCGCGCGATCGCGGCGTCGAGGCCGAGGCCGGCCTCGATGCAGACGATGATCAGGTCGATGCCGTCCGGGAAGGCCTCGAACAGTTCGAGCTGGCGGCGCCGTATCGCCATGCGCAGGATCAAATTCGGGAAGTAGTAGCCGATCGTCGCGAGCAGGAGGATGAAGGCGAGCATCGCTCTCGCCTCCCAGGGCACGTTCGCGATTCCCGCATAGAACATGAACAGCAGTGGCAGGGAAATCGCAAGGCTTGCCTTGGCGGCGAAATACAGCATCGGCGCCCACGGTTGCCGCCAGCCTGCGTTCATGAACAGGGTGCGGAGACTCGATTTTTCCCACCCTTCGGTCGGCAGCGCGAGGCGCGCGATCGGCTTGGCGACCTCGGCCATCTTCTTCTGCCACCGGGTATCCTCGGCGGCGCCAGGGGTTCCCGCGGGGCTGACGACCGCCCGCAGCCGGTCCTGCACGAGGTTCGGGCGCATCACGAACCAGACCAGACCATATGCGGCGCCCGTTACGGCGACGAAGACCAGAACGAGATAGATCACTTGTGTGGCATTCATGGTTCACTCTCCTCGCATGTCCGGCTTGCCCTACACGCGAATCTTGATGATCTGCCGCATCCACAAGATCCCGAAGACCATCATGACGATGGTGGTGCCTATCAGCGTAGGGCCGGCGGGGTCCGTCCATAGAACTTTCATGAGTTGCGGGCGGACTGCGAACATCATCGCCGCGGCGGCGAAGGGCAACAGGCTCAGGATCCATGCCGACAGGCGCCCCTCTGCGGACAAGGAACGGATGGTGCCCATGAGCTTGAAACGGGCGCGGATCAGCGCGCTCAGGTTGTCGAGCAGTTCCGCCAGATTGCCGCCGGTATCGCGTTGCAGCAGCACGGCGATGACGAAATAGCGCAGATCGATCACCGGCACGCGCGCGACCAGGTTCAGCAGGGCTTCCTGCATCGGCACGCCGAAATTGACTTCGTCGAAGGTCGTGCGGAATTCGCCCGCGAGCGGTTCATTTGCCTCCTGGCCGACCATGTCCAGCCCGCCCGAGAATGCGTGGCCGGCGCGGAGCGCACGCGAGATCAGGTCGAGTGCGCCGGGAAGCTGCTCCTCGAACAGGCGCAGGCGCTTGCGGCGCATGGCCAGCAGCCGGACGAAGGGGGCGACGTAGGCAAGGATCGGCAGCGCGATCACGACGACGAGCGGCAGGCTCAGCGCGATCGCGGCCAGCAGCGCCGCCACGGCCAGGATCAGGCTGAGGATGATGAATTGCGGCACCGTCTGCGTGGAACCGGCCTGCTGCATCAGGCGGTCGAGCTGATGGACGCGCGGCAGGCGCATGAGGCCGCGCTCGATGATGGACATCTCGTCGTAGGAGCGTTGCCGGACCAGCGAAATCGACTCGCTGCCATGATGGCCCGCGGAAATCGCCCGTAGCCGCCGCTGCAGCCGCTGGGCATCCTCGCCCTTCACGTTGTTCCAGTAGTTGAGCGCTCCTTCGAGCGCGAAGACCACCGCCAGAAACGTGAACAGCACGAACAGATAGTAGCCATATTCCATGGCGTCACCTCATTCGTAGAGTTTCGCCGGATCGAACATGTCGTCCCGCAGCGTGATTCCGTAGGCACGCATGCGTTCGAGGAATTTCGGGCGAATGCCGGTGGCGCGGAATTGGCCGCGTACCGACCCGTCGGGCGCGACGCCGGTCTGGTGGAAGGTGTAGATCTCCTGCATAGACACGACCTCGCCCTCCATGCCCGTGACCTCCTGGATGCTCACGATCTTGCGCTTGCCGTCGGTCAGGCGTGCGGCCTGGACGACCACGGAGATCGCGGAGCCGATCTGCGCGCGTGCGGCCTTCGGGGGGAGCTGGAGCCCGGCCATCGCCATCATGTTCTCGAAACGGGTGAACGCGTCACGCGCCGAGTTGGCATGCACCGTCGTCATCGAGCCTTCGTGGCCGGTGTTCATCGCCTGCAGCATGTCCAGCACCTCGGCGCCGCGAACCTCGCCGACGATGATGCGGTCCGGGCGCATGCGCAGGCTGTTGCGCACCAGCGCGCGCTGGGTCACCTCGCCCTTGCCTTCGATGTTGGGCGGGCGCGTCTCGAGTCGCACCACGTGCGGCTGCTGAAGCTGGAGTTCGGCCGCGTCTTCGATCGTGACGATGCGCTCGTTGAGCGGGATGTAGCTCGACAGGGCGTTAAGGAGCGTGGTCTTGCCGGTGCCGGTGCCGCCCGAGATCAGCACGTTGAGCTTGGATTTCACCATCCCGGAGAGCAGTTCGGCCATCTGCGGCGTGAGTGTCTTGAGCCCCATCAGGTCGTCCATCTTCAGCGGGACGACGGCGAAACGCCGAATCGACAGCAGCGGGCCGTCGAGCGCCAGCGGCGGGACGACCGCATTCACGCGCGAACCGTCGGGCAGCCGCGCATCGACCATGGGACTGGACTCGTCGATGCGCCTGCCGATGCGGGAGACGATCTTGTCGATGATCTTGTGCAGATGCTGGTTGCTGGCGAAGCGGACGTTGGTCAGCTCCAGCTTGCCGTGCCGCTCGACGTAGACGTAGCGGCAGGTGTTCACCAGGATGTCCGAGATCGTCGGATCGGCGAGAAGCGGTTCCAGCGGGCCCAGGCCGAGCATCTCGTCCTGGATGTCCTGGATGAGCTGCTTGCGCTCCACGGCGTTCAGTGCCGTGCCGTCCTCGGCCAAGATGCGCTCGACCAGAACCTTCAGCTCGTTCCGCAGGCGTTCGGCCGGCATGTTGGACATCACTTCGAGGTCTACCCTGTCGAGCAGGCGCCGATGGATGTCGGTGCGCAGCTGCGCATAGGCCGACTCGTCGCGTAGAGGCGGACCGTCCGCGATCCCCGCTGCGAGCGCGGCTGTGGTCTGGATGTCCTCCAGTCTTTGTCTGAGGTTCATGATCGGTCTCCTAGCGAGGCGCGCGCTTCGTCGGACGGGCGGCTGCCGCCGCCGAACAGGCCGCGAAGCCAGCCGGTAGTCTGGGCAGGGGTCTTGGTGAGCTCACACGCCATTTCGTGCAGCGAGCGCGTGACGGCGTCGCGCGGGGCGAGTTCGGCGATGGGACGCCCACGGTTGATCGACGCCGCGACGGCCGCAAAACTGTTCGGCACGGTCTTGAAGACGTCGCGTCCCACGGTCCGCTCGACGTCCGCGAGCGATAGCTCGCCGCCTTTCTCGAAGCGGTTGATGATCAGATGCACCTGCGAGTCCGGGTACCCGAGCGAGCGGAAAACCTGAAGCAGGCGGCTCGCGTCGCGCAGGAAGGGCAGCGTAAGCTGAAGCACCAGGTAGATGCCGTCGGCGCTGTCGAGCGCCTTTACCGATACCGCGTCCATCGTGCGGCTGACGTCGAGCAGCACGAAATCGTAACTGCTCTTTGCGATGCCGATCAGGCGTGCAACGCTTTCCGGCTTGACGCTCAACGCCTTGTCCGGCGCGTCCGGCGCGGCGAGCACCCCCAGGTTCGGGTTGATCCTGAGCAGGCTGGATTCGAGCAGCGCGCTGTCCATGCGCTGGGTGTCGCGGGCGACGTCGGCGACGGACGATGCTGCCGGCGTTTCGGACAGGTACAGCGCGGCCTCGCCGAAGTGCAGGTTGAGGTCGATCAGGCACACCCGCTTGCCCTCGGCGGCGATGGCGTGCGCGAGGTTGGCGGTGATGAAGGTCGTGCCGCTGCCGCCCTTGCACGGCACCAGCGCGAGCACCTTGCCCTGCTGGCGCGGTACGCTGGCCCAGGAAATTCGCTCGCGGATGCGGCCGATCGACTGCTGGATGCCCTGCTGCGTCAGCGGCGCCGCAAGCACCTCGCGTATGCCCAGGCGCATGGCGGCAAGCAGGAACTCGGGCGACTGGTGTCCGCACACCACGATCAGCGTCACCTCGGGGTGCCGCATCGCGACCCGATCCAGTCCCTGCAGCTCCGCTTCCAGCCCCTGCGGCGCTTCGACGACCAGCAGGTCGGGGTGTTCCTGCTCGACCAGCGCGGGAGCCTGCATGGCATCCCCGTGCCATGTCGTCACTTGCACCGAACCGTCGTCGGTAGCGAGAAAACCCGTGAGCCTTTGCAGGGTGTCCGGGTTGATAGACAGCGCAGCGATGCGCATTGCGGTGTTTCCTCCTGTGGACGGCGCGCCGGCCGGCGTTCCCAAAGGAACCAGGCCTTCCGCTGCGCGTCTGGACAGCCAGTCAGTGCCGCTCATCACCTTCTCCAGATGGGTTTCCGATGGGCCGTCCCGACCGGAACTGCATCAATTCAATACTCAATCCAAGCCCAAGGCCTCGGCCGGCATGATCACCGTCGCGCCGGGCAGGGGTACGTTGAAAATTCCGAACACCATCGGGATGTACTCCACCACGCTGCCGTCGGCGTTGCGCAGCGTTGCGCGCACGAAACGTATGCAGTTGCTCTCTTCGAGCAGACAGTTTCCGACGTTCGCCTCGGCTGTCGCGCTGCTCGGGTAGCTGATGGGGTTCGTGCCGTTCTTGGCATCCGTGTAGCTGTGGAAGAACTGCAGGCGAACCCGGCCGTTGGTCACCTCGCGGCCCCCGGGCAGAGCGACCGAGCCGGTGCTGGTTGCACTCTGGAACACCGCGGCCCGCTGGATCGCATTGGTCTGGTTCTGCCAGTTGACGACCTGTTCACGTGCCGCGCGCCTCGTCACTTCCTGCACCGTGCTGAGCACGTAGAAGAAGCGACCGAATTCCACGATGCCGAACATCAGGGGCAGGAAGGCGAACAGGGCGACGAGCGCGAATTCGACCGCCGCAGCTCCCGCCTGCCGTTGCCTGTTTCGAGTTCGACTGGTTGTGCATGTCATGTTGGCGCTCCTACCGCATGTAGGGCATCGTTGTGTGCGGTGTCAGCGTGATGTCGAAGCCCGACTTGCCGTCCCGGGAGATGAAGGGAAACCAGATGCCCAAGGTCATCGAATAGGAGACATCGACAATCACGCGCGTGACATTTCCGGGCGCGGCTGCCGATGCGCAGGCTGTCGGGGCGCAGGTGACGGTGACGTCGGCCGCCGTGAAATTCGGCACGCCCGCCGCCGTTGCGGCAGTGACCACCAGATCCTCCGCCGTGGCGCTGGCCGTCGCCAGGGCGGGCATGGAGATGGTCGACATGTAGCGTGCGCCGTCGCGCGTGGCCTTGGCCAGCGCATCGTAATGCCATACCGCGCGACCGAACTCGACGATACCGGCGCAGATCAGAAGCATCAGGAAGACGAGGAGCGCAAATTCGACTGCGGCGACTCCTCCCTGCCGCTGTCGTGCTGCCTTTCCGATGGCCAGGCTGTCCATGACTTTTTCTCAGCGGTACAGTTTGATTTCGGGAATACTCGAGGGCGGGGTCGAAATGACCTTGATGAACTCCGCGTAGATCCCCCTCTCCGTCGGAGATCCCGTCCCCTGTGCTTTCACCGGCATCAGGAACTGGGCAAAGGCGGGAACCTGCACCGGCTTGCCCGAACCGTTGATCTGCGGATTCCCGCTTGCGTCGAGGCAGTTCGTTGCGAGCCCCATCGTGATGATTCGCCGGTTGGGCTGCGCGAGGGGAAGACTCGATGTGCGCGGTGGCGTGTGATAGACGCTGCCGGCAGACTGCGTATAAGGCGTGCCGGTGCCCGGATAACTGGCATTCACGGGCGGCTGCGAAGTCGCGCCGGGACGCACTGCCGACCAGCGCACCCCCAACTCGGGCGTGGCGGGGTCGGTGTCGGGCGGATCGTCGGCCTGACGCACCGGCTCATAAGGCGCATCCGTCCAGTACTTCGGCATTCCGTTCGCCGGATCGTCCCACTTGTATGACTGGATGTTCGTGTCCGGAGGGCAGGCTTCGGGCGTGAGGCTCGCCGGCAGGCCGCCGTAGTCGTCGAAGCGGGTGTTGAGGGCGTTGGCCATCGTTCCGAACGCGGGCTGGGTCAGGCTGGAGTAGGTGCCCGGGCTGGAGATGCAGAAGGTCTTGCCCCGGCACATGATGTCCCGCATTTGGTCCGCGCCGTTGATAAGTGCAGGGGCTCCTGGTGGTACGGGATCCATGTAGCCGACGTTGCCGGGTCCCGGGCCGCCCGGGGTATCCGCCAGCCGGTATGACTGGCCGGCAATGAAGCCCCAGTTGCCCGCCGCGCCGAGCGAAGGATCGGGCGCGCACACGAACATCGGCAGGTTCTCGCACACCGGTACGCCTGCGACTGCAAGTGCCGTCGCGGTCGTGCTGCCGTGTGCGGCGCTGACGGCCATCATGAACCAGGTCGGGCGCGTTCCCTGCGCGATGTTGGTGGTATCGACCTTGATGAAGCGCTTGTTAAGAGGTTGGGTCAGCGAGGTGGCGATATCGGACCAGGGGCCGTCGGCGTCAGATGCGAACTGGATATTGGCGTCGAGAATCGTCACCGCAGTCTGGTCGAAGTCCGAGGCATTCAGCAAGGCCATCGCCTTTGCCTCGGTGACGGCGTTGGTGATGCCCGGCGCGGTGCCGTCCAGGCGTTTGGCGCCGGCCAGCGCCGCGGCATCCGCAGCGTTCTGCAACTCGGTCTTGCGGATGTAGAGGTTGCCGAGGTCGATCACGATGCCCAGGAAACTGATGAAGACCACTGTGCCAATCGCGACCATGACGGCCACGGCGCCGCGCTGGCCATGCCTGAACGGGACTTTCGATGTCATTGCCGCATTTCTCCAGGTTGCGTCCGCCGCCGCTGGCACTCACTGACCGCCGCCGCTACTGATCCCTTCGCCGATGCTGATCACCGAGAAGGTGGCGGGCGGCGCCTTGAAGCTGTCGTGATAGCGGTCGATGGCGTGTCCTGCCGATTCGGCATCGATGCCGGCGACCGGATCGGTGTTGCGCGAAGCGTCCGGATTGATCGTCTGCAGCGCGCGCGCAGCGGTGACGGAATGCCCGAACTTGGCATCGAGGTTCGGCGTCGTGGTCGCGCATCCCGTCGCGACGGCCGAGGCCGCGAACACGAGGGCGGAAAGTGCTCTGAGCATGGCCATCTCCTCTTATCGGGTCTGGAATCCGCCGTCGGCCGGGGCGGCCGGGGCGTTGCCTGCGGGCTGTTCGTCGAATGGCGGCGAACCTTCCATCTTGCCTTGCAGGAAGAACTCCCCGCGTGATGGCGGCACGAAGTGATCGGTGGGCAGCGAGTAGTTCGACGGCAGCGGCTTCACGAGACGCGGCGTGATCACGAACATCAGTTCGCTGCGGTCGGTCTGGAACTCGCTGCTGCGGAACAGCGCACCGAGGATCGGAATCTCCCCGAGGCCGGGGAAGCGCTTCACCGTCTCGGTGACGTTGTTCTTGATCAGGCCGGCGATCGCGAAGCTCTGGCCGTCGACCAATTGCACCGTCGTCTGCGCCCGCCGTGTCGTGAAACTGGGCAGGATCGCGGTCGTGCCGTCTATCGTCGTGAAGGGTGAACCCGTCTGCGACAGTTCCGACACCTCTGGCGAGACCTTCAGGTTGATGCGGCCGCCATCCAGTACTGTGGGTGTGAATTTCAGACCGACGCCGAACTCCTTTTCCTCCAGCGTGACGGTCGTCAGTCCGGTCGTCGAATTTGCCCGTGCGACGGGAATGAAGATCTTGCCGCCCGCGAGGAAGCTGCCTTCCTGCCCGCTGATGGCGACGATGTTGGGTTCGGCGAGGATCTTTAGCAGGCCGTCGCGCTTTTCCGCGTCGATCGCGAGCAGTTTGTTGGGGCTCTTGATCGCGGTCAGCAGGCCCGCGCTGTCGGTCAGCAGGCTGTTGATGATGGAATAGGTCCAGTCGCCGGTCGTCGCCGAGAAGCGGAATTCCGCGCCCAGCTTGTCGAGCAGGGTCTTGGAGACCTCGGCGACCTTCACTTCGAGCATCACCTGCTGAGGCGAGCGGACGCGCATCATGTTCACGACTTGCGAACCCGCCGCCCGCACAGCGCCGCGTGACTCGCTGATGTTGATCGTCGCACCCGGGGCCACCTGACCGCCGCCAGCGATTACCGGCAGGACCAAGCCACGGTTGAGGTTGCGCACGTAGGCGTCCGCGATCGCAACGGCCTCGTCGGCGCGCATCGCGCTGGATACCTCGCCGGTCAGGACGATGGATTCCGCGGCGGTGGTCACGCGGATGCCTTTTTCATCGGGTAGCAGTTCGTGAATGCGCGATTCCAGGCGGGCGGCGTCGACGTTGACCGACACGTCGACGATGGTTGTTGCGCCGCCCTTGCGCCACAGGATGACGTTGGTCGAGCCGACGGTCTTGCCGAGCAGGTACAACTCCCGCGCACTGATGAGCGTCACGTCGGCGACTGTCGGATTGCCGACCGAAATCCGGTCGATGGCGGCGGGCAACCGTAGCAACGTGGACTTGCCGATCACAAGGCTCATCGCGGGGCCGATCTCGGCCGATTCGGCGTAGGCGGACTCCATACCCCGCTGCGGCGCCGCGACTGGAGTGGCCTTGGCTGCGTTGGTCGTTAAGGGAATACACAGGCCCGCAAGCAAGGCGAACGCGGCAAATTGCCTGAGGCGGGGCGTGGCGCAGAAAATGGCAGGTTGGCTTTTCATTGTTGTTGCTCCCTACAGTACGAGATTCGCTGCGTGCTCAGAACTCGGCCGTGGAGCGCTGCAGGCCGCGGATAACTTCCACCTTGTCGGGCGATGGCGCGGGAGCCCGTGCGGGCTGGCGCGGCTTGCTCGCGACGGGTTTCTTCGGCGCTGCCGCCGGCGCGGCCTTCGGCGGTTCGGGCGCGATCGTCGCCGTCTTCAGCAGATCCTCCTTGCGGATGCCGGCGGTCGCGGCCGGGTCCTTGTCGACCTGGTTGCGCAGCACGAGGGACAGGCTGCCGATGCTGCGCGCGAGATCCAGCTTTTCGGCTTCTTCCGGGGTCACTTCCAGCGTGACCGCGCTGACGACCTTGGGTTTGGTTTCGTCGCGGGCCGCCTCCTGGGCCACGGCGAGCACGAGGATGCGTTCCAGCACGATCTTGGAGATCGAGTTGTCACGTTCGTCCTGGATGTTGACGAGGATGTCCACGTAGTTGCCGGGCAGCGCGAAGCCGGCGACACCGATTACCTCGTTAACTTTCACCGTGAGTGCGCGCTTGCCGCTATCGATCACGGCCGAAAGCCCGCCCGTGGTTCCCACGGGGGCGAGCTTCGCTTCAATGATGGGTTCGCCGCGCAGGATGGTGGTGCGTATCACACGCGCCTCAAGCGATTTCGGGTCGTCTATGACCCCCGCTGGCGCGCTTCCGGAAGGCCAGCTCAACACCTGCATCATCGAGGGATCGAGCGTGTTGCCGAGTTCGAGGTCGCGCGAGGCGACGACGACCTTCTGCGTCATCATCGCGTTCTTCTGTGCCAGCCAGCTGGCCGCGAAGAATACTGCGACGACGCCGGCGACCACCGAGAATGCAATCATCAGGAGTGCGCGTGTGGTCTTCATGATGTGTCCTCTGGTCTGCTTGCGAAGGGGGGTGTGCGTGCTGGCGGGCTGCGCTCAGTGTGTCGGGTTCAATTGGTGGCGAAATAGCACTGCCATGCCCACACCAGCGATTCCGAGGTCATTCGCGGCGTGGTGCCCAGATAGGCGGCGCGGTCGCGGACCTTGCTGACGATGTCGAAGGGGATGCACGCCAGCAGCGGGCGCTGATCCTTCGCGTGCCCGTCACGCAGCAAGGCCTGGTACGCGTCTTCGTCGAAGGGCACGCCCGCCCGCTCGCTCGCGCCGATGAAGATGCGGCGGTAGGCATCTGCCGACACCGGGCCGACGTAGATCTTGTAGCCGAGGCGCCGCAGGAAGGCCTCGTCGGCCAGGTCCGCGGGCATGTAGTTGCTCGAGAAGATCACGCTCACGTCGAAGGGCACGCGGAACTTCTTGCCCGTGTGCAGCGCGAGATAATCGACGCGGCGGTCGAGCGGCACGATCCAGCGGTTCATCAGTTCCTGCGGGGCCACGAGTTGGCGGCCGAGGTCGTCGATGATGAAGATGCCGTTGTTGGCCTTGACCTGGGGCGGGGCGGTGTAGAAGCGCGTCTCGTGGTCGAACTGCAGGTCAAGCATCTGTAGTGTCAGCTCGCCGCCGGTCATCACGGCGGGGCGCCGGCAGCGCAGCCAGCGTTCGTCGGTGGTGTGATGCCGGTCCAGCCCTTCGTTGCGCAAGGCGGAGCGCGAGGGCTTGTGCACCAAGGGGTCGTACACCTGGATCACCTCGCCATCCAGCATGATCGCGTGCGGCACGTGGATGTCGCCGTAGAGCACGTTCACGACGTGTTCGGCGATGAAGGTCTTGCCGCTGCCCGCGGGTCCGTAGACGAGGACTGCGCGGCCTGAGTTGAGTGCGGAACCGACCTGGTCGAGCAGGGCGGGGTCGATCACCACGCCGTCGAAGACCGCAGCGAGCTTTTGCTGCGTCACGGTCATGTGCGCGACGCTCTGGCGTTCGATCTGCGCGATGTAGGCCTCCAGCGTGACGGGCGCGGGGCCGACGTACTGGCTGCGCTTGAGCGCGACCTCGGCGCGGTGGCGGCCGGTGTCAGTGAGCTGGAAGTTGAGGTCGGTCTCGGCCGGCCCGCGGCCGGGAACCTCGACCAGGCGCTCGGCGCGCATGAAATCGAGCACGGCCTCGACGACTCCCAGCGGCAGCCGGAGTCGTCCGGAAAGGTCCCACAGCGGCAGGCGGCCGCCCTGAAAGAAGGTCTTGAGCGTGAGGTCGACGAGGAACTGCAGCGGCAGCCCCGCCTCTTCGATCGTGCGCGGCGGAGCGGGCGCCCGGATGCCGCCGTCGTCCCTGTCCGCGCTTGTCGCGCTTGTGATTTGAACCGACGTGCTCGCGTTCATTTTCCTGGTCCCCCGGTTCGGCCGGCCCGTTGGTGCGATCAGATCATGTTCAGTTGGACGGCCCGGTAAATCATGCAGACGATGGTTCCGCCGGCGATCGCGAGGCCGTACGGAAGCCGCGTCGCCGATGGCGGTGCGGGTATGGAGACCGCGCCGCCGCTGGCGGTGCGCAGCATCGCGCTCGCGAGCATGATGCGCAGGTTCTTAAGCGTCTGCGCGGCCACGCCCGGGCGCAGCGCGGCGGCGAGCACCAGCACGCCGCCGGCGAGAAAGGTCGAGAAGATCGCCCACCAGATCTCGGGCGACCCGAGAAAGGCTCCGGTCATCGCCATCAGCTTGACGTCGCCGGCGCTCAAGCCGCGTAATAGGTATAACGGCAGCAGCACGACCAGTCCGATGAGCAGCCCCTTCAGGGCGCCCCACGGGCCGAGCGCGCCGGGCAGCAGGCTCAGGAAGCCGTCGCCGCGGGGCAGAATGGTGTGCAGCGCGATTGCGAGAAGCGCCCCGCACAGGATGAGGATGTTGGGAATGCGGTGCCCGCGCAGGTCGTGCGCGGCGGCGATCAAGAGGAGTGCCGACAGCAGCGCGAGCACGCTCAGTCCCATCGCGGCGGGCGTGCCGAAGACGCTGATGGCGAACTCTTCCATGGTTGCGGATCCGTTGAAAGCCTGGAGGTGGAAGAAAGCGGGTCGAGCCTGCGGTCGCCCCGCTTTCAGCCTGTCCCACTAACTCATTACATCGTAATCGGGCAGGTGCCGCTCGATCCTGCTGCGTTGAAGCATTCTGCGATATTCGAGAAGATGAGATTCAGACCGTCGCCGAGCAAGCCGGCACCAACAGCCATCGCGAGAGCGATCAGCACCGCGAGCAGGGCGTATTCGATCGCGACGGCGCCTTCTTCCTCGTTCCAGAAGCGGCGGATACCTTGAAGTAGCGTTTTCATGATGTTTTTCCTTCGAGCCATGATGATCACATCCGCTCCGCCGGCTGCTGGAGCAGCGTTCCGGCTGCGGAACCGGAAGGAGTCGGGGCTGCGCTGCGGTCTTTGAAGCTGGCTGCTGCGTATCCCGATTCCCTGTGTGTAGTCTGGCCTCCGTCCGCCGGTTCGACATCGCAAGGTGCGCCTATGCAGGCTAGTCCGATGAGCCCTGCACGCGAGTGACATTTGTCCTGTTTCGATGCACATGGCACTTGGATCGTGAAATATTCACGTTTCCGGGCGCGCGGAGCTGGTCGCTCAACTTCGTTCGTGCCTTGCGTGGGTGTCCGCGGATGCATTTCACAATAATTATCAAGGCGGCAATCAAGTACATCGCCCTCTGCTTGTCGAAGGGCAGGCATGCGCAGGGCTTCGACAGGCTCAGCCCGAACGGTATTGGGCTACCGGGTTAATTGCGTGTCGAAACACGGGCCGGACGGGATTGCGGATGGCGTGTTCCCGCGCGCAGGGTTGGCCCGAACTGGCGTCGTGTGTGACGTGCTGGGCTTGTGCTCCGGGATGCGCGTGTTAACCTCGGCACACGTCTTGTCGTGACGGAGGAGCCGAGCATGCCGGAACAGATTTCCGTCAACCCGACCGCGCGTGCGGTTTCTTTGCAGTGCCGGACTTTCGGTCTGTCGTGGCCGTTGCTCGCCGCACTGTTTGTGCTCGTCGGAATTCTTTACGACAAACGGATCAACCTGGGGGTGCTGTCCGATGCCGACACATACTGGCATCTGGCCGCGGGGCGCTGGATCATCGAGCACGGCATGGTTCCAACGACCGATCCATTCTCGCATTCGATGCTGCAGGCGCCGTGGACCGCGCACGAATGGTTGGCGGAAGTCATCCTTGCGCTGGTGCATCAGATGGCCGGTTGGGGAGGATTGGTGTTCCTCACCGCGGCGCTCGCCGCCTTCACGATGGCCTGCCTGCTGCGCTTCCTTCTCGCGCGTATGGAGCCCGTGCATGCGCTGATGCTCACCGTCGTCGCCGCGACCATGATGTTGAGCCATCTGGCGGCGCGGCCTCATGTGCTGATGTGGCCGTTGCTGGCCGTATGGGTGGGCACTCTCACGAATGCGGGCGAGAAAGGGGATGGCCCTCCATGGCTTCTGCTTCCGCTCATGACGCTGTGGGCGAATCTCCACGGCAGTTTCGTGTTCGGTCTTGCGCTTGCCGGCGCGCTGGCGCTGGATGCGGTGCTGCAGTCGCCGGGTACGTTGCGCCGCGCTGCCGCGATACGGTGGGGCGCTTTCGTCACGCTGGCGATACTTGGCGCGATCGTTACGCCGTGGGGGCTGCACGGGTTGTTGTTCCCTTTCGAGCTGACCAGCATGAGTGTGTCGTTGAGTGTGATTCAAGAATGGCGCTCGCCGAATTTCCAGAAGTTTCACCCGCTCGAGCTGTGGCTGATGATCGTGCTGGCCCTCGCGTGCGCCGGCCGCGTGAGACTCCCATGGCTGCGGTTGCTGCTGGTGCTCGGGCTCGTGCATCTCGCGTTACAACACAACCGCCATGCGTCCGTGCTCGGGTTGGTGTCCCCCTTTCTCATCGCGTCGCCCCTGGGGGCGTGTCTCCGCGCATGCCGGGGCCAGGGCGGAAACGTCGAATCGCTGGACCGCATCTTCGCGGCCCTGGCTGCGCCGGCGCGACCCGTGGCGCTTGCCGCCGTGGCGGCCGTGGGACTCCTGCTGGGGGCAGAGGTAGCGCGGTCGGACCGCAACAATCCGGTTGCTGCGCGCACGCCCGAGGCCGCAGTGCAGGCAGCCTTTGCAGCAGGGGCAAGCGGCCCCGTGTTCAATGCCTACGGTTTCGGGGGCTACCTGATCCACGAGGGCGTACCCGTCTTCATCGACGGCCGCGCGGACATGTACGGCGATGCGCTGTTGCAGCGTTATCTGGGTGCCATGTTTCTGACCGGGTCCGAGGTGCTGCCGAAGCTCCTTGAAGAATACCGCATCGGCTGGACCCTGATCGAGCCGGGCACGCCGGCGCTGGCGCTCCTCGATCGCCTGCCCGGATGGCGGCGCGTGTATGCGGACGCGGTGGCGGTCGTGCATGTGCGCGACGGCGGGGCGCCGTCAAGCACGCGTCATTAGTGCCGGAATCCGGCGCACCGGTTCGCACGGCTTCGGGATGGCAATCACCATCGAGATCGCGGAATGACTCTTGCTCCCTATATCGTGCTGGTGACGGTCACCTGTGTGCTCAGCGTAATTGCAAGTGCAGTCGCTGGCGCGCATGCTGTCCATCCGATAGGCACGAACCAGATATCCGTCGTGATCGGATTTCTGTTCTTCTTTGTTGTTGCGCTCACGTTCGCGATGCTGGGCGATGCCGTGCGTCTTGCGCGACGCTTCAACCGCGAAAATGGGGCTCAGATCGGACTTCGGGCGCTTTCCCTAGCCGCGGGAAAACCCGGGATCGGTTCATTCTTGCTTGTGATCATCGCCGCGTACGGCGTTGGAGCGTCTGCGAATCTCGCCGAAGTCTATCGGGTCGAGAGTGTCGTCTGGAACGATGAATGGCTGTGGGAAATCGAACAGGATCTTTTCCATGCCCTGCTCGCGCTGCCGGTCAATGTTCCGAAATTCTGGGATGCGATCTACCAGACTCTCTGGGTCGTCGTCTTCCTCGGCCTGGCAGGGCTCGCGTGCGCGAAAAAGACGCACGCGATGGCGGCGGCACTTTGTGGCGTGGTCATCGCCTTTCATCTGACGCGCTACGTTGCCATCGCAATTCCAAGCGCCGGTCCTGTGTTCTTTCAGCCAGACCTGTTCGAACTCTCGGGGACCGGGAGCGCTACGTTAGTCCCGTTGTTGCGCGAGTACATGGCCGGTCATGTGGCGCAGAACGGCTTTCTTCCGGGAACGCAGGCATTTCCCAGCCTGCACGTGGGGCTCGCGTGGTGTGCAGTCGTTGTCATGGCGGGAGCATGGCGCTGGACACTGTGGTTCTCCCTCCCGTGGTTCGTGTTGAATTGGCTGGCTACGCTCTTCCTGGGGTGGCACTACGCGGTCGACGGCATCGGCGGAATTGCGGTGATGTCTCTTGCCCTTGTGATTGCGCATGCTCTGATGCGGATCGGATCATGGTGTTCATCGCTGACGCTCCGCATGCGGGGAGAGGGCATGAGAGCTTGCGGGGGAGAACCGGTCAGCCGCGCAGAATCTGTCGAATGAATGCGCCCGGACATGCGTTTTGACGCTCGTCCACGCGTTGGTCGAGGATTGGGGGTCACAGGGCGGGAGAAGCCGAAGGCCGAACGTGGCAAGTGCGCCGCCGCTCGAACGTCGGGTGTGGGCACGCGCCGTTGTGGCGCGATGCGCTGCGCTCCTCCCGCCCTACGGGAGCTGGTGCGATTGCGATTGCCTTGGAATCGTGGGCAAGTCGGTTTGCCTGGCGCGCAGAGCTATTCAGGCGCCGACGCGCCGCACGCCGTGCGTCCGGGTCGCGAGACGCGGGCGCATCGCGGGGCGGGATGGCTGATACTCGGTGACGAGATAAAGCGGGCGCCCCTTGGCTTCGTCGAACATGCGCGCCAGATACTCGCCGATCACGCCCAGTGCCGCGAGCTGGATGCCGCCGAGGAACAGGATCACCGTCATCAGCGACGGGTAGCCGGCCACGTCGTTGCCGAACAGCAGCGTCTTGGTAATCACGTACATGCCGAAGAGGAAGGCAAAGGCGGCCGTGGTCATGCCGGCGTAGGTGGCGATCTTGAGCGGGGCGGTCGTGAAGGACGTGATGCCTTCGAGGGCGAAATTCCACAGTTTCCAGTAATTCCACTTGCTGCGGCCCGCGAAGCGCGGATCGCGGCGGTAATACACGGCTTTCTGCGGGTAGCCGATCCAGGCGAACAGGCCCTTCATGAAGCGGTGCTGTTCGCGCAGACGCCCGAGCGCCTCGACCGCGCGGCGGCTGAGGAGGCGGAAATCGCCGGTGTCGCGCGGAATGGTGATGTTGGCGAGGCGGCCGATGAGGCGGTAGAACAGGGCGGCGCTGAGCTTCTTGAACCAGGTTTCTCCGTCGCGCTGGCTGCGCTGGGCGTACACGACGTCGTAGCCATCCTGCCAGTGGCGCAGCAGTTCCGGGATCAGTTCGGGCGGATCCTGCAGGTCGGCATCGATCACGACCACCGCATCGCCGCGCGCATGGTCGATGCCGGCGGTCATCGCCAGTTCCTTACCGAAGTTGCGCGACAGTTCGAGGATCGCGATGCGATCGTCGCGCGTGCGCATGGCGCGCAGGAGCGACGCGGTTCCGTCGCTGCTGCCGTCATTGACGTAGATGATCTCGCAGTCGAGCGGGAGGGCATCGACGACGGCAAACAGCCGGCGCTGGAATTCGGGCAGGACTTCGGCTTCGTTGAAGGCCGGGACAACGATCGAAAGCAGAAGGCGGTTTTTCATGACGTCCTCTCTCCGGCGCCGCGGGTGGGGAGGGCAGGGCGCCCGCGGCAGATTTGCCATTCCAGTATCGGCCGGGCTGCGCGTCGGGGCATCTGAAGATGCAACTAGGCATGTCAGTGCGTTGTGTCAGGGCGGGGGGGTGACAGTTGTCCCGGTATGCCGGATCTGCGCACCAAGGCAGTGCATTGCGGGTGCGCCGGGACCGGTTATTGGTTATCGACGAGCAGCAAGCCGGTCGATAGCAGTGCGTGTCGCGTGACTTGCGTGAGCCGCTCCGGTTCGCGCGTGAACTATGCAGGTGCGGGCGCCGCTGCCGCATGTATCGCCGCGAGCAGCGGATCCCCCGAACCGTTCTTCGCTACGCAGTCGAAGGCCCCGAGGTACAAGGCACGAAAGCGGGTGTCCGTAGTGAGAAGTCCGGAAAAGACGATGATCGCCGCGTCACAGCAGGCGCGCAGTTGGGGGATCAGCTCCAGTCCGTCCTCGCCGCCGAGATCGACGTCGAGGACGATGACGTCGGGCCGGAGGCTGCGCGCGAGGTCTATGGCCTGGCGGCCGGTGGTGGCGCAGCCGGATACCCGCATCGCTTCGCCCTCGCTCCCTATCAGTGCGCTCACGCCGGCGAGGATCGCGCGCTGGTCATCCACGAGCAGGACTTCGATCGGCGGGGCGAGGGTGAGGTAGGGCACGGCGGCTTGCTCCCGCGTGCGGCGTGAGCCGCGATGGCTACAACATACCGTGTGTCGGGTAGTTTCGCCCATAGGAAAACGCGCACGGGCAATCCGTGACAAATTACCCGGATTCGACGTGATGTCGGTCGTGAGTCGGGGCAAGACACCCCGTGGGTACTGCGGGTGCCAGTTATCGCCGGGGCATGTCGTGCCGGCGGTCAGAACACGACCACGGCCTCGTTCGAGCATGTCGCGGTGCCGGCCTCGCAAACCCTGTAGGTGTAGGTTCCGCTGCCGGTCCTGTTGATGAGGTCGGTGTAGGTGGTGGTGCTCTGATTGTTCGGAAGGCCCGGGACGATCTTCGTGCCGTTGCGCCAGATATCGACCAGTTGGGCAGTGCTGCCGCTCCACGTGAGGTCGGCCTGCTGTTTGCCTTTGACCTTGGATCCGGTGGCGGCGAGCGTGATGGCTGCGGCGGGGGGCGGCGGATTCTGGCCGTCGAGTGCGGCGCGGGCATTGACGCGGCCGTATTTCACCCAGGCTTTGAAGTTCTGACCGAGGGCGCCGGCGGTGTCGGCGTTGTTTTCGATGTAGCCGCGCGCCTGGACGTTGGTGAGGCCTGGCGTATGGGCGAGCACCAGCGCCGCCACGCCGGCGACGTGGGGGGAGGCCATGGACGTGCCGGACAGCCAGGTGTAGCAGCCTTCCGGATCGTTGGCGGCAAGGCCGCAGGCGGAATTGGGATAGGTGGAGAGGATGTTGTGGCCGGGAGCGGCGACGGAGACCCAGCTCTTGCCGAAGGTGGAGAAGTAGGCGAGGTTGTCGTGGCGGTCGGTGGCCGCGACGGCGATGACTTCGGGGAAGGCCGCGGGGTAGGTGGGCGAGTCGGCGTAGTCGTTGCCGGCGGCCGCGACGAGCACCATGCCCTTGCTCCATGCGTACTGGATTGCGTCGGCCTCGGCCTGCGAGGGCGAGTAGGGATCGGGGTCGCTGCCGTAGCTCATGTTGGCGACGCGGTAGCCGTTGTCGGCGGCGTGCATCAGGCCCGCGATCGAGTCGGCGACGTCGCACAGGCCGATGATCGGGAACAGTGCCGGCCATTCATGACACACCTTGAGCGAGCCGATCCGTGCCTTCCAGCCGACACCGGCCGTGCCGACGCCGTTGTTGGTGTTGGCCGCGGCGATGCCCGCGACGTGGGTGCCGTGGCCGAGGACGTCGGCCGGGGTGGAGCTGCTGGTGAAGTTAAGCTGCTCCACGCATTTGCCGAGGAGATCGACGTGGGTGCATTCGACGCCGCTGTCGAGGATGGCGATGCGGATGCTGTCGCTGCCCTGAGTGAGGTCCCAGGCCTCGGGCGCGTCGATGTCGGCGTCCAGGCTGCCTTTTGTCGTCGCCCCCGTGTCGGGATCGTAGAGGGGCTGGGCGGTGTTGTTGAGGCCCCATTGTTCGGCGAAGTATTCGATGCCCAGTCCGTTGGGCGGGGCGGGGTCCTTGCCTTCGGTAGGCAGGATCAGCGGGCGATGGAAGTTCGGTTCCGCATAGCGGACGTTGGGGTTGCGTTCGTAGAGTGCGGCGCTGGCTTCGACGGTGCCCAAGGGGATCCGCAGGAGGTGCACGCCGATGGCCTCGAAGCGCTTGATCACTTGGGCACCGACTGCGGTGTGTGCCTGCGCGATGTCGGCGGCGGGTGTGCCGGGGCGGAAGGCGACCAGCAGTTGGTCGGGGGCGAAGCGCGGTGGGGGCGGTACACCTTCGGGCAGCCCGCCCGCGCGCGAGGGGGACGCGAATGACACGACGGCGGCGAGCAGCGTGGCAAGGATGGCAGCGTGGCGCATGATCTCTCCTCCGAGGGGAACGAGGGGGCGCCCGGGCCGGGCGAGGCATCGTCCTTCGCTCCGGAGGTCGCGGGTGCAGCTGGCGGGCGCCGGCTGACAGCGGACGCCTTGCGTTCAGCGTAGTTCGCGGATGCGCAGAGCGCGAGGGGTAAAGCTGCTCTTGCGGATGCGTGACAAATGTCACGTCTTCCGGGGGAGCGGTTGGGGCCGATCGCCCGGGGGTGCGGCGGGATTTCATCCCGCCCTACGCAGATAGGTGCGGAAGTTCCTACGGGAGACGGGTCAGGAGTGGGCTTCCGCGCCGATCTTGCGTTCCTTCGCGTACACGTAGAGCTCGAGCCGGCCATGTACTTCGAGCTTGTGGTAGATGGTGGTGAGGTGGTTGCGCAGCGTGTGTTCGCTGATGCCGAGGTCGTCGGCGATGACGAGGCTCTTGGCGCCCTTGCGGCGGACGACGGCGGTAATGACTTCGATTTCCTTGGGCGTGAGCGTGGCGATGCGGGTGTCGTCGGGGCTGGGGGCGGTTTGGCGGGCGCCGGTGAGCATGTTCATGATGTCGCCGATGAGGGCGCGGTTCACCCATACGTCGCCTTCATGCACCTTTTCGATCGCGCGCAGCAGCACGTCGACCGGTTCTTCCTTGCGCACGACGCCGCGTGCGCCGGCAAGCACGGCGCGGCGGTGGCTGTCGAGGTCGCGCGAACCGGTGAGCACGAGGACCTTGGCGCCGTGGGTGCGCAGCACTTCGGCGAAGGATTCGCTGGAGTCCTGGCCGCCGAGGTCGAGGTCGATGACGATGACGTCGGCGTCGCAGCTGGCGGGCGAGGCGAGCAGCTCGGCGACGTTGGTGGCGCTGCCGACGAGCTGCATGCGAGGCGTGGCGTTGATGAGCTGTTCCAGGCCCCACAGGGTTGCGCGGTGGTCATCGACCAGGAAGATCCGGATCGTGCGTTCGGTGACTTCGACCATGATCGTTGTCGCTCAGGCGGTTTTTGGAATTGTGATGATTAAATCAGTAAAGCCTTCGGGGCGGATGTCGACTACGACACATCCATATACAGATTCCGCGCGCTCGACTATGGAGCGCGGAACGAATTGCGGTGGGGGGGCATTGGCGTCGTGCGGGTTGCGGATGGTTACGACATAGGCGTCGTCGTGGTTGCTCACGCGGATTTGCGCTTGCGTGGCGGCGGTGTGGCGGCGGATGTTGGTGAGCGCTTCGCTGACCATGGGGAATATCGAGGCGGCGAGCTTGCGCCGCATGGCGATTTCGCCTTCGCACTGCACGGAGACGTCCATGCCGAAGAGCTCGCGGAAGCGCTTGGCCTGACGCTGCAGCGCAGGGAGCAGGGCGTCGTCGCCGCCGCCGCCTTCGCGCATGCCGCTGACGAGTTCGCGCAGGCGGTGCAGTTCGTCGACGGCGATTTCCTGCAGGGCGTGGATGTCGTTGCGCAGGGGGTTGTCGGCGGCGGCCTTGCGTGCGAGCGCCTCGATGCCGTATTTGAGCCCGAGGTAGGGCTGGATTGCGGTGTCGTGAAGGTCGCGGCCGATGCGTGCGCGTTCGGTGGCCATGGCCTCTTCGGCGAGGCGCTCGAGCAGGCCGGCGTTCTCGATTACCGGGGCGAGCTGGTCCATGACTGCGCCGAGCAGTTCGGCGTCATGCGAGCGGTAGCGGCGATCACCGGATTCGAGGACCAGGCAGCAGGGCCGGGGGCGGCGCCGGCAGACGGGGACGGCGAGTAGCGAGCGGGCGTCGAGCATGTCGGCGAGCTCCTCGGTGACGGCGCGCGACGAGGCCGTCGAGGCCTTCGTGACGGTGTCGAATCCGCTCGTGTAGCGCAGCGGGAAGCGGCCGAACAGGCGGCTTTGGTGGCGCACGCTGGCGATGCCGGCGGGCAGGCGATTGAGCGCTTCGGCGAGGGTGGCGCGCAGTTCGCCGGTGACTTCGCTGAAGTTGCCGTTGCGGTCGGTGCGGAAGAGACGCGCTTCGCTGCCCGGCAGCGAGACCAGCAGGAGCCCGAGATCGGCGGAGAAGTGGTGCGCGAGCCCCTGCAGCAGCGCTGTCGCAACGCGCTTGACGCCCTGACGCGGGTCGGCCTGACCGAGCAGGCGGTCGGCGACGGTGATCTGTTCGTTCATCTGGATGCCGGCCCGCGCGAGACCGGCGACGAGCGGGCCGAGGACGAGGAGCGAGAGCGGCTGCAGGAGGACTTCGAGACTCGGCTTGGCGAGGTGTTGGTCGCGCAGCATCAGTTCGACGGTGATCGCAGAGGCGGAGAACAGCGATACGGCCAGGCCCGAGAGGAAGCCGAAACTGAGCGCGGCGAACAGGACGGGGAAGAGCAGCATCAGCGTGTAGATGCTGCTCTGGGTGCCGGCGAGCCACGCGAAGAGCAGGATCCAGACGGCGTCGATCCACGAGGTGAGGGGGGAGCGGATGGGGCGGCTGCCCTCGAGCTCGGACCAGCACAGCCAGCCCGCCCATGCAGCGTAGCCCAGCACCGCGATCATCATCGTCGGGCGGGTGGAGGCCGACAGGGAGACGGCCTCGGTGGCGGCGACGATGGCGACCAGCACGCGGATGTTCGCCAGCACACGCCGCAGCTCGGGGCTGTTGTCGGCGCGTGCGGCCGCCCCGTTTCTACGGGCAGGTGTGTTCGGCTTGCTCTGGCTTCCTGGCATCGCGTGGACTCTCCCTGCGGGCCGGCCCGCGTGCGCGTCCGGGGAGTCGCTGCTCCGTTGCCCGTTTCAGGATGTTAGTGAGCGCGGGATTATTGCGAGAAGTTACAAATTCACGGAGTCCGGCGTGTGGGCGGGTTGCGGGAATCCGCTTCGGCCGCGCGCGTCAAAGAAAAGTGCAGGCCGGAAATGTGGCCGGCGGACGGCCGGGAGAAGAGCATGGATGCGACGCGTACCGAAACCGATTCGATGGGGCCTGTCGAGGTGGCGGCCGACCGTTACTGGGGAGCCCAGACGCAGCGCTCGCTCGCGCACTTTCCGATCGGCACGGACCGCTTCCGCTGGGGGCGGGCGATGATCCGGGCGCTGGGCGTCCTGAAGAAGGCGGCCGCGCAGGCAAATGCCGAACTGGGCGAACTGCCGCCGGAGCTTGCCGAGCTGATCGGTCGTGCCGCCGACGAGGTGATTTCGGGTGAGCTCGATGTGCATTTCCCGCTGGTCGTGTTCCAGACGGGGTCCGGCACGCAGTCGAACATGAACGCCAACGAGGTGATCGCGAACCGCGCGATCGAGCTGGCCGGGGGCACGATCGGCTCGAAGCGGCCGATTCATCCGAACGACCACGTGAATCGCGGGCAGTCGTCGAACGACACGTTTCCGACTGCGATGCACATCGCGATCGTCGGCGAGTTGCACGATCGCCTGCTGCCGGCCGTTCGGCGTCTGCGCGACACGCTGGCGGACAAGGCGAAGGCCAGTGAGGAGATCGTCAAGACCGGGCGCACGCATCTGCAGGATGCGACGCCGGTGACGCTCGGCCAGGAGATCGGCGCGTGGGTGGCGCAGATCGATTTCGGCGGCGCCGCGGTGACGGCGAGCCTGCCGGCGCTGTACGAACTGGCGATCGGCGGCACGGCCGTCGGCACCGGGCTCAATGCCCATCCGCGCTTCGGCGATTGCGCGGCGGCGCATATCGCGCAGCTGACCGGCCATCCGTTCCGCAGCGCGCCGGACCGCTTCTTCGCGCTGGCGGCGCACGACGCGCTGGTGCAGACCTCGGCCGCGCTGCGCACGCTGGCGGGTGGGTTGATGAAGATGGCCAACGACGTGCGCTGGCTGGCGAGCGGGCCCCGCTGTGGCATCGGCGAGCTGCTGATCCCCGAGAACGAGCCGGGCTCGTCGATCATGCCGGGCAAGGTGAACCCGACCCAGTGCGAGGCGCTGACGATGGTGTGCGTGCAGGTGTTCGGCAACGATGCTGCCGTCGCGTTCGCCGGCACCCAGGGCAACTTCCAGCTCAACGTGTACAAGCCGGTGATGGCGCACAACGTGCTGGAGAGCATCGCGTTGCTGGCGGATGCGTGCGACGCCTTCGAGGCGCACTGCGCGCGCGGCCTGAAGCCGAACCTGCCGCGCATCCGCGAGAACCTGGAGAAGAACCTGATGCTCGTGACGGCGCTCAACCGCCATATCGGCTACGACCGCGCCGCGGAGATCGCGAAGAAGGCGCACCGCGAAGGCCTGTCGCTGCGCGAGGCGGCGCTGGCGAGCGGGTACGTCCGCGCGGAAGAGTTCGACCTGTGGGTCGATGCGGAGGCGATGACGCGGCCGGGGGGGTGAGGGCTCCGTGTGTGCGTTCCCGCCGTGAGTCGTTCGTAGGGCGGGAGTAGCGCAGCGTATCCCGCCACCCGGCGATTGAACGGTCTTCGGCGGTCTTTTTGCGGGGCGGACGAGTCGCAGGCGCGCTCCGCCTCATGTGCGTTGTCTGAACCGCTGCATGGCGGGATGCGCCTGCGGCTTTCCCGCCCTACGGTCGGTATTTCCCGCGGCCGCTCAGGCGACCTTGTTGCGTGCCTTGGCGATGCGCCCGAGGGCTGCGCGGCCGCTACCGATGTGGGCGCGCATCAGCCGTTCCGCGTCGTCCGCGCGGCGCCCGGTGAGCGCGGCGAGGATCTCGCGGTGTTCCGCGAGCGACTGTTCGAGGCGGCCTTCGCCGAACAGCGAGTGATGGCGCGACAGTTTGATCACGCGGCGCAGATCCTCGATCGCGTGCTGCAGCCAGCGGTTGTCCGCGATTTCCTGCAGCGCGAGATGGAAGGCCTGGTTGCCTTCGAAGAAGCCGTTGATGTCTTCCGCCGCTGCGGCCTTTTCGAGTCCGGCGTGGATCGCGCGCAGGCGGTCGAGGTCCGCGTCGGTGGCCTTTTGCGCCGAGGTCTGGGCGCACTGGCCTTCGAGGAGGGCCATCACGGCGAAGATCTCGTCGAGATCGCGCTCGGAAATCTCGGTGACGTAGCACCCGCGGCGCGGCTTCAGCGTGACGAGCCCTTCGGAGGCGAGCACCTTCAGCGCCTCGCGCAGCGGCGTGCGCGAGATGCCGTAGTTGTCGGCCAGCGCCTGCTCGTCGACCCAGGTGCCGGGCGGCAGTTCGTGCGAGAAGATGAGCTGACGCAGCCGCTCGGCGACTTCCTGGTACAGCGCGAGCGGGGCGATGCGGGTGGCGGTCATGGGTGCTGTTCGATGCGGAAATGTTGCGGGCCGGATTGTCGTCGAAATTCCTGCTCGCCGACAGTTGCATTCATAATTATGGATAAAGTATTATTCGTGCGACGGTACAAGTCAACTTCCCATGTGCGGCGTAGGATTGGGAGCTTGCGCTGGCGGACCCTTGGTCTGCTGCGCAACGAGAGGGAGAGGGAGCTACGCCGAATGCATGGGAGCGCCGGCGACCGCCTGCAGTCTTCGGACTGCGGGCGGTCTCGTCGTCGCAGCTGACGAGACCGGACGCTGTTAGTCAGGCGGCAATCAAATACCTCGGTGCGCACTGAGCCTGTCGAAAGGCTTGGCCCGAACGGTATAGGTCGCTGCACCAGTAACGCCGCCCCCGCGGCCAAACGGATTCAAGAAGAGGGTTTGTCATGCCGAACGACAAGATGCCGGCTTATCCCCAGTCGGACCTGGAAGCCTGGAACAAGGCTGCCGCGAAACACGCGCCGGGTGGCGACGTGGAGAAGCTCAACTGGGTGACGCCCGAAGGCATCGCGGTGAAGCCGCTGTATACGAAGGCGGACACGGCCGACCTGCAGCACACCGACACGCTGCCCGGCTTCGAACCCTTCCTGCGCGGCCCGCAGCCGACGATGTACGCGGTGAAGCCGTGGACGATTCGCCAGTACGCCGGCTTTTCGACGGCGGAAGCCTCCAACGCCTTCTACCGCAAGGCGCTCGCCGCCGGCGGACAGGGCGTGTCGGTGGCGTTCGACCTCGCGACCCATCGCGGCTACGACTCGGATCATCCGCGCGTGACCGGCGACGTCGGCAAGGCCGGCGTGGCGATCGACTCGGTCGAGGACATGAAGATCCTCTTCAACGAGATCCCGCTCGACAAGGTGTCGGTGTCCATGACGATGAACGGCGCCGTACTGCCGATCCTCGCCGGCTACATCGTCGCCGCGGAGGAGCAGGGCGTTTCGCAGGACAAGCTGTCCGGGACCATCCAGAACGACATCCTCAAGGAGTTCATGGTCCGCAACACCTACATCTACCCGCCGACGCCGTCGATGAAGATCATCGCCGACATCTTCGGGTACACGGCGCAGCACATGCCGAAGTTCAACTCGATCTCGATTTCCGGCTACCACATCCAGGAAGCGGGTGCGAACCAGGCGATCGAGCTCGCGTTCACGCTCGCCGACGGCATGGAGTACGTGCGCACCGGCATCAACAGCGGCATGGACGTCGATACCTTCGCCGGCCGCCTGTCCTTCTTCTGGGCGGTGGGGATGAACTTCTACCTCGAGATCGCCAAGATGCGCGCGGCGCGTCTGCTGTGGTGGCGCATCATGAAGCAGTTCAACCCGAAGAGCGCGAAGTCGATGATGCTGCGCACGCACTCGCAGACTTCCGGCTGGTCGCTCACCGAGCAGGACCCGTACAACAACGTCGTGCGCACGACGATCGAGGCGATGGCCGCGGTCTTCGGCGGCACCCAGTCGCTGCACACCAACGCGCTCGACGAAGCGATCGCGCTGCCGACCGAGTTCTCGGCACGGATCGCGCGCAACACGCAGATCATCATCCAGGAAGAGACGCACATCTGTAACGTCGTCGATCCGTGGGCCGGCTCCTACATGATGGAAAAGCTGACCCAGGACATGGTCGACAAGGCCTGGTCGCTGATCGAGGAGATCGAGGCCATGGGCGGCATGACCAAGGCGGTCGAGTCCGGTTGGGCCAAGATGAAGGTCGAGGAGTGCGCCGCGGACAAGCAGGCGCGCATCGACTCGGGCAAGGATGTCATCGTCGGCGTGAACAAGTACAAGCTGGCGAAGGAAGATCCGATCGAGATCCTCGACATCGACAACCACGCGGTGCGCGAGTCGCAGGTCGCCCGCCTCACCAAGATCCGCGCGACGCGCGACAGCGCCGCCGTGCAGGCCGCGCTCGACGCGTTGACGAAGTCCGCCGAGACCGGCGAAGGCAACCTGCTCGACCTGTCGGTGAAGGCCGTGCGCCTGCGCGCGACCGTCGGCGAGATCTCCGATGCGCTGGAGAAGGTCTTCGGCCGCTACCGCGCCAACCCGCAAGCCGTGTCCGGCGTGTATGGAGCCGTCGTGGAAAACGATGCCGACTGGAAGGAACTGAAGGCCGACATCGAGGCCTTCGTCGCCGAAGAGGGCCGCCGCCCGCGCATCATGATCGCCAAGCTCGGCCAGGACGGCCACGACCGCGGCGCGAAGGTCGTCGCCTCGGCCTTCGCCGACCTCGGCTTCGACATCGACATCGGCCCGCTCTTCCAGACGCCGGAAGAGGCCGCGCGCCACGCGGTCGAGAACGACGTGCATGCGGTGGGCTGCTCGAGCCTTGCAGCGGGCCACAAGACGCTGGTGCCGCAGATCGTGAACGAGCTGAAGCGGCTCGGCGCGGACGACATCGTCGTCTTCGTCGGCGGCGTGATCCCGGCGCAGGACTACGATGCGCTGTATGCTGCCGGCGCAAAAGGCATCTTCGGGCCGGGCACGCCGATTCCGGCGGCCGCGCGCGAAGTGCTGAAGCAGATCCGCGCGGCGAAGGCCTGATCGGACGTAGGGCGGGAAAGCGAAGCGCATCCCGCCACGCGGCGCCTGAGCCTGTTTCCAACGGTGGATTGGCGGGAGGCGCCTTCGGCTTTCCCGCCCTACGAATGCGAAGCGATGCAACTGACGTCCCGATGCCGATGAATAAACCCGAACACTTGCCCGAGCTCGACGCCGCCGACCGCACACTGGTCGACGGCGTGCTCGCGCGCCAGCTGCGCCCGCTCGCGAAGACGATCACGCTGATCGAATCGCAGCGCGAGGACCACAAGGCGCGCGCGCGCCACGTGCTCGAAGCGCTGCTGCCGCACACCGGCGGGGCGATGCGGGTGGGCATCTCGGGCGTGCCGGGTGTGGGCAAGTCGACCTTCATCGAGGCGCTGGGCCTGTACCTGATCGAGCAGGGCCTGCGTGTCGCAGTGCTGGCGGTGGATCCGTCGTCGTCGCTGACGGGCGGCTCGATCCTCGGCGACAAGACGCGCATGGAGCTGCTGTCGCAGAACCCCGCCGCCTTCATCCGCCCGAGCCCGTCCGCGGGCAGCCTCGGCGGCGTCGCCGAGAAAACGCGCGAGACGATGCTGGTGTGCGAGGCCGCCGGCTTCGACGTGATAATCATCGAGACCGTCGGGGTCGGCCAGAGCGAGACCGCGGTCGCCGGCATGAGCGACATCTTCTGCCTGCTGCAGTTGCCTAATGCGGGCGACGACCTGCAGGCGATCAAGAAAGGCATCATGGAGATCGCCGATCTCATCGTCATCAACAAGGCCGACATCGACGCGGGTGCGGCGATGCGGGCGAAGTCGCAGATGAAGACGGCGCTGCACATGCTGCGTCCGGCGAGTCCCAATTGGACGGTGCCGGTGCTGACGCTGTCAGCGCTGCAGAAGCAGGGTATCGCCGATTTCTGGACGGCGGTGACGGACTACCGCAAGGCGATGCAGGCGTCGGGCGAGTTCGAGGCCAAGCGGCGCCATCAGGCGCTGGCGTGGATGTGGGATCTGATCGACGCGGGGTTGCGCAGCCATTTCCGCGGCCATGCGCAGGTGAAGCATGAATTGCCCGGGCTCGCCCGCGCGGTGGAGGAGGGGACTACGACGCCTTCAGCCGCCGCGATGCGCCTGCTCGGGTACGTAGAGAAGGACGCGACGTAAAACGTAGGGCGGGAAAGCCGAAGGCCGAATCTGGCAACTGCGCCGCCACGCGGCGGTCGGGCGGGTTCCCGTGGTTGGATTGGCGGGATGCGCTTCGCTTTCCCGCCCTACGAGAGCGGCCAGGCAATTTCGAACAGAATTGAAGTTGAACGCCCGGTCGGCACAAAGTCCGGGACAGCAGAACAAGTCAAGGAGGTCATCAATGCAAGAGATCATTCGTCAGCTCGACGAAAAGCGCGCCAAGGCGCGTCTCGGCGGCGGGCAGAAGCGCATCGACGCGCAGCATTCCAAGGGCAAGCTCACGGCGCGCGAGCGCATCGAGCTGCTGCTCGACGAAGGCAGCTTCGAAGAATGGGACATGTTCAAGGAGCACCGCTGCACCGAGTTCGGCATGGAAGCAGACCACACTCCGGGTGACGGCGTGGTGATCGGCTACGGCACGGTCAACGGCCGCCTGGTGTTCGTGTTCTCGCAGGACTTCACGGTGTTCGGCGGCTCGCTGTCCGAGACCCACGCCGAGAAGATCTGCAAGGTCATGGACCACGCGATGAAGGTCGGCGCGCCGGTGATCGGCCTCAACGACTCGGGCGGCGCGCGCATCCAGGAAGGCGTCGATTCGCTCGGCGGCTACGCCGACGTCTTCCAGCGTAACGTGATGGCCTCCGGCGTCGTGCCGCAGATCTCGCTGATCATGGGCCCCTGCGCCGGCGGCGCGGTGTATAGCCCGGCGATGACCGACTTCATCTTCATGGTGAAGGATTCCTCGTACATGTTCGTGACCGGTCCGGAAGTCGTGAAGACCGTGACGCACGAGGAAGTGACCGCCGAGGAACTGGGCGGTGCGGTGACGCACAACACCAAGTCGGGTGTCGCCGACCTCGCGTTCGAGAACGACGTCGAGGCGCTGATGATGACCCGCCGCCTGATCGGTTTCATCCCGTCGAGCAACCGCGAGAAGGCCCCGACGGTGCCCGCGGTCGACGCGGCCGAGCGCCTCGACCACTCGCTCGACACGCTGGTGCCGACGAACCCGAACCAGCCGTACGACATGAAGGAAGTCATCGTCAAGATGGTCGACGACGGCGACTTCTTCGAGCTGCAGCCGGACTACGCCAAGAACATCATCATCGGCTTCGCACGCATGGAAGGCGCCCCGGTGGGCATCGTCGCCAACCAGCCGCTGGTGCTGGCGGGTTGCCTCGACATCAAGAGCTCGATCAAGGCGGCGCGTTTCGTGCGCTTCTGCGACGCGTTCAACATCCCGGTCGTGACGCTGGTCGACGTGCCGGGTTTCATGCCGGGCACCACGCAGGAATACGGCGGCATCATCAAGCACGGCGCCAAGCTGCTCTACGCCTACGCCGAGTGCACGGTGCCGAAGGTCACGATCATTACCCGCAAGGCCTACGGCGGCGCGTATGACGTTATGTCGTCCAAGCACCTGCGCGGCGACGTGAACTTCGCGTGGCCGTCGGCGGAGATCGCGGTGATGGGCCCGAAGGGCGCGGTGGAGATCATCTTCCGCGGCGAGAAGGACGACCCCGCCAAGCTCGCCCAGCGCGAAGCCGAGTACAAGGCGCGTTTCGCGAACCCGTTCGTGGCCGGTTCGCGCGGCTTCATCGACGACGTGATCATGCCGCACGAGACGCGCAAGCGCGTGTGCCGCTCGCTGTCGATGCTGAAGAACAAGGAACTCGAGAATCCGTGGCGCAAGCACGGCAACATCCCTCTGTAATCGCCGCGAGAGGTTCATAAAGACATGTTCAAGAAAATCCTGATTGCAAACCGCGGCGAAATCGCCTGCCGCGTGATCAAGACCGCCCGCAAGATGGGCATCGCCACCGTCGCAGTGCATTCCGAGGCCGACAAGGACGCGCTGTTCGTCGAGATGGCCGACGAGGCCGTGTGCATCGGGCCGGCGGCGTCGAAAGAGTCCTATCTGCGCATGGACAAGATCATCGACGCCTGCAAGCAGACCGGCGCCGAGGCGGTCCATCCGGGTTACGGCTTCCTGTCGGAGAACGCCGAGTTCTCGCGCCGCCTGGAAGAGGAAGGCATCAAGTTCATCGGGCCGAAGCACTACTCGGTTGCCAAGATGGGCGACAAGATCGAGTCGAAGAAGCTCGCGATCGAAGCCGGCGTGAATACCATTCCCGGCTACAACGACGCGATCGCCGGTCCGGCAGAAGCGGTCGAGATCGCCAAGAAGATCGGCTACCCGGTGATGATCAAGGCCTCGGCCGGCGGCGGCGGCAAGGGCCTGCGTGTCGCGTACAACGACCAGGAAGCCTTCGAGGGCTTCTCGTCGTGCGTGAATGAAGCCAAGAACTCGTTCGGCGACGACCGCGTGTTCATCGAGAAGTACGTCCTCGAGCCGCGCCACATCGAGATCCAGGTGCTGGGCGATTCGCACGGCAACTACGTGTACCTGAACGAGCGCGATTGCTCGATCCAGCGCCGTCACCAGAAGGTCATCGAGGAGGCGCCGAGCCCGTTTGTCGACCCCGACATGCGCAAGGCGATGGGCGAGCAGGCGGTGGCGCTGGCGCGTGCGGTGAACTACGAATCGGCCGGCACGGTCGAGTTCGTGGTCAGCGGCGCGACCAAGGAGTTCTACTTCCTCGAGATGAACACCCGCCTGCAGGTGGAGCATCCGGTCACCGAATTCATCACCGGCCTCGATCTGGTCGAGCAGATGATCCGCGTTGCCTATGGCGAGAAGCTCCCGATCGCCCAGGCCGATGTGAAGATCAACGGCTGGTCGATGGAATGCCGTATCAACGCCGAAGACCCGTTCCGCGGCTTCCTGCCCTCGACCGGCCGTCTGGTGAAGTTCCAGCCGCCGGCCGAAGTGGCGGGTCAGGTGCGCGTCGACACGGGGGTGTATGAGGGCGGCGAGATCTCGATGTTCTACGACTCGATGATCGCCAAGCTGATCGTGCACGGCGCGAATCGCGAACAGGCGATCGAGCGCATGCGCGACGCGCTGAACGGCTTCGTCATTCGCGGCATCAGCTCGAACATCCCGTTCCAGGCCGCGCTGCTGCAGCATCCGCGCTTCTGCTCGGGCAACTTCAACACCGGTTTCATCGCCGAGGAGTACCCGCAGGGCTTCGACGCGTCGATGGTGCCGCATGACGATCCCGCGCTGCTCGCGGCGGTCGCGACCTTCGCGCGTCTGCGCTACATCGACCGCGCCGTGCAGATCGACGGCCAACTTGCCGGCCACGGCCGCAAGGTGGGCAGCGACTGGGTGGTCGTGATGGGCGGCAAGCAGTATCCGATGTCCGTGCTGCACACGGCCAACGGCCTCGATATCACGCACGCCGACAAGACCTACAGCATCGTCTCCGACTGGAAGTTCGGCGATCTGCTGTTCGAGGGTACCGTTAACGGCGCGCCGATCTGCTTGCAGATCGAGCGCCGCGGCCTGCGTTACCGCGTCTCGCACTTCGGCCTGCAGGTCGAGCCGATCGTGATGACCGAGCGCGCCGCCGAGTTGCTGGCGATGATGCCGGAGAAGCTGCCGCCGGACATGTCCAAGTTCCTGCTGTCGCCGATGCCGGGCCTGCTGCGCGACATCTGCGTCGCCGAAGGCCAGGAGGTGAAGGCGGGCGAGAAACTCGCGATCATCGAGGCGATGAAGATGGAGAACGTGCTGAAGGCCGAGCAGGACGGCAAGGTCCGCAAGCTCGTCGCGAAGCCGGGTGCGAGCCTGTCGGTCGACGAAGTGATCATCGAGTTCGAGTGATCGGGACGGTTGCCGCCGCATCCGCGGCGGCGCCTGTAGCAACGCCGAAAGGGCCTGCGCGAGCAGGCCCTTTCATTTTTGGGGCACCCCGCCGGGAGTGCCGGGGCAATCGGAGGCATTCGCTGTCTCATTGATGGCAGCGGCGCGCTTGATCGGGCACGAGCAGCAGGACGACCTAGAATTGAACATCTTTCCCGATGTTCTCTGCCGACGCGATGACCCGAAGAATACGACTGGTCCTGCACGGCGGTGCGGGCGCTGCCGCCACCCCGGACGACGGGCGCTCCAGGGCGCACCTGTCAGGTCTTGGACTGCGCTGCGAGGCAATGCTCACGGGCGGAGCCGCGGCGCTGGACGTCGTCGAGTATGCCGTCGCGGAGATGGAGGCGTCCGGGCTGTACGTCGCGGGCCGCGGCAGCCGGCCCAATTGCGAAGGCGACTTCGAGATGGATGCGGCCATCATGGACGGCGTCACGCGGCGGGCCGGTGCGGTGGCCTGCGTGCGCCGTGTGTTCTCGCCGATCGGGCTTGCGCGCCGGGTCATGCAGGACACCCCGCACGTGCTGCTTGCCGGTGACGGCGCCGACCGTTTCGCGTGCGATCTCGGCCTGCGGACGATAGGGCGCCCAGCCGAGTACTTCGTGGCGCTTCCGGCCGCCGATGAGGAAGGATCGCCGCATGGTACGGTCGGTGCGGTTGCCCTGGATCTGGGCGGCGCGCTGGCGGCCGCGACCTCGACCGGGGGAACCGCGGGCAAGCTCGCCGGCCGCATCGGCGACAGCGCACTGATAGGGGCGGGAACCTGGGCCGACGGGGCCGTGGCCGTGAGCTGTACCGGTGTCGGCGAATATTTCATCCGCGCCGCGGCGGCCCACGAGGTTGCCGCCCGGGTCCGTCTGGCGCACATGCCGCTCGGGCAGGCGGTCGATGAGGTCCTCGCCGCGATCGCCGCCGATGGCGGCGCCGGCGGAATCATCGCCGTGTCAGCCCGCGGAGAGGCCGTTGCGCGTTGGAACACGCCGGGAATGAAGCATTACCTCGCCGAGACAGCCGAAGGGGGCCATTAACCCGGCAACCAGACGCCGATCTTTGCCGAACTCGCGACCAATATGGCCGAGAACGGGTACAGCCGCGATGACGAGCGCGCGGCGGACGAGGCCGGCATCGCGTACATGCGGCGCGCCCCCCGGGGCAGCGCGAGCCCGACTGAAATCATCCGCAACGGGGCCGCGCCCCAAGGCCGGACCGAGGCTGCGCTATGACTGGGCCGCATTCCTGAATTCGTGCAATCGGGACCTAGCCTTTCTTTTTGTGGGTGCATCCGACAGGGGCTCCGGCCCGGCGCAGCTCGATACGACGCGACGGCTCCGGTGTCTTTCGTGAACCGCGGTATGCGGAACCGCAGGTACGGTGGTGTGAGAGGGCGACATGTGGAACCCCGTCCCCTACTCGCCATGCTCTGCACTAAAAGCGACAAACGCGACAAACCACGGGCTGCGCCTGCAACATGGAGAATTATGAACATCATTTGAAAACAGCTTGTTAGGCGTATATCGCGATCTGGTACGGACCTTGCGAAATGTGGTCACGGACTGAACTGCACACAGTCCCGAACGTGCCGGAGCCGAGGATGAGCAAGTCGCCGATCTATCTGGATTACTCCGCCACCACGCCGGTCGATCCGCGCGTGGCCGAACGGATGATTCCCTACCTGACCGAGTTTTTCGGCAATCCCGCGAGCCGTTCGCACGCGTACGGGTGGGACGCCGAGCGGGCCGTCGAGGCGGCGCGCGAAGACGTCGCGGCGCTGGTCGGCGCCGATCCGCGCGAGATCATCTGGACCTCGGGCGCGACCGAATCGAACAACCTGGCGATCAAGGGTGTCGCGCGCTTCCACTCGGGCAAGGGCAAGCACCTGATCACGGTGAAGACCGAGCACAAGGCCGTGCTCGACACGATGCGCGAGCTGGAGCGTCAGGGCTATTCGGTGACCTACCTCGACGTGCTGCCGAACGGCCTCGTCGACCTCGACGCCTTCCGCGCGGTACTGCGCCCGGACACGATTCTCGCGTCGGTGATGTTCGTGAACAACGAGGTCGGCGTGATCCAGCCGATCGCCGAACTGGGCGAGATCTGCCGCGAGCGCGGCGTGCTGCTGCACGTCGATGCGGCGCAGGCGACCGGCAAGGTCGATATCGACCTCGCGACGCTGAAGGTCGACCTGATGAGCTTCTCGGCGCACAAGACCTACGGGCCGAAGGGTATCGGTGCGCTCTACGTGCGTCGCAAGCCGCGCGTGCGGCTGGAGGCGGAGATGCACGGCGGCGGCCATGAGCGCGGCTTCCGCTCGGGAACGCTCGCGACGCACCAGATCGTCGGCATGGGCGAGGCCTTCCGCATCGCGCGCGAGACCATGGGGGCCGAGAGCGAGCGCATCCGCATGCTGCGCGACCGCCTGCTGACGGGCTTCGCGGACATGGAAGCCGTGTCGGTGAACGGCGATCTGGAGCGCCGCGTCGCGCACAACCTGAACATCAGTTTCAACTACGTCGAAGGCGAATCGCTGCTGATGGCGATCAAGGAGATCGCGGTCTCCAGCGGTTCGGCCTGTACGTCGGCGAGCCTGGAGCCGTCGTATGTGCTGCGCGCGCTGGGCTTGTCCGATGAGCTCGCGCACAGCTCGATCCGCTTCAGCATCGGGCGCTTCACGACTGTCGAGGAGGTGGATTTCGCCGTCGGCCTGATCCGCGACAAGGTCGGCAAGCTGCGCGAGCTGTCGCCGCTCTGGGACATGTACAAGGCCGGCATCGACCTCGATTCCGTGCAATGGGCTTCTCACTAGGAGATCAATCATGGCTTACAGCGAAAAGGTCCTGGACCACTACGAGAACCCGCGCAACGTCGGTTCGCTCGACGCGGGCGAGACGACGGTCGGCACCGGTATGGTCGGTGCGCCCGCCTGCGGCGACGTGATGAAGCTGCAGATCATGGTCGGCAAGGACGGCGTGATCGAGGACGCGAAATTCAAGACCTACGGCTGCGGCTCGGCGATCGCGTCGAGCTCGTTGGTGACCGAGTGGGTCAAGGGCAAGACGCTCGACGAGGCGCTGGCGATCAAGAACACCGCGATCGCCGAGGAACTCGCGCTGCCGCCGGTGAAGATCCACTGCTCGATCCTCGCCGAGGACGCGATCAAGGCGGCGGTGGCCGACTACCGTGCCAAGCAGGGTGCCGGCGAGACCCTTTCCGATTCCGAATACGCGGCCTGCGAGCCGGCTGCCGCCTGAGTTTCGTTTCCAAGGAGAACATCATGTCGTCCTGCGCCACCTCGTCCGCTTCCTCGACCTGCAAGCCGTCGTCTCCCGCCACCTGTCAAACCGCGACCGCGCCCGCCGAGGGCGGCGGCGCGCCCTTCCTGTTCACCGACAGCGCTGCCGGCAAGGTGCGCGAGCTGATCGAGGAGGAGGGCAACGCGGAATTGAAGCTGCGCATCTTCGTCTCCGGCGGTGGCTGTTCCGGCTTCCAGTACGGCTTCGCCTTCGACGAGGCGGTGGCCGAGGACGACGTCGCGGTGGAGAAGCTGGGCGTGCAGGTGGTCGTCGATGCGATGAGCTATCAGTACCTCGCCGGTGCCGAGATCGACTTCGAGGACGGGCTCGAAGGCTCGCGCTTCGTCATCAAGAACCCCAACGCCACCTCCACGTGTGGCTGCGGCAGTTCCTTCTCCGTCTGATCGCCACGCCGGGAGACAACCATGTCCGTGACACTCAGCGAAACCGCCGCGCGGCGCGTCAATGCCTTCCTCGCCAAGCGCGGCAAGGGGGTCGGTCTGCGCCTGGCGGTCAAGACCAGCGGCTGTTCGGGAATGGCCTACGCGCTCGAGTTCGTCGACCAGGAAGACGCCGACGACCTGAAGTTCGAGAGCCACGGCGTCACCGTGCTCGTGGACCGCAAGAGCCACGTCTATCTCGACGGCACCGAGCTCGACTTCGTGCGCGAGGGGCTCAACGAGGGCTTCAAGTTCCACAACCCCAACGTCAAGGACCAGTGCGGCTGCGGCGAGAGCTTCAACGTCTGACGACCGTCGCCCCGCATTCCACCCGCAAGGACTTCGATCATGGCCCTCCTGCAGATCAGCGAACCCGGCCTTTCCGCCGCCCCGCACCAGCACCGGCTGGCGGTGGGCATCGACCTCGGTACGACCAACTCGCTCGTCGCGAGCGTCATCAGCGGCAGCGCGGCGGTGATCCCGGACGGGGACGGGCGCATGTTGCTGCCCTCGGTGGTGCGCTTCCGGGCGGACGGCGCGATTACGACGGGGCACGACGCGCTGGCGCGCCAGAGCGAAGATCCGCTCAACACCATCTCGTCGGCCAAGCGCCTGATGGGCCGCGGTCTCGCGGACGTCGAGCGCGGTGGGCAGACCGTGCCCTACCGTCTCGTCGATGCGCCGGGCATGGTGCGAGTGGATACCGTCGCCGGGGCGAAGAGCCCGGTCGAGATCGGCGCGGAAGTGCTGCGCACGCTGCGCGAGCGCGCGGAGGCGAGCCTGGGCGGGGCGCTGGTCGGCGCGGTGATCACGGTGCCGGCCTACTTCGACGACGCGCAGCGGCAGGCGACCAAGGACGCGGCGCGCCTGGCGGGGCTCGACGTGCTGCGCCTGCTCAACGAACCTACCGCCGCGGCCATCGCCTACGGGCTCGACAACGGGGCGGAGGGTGTCTTTGCAGTGTATGACCTGGGTGGCGGCACTTTCGACATCTCGATCCTGAAGCTCTCGCGCGGCGTGTTCGAGGTGCTCGCGACCGGCGGCGACGCGGCGCTCGGGGGGGACGACTTCGATCACCGCATCGTCGCGTGGGCGCGCGCGGAGGTCGGCCTCGGCCAGCCCTCGGCGCAGGACATGCAGAGCCTGCTCGCGCGCAGCCGCGCGGCGAAGGAGGCGTTGTCGACGGCCGACCGTGCGGTGATCCGCGTGCCGATGGGCGCGGAGGATCCGGTGGACCTGATCCTGTCGCGCGACACCTTCGTCACGCTCACGCTCGACCTGGTCGAGCGCACGCTCAAGCCCGCGCGCCGGGCCTTGCGCGACGCGGGGCTCGCGGTGGACGAGATCCGCGGCGTCGTGCTGGTCGGTGGCGCGACGCGCATGCCGCACGTGCGTCGCGCGGTCGCGGACTTCTTCGGCCGCGAACCGCTGACCAACCTCGACCCCGACCAGGTCGTCGCGCTCGGCGCGGCGATGCAGGCCAACGTGCTCGCAGGCAACCGCGGCGAGGACGACTGGCTGCTGCTCGACGTGATTCCGCTGTCGCTGGGGCTGGAGACGATGGGCGGGTTGATGGAGAAGATCATCCCGCGCAACTCGACGCTGCCGGTCGCGCGCGCGCAGGAGTTCACGACCTTCAAGGACGGACAGACGGCGATGGCGATCCACGTTCTGCAGGGCGAGCGCGAGCTGGTCGCGGACTGCCGCTCGCTCGCGCAGATCGAGCTGCACGGCATCCCGCCGATGGTCGCGGGTGCGGCGCGCATCCGCGTGACCTTCCAGGTCGATGCCGACGGACTGCTGTCGGTGTCGGCGCGCGAGCAGAGCAGCGGTGTCGAGACCTCGGTGGTCGTGAAGCCGTCCTACGGCCTGACCGACGCGCAGATCGCCAGCATGCTCGAGGACTCGCAGACGCGCGCGGAGGACGACTTGCGCCTGCGCATGGTGCGCGAGGCCCAGGTCGATGCGCGGCGCCTGCTCGACGCGACCGAGGCGGCGCTCGCCGAGGACGGCGCGGCGCTGCTGTCGCCGCCGGAGCGGGCAGCGATCGCACGGGCGATGTACGCGGTCGGGGAACTGCTCGAAGTGCACAGCCCGGAGAGCCTCGCCGCGCTGCGCCAGGCGACCGACGCACTCAACCGCGCGACCACCGAGTTTGCGGCCCGCCGCATGAATGCCGGCGTGCAGCGGGCGTTTTCAGGCCAGCGGCTGGATCAGCTGGAACAGATCGTCTGACGCCGTCGAGGACATCGCCATGCCGCGCATCACGCTGCTACCCCACGCGACGCTGAGCCCTGGCGGGACGGTGTTCGAGGCCAGGTCCGGCACCTTCCTGTGCGACGCGCTGCTCAAGCAGGGCGTCGCGCTGGAACACGCGTGCGAGAAGTCCTGCGCGTGCGCGACCTGCCACGTCGTGATCCGAGAAGGCTTCGCGTCGCTGGACGAGGCCTCGTCCGACGAGGAGGACCAGCTCGACCGCGCGTGGGGGCTGGAGGCGCACTCGCGGCTCGCCTGTCAGGTCGTGGTCCGCGGCGCGGATCTCGTCGTCGAACTGCCGCGCTACACGTGCAACCTCGCCAGCGAAGCACACGACGGGGGCGCCGCACGATGAACGCCGTGACCGAGTGCCCCGATCTCGCCTCTGCAGCGCCCCCCGCGGCGGGCCTTGTCGCGCTGCTGCGCGAGGACGTCGCCTGCGTCTTCGCCCGCGACCCGGCGGCGCGCAGCCGGATCGAAGTGCTGACGATCTATCCGGGTGTCCATGCGATCGCGGCTCACCGCGTCGCCCACGTGCTGTGGCGTCGCGGCCTGCGCTATCCCGCGCGCCTGCTGAGCCACGTCGCGCGCCTATTCACGCAGGTCGACATCCACCCGGGCGCGACCATCGGGCGGCGCTTCTTCATCGACCACGGCTGTGGCGTCGTGATCGGCGAGACTGCGGAGATCGGCGACGACGTCACCCTGTACCACGGCGTCACGCTCGGCGGCACGACCTGGAACCCCGGCAAGCGCCACCCCACGCTCGGCAGCGGCGTCGTCGTCGGCGCCGGCGCGAAGATCCTCGGGCCGATCACGGTCGGGGACAACGCGCGCGTCGCCGCAAACTCGGTCGTCATCGAGGATGTCGCCGCGGGCATGACCGTCGTAGGCATCCCCGGTCGTACCGTCCTGCCGAAGAGCCGGCGCCGCATCGTCGCGCAGGGCATCGATCTCGACCACCACCAGATGCCCGACCCGGTCGGCAAGGCGATCGCCTGCCTGCTCGACCGCATCGGCGAGCTCGAACGCAAGGTGGCCGCGACGTCGCCGCAGGACGCGGCCCTCGACGCTTGCCACGCCTGCACGCCGGACGATTACTGCGTGCAGCCCGTCTTTTCGTCCGAAGCGGGCATGCCATTCACCGTCGCGCCGCCTTCCCCCCGCGGCGTGCAAACAGGAGGAGAACGAACATGAGCACCCTGACCGAAAACCTGGCCCGGCTGTCGGCCGCGGAGGAGTTCCTCGACTACTTCGCCATTCCCTACCAGCAGGCCGTCGTGAATGTGAACCGGCTGCACATCCTGAAGCGCTTCTATCAATACCTGCGCCAGGAGAAGGGCCTCACCGCGTCCGATGAGACCGAACTGTACAAGTGCTACCAGGGCCTGCTGAAGCGTGCCTACGACGACTTCGTGCGCTCGACGCCGGCCGAGGAAAAGGTGTTCAAGGTGTTCCAGGAGGCGGGCGGCGCGCGCGGCGTGAGCCTCGATTCCCTGCGCACGACGCTGCCCTCGGCCCGCTGATTTCCAACGATACGCGGAGAACCGCCATGCCTCGCCCCCAACGCCACGTCTTCGTCTGTTCCCAGAACCGCCCCGTCGGCCACCCACGCGGCGCCTGTGCGCACAAGGGCGCGTCCGACGTGTTGCAGACCTTCTGGCAGGAGTTGCAGAACCGCAACCTGTATTCGGAGATCGCCGTCACCTACAGCGGCTGCATCGGCCCCTGTGACCAGGGCGCCAACGTGCTGGTCTATCCCGAAGGCGTGCTCTACCGCGGCGTGCAGAAGGAAGACGTCGCGGAGATCTTCAACGAACACCTGATCGAAGGCCGGCCGGTCGAGCGCCTGCTCGCGCCAGCGGCCGTCTGGTGAGCGCCGCTCGCTCGTAACCCCTCCCCGCGCCTGCCAATTCCGGTAATGATGCACTGCATGCCGATTGCTTTTCTGTCGTTTGCCCTCCGGCCGTGCTAAAGACATAAGGGGTGGTGTCGATTGCATTGTCCGCATCGAGGGGGAAATCATGACGCAAAGCGTTCGGAATATTTCGGCTGCTATCGTGAGTGGCCTGGCCCTTGCCGTGACGGCAGGAGTTTCAGTGTCTGTCATGGCCGACGAGGGAGGTGCCCGCAGCCAGGTCTGGGATATCGCCCGCGGCGGCCAGCTCTATGACAACTGGGCGAAGGTGCTGGGCAGGGAGCTGCCGAAGGAGACGCACCCGGCGTATCCCACTACCGGCAAGCAGAAGGGCGAAGCGACCTGGCGCTGCAAGGAATGTCACGGCTGGGATTACAAGGGCGCCGACGGCGCCTACGCCAAGGGTTCGCACCAGACCGGAATCAAGGGGCTGCGCGCCATGGTGGGCGCCGATCCGAAGGCGATCGTGAAGATCCTTGCCGACAGCACCCACCGTTACACCGAGGACATGATCGGTCGGGGCGAGATGGAAAAGCTGGCGCTCTTCGTCAGCCTGGGTCAGATCGACATGGACCTGCACATCGATCGCGCCACGCGCAAGTCGCGCGGCGAAGCCGGTCGCGGTGCGCCGTATTACCAGACGATCTGCGCCGTATGTCACGGCTTCGACGGCAAGGCCCTGAATTTCAAGACGCCGGACGATCCGGAGTTTGTGGGCACGATCGCCCGCGAAAACCCGTGGGAGTTCATGCACAAGGCGCGTTTCGGCCAACCGGGAATCCCGATGATCTCGCTGATCACGCAGCCCGACACGATGATCGCCGATCTGCTCGCCCTGTCGCAGACCTTGCCGGAGAAGTAGGCTGGGGGAAAGCTCTTGTCGGGCGGACTCCCCTTGGCATCGCCTTTCCTGTGTATGCTTGAGGGATACTCCGACGCATTGCGTGGTTATCCCCGATGACGAAAATTGCCGCCCGTGGTGGAACGTGTGCGCTGGCGGTGCTGGTGGCACTGACGAGCGGCTGCGCGACGCAGCCGCCGGCAGAGAGCCCGCCGCAGCCACACGGAGCAGCGCGTCAGAACGGTCACGTGACGGCGTGGTCGCTGGCCGAGCTCGGCGCCGCGGAGGGGCGGCGGGTTGGCGTGCAGGCGCAGGGCGTGGTGCGCTGGTTCGATGCGCAGGCCTTGCGCGCCGCCTGGGCGGCGGCCCGGCGCGTGGGCGCGGTGATGCCGGGTGCGCGTCCGCAATACCTGCTGGTCGATAACCCCAGCGCCAACGCCTTCGCGATACGCTCCGGCCAGGACGGCGTGATCGGCATCCACACCGGAATGGTCGAGTTGCTCGGCGCGGACGAGGGCGCGTGGGCGGCGCTGATCGGGCACGAGCTCGCCCACCTCAATCTGCGCCACTCCGAACAGCAGCGCTCGCGCCGCAACGAAACCGGCGGGATGGTGGCTCTCGCGAGCGTGCTGCTGACCGTGGTTGCCTTTCCGCTGACGCCCATCTTTGCAGAGTTGGCGACGAACTTTGCCGAGAAGGGCTACAGCCGCGACGACGAGCGCGCGGCCGACGAGGCCGGCATCGCTTACATGCGGCAGGCGGGCTACGACCCCGAAGGGGCGGTGCGTTTCTTCGAGAAGCTCGCCACCAGCGGGCAGCCGGAGCGATTCGCCTTCCTGGCCACCCATCCGGATAGTGTCGAGCGCATCGCGGCCGCACGCGCCATTGCGGAGCACACGGCCGACTGAACTCCCGGCAATGGGTGCGCCCTTCGCAGGGGGGGCGGTGGCCGGGGCGGCGGGCCGGTGTCTTCTTCCGACGGGCGCGATGCTATGTCGCCGGACCCGTTTCCGGGCCGAAGCAGACGTCGTAATCGGAGCAGGCCGCGCAGCTCGGCGACTTGCATACGAAGATCTCCTCGCGTTCGCAAAGCTGCTTGTACAGGAACTTCTTCCACTTCATGTCGCCGGTATTGCGTTGGGCCAGCGTCATGAAGCGCGTAGCCATGAGTTCGGACAGCGCGCGGCGGTGCGGCAGCCCGAGGTCCTGCCACAGGTGGTCGGCGCCCATGCACGCGGTGGCGACGGCGTGGGCGAGGGTGAGGGTGATAACGTCGTCTGCCGCTTGTCGGACGCAAGCGGCAGGAACACAATCCGGCTGGAAGAGATCAATTCGGCTGGCCGGAAAATGCATCAGCGCCTGAATATCGACAAAGCCACGCTCGCCCGCTATTGCGAGCGCCACCATATCCGCCGACTGGCGCTGTTCGGCTCTCGGCTCAAAGGGACGGCGGGGCCGGACAGCGACGTCGATCTTCTCGTCGAATTCGACCGCAACGCGATCCCGACCCTGTTCGACATGGCAGAAATGGAGCAAGAACTGTCGGACCTGCTGGGAGGGCCGTCGGTCGATCTTCGGACAGAACAGGATCTTTCCCGATATTTCCGCGACGAGGTGCTGCGGACCGCCGAGGTTCAGTATGCGCGTTGAAGACGGCGTTCGAATCCGCCACATGATCGATGCGGCAGAGTCAGCGCTACGTTTCATAAACGGACGGCAGCGCGCCGATCTCGAGCAGGATGAGATGCTCAGCTTTGCTCTGGTGCGTGCGGTCGAGGTCATCGGGGAGGCTGCAAGCAAGGTGACTGCCGAAGGCCGCGCCGAAGTGCCTGACGTACCCTGGGCGGCGGTTACCGGCATGCGCAATCGCCTCATTCACGCCTACTTCGACATCAACCTCGACATCCTTTGGGCAACGGTCGAACAGGCACTCCCGAGGCTGCTGAAACAACTGAAATCGGTTCGGCTGCCAGAATAGGCCCGTGCGTGAAATTGGCACCCGTCGGATTCCGTAGGACAGCAAGCGTTGGGCTTCGCTGCGCTCAACCCAACCTACCCAAGCTGTCTTCTTCCGGCCCGAAACACGCCAGATAATCCGAACATTCCGCGCAGCTCGGCGACTTGCACACGAAGATCCCCTCGCGTTCGCAGAGCTGCTTGTACAGGAACTTCTTCCACTTCATGTCGCCGGTATTGCGCCGGGCCAGCGTCGTGAAGCGCGTAGCCATGAGTTCGGACAACGCGCGGCGGTGCGGCAGCCCGAGGTCCTGCCATAGGTGGTCGGCGCCCATGCACGCGGTGGCGACGGCGTGGGCGAGGGCGTGCGAGGTGGCGTCGGCGTCGCTGCGGTGTTCGAGCAGCAGGGTGACGAGGTCGCCGAACTCGTCGATCGGGTCGCCGGGTTCGGTCGCGGCCAGCGGTGCGAGCAGGGACGCGCGGTGGGTTGCGGACAGGCGCGGGAAGTGGTCCGCGAGGAGCGGCGCGAACGCCGCAGCGGCCAGGCCGGCGACGGGGCGGTCGTAGGGCGCGGGGCGCAGCGGGGCGTTGGCGATGACCCCGGCGAGGGCGAGGGTGACGTCGTCGTCGGGCGCGCGTGCGGCGGCGATGAGGTCGGGGTAGGTCGGGGCGGAGCCCGCCGTGGCCCGACGCAGCCGGGCGACGGCAGCGACGGCGCCGTCGTGGAGCGGAGCGCAGGCGGCGGTCGACATGATGCCCTCGTCGGTCAGACGAAGCTCAGCAGCTCGACCGCGACGTCGGCGTCGCCGATCATGGCCTGGCAGGCGAGGCGCGATTTCGAGCCGACGCCGATGAGGGTGTCGAGCTTTTCGTTTTCGTCGCGCTGGATCTTCGACAGGGTCTTGCGGCCGTCCTGCACGAAGAGGTGACAGGATCCGCACTGGGCCTTGCCGTCGCATTTGTGTGCGACGTTTTCGCCGGCGGCGAGCAGGGCTTGCAGGAGGGTGGTGCCGGCGGCGACGGCTACGGTCTTGCCGGCGGGCTGGATGGTCAGGGTGGGCATCGGGCGTGTCCTCTCTTATCCGACTGGATTCGATCTGTTGGGGTTCGGGGGTTGGGGTTTGGGGTTCGTTCAGGCCGCCTGCGCGGCGCTGTGGGTGTAGCACTTCTTAGGGCAGATCTTCATGCACGCTTCGCAACCGACGCAGTTTTCCGGGTTGGCGATGGTCATGACCTTCTTTTCGTACTCGTCGTCCTCATCCTCGTCGTCGTCGCCGACGGCGATGCGTTCGCCTTCGTCGTTGAGGCCGACGAGTTGCAGCACGTCGCGGCCGCAGACCTTGAAGCAGCGGCCGCAGCCGATGCATTTTTCCTCGTTGATGGATTCCGCGAAGCGCGGCGTCCAGGCGCGCCCGCTGGGGAGCGTGATGGTGAAGTCGGCCATGGCGTCAGCCTCCGAGTTCGGCGATGCGGGCGCGCATCGCGGCGAGTTCGTCGAAGGCCTGGTAGGCCTTGCTGGCGACCTCGGGGATCGTCTCCCAGCGGAGCGGCAGTTCCTCGGAGAGGTCGTGCAGCTCCATCTTGAGGTTCATCGCGCGGGCCGAGAGCTTCTTGACCTGGGCCTTGAGCTCGTCGAGCGTGGGTGCGGGGTCCATTGCTTTCTCCGTGACGGCGCTCAGCCGTAGTTCGCGACTTCGGGGAATTTCTCGATCATCTCGACGCCGGCCTCGACCCATTTCGTGCCGTCGGCGGCGAGCTTTTCGAGCGATTCGAAGCCGAAGCGGTGGATGTCGCGCAGGTAGCGGTTGACGACGATCAGGCGGCCGGCGGCGAGGAACAGTTGGCCGAATCCTTCGTGGCTCATCTTCATCATCGGCTTGACCATGATGCCGGTGCGCCGCTCGATGGCGAGGCCGACGGCGTTGTAGAAGAGCTCCAGCCGCCATAGGGTTTCGGGGTCGGGGTCGCCGATGATCGGGATCTCGCGGCGTTGCTCCTTGGTGATGAGGTAGGGCGCGAGCAGGGTTTCGTTGCTCTTGCCATCCCAGGTGCCGTGGGTGTCCTGGGCGCGCCATTGCTTGACGAGTTCGATGATGAACGCGTTGTCCATGGGCATGGAAGCGGGCGACGCCGCTTCAATCACTGCTTGCGCTTCTGCTGTTTCAGCCATGTTCCACCTCGTCTTCGAAATTCATTTCGCGTTCCTGTCCCTTCGTCAGCGCCTTGCGCAGCCACGGCGGCGGGGTGCCGCCCAGCGTGGCTTGCAGCTTGTCGAGGAGGTCCATGATCGGTTCGGGCTGGTTCACCTTGACCGGGTGGATCTTGTTGGCGACGACGCGCGCGGCGCCCGAGCCGCCGATCGCCGCGACGTAGAGGATCGCGCAGTCGTGGATCGCTTCGAGCTTGGGCGCGAGCTTGTCCTCGTTGCCGTCTTCCTGCAGGTCGCCGTCGAAGACGAAGGTCTCGACGAAGTCGTAGCCGTCGGGCCGGACGTCGTAGATGGCGATGTTCTTGGCCCAGCCGAAGTGGGCGTCGACCCTTTGCAGGTCCTGGGTGGTGAAGGCGACTTTCATGGTCAACTCCTTGGTCTGGCGGGTTCAGGCGGCGAGGGTGGCGGACTGCGCAAGCCGGGCTTGTGCGACGGCTTGCAGGCTGGCTTCGGGCAGGGCCCAGCGGGTCGGCCCGACCTCGTGGTGTTCGGCGAGGAACAGGTTGCCGAGCGTGAAGATCAGCGCCTTCGTGCCGCGGTAGCCGACGGACAGCTGGTCGCTCGCGCCGAGGCGATCGAAGAGCGGCAGGCCCGCGCGGTGGAAGGGGATGTGCAGGCGCTCGGCGGCCTGCCGGCCGTGCGAGTGGGTGATCATCAGGTCGCAGTCGCGGGCGCCGGCTTCGAGGTCTTCGAGATCGCCGATCAGGACTTCGTCGGTCGGCAGGCGTTCGAGGAGCGGCGAGGCGGTGGTCGTGACCGCGGTGTGGAGTTTGGCGCCCATCTCATGGATGAGGCTTCCGAGCGCCCAGAGCAGGTCGGGCTCGGCGCCGATCGCGATCTTCTTGCCGCCGAAGAAGAAGTGGCCGTCGAGCATCGCGTCCTGCAGCTGGCTGCGCTGGCGCCGCCATTTTTCGGGCACGGGCGTGCCGGAGATCTCGGCGAGGTGGGCGATGAAATGGTCCATCGCATCCAGCCCGGTGAGGCGGTCGAAGACGCGGTAGGGGACGCCCGCGCGGGCTTCGAGCGCGGCGGCGGCGGGGCGCATCTGTTCGCCGATCGCCAGCGTGGCGATCAAGGCGCCGAGGCGGCGGGCATCGGCGAGGGGCGTGCCGCCGATGGTGGTCGGGCTGAAATCGTCGGCGATGTGGCCGTCGAGCGAGCCGGAGACGTCGGGCAGGAAGATCGGGGCGAGGCCGAAGGATTCGACGATCTCGCGCACTTCCTCGATGTCGCGCGGCGTGAGGTGGCAGCCGGGCAGCACGGCGACCTGGCGCGAGCGCTGCGGACGGATCTGAACCGGATCGACGAGCGTCCTGACCATCGCTTCGGTGGCCTTCGCCCAGCCGTCCTGGAAGGCGCCGAGGTAGTCCGGCGTCGAGACGTAGACGATCGCGGTGTCGGCGATCTCGGGGTGGCGCTGGTGGATCAGCTTGAGGAAGCCCTCGACGTCGTCGCCCTTGGTCTCGGTGAGGCCGGTCGAGCAGATCGCGATGAGGTCCGGCTTGGCGCGCGTGCGGATGTTGAGGATGGCCTTCTCGATGTTCTCCATGCCGCCCATGATCGTCGTCGCTTCGTTCATGGCGGTCGTCTGCAGCGGGATCGCTTCGCGGAAGTGGCGCACCAGCACCACGAGGCCGAAGGACGTGCAGCCCTGCGAGCCGTGCATCACGGGCATGCAACGGTTCATGCCGAGGAAGGCGTAGCTCGCGCCGAGCGGCTGGCTCATCTTGAGCGGATTGACCGCGCAGGCCTTCTTGGGGATCACGATCTTAGCCATGGGCCACCTCCAGCGCGTCAGGTTTGGAGTCCCCGGCCGGTACGCCTGCATGCGCACCGGCGCTCGTCGGGCCTTCAGTCCGCAGGGACTGAAGGCACATCCCCTCCTCGCCCCAGGGCGCCGCCTTGCGTACCTGCTCCCACACCGGGTTGTGGAGCGTCTTGTCGATTTCCTCGACGAGGCTCACCATGCCTTCGTAGCCGGCGTAGGCGTAGTGGCGTTCCTGGTTGATGTCGAGCCAGGGCATCTTGGCCTTCAGCGCGACGAACTGCGAACGGCCGCCGGACAGCATGATGTCGGCGCGGGCTTCCTTGAGCATCGCGTACATTTCGCGCGGGCTCATGTCGTCGATCATGTGCGCTCTGTCGTCATCACTGAGACCCATGATCTCCTTGATCTTTTCCTTGTCTTCCTTCGTCGATTTCTTGACGCTGGTGCCGACGATCTCGATGCCGACTTCCTGCAGCGCGGCGACCACCGACCACGACTTCACGCCGCCGGTGATGAGCAATACGCGCTTGCCCGCGAGGCGTGCCTTGTAGGGTTCGAGCCGCGCCCACGCGCGCGCTTCCTCGGCGGCGATCAGCGCCTCGGTGCGCGCCATCAGCTCTTCCGGTGCGCCCTTTTCGATGAGCAGCCGCGCGATCTCGCGCAGCGAGTCGGAGACGTCGGCGATGCCGTAGAAGGAGCCTTCGAAGAAGGGGATGGCGTAGCGCTCTTCCATCTTGCGCGCGACGTTGATCATCGCCTTCGAGCACACCATCATCGCGGCCTTGGCGCGGTGCGACCAGGCGACTTCCTTGTAACGGGCGTCGCCGCTGATGCAGGACAGCACGCGGATGCCGAGCGCGTCGAGGAGCGGCGTGATCTGCCACAGCTCGCCGGAGAGGTTGTACTCGCCGATGATGTTGATGTCGTAGGGAGTGGTGAACTCGGGCTCTTCGGTGCCGATCACGTAGTCGAGCAGGGCTTCGGCGCCGAGCTTGTTGCCGAGGTTCTTGACGCCGGCGAAGCCGGGGGAGTTGACCGGGATCACCGGCTTGCCGAACTTCGCACTGGCGGCCTTGCATACGGCCTCGATGTCGTCGCCGATCAGCGCCGTGACGCAGGTCTGGTACACGAACACCGCGGGCGGATCGACCTTGTCGATGATTTCCTTGATCGCCTTGTACAGCCGCTTCTCGCCGCCGTAGATGACGTCCATCTCGTTGATGTCGGTGGTGAAGCCGGTGCGATAGGTCGTCGGGCCCGAGGACGCCGCGTGGCGGTTGTCCCACGAGTTGCCTTCGCAGGCGATCGGTCCGTGCACGAGGTGCGCGACGTCGACGATCGGCTGCAGCGCGATCTTGGCGCCGTCGAAGGCACAGCCGCCGGCCGCGGCGCCGGGCGCGAGCTGCTTGGTACAGCCCTTCTTGCGTTCCTTCTCCGACTTGCCCTGGTTCTTGTCGCAACCGGGTTCGTCGAAAACGGCCTGGATCTTCTGGTTGAGCAGGGCGCTCATCTCGTGCCTCCGTGCGACGCGTTACAACCTTGTGTGTGGCGGGTTGGCTCCCGCCCTACGGATCGGGGTGGGGTAGGTTGGGTTGAGCGCAGCGAAGCCCAACATTCGGCGCAATCGGAGCCGCCGTTGTTGGGCTTCGCTGCGCTCAACCCAACCTACGAGCCACGAGCTCAGCCCAACCTACGCCTTACCGGATGATGTCGAAGCTGTAGTCCGTCTTCGATGCCACGTTGGTATTGGCGTCCAGCGCCTCGAAGTACTCGTCGAGGATCTGCATCAACACGTGCAGCCCGCCCTGGTAGCCCCAGATCGGCAGCCGGTGGTAGTGGTGGCGGTCGAAGATGGGGAAGCCGATGCGGATCAGCGGTGTGCCGGTGTCGCGCTCGAGGTACTTGCCGTAGGTGTTGCCGATCAGGAAGTCCACCGGCTCGGTGTTGAGCAGCGAGCGCATGTGCCACAGGTCGCGCTTCGGATACACGTGGCAGTCGCGGCCCACCGGCGACGCGTCGAGCAGCGCCTGCACCTTCGCCGCCCACTTGTCGTCGCCGTTGGTGGCGAGGATGTGGGTCGGCTCGCAGCCCAGGTCGAGCAGGAACTGGGTGAGGCCCAGCATCATGTCCGGATCGCCGTAAAGCGCGAACTTCTTGCCGTGCAGGTGGGCCTGCGAGTCGGTGATCGCATCGACGAGGCGGCCGCGTTCGAGCTTCAGCGCGTCGGGCACCGGCTTGCCGGTGATGCGCGACAGTTCCTTGAGGAACTTGTCGGTGCCGGTGACGCCGATCGGGCTGTTGAGGGTGACGACTTCCTGGCCTTTCTCGGCGATGTACTTGGCGGTCTTCTCGGCAGAGTATCCCTGGTAGACGATGGTGGCCTTGGCGTTGAGCGCGGCGGCGGCTTGTTCCTTCGTCGTGCCGCCTTCGTACATGCGGAACTGGCCGTCGGTGGGGGTATCCCAGGCGTCCGACGGATCGCACAGGACGGTCGCCTCGACGCCCATCATCGAGAACAGGCGCTTGATCTCCTTCATGTTGCCGACGACGTAGCCGTCGAAGCCGCCGATGAAGTTCACCGTCTCGTTGGGCGCGCGTTCGAGCTTCGGCGCCGTGCCGGCCTTGCCGTCCCAGAAGTGCTGCAGGATGCCCTTCAGCGCGTTGTCGTAGCCGGTGATGTGGCTGCCGACGAAGGCCGGGGTGTGGGCGAAGGGCACGTCGTACTCGGCGGGCACGCTGCCTTTCTGCTTGGCGGTCTTGATGAAGGCGTCGAGGTCGTCGCCGATCACTTCGGCCATGCAGGTGGTGGAGACGGCAATCATCTCCGGCTTGTACAGGCTCAGGGAGTTGGCGAGGCCGTCGACCATGTTGTTGAGGCCGCCGAACACCGCCGCGTCCTCGGTCATCGACGAGGAGACGCAGGACGTCGGTTCCTTGAAGTGGCGCGAGAAGTGCGAGCGGTAGTAGGCGACGCAGCCCTGCGAGCCATGCACGAAGGACAGCGTCTTCGAGAAGCCGTTGGCGACGAAGACCGCGCCGAGCGGCTGGCAGGCCTTGGCGGGGTTCACCGTCAGCGCCTCGCGCTTGAAGTTCTTCTCGCGGTAGTCCCAGGACTTGGTCCAGTCGCGGATCTCGGCGACCTTGTCGGCCGGGTGGCCGAACTCGAAGTTGGCCTTCTTGTTCTCGAACAGCTCGGTGTATTCGGGCTGGCGGAACAGCATCTCGTGGTCGATGACCTTTTCAGCGTTTTGCGGCATGGTGAATCTCCTGAATACGTGAAGAATTGGGCGGCAAGCTCAGGCGGCGAGGGGTGAATCGCGCTCAAGCCGCGAAGGGATCCTTCGCCAGCCCCCACACCGGGCTGTTGATGGCCATGTCCATGTCGCGGGCGAAGATGGCGAAGCCGTCGTAGCCGTGGTACGGGCCCGAGTAGTCCCACGAGTGCATCTGGCGGAAGGGCACGCCCATCTTCTGGAAGACGTACTTTTCCTTGATGCCGGAACCGACCAGGTCGGGTTTGATCTTGTCGACGAAGTGCTCGAACTCGTGGCTATTGACGTCGTCGTAGATCAGCGTGCCGTCGTTCACGTAGTGGGTGGTGCGCTGGTAGTCGTCGCCGTGGCCGAACTCGTAGCCGGTGCCGACCACGTTCATGCCGAGATCTTCATACGCGCCGATGACGTGGCGCGGACGCAGGCCGCCGACGAACAGCATCACCGTCTTGCCTTCGAGGCGCGGCTTGTACTTGGCGATCACCGCCTCGGTCAGCGCGCGGTACTTGGCGATGACCTTTTCGGTGTTCTCCTTGATCTTGTCGTCGAAGTGGCTGGCGATTTCGCGCAGGCTCGCCTCGATCTTCGACGGACCGAAGAAGTTGTACTCGACCCAGGGCACGCCATACTTCTCTTCCATGTGGCGCGAGATGTAGTTCATCGAGCGGTAGCAGTGCAGCACGTTGAGCTTGGCCTTGGGCGTGTTCTCCAGCTCGGCGAGGGTGCCGTCGCCGGACCACTGGGCGATCACGCGCAGGCCCATCTCTTCGAGCAGGATGCGTGAGGACCACGCGTCGCCGCCGATGTTGTAGTCGCCGATGATGGCGACGTCGTAGGGGCTGCTCTCGAACTTGTTCTTGTCCGGGTCGGTCTTGTCGAACACAAAGTCGCGCACCGCGTCGTTGGCGATGTGGTGGCCCAGCGACTGGGAGACGCCGCGGAAGCCTTCGCAGCGCACCGGCACGATGGTCTTGCCGCCGTACTCCTTGGACTTCTTCTTCGACACCGCCTCGATGTCGTCGCCGATCAGGCCGATCGGGCACTCGGACTGCACGGTGATGCCCTTGTTGAGCGGGAAGAGTTCCTGGATCTCGTCCATGATCTTCTCGAGCTTCTTGTCGCCGCCGAAGACGATGTCCTTCTCCTGGAAGTCGGAGGTGAATTGCATCGTCACGAAGCTATCGACGCCGGTGGTGCCGATGTAATAGTTGCGGCGCGCCGCCCACGAGTACTGGCCGCAGCCGACCGGGCCGTGGCTGATGTGCACCATGTCCTTGATCGGACCCCAGACGACGCCCTTGGAGCCGGCGTAGGCACAGCCGCGGATCGTCATCACGCCGGGCAGCGACTTGATGTTCGACTTGACGTTGCAGTCGGGCTTGCCTTCCTCATGCACCGCGAGGTGCTTGGCGCGCTTCTTGGCGGTTTTTTCGGGGTAGGCCTCGAGGACCTCGGCGATCAGTTCCTGGTTTCGGGCTTTGGTTTCTTCAACGGTGAGGCTCATGGTGCTCTCCAATCACAGAATCGAACTCTTCAATCCGGCGCTCCCACGTCCTGGGAGAGCTCTGCGCAAAGCGCGGACCGGCGGGCAGGCGACCGGCCACCCAGGCCGCGCCACACTTTTCGCGGAGATCTCCGCGTTGCGCGCCGGCAGCCCCGCGACGGGCCTGCCGGACGCGCGGGAAGTGCTTAGGCGGCCAAGTCGGCGGCACTCTTGCCGATCAGCGACGTGTCTTCCTTCTTCATGATCCCGAACTCGAGGAGCAGGTCCTCCAGCTCGTCCATCGTGATCGGCGTCGGGATCGTGCCGTTGCCCTTGTTGGCGTGGATCTTCTGCGCCAGCATGCGGTACTCGCCGGCCTGCTTGGACTCGGGGTCGTACTCGAGCACCGTCATGCGGCGCAGTTCGGCGTGTTGCACGACGTTGTCGCGCGGGATGAAGTGGATCAGCGAGGTGCCGAGCTTTTTCGCCAGCGCGTCGGCGAGTTCGTACTCCTTGTCGGTCTGGCGCTCGTTGCACACCAGGCCGCCCAGGCGCACGCCGCCCGCGTTGGCGTACTTCAGGATGCCCTTCGAGATGTTGTTGGCGGCGTACATCGCCATCATTTCGCCGGACATCACGATGTAGATTTCCTGGGCCTTGTTTTCGCGGATCGGCATCGCGAAACCGCCACACACCACGTCACCGAGCACGTCGTAGGAGACGTAATCGACCCCGTCGTAGGCGCCGTTTTCCTCGAGGAAGTTGATCGAGGTGATGACGCCACGGCCGGCGCAGCCGACGCCGGGTTCCGGGCCACCGGACTCGACGCAGCGGATATCGCGGTAGCCGACCTTGAGCACGTCCTCGAGCTCCAGGTCCTCCACCGAGCCGGCGTCGGCGGCGAGTGACAGCACGGTGTCCTGGGCCTTGGCGTGCAGGATCAGGCGGGTGGAGTCGGCCTTCGGGTCGCAGCCGACGATGAGGATCTTCTGGCCCATCTCGGCCAGGGCCGCGAGGGTGTTCTGGGAGGTGGTCGACTTGCCGATCCCGCCCTTGCCGTAGAAAGCGATTTGCCTGAGGTCAGACATTTGAATCTCCTTGACATCGAAAAATCAGGTTGAGGTTTTCAGCGCTTACCGTTGCATGCATCCGGTATTGGCCGCTCCGAAACTCTTATAGGTCTTCGTCTCAAGTTGCGCGTTCGGCGAGACATCACGGTGCAAGCCTCTTCAGCAACCCTTGTGCCAGTACGGGAAAATTATCGTAACTGCCGGAAAATAAAGGAAAAGTGTGTTTGCGCGGATGTCGTGTCGTGCGCGTTGCGGCGATATACAAACCGAACAAAGGGCACAGAGTCTTGCGCGGAACGACGGGGCGGGGAGGGGCGCCGGCAACGGGCGCTGGATGGCGCTTTGCGCGCCGGCGCTGGTGCCGGCGGGCGGTGCGCATGTCTGTCGCGGGCCCGGAATACGCCTTGCTTGATGATCGGCAAACCCACTCGCAGGAGCACGTCATGCAGATCGGTGTCGATACCCAGAGGGCAGTCGAGAACAAGCGCATCTTCGTCGTCGATGACGACGAGGTCAGCGGCATCGCGCTGCAGTTCATGCTTGCCGACGAAAACGAGACGCACGTGTTCGAGGCGCTCGACGCCGCGCTCGACAAGGCCAGCGCGTGGCCGCCGCAGCTGATCCTGCTCGGGCGCGGGCTGTGCGTCGGGCAGGAGGCGGCGCTGATCGCGCGCATCAAGGCGAATCTCGCCGGGGTGAAGATCCTGCTCGTGTGCGACGCCTGCAGCGCGCCCGACGTGGCGATGCTGCGCGCATCGGGCGCCGACGGCATCCTCACGCGACCACTGGATCTGGCGAGCGTACGGCGTAAAGTGGACGGCCAGCTCGGGCGGCGCATGTCGCTCGGCATCCCTCTCGTCGTCCTCTGAGGCCGCTCCGATGCACGCTCCCATCCCGAAAATTGTCGCGAATGTGAACCCGCACTACGAGAGGCTCGGTGGCGAGCCTGCGGTGCGCCGGCTGGTCGAGCGCTTCTATGCGCTGATGTGCGAACTGCCCGAGGCGGAGAAGATCCGCGCGATGCATCCGCAAGACCTGGCGCACGCGAAGGAGAAGCTCTTCATGTTCCTGGCCGGCTGGCTGGGCGGGCCGCCGCTGTACGCCGAGCGCCACGGCCCCCCGCGCCTCGGACGCGCCCACGCCGGCTTCGGCATCGACCGCTCCGCGCGTGACGCGTGGATGCTGTGCATGACGCGCGCGCTCGACGAGCAGGTGGCCGACGCGGAGCTGCGAGCGCAACTCGTCGCAGCGTTCGCCAAAGTGGCAGATTCGATCACGCGGCACTGAGCGGGAATGCGCCACTGCGTCTGCCTATGGCGCAGGCGCCGCCGCTGTTGGTATCGTGCTGGTTTCGCGGCCACCGGCTGCCGCGGTGACCCGCGCTGACCCGCAGTGCGCGCCCGCATCCGCTCCGCGCCAGACCAGATCATGCCCCCCGACAACCGATACCCGCCTTCCGCGCCGCCGCGCGACCGCTTCCTGCAGCGCCTGCTCGTCGTCGCGCTCGCACTCGCTGCCTTGATGCTGCTGTGGAGAGTGCTGCCCGCCATTGAGGACTGGTTCAGCCCGAAACAGGCGGCCGAGCGCACCGTCACGCCGCGAGGCGACCTCGCCGCCGACGAGAAGTCGACGATCGAGTTGTTCGAGCACGCGCGCAATTCGGTGGTGTACATCAGCACCGCCGAGTTCGTGCGCGACGCGTGGACGCGCAACGTGATGACGGTGCCGCGCGGCACCGGGTCGGGCTTCATCTGGGACGATGCCGGGCATGTGGTGACGAACTTCCACGTGATCCGCGGTGCTGCGCAGGCGACCGTGAAGCTCGCGGACGGGCGCGATTACCAGGCGGCGCTGGTCGGCGTGAGCCCCGCGCACGACATCGCGGTGCTCAGGATTGGCGTGGGTTTCAAGCGTCCGCCGCCGGTGCCGGTCGGCACCAGCGGCGACCTCAAGGTCGGGCAGAAGGTATTCGCGATCGGCAACCCCTTCGGCCTCGACTGGACGCTCACGACCGGCATCGTGTCGGCGCTGGACCGCTCGCTGCCGGGCGAAGACGGCGGGACCAACATCGAGCACCTGATCCAGACCGACGCGGCGATCAATCCGGGCAACTCGGGCGGGCCGTTGCTCGACTCCAACGGGCGGCTGATCGGCATCAACACCGCGATCTACAGCCCCTCGGGCGCGTCGGCGGGCATCGGCTTCTCGGTCCCGGTCGATACCGTGATGCGCGTGGTGCCCCAGCTGATCAGGAACGGGAAGTACGTGCGCCCGGTGATGGGTATCGAGATCGACGAGGGTGTGAACGCGCGCCTCGTGCGCGAGCTCGAGGTCGAGGGCGTCGTGGTGCTGCGTGTCGTGCCCGGCTCGGCCGCTGCCAAGGCCGGCCTGCGCGGCATCCGGCAGGACCGCGACGGCAGCCTGTATCCGGGCGACATCATCGTGTCGGTCGACGGCAAGGCGGTCGATACCGTCGCGAAGCTCTCCGCGCTGCTCGACGAGCGCCGTGTCGGCGACACCGTCGCGATCGGCGTGCTGCGCGAAGGCAAGGAGCAGACCCTGTCGGTGACGCTGCAGCCGGGCATCTGAGCCGCGGTCCGCGCTCAGGCCGCGGCTTCGACGAATTCGGGCCGCGCCGGGATCAGCATCGGGGGCGCGCCCGATTCGATCACGTCGGCGCCGATGTGCACCGTCTGCACGTCGCGGCGGTCCGGTAGTTCGTACATCGTGTCGAGCAGCGCCGCTTCGAGGATGGAGCGCAGGCCGCGCGCGCCGGTGCGGCGTTCGAGGGCTTTGCGCGCGATCGCCGACAGCGCTGCGGGCGCGACCTCCAGTTCGACGCCTTCCATCTCCAGCAGCTTGCGGTACTGCTTGATGAGCGCGTTCTTCGGTTCGACGAGGATCTGCACCAGCGTCGCCTCGTCGAGCTCGGCGAGTGTCGCGACCACCGGCAGGCGCCCGACGAACTCGGGGATGAGGCCGAAGCGGATCAGGTCGGCGGGCTCGACCCCGGCGAGCAGTTCGGTGGCGCTGCGCTGGTCGGCGGCGTCCTTCAACTCGGCGCCGAAGCCGATGCCGCCCTTCTCGCGCCGGCGGCGGATGACGCGCTCCAGCCCGTCGAAGGCGCCGCCGCAGATGAAGAGGATGTTGCTGGTGTCGACCTGGATGAAGTCCTGCCCCGGGTGCTTGCGCCCGCCCTGCGGCGGGATAGCCGCGACCGTGCCTTCGATCAGCTTCAGCAGCGCCTGCTGCACGCCTTCGCCGGAGACGTCGCGCGTGATCGAGGGGTTGTCGGACTTGCGCGCGATCTTGTCGATCTCGTCGATGTACACGATGCCGCCCTGCGCCTTGTCGACGTCGTAGTCGCACTTCTGCAGCAGCTTCTGGATGATGTTCTCGACGTCCTCGCCGACGTAGCCGGCTTCGGTGAGGGTCGTCGCGTCGGCCATCACGAAGGGCACGTCGAGGAGACGCGCGAGCGTTTGCGCGAGCAGGGTCTTGCCCGAGCCGGTGGGGCCGACGAGGAGGATGTTGCTCTTCGACAGTTCGACTTCGCCGCCGTCGCGCGAGTCGTCGTGCTGGTGGCGCAGGCGCTTGTAGTGGTTGTACACGGCGACGGCGAGGATGCGCTTGGCGCGCGCCTGGCCGATCACGTACTGGTCGAGGATCGTGTGGATCGTGGTCGGCGTGGGCAGGGGGCGGTCGCCGTCGGCGATGGCGAACGCGGTGGCCTTGGCGGCTTCCTCGCGCACGATGTCGTTGCACAGGTCGATGCACTCGTCGCAGATGAACACCGACGGGCCGGCGATGAGCTTGCGCACCTCCGTGGCGCTCTTGCCGCAGAAGGAGCAGTGGACCGGGATGCCGGTCGGGGATTTCTTCTCGGACATTTTGCAGGACTCCCCGGTTATGCCGACGCCGCGCCGCGGCTGGTGAGCACTTCATCCACCAGTCCGTAGGCCACGGCCGCCTCGGCTGAAAGAAAGTTGTCGCGGTCGGTGTCCTTCTCGATCTGCTTCACCGGCTTGCCGCTGTGCTTCGCGAGGATGCCGTTGAGGCGCTCGCGCAGGTAGAGGATCTCCTTCGCGTGGATCGCGATGTCGGAGGCCTGCCCCTGGAAGCCGCCCAGCGGCTGGTGGATCATCACGCGCGAGTTGGGCAGGGCGAAGCGCTTGCCCTTGGCGCCGGCGGCGAGCAGGAAGGCGCCCATCGAGGCGGCCTGGCCGACGCACAGCGTCGACACGTCCGGCTGGATGAACTGCATCGTGTCGTAGATCGCCATGCCGGCCGTGACCGAGCCGCCGGGCGAGTTGATGTAGAAGAAGATGTCCTTGTCCGGGTTCTCGGACTCCAGGAACAGCAGCTGCGCGACGACGAGGTTCGCGGTCGCGTCGTTCACCGGCCCGACGAGGAAGACCACGCGCTCGCGCAGCAGTCGCGAGTAGATGTCGTACGCGCGCTCGCCGCGGCCGCTCTGTTCGATGACGGTGGGGATCAGGCCGAGGGCTTGGGGGTTCCAGTGGTCGCCTGCGTACATGGGGTGCTCTCCTTTTCCGGGAGGGGGACCTGTTGTGGGGGGGGGTTATGCCGCCGTCGCCTCGGCGCCGAGCGTGGCGAACCGCGCCCCGAATTCGGCCAGCGGCAGGTCGATGCGCGTGATGTTCTGTTCGGCGAGGAAGCGCAGCTCGTTGCGCGTCGGCTCGCCCGGCAGCACCGCCCAGTGGCGGTCCGACGAGCGTTTCATGATCTGGCGCGCGAAGGTGCGCTGCAGCTGGTCATTGAAGCGGCAGCCGAGGAAGAGGAAGTTGCGTCCGTCGCGCAGCACCTGCACGGCCTGCGGGATCGGCGTCTGGATGTCGATCTCGGTCAGCACTTCGACGTAGTCGGAGTCGGAGATGAGGTAGTTGCCGGCCGGCGCGCGCGCGCCCAGCGGCTTGTAGAGCAGCGTCGTCCAGCCCGACGCGTATTCGTCGGGCACCACCGTGCCGTCGGCGCCGTAGAAGCCGAACCAGTTGCCGAAATGCTCGGACTGCGACAGGCCCTGCACCTGGCCCCAGTCGGCACGCGGGGCGAGGGCGGCCTGCATCGCGTCGTCGTACCAGGCATCGACGACGAGCGGCAGCGGCAGTTCGGCGAGACGGCGGTGCAGGGCGCCGGGTGGCACGCTCGCCGCGTAGGCTTCGTTCATCAACGCGACGAGGCTCTTGCGGTGCTTGAAGTTCTCGATGTATTGCGCCGCGGCGGTGAGTTTGTTGCGGATCTTGTGCGGCACGGTGGTCTTCGCGGTGAGCTGCGCGACGAGCCGCTCGGGCGAGGGCGGCACCGGTGCGTCGGGCACGAGGTCCAGCAGGCCGGGGCCGAGGTAGGGGATCAGCGCGCCGCGTGCGAGCGAGGCGGCAATGTCTTCCAGCAGTTGCGCGTTGGCAGTCATTTTTCGGTCTCCGTGGGATGGATCAGTAGATCGCCGCGCCGGCGCCGACATTCACCGACGAATCCTTGGCGGTCTGAACGATGAAGCGCACCTGGTCTTCGCTCAGGTGGGCATGGAAGGGCAGCGCCAGCGCGCGATCGGCGATCTTTTCGGTGACCTTCAGGTCGCCGCGCTTGTAGCCCAGCGTGGTGTAGAAGTACTGCTGGTGCAGCGGGTTGCAGAAGGCCGCGGCCTCGATCGATTCGGTGCCGAGGTCGTCGACGATCTGGTTACGCGCGCTCTTCGTGAAGCGCGTGCCCAGATGCACGAGGAACAGCATCCAGTGGATCTCGTCGACCTCGGGCGCGAGGTAGGGCGGCTTGATGCCTTCGAAGGATTGGATCTGGCCGAGGTAGTGGATCTCGACCGTCTTGCGCCGCGCGAGGATCTCGTCGATGCGCGCGAGCTGTGCGAGGCCCAGCGCGGCGGTGAGGTCGCTGATCGCGGCCTGGGCGGGCACGCGGTTGGCGATCGAGATCGAGAAGCGCTCGTCGAGGGCGCGGCTGCGGTGGTAGCGCAGCTCGCTCGCGAGTTCCGGGTCGTCGGTGACGATCATCCCGCCTTCGCCGCAGCACAGGGCCGAGGGCTGCGAGAAGTCGAAGATCGCGAGGTCGCCGAAGCCGCCGACAAGCCTGCCCTGGTAGCGCGAGCCGATCGCCTCGGTGGAGTCCTCGATCAGCTTCAGGCTGTGCGTCGTCGCGAGCTGGCGGAACTCGTTCCACGCCGCCGGGTGGCCATTGGTGTTGCCGGCGACGATCGCGCGGGTGCGCGGCGTGATCTTCTGCGCGGCCTTGTCCGGCGCGAGGCAGCCGGACCAGTAGTCGATCTCGGCGAACACCGGCGTCGCGCCGGCGAGCACGATGGCGTGGGCGATCTGGTGCCAGCCGTAGGCCGACGCGATCACCTCGTCGCCGGGGCCGATGCCCAGCGCGCGCAGGCCCAGCATCAGGCCCAGCGTGCCGCTCGCGACCGCGACGCCGTAGCGGCGGCCGACGTAGTCGGCGAACTCGTCCTCGAAGGCTTCGAGCCGCGGGCCGGCCGAGACGCGCGACGATTTCAGCACCGCGCTCACCGCGTCGATCTCGGCGTGGCTCATGTCCGGGTCGGCGAGGGGGATCCAGTCGTCGTCCATGATGGAACTCCGGTGGCTATTTGTGTGCGGCGATCACGACGCCGCCGGCGCGCTGCGGGTCGGCAGTGATGCGCCAGCAGTGGTCGGAGTTGTCGACGAGGAAGAGGTCGTAGCCGCCGGCGTGCAGCGCGGGCGTCTCGCCGTCCATGTCGGAGGCGTCGCAGCGCGTGAACACCATGCCGGGAAACGCGGCGCGCAGCACCGGCAGCGGGTTCTCGGCGGGGGTGGCGCGGCCCAGCAGCGAGCACACGTGTTCGAGTTGTTGGGGGGACATCGACATATCAGGCCTCCCGCCGGGCCGCCCCAAGGGAGGCCTGCGCCCCCTTGGGGGGCCGCGAACAAAGTGAGCGTGGGGGTCTCATATCAGTCTCCCAGGCGCCGCGCTTCGACCGTGATCGGCAGCCGCGTGTCGGCCGCGAGGTCCGGCAGCTCAAGCTGCCAGCCGTTGCCGAGCGTGATCTTGCCGCCCCACATGCCTTCCTTCTCCATCGCGACGATCGGCTCTTCGAGGTCCTTCTTCGGCACGTAGGCCGACAGCGCGCCGGCGTGGTCCTTGCGGATCATGACTTTCATGGTGCGAACTCCAGGTTTGCGTGAATCGGATTCATGCCGCCTTCCCGAGCAGCGGGCGGACGATGCCGGGCAGCAGGTCGAGCACCCGGTCGATGTCCTCTGCGGTCGTATCGCGCCCGAGCGAAAAGCGCACGGCGGCGAGCGCCTCGGCGCGGCTCCGGCCCATCGCGAGGAGCACCGGCGAGGGCTCGGTGCCGCCCGCGGCGCAGGCCGAACCGCTGGAGGCGCACACGCCGGCGCGGTCGAGGCGGTCGAGCACGATCTCGGCGTCGATCGACGCGAAGCGCAGGTTCGAGGTGTTGGCGAGGCGCCCGGCCGGCGCGCCGTTGATATGCACCTGCGGCAGGCGCTGCAGCAGGCCGAACTCGAGCCGGTCGCGCAGCGCGGCGATGCGGGGAACGTCCTCGGCCACGGCGCGGGCCGCAAGTTCCGCGGCGACGCCGAAGCCGACGATCGCCGCGAGGTTCTCGGTGCCGCCGCGCCGGCCGCGTTCCTGGTGGCCGAAGACGAGCGGCGGCAGCGCGAACTCCTTGCGCACGTGGAGCGCGCCGACGCCCTTGGGGCCGTGCAGCTTGTGCGCCGACAGCGTCAGCAGGTCGACCGGCAGCTGCGACAGGTCGATCGGCACGCGTCCTGCCGCCTGCACGGCATCGCAGTGGAACAGCACGCCGCGGCGCTGCGCGATCGCCGCGATGTCGGTGACCGGGAACAGCACGCCGGTCTCGTTGTTGGCCCACATCAGGCTCACGAGCGCGGTGTCGTCGCCGATCGCGTCATCCACTCCGGCGAGGTCGAGGCGGCCTTCCGCATCGACGCCGAGCGTCGTCACGCGCACGCCGCGGCTTTCCAGATGGCGGAAGAGCATCTGCGAGGACGGATGCTCGACCGCGCTGGTGACGACGTGGCGCCGGTCCGGCCGCGCGGCGAGGGCGCCGAGGATCGCCATGTGGTTGGCTTCGGTGGCGCTCGCCGTGAACACGATGCGCGCGGCGGCGCTGCCGATCATGGCCGCGACCTGCGCGCGCGCGGCGTTGAGCCGCGCCTTCGCCGCCGTGCCGAGGCGATGCGCGCTCGACGGATTGCCCCAGCAGTCGGCGAGGCACGCCGTCATCGCCGCGACGACTTCCGGCGCGGGCCGCGTCGTCGCGTTGTGGTCGAGGTAGATCGGCGCGTCCATGATCGCGGGCCGGGGCTCAGGGCCAGAAGACGCGGAAGGGGTCGGCGAGCAGCGCCATCAGCACGGCGTCGAGCTGGCGGCCGCGGTCGTAATACATCCACTCGCCACCTGAATGATCCTTCGAGTACAACCGCCAGTGGCCGTCGGCGGCGTCCCAGGCGAGGCGCGCGATGTCGATGTCGCCGCCGCTCTCGTCCACGTTGCGCGAGCAGCACGGGCTGACGACGCGGTAGCCGTCGTCGCAGGCTTCGACGCGCGGCGACACGTAGCGGTAGCGGATGCGCTTTTCGAGCAGGCGCTCGATGCGCCGCAGGTCCAGTTCATTGGGCTGGGCGCGGAAGCCGAAGCGCGGCGTCGCGGCCGCCTTGACCGGGGCAGGAGCGGGGGCGGAGGGGTTCATCGCAGGGGCTCCCATGATCACGACGCCCGGGCGATTTCGTCTTCGAGGCAGCCGATCACGCTGCCGTCGGGGAACTCGACCAGATACACCGGGGTGTCGGTCTCGGTGTGGCGGCCCACCTGCACGACCTCGCCGACGGTCCCCGCGCCCGCGAGCAGCGCGTCGGGCTCGCGGTCGGGGTAGGAGCCGTCGTTGATCAGGTCGGCGAGGGCGACCACGCGCATGCCCCAGTCGAATTTGGGCAGTTTCGGATCGATCATGACGATGCTCCCGCAGAGTGTTCGAGATCGGCCACGGCCGTTTCGCCCGCGGCCTCGTCTTCGTCCGCGTCCTCGTCCTCGTCCTCGTCGTAGTCGAGCGATTCCAGCTCGCGCCCCTTCATGCCGACGCGGTAGCCGTGATCGACGAATTCGACGCCGTAGATGTAGAACTGCTGCAGGAAGGTGCCGATGCTGCTGACGTAGCCGACATCGCCCTTCTTCACGAGGATGTCGCCGATCTCGCGGCCCGGAAAGGTGCCGTCGTTGCGTACCGTCTTCGTGCTCATCACCTTCTCGCCGTAACCGAAGCGCGGGGGGCTGTTGAGTTCGACGATGTCGCCGTCACGATTGATCTTCATGGCCTTGTCCTCGGGTTGGTCGGGTTCATGCGACGCGATCCTCGCTGCGTGCGCGCGCGGCCTCGCGCACCGCCGCGTCCTCGTCCTCGAGCAGCGGGCCGAGGCGCGCGGGCTCGATGCGTTGTGCGACTTCGTAGCGGATGCGCCAGTCGGGGTCGTCGATCAGCAGCGGCAGCTGCGCCGCAGGCAGGCGCTGCGCGACCACCAGGCGCACCGCCGGGTCGGCGTCGTCCGCCATCCTGCGCAGGCTGTCGGCGTCGATGCGCCGCGCGACCTCGGCGCGCACTTCGCGGTCCGGGTCGCGCAGCAGCAGTCGCAGCAGGCCGGGCGGCAGGCGGCGCGCGATCACCGTGCGCACGTAGTAGTCGGGGTCGTCGAGCATGGTCTTCAGCGACGACGGTTCCATCCGCGCCGCGACGCGGATGCGCACCTCGCGATCCGGGTCGTCGCGCAGCTGCAACAGGTAGCGCTGCGGCAGGCGCTGCGCGACGCTCCAGCGCACCGTCTCGTCGGGGTCGCCCAGCAGGCGCGGCAGCAGGAAGAGGTCGGCGTGCTTGGCGGCGACCGCGCGCACCTCGAAGTACGGGTGGTCGAGGCAGGCGTCGGCCACCTTCGGGTTCCACGCGAAGAAGCGGTCGATGCGCTTGGCGTAGCGGTCGGCGACGCAGGCGTGGCCCGGTTCGCAGCGCCCCGCGGCGCGCAGCTCGCGCTGCGGGCAGATGTCGCAGTCGAGCGCCCGACCCTGCCAGTCGACGGCGGGGATGCCGTCGGAGGGGGTGTCGGGGGCGGGGGCCATGACCGGTGCCTCAGGCCTTGCGGCGGATCGAGTCGATGCTGACCGCAGTCACCCCTGCCGGGCCGGCCGGCGCGCTGGTGCTGCAGCCGCAGCTGCTCGCGTTGGGGTTGATGAAGGTCAGCCCCGAGCTCATCGGCGTGTCGGCGAAGTCGATCGTCACCCCTTCGAGCAGCAGGCGCGACTCGGCGGGCAGGATCAACCTGAGGCCGTTCCAGTCCAGCGTCGCATCGCCGTCGCGCGCGGTTTCGACGTTGAACTCCGACGCGTAGCCGGAACAGCCGCCGGCGCTCACCTGCAGGCGGAAACCGGCGTCCGGTCCGCCGCCGCCGAAGCGCACCATGCGGCGCATGAATTTTTCGGCGGCGGGAGTGATGGAAATGTTCATGAACTGATCTCCTCAACGGCCTCTTGGCGGGGCCAGGTTTCATCGATGATGCAGGTGTCGTCGATCGGGCAGACGGCGACGCACTGCGGTTCGTCGAAGTGCCCGATGCATTCGGTGCACTTCTCCGGGTCGATCACGAAGATGCTCTTCTCCGCGCTGATCGCCTTGTTCGGGCATTCCGGCTCGCATGCGCAACAGCCGGTGCATTGGTCGGCAACGATCGTGTAGGCCATGCTGTTCTCCTGACGATTCGGGGGACGCCGCGCCGCTCACGCGGCGGCGACGTAGGCCCCCTGGCGGATGTCGGCATCGCCGCGCGACTCATGCACGATCTCGCCGGCCGCGACCTTGTCCAGGTATTCGCGGAAGTACGCGATCGCCGAGCGCTCGATGAACTCGTAGGCGTAGCGGTCCACCGGGTCGATGCCCGCCGCCTTCAGCTCGTCGCGCGGACAGCCGCCGATCTTCGCGACGAACACCGCATGGCAGTCGTTGATCGCGCGCACCACGGTCGGCAGCGTGTCCTCGTCGCCGAAGCCGCCCTGGCAGTAGAGATCGACGCGGCGATGGCCGACGAACTTGGCCCCGCCGGTGGAGAGCTCGTACACCTGGAACTCGCTCGCATGGCCGAAGTGCTCGTTGATCTTGCCTTCGCCCTTGGTCGCGACTGCGATCAGCAGCTTGATGTCGCTTTCCGCTCCGGCGAGGCCGGCCAGTTCCTCCTGCTTCGCCGCGACCTTCGCCTGGCGCTGTTCCTCGACCAGATCCTGATAGGCCTGGCGCGTCGTCGCGTCGTACTCGACCTCCATCGCGTCGATCTTCTCGGTCGTGAACTCGGCGCTGCGGTCCTCGCCCAGCAGCCCCACCGCGTCGGCGCGGCACTGGCGGCAGTGGCGCATCATGTTCATCTCGCCCTCGCAGGCGTCCTGCAGCGCCTTCAGCTCCTGCGCGGTGGGCCCGCGCTGGCCGGTCAGGCCGAACACCGTGCCGTGCTCGGGCGCCGAGATCAGCGGCATGATGTTGTGCAGGAAGGCCCCGCGCGACTTCACCGCGCGATTCACCTCGACCAGGTGGTGGTCGTTGATGCCCGGGATCATCACCGAGTTGACCTTGCACAGGATGCCGTTGGCGGTGAGCATCTCCAGCCCCAGCAGCTGCCGTTCGCTGAGGATGCGCGCCGCCTCGATGCCTTTCCAGCGCTTGTTCTGGTAGTAGATCCACGGGTAGATGTGCTGTCCCACCTCCGGATCGACCATGTTGATGGTGATCGTCACGTGGTCCACGTTGAAGGACTTGATCGTGTCGATGTGGTCCGGCAACGTCAGGCCGTTCGTCGACAGGCACAGCTTGATGTCGGGCGCCGTCTTCGAGATCAGCTCGAAGGTCTTGAAGGTCTTTTCCGGGTTCGCGAGCGGGTCCCCCGGTCCGGCGATGCCCAGCACCGTCATCTGCGGGATCGCCGAGGCCACCGCGAGCACCTTCTTCGACGCCTGCTCCGGCGTCAGCTTCTCGCTGACGACGCCGGGGCGCGACTCGTTCGCACAGTCGTACTTGCGGTTGCAGTAGTTGCACTGGATGTTGCACGCCGGCGCCACCGCGACGTGCATGCGCGCGTAGTGGTGATGGGCTTCCTCGCTGTAGCAGGGATGGTTCTTCACCTTCTCCCACACTTCCGGCGACATGTCGGCCGGGCCGGCCGAGGAGCCGCAGCTCGATTTGCCGCTGCCGCCCGAAGTGCCGCAGCCCTTGTGTTCGGCGACCTTGTCGAGCAGTTGCTGCAGCGGTTTGATTTCCTGCACACCAACGTAGGCGGTAGCTTCCATGGTGACCTCTGACGATGAATGGTGACGGGCGGAATTCCCTTCAGGCATGCATCAGCCAGAACCGTGCCACTAGCTGAATTAAAATAAAAACAATGACTTGCGTGTTGTTTGGTGCGCTACAGCGAGGTGACAAACCGGACATTTGCAACGGCTCCGGGCGATTTGTCGAAGGATCGACATTCGCCCCGTCGCGCAGGCGAAAAAAAGCCACGGCGCCGGGAGAGGGAGCGCCGTGGCTTCGACCACCCGCAGCCGCTGCGGACGTCAGAACTTCTTCACGCGGATGTCGTGCTTCTGCAGCGCATAGCCGAACTGCCGCGGCGACAGGTTCAGCAGCCGCGCCGCCTTGGCCTGCACGCCGCGCGATTGCTCCAGTGCCCACAGCAGCGTTTCGCGCTCCGAGAGTCCCGGCGCTGGTTGTGCCGTTTCGGGCTCCATCGGCGCCGGGCGGATCGGAATGGCCGCGAGCCCGCTCCGGGCCGGACGCCCGTCATGCTCCCCCGCGGTCAGGTCGTGGAGCGCCTGCGTCAGGCAGCGGTTGAAGTGGCAGGGGATGTTCATCTCGCTGATCACGTTGCCACGCGTCATCGTTGCGGTGCGCTCGACGCAATTCTCCAGTTCGCGCACGTTGCCCGGCCAGTAGCAGTGCTTGAAGATGTGCATCGCCTCGGGCGCAATCTCCAGCTCGCGTTCGTTGTCGCCGTTGTAGCGGGTGAGGAAGTGTTCGACCAGCGAGGGGATGTCCTCGCGCCGCTCGCGCAGCGGCGGCATGAAGATGCTCACGACGTTGATGCGGTAGTACAGGTCGGAGCGGAAGTCGCTCTTCGCCACCGCGCGCTCCAGGTCGCGGTTCGTCGCCGTGATCAGGCGCACGTCCACCTTGATCGGACGGTTGCCGCCGACGCGCTCGAACTCGCGTTCCTGCAGCACGCGCAGCAGCTTGGCCTGGAACGCGAGCGAGATTTCGCCGATCTCGTCGAGGAACAGCGTGCCGCCGTGGGCCAGCTCGAAGCGCCCCTTGCGCTCGAACTGCGCGCCGGTGAAGGCGCCCTTCTCGTGCCCGAAGAGCTCCGACTCGAGCAGCGTTTCCGACAGTGCCGCGCAGTTGACCTTGATGAAGGGGCCGTCGCGGCGCGGACTGAGGAAGTGGATCGCGCGCGCGATGACTTCCTTGCCGGTGCCGCTCTCGCCGCGCAGCAGGATCGTCGAGCGCGACGGCGCCGACTGGTGCACCTCGGCGAACACCTTCTGCATGGACGCGGAGTTGCCGACGACGTTCTCCAGGCTGTAACGCTCACGCCGTTTCGCCAGGATGGGCGCGCGCCTTTCCTGGCCCGGCGGCAGCGCGTCGGCACCCGTCTCGCCGTGCAAGCGCACCGCCTGCCCGATCAGGTTGGCGGCCATCTTGAGCAGATGCACGTCCTCGTCGAAGCGATGCGACGCGTCGAAGATGACCCGCTCGACGGCCATCACGCCGACCACCTCGCGACCGGTCTTGATCGGCACCCCGATGTACGCGACGCGCCGGCCCTGGCTTTCCAGTTCCCCGGTGCAGCCGTGGCAATGCACGAAGCCGGCCTCCTTCGTGATGTCCGGAATCACGACCGGCATCCCGGTGCGGAAGATCCTCCCGGGCAGCCCCTCGCCGATGCATTCGCGACACTTGCTGAACTCCTCGCCGGACATCCCGCTCGCACCAACGAGGTGCAATTCCCCCGATTCGTGCACCAGACTGATCGTCCCCTGGCGCGTTTCGAGGTAGATCGCGAAGACGTTCAGTATCCTGTGCATCATCTTCGGCAAGTCCAGGGGCTCGCCCAGGATCTTGCTGATTTCATAGATCGTGACCAGCTGCAAATGCTCGTTGCGCACCGGAGTCGTGCCCATGGGGCCCTCCTGACAGAAAAGCTGCGATTCGGCGATGCGGCCCCAATGATCATTCCCGGCTGCGCCCTGACGCACGACGCATGCGTCGGCCGCGGGCGGCCGGGAACACAAGACCGCACAAGTATTGGGGAAATAAAGCAATTTTTGCGCCGCAGCATTTGCGGGCAACCCGACCCGGTGCACGGCAGTCCCGTTTCCGCCGCCGGCGCGGGACCGCCCGGCGCCCGGTGTGATCCGGCACGCGAGTCGCCGTCTTCGCGGTAGCCCGCGCTGCCGCGTGGCAAAGTCGACAAACGCGACAGGAGCGTGCGCGCGCGCCGCCATGCCTCGTTACGCCCCGCTACGGGTGTGACGGTTGCGTTGAGCCATAATGGAAAAAGTTACAAACCAGCGAACGACGAGGGAAAGGCATGCTGTTTCGCGACGGACGGGAAAGCGACAACGTCGAGGACCGCCGGGGGGAAGGAGGCGGCGGCTTCGGCGGCGGACGTTCCATCGGCGTCGGCACGATCGTGATCGCGCTGGTGGCGATGTATTTCGGCATCGATCCGCGCGTGATCCTCGACACCGCGAGCGTCAGCCAGTCGCCACCGCCGGCCGCGAGTCGCGCGGCGCCACGCTCGCCCGCCGAGGACGAGCTCGCACGCTTCGCGTCCATGGTGCTGGCGGATACCGAGGACACCTGGGGCACGATCTTCAAGTCGGGCGGCGGGCGGTACGAAGAGCCGCGCATGGTGCTGTATACCGGCGCGACGCGCAGCGCCTGCGGCGTCGGCCAGGCGGCGATGGGGCCGTTCTACTGTCCCGCGGACCAGAAGGTCTATCTCGACCTGTCCTTCTTCAACGAATTGAAGAACCGCTTCCGCGCGCCCGGCGACTTCGCTCAGGCCTACGTGATCGCGCACGAGGTCGGCCATCACGTGCAGAACCTGCTGGGGATCTCGGAGAAGGTGCAGCGGGCGCGCGAGCGCGTGTCGGAGCGTCAGGGTAACCAGCTGTCGGTGCGGCTGGAACTCCAGGCAGACTGTCTGGCGGGCGTATGGGCGCATCACGCCGATCGCAGTCGCCAAGTGCTGGAGGCGGGCGACGTCGAGGAAGCGCTCGGCGCCGCGACGGCAATCGGTGACGACCGCCTGCAGAAGCAGACGCAGGGGCAGGTGGTGCCCGACAGCTTCACGCACGGCAGTTCCGCGCAACGCGTGCGCTGGTTCCGCACCGGGCTGGAGAAGGGCTCGCTGAAGGCGTGCGACACCTTCAATACGGCGAGGCTCTGACGTTTCACGCAGGGCGGGATGCCATCCCGCCCTGCGTGGTGTGTCAACTAGCGCATCGCAGGCACGGACCGTAGGGCGGGAGGAGCGCAGCGCATCCCGCCACATCGGCGGTGGAGCCACCCCTTGCGTTCGATTGGCGGCATCCGCCTTCGGCTACTCCCGCCGCGTCCATATCGACGGTCAGCCCGCCAGCTTCGCAAACGCCTCGACGACTTCCGCCGGCGCCTGCACCAGTTCCACCAGCACGCCTTCGCCGCCGATCGGGAACTCCTCGTTGCCCTTCGGGTGCAGGAAGGTGATGTCGTAGCCCGCGGCGCCGCGGCGGATGCCGCCCGGGGCGAAGCGCACGCCGTTGGCGGACAGCCACTCGACCGCCGTCGGCAGGTCATCGACCCACAGGCCGACATGGTTCAGCGGCGTCGCGTGCACCGCCGGCTTCTTTTCCGGGTCGAGCGGCTGCATCAGGTCCACTTCGACCTTGAACGGCCCCTTGCCCATCGCGCAGATGTCCTCGTCCACGTTCTCGCGCTCGCTGACGAAGTTGCCGGTGACTTCCAGGCCGAGCATGTCCACCCACAGGGTCTTGAGCTTGTCCTTGCTCGGGCCGCCGATGGCGATCTGCTGGATGCCGAGGATCTTGAACGGGCGCTGCGTCATGGAAATCTCCGAGGTCTAGGTTTGGATTAAGAATTCATAATTATGGCTATTTCGCCCGCCAGCGTCGAGAGGGATGCAAGCGGGCGTGGCAAACGTCGCACCCGGCCGCCTGCACGGGCGGAGGCATTCGCCTGCGCCCGCCTTCCGTGATTACACTGGCGCATCCGGCTCCCCTCCCGACAGGTTCCCGCGATGGCCGACAGTCAGGCTCACGATCCCGTTGTGCGGCATTTCAACCTGACGCTGCTGTGGCCGCTGCGGCTGCTGCCGGTCGCGGACGCGTCGGGAGCCCGGCAGCGCCCATGGTGGATGCTGCAACAGGCGGCCGGGACCACGGCGTGGCGCGAGTACGCGCGCGAGCAGGAGCATTTCTCCGAGCGGCACTACAACGAATTCGTCACCTTCCTGCCCTACGTGCAGCGCTTCCTGTACGGGGACGGGGTGTCCGGGCGCAGCGGGGAGGGGGGCTATGAGGAGTCCCCGATGCGCATCTTCGAGCGCGGTGACATCGTCGCGGCGCGCGTCGCCGTGCGCGACGGGGACGAGCCGGTGTGCCTCGACGTTACGCAGATGCGGCTGCACTTCTTCTTCGATGTCGACGTCGTGCTTTTGAAGGTGGCGCTGCGGGCCGAGGATCTGCCGCTGTCGCTCGCCCAGGAACTGATGTACCGCTTGGGGCGAGCCTATCCGTCCGGCTGGAATGCCGGCGGCCGAACGATGCACGGTCTGACCCGCTTCGACTGGTTGGGCGCCAATGGTGCGGTGCTCGCCGCTTCCGACGAGCAAAGGCGCGACGACTTCCTCGCCCATGTCCGCCAGCATCGCGCGCCGCGCATCGCGGCGCACTGGGCCTTCGCGCTGGAACCTCTGGTGAGCGACCGCTCGGAGCGCGACGGTGACCTGCGCTACCGTCAGATCGAGTATTACCGCATGCCCTTGATGGCCTACCTCGCCGTCGATGAGCCGGCTGCACTCGCGCGCAGCGACTTCATCCGCCTGGGGCTCGTGAGCGGACCCGCGCCACGGCAGGACCCGCTTGCGCCCGGCGGCGGCGAGTGCGATCTGTTCGCCGAGTCGCAGATAACCGACTTCGAGCGGCGCTATTGCTATGACCGTTTCTGGAGCGACAGCGGCGCCGCGCCGTATACGCGCTATCTGTGCAGCGGCCACTCGATCGTGGTCGTCGGCGATGCGCGTTCGGCCTACTTCACGAGCCGCGAATACGGCGTGCTGGCGCAGTTCCGGCACCAGCACTTCCTGCTGTTCCTGATCGCGCATTTCCAGAAGGCGGCGCTGCTGATGTTCTCGGACCGCCTCGTCGAGGCGCTGAAGCGGCTGCATGTCACCGATCCGGCCAGCGTGCGCCGTTTCAAGCGCGCCATACGCGGCTGTTTCGAGGGTTTCCTGCGCTTCACGCACCGCTACTGGTTCCACGAAATCGCCGAGCAGGCGCAGGCGCGTACGCTGTTCCGCATGACGGCGTCGCATCTGGAACTCGATCCGCTGTATGCGGAAGTCAAGGAGCGCATCGCCGACATGGACGACTACCTCGCCGCGGACAGCTTGCGGCGGCAGGCCAACACGGTCGTGCGCCTGACCGTTGTCACGGTGTTCGGCCTGATCGGCTCGATCACCACGGGCTTTCTCGGCATGAATCTGCTGGCCGAGGCCGACGCGCCAATCGCGCAGCGGCTTGCGATGTTCGGCCTCGTCGGTACGGCCACCGCGGCGGTGACGCTGTACACGATGGCGAAGTCCAAGCGCCTGTCGGACTTCCTCGATGCGCTGTCGGACGATCGTCTGTCCGTGTGGTTGAAGGCGAAGGCGTTGGCTGCGGTATGGCGGCGCGGCTCCTGAGGGGATGCGCCCCGGCCGTCCGGGCTCGCCCCGCGCGCCTATTCCCAGCCGACCTGCGCGGCGAAGAGATAGCCCGCGCCATACACCGTCTTGATCAGCTTGGGGCTGTGCGGGTCGTCGCCGAGCTTGCGGCGCAGGCGCGAGATGCGCACGTCGATGCTGCGGTCGAACGGGTCGACGTCGCGCTCGCCGAGCAACTGCTCGCGGCTGAGGATCTTGTTCGGGCGGCGCACCAGCGTCAGCAGCAGGGCGGCTTCGGCCGACGACAGGGCGGTCTCGCTGCCGTCCGCGTGCACCAGCGAGTGGCGTCCGGTGTCGAAGCGCCAGTCGCCGAAGCAGGCGACGGTGCGTTCGGCGGGCGCCTCGCCGCCGGCCTCGGGCGTGGCCGAGCGGGTGTAGCGGCGCAGTATGGAACGCACGCGGGCGACCAGTTCGCGCGGTTCGAAGGGCTTGACGATGTAGTCGTCGGCGCCGAGTTCGAGGCCCAGCACGCGGTCGGTGACGTCGTTGCGGCCGGTGAGGATCAGCACCGCGCAGGGGCTGCCGTCCTGCAGTTCGCGCACGACCTGCATGCCGTCCATGTCGGGCAGGCCGAGGTCGACGATCACGAGGTCGGGCGAGGTCTGGTGCGCACGCGCGAGCAGGTCGCGCCCGGTGCGCAGGTGTTCGCTGCGGAAGCCGTAGCCGGACAGCGCGCTGCAGATGATGCGGGCGATGTCGGGCTCGTCTTCCAGCACGAGGATCAGCGGCGAGGAGGTCTCTTTAAGCTGCGAGGTCTCTGGTCCGGTCATCGGTCGGGGGCTTCCTCTCTCTGGATGGCTGTGGTTCCCGGGTGTTCGAGCAACTCGTCGAGCGCGGCGGCGAGCGCAGCCTGGTCGAAGGGCTTGCGCAGTACGGGCACGTCGAGTTCGGCGGTGCCGGCGAGGACGTTGTCGCTCGCGTAACCGGTAATCATGAGGATGGGCATGTCGGGACGCAAGGCGCGCGTGCGCGTCACGAGTTCGCGCCCGCCGATGCCGCCGGGCATGATCGTGTCGGTGACGAGGATCGCGATGTCGGACACCGCTTCGAGCAGCAGCCACGCTTCGACACCGTCGGCCGCCTCGATCACCGTGTAGCCCAGCGCGGTGAGCTGCAGGCGGATGATACGCCGCACTTCGGGCTCGTCCTCGACCAGGAGGACCGGGCCGGACACGCTGCGACCCGCTCTCACGGCCGGGGCCGCGCCGCTCTCGTCGGTCGGCGCGGGGGCGTCCGCGCGCGGCAGCACGAAGGTGACCGTCGTGCCCTTGCCGGGCGTGCTGCGGATGCGGATGTTGCCGCCGGACTGGCGCACGAAGCCGTACACCATCGCCAGGCCCAGCCCGCTGCCGCGCCCGAAGGGCTTGGTCGTGAAGAAGGGTTCGAAGAGGCGTGGCAGCAGTTCGGGGGCGATGCCGCTGCCGGTGTCGGTGACGTCGATCTGCACGTAGTCGCCCGCCGGCAGTTCGGCCAGCGTGGCGACGCTTTCGTCGAGGTGGCGCTCGCTGATCGCGATCGTCAGGTCGCCGCCGTCGGGCATCGCGTCGCGCGCGTTGAGGGCGAGGTTGAGCAGCGCGTTCTCGAGCTGGTGGGCGTCGACGAAGGCGAACAGCGGCGCGCCCGGCAGGCTCGTGTGCAGGCGCACGTTCTCGGTCAGCGAGCGCGCCAGCAGCTGCGCCATGTCCTGCACCAGCGCACCGACCTCGACCGCGCGCGGTTCCAGCGCCTGGCCGCGCGAGAAGGTCAGCAGGCGCTTGATGAGTTCCGCGCCCCGGCGCGCGGCGTGCAGCGCGGGATCGAGGTGCTCGGCGAGCGCGCCCGGCGGGGCCTGCGCCTGCAGGGCTGCGAGGTTGCCGATGATGATCGTCAGCAGGTTGTTGAAGTCGTGCGCGAGGCCACCGGTCAGCTGGCCCACGGCCTCCATCTTCTGCGCCTGGATCAGCGCGGCCTGGTTTGCCTTCTGCTCGGTGATGTCGTTCGACAGCACGAAATAGCCCAGCACTTCGCCCTGCGCGGACAGCTCCGGCACGATCACGCTGCGCGCATGCACCGTCCGGCCGTTGGCGAGCTTGCGCGCGTATTCGTAGCTGACGCGCTCGCCGCGGTCCACGACCGCCAGGCGTTGCCGCACGAGCGGATAGAGCTCGGGGCCGAACACGCTTGCGATGGTGCGTCCGACGATCTCGTCCTTGCTCAGTCCGAACCACTCGGCATAGCCGCGGTTCGCGAACTGGTACACCTCGTTGCGATCGACGTAGGCAATCAGCGCCGGAATCGAGTCGATGATGGTCTTGAGCTTTTCCTCGCTGTGGCGCAGCGCGCCGGCGATCTCGTCGATCTCCGCGTTGGCGTGGGCGAGGCGGGCGTTGGCGTTCTCGAGTTCTTGGGTGCGCGCCTTCACGCGGCCTTCCAGTTCGAGGTTCTGCTGGTGGATCACCTCCTCGGCGCGGCGCTGCTCGGTGATGTCGGTCCACAGCGAGACGAAACCGAGGTTGGGAATCGGCACGCCGCGGATCGCGAGGATCTTGCCGTTCGGGCGCTTGCGCTCGGCGTAGTGCGGCAGGAAGGCGCGCGCCGCCGCCATGCGCTCGGACACCAGCTTCTCCAGCTCGCCGTCGCCGTATTCTCCGCGCTCGGCGTTGAAGCGCACGAATTCCTCGAACGGCGTGCCGACACGCACCATGCTCTCGGGAAAATCGAGCAGGCGCAGCATCGCCTTGTTCCAGGTGACGAGTTTCGGTGTCGCGTCGAACACCGCGATGGCCTGGTCGAGCAGGTCGAGGCCGGCGAGCAGCAGGTCGTAGCGGCGCAGCTCGTGCGAGGACATGCGCGATTGAGGTTTGGGAGACTCGGGCGAAGGGGCGTTGCGTAGCATCGGGCGGGCAGCTCCAGCAGAGTCCGCACCATTCTAGAGCAGGACGTGGATGTGGCGGCTGCCGCTCCCACATGAAACTTCTCCCTACGAGGTACGGCGGCCGGCCGGCTGATGGTGAAGCTGCTGGCGGAAGCGCTCGGGCGAGAGCCCCGTCCACGCGACGCAGGCGCGGTAGAAGGCGGACGTGTCCGCATAGCCGAGTTCGGCCGCGATCGTGGCGACGGGCTGTTGCGTCTTGGTCAGCCGCGACAAGGCGATGTCGCGCCGCAGCGCGTCCTTGATCGAGCGGAAGGTCGCGCCCTCGTCATCGAGGCGGCGGTGCAGCGTGCGCGGCGAAAGATGCAGGCGAGCGGCGATGTCCTCCAGCGCCAGGCTCGCCGGCAGCGCGTCGCGCAGCAGGTCGCGCACGCGCAGCACCATGTCGCGGTCGCGCCGGTACAGCATCGTGATCTTGCCCGGCGCGCCGTCGAGGAAGGCGTTCAGCGCCGCCTCGTCGCGCCGCACCGGCAGGTCGAGCAGGTTGTCGCGCAGGCGCGCGACCAGCGTGCCGGCATCGAAGAAGGAATGCTCCGTATAGACCAGCGCGTAGTCGTTGGCGTGGGCCGGGCGGGGATAGGGGAAATGCACCGAGTCGAGCGCCAGGCCGCGGCCGACGAGCCAGCACGACACCGCGTGGATCAGGCGCAGCAACCATTCGAACGCGAACACGCGCGCCGGGTCGCCGCGGTAGTCCGTGAGGCGACGCGTCTCCGAGATGCGCAGTTCGGCGCGCTCGTCGTCGGGGTCCTCGGCGCGGCGCACGCTCACGGCGAGGTCCGGCAGCACGATGCGCAGGAAGCGCGCCGCGCGGTCGAGCGCCTCGCCCAGCGTCGCCGCCCCCAGCATGCCGCGGCACAGGAATTCGAAGCTGCCGGTGCGCATCGGCTGCGCGAACAGCGCGAAGCCCTCGTCGTCGAGCGCGCGCGTGATGTCGTTGTACAGCCGCGCGTAGCGATCGATCGGGATGCGTGTGGCGGGGTCTGCAAGGTCGATGCCGGCCGCGGCGAGGAAGGGCGCCGCGTCGCGCCCGCGCCGCGGCAGGCCAGACAGCATGCCGGTGACGAACCCCATGGCCACCGTGGCGCGCTTCGGGCGAAGCGGCGCGGCATCGGTACCGGGAGGCGGCGGGGGGGCAGGCATGCGAAAGCGTCCGGACGGTCACTGAGCGATTGGCGGATTTTGCACGATTGTCGTCGGTACGCACAATGGCAAATGCCTCGTCCGCCTTCTACCATTAAGCCCACAAACATGACCGAGCGCCGTCCGGGCGCCAACCAGAGGGAAGAAGGCATGACCAATCTCAGCGAAGCCAAGAAGCTCGTCGCCTACAAGCCGCAGCACAAGGTGCGTTTCGTCACCGCCGCAGCGCTGTTCGACGGCCACGACGCATCGATCAACATCATGCGGCGGATTCTGCAATCGACCGGCTCCGAGGTCATCCACCTGGGCCACAACCGCTCGGTCGGCGAGATCGTCAACGCCGCGCTGCAGGAAGACGTGCAGGGCATCGCGATCACCAGCTACCAGGGCGGTCACGTCGAGTTCTTCAAGTATATGATCGACCTGTTGAAGGCCAACGGCGGCGAGAACATCAAGGTGTTCGGCGGCGGCGGCGGCGTGATCGTGCCGTCCGAGATCAAGGAGCTGCACGAGTACGGTGTCACGCGCATCTACTCGCCGGAAGACGGCGCGATGATGGGCCTGCAGGGCATGATCAACGATCTGGTTGCGAACTCGGACTTCGACCTGACCAGCGCCGCGCCGGGTGCGGCCGATGCGGTCATCAAGCAGCTCACCACCGGTGAGCGCAAGACGCAGCTGCGCAGCCTGTCGCGCATCATCACCGCGCTGGAAAACGGCGCCTACGGCGACGACGTCAAGAAGGCGCTGGTCGAGGCCGCGGCCAAGCTGAAGACCCCGACGCTGGGCATCACCGGCACCGGCGGCGCGGGCAAGAGCTCGCTCACCGACGAACTGGTGCGCCGCTTCCGCCTCGACCAGAACGACAAGCTGCGTGTGGGCATCGTCTCGATCGACCCCTCGCGCAAGCGCACCGGCGGCGCGCTGCTCGGCGACCGCATCCGCATGAACGCGATCGAGCACGAGAACATCTACATGCGCTCGCTGGCGACGCGCGACACCGGCTCGGAAATCTCCGCCGCGCTGCCCGAAGTCATCGCCGCCGCCAAGCTCGCCGGCTTCGACCTCGTCATCGTCGAAACCTCCGGCATCGGCCAGGGCAACGCCGCGATCGTGCCCTTCGTCGACCTGTCGCTGTACGTGATGACCCCCGAATTCGGCGCCGCGAGCCAGCTCGAGAAGATCGACATGCTCGACTTCGCCGACTTCGTCGCGATCAACAAGTTCGACCGCAAGGGCGCCGAGGACGCGCTGCGCGACGTGCGCAAGCAGTACCAGCGCAACCGCGAACTCTTCAGCACGCCGACCGACGAAATGCCCGTGTTCGGCACGATGGCGGCGCGCTTCAACGACGACGGCATCACCGCGCTGTACCAGGCGATCTTCCCGCGTCTGATGGAGAAGGGTCTGAAAGCCAAGCCGGGTTCGCTGCCGAAAGTCACGATCAAGGCCTCGAGCCGCGGTCGCGCGATCGTTCCCGCCGAGCGTGTGCGCTACCTCGCCGAGATCGCCGACTCGGTGCGCGACTACCACAAGCACGTGCAGCAGCAGGCCCGCGTCGCCCGTGAGCGCCAGTCGCTGAAGATCGCGAAGGGCCTGTTCGAGCAGTGCGGCAAGGAAGCCGGCTCGTTCGCCGAAATGATCGACTGGAAGGACGGCGAGCTCACCCCGGCGGCGAAGAAGCTGCTCGAGATGTGGCCGCGCACCAAGGAGCTGTACGCGGCCGACGAATACGTCGTGAAGATCCGCGACAAGGAGATCCGCACCAAGCTGACCTCGGATTCGCTCTCCGGCACCAAGATCCGCAAGGTCTCGCTGCCGAACTTCGATGACGACGGCGAATCGCTCAAGTTCCTGATGAAGGAAAACGTTCCCGGCTCCTTCCCCTACACTGCGGGCGTGTTCGCGTTCAAGCGCGAGGGCGAGGATCCGACCCGCATGTTCGCCGGCGAAGGCGACGCCTTCCGCACCAACCGCCGCTTCAAGCGCGTGTCCGAAGGCATGCCCGCGCACCGTCTGTCGACGGCGTTCGACTCGGTGACGCTGTACGGCTGCGATCCCGACCCGCGTCCCGATATCTACGGCAAGATCGGCAACTCCGGCGTGTCGATCGCGACGCTCGACGACATGAAGGTGCTGTACGACGGCTTCGACCTGTGCGCGCCGACGACCTCGGTGTCGATGACGATCAACGGCCCGGCGCCGATCATCCTCGCGTGTTTCTTCAACACCGCGATGGAGCAGCAGGTCGCCAAGTTCAAGGCCGACAACGGCCGCGAACCGACCGAGACCGAATTCCAGAAGATCAAGGAATGGACGCTGTCCTCGGTGCGCGGCACCGTGCAGGCCGACATCCTCAAGGAAGACCAGGGCCAGAACACCTGCATCTTCTCGACGGAATTCGCGCTGAAGATGATGGGCGACATCCAGGAGTTCTTCGTCCATCACAAGGTGCAGAATTTCTACTCGGTGTCGATCTCCGGTTACCACATCGCCGAGGCCGGCGCGAACCCGATCTCGCAGCTCGCCTTCACGCTGTCGAACGGCTTCACCTACGTCGAGTCGTACCTCGCGCGCGGCATGCACATCGACGACTTCGCCCCGAACCTGTCCTTCTTCTTCTCCAACGGCATGGACCCGGAATACTCCGTGATCGGCCGCGTTGCGCGCCGCATCTGGGCCGTCGCGATGAAGAACAAGTACGGCGCGAACGAGCGCAGCCAGAAGCTCAAGTACCACGTGCAGACTTCGGGCCGTTCGCTCCACGCGCAGGAGATGGACTTCAACGACATCCGCACGACGCTGCAGGCGCTGATCGCGATCTACGACAACTGCAACTCGCTGCACACCAACGCCTACGACGAGGCGATCACGACGCCGACCGAGGAATCGGTGCGCCGCGCGATGGCGATCCAGCTGATCATCAACCGCGAATGGGGTCTGGCGAAGAACGAGAACCCGAACCAGGGCGCCTTCATCATCGACGAGCTCACGGATCTGGTCGAGGAAGCGGTGCTCAAGGAGTTCGAAGCCATCGCCTCGCGCGGCGGCGTGCTCGGCGCGATGGAGACCGGCTACCAGCGCGGCAAGATCCAGGAGGAGTCGCTCTACTACGAGCACAAGAAGCACGACGGCTCCTACCCGATCATCGGCGTGAATACCTTCCTCAACCCGAAGGGCCAGGCGCAGCAGGAGATCGAGCTTGCCCGTTCGACCGAGGAAGAGAAGCAGGGCCAGCTCACTCGCCTCGCGGACTTCCACGCCCGCAACAAGGCCGAGGCGCCGAAGTGGCAGGCCAAGCTGCGCCAGACGGTGATCGAGAACGGCAACGTGTTCGAAGTGCTGGTCGATGCGGTGCGTTACTGCTCGCTGGGTCAGATCACTAGCGCGCTGTACGAGGTGGGCGGGCAGTATCGTCGCAGCATGTAAGCGCTCGACGCTTCGGCATCAAGAAAACGGCGCCCGCGAGGCGCCGTTTTGCTGTCCGGAACTAATCAGGCGACCGCAAGCTCGACCCGGCGGCCGGCTCGCGTGGCGAGCGTGACCAGCATGTCGAGGCTGAACTTGTCGTACTTGCCGCGCATCAGGTCCGATACGCGCGACTGCCCGATACCCAGCCGGTTTGCCGCCTGTACCTGCGTCCATCCCGCCTGCTCGATGGTTTCGCGCAGGCGTGCGATCAATTCGGCGCGCATTGCCAGCAGCGCCGCTTCTTCGGGCGAAAACCCCAGATCGGCAAACACATTGCCACTCGATTCGACGATTGCTTCCTTGGTCATGTCCGGACTCCGATCTGCTTGTACCGTCGTGCCGCCAGTTCGATATCGTGCTGCGGGGTCTTCTGCGTCTTCTTCTGGAAAGCGTGGAGCACGTATACCGCGTCTTCAAACCTGGCGACGTAGATGACGCGCCACTCGCCGAGAACGTGCAGCCGGATTTCGTGGGCGCCCGGGCCGACGGCCAGCATTGGCTTGAAGCCGGTGGGCATCAGTCCGCGCTGCACCGCAAACAGCTCGAAGCCGGCTGCCCTGCGAGCGTCGGCGGGAAAATCCTGCAGATCATCGAGGCTCGAACCGACGAAGCGTAGCGTCTTCATGTAATCGATTATCAAAGTATTTAGATAGTGGGTCAAGTTCTGGCGCGCACCCGGTTGGTGACCGTCAGGCCCGTTTTTTCTCTCCATACGCGATCACGAACGTCTGCATCAGCGCGCACAGCAGCTTGCGCTTGTCCATCTGCAGTTGCAGGTAGTCATCTGCGTGACTGGCGCGCGCAGCGCGGTGAGTTGGAGGAGCTGTTGAATTTCGCTCGTGTCAGGAGCGGCGTGTTGCCGGGAGGACAGGTGCTGCTGGCATTGTAGGTGAATGATGAGAGGGTGAATCCTACGTTTGCTTCCCCACAAAGCGAACGCCGGCCACACCGTCAAAATGCGAGCCCTGGGTCCACAGAGTGGCGTGGTGTTGGCGAGCAGTGCATAAGATCACGCTGTCGGCCATCGCCAATTTGAGATCGACCGACAAACGGGCCGCATTCAGTGCAATGTGGTCGGTCAGGTCGATGCAGCGCAGGGCGTCGCTCTCGCTGGGTTGCTGCAATACGCGCTTGAAAACCTCAAACAGGCAGAGACTCGGAACGAGCAACTGATCGATGTCTTCAACGGCGGGTGCAAAAAAATCGGCGTTCGCGCCGTTGGCAAAGTATTCCAGCCAGCCGCATGAATCGACCAGGTTCATACGCGGTCATCTTCGCGACCGACCGTGGTGTCGATTCCGGCAAGAAATCCACGCAACTGCCGGGGCGATTCGATCGGCAGCAATTCGATCCTGCCGTCGATCGCCAACACCTGCAGCTTCTGTCATCGATAAAATGCCCGCCCGGCGCCAGCCATCATCGGTATCCCGCCAGCGGTCGCCGTCTTGTTCCTGCCGTCATGTGACGTATGTGCGCACCAGAATGGGGCAATAGTTAATAGAAACTTAAAAAATCGTTGATCATGCGCCCTGCAATGGTGCATAAAGGCGGGCGATCCACCGCAGATACGTCCGAATGCACCATTTGAGGGATTTCGATGAAATACCAGTCGCTCGAGAATTTTCTGGAACATGTCGCCGCACGCAACCCGGGGCAGCCGGAATTCCTGCAGGCCGTCACCGAGGTGATCGAAAGCCTGTGGCCGTTCATCTCGACTCATCCGAAGTATGCGGAGCAGGGCCTGCTCGACCGCCTGGTCGAGCCCGAGCGCGTGATCATGTTCCGCGTCTCCTGGGTCGATGACCACGGCGACGTGCAGGTCAACCGCGGCTACCGCATCCAGCACAGCTCGGCGATCGGCCCCTACAAGGGCGGCATCCGCTTCCACTCCTCGGTGAACCTCTCCATCCTCAAGTTCCTCGCCTTCGAGCAGACCTTCAAGAACGCGCTGACGACGCTGCCGATGGGCGGCGGCAAGGGCGGCTCGGACTTCGACCCGAAGGGCAAGAGCCCCGCGGAGGTGATGCGCTTCTGCCAGGCCTTCGTCAGCGAGCTGTTCCGTCACGTCGGGTCCGATACCGACGTGCCGGCCGGCGACATCGGCGTGGGCGGGCGCGAGGTCGGCTTCATGGCCGGCATGATGAAGAAGCTGTCGAACCGTGCCGACTGCGTGTTCACCGGCAAGGGCCTCGCGTTCGGCGGCTCGTTGATCCGCCCCGAGGCGACCGGCTACGGCACCGTATATTTCGCCGAGGAGATGCTCAAGCGCAAGGACATGTCCTTCGACGGCCTGCGCGTGAGCGTGTCCGGGTCGGGCAACGTCGCGCAGTACGCGGTCGAGAAGGCGATGGCGCTGGGCGCGAAGGTCGTCACGGTGTCCGATTCGAGCGGCACGGTGATCGACGAGGACGGCTTCACGACCGAGAAGCTTGCCGAGTTGATGGAAGTGAAGAACCACCTCTACGGCCGCGTCAGCGATTACGCGCAGCGCGTGAAGGCGAACTTCCTGCCCGGCGCGTCGCCGTGGCACGTGCCGGTGGATGTCGCGCTGCCGTGCGCGACGCAGAACGAGCTCGACGGCGAGGATGCGCGCAAGCTGGTGAAGAACGGCGTCAAGTGCGTCGCCGAAGGCGCCAACATGCCCTCCACGGCCGAGGCGGTGCGCGTGTTCGAGGATGGCGGCGTGCTGTATGCGCCGGGCAAGGCCAGCAACGCCGGCGGCGTCGCGACCTCGGGTCTGGAGATGAGCCAGAACGCGATGCGCCTGTCCTGGCCGCGCGAGGAGGTCGATGCGCGCCTGCTCGGCATCATGCACAGCATCCACGACGCCTGCGTGCAGCACGGCCGCCGTGCGGACGGCTCGGTCAGCTATGTGGATGGCGCGAACGTCGCCGGTTTCGTGAAGGTGGCCGACGCGATGCTGGCACAGGGCGTCATCTGACGCCTGCGTACGGGTGGGGGCGCGGCGCTCAGTGCAGTGCGACGTCGCCGCCCGGCGAACGGCTCCACGGCGACTGCGCCTCCCATTCGTCGAACTGTTCGGTCGGGAGCGGCCGGCCGACGAAGTGGCCCTGGGCGGTGTCGCAGCCCAGTTCCAGGAGCCGGTCCCACAGCGCCTCGCTCTCCACGCCCTCGGCGACCACGCCCAGCCCAAGGTTGTGCCCGAGTTCCACCGTCGAGTGAACGATGACCGCGGAGCCCGCGTTGGTCAGCATGCTGGTCACGAAGGAATGGTCGATCTTCAGTGAATCGACCGGCAGCTTCTGCAGGTAGCTCAGGCTGGAATAGCCGATGCCGAAGTCGTCGATGAAGAGCTCGACGCCGAGATCCTTGAGCTGCGCGAGCGTTTCCAGCGCGCCGGCAGGGTCTTCCATCAGCGCGCTTTCCGTGAGTTCGAACTGAACCAGCTCGGGCGGCAGCGCCCAGGTTGCGAACAGGCCGCTGATGCGGTCGATCAGGCGCGGATCGCGCAGGTCCTGTGCCGACAGATTCACCGACAGCGGCCGCTTGATGCCCCTTTCGTGCCACGCATAGGACTGGCGGAAAGCGGCTTCGAGCACCCAGCGCGTCAGTGGCATGATCAGGCCGGCGTGTTCGGCGAGTGCGATGAACTCGCCGGTGGCGATCATGCCGTGCTGCGGGTGCTGCCAGCGCACCAGCGCCTCCGCGCCGCAGATCTCGCCGCTGCGGATCGCCACCTTGGGCTGGCAGTACAGCAGCAGCTCGTTCTGGTCGATCGCGTGGCGCAACTCGCTCATCAGCTCCAGCCGGCGCGTGCTCTCGCGATCTTCGGTGCCCTTGTACAGCGTGTATTTGCACGCCGTCCTGCGGGCCTGCACCGCGGCGATCTTCGCACGCCGCAGCAGCGCCTCCGGCGTATTGCCATGCCCGGGGTACAGCGAGATGCCGATATGGGCGTGCGGATCCATCGCCAGCCCGGCAAAGATCACCGGGTCGCACACCTCGCGCATCGCATGGTGCGCCACGCGCATCGCCGCCTCGGCGCTCGAGCGCGGCATGATGATCGCGAACTCGTCCTCGCCGACGCGCGCGACCGACTTGTTCGGGCCGGCGATGTGCTGCAGGCGCCCGGCCATCTCGACGATCAGATGGTCGCCCTCCTGGTAGCCGAGCGTGTCGCTGATCTCCTGGAAGCGCCCGACCTTCAGCAGCAGCACCGCCATCGACTGGTTTTCCTGTTGCGCCTGTGCGATCTCCGCAGCCAGCGTCTCGCCCACCGAGCTGCGGTTGGGCAGGTCCGTCAGCGCGTCGAAGAACGCCATGTGGCGTATCGTTTCCTCCGCCTCGCGATGGCGCTCGCGCATGCGCAGCGTTCCGATGCCGAAGGCCAGGTCGTCCGCCATTTCGGCCAGGAGCCGGGTCTCGCATTCGTCGAAGGCGTCCGCTTCGGCGGCGAAGATCGTCAGGTTGCCGATCGTCTCGCCCTCGATGATCAGCGGAAAGGCGGCGAGCGACGCGTATCCGCGCCTGAAGGACTCATTGAGCGAAATCGGCAGCTGTACGTCGGGGATGTTGTGCAGGTCCTGGATGACGACCGGCTTGCCGCTGCGGATCGCCGCTGCTGTCGGACCACGCGCGTCGGGGGTGTCGCCTTCGGCCCAGCTGAAGTGGCCGAGTGTCAGGAATCCCTCCTCGACGCCGTGGTGTGCCATCGGGCGGATGGTCCGCGCCTCGTCGTGTTCGGCGTAGCCGACCCACGCCATGCGGTAGCCGCCGAGCTCGACGATCACCCGGCACATATCCTGCAGCAGCGTTGGTTCGTCCTGCGCCCGCAACAGCGTGCGGTTGCCCGCGCTCAGCGTGCGCAGCGCGCGTTCGGCGTAGCTCATGACGCTCTCCTTGGCGCGTGCACCGCAACGGCTTCTGTCGGCCCGAGCGCCGTGCCGTCGGCGCGCGCTCGCGCCGACGGCAATTCATCCTAGTGCCCGGCGCGCGGCGGCGCAACGCTGCGCCGCCACTTACGTCACGCTCAGGACGCGGTCGAGCGCGCCTTCAGTGCGCCGATTACCACCGGCAGCAGCGACAGAACGATGATGCCGACGATCACCAGCGTGAGGTTCTGCTTGATCCACGGCATGTTGCCGAACCAGTAGCCGGCGAGCGTCAGCGACACGACCCAGGCCACCGCGCCGACCACGTTGAACAGCGTGAAGCGCGCGTAGCTCATGCTGCCGATGCCCGCGACGAAGGGGGCGAAGGTGCGGAACAGCGGCAGGAAGCGCGAGATCACCAGCGTCTTGCCGCCGTGCTTCTCGTAGTACAGGTGCGTCTTCATCAGCGCTGCCTTGTTGAAGAGACGCGAGTTTTCCCAGTGGAAGACCTTGGGGCCGAAGTAGCGGCCGATCGAGTAGTTGACGGTGTTGCCGAGTATCGCGGCGGCGGTCAGCGTCAGGATCAGCAGCGAGATGTCCATGTTGCCCAGCGCCGCCAGCGCACCGGCGATGAACAGCAGCGAGTCGCCGGGCAGGAAGGGGGTCACGACGAAGCCGGTCTCGCTGAAGATCACCGCGAACAGAATCGCGTAAATCCAGATGCCGTAGGTGCTGACGAGCACTTCGAGGTGCTTGTCGAGGTGAAGGACGATGTCGAGCAGCGGGGCGAGAAATTCCATGGATGGGCGCGCAGGTGGGAAAGGCCGGAATTCTACCCGACGCCCGGGCCGGCGACCGGAATGCCGGGCGGCGGCTTCGCGAACGGATAGCGTGGCCGCGCATTCTGGCAGGCGATTGTTGCAGGAACTGCCACGATGAATTGTCTGTTTCAAACTTGCCGAGCACGGCCGCGCCTTCTATAGTCCGCCCGCACCGGCGGGCCGCGTCCGACGATCGGGTCGGAAGGGGCCCGCCGGTCTTGTCTCGGGAACTCCGGATGTCAGGCCTGTTACGCAAGTTCTGGATCGAGCCGCCCGTGCGCGCGGTGATGCTGCTGACCGCGCTGATGCTGGCCGTGCTGGCCGGCGGCACCGCCTTCCTGCTGTACGACATGCGCCAGCGCGAAATCGAATACGCGCGCAGCGAGATCTCGACCCTGAGCCGCATCCTCGCGGAGCAGACGGGGCGCACGCTCGACGGTGTCGCGATGGCGCTGCGCGGCGCCCAGGACAGGCTGTCCGACAGCATCGGGATGCAACTCGAACTCGACAGCTTCCCCGTCCAGGCGCTCCTCAAGGCCCGCGCCGAAGGCTTGCCGCAGTACTCGTCGATGTTCGTCGTCAATTCCAGCGGCGTCGTCATGAACTCGACCCTGCTCGGCACCCGTCCCGGCTTCAACGAAGCGGACCGCGACTACTTCGCGAGTCTCGTGCGCAAGGATGAAGGGCTCTTCGTCAGCCAGATGTATCGCCGCCGCTTCGACGGCGAGTGGACCTTCTACCTCAGCGCGCGCCTCGTCGATGCCGGCGGCAATTTCCGTGGCGTGGTTGCGGCGGCGGTCGTGGCGAACTATTTCGAATCGTTCTACCGCCGGCTCGACCTGCGCTTCGGCAAGCAGATCCAGCTGATCAACGCGCGCGGCAACCTGGTCGCGAGCTTCCCCAGCGACATGGACAAGGTCGACCAGCCGGTCACGGGGCTGCCTACGCTCACCGAGAAGGCGGCCGACCCGACGGGCACGATCCGCGTCACCGAGACCCTGGCCGGCGAGAACCGCTTCGTCGCCTACCACCCCGTGCCGCGCTATCCCTTCCTGATCGGCGTCGCCGTCGATCAGGACTCGGCGCTGGTGTCCTGGCCGATGAGCGCGCGTCCCATCGTGGCGGGCGCCGGCATCGTCGCCGCGCTGCTGCTGGCGGCCTCCTGCGGTGTGGTGTGGAGCATGCGCCGCCGGGCGCTGATGGCGAGCGCGCTGCAGCACAGCGAAGAGCGCCTGCGCGAGATGGTCGAGTCGGTGATGGATGCGATCGTCACGATCGACGAGGACCTGTCCGTCGTGCTGTTCAACCGCGCGGCCGAGCACCTGTTCGGCGTCCGCGCCGACGATGCGCTCGGCAAGCCCTTCGACCGCCTGCTCGGCAACGAGTCGCGTGGCGCCTATCACGCCATCGTCGGGCGGCGGCGCAACTCGGGCGAGCCGCGGCAAGCGCGCCGCGGCCGCGCCGAACTCACCGCCCGCCACGCCGACGGCCGCGAATTTCCCGCCGACGCCACCTTCTCGTCCACCGAGACCCAGGGGCGGCGTTTCCTCACCGTGGTCCTGCGCGACCTGACCGAGCGCAAGCGCATCGAGACCCATCTGCGCGAAACCAATCGCCAGCTGCAGGAACTGTCCACCGCGCTGCAGCGGGTGCGCGAGGACGAACGGGCCGGCATCGCGCGCGAAATGCACGACGAACTCGGGCAGCGGCTCACCGCGATCAAACTCGAACTCTCGTGGCTGGGCAGCCGCCTGCCGGGCGAGCGCGCCGACCTGCAGGACAAGGTGGGCGTCATCAAGGAGCAGCTCAACCAGACGATCGCCTCGGTGCGGCGCATCACCTACGAGCTGCGGCCGCTGATCCTCGACGACCTCGGGCTGCGCGCAGCGATCTCGTGGCTCACGGACGATTTCTCCAAACGGACCGGCATCGAACTGGTGCTGGACCTGGACGACGACGAACCCGAGCGGGGCAGCACGGAGGCGACGACGCTGTTCCGCGTGCTGCAGGAATCGCTCACCAACGTCACGAAGTACGCGCAGGCGAGTACCGTATGGGTCGCGTGTCGGCGCGACGGCGACGACTGGCGCCTGACCGTGCGCGACGACGGCGTCGGCTTCGTGCTCGATGCGGCGAACCAGGCAGGATTCGGCCTGCTCGGCATGCGCGAGCGCATCCGCCTGGTGCAGGGAACTTTCGCGATCCATTCCACGCCCGGCGACGGCACGACAATCGACATCACCGTGCCCGCCCGGCAATGAGGGAAGCAAGATGGAAAAACTCAGGGTATTGCTCGCCGACGACCACGCGATCATCCGCGACGGCCTGAAGCAGATCCTCGCCGACACGGAAGACCTCGCGGTGTGCGGTGAGGCCGCCAACGGCAGCGAGGCCCTGCAGCTCGTGCGCGAGCAGGAGTGGGACGTCATCGTGCTCGACATCTCCATGCCGGGGCGCAGCGGCCTCGATCTCATCCGCCTGATCCGTGACGAGAAACCCAAGCTCCCCATCCTGATCCTGAGCATGCATCACGAGGAGCAGTACGCGGTGCGCGCGCTGCACGCCGGTGCGTCGGGCTATCTGACCAAGGAGAGCGACGCCGACCTGCTGGTGCAAGCGATCCGCCGCGTCGCGCGTGGCGGCGTGTACGTGAGCGACACCGTCGCCCAGCTGATCGCGCGCGGCCTCATGCCCGCCGCGAGCGAGCTGCCGCACACCACCCTGTCTGACCGCGAATACCAGATCTTCCACCGCCTCGTGCTCGGGCAGGGTCTCACCGACATCGCCAACGAGCTGTCGCTCAGCGTCAAGACCATCAGCACGCACAAGACGCGCATCCTGCAGAAGATGGCGATGACGAACAGCTCCGAGCTGATCCGCTACGCCGTCGCGCACCACCTGGTGAAGTCCACCGACGTGTAAGCCTGCGCCGCACCCGCGCGACGCCTCCCGCTTTCTCCCCCTCTCCGGTCCCGCCGGAACCTGTCGCAATGCCGTGCAGGCCGTGGCGCGCCCGCGCGCGTCCTGCTGTTCCGCGTCATCGCACGCGGTCGCGGACCGCGGCGCATTAGGAATTTTCCTACACGCAATTTAAACCCTGTCCGATATATGGGTTTGCGCGAATTCGTGAAAATTCCGTCACGTCGGACCGCGTCCCCGACTGCGATCGATACGACGAAAGTCCAGCTTCAACAGGAGAGTTCAAATGCAATTCCGTCTCAACCGCGTGTCGCTGCTCGTTGCCGCCACCGCCGCGATCCTCGCCTCGTCCTCGTCCTACGCCGTGGATGCCGACGCCGCCAAGTCGCTCGCGAAGGACAACGACTGCTTCAAGTGCCACGCCATCGACAAGACCAAGAAAGGCCCCTCGTACAAGAAGATCGCCGCCAAGTACAAGGGCAAGGAAGCCGAAGGCTTCGAGAAGATGAAGAAGAACATCACCACCGGCCCGAAGGTGAAGCTCGAGGACGGCACCGAAGAAGAGCACAAGGTCATCAACACCAAGAACGAGGCCGAGATCAAGAATCTGATGGAGTGGATTCTTTCGCAGTAAGCCGCGTGGCCTGAATCGCGCCGCCCGGCCGGGCGGCGCGGCAATGACGTTTGGTAACAAGGGGGTAATATGAGAAAAATGCGAAGCTTGCTTGCAGTGCTGGCCTGTATCGGCAGTGTCTGCTCCGGGGCGGTGTTCGCCGCGGATGCGCCGAAGGAGGCGCCCAAGGACATCGTCCTCGCCGGTGATGCCAAATGCACGTCCTGTCACGACGAGGCGGATGCCCCCGGCGTGCTGCACATCGGCAAGACCAGGCACGGCACGCGCGCCGACGGCCGCACGCCGACCTGTACCGACTGCCACGGCGACAGCGACAAGCACGTGAATTACAAGGGCAGCGACAAGCCGCCCAAGCCCGACCGTACCTTCGACAAGAAGTCGGCGACCCCCGTTGCCGAGCGCAACGCAGCCTGCCTGTCCTGTCACCAGACCGATCCCAAGCGCCACCTGTGGGCCGGCAGCACGCACGAGCGCCGTGACGTCGCCTGCAGCTCCTGCCACGACACGCACACCGCTGACGACAAGGTCCGCGACAAGCGCACCCAGGCCGAAGTCTGTTTCGCCTGCCATAAGGAACAGCGCGCGCAGGTCAACCGTCCGTCGCACCACCCGATTCCTGAAGGCAAGATGTCCTGCTCGGACTGCCACAACCCGCACGGCACCACCGGTCCCAAGCTGCTCGTGAAGGACAGCACCAACGCGACCTGCTACACCTGCCACGCGGAGAAGCGCGGTCCGTTCGTGCATAACCATGCTCCGGTTACCGAAGACTGCGCCAACTGCCACAACCCGCACGGCACCGTCGCCGACGCGATGCTCAAGACCCGTCCGCCCTTCCTGTGCCAGCAGTGTCATGACCCCGCCAACCACCTCGGCACGATTCCGGGTGTCGCGGCGAATACCGATCTCAGCCGCAACGTAAACGGCGTATCCATCAATTCGCCAGCGGTTCAGAACAACGGCCTCAACTCGGTCGGCGTCACCCAGGGCCGGGCCTGCCTGAACTGCCACACCGAGATCCATGGCAGCAACAGCCCGTCGGCGAGTTCGAAGGCTGCACGCTTCTGGCGTTAAGAGTCAGGGAGAACGAAATGGACAACAATCGCAATTTCAAGCGGACCGTGCTCGCGCTGGCCGTGTCGATGGCCTTCCCCGTCTCATCCGCGCTCGCGCAGGAAGACGTCGCCGAGCTGATCAGCCCGAACACCGCCGAGGCGGGCGTCAAGCTGCAGTACCTCGACGACGTCAATCCGCTGTACCGCCAGTATCACGGCCTCAATGACGATGGCGTGAACGCCAGTGCCGACCTGAAGGTCATTCGCCGCTCCGACGAGGGCCGCTGGCTGCGCATCGAGGGCCGCGACCTCGGCCTGCGCACGCAGGAGTTCGGGGCGTCGATCGAGCAGCAGGGCGACTGGAAGATCGGTATCGATTACAACCAGATCCCGCGCTTCGCGCCGTTCGAGGTCTCCACGCGCGTCACCGGCATCGGCCACGACACGCTCAACCTCGGCACCCGCTTCGATGACAAGGACCTCAAGACCGAGCGCACCGCCACGTCCCTGACCGCCACCAAGTTCATCAGCAAGAACCTGCAGGCGAACGTCTCGTTCAAGAACGAGGACAAGAAGGGCGAGCGCCTGTTCGGCTCGAACGGCAACGTCGGTGGGTACCTCGGCCAGCTGTTCGCGCCCGAGCCGATCGACTCGAACCACAAGCAGATCGAGGCCTCGCTCGACTACGCCACCGAGAAGTTCTACGTCTCGGGCAGCTACTACGGCAGCTTCTTCGAGAACAAGGCGGGCAAGGGACTGTTCGTCAATTACGGCACCACCGGTGGTGCGGGCAACCCCGTAGCGGTCCAGGGCACGCCGACGGCGATGAGCCCGCTGTCGCTCGCGCCCGACAACCAGGCCCACCAGTTCGCCCTGGCGGGCGGCTACAACTGGAGCCGCGACACGCGCGCGAACCTGAAGGTCAGCAAGACCTTCGCGACGCAGGACGACAGCTTCCTGCCGGCCTCCGTGGTTCCCTACCTGCCGGGCATGACCCGCAGCGACCTCGGCGGCAAGGTCGACACGACCAACGTGTTCGGGTCGCTGACTTCGCGCGTGACGGACAAGCTCAACCTGCTGGCATCGTGGGCGTACGAGGACAGGGATGACAGAACGCCGCAACTGGATTACGCGAATTACAACGGCAAAATCCTGCAGAACAACCCCGAGTCGCAGAAGACGCATCGCGGCAAGTTCGAGGCGAGCTATCGGCTGCCCCGGGGTTACAACCTGACCGCCGGCTACGACTATGACTTCAGGAAGTACGAAGGCATGGACGAGTTGTACCGTGACGAAATGACGGAGAACACCTACCGCATCGACGTGCGCAAGTCGTTCAGCGATACCGTGAACGGCAGCCTGACGCTCGCGCACAGCGAGCGCGATGGTTCGCGCTGGGGCACTTCGCCAATCCTCGTGAAGACCAGCACGGGAGCGGTCGGTGAGCACTGGACGGCGCCGCTACAGTTCTCCGACCGCGAGCGGGACAAGGTCAAGTTGATGGTCGACTGGATGCCCATCGATCCGCTGTCGGTGCAGTTTGCCTACGAATACGCGCTGGACGACTACAAGACGCGCATCTTCGATATCGGCGTGAACGAGGGGCGTTCCGAGCTGTTCTCGCTCGATGCGTCGTACCGCTTCAGCGACCGCTGGAAGGCGAACATGTGGTATTCGCACGGGACCAACGACATCGAGCAGAACTCGTTGAACAGCACGTATGGCTCGAAGTGCGACGGGACGACGCTCGGATACACCTGCGTCCCCTGGGGCGCAGACCTCGAGCTGAGTTCGAACGCGTTCGGCGCCGGCTTCGACGGGCAGATCAGTTCGAAGTTCTCGGTCGGCGGGCAATACCTCTACAGCCGCGATGTGAACAAGTACGACATCTCCTATGCGGATGCCGGTACGCTGTCGTCGATCCGCCAGGGCGCGGGGATTCTCCCGGACACCGAGTACACGCTGAATACCCTGCGGCTATTCGCGAAGTACGCAGTGACCAAGGCCACGGCTATTCGTTTAGACTATGTCTGGGACCGGCGCGAGCTGGACGACTACACGTGGTCGAGCTGGACCTACTCGGACGGGACCAAGGTCCTCGTGAATCCTGATCAGATAACGCGCGTGATTGCGGTGACGCTCTCGCACGCATTCTGATTCACGGCAGCAACGACCGGGCCGCGATCGGCCCGGTCTCGTCCGGGGACAGGAAGTCGCCGGGCAGGGGGCCCACGAGCACATATGACGCTTGCGCGTCTGGAGATTGGCGTGCGACGTGCCGGCCCCCTTATTTTGTCTGCGGCGCGCTGGCCGCGCCGAGAAACGGGAGCAATAACGTGAAAATACGCAACATTCGGGGCCTGCTGGCGGCGGTCGCGTCTGCCGCGCTGCTCTGGCCTTTGGCGGGCCATGCGGCCGGCAGCGACGCGCCAGCCACGCTCGATAACGCGACCTGTCTGCAGTGTCACCAGAGCGGGAAGCCGGAGATCAAGATCGAGGATGCCGAGGGCGAGAAGGTCGCCCTGCCGGCCGTCGATACCGCCAAGCTCGCGAAGGGTGTGCACGCGAAGCTCGACTGCGTCGCCTGCCATACCGACATCGTCGACGCGAAGGAAAAGCACGAGAAGGCGGCCAGTTCCGCGAAGCCCGACTGTGCCGGCTGCCACGAGAAGCTGTGGGACGAGGCGAAGAAGAACAACCAGGCCGCGGGCAAGGAGCGCCTGGGCATCGTCGTCGAGAACATCGCGGCCTACAAGGAGTCCTACCACGCTCGCCCGGACACGGATTATCCCGACCGTCCGAAGGCTTACTGCAATCAGTGCCACGCGACGCACGACTTCGCCGTGCCGCCGGCCGGGACGCCCGAGCGCGAAAAATGGCGCATGACGATCCCCGAAACCTGCGGTGCCGCCTGTCACGAGGATCAGCTCGACGACTTCACGAGCTCCGTGCATGGCGCGCTGATCGAGAAGGGCGACCCGAAGGGGGCAGTATGTACCGACTGCCACACGACGCACGAGATCCGCAATTCGTCGTCGGAGGCCTTCAAGCTCAAGAACGTGCTCGCCTGCGGCGACTGCCACCAGGAAGAACTGCACAGCTACCGCGATACCTACCACGGACAGGTGAACCGTCTCGGCTTCGTCTATACGGCCAAGTGCGCCGACTGCCACGGCAGCCACGGCATCAAGGCGGGCGACGACCCGAAGTCGCGCGTGCATCCGGACAACCGCCTGAAGACCTGCCAGAAGTGCCACGACGACAAGAAACCGGGCATGGTGAAGGCGACGGCGGGCTTCGTGACCTTCGGCCCGCACGCCAACACGCACGATTTCGACAAGTATCCGAAGATGTGGATCGCCGGCAAGTTCATGACGGCGCTGCTGATCGGCGTGTTCGCCTTCTTCTGGCTGCACAGCGGCCTGTGGTACTACCGCGAGTGGCAGGAGCGCAAGGAACGCAAGACCGTGGCGCACGTGCGTACCGGCGCACTGGGCATCGATGAAGGCAAGCATTTCGTACGCTTCGCCCGCGGCTGGCGCATCGCGCACCTCGCGTTCGCGCTGGTGACGATGACCCTGGTGCTGACCGGCACGACGGTGATGTTCGCCGACAGCGCATGGGCGCCCACGGTTGCCGCGGCGCTGGGCGGGCCGAAGGCCATGGGCATCATCCATCGCGTGGCGGCTGCGCTCTTCGTCGGCATCTTCCTCATCCACTTCGTGTACGTGATGTCGCGCCTGCTGCGTGATCGCAAGTTCCGCTGGTTCGGGCCGGATTCGCTGATCCCGAACTGGAAGGACCTGGCCGACTGCGTGGGCATGTTCAAGTGGTTCTTCGGCAAGGGCCCGCGGCCGCAGTTCGATCGCTGGACCTACTTCGAGAAGTTCGACTACTGGGCGGTGTTCTGGGGTGTGAACATCATCGGCTGGAGCGGCCTGATGCTGGCCTTCCCGCATGTGACGGCAAGTTTCCTGCCGGGCTGGGTGTTCAACGTCGGCACCCTGGTGCATGGCGAGGAAGCCTTCCTTGCGGCGGTGTTCCTCTTCACGGTGCACTTCTTCAACAACCACTTCCGTCCCGACAAGCTGCCGCCGCCGGACGTGGTGATGTTCACCGGCACGCAGTCGCTGGAAGAGTTCAGCCGCGAGCACCCGGCGCACTACCAGCGCCTGGTGGAGTCCGGCGAACTGGAGAAGTACCTGGTCGATGCGCCGTCGCGCCAGCTGCATGCCGGCTCGGTGATCCTCGGCCTCACGCTGATCACCGTCGGCCTCGTGCTGCTGGTGCTGGTGGTGACCGGTTTCTTCAGCTGATCGCAGTCTGAAGGTGTGACGAAGAAGGGGAGGGCGACCTCCCCTTTTTTCGTCCACGGCCCGGCGCGCAAGGCGCCACCGGGCGGTCTTCGGGCCGTCGCGACGGTGTTACGGCCGGTTGTTACGATTCACTACATTTCACAAACAGTTGCGCAAACATGGCTTGCGAGACTGCACGCACACCAAAGCGCGAGCGGCAGCCACGATGTTGCCGCCGACGCTGTGGCGCACACGATTGCGCCGAATCCCGGACCCGATAACGACAAACAAGGGCCGGGCGGAGACGAAGGATCAAACCAAAGGAGGAGGTGGGTATGTCCGACACCAACGGGCAAGCCGCGCAAACGGTCGCGCTGGATACTTTTCCGCGGCTGCTGATGCATCATGCCGCGGTGCGGCCCGGTCGGCCGGCGATGCGCGAGAAGGAATTCGGCATCTGGCAGACCTACAGCTGGGCCGATGTCGCACGCAGCGTCCGGGCAATCGCTTGCGGCCTCGCCGAGCTCGGCTTCAAGCGTGGCGACCGGCTTGCCATCATCGGCGACAACCGTCCGCGCCTGTACTGGTCGGTGGCGGCCTGCCAGTGCCTCGGTGGCATCCCGGTGATGCTGTACCAGGACGCGGTCGCGCAGGAAATGACCTACGTGCTGGAGGACGCCGAGATCAAGTTCGCCGTCGTCGAGGATCAGGAACAGGTCGACAAGATGCTCGAGATCCTGCCCGACGTGCCCTTCCTCGAGCACGTGATCTACGACGACCCGCGCGGCCTGCGCCACTACAGCCAGCCGCTGCTGAAGGGGCTGGACGAGCTGCAGGAGATGGGCAGCATCCACGATCGCAACCACACCGATTTCCTCGACGCGGAGATCGACAAGGGCGCGAGCGACGACATCTCGGTGATGCTGTACACCTCCGGTACCACCGGCAAGCCGAAGGGCGTTTGCCAGACTCACGCGGCCTTCATCGCCGCGGCGACCGGGGCGACGGGATTCGACAAGCTCACCGACCGGGAGGACATCCTGTCCTACCTGCCGATGGCCTGGGTCGGCGACCACCTGTTCTCGTTCGCGCAGGCGACGGTCGCAGGCTTCACGATCAATTGCCCGGAGTCGGGCGACACCGTGATGACTGACCTGCGCGAGATCGGCCCGACCTATTACTTCGCGCCGCCGCGGGTGTTCGAGAACCTGCTGACGCAGGTCATGATCCGCATGGAGGACGCAAGCGCGTTGAAGCGCAAGCTGTTCGCCCACTTCATGGACGTCGCCCGCCGCTGCGGCGCCGACATCCTCGACGGCAAGCCGGTGTCGGGAGGCGACCGCCTGCAGTACTGGCTCGGCAACCTGCTGATCTACGGCCCGCTGAAGAACGTGCTGGGCATGAGCCGCATCCGCGTCGCCTACACCGCGGGCGCGGCGATCGGCCCGGATCTCTTCCGCTTCTACCGTTCGATCGGCGTGAACCTGAAGCAACTCTATGGCCAGACCGAGACCTGCGCCTACGTGTGCCTGCAGCCCGACGGCCAGATCAAGCTCGATTCGGTCGGCAAGCCCGCGCCCTTCGTCGAGGTGAAGCTCGCCGGCAACGGCGAGATCCTGGTGAAGGGGCCGATGCTGCTGAAGGCCTACTACAAGCGCCCGGACGCGACCGCCGAGTCGATCAACGCCGAGGGCTACTTCATGACCGGCGATGCGGGCTACTTCGACGAGGACGGCCACCTGAAGATCATCGACCGCGCCAAGGACGTCGGCAAGCTCGCGACCGGCTCGATGTTCGCGCCCAACTACATCGAGAACAAGCTCAAGTTTTTCCAGCACATCAAGGAAGCGGTCGCCTTCGGCAACGGCCGCGACTGCGTCACCGCCTTCATCAACATCGACCTCGAAGCGGTCGGCAACTGGGCCGAGCGGCGCGGGCTCGCGTACTCGGGCTACACGGACCTGGCCTCGCAGTCGGCGGTGTACGAGCTGATCCGCGACTGCGTCGAGAAGGTGAACGCCGACCTCGCGGCCGATCCGCAGATGAGCGGCTCGCAGATCAAGCGCTTCCTGATCCTGCACAAGGAACTCGACGCCGATGACGGCGAGCTGACGCGTACGCGCAAGGTGCGCCGCAACTTCATCGCCGAACGCTACGCGGTGCTGATCGAGGCGCTGTTCGAAGGGAAGGCGGCGCAGCACATCGAGACGGTGGTGAAGTACGAGGACGGGCGCGAGGGCCGCATCAGCGCCGACCTGCGTATCGAGGAAGCGAAGACCTACGCGCCGCAGGCGGCGAAGCGCGCGGCGTGAGGAGGGGGGCAATGATGATGAACGACATGCCGCAAGTAGCGCAGGCCCAGGAACAAGCGAGCGCGCGCCGCATCGGCGACGTGGTGCTCGACCTGCAGAACATTTCGCTGTCCTTTGGCGGCGTGAAGGCGCTGACCAACATCAGCTTCGACGTGCGCGAGCACGAGATCCGCTCGATCATCGGCCCGAACGGCGCCGGCAAGAGTTCGATGCTGAACGTGATCAACGGCGTCTACCACCCGCAGGAAGGCCGCATCCTGTTCCGCGGCGAGCCGCGGCAGAGGATGGAGCCGCACATGGCGGCGGCGCAGGGCATCGCGCGCACCTTCCAGAACATCGCGCTGTTCAAGGGCATGAGCGTGCTCGACAACATCATGACCGGGCGCAACCTGAAGATGAAGTGCGGTCTGCTGGCGCACGCCCTGTACTGGGGCCGCGCGCAGAAGGAAGAGATCGAGCACCGTGTGAAGGTCGAGGAGATCATCGACTTCCTCGAGATCCAGGACATCCGCAAGACGCCGGTCGGCGCACTGCCCTATGGCCTGCAAAAGCGTGTGGAACTGGGCCGGGCGCTCGCCGCCGAGCCGAACCTGCTGCTTCTCGATGAGCCGATGGCGGGCATGAACGTCGAGGAGAAGCAGGACATGTGTCGTTTCATCCTCGACGTGAACGACCAGTTCGGCACCACCATCGTGTTGATCGAGCACGACATGGGGGTCGTGATGGACATCTCCGACCGCGTCGTGGTGCTCGACTACGGCAAGAAGATCGGCGACGGCGTGCCCGACGAGGTGCGCTCGAACGAAGACGTCATCCGTGCCTATCTCGGCACGTCGCACTGAGCGGGAGCATCACATGGGATTCTTTCTTGAAACCTTGTTCGGCGGACTGATGGCCGGCATGTTGTACTCGCTGATCGCGCTGGGCTTCGTGCTGATCTACAAGGCCTCCGGCGTGTTCAATTTTGCGCAGGGCGCAATGGTGCTGTTCGCGGCGCTGGCAATGGCGCGCTTCGCCGAGTGGATTCCGAAATGGCTGGGCTTCGACAACCTGGTCGTCGCGAACCTGCTGGCCTTCGTCGTGGCGATGGCGCTGATGGTGGTGCTGGCGTGGGTGATCGAGCGGCTGTGCCTGTCGAAACTCGTGAACCAGGAAGGCATCACGCTGCTGATGGCGACCCTCGGGATCAGCTACTTCCTCGACGGCCTGGGCCAGACGCTGTTCGGCAACGACATCTACAGCATCAATGTCGGCATGCCCAAGGAACCGGCGATGATCCTCGAAGGCATGTTCGAGGGCGGCCTGCTCATCAGCAAGGAAGACCTCGTCGCCGCGATCATCTCCGCCGCGCTGGTGCTGGCGCTGGCGCTGTTCTTCCAGAAGACCGCGACCGGCCGGGCGCTGCGCGCCGTGGCCGACGACCATCAGGCAGCCCAGTCGATCGGCATCCCGCTGAATCGCATCTGGGTGATCGTGTGGTCGGTCGCGGGCTTCGCCGCGCTGGTCGCCGGCATCATCTGGGGGTCCAAGCTCGGTGTGCAGTTCTCGCTCTCGCTGGTCGCGCTGAAGGCGCTGCCGGTGGTGATCCTGGGCGGCCTGACCTCGGTGCCCGGGGCGATCCTCGGCGGCCTGATCATCGGCGTCGGTGAGAAGCTGTCGGAGATCTACCTCGGCTCCTTCTTCGGCGGCGGCATCGAGATCTGGTTCGCCTACGTCCTGGCGCTGGGCTTCCTGCTGGTGCGTCCGCAGGGCCTGTTCGGCGAAAAAATCATCGACCGCGTCTGACGCGGCCGCACAACCCGGGAGAGTTTCCTGATGCTGTACAGAGAAAACGGCCAGTTCAAGACGAGCTACGTGGCCGACCAGCAGATCTTCCCCATCGCCCAGGATCGCATCGCGATCGGCCTGCTGCTGCTCGTCGCCTTCGTGGTGATGCCGCTGGCGGGCTCGGAGTACCTGTTCCGTGCGGTGCTGATTCCGTTCCTGATCCTCGCGCTCGCGGCCCTGGGGCTGAACATCCTCGTCGGCTATTGCGGGCAGATCTCGCTCGGTACCGGCGCCTTCATGGCGGTCGGCGCATACGGCGCGTACAACTTCCTGGTGCGCATCGACGGCATGCCGCTGATCGGCGCCATGCTGCTGGGCGGCCTTTCCGCAACCGTCGTCGGCGTGTTGTTCGGTGTGCCGTCGCTGCGGATCAAGGGGCTGTACCTCGCGGTGGCGACGCTCGCTGCGCAGTTCTTTACCGACTGGGCCTTCCTGCGCGTGGGCTGGTTCACGAACAACTCGACCTCCGGTTCGGTCAGCGTCGCCGGTCTCAACGTGTTCGGCCTGCCGATCGAATCGCCCGTCGCGAAATACCTGTTCTGCCTCAGCGTCGTGTGCGTGTTCGCGCTGGCGGCGAAGAACCTCACGCGCAGCGCCACCGGCCGGCAGTGGATGGCGATCCGCGACATGGACGTCGCCGCCGCGGTGATCGGTATCCGTCCGGTGTATGCGAAGTTGACCGCCTTTGCGGTGAGCTCCTTCATCGTCGGTGTCGCCGGCGTGCTGTGGGCCTTCGTGCACCTGGGTGCGTGGGAGCCCGCCGCATTCAGCATCGACCGCTCCTTCCAGCTGCTCTTCATGGTCATCATCGGCGGCCTGGGTTCGATCATGGGGGCCTTCTTCGGCGCGGCCTTCATCGTGATCCTGCCCATCATCCTGGACCAGGTTCCGCATTGGTTCGGCATCCCCTTGTCGACGGCGACGACCTCGCACCTCGTGCACATGATCTTCGGGGCGCTGATCGTGTTCTTCCTCATCGCCGAGCCGCACGGGCTCGCGAAGCTGTGGAGCATCGGCAAGCAGAAGCTGCGCCTGTGGCCCTTCCCGCACTGACGCGGGCGCCACCGGTTCAACGTAGTCGTAGTTCGGCAACAGAAAGGCAGGCACGCCGAAAGTGCCACCTAAAATCAAGGAGGAGACACCATGAAACACAAGGCTTTCGCGCTCGTCGCCGCACTGGCGGCATTCGGTGCAGGCACCCTGTCGGCGCCGGTGGCGGCGCAACAGGAAAACGAGCAGTTCTTCCCGCTGCTCGTGTATCGCACCGGCGCGTATGCCCCGAACGGCACGCCCTGGGCCAATGGCAAACAGGACTACGTCAAGTATGTGAATGCGACCGGCGGCATCAACGGCGTGAAGATCGCGTGGGAAGAATGTGAGACCGGCTATGCGACGGACAAGGGCGTCGAATGCTACGAACGCCTGAAGGGCAAGAAGGGCGCGGTGATCGACCCGCAGGCCACCGGCATCACCTTCGCGCTGACCGACAAGGCGCCGGTCGACAAGATCCCCCTCATCACGCTCGGCTACGGACTTGCCGCGTCGCAGGACGGCGGCGTGTTCAAGTGGAATTTCCCGCTGATGGGCAGCTACTGGACCGCCGCCGATGCGCTGATCCAGCACCTCGGCAAGAAGGAAGGTGGCCTCGACAAGCTCAAAGGTAAGAAGATCGCGCTGGTCTATCACGACTCGCCCTTCGGCAAGGAGCCGATCCCGCTGCTGCAGAAGCGCGCGCAGATGCACGGCTTCGAGCTCGTGCTGCTGCCGGTGACCGCGCCGGGCGTGGAACAGAAGGCGACCTGGCTTCAGGTGCGCCAGCAGCGTCCGGACTACACCTTGCTGTGGGGCTGGGGCGTGATGAATTCCACCGCGCTGAAGGAAGCGGTCGCGACCGGCTACCCGCGCGAGAAGCTGCTCGGCGTGTGGTGGTCGGGCTCGGAGCCGGACGTCAAGGACGTCGGCGCCAATGCCAAGGGCTACAGCGCGCTGGCGCTGAACCCGCACGGTACGGACTCGGTGCTCGTCAAGGACATCCTCAAGAAGGTGCACGACGGCGGCAACGGCAGCGGCCCGCGTGAGGAGGTCGGTTCGGTGTTGTACATGCGCGGCCTGCTGATCCAGATGCTGGCGGTCGAAGCGGTGCGCACGGCGCAGGCGAAGTTCGGCAAGGGCAAGGTCATGACCGGCGAGCAGGTGCGCTGGGGCCTCGAGAACCTCAACGTCGATGAGAAGCGCATCGGCGAACTGGGGCTGGCCGGCCTGATCCGTCCGATCAAGACCAGCTGCACCGACCACATGGGCTCGACCTCCGTGCGCATCCACTCGTGGGACGGCACGACGTGGAAGATGCAGCCCGACTGGTACGAAGCCGACAAGAGCGTGATCGACCCGCTGGTGAAGGAAGCGGCCGACAAGTACGCGACCGACAAGCAGCTCAAGCGTCGCGACGCGAGCGACTGCGCGGCCTGATCGCCGCATCCGCGCGCTGCGACCCGGCTTCGGCCGGCCGCGGCGCGCGGCTCCGCAGATTCCGGACGCGCTCGCGCGACCGGAGCGAAAACGAGCCTACCGGATGAACCGATGAATACGTCGAACCTCCTCCTCAATGTGAATGGCATCGAGGTGATCTACAACCACGTCGCGCTGGTGCTCAAGGGCGTGTCGCTGCAGGTCCCCGAAGGCCGCATCGTCGCGATTTTGGGCGGCAACGGCGCGGGCAAGACGACGACGCTGCGCGCGGTATCGAACCTGCTCAAGGGCGAGCGCGGCGAGGTCACGAAGGGCACGATCGAGCTGCAGGGCGAGCGCGTCGAGAGCCTGTCGCCGTCCGAACTGGTACGCCGCGGCGTCGTGCAGGTGATGGAGGGGCGGCACTGCTTCGCCCACCTGACGATCGAGGAAAACCTGCTGGCCGGTGCCTACACGCGCAAGGACAAGGGCGAGGTCGCCGCCAACCTCGACAAGGTCTACACCTACTTCCCGCGCCTCAAGACCCGTCGCACCAGCCAGGCCGCCTATACCTCGGGCGGCGAGCAGCAGATGTGCGCGATCGGCCGCGCGCTGATGTCGAACCCGCGCATGGTGCTGCTCGACGAGCCTTCGATGGGCCTTGCGCCGCAGATCGTCGAGGAGGTGTTCGAGATCGTGAAGGACCTCAATGTGAAGGAAAAGGTGAGTTTCCTGCTCGCCGAACAGAACACGATGGTGGCGCTGCGCTACTCCGACTTCGGCTACATCGTCGAGAACGGCCGCATCGTCATGGAAGGCGAGGCGAAGAGCCTGGCCGATAACGAGGACGTCAAGGAGTTCTACCTGGGCCTGTCGGGCGAGGGGAGGAAGAGCTTCCGCGACGTGAAACATTACCGCAGGCGCAAGCGCTGGCTGTCTTGACGACGGGAGATCGCGGCACGATGCGGCGTTGCTCGGGCGCTTGTGTGCAGCAGCACACGGCGCGCTCTCGCGCCTTGCCTCGCACCGCGCTTTCCCCGTCGTCCTGCCCAACAGCCGGCGGTTCCGGATTCGAGAGGCAAGAACAGTCGCTGTTGCTTTACTCCCTCCCCTTCAAGGGGAGGGTTGGGGTGGGGATGGGTTAAGCAACCGAGGCAGAAACCCATCCCCCTCCTGACCTCCCCCTTGAAGGGGGATGAACGCGGTGCCCGCGGAGGCTTCACCTGCTATCGGTGTGCAAGGACTTTGAGATGAATTTCTACGACGCCAGAGAAACCCGTGACCCCGCCGAGCGCGAGCGGGAGCTGATGGCCCGCCTGCCGGCCCAGATCGCCCATGCGCAGGCGAATGCGCCGGCTTTTGCGGGGCTGCTGGAGGGCGTCGATCCGGCCACGATCGCGAGCCGCGAGGCGCTCGCCCGCCTGCCCGTGACGCGCAAATCGGAGCTGCTCGAATGCCAGAAGGCGGCCCGCCCGTTCGGCGGCTTCGCTGCGACAACCTGGGGCGCCGGCTGCCGCCGGGTGTTCGCCTCGCCGGGCCCCCTCTACGAACCGGAAAGCGCCCGGCCGGACTACTACCGCCTCGCGCGCGCATTCTTCGCGGCCGGTTTCCGTGCGGGCGACCTCGTGCATAACACCTTCTCCTACCACTTCACGCCGGCCGGCTCGATGATGGAGACGGCCGCCCACGCGCTGGGCTGCACGGTCTTCCCCGCGGGCGTCGGCCAGACCGAGCAGCAGGTCGCCGCAGTCGCCGACCTGGGGCCGAACGCCTACGTCGGCACGCCGTCCTTCCTGCGCATCATCCTCGACAAAGCCGAAGAGCTGGGTATCGCGCACAGCTTCAAGAAGGCCTTCGTCTCCGGCGAGGCCTTTCCCCCGGCGCTGCGCGACGCCTTCGCCGCCCGCGGCATCGCCGCCTACCAGGCCTACGCGACCGCCGATATCGGCCTCATCGCCTACGAGACGCCTGCGCGCGAGGGCATGGTGCTCGACGAGGACGTCATCCTCGAGATCGTGCGCCCCGGCACCGGCGACCCGGTGGCGCCGGGCGAGGTCGGCGAGGTCGTCGTGACGACCTTCAACCCCGACTACCCGCTGATCCGCTTCGGCACCGGCGACCTCTCGGCGGTGATGTCCGGCCCCTCGCCCTGTGGCCGCACGAACGTGCGCATCAAGGGCTGGATGGGCCGCGCCGACCAGACCACCAAGGTCAAGGGCATGTTCGTGCATCCCGGCCAGATCGCGGCGGTCGCGAAGCGCCACCCGGAGATCGTGCGTGCGCGCCTCGTCGTCGACAACCCGGACCTCAACGACCGCATGACCCTGCACTGCGAGACGGCCTGGCCGGACGACGACCTGGCCGGCGCGATCGCGGCGAGCATCCGCGAACTCACGAAGCTGCGCGGCGAAGTGAGCTTCTGCACGCCCGGCAGCCTCGCCAACGACGGCAGGGTCATCGACGACGTGCGCAAGTACGACTGAAGGCCGGGACGGTCCCCCTCGGAGCGACTCGTAGGGCGGGAGCAGCGCAGCGTATCCCGCTATACACCCGTCGATGAACCCGTCGATGAACCCGCACGGCCGGGTCGGCCGCAGGCCCCGCGCGCCCTCCCGCGGGAACGGTTCCAGCCGCGAAACCGCTTAGAATCTGCTCTCCAACGCCACCAGACACCGACAGCATGAGACAGAAGCCCCTCGCGAACCTGCGCGTCCTCGACCTCACGCGCCTCCTTCCCGGCCCCCTCGCAACCCAGCACCTCGCCGACTACGGCGCCGAAGTCATCAAGATCGAAGACACCGGCGCCGGCGACTACGCGCGCACCATGGGCGCGATGAACGGCGACACGAGCTTCTTCTACCAGGTGTGCAACCGCGGCAAGAAAAGTGTGCGCCTCGACCTCAAGCAGGCCGAAGGCCGCGATCTGCTCCTGCGCCTCGTCGACACCGCCGACGTGCTCATCGAAGGCTTCCGCCCCGGCGTGATGGACAAGCTGGGCCTCGGCTACGACGCGCTCTCCGAACGCAATCCGAAGATCGTCGTGTGCAGCATCTCCGGCTACGGCCAGACCGGCCCCTACGCGCTGCGTGCCGGCCATGACATCAACTACATCGGCTACGCCGGCGTGCTCGACCAGATCGGCGTCGCCGGTGCGGCACCGGCACTGTCGAACCTGCAGATCGGCGACCTCCTCGGCGGCACGATGTCCGCGCTGTTTGGCCTGCTCGTCGCCGTGCTCGATGCGCGTGCGAGCGGGCGGGGCCGGCACGTCGACGTCTCGATGACCGACGCGGCAATGGCGCACGCGATCTTCCCGCTTGCCGAAGTGCTCGCGCACGGGGCCGTGAAGCCGCGTGGCGAGGACCTCCTGACCGGCGGCGTGCCCTGCTACGGGGTGTACGAGACCGCCGACGGACGTCACATGGCGGTCGGCTCGCTGGAGGAGAAGTTCTGGCACCTCGTGTGCGACACCCTCGGCCGGCCGGACCTCAAGCCCGCGCACCTCGCGACCGGCGACGAGGGCGCCCGCGCGCGCGCCGAGGTCGCTGCGATCTTCCGCAGCCGCACGCAGGCCGAATGGACGACGATCTTCGACGGTGTCGACTGCTGCGTGACGCCCATCCTGCGCCTCGAGGAAAGCCTGGAGAATACGCAGCTGCGCGCACGCGGCATGGTTGCCACGGTCGACGGCGTGCGCCAGTTCGGCCCCCCGGTGCGCCTGTCGGGCTTCGAGCCCGGCCCCTTCGCGCCTGCGCCGCAGGCCGGTGCCGACAACGACGCGGTGCTGGAGTCGCTCGGTCTCGACGCGGGACAGATCGAACGCCTGCGGGCGGCCGGCGTGATCTGAGCCGCCGCGGGGACCGGGAGTAGGGGGTGGAAGCCGCAGTCGCGGCGCAGCCGGCCACGCGATAAGCTTCACCGATGCAAAGCCTGCTCCTGCTTCTTCCCGATTTCTCGCTGATCCTCCTCGGCACGGCCCTGCGCCGCCACCTCGTCGACGGCGAGGCCTTCTGGAGCGGCGTCGAGAAGCTGGTCTACTTCGTGCTCTTCCCTGCGTTGCTGTTCAACGCGCTGGCGACTGCCGACATCGACCCCGGCCGCGCGCTGCCGCTCTTCCTATCCGGGCTCGGCACGATGATCGCAGGCTTCGCGCTCGGCTGGCTCGGGCGCGGCCTCATGGGGCTCGATGCGATGGGCTTCGCCTCGCGCCTGCAATGCGCCTATCGCTTCAACACCTATATCGGCATCGCGATCGCCGGCAAGCTGCACGGCGCTGCGGGCATCGCGCTGATGGGCGGGTTGTGCGGCGCGATGGTGCCGTTCGCCAACGTGATGGCCGTCGGCATGCTCGCGCGCCACGGGCAGGGCAGCCTGCTCCGGGAACTCTCGCGCAACCCGCTGGTGCTCGCGACGCTCGCCGGTCTGCTGTTCAACCTCGCCGGGCTCGATCTGCCCGGTCCGCTGGCGGCGTTCCTCAAGCGTCTCGGCGATGCCGCGGTGGCGCTGGGGCTGCTCGCGGTCGGGGCTGCGCTGCGCTGGGCGATGGTGGGTGGACGCTGGACCGGCTCCGCATGGATCGTCGCGGTGAAGCTGCTGTTCCTGCCTGCAGTGGCCTGGCAGATCGGCCGCGCGCTGGGGGTCGAGGGCGTCGCCTTCGATACGCTGGTGCTGTTCGCCGCGCTGCCGAGCGCGAGTTCCGCCTACATCCTCGCAATGCGTATGGGGGGCGACGGCGCCGGCGTCGCGTGGCTGATCTCGGCGACCACGCTCCTCGCCGTTCCCTCGCTGACGTTCTGGCTGCACCTCCTGTGAAAGGCAGCGCAGTGCACGGGGGCGGCGCCTCGGCGTCCGCCCCCTCGATGGCTTATTTCTTTTCCGCCGCAGACTTGCGCGGACCCGGGGCCGGATCGGCGCCGGCCGCGGCAGGACTCGCAGCACCTGCCTGGGCGCCGGGAGCCTGGGCCCCGGTCATCGCGGCCCACGGCCACATCGCCGCCGATGCGAACGGATTGGCCTGCGCTTCGGCCTGCCCCTGAGCCCCCGCTTCACGCGCCTGCTGGCTCATCGCCTGCACGGCAGCAATCGCCGCGCGCTGTACCTCCAGCCCCTGCGTCGTCATCTGCAGCATGCTGAGATTCATCTTCAGCCAGTTCTCCACCGCCTTCAGGTCGGCAATGCGCTTGTCCAGCTCGCCGACATCCAGCGTCGGCGTGATCATGCCGGGCAGGGAGAAACCCATGCTGCTCCACATGCCGCGCACGAATTCGAGCGGATCCTTCGCCGAGTTGTCATTCGCCATGCCGCTCCCCCTCAAGTGAATACATTTTCATCTTACTCCTCCCGCGTATCGACGGGACGGGGACGAACCCTCATGCGGCTGCGTCGCGCCTAGTCCCGGCTTCCCGGCAGTCGATTCAACAAGGCCCGCAGGCGTGCCGGGCGCACTGGCTTGTGCAGCAGGGGCAGGCCTTCCTCCTGGGCCTGGCGCAGCGTGTCCGGCCCGGTGTCGCCCGTCACGAGTACTGCAGGAATTTCCGTGCCCTGCCATGCGCGCAGACTGCGGATCACCTCGATGCCGTTGCAGCTGCCGTCCAGACGGAAGTCGCTGATGATCAGTTCCGGAATGGCCCCCTCCCGGTTCAGCTGGTCGACGAGCGATTCGGCGTCGCCGGCCGCCGCGACCTTGCAGCCCCACGATGTGAGCAGGCTCTGCATGCTGCCGCGCGCCAGCGGATCGTCGTCCACCAATGCCACGTGCAAGCCGCCCAGATCGCCGGGCATGCGTCCCGCCTCGCCGCCGACCGGGGCGGCCTCGGGCCGTGCGAGCGGGACTTCGATCGCGAAAACCGAGCCCCGTCCCGGGCTGGAACATAGCGTCAGATGGTGACCGAGCAGCTCGGTCAGGCGCCGTACGATGGGCAGACCGAGTCCCAGACCCTTGTCGCGGGAGCGCTCGGGGTTATGCAGTTGCACGAACTCCTGGAAGATCGCTTCGTGCGATTCCGCCGGAATGCCGACGCCGTTGTCGCGCACTTCGATGCGCAACCGGTCGCCGCGCCTGCGGCACGCCACCAGCACGCGCCCCTTGCGCGTGTAGCGCACCGCATTGCTCACGAGGTTGCTGAGGATGCGCTCGAACAGCACGGGGTCGCTGCTGATCCACGCATCGGTCGGCCGCGCCTTCAGCTCGAGGTCGCGGGCGTCCGCTCCGGGGCGCTCGTCGGCCGCAATGCGGTCGAGCAGCGGTTGCAGCGGGAAGGCGCGGACATTGGGCTGCACCACGTTGGCATCGAGGCGCGAGATGTCCAGCAGGCTGTCGAGCAGGTTCTCCATCGCCGCCGCAGAGGCGGCGATGCGCTCGACGAGCCGGTGCGCGTCCGCTGCGTGCTCGTGCTGCGAGAGTTCCGCGATGAAGAGGCCCAGCGCATGCATCGGTTGGCGCAGGTCATGGCTTGCCGCCGCCAGGAAGCGCGATTTCGACAAAGTCGCGCGCTCGGCTTCGTCCTTGCTCGCGCGCAACTCGGAGGTTGCCTCGGCAATCTGGCGGCTCATGTCGTCATGAGCGCTCGCGAGCTGTGCCGCCATCTGGTTTACGCCATCCGTCAGCGTGCGCAAGGTGCCGCCGCCGACCGGCGGCACGCGGGCGGAGAACTGCCCTCTGCCGATGCGCTCCACCGTCACCGCAACCTGGCGGATCGGGCCGGTCACGCCGCGACTCATGTAATTGGCCAGCATCATGCTGCCCACGAGCACGAGCACGATCGCGACGCTTCCAGTCAGCAGCAGTTCGCGCTGGCGGTCGTCGAGGCGTGCGCGCGACATGTCGACCACCACCGCGCCCAGCATCGGTGGCGGAGCGGCGGCCTGCGCGGTGCCCGGCGAGTGCCCTGACAGGTCGTCATCGAGATCGACCGTGCTCGGAACGACCGGCTCGATGATGCGCAGCGTGTTCGGCGTGTCGAGCAGGCGTCGTGAAGGCGTCAGCTGGGAGAGCACGGGCAGCGACTCGTCCAGGTATCCGCTGCGCGCCAGCACTTCGCCGCCGCGGTCGACGATCAGCACGCCGGTCACGTCGTCTTCGGCGAGCATCGTCGTTGCCAGGCGATGCAGCGTGTCGCGGTTGCCCGAAAACAGCGCGTACTCGCTCGCTGCCGCAAGCTGCCGGGCGAAGGCCTGCCCACGGGCGTGATACGCCTCCTCGTGGTCGGCGACGCGCGAGCGGGTGTAGAAGGCCGTAAGCACGATGGCCAGCACCAGCATCGGCAGCACGGCCACCAGCATGACCCGCGCGCGGACTCCCCAGGTGTCGATCACGGCCTCACCTCCGGGCGCCCTTCGCGCTGGCGCAGGCGGGCGGCGATGCGCTCCGCCGACTCGAGTTCGATCGCCAGCGAGCGTGCCACGCTGGGGTTCGTCGCGATCTCGAACTCGCGCGGCGCCTGCGGCGGGGGCAAGCCTCCGCCGGCGAGCACGCGCCGCACCGCATCGGCGGCCTGGCGGGCGATCTGTGCCGGGGTCGAATACAGCGCCAGCAGCGCCCCCGCCCGGACATAGGCGGGCGAGAATCCGACCAGCGGCGCGCGGCGTCGGTAGCTCGTCAGCAGCACGTTCTGGATCGTATAGCTATTGAACAGCACGCTGTCGGGCAAAGCCAGCAGGACTGCGGGTTCGGCCAGCAGGCGTTCCAGCGCGGGGTAGATCTCGTCCACGGTGGAGATCTTCTCGATCGTCGCCCGCAGCTGCTGTTCCCGCGCGACCGACGCCAAGCGGCGCGCCAGATCGTCCGAGGCGGGACTCGCGAGCAGGGCCACGTTGGGCGTGTGCGGAAGGGCAATGTTCAGCAGCGCGATCTGCCGGTGCACGGGTTGGTCGAGGAAGATCGCCGAATACCGGTCGGAATGCGGCCCGTACTGGATCAGGTCGAACGCCTCGCGGGGGATCAGCGTGTGCAGCACGGGCGCCGCGGGCGCGCGGATGCCGACGGCCTTCGCCGCCTGCGTGCCTATCGTGACGACGATGCGCGCATCGGCCAGCGACCCGCGTTCGAGGTCGCGCAGGCCGAACACAGCCACGTCGCCATCGGGGACGTCCGGAGCCAGCGCATTGCGCAGTGCGACGAGGGTTTCCTCGTGGGCGCCGCTGCGTTCGGCAGTGACCACCACGACGCGCGGGCCCGCGAATGCGCGCCCGCAACAGACTGCAAGGATGGCAAGCGCCAGCAACAAGGCGCGCAGAAGGCGATGGTCGAACTGCGGCATCGGCGCTTCAGCGGGGCCGCTCCGTGAGCGTGGCGCCGAGTGCGTGATCACCCGCAGGGGCAGGCAAACGACGGGCTCCGTCCCCTCGCGCGGATGTCGCAGCAGGTGTCGGCCGAAGCTCGACCGGATGCGGAACTCGTATGCTCATCGAGTGATAATAGTTTCCGGACACCCGCCATGACAATGCGTGATGTCCGTGTGGCGGTCGTTATGATGGGGCGTCTGAATATAACAGGGTGATTTTCCCCGATTTCTTGCCGACAAGGGGGGAGTTTGCTCCTATCATTTGAGACAGTCCCCGCATGCTATCCTCACGCCTTTGGAATTGCAGCATAGCGGAGCGCGTCGTGACCCGGATTCTCATCGTCGAAGACCATGCCCTTGTCCGTGAAGCCATGGCGCAGACCCTTGTGCGCCTCGAGCCCGGCGTCGAGTGCGTGGAGGCAAAAGGTTCCGAGGACGCGCTCGCCAAACTGGAGGCCAACCCTGACTGGGATCTGGCCGTGATCGACCTGATGCTGCCGGACCTGAACGGCTTCTCGCTGCTGGGCGTCCTCGCGAAGCGCTTTCCGGACGTCCCCACGATCGTCGTCTCCGCCCTCGACGACCCGGCTTCGATCCGGCGTGCGATGAAGGGCGGCGCGTCGGGTTTCGTGTCCAAGGCGGATTCGGGCGAAACGCTGCGCGCAGCAGTGCGTTGCGTGCTCGACGGCGGCGTTTATGCGCCCGACATTGCCAATGACCCGGCCGCCAAACGCTCGGGTGCGCCCGTGAGCGAACGCTTCGGCCTGACCGCCGGCCAGACCCGCGTGCTGGAACTCCTCGCCCAGGGGAAGACCAATCGCGAGATCGCCGACCTGCTCGGCCTGTCCGAAGGCACCGTGAAGGTGCATATGTCGGCGATCTTCCGCGCGCTCAACGTCAACAGCCGCGCCCAGGCGCTGATCGTCATCGCCCGCCACGGTTCGCGGCTCTGATCCGCGGCCGGCGCAGCCCGGCTGCGCTGGCGGGGGCCATGGCAAAGCTTCGTCAGTGGGTGCGCCGGTTCGCCTGCAGTCGCATCGGCATGTCGGCCGGCGACAGCCGGCCGCTCAGTTGCGGCTCGTCCTCGTCGTTCGCTGCGGCCGTCGTTTCCGCGTGTTCGATGTCCATGAGATCGAGAACCTGCCGCGCCAGCGCGCGACACGCGTTCGCGACCGCCGTCGGCAGGTGTTCCGGAATCTGTTTCTGCAGCAGCAGCTTGGTGCCCGATAGCGCCAGCACCGGATTCAGGATGCGGTGGCGGTACGCCCCCATCAACTGCGCGACGTTGCGATCGACCGCCTCGCGCTGCCACGCGTTGGTTGGCCACTGCGTCGGCACCGCATAGGCGCGCGGAAACATCTCCAGGTCGCGCACGACGGTGCGGATGTCCTCATGCGACTCGCGGAAGGGCAGCAGCACGATGTCCGACATCGCGTACAGCTTGCGGTCCATCTCCGTGCGGTTGCCGCCGCCGTCGATCACGCCCAGCCAGCCTTCGAGCGAGCGCAGCTTGTCGACGACCTTCGCGAGCGCATCGCGCGTGCGCGCGTCCGCCGTGATGTATCGGCGCCCCGCGGGACTCAGCGGTTCGCGCGACGTGTCGGTCAGCACGCACGCGGCGCGGTGGCCCAACAGGCCCAGCCCCTGCGACAGCATGTGCGACAGGGTGGTCTTGCCCGTACCGCCCTTATTACCGATCACACAGATGATTTCAGCCATGCCGGTGTTCCTCACTCGCGGCCTCCACGCCGCACGATTGCATTATCGGCGCGGGAGGCGGCGTGCAAGGGGCGAAAAAGCGCCCGGATAAGCCCGCTATTTCGACGCCCGCCCGTCCGCCACCCGATACACGTACAGCCGCGTCGCCCGCCTGTCGCCGACCTCCACGACCTCGTCCGGTTTACGGCCGGGAATCGGAAAACTGTTGCTTACGACGAGCGCGCCGGGCATGAGTTCCTGTTGCGCCTTGGCCCACACGCGCGCCATCGGCACCGGCGACAGGAACGCATAGACGACGTCGTAGGGGGCCCACGACCCCGCGAAGAAATCCCCGCGCCGCACGGCGATCTGCCCCGCCGCGCGGGCGAGCAGGCGGCTCAGCAGCCACGGCGCGGGTGCGGCCTCCACGCCATCGAAGCGGCAGTCCGGGCGCAGGCGCGCCAGCCCCCGCAGCAGCGAGCCCGTGCCGCTGCCCAGGTCCAGCACCCGCAGCGGCCGCCCGACCGGCAGCAAGCCTGCCAGCGCGGCAATCGTCGCGCGGTTCGACAGGTAGAGCGGCACCTGCGTGCGAAAGCTCGTCCAATACACGACGAGCAGTAGCGCAAACGCGGCGAGATACCACGCCGGAGCGATGTCCGCCCGCCCGGCGACGACCAGCAGCGGCGCGAATGCCGCATGGATCGCCAGCCACCAGCGCGCGCTGCGCATCGCCGCCGCCGCCGCCGTCGCGCACAGCGCCTGCATGCCGGCCAGCGGCCAGATGCCCGGCGGCAGCCATCCGGCGCCGGCGAGCAGCAGGGCGCAGGCCCAGCCGGCAATCTGGGCGAACAGGGCTTTGAGCGCAGGCGGCATCCGGGGACGAGGAAGGGCAGGGGACGGCGATCATACCGCGCCCCCGCGCCCGCGACCCCTCAGGCCGCCTGCGAGGCTCCTGCATGCCTCTCTCCGACGGGCTCGCGCCACGCTGCCAGCAATTCGGCCCGCCGCGTCGCCGCCTCCTCCGTGTTGCGTGCCTTGATGTGACCGTAGCCGCGGATCTGCCCGGGCAGTTGCGCGATCTCGACCGCCGCCGGCAGGCGCAGGAAGGACAGCGTCTCCAGCAGTTCGAGGACGTCGTGCTCGTACTGCGCGATCAGCGCCCGCTCGGCGCGCCGCTCGGCGCTGTAGCCGAAGATGTCCCAGGCCGTGCCGCGCAGGCGCCGCAGCCGCGCAAGCCAGCGGAACGCCGTCAGCATGCCGGGGCCGTAGGCCTTCTTGCGCAGTTTTCCCGTGGCGGGGTCGGGGCGCGCGAGCAGCGGGGGCGCGAGGTGGAAGCGCACCTCGTAGTCCCCCTCGAAACTCGCCTCGACGCGCTCCCAGAAGGCCGGGTCGGTGTAGAGCCGGGCGACTTCGTACTCGTCCTTGCAGGCCATCAGCTTGAAATAGTTGCGCGCCACGGCGTCCGTGAGTCGCAGCGTCGCGCCGGTCCCGGCAATGCGCGTCTCCGCTTCCCTGACCCGTTCGACGAGACGGCGGTATCGCACCGCGTAAGCCGCATCCTGGTACGCCGTCAGCGTCTCCTCGTGCAGCGCGATCAGCCCGTCGAGCGTCTCCGCCCGGATCGGGACGACCTTCGCCGGTTCCAGCACCCGCGCGATCGCCTCGGGTTCGACTGCCGCGCGCCGCCCCCACGCGAAGGCCTGCGTGTTCATCGCCACGGCCACCGCGTTGAGCTCGATCGCCTTCAGCAGCGCCGCGCGCGTCACCGGCACCATGCCCTTCTGCCACGCGTAGCCGAGCAGGAAGGCGTTGGTTGCGATGGCGTCGCCCATCAACGCAGTCGCCATCCGCTGCGCGTCGATGAAATCGGCCGCCTGCAGTTCCGGCCCGTCGCCGACCGCCTCGCGGATCGCGCGCTCCATACGGCCGATCGGGAAGCTCCAGTCGGGATTGCTCGCGAATTCCGAGGTCGGCGTCTCCGCGGTATTCACGATCGCCCGCGTACGCCCGGCTGCCATCTTCGCCAGCGCCTCGACGCTCGCCGTGACGACCAGATCGCCGCCGATCACCGCCTGCGCCTCGCCTGCCGCGATGCGCACCGCGTGCAGGTCTTCGGGGCGATCGGCGACGCGGATGTGGCTGAACACCGAGCCGCCCTTCTGCGCGAGGCCGGTCATGTCCAGCACCGTCACCCCCTTGCCGTCGATGTGCGCCCCCATGCCGATGAGCGCGCCGATCGTCACGACCCCCGTCCCGCCCACGCCGGTGACCAGGATGCCGAAGGGCGCGGTCGTCCCCGGCAGCTCCGGTTCGGGCAGCGCGCCGATCCACGCGTCGTCGGCCGCCTGCGCGCTGCCCCTGCGCAAACGCCCGCCCTCGATCGTGATGAAGCTCGGGCAGAAGCCCTTGAGGCACGAGAAATCCTTGTTGCATGCCGACTGGTCGATCTGGCGCTTGCGCCCGAAGGGGGTCTCGACGGGCACCACCGCCATACAGTTCGACTGAACGCCGCAGTCGCCGCAGCCCTCGCACACTGCCTCGTTGATGAACACCCGCCGCGCCGGATCGGGGAAGGCACCGCGCTTCCTGCGCCGGCGCTTCTCGGCCGCGCAGGTCTGGTCGTAGATCAGCGCCGTGACGCCCGGCGACGCGCGCAGCTCGCGCTGCACCGCATCCAACTCGTCACGATGCCGCACCGGGACGTGCGGAATGTCCGACGGCCCGAAATGGCGCTCGGTGCCGTCGGTCACGACGACGATGTTGCTCACGCCCTCGGCCTGCAGCTGGCGCACGATCTTAGGTACCGTCAGCCCGCCGTCCAGCGGCTGTCCGCCCGTCATCGCCACCGCGTCGTTGAACAGGATCTTGTAGGTGATGTTCACCCGCGCCGCGACCGCCTGGCGGATTGCCAGCGACCCCGAGTGGAAGTAGGTGCCGTCACCGAGGTTCGCGAACACATGCTGCTCGTGCGTGAACGGCGCCTGCCCGACCCACGGCACGCCCTCGCCGCCCATCTGCGTGAAGGTGCCGGTGCGCCGTTCCGGCATCCACGTCGCCATGTAGTGGCAGCCGATGCCGGCCACCGCGCGGCTGCCCTCCGGTACGTTCGTCGATGTGTTGTGCGGACAGCCGGGGCAGAAGGTCGGCACGCGGTCGATCGCGAAGAAGCGCTCCGCCAGCGCCTTCTCCTTCTCCTGCAGGAAGGCGAGCCGCGCCTCGATGCGCGCCGACGTGAAGAAGCGCCCGACGCGGGCCGCGATCACCCGCGCAATCATCGCCGGCGTCAGCTCGCCGGCCGCCGGCAGCAGCCATTCGCCGTGATCCACGCCCCCGCCTTCCTGCGGGATCATCGCCCATTCGCCTTTCTCGTCGAACTTCCCGACCACGCGCGGTCGGACATCTTCACGCCAGTTGTACAGCTCCTCCTTCAGCTGGTACTCCAGCAACTGGCGCTTCTCCTCGATCACGAGGATCTCGTCCAGTCCCTCCGCGAAGCGGCGCACCCCCTCGGCCTCCAGCGGCCACACCATGCCTACCTTGAACAGGCGGATGCCGATCTCTGCCGCGAGCGCCTCGTCGATGCCCAGGTCGTCGAAGGCCTGGCGCACATCGAGATAGGACTTGCCGCAGGTGATGATCCCGAGCCTTGGCGCCGGCGAATCGATCACGATGCGGTTGAGCCCGTTGGCGCGGCAGTACGCCAGCGCCGCGTACAGCTTGTAGTGCAGCAGGCGCTTTTCCTGCACCAGCGGCGGATCCGGCCAGCGGATGTTGAGGCCGTCGGGCGGCAGCGCGAAGTCGGTCGGGATCACGACCGCCACGCGGCGCGGATCGACATCCACCGATGCCGAGGTCTCCACCGTGTCCGCGAGCGCCTTGAACGCCACCCAGCAGCCCGAATAGCGCGACAGCGCGTAGCCATGCACGCCGAAGTCGACATATTCCTGCACGCCGGCCGGTGCCAGCACCGGCATCATCATCGCCTTGAAGAAATGATCCGTCTGGTGCGGCAAGGTCGAGGACTTCGCCGCGTGATCGTCTCCCGCCACCACCAGCACGCCGCCATGCGGCGAGGTCCCGGCCGCATTCGCGTGGCGGAACACGTCGCCGCTGCGATCGACGCCCGGCCCCTTGCCGTACCACATCGCGAACACGCCGTCGTATTTCGCCTGCGGTGACAGGTTGACCTGCTGCGAGCCCCACACGGCCGTGGCCGCGAGATCCTCGTTCACGCCCGGCTGGAACACGATGTCGTGGCTGGAAAGATGCGCCTTCGCCTTCCACAGCGTCTGATCCAGCCCGCCCAGCGGCGAGCCGCGGTAACCGGACACGAAGCCGGCGGTATTCAGTCCGGCCGCACGGTCGCGCTCCTTCTGGATCATCAGCAGGCGTACCAGCGCCTGGTACCCGGTCAGATACACGCGCCCCGACGCCAGCGTGTACTTGTCTTCGAGACTGACGTTCCTCACCGTCGATGAACGGCTGCTCGGATCGGCTTCGGCCATGGCGACTCCCTGCGCAAGAACTGCGTTTCCGGAACACCGCGCGGACAAGTCGCCGCGACTCAAGCCAGCCTAGCCCCTCCCCTCGGGCATGGCAATGGGGCGGGCGTTCAGCCCGCGGGGACGACCTTGCCCGGATTCATCAGGTTGTGCGGATCGAGCGACAGCTTCAGCGCGCGCATCGCGTCCACCGCGGCGTCCCCGTGCTCGACGACGAGGAAATCCTTCTTCCCGAAGCCGATTCCGTGTTCGCCCGTGCAGGTTCCGTCCATCGCCAGTGCCCGCTCGACGATCCTGCGGTTGAGCGCTTCGGCGCGTGCGATCTCGTCGGGGCTTTCCGGATCGACCAGGATCACCGTATGGAAATTGCCGTCGCCGACGTGGCCGACGATGGGCGCGATGAATCCGCTCGCGGCGATGTCTTCGCGTGCGCCGGCGATGCAGTCCGCGAGGCGCGAAATCGGCACGCACACATCGGTGGTGACTCCGCGGCAGCCCGGGCGCAAGTTGATCGACGCGAAATACACGTCATGGCGCGCCGCCCACAGCCGGCTGCGGTCCTCCGGGCGCGTCGCCCATTCGAAGTCCTGCCCGCCGTTCTCGCGCGCGATCTCCTGCACGGTCTGCGCCTGCTCCTCCACGCCCGCCGTGGAGCCGTGGAACTCGAAGAACAGCATCGGCGCCTCGCGCAGGCTCGTCTTGCTGTAGCGGTTGATCGCCTGCACGGTCAGCGTATCCAGCAACTCGATGCGCGCCACCGGCACGCCGAGCTGGATCGTCTGGATCACCGTGCGCACCGCGTCATCGACGTCCGGGAAGGCGCACACCGCTGCGGACACCGCCTCCGGCAGCGGGTGCAGCCGCACCGTCAGCTCGGTGATCAGACCCAGCGTGCCTTCCGAGCCGACCATCAGCGCGGTGAGATCGTAGCCCGCCGAGGATTTTCGCGCCCGCCCGCCGGTGCGGATCACGCGCCCGTCCGCGAGCACCACCTCCAGCGCGAGCACGTTGTCGCGCATCGTCCCGTAGCGCACCGCATTCGTCCCGGAGGCGCGCGTCGAAGCCATCCCCCCGAGGCTCGCATCGGCGCCGGGATCGACGGGAAAGAACAGTCCCGTGCCGTGCAGCGCCGCGTTGAGCTGCTTGCGCGTGATCCCCGGCTGTATCACCGCATCCATGTCGTCGCCGTGGATCGCGAGCACCCTGCTCATCTGCGCGAAGTCCACGCTCAGGCCGCCTTGCAGCGCGAGCACGTGCCCCTCCAGCGAACTGCCGACCCCGAACGGAACGATGGGTACGCGATGCGCATGGCACGCGCGAGCGATCTCGACCGTCTCTTCGGTGGTGTGCGGCCATACGACGGCATCCGGCAGCATGTCGGGGAAATGCGACTCGTCATGCCCGTGATGCGCGCGCACGGCCTCCGCCGTCGAAAAGCGTTCTCCGAAGCGCGCACGCAGCGCATCGACAAAGCTGGCGGGAAGTGGCGCGCGCAAACCGGGGGAGGGGACCGTCATTGCCTCAACTCCAGGGGAAAGATGCGCAATCTTCCCCCATTTTCATTCCTGCGGCACGATGGGTCGCCCCATGGGCGTCCGTACCGAAGCCGGGAAACGCGGGCTGTCTGCAAAAAAGTTCAAACAGTGTTTGACACGCGCGAAATGATCCCCTATAGTGCGCGTCTTCCGTTTGGAGGGGTTCCCGAGCGGTCAAAGGGATCAGACTGTAAATCTGACGGCACTGCCTTCGAAGGTTCGAATCCTTCCCCCTCCACCAAGTTTTGCGGTCGGCTCGCTGTTCGAGCTGGCCAGGGTGTAAAGCGTTTCGTCTGCGTTGTATGCGGGTGTAGCTCAATGGTAGAGCAGAAGCCTTCCAAGCTTATGACGAGGGTTCGATTCCCTTCACCCGCTCCAGGCTTGGTGTGCTTAGGTTTTTACGGAGCCCATGTAGCTCAGTGGTAGAGCACTCCCTTGGTAAGGGAGAGGCCACGTGTTCAATCCACGTCATGGGCACCACAGTTTTTCGTGTTGTTGTGGTCGATCTGTTCGGTCCGGTTTTCTGAATCTGTCAAAGAGGTACTGGCATGGCTAAGGGTAAGTTTGAGCGGACGAAACCGCACGTAAACGTTGGGACGATCGGCCACGTTGACCATGGCAAGACGACCCTGACCGCAGCGATCACGACGATCCTGTCGTCGAAGTTCGGCGGCGAGGCGAAGGCCTATGACCAGATCGACGCGGCGCCGGAAGAAAAGGCGCGCGGCATCACGATCAACACCGCGCACGTCGAATACGAAACCGCGGCCCGCCACTACGCCCACGTCGACTGCCCGGGTCACGCCGACTACGTGAAGAACATGATCACCGGTGCCGCGCAGATGGACGGCGCGATCCTGGTCGTGTCGGCCGCTGACGGCCCGATGCCGCAGACCCGCGAGCACATCCTGCTTGCCCGTCAGGTCGGCGTGCCGTACATCATCGTGTTCATGAACAAGTGCGACATGGTCGACGACGCCGAGCTGCTCGAGCTCGTCGAGATGGAAGTGCGCGAACTGCTGTCGAAGTACGACTTTCCGGGCGACGACATTCCCATCGTCAAGGGCTCGGCGCTGAAGGCGATCGAAGGCGACAAGGGTGAGCTCGGCGAAGAGGCGATCATGAAGCTCGCCGAGGCGCTCGACTCCTACATCCCGACGCCGGAGCGCGCGATCGACAAGCCGTTCCTGCTGCCGATCGAGGACGTGTTCTCGATCTCCGGTCGCGGCACCGTCGTGACCGGCCGCGTCGAGCGCGGCATCGTCAAGGTCGGTGAGGAAGTTGAAATCGTCGGCATCAAGCCCACGGTCAAGACCATCTGCACCGGCGTGGAAATGTTCCGCAAGCTGCTCGATCAGGGTCAGGCGGGCGACAACGTCGGCGTGCTGCTGCGCGGCACCAAGCGTGAAGATGTCGAGCGTGGTCAGGTCCTGTGCAAGCCGGGTTCGATCAAGCCGCACACTCACTTCACGGGCGAAGTGTACGTGCTGTCGAAGGAGGAGGGTGGCCGTCACACCCCGTTCTTCAACAACTACCGTCCGCAGTTCTACTTCCGTACGACCGATGTGACCGGTTCGATCGCGCTGCCGGAAGGCACCGAGATGGTCATGCCGGGTGACAACGTGTCGATCACGGTCAAGCTGCTGGCTCCGATCGCCATGGAAGAAGGTCTGCGTTTCGCGATCCGCGAAGGTGGCCGTACCGTTGGCGCCGGCGTCGTCGCCAAGATCATCGAGTAATTGCGGCTGAAAACCGAAGCAATTGCCTGATCGAAGGCGCCTCGCAAGCCGGGGCGCCTTGTAGTCTCTGCTGCAGGGGTATAGCTCAATTGGCAGAGCGTCGGTCTCCAAAACCGAAGGTTGGGGGTTCGATTCCCTCTGCCCCTGCCACTCAATTCCGGGTTTTCAATATCTAGATGGCCGATAAGTTCAAGTTCGCGCTGGCTCTCGCCCTGCTTGCAGCCGGCGTAGTCGGCTTCTATCAGCTTTCCGAGCAAGCGCTGGTGCTGCGCGTGCTGTCGGTGCTCGCCGGTGTTGCGGCTGGCGCGGCGGTCGCGTGGCAATCCGAGCCGGGGCGCCGTTTTGTCGAGTTCGCGCGCGAGGCGATCACCGAGGCGAAGAAGGTCGTGTGGCCTTCGCGCAAGGAAACAGTGCAGACGACCGGAATGGTGTTCGCCTTCGCTGTGGTGATGGCGGTTTTTCTATGGTTGACCGACAAGAGCCTCGAGTGGGTTCTCTACGACCTCATCTTGGGCTGGAAGTGATCATGACGAAGCGCTGGTACGTGGTGCATGCCTATTCGGGCTTCGAGAAGTCCGTCCAACGCGCGCTCGTCGAGCGTATCGCTCGCGCGGGAATGCAGGATTCCTTCGGGCAGATCCTCGTGCCCGTCGAAGAAGTGATCGAGATGAAGAGCGGCCAGAAGAGCATTTCCGAGCGGAAGTTCTTCCCCGGTTACGTCCTTGTCGAGATGGATATGAATGACGAGAGCTGGCACCTGGTCAAATCCACTCCCAAGGTCACGGGTTTCGTCGGCGGCACCGCCAACAAGCCCACCCCGATTTCCGAGAAGGAAGTCGAGAAGATCATGCAGCAGATGCAGGAGGGTGTCGAGAAGCCGCGCCCGAAGGTGCTGTGGGAGATGGGCGAGGTCGTGCGCGTCAAGGAAGGTCCGTTTACCGACTTCCACGGCTCGGTGGAAGACGTCAATTACGACAAGAGCAAGCTGCGCGTGATGGTCACGATCTTCGGTCGTGCGACGCCGGTCGAGCTGGATTTCAGTCAGGTCGAAAAGACCTGATGCAGGCGGGCCGCATGGCCCGGACATGCCCGCCTCGTGCGGGCGCAAGCGAGGAGCGCCGGTCGATGCCGACGCGTTTGAACTCATAACAGGAGCTAGCCGCGATGGCAAAGAAAATCATCGGCTATATCAAGCTGCAAGTGCCAGCTGGTAAAGCCAACCCCAGTCCCCCGATCGGCCCGGCGCTTGGTCAGCGCGGTCTGAACATCATGGAATTCTGCAAGGCGTTCAACGCCAAGACCCAGGGCATGGAGCCCGGTCTGCCGATTCCGGTGGTGATCACGGCGTTTGCCGACAAGAGCTTCACCTTCATCATGAAGACCCCGCCCGCGACGGTCCTCATCAAGAAGGCAGCCGGCATCAAGTCGGGTTCGGCCAAGCCGCACACCGACAAGGTCGGTTCGATCACGCGCGCTCAGGTCGAAGAGATCGCCAAGGCCAAGATGCCTGACCTGACCGCCGCGAACATGGACGCCGCCGTGCGTACCATCGCCGGTTCCGCGCGCAGCATGGGCATCACGGTGGAGGGTCTCTGATCATGGCGAAGCTTTCGAAACGAGTTCAGGCGCTGCGCGCCAAGGTTGACAGCAATCGCGTCTACACCGTCGCCGAGGCTCTCGCCCTGGTGAAGGAGTGCGCGACCGCCAAGTTCGACGAATCGGTCGATATCGCCGTGAATCTCGGCGTGGATGCACGCAAGTCCGACCAGGTCGTGCGCGGCTCCGTCGTGCTGCCTGCCGGTACCGGCAAGACCGTGCGTGTGGCCGTGTTCGCCCAGGGCGACAAGGCCGAAGCCGCCCGCGCTGCCGGTGCCGATATCGTCGGTTTCGACGACCTCGCCGAGCAGGTCAAGGCTGGCAACATCGGCTTCGACCTCTGCATCGCCACGCCGGACGCCATGCGCGTCGTCGGTCAGCTCGGCCAGATCCTCGGTCCGCGCGGCCTGATGCCGAACCCGAAGGTCGGCACCGTAACCATGGACGTCACCACTGCCGTCAAGAACGCCAAGGCCGGTCAGGTCCAGTACCGCACCGACAAGGCCGGCATCGTGCATGCCACGATCGGCCGCGCCTCGTTCTCGGTCGAGGCGCTGCAGCAGAACCTCGGCGCGCTCGTCGAAGCGCTGCAGAAGGCGAAGCCCGCCGCTTCGAAGGGCGTCTATCTGCGCCGTGTCGCCGTGTCGAGCACCATGGGTACCGGCGTGCGCGTCGAGCCGTCGAGCATCATCGCAGCCTGATCGGGCTGTACAACGAACTTTGGGACGCTCCGCGCGCAAGTGCGGAGCGGATCGTCAAAGACCGCAGGTGTGGTCGCTCCCGCGACTGCTTAAGCATCTCCGGATGGCCTGCGCAGACGGTGTGCCCAGAACAGGATTCTGGCCGATTCGTCGGCCGCGCTCCTGATCCAGGTCGCCGTGGGTGCGAGCCGTGAAGTTCGGTTCGCGTGTGGACTTGAAAGGAGGAAAGACCTGTGGGTCTCAATCTTGATGACAAGAAAGCCGTAGTGGCAGAGGTGTCGGCACAGGTGGCCAACGCTCAGACCATCGCGGTGGCCGAGTATCGTGGCATCGAAGTGGGTGATCTCACTGCGCTGCGTGCGAAGGCCCGCGAAGCTGGCGTGTACCTGCGTGTGCTGAAGAACACCCTGGTGCGCCGTGCGATCGCCGAAACCCCGTTCGCCGGGTTGTCGGATCAGCTGACTGGTCCGCTGATCTATGGCATTTCGGAAGATCCGGTTGCCGCAGCCAAGGTGCTGAACGACTTCGCCAAGGGCAACGACAAGCTGGTGCTGAAGGCCGGTTCCTATGCGGGCAATACGCTCGACAAGGCCGGCGTGCAAGCGCTCGCGTCGATCCCGAGCCGCGAAGAGTTGCTCGCCAAGCTGCTGGGCGTCATGCAGGCGCCGGTTTCCGGCTTCGCATGCACGCTGGCCGCCCTCGCCAAGAAGCGCGAGGAAGAGGCGGCTGCCTGACCGTTTTCCGAAAAAGTTTCGATTTAGGAGTGATTTGACATGGCTATCAGCAAAGAAGACATCCTCGAAGCCGTTGGCTCGATGACCGTTATGGAACTGAACGACCTGGTGAAGGCGTTCGAAGAGAAGTTCGGTGTTTCCGCTGCCTCGATGGCGGTTGCTGCCCCGGGCGCCGGCGCCGCAGCCGCGGTCGTTGAAGAGAAGACCGAGTTCGACGTCGTCCTGCTTGCAGCCGGCGAGAAGAAGGTTGAGGTGATCAAGGTTGTCCGCGCTGCCACGGGCCTCGGCCTGAAGGAAGCGAAGGACTTGGTCGATGGCGCGCCGAAGACCGTCAAGGAAGGTGCTCCGAAGGCCGACGCTGATGCGCTCAAGAAGCAGCTCGAAGACGCCGGCGCGAAGGTCGAGATCAAGTAATACCGAGTTGTCTCTCGGGGCTGGCGCTCATCCGGGCGCCAGCCCTTTCGTGCTTTGTAAATCCAAGAAGCCAGAACCCAGCGCGAGATAAGGTGTCCACAAGCTTATCGCCTGGCCCGATCTCCTCGGGGCGCTGTGTTCTGTCTCTTTGACGTCCGACCTCTACCCGGAGCATCCATGGCGTATTCCTACACCGAAAAGAAACGTATCCGCAAGAGCTTCGCCAAGCGCGCGGCAGTGCTGAACGTACCTTTCCTCCTCGCCACCCAGATCGAGTCGTTCGCCTCGTTCCTGCAGGCCGAAACGCTGCCGCTGACGCGCCTGAATCAGGGCCTGCAGGCCGCTTTCACTTCGATCTTCCCGATCGTGAGCCACAGCGGCAATGCACGGCTCGAATTCGTGCAATACATGCTCGGCGAGCCGGCGTTCGACGTGAAGGAATGCCAGCAGCGCGGCCTGACCTTCGCGTCGCCCCTGCGCGCGCGGGTGCGCCTGGTGATCCTCGATCGCGACGCGCCGAAGGAGACGGTGAAGGAAGTCAAGGAGCAGGAAGTGTACATGGGCGAGATTCCGCTCATGACCTCGACCGGTTCGTTTGTCATCAACGGCACCGAGCGCGTGATCGTGTCGCAGCTTCACCGTTCGCCTGGCGTGTTTTTCGAGCACGACCGCGGCAAGACTCACTCGTCGGGCAAGCTGCTGTTCTCGGCACGTATCATCCCGTACCGCGGTTCCTGGCTCGACTTCGAATTCGATCCGAAGGACTGCCTGTTCTTCCGTGTGGACCGTCGCCGCAAGATGCCCGCGACGATCCTGCTGCGTGCCATCGGCATGACGCCGGAGCAGATCCTCGAGACCTTCCACGACTTCGATGCGTTTCACCTCAGGGGTGAAGAGGTCGCCTTCGAGCTGGTTCCGGATCGCCTGCGCGGCGACGTGGCCAAGTTCGACATCACCGACGGTGAAGGCAAGGTCATCGTCGCGCGCGACAAGCGCATCACCGCGAAGCACATCCGCGAGCTCGAGCAGGCCGGCATCAAGACCATGGTCGTGCCCGACGATTTCGTGCTGGGCCGCATCGTTGCCCGCAACGTCGTCGACCCCGAGACCGGGGAGCTGATCGCGCGCGCCAACGACGAGATCACGGAAGACCTCCTTGGCAAGCTGCGCGACGCTGGCGTCAAGGATCTGCAGACCCTGTACGTCAACGACCTCGATCGTGGTCCCTACATCTCGCAGACGCTGCGTATCGACGAAACGGCCGACCAGTGGGCCGCGCGCGTCGCGATCTACCGGATGATGCGCCCGGGCGAGCCGCCTACCGAGGAAGCCGTCGAGGCGCTGTTCCAGGGCCTCTTCTACTCCGAAGAGCGCTACGACCTGTCGTCGGTTGGTCGCATGAAGTTCAACCGCCGCGCCTATCCCGAGAAAATCGAGGACAAGGCGCCCGGTTGGCTCAAGCGCTTCTACGAGGTCGTCGGCGCCCGCGGTGAAGAGGGCACCGCCACCCTCTCGAACGAGGACATCCTCGCCGTGATGAGCGTGCTGGTCGAACTGCGCAACGGCCGTGGCGAGATCGACGACATCGACCACCTCGGCAACCGCCGCGTGCGTTCGGTCGGCGAACTGGCCGAGAACCAGTTCCGCGCCGGGTTGGTGCGCGTCGAGCGCGCCGTCAAGGAGCGCCTGTCGCAGGCGGAATCCGACAACCTGATGCCGCACGACCTGATCAATGCGAAGCCGATTTCGGCCGCGATCAAGGAGTTTTTCGGTTCCAGCCAGTTGTCGCAGTTCATGGACCAGACCAACCCGCTGTCCGAGATCACGCACAAACGCCGGGTCTCGGCGCTCGGCCCGGGCGGTCTGACGCGCGAGCGTGCCGGCTTCGAGGTGCGCGACGTGCATCCGACGCACTACGGCCGCGTGTGCCCGATCGAGACGCCGGAAGGTCCGAACATCGGCCTGATCAACTCGCTGGCCGTGTATGCGCAGACCAACCGTCACGGCTTCCTCGAGACGCCGTACCGCAAGGTTGCCGACGGCAAGGTCACCGACCAGATCGATTTCCTGTCGGCGATCGAGGAAGGCCAGTACGTGATCGCTCAGGCGAACGCCGACATCGGCGAAGACGGCACCCTGCAGGGCGACCTGGTGTCGTGCCGTCACAAGGGCGAATTCACGCTCGCGATGGCCGACCAGGTCCAGTACATGGACGTCGCGCCGGGCCAGATCGTATCGGTTGCGGCCTCGCTGATTCCGTTCCTCGAGCACGACGACGCGAACCGTGCGCTGATGGGTGCGAACATGCAGCGTCAGGCGGTTCCCTGCCTGCGTCCCGAAAAGCCGCTGGTCGGTACCGGCATCGAGCGTACCGTTGCGGTCGACTCGGGCACGGCCGTGCAGGCGATGCGCGGCGGCATGGTCGACTATGTCGACGCAAACCGGATCGTGGTGCGTGTCAATGACGACGAAACCCTCGCGGGCGAAGTCGGCGTCGACATCTACAACATGATCAAGTACACGCGTTCGAACCAGAACACGAACATCAACCAGCGCCCGATCGTGAAGGTTGGCGACCTCATCGGCAAGGGCGACGTGATCGCCGACGGTGCCTCGACCGACCTCGGCGAGCTCGCCCTCGGCCAGAACATGCTGGTCGCCTTCATGCCGTGGAACGGCTACAACTTCGAGGACTCGATTCTCATCTCCGAGCGCGTCGTCGCCGAGGACCGCTTCACCTCGATCCACATCGAGGAACTGACGGTCGTTGCGCGCGACACCAAGCTCGGGCCCGAGGAGATCACGCGTGACATCGCTTCCCTGGGCGAAGCGCAGCTGTCGCGACTCGACGAGTCGGGCATCGTGTACATCGGTGCGGAAGTGGATGCCGGCGACGTGCTAGTCGGCAAGGTCACGCCGAAGGGCGAGACCCAGCTCACTCCCGAAGAGAAGTTGCTGCGCGCGATCTTCGGCGAGAAGGCCTCCGATGTGAAGGACACCTCGCTGCGCGTGCCCTCTGGCATGAACGGCACCGTCATCGACGTGCAGGTGTTCACCCGCGAAGGTATCGAGCGCGACAAGCGTGCCCAGTCGATCATCGACGACATGCTGCGCAGCTTCAAGACCGACCTCGCCGACCAGATGCGTATCGTCGAGCGCGACGCCTTCGCTCGTATCCGTCGCCTGATCACCGGCCAGAAGGCCAACGGCGGACCGAAGAAGCTGGCGAAGGGTGCGGAGATCACCGCCGACTACCTCGACTCGCTCGAGTTCTATCACTGGTTCGACATCCGCATGGCGGACGAAGAACTGGCGACCCAGCTCGAGGCGGTCCGCGAAGGTCTTGAAAAGACCCGCAAGGACTTCGAGCAGGCCTTCGAGATCAAGAAGAAGAAGCTCACCCAGGGCGACGAACTGCCCCCGGGCGTGCAGAAGATGGTCAAGGTTTACCTCGCCGTGAAGCGACGCCTGCAGCCCGGCGACAAGATGGCGGGTCGGCACGGTAACAAGGGCGTGGTCTCGCGCATCGTTCCGGTCGAGGACATGCCGCACATGGCCGACGGCACCCCGGTGGACATCGTGCTGAACCCGCTGGGCGTGCCCTCGCGTATGAACATCGGCCAGATCCTCGAGACGCATCTCGGCTGGGCGGCGAAGGCGCTCGGCAACCGGATCGGACAGATGGTCCGCGCGAACACCGCAGCGGCTGAGATCCGCGACCTGCTCGAGCAGGTCTACAACACGAAGGGTCATCCCGAGGATCTTGCGAGCCTCAATGACAAGGAAATCGTGGAACTCGCTTCGAACCTGAGCAAGGGCGTACCGTTTGCGACGCCGGTGTTCGACGGTGCGAAGGAAGAGGAGATCGAGGCCATGTTCGCTCTGGCGGGCATCGAGTCCGGCGGGCAGGTCACGCTGTATGACGGCCGCACCGGCGAGGCCTTCGACCGCAAGGTCACGGTCGGCTACAAACACGTGCTGAAGCTGCACCACCTGGTCGATGACAAGATGCACGCCCGTTCGACCGGCCCGTACTCGCTCGTTACCCAGCAGCCGCTGGGCGGCAAGGCGCAGTTCGGTGGCCAGCGCTTCGGTGAAATGGAAGTGTGGGCGCTCGAGGCCTACGGCGCGGCCTATACGCTGCAGGAAATGCTCACCGTGAAGTCCGACGACGTGACCGGCCGTACCAAGGTGTACGAAAGCATCGTCAAGGGCGAGCACAAGATCGATGCGGGCATGCCCGAGTCCTTCAATGTGCTGGTGAAGGAAATCCGCTCGCTCGCGATCGACATCGATCTGGACACGTACTGAACCGGGTTAATGCCCACGAAGCCACCCGGACGGAGTGATTTATGAAAAGCCTGCTCGCTGACCTGTTCAAGCAAACCCTGCCGAACGAAGACCAGTTCGACGCGATCACCATCGGCCTCGCATCGCCGGACAAGATCCGCTCGTGGTCGTACGGCGAGGTCAAGAAGCCCGAGACCATCAACTACCGCACCTTCAAGCCCGAGCGCGACGGCCTGTTCTGCGCCAAGATCTTCGGGCCGGTGAAGGATTACGAATGCCTGTGCGGCAAGTACAAGCGTCTCAAGCACCGTGGCGTGATCTGCGAGAAGTGCGGCGTCGAGGTGACCCTGTCGAAGGTGCGCCGTGAACGCATGGCGCACATCGAACTCGCGAGCCCCACCGCGCACATCTGGTTCCTGAAGAGCCTGCCCAGCCGCCTCGGCATGGTGCTCGACATGACCCTGCGCGACATCGAGCGCGTGCTGTATTTCGAAGCCTTCGTCGTGGTCGAGCCGGGCATGACTCCGCTCAACCGCGCCCAGCTGCTCACCGAGGACGACTACCTCGCGAAGGTCGAGGAGTACGGTGACGAGTTCGACGCGCTGATGGGCGCCGAGGGTATTCGCGGCCTGCTGCGCACGCTCGATGTCCAGCTCGAGATCGAGAAGCTGCGCGGTGACCTCGAGACCACCAACTCGGAAGCCAAGATCAAGAAATTCTCCAAGCGCCTCAAGGTGCTCGAGGCCTTCCAGCAGTCCGGCATCAAGCCCGAGTGGATGATCCTCGAGGTTCTGCCGGTGCTGCCGCCGGACCTGCGTCCGCTGGTGCCGCTGGACGGTGGCCGCTTCGCGACCTCCGACCTCAACGACCTCTATCGTCGCGTCATCAACCGGAACAACCGCCTCAAGCGCCTGCTCGAGCTTAAGGCGCCCGAGATCATCGTGCGCAACGAAAAGCGCATGCTGCAGGAAGCGGTCGACTCGCTGCTCGACAACGGCCGCCGCGGCAAGGCGATGACCGGTGCGAACAAGCGACCGCTGAAGTCCCTCGCCGACATGATCAAGGGCAAGGGCGGCCGCTTCCGTCAGAACCTGCTCGGCAAGCGCGTCGACTACTCGGGCCGTTCCGTCATCGTGGTCGGCCCGCAGCTCAAGCTGCACCAGTGCGGCCTGCCCAAGCTGATGGCGCTCGAGTTGTTCAAGCCCTTCATCTTCAACAAGCTCGAATTGATGGGGCTCGCGACGACCATCAAGCAGGCGAAGAAGATGGTCGAGAGCCAGGAGCCGGTGGTGTGGGACATCCTCGAAGAGGTGATCCGCGAGCATCCGGTCATGCTGAACCGTGCGCCGACGCTGCATCGTCTCGGTATCCAGGCCTTCGAACCCGTCCTGATCGAAGGCAAGGCGATCCAGTTGCACCCGCTCGTCTGCGTCGCGTTCAACGCCGACTTCGACGGTGACCAGATGGCCGTCCACGTGCCGCTGTCGCTTGAGGCACAGATGGAAGCGCGTACGCTGATGCTCGCGTCGAACAACGTGCTCTCGCCCGCCAACGGCGAGCCGATCATCGTCCCGTCGCAGGACATCGTTCTCGGCCTGTACTACGCGACCCGCGAGGGCGTGAATGCGCTCGGCGAAGGCATGGCATTGTCGGACGTCGGCGAGCTGAAGCGCGCCTACGAGTCGAAGCAGTTGTCGCTGCACGCCCGTGTGTCGGTTCGCCTGAAGGAAATCGAAGTCGGCGCCGACGGCGAGCGCCGCGAGAAGATCACCCGCTACAACACGACGGCCGGCCGCGCGATGCTGTCGGAGATCCTGCCGCCGGGACTGCCCTTCAGCGTGATTGACAAGCCGCTGAAAAAGAAGGAAATCTCCAAGCTGATCAACGCCTCTTTCCGTCGCTGCGGCCTGAAGGAAACGGTCGTGTTTGCGGACAAGCTGATGCAGTTCGGCTTCCGTCTCGCAACGCGCGCCGGCATCTCGATCGCCGTCAAGGACATGTTGGTCCCGACTCTGAAGGACTCGCTGATCCATGCGGCCGAGCAGGAGGTCAAGGAGATCGCCCGCCAGTACACGTCAGGTCTCGTGACGGACGGCGAGCGCTACAACAAGGTCGTCGATATCTGGGGCCGTGCCGGCGACCAAGTCGCCAAGGCGATGATGGACCAACTCGGCCAGGAAGATGTCGTCAATCGCAACGGCGACACCGTCAAGCAGGAGTCGTTCAACTCCATCTACATGATGGCCGACTCCGGTGCGCGTGGTTCGGCTGCGCAGATCCGTCAGCTCGCCGGCATGCGCGGCCTGATGGCGAAGCCGGACGGATCCATCATCGAGACGCCGATCACGACGAACTTCCGCGAAGGTCTCAACGTTCTGCAGTACTTCATCTCGACGCACGGTGCGCGTAAGGGCCTGGCGGATACCGCGCTGAAGACCGCCAACTCCGGTTACCTGACCCGCCGTCTGGTTGACGTGACTCAGGATCTGGTCGTCACAGAGGATGACTGCGGCACGCGCGACGGCTTCGTGATGAAGGCACTCATCGAGGGCGGCGAAGTCATCGAAGCGCTGCGCGAGCGGATTCTCGGTCGTGTCTGTGCCGAAGATGTCGTGAATCCGGACTCCCAGGAAACGGAAATCGAGGCGGGCACGCTGCTCGACGAGAATGCTGTCGATCTGATCGAACGCCTCGGCATCGACGAAGTGAAGGTCCGCACTGCGCTGACCTGCGCAACGCGTTATGGCCTTTGCGGCAAGTGCTACGGGCGCGATCTCGGTCGTGGCAGCGAGGTGAACGTCGGCGAAGCGGTCGGCGTTATCGCAGCGCAGTCGATCGGCGAGCCGGGCACGCAGCTCACAATGCGTACCTTCCACGTCGGTGGTGCCGCGTCGCGGGCAGCCGCTGCGAGCGGCGTCGAGTCGAAGTCGGCCGGTACGATCCGCTTCGCCGGCAACATGCGCTACGTCTCGAACGCGAAGGGCGAGAAAGTCATCATCGCGCGTTCTGCCGAGATCGTTGTCGCCGACGACATGGGCCGCGAGCGCGAGCGGCACAAGCTGCCGTACGGCGCGACCCTGCTGGTCGATGACGGCGCGGCGATCAAGGCAGGCGTCATGCTCGCGACGTGGGATCCGCACACCCGTCCGATCGTCACGGAATACTCCGGTACCGTGAAGTTCGAGAACGTCGAGGAAGGCGTCACCGTCGCGAAGCAGATCGACGAAGTGACCGGCCTGTCGACCTTGGTCGTTATCGACGGCAAGCGCCGCAGCACCGGTTCGTCGTCGAAGGGCGTGCGCCCGCAAGTGAAGCTGCTCGACGAGAACGGTGAGGAAGTGAAAATCGCCGGCACCGATCACTCGGTAGCGATCACCTTCCAGGTCGGCTCGCTCATCACCGTGAAGGACGGCCAGGTCATCGGCGTCGGCGATATCCTCGCGCGTATTCCGCAGGAGTCGGCGAAGACTCGCGACATTACCGGCGGTCTGCCGCGCGTCGCTGAACTGTTCGAAGCCCGTCCGCCGAAGGACGCCGGCGTGCTTGCGGAATACACCGGCACCGTTTCGTTCGGCAAGGACACCAAGGGCAAGCAGCGTCTGGTGATCACCGAGGCCGACGGCACGGTGCACGAGTTTCTGATCCCGAAGGACAAGCACGTCATGGTGCACGACGGACAGGTCGTCAACAAGGGCGAGCTGATCGTCGACGGTCCTGCGGACCCGCACGACATCCTGCGTCTGCAGGGTATCGAGGCGCTGGCCCGCTACATCATCGACGAAGTGCAGGACGTGTACCGTTTGCAGGGCGTTAAGATCAACGACAAGCATATCGAGGTGATCGTTCGCCAGATGCTGCGTCGCGTGGTCATCACGGACGCCGGCGACACCAAGTTCATCCGCGAGGAGCAGGTCGAGCGTTCCGAAGTCCTCGACGAGAACGATCGTGTCGAAGGCGACGGCAAGCTGCCGGCGCAGTACCAGAACGTCCTGCTTGGCATCACGAAGGCATCGCTATCGACCGATTCGTTCATCTCCGCCGCATCCTTCCAGGAAACGACGCGCGTGCTGACCGAAGCGGCCATCATGGGCAAGCGCGACGAACTGCGCGGGCTCAAGGAAAACGTCATCGTCGGCCGGCTCATTCCCGCCGGTACTGGCATGGCGTACCACCGCAACCGCCGCGCGCAGTCGGCGGGCGAGGATCTCGGCGCCGAGCATGCATGGGCGGCGATGCAGGAACAACCGTCGGAAGTGCCCGACGGCGTCTCGCAAGATGTGCAGGCCGGTTGACTTTTGCCGGGCTGTCGGGATAACATCCGGCCTCTTTTTGTGGACTGACCAATCGTAGTCAGCCTCAGCCGGAATCAACCGCCCGGGGCGGCCTCGAGGGCTGTCCCGGTATAATGGAAAATTCTCAAGCTATGCCAACAATTAATCAGCTCGTCCGCAAGCCCCGGCAACTTGCAGTCGTCAAGAGCAAAGTGCCGGCGCTCGATGCATGTCCGCAGAAGCGTGGTGTGTGCACCCGTGTCTATACCACGACGCCTAAGAAGCCGAACTCCGCGCTGCGGAAGGTTGCGAAAGTTCGTCTGACGAACGGCTTCGAAGTGATCTCGTATATCGGTGGCGAAGGTCACAACCTTCAGGAGCACTCGGTGGTCCTGATTCGCGGTGGTCGTGTGAAGGACTTGCCGGGTGTGCGCTACCACATCGTCCGCGGCTCGCTCGACCTGCAGGGCGTCAAGGATCGTAAGCAGTCGCGCTCGAAGTACGGCGCCAAGCGTCCGAAGAAATCCTAATTGTCGGCATTCAGAAATAGCTAGAGGTTGCCATGCCCCGTCGTCGCGAAGTACCCAAGCGTGAAATCCTGCCGGATCCGAAGTTCGGTTCCCAGGATGTTTCCAAGTTCATCAATGTGATCATGCAGGCCGGCAAGAAGTCGGTTGCCGAGCGCATCGTCTACGGTGCGTTCGCGCACATCTCCGGCAAGGCCGGGAAGGACCCGCTGGAGGTCTTCTCGTCTGCGGTCGCGAACGTCAAGCCGGTAGTCGAGGTCAAGAGTCGTCGCGTTGGTGGTGCCAACTACCAGGTTCCGGTCGAAGTGCGCCCGTCGCGCCGCATGGCGCTGTCGATGCGCTGGCTGCGCGAGGCGGCCCGCAAGCGCGCGGAGAAGTCGATGGCCCAGCGCCTCGCCGGCGAGCTGCTCGAAGCCGCCGAAGGCCGTGGTGCCGCGATGAAGAAGCGCGAAGAAGTGCACCGCATGGCCGAGGCGAACAAGGCATTCTCGCACTACCGCTTCTAAGCGGCTTCGGACAGCGGTTAATCGGGCCCTGGCAAGGGCTCGATTGTTTTGTAATAAGACACTTGGACTTTCGCGCCTGGCGCGAATTCTGGAAGGCAGGATAAACCGTGGCTCGCAAGACTCCCATTGAGCGCTACCGCAATATCGGTATCTCCGCTCACATCGACGCCGGCAAGACAACGACGACCGAGCGCATTCTTTTCTACACCGGTGTGAACCACAAGATCGGTGAAGTTCATGATGGCGCTGCGACCATGGACTGGATGGAGCAGGAGCAGGAGCGGGGTATTACCATTACCTCGGCTGCGACGACCTGCTTCTGGAAGGGTATGGACCTGTCGTTCCCCGAGCATCGTTTCAACATCATCGATACCCCGGGGCACGTGGACTTCACGATCGAGGTCGAGCGCTCGATGCGCGTCCTCGATGGTGCGTGCATGGTGTATTGCGCGGTCGGTGGCGTTCAGCCCCAGTCGGAAACCGTGTGGCGTCAGGCGACCAAGTACAAGGTGCCGCGTCTCGCTTTCGTGAACAAGATGGATCGCCAGGGCGCCAACTTCTTCAAGGTGTACGAGCAGATGCGCACCCGCCTGAAGGCGAACCCGGTGCCCATCGTGATCCCGATCGGTGCGGAAGACTCGTTCGTCGGCGTCGTCGACCTGGTCCGCATGAAGGCGATCTACTGGGACGAAGCCAGCCAGGGCATGAAGTTCGAGTACCGCGACGTCCCCGCTGAGCTTGAGGCGGATGCGCAGGAGTGGCGCGAGAAAATGGTCGAAGCGGCTGCCGAAGCCAGTGAGGAACTCATGAACGAGTACCTCGAGAACGGCGACCTGTCGGCCGACAAGATCAACGCCGGACTGCGCCAGCGCACCATCGCCTGCGAAATCCAGCCGATGTTGTGCGGTACCGCGTTCAAGAACAAGGGCGTGCAGCGCATGCTCGACGCGGTCATCGAACTGCTGCCGTCGCCGGTGGATATTCCGCCGGTTGCTGGTACCGATGATGACGAGAAGCCGGTTGTCCGCAAGGCGGATGACTCCGAGAAATTCTCGGCGCTCGCATTCAAGCTAATGACGGACCCGTTCGTCGGTCAGCTCACGTTCGTGCGCGTGTACTCCGGTGTCCTGCAGTCGGGCGAGACCGTGCTGAACTCGGTCAAGGGCAAGAAGGAGCGCATCGGCCGCATCCTGCAGATGCATGCCAACGAGCGCCACGAGATCAAGGAAGTTCTAGCCGGCGACATCGCTGCGTGCGTGGGCCTCAAGGAAGTGACGACGGGCGAGACGCTGTGCGATCCGAGTGCTCCGATCATCCTCGAGCGCATGGTCTTCCCTGAGCCCGTGATCCACGTCGCGGTCGAGCCGAAGACGAAGAGCGACCAGGAGAAGATGGGTATCGCGCTGAGCCGTTTGGCAGCCGAAGACCCGTCCTTCCGTGTGCGCACCGACGAGGAGTCGGGTCAGACGATCATCTCGGGTATGGGCGAACTGCACCTGGAGATCATCGTCGACCGCATGAAGCGCGAGTTCAACGTCGAGGCGAACGTCGGCGCGCCGCAGGTTGCCTATCGCGAGGCGATCCGCAAGGCTGTCGAGCAGGAAGGCAAGTTCGTCAAGCAGTCCGGCGGTCGTGGTCAGTTCGGTCACGTCTGGATCAAGCTGGAGCCGAACGAGGCTGGCAAGGGCTACGAATTTGTCGATGCGATCAAGGGCGGAACTGTGCCGCGTGAGTACATCCCCGCGGTTGACAAAGGCCTGCAGGAAACCTTGCCGAACGGCGTGCTGGCCGGTTTCCCCGTTGTCGACGTGAAGGTCACGCTGTTCGACGGCTCCTATCACGACGTCGACTCGAATGAAAACGCGTTCAAGATGGCGGCGTCGATGGCGTTCAAGGACGCGATGCGCAAGGCCAGCCCGGTTCTGCTCGAGCCGATGATGGCGGTTGTCGTCGAGACGCCCGAAGACTACATGGGCAATGTCATGGGTGACCTGTCCGGTCGTCGCGGTATCGTCCAGGGTATGGATGACCTGCCTGGCGGCATGAAGGAAGTGAAGGCGGAGGTGCCGCTGGCCGAAATGTTCGGCTACGCGACGCAGTTGCGTTCGCTGTCGCAGGGGCGTGCCACGTACTCGATGGAATTCAAGCACTACTCCGAAGCGCCGAAGAGCGTTGCGGAGGCGGTGATCAGCAATCGTAGCAAGTAATAGAACTCAAGCGAGGATTCTCACAATGGCTAAAGGCAAGTTTGAGCGGACGAAACCGCACGTAAACGTTGGGACGATCGGCCACGTTGACCATGGCAAGACGACCCTGACCGCAGCGATCACGACGATCCTGTCGTCGAAGTTCGGCGGCGAGGCGAAGGCCTATGACCAGATCGACGCGGCGCCGGAAGAAAAGGCGCGCGGCATCACGATCAACACCGCGCACGTCGAATACGAAACCGCGGCCCGCCACTACGCCCACGTCGACTGCCCGGGTCACGCCGACTACGTGAAGAACATGATCACCGGTGCCGCGCAGATGGACGGCGCGATCCTGGTCGTGTCGGCCGCTGACGGCCCGATGCCGCAGACCCGCGAGCACATCCTGCTTGCCCGTCAGGTCGGCGTGCCGTACATCATCGTGTTCATGAACAAGTGCGACATGGTCGACGACGCCGAGCTGCTCGAGCTCGTCGAGATGGAAGTGCGCGAACTGCTGTCGAAGTACGACTTTCCGGGCGACGACATTCCCATCGTCAAGGGCTCGGCGCTGAAGGCGATCGAAGGCGACAAGGGTGAGCTCGGCGAAGAGGCGATCATGAAGCTCGCCGAGGCGCTCGACTCCTACATCCCGACGCCGGAGCGCGCGATCGACAAGCCGTTCCTGCTGCCGATCGAGGACGTGTTCTCGATCTCCGGTCGCGGCACCGTCGTGACCGGCCGCGTCGAGCGCGGCATCGTCAAGGTCGGTGAGGAAGTTGAAATCGTCGGCATCAAGCCCACGGTCAAGACCATCTGCACCGGCGTGGAAATGTTCCGCAAGCTGCTCGATCAGGGTCAGGCGGGCGACAACGTCGGCGTGCTGCTGCGCGGCACCAAGCGTGAAGATGTCGAGCGTGGTCAGGTCCTGTGCAAGCCGGGTTCGATCAAGCCGCACACTCACTTCACGGGCGAAGTGTACGTGCTGTCGAAGGAGGAGGGTGGCCGTCACACCCCGTTCTTCAACAACTACCGTCCGCAGTTCTACTTCCGTACGACCGATGTGACCGGTTCGATCGCGCTGCCGGAAGGCACCGAGATGGTCATGCCGGGTGACAACGTGTCGATCACGGTCAAGCTGCTGGCTCCGATCGCCATGGAAGAAGGTCTGCGTTTCGCGATCCGCGAAGGTGGCCGTACCGTTGGCGCCGGCGTCGTCGCCAAGATCATCGAGTAATTGCCTCGTTCAATGCCCCGGGGTAATTGCCCCGGGGTTTTAGCTCTTTTAAGGACTGCAACATGCAAAACCAGAAGATTCGTATCCGTCTGAAGGCCTTCGACTACCGTCTGATCGATCAGTCGGCGCTAGAGATCGTCGACACCGCCAAGCGTACCGGTGCTGTCGTTCGCGGCCCCGTCCCGCTGCCGACCCGCATCGAACGCTTCGACCTTCTGCGTTCGCCGCACGTCAACAAGACCTCGCGCGACCAGTTCGAGATCCGCACCCATCAGCGTCTTATGGATATCATCGATCCGACCGACAAGACGGTTGATGCGCTGATGAAACTGGACCTGCCGGCGGGCGTCGACGTCGAGATCAAGCTGCAGTAAGTCGTCCGCGCTTGCGGAGTTTGAAAAAAGGCCGGTATAATCCGGCCTTTGCGTCTTTTGGCGCAATTCATGTGATAGGGCCCGGTCAATCGTAACCGGGGATCAGGAGAAAAAAATGAGTCTAGGCCTTGTAGGACGCAAGGTTGGCATGACTCGCATTTTCGCCGAGGACGGTCGTAGCGTCCCGGTGACGGTGCTTGACGTTGCCAATAACCGCGTTACCCAAGTCAAGACGCCTGAAAGCGACGGCTATGCCGCGGTTCAGGTGGCTTTCGGCAAGCGCCGTGCGAGTCGCGTCAATAAGGCGCTCGCCGGGCATCTCGCCAAGGCTGGCGTTGAAGCCGGTCATACCCTCCGCGAATTCACTGTCGAGCCGGCGCAGCTGGCTGGCCTGAAGGCTGGTGACGTGATCAGCGTGGAACTCTTTGCGGTCGGTCAGAAGGTCGATGTGACCGGTACCTCGATCGGCAAGGGGTTTTCGGGTGTCATCAAGCGACACAACTTCTCGTCGAACCGTGCTTCGCACGGTAACTCGGTGTCGCATAACAGCCCGGGTTCGATCGGTATGGCGCAGGATCCGGGTCGCGTGTTCCCGGGTAAGCGTATGGCTGGCCAATACGGCAATGTGACCCGCACGACGCAGAGTCTCGAAGTGGTTCGCGTTGATGTCGAGCGTCAGTTGCTCCTGGTCAAGGGGGCAGTGCCGGGTTCGAAGGGCGGCGACGTTATCGTCCGTCCCGCGGTCAAGGCCCGTGGCTGAGCGAGGACGTGATGGAACTTAAAGTATTGAACGATCAGGGTGTGCAGGCGGCGACGCTGCAGGCTTCTGATGCGCTCTTCGGGCGCGACTACAACGAGGCGCTGATTCACCAGGTCGTCGTTGCCTATATGGCCAACGCTCGCTCGGGTAATCGTGCGCAGAAGGGGCGTTCCGAGGTCGCGAAGTCGACCCGTAAGCCGTGGCGCCAGAAGGGTACGGGTCGTGCTCGTGCCGGTATGGCATCGAGTCCGCTGTGGCGTGGCGGTGGCCGGACTTTCCCGAATTCGCCGGAAGAGAATTTTTCGCAGAAGCTGAACCGCAAGATGTACCGCGCGGGCGTTGCATCGATCCTGTCGCAGCTGGCGCGCGAAGACCGTCTGGCGGTGGTCGAGAGCTTCAGCGTCGAGGCGCCGAAGACCAAGCTTCTGTCGCAGAAGCTGAAGGGCATGGGGCTGGACTCCGTGCTGGTGATCACGGATCAGTTCGACGAGAACCTGTTCCTGTCGTCGCGTAACCTGCACAAGGTGCTGGTGCTCGAAGTCAGTGAGACGGATCCGGTGGCCCTGGTGCACTACGATCGCGTGATCGTGACCAAGGGCGCGCTGGCCAAGATGGAGGAGGCCTGGCAATGAGCGGATTTAGCCAAGAGCGTCTGATGCAGGTGCTGCTCGCGCCCCAGATCTCCGAAAAGGCGACTTTTATCGCCGACAAGAACGAGCAGGTTGTGTTTAAGGTCGCGTCGTGCGCGACGAAGCCTGAAGTCAAGGCTGCCGTCGAGTTGCTGTTCAAGGTCGAGGTCAAGTCGGTCCAGATCGCGAACGTGAAAGGCAAGGTCAAGCGCTTCGGCAAGATGACCGGTCGCCGCAAGGGCTGGAAGAAGGCGTTCGTGTGCCTGAAGCCGGGCCAGGAAATCAACTTCGCGGCCGGGGAGTAATAGTCATGGCACTGGTAAAACTCAAGCCTACGTCTGCCGGCCGTCGTGCGATGGTCAAGGTGGTGAATGCGGACCTCTACAAGGGTCGTCCGCTCGCCGCGCTCGTCGAGAAGCAGTCGAAGAATGCCGGTCGTAACAACAACGGCCACATTACCGTCCGCCACAAGGGCGGCGGTCACAAGCAACACTACCGCCTGGTCGATTTTCGTCGCAACAAGGACGGGATCGCAGCGCGTGTCGAGCGCATCGAGTACGACCCGAACCGCTCGGCGAACATCGCGCTTGTCTGCTATGCCGATGGCGAACGTGCTTACATCATCGCCCCGAAGGGTCTCGAAGTCGGTGCTCAGGTGATGAGCGGCGCCGAGGCGCCGATCAAGCCGGGCAACGTCCTGCCGATCCGGAATATCCCGGTCGGTTCGACGATCCACTGCGTCGAGATGATGCCTGGCAAGGGTGCGCAGATCGCGCGCGCTGCCGGCACGTCGGTGCAGCTCCTGGCGCGTGAAGGCGCCTATGCCCAGATTCGTCTGCGCTCCGGCGAAGTGCGTCGCGTGCACGTCGAGTGTCGCGCCGCGATCGGGGTCGTGGGTAATGAAGAGCATGGCCTGCGCAAGATCGGCAAGGCCGGTGCAAACCGCTGGCGTGGTATCCGCCCGACCGTCCGCGGCGTGGCGATGAACCCGGTCGATCACCCGCACGGCGGCGGCGAAGGCCGTACCGGCGAGGGTGGCGTGCCGCGTAGCCCGTGGGGTCAGCCGGCCAAGGGTTATCGTACGCGCAGCAACAAGCGCACCGATACCATGATCGTGCAGCGTCGTCACAAGCGTTAAGGGGTAACAGATGGCACGTTCAATCAAAAAAGGCCCGTTTGTCGACGCGCACCTCCTGAAAAAGGTCGACGCCGTGCGGGTGAGCAACGACAAGCGTCCGATCAAGACGTGGTCGCGCCGTTCCACGGTGCTACCCGACTTTGTCGGTCTCACGATCGCGGTGCATAACGGCCGCCAGCATGTTCCGGTGTTCGTCTCCGAGAACATGGTCGGCCACAAGCTGGGCGAGTTCGCGCTGACCCGTACGTTCAAGGGTCATGCGGCGAGCAAGAAGGCGAAGAGGTAAGGAGTCACCATGGAAACCAAAGCAATCCTCCGCGGTGTTCGCCTGTCGGCCCAGAAAGGCCGGCTGGTTGCGGACCAGGTGCGGGGCAAGCCGGTTGATCAGGCCCTGAACATTCTCGCCTTCTCGCCGAAGAAGGGCGCGCAGATCATCCGCAAGGTCGTCGAGTCGGCGATCGCGAATGCCGAACACAACGATGGCGCAGACATCGACACCCTCAAGGTGAAGACGATCTACGTCGAGGAAGGCACGTCGCTGAAGCGGTTTACGGCGCGCGCGAAAGGGCGCGGCAACCGCATCCTGAAGCCGACCTGCCATGTCTACGTGACCGTCGGGGAGTAAGGGGTAAATATGGGTCAGAAAATTCATCCGACCGGATTCCGTCTGGCGGTCACCCGTGACTGGAGCTCGCGCTGGTTCGCTTCGAGTCGCGACTACTCCAAGATGCTGCACGAGGACATCAAGGTTCGCGACTTCCTGAAGAAGAAGCTCGCGCACGCGTCAGTCGGGCGCATCATCATCGAGCGTCCGGCCAAGAACGCGCGCATCACGCTGTTCAGCGCGCGTCCCGGTGTCGTGATTGGCAAGAAGGGCGAAGACATCGAGCTGCTGAAGCGCGAGCTCCAGAAGATCATGGGCGTGCCGGTGCACGTCAATATCGAGGAAGTGCGCAAGCCGGAAGTCGATGCCAAGCTGATCGCCGATTCTATCGCTCAGCAGCTCGAGAAGCGCATCATGTTCCGCCGCGCGATGAAGCGCGCGATGCAGAACGCCATGCGTCTGGGTGCCCAAGGCATCAAGATCATGAGCGCAGGCCGTCTGAACGGGGCCGAAATCGCGCGTACCGAGTGGTATCGCGAAGGTCGTGTTCCGCTGCACACGCTGCGTGCGGACATCGATTACGGTGTTTCCGAAGCAAGCACGACCTACGGCATCATCGGTATCAAGGTTTGGGTGTACAAGGGCGAGATGCTCGGTCGCAATGAGCGTCCGGCAGTCGTCGAGAACGAGAATGAGGCTCGTCGTGGCCGACGCGGCGCGCCGCGCGGTGCCGAGGGCGAAGGTCGTCCCGGCCGCCGTCCCGCCCGCCGTGGCGGTGCTGAAGGGCAGGCCAAGCAGCCGCAAGAAAGCAGGGGTGAATGATGCTTCAGCCGACGAGAAGGAAATATCGAAAGGAGCAGAAGGGCCGTAACACGGGCGTGGCAACGCGCGGTGCGAAGGTCAGCTTCGGCGAATTCGGCCTCAAGGCAATTGGTCGTGGTCGCCTGACGGCCCGTCAGATTGAGTCTGCCCGTCGTGCGATGACTCGGCATATCAAGCGCGGCGGCCGGATCTGGATCCGGATCTTCCCGGACAAGCCGATCTCGAAGAAGCCTGCTGAAGTCCGTATGGGTAACGGCAAGGGCAACCCCGAGTACTGGGTCGCCGAGATCCAGCCGGGCAAGGTCCTGTACGAGATGGATGGTGTCGATGAGGCGCTGGCGCGTGAGGCGTTCCGCCTTGCAGCCGCGAAGCTGCCGGTCGAGACCGTGTTTGTTCACCGTCAACTGGGGTAATCATGAAAGCGAGTGAACTCCGCGCGAAGAGCGCCGGTGAATTGAATCAGGAATTGCTCGAGCTGCTGAAGGCGCAGTTCTCGCTGCGCATGCAGCTTGCGACGCAGCAGCTCGGCAACACGAGCCAACTCGGAAAGGTTCGCCACGACATCGCGCGCGTGCGTACCGTTCTGCGTGAAAAGGCAGGGCAGAAATGACCGAACAAATCGAAAAGGTGCGTCGCGCCCTCGTCGGCCGTGTAGTCAGCGACAAGATGCAGAACACGGTCACCGTGCTGGTCGAGCGTCGCGTCAAGCACGAGCTGTACGGAAAGGTGATCACGCGCTCGGCGAAGTATCATGCGCACGTCGAGGGTGGCGTCGCTGCCGCTGGCGACCTGGTGGAGATAGAGGAGTGTCGTCCGATTTCCAAGACCAAGTCCTGGCGCGTTGCGAAGGTGCTTGAGAAGGCGCGCGTAATCTAAGCAGAGTACGGGCTACTGCTGTGGACAGCTTGGCAGGCGACTGCCAGGCTGTTATAATTTTATTTCTTTGCTTCTCGCTCTTCGGGGCTCCCTACCCGTACGGGTTCCAAGACTGACCGCTGTGGCGGGGCAAGTTGGAGATAAATTCATGATTCAAATGCAGTCCATTCTGGACGTCGCCGACAATACGGGCGCGCGTTCGGTGATGTGCATCAAGGTCCTTGGTGGTTCCAAGCGTCGCTATGCGAGCATCGGCGACATCATCAAGGTGACCGTGAAGGATGCAGCGCCGAGGGGTCGCGTCAAGAAGGGCGATATCTACAGTGCCGTGGTGGTGCGTACCGCGAAGGGCGTGCGTCGTCCGGACGGTTCGTTGGTAAGGTTCGATGGCAATGCGGCCGTCCTGCTGAATAACAAGCTTGAGCCGATCGGCACGCGTATCTTCGGGCCGGTGACGCGCGAGCTGCGTACCGAGCGGTTCATGAAGATCGTCTCGCTGGCGCCTGAAGTGCTCTAAGGAGTTATCGAGATGAACAAGATCCGCAAGGGTGATGAGGTTGTTGTCCTGACGGGCAAGGACCGTGGTCGTCGCGGTGTCGTGCTGCGTCGGGTCGGCGAGGAGCATCTGGTGGTTGAGGGTGTGAATCGCGCGAAGAAGCACGTGCGTCCGAATCCGCTCAAAGGGGAAGTGGGTGGCATCGTAGAAAAAGAGATGCCGCTGCACGTTTCGAATGTTGCGCTGTTCAACTCCGCCACCCAGAAGGGTGATCGCGTGGGTATTCGTGTGCTTGAGGATGGTCGCAAGGTGCGCTTCTTCAAGTCGAATGGCGAACTGGTGAACGCGTAAGGAGTGGTGATGGCGCGCTTGCAGCAATACTACAAAGAAACGATTGCTCCCGATCTGCTGAAGCAGTTCGGGTACAAATCCGCGATGGAAGTGCCTCGTGTCACGAAGATCACGCTGAACATGGGTGTCGGCGAGGCTGTTGGCGACAAGAAGATCCTCGAGCATGCCGTCGGTGACATGCAGAAGATCGCGGGTCAGAAGCCGGTGGTGACCAAGGCGCGCAAGTCGATCGCAGGTTTCAAGATTCGCGACGGGTATCCGATCGGCTGCATGGTGACCTTGCGTGGCGAGAAGATGTTCGAATTCCTGGATCGTCTGGTAACGATCGCCATGCCGCGTATTCGCGATTTTCGCGGTATCGGCGGTAAGGGCTTCGACGGTCGCGGCAACTACAATCTGGGCGTCAAAGAGCAGATCATTTTCCCCGAGATCGAGTACGACAAGATCGATGCTCTGCGGGGTATGAACATCAGCATCACGACGACGGCCAAGACCGATCAGGAAGCTCGCGCTCTGCTCGCGGCGTTCAAGTTCCCGTTCAAGAATTGAGGGTGTTATGGCAAAACTGGCTCTGATCAATCGAGAAGAGAAGCGTCGCAAGCTGGTGGCGAAATTCGCCGCGAAGCGTGCCGCGCTGATCGCTCAGATCAACGATTTCAAGTTGCCTGAAGAAGAGCGCATGGCTGCTCGTCTGAAGCTGCAGCAGCTTCCCCGCAACGCAAGCCCTGTTCGCGAGCGCAATCGCTGCGCCCTGACGGGTCGTCCGCGCGGCGTGTTCCGCAAATTCGGGCTGTGCCGCAACAAGCTGCGCGATCTCGCGTTCCGCGGCGAAGTTCCGGGTATGACCAAGGCGAGCTGGTAAGGAGATTATCGAATGAGTATGTCCGATCCGATCGCCGATATGCTGACCCGCATCCGCAATGGTCAGCAGGCTCAAAAGCAGAGCGTGTCAATGCCCAGCTCGAAGCTGAAGGTTGCGATTGCCAAGGTCCTGCAGGATGAAGGTTACATCGACGGCTATGCAGTCCGCGATGCCGAAGGTAAGGCCCAGCTCGACGTAGTGCTGAAGTACTACGCCGGTCGTCCGGTCATTGAGCGCATCGAGCGTGTCAGCCGTCCTGGTCTGCGTGTCTACAAGGGCAGTGACGATCTGCCGCGTGTCATGAACGGACTAGGCGTTGCGATCGTGTCGACGCCGCGTGGCGTCATGACCGACCGTGCGGCACGTGCCGGACGCGTGGGCGGCGAAGTTATCTGTTACGTCGCTTAAGGGGGTCTCATGTCTCGTGTAGCTAAGAATCCGGTGGCAATCCCTCAGGGCGTCGATGTGAGCGTGGCGGCTGGTGAGGTTTCCGTCAAGGGGCCACTGGGTACCGTCAAGCAGTACATCGGCAATGCCGTCTCCGTGCAGCGCGAAGGCGATGCGCTCGTGTTCGCCGCCGTTGCCGGTGCCGCGAACGGTCGTGCGATGTCGGGTACCGTGCGCGCGCTCGTGAATAACATGGTCGCCGGCGTGACGAAGGGTTTCGAACGCAAGCTGAACCTCGTGGGCGTTGGCTATCGTGCGCAGGCGCAGGGCGACAAGCTGAATCTGACGCTTGGGTTCTCGCATCCTGTCGTGCACCAGATGCCGGCGGGCGTGAAGGTGGAAACACCGACTCAGACGGAAATCGTCATCAAGGGCATCGACAAGCAGCAGGTTGGTCAGGTCGCTGCCGAAGTGCGTGCATACCGCGCTCCCGAGCCTTATAAGGGCAAGGGCGTCCGCTACGCGGACGAGGTGGTCGTGCTCAAGGAAACCAAGAAGAAGTAAGGGCGGTTCGATATGAACAAGAAAGTGGTTCGTCTGCGTCGTGCTCGTAAAACCCGAGCCAAAATCGCGGAACTGAAGGCGGTTCGTCTGACTGTGTTCCGTTCCAATTCCCATATCTACGCCCAGATCATCGATGGTTCCGGCGCGCGCGTGCTCGCGGCTGCCTCCACGGTCGAGACGGACGTGCGTTCGCAACTATCGCACGGCGGCAATAAGGCCGCTGCCGCGATCGTCGGCAAGCTGATCGCCGAGCGTGCGAAGGCCGCGGGTATCGAGTCCGTCGCGTTCGATCGTGCCGGCTTCCAGTATCACGGTCGCGTCAAGGCGCTGGCCGAGGCCGCCCGCGAAGGCGGTCTCAAGTTCTAAGCGAGGAATCGTATGGCTAAGCAACAAAGCAAGCGTCCGCAGGCTTCCGAGGAGCGTGACGACGGCCTGCGCGAGAAGATGGTCGCCATCAACCGCGTGACCAAGGTCGTGAAGGGCGGTCGTATCCTCGGTTTTGCGGCGCTGACGGTGGTTGGCGATGGCGATGGCGGCATCGGCATGGGTAAGGGCAAGTCCCGCGAAGTGCCCGTCGCCGTGCAGAAGGCTATGGACGAAGCGCGTCGCAAGATGGTCAAGGTCTCGCTTAAGAACGGTACGCTGCAGCATTCGGTGGTCGGCAAGCATGGCGCTTCGTCGGTGCTGATGCAGCCGGCGCCGAGCGGTACCGGCATCATTGCGGGCGGCCCGATGCGCGCGGTTTTCGAAGTCATGGGTGTGACCGACGTGACCTGCAAGTGCATCGGTTCGTCGAATCCGTACAACGTCGTGCGTGCAACGCTGAATGGTCTCCTGGCGGTCAACACGCCGGCGGAGATTGCCGCGAAGCGTGGCAAGAGCGTCGAAGAAATTCTGGGGTAAGCCATGGCCGAGAAAACGATCAAGGTTACGCTGGTCAAGAGCGTGATCGGTACCAAGCAGTCGCACCGTGCGACGGTGCGCGGGCTCGGCTTGCGTCGCCTGAATCATACCGTCGAGCTTCAGGACACGCCTGAGGTCCGCGGCATGGTGAACAAGGTGTCCTACCTGGTGAAGTGTGAGGGTTGAGATGCGTCTGAATACGATTAAACCCGCCGCTGGGTCGAAGTCCGCCGCCAAGCGCGTCGGACGTGGCATCGGCAGCGGTCTGGGCAAAACCTGCGGCCGTGGTCACAAGGGGCAGAAGTCCCGTGCTGGTGGCTTCCACAAGGTCGGTTTCGAAGGCGGTCAGATGCCGCTGCAGCGTCGTCTGCCGAAGCGTGGCTTTGTTTCGCTGACTGGGTCACGCAACGCCGAAGTTCGCCTCTCGGAACTGGACAAGCTGCCGGTGGATGACATCGATCTGCTCGTGCTGAAGCAGGCGGGTGTGGTCGCTGCCGATGCGCTTTCCGCGAAGGTGGTGCTGTCCGGCAGTATCGGCCGTAAGGTCACACTGCGCGGCGTCGGTGCAACGAAGGGCGCGCTCGCGGCCATTCAGGCGGCCGGCGGTTCGGTCGCCACCGAGTAAGCGGGAATCCAGCTGTGGCCAATCCCGCTGCCACCTTGGGAGCGCCCGGTCGTTTTGGCGATTTGAAGCGCCGACTGATGTTCCTGGTCGGTGCCCTCATCGTCTACCGGATCGGTGCGCACATTCCTGTGCCCGGAATCGATCCCAGTCGGCTGGCTGAGCTGTTTCAGTCGCAGTCGGGGGGGATTCTCGGCGTCTTCAACTTGTTCTCGGGTGGTGCGCTGTCGCGCTTCACTATCTTCGCGCTGGGGATCATGCCGTACATCTCGGCATCGATCATCATGCAGCTGATGACCGTGGCAGTGCCGTCGCTAGAGGCACTGAAGAAGGAGGGCGAGGCCGGTCGGCGCAAGATCACGCAGTACACGCGCGCGGGCACGCTGATTCTGGCGTTGGCCCAGTCTCTCGGCATCGCGATTGCGCTCGAAGGGCAGGCCGGGCTGGTGCTCGACCCGGGGCTCACCTTCCGTTTTGTGACGGTGGCGACGCTCGTGACGGGCACAATGTTCCTGATGTGGCTCGGTGAGCAGATTACCGAACGCGGGTTGGGCAACGGTATCTCCCTCATCATCTTCGCCGGCATTGCGGCGGGGTTGCCGAGTTCGATCGCCGGTCTGTTCGAACTCGTGCGGACGGGGGCAATGCATCCCTTCACGGCGCTGCTGATCTGCTTGCTGGTGGCGCTTGTGACGGCGTTCGTGGTGTTCGTCGAGCGCGGGCAACGCAAGATTTTGGTGAATTACGCAAAGCGCCAAGTCGGTAACAAGATCTATGGCGGGCAGAGTTCGCATCTGCCACTGAAGCTGAATATGGCCGGGGTGATCCCGCCGATCTTCGCGTCCAGCATCATTCTTTTCCCCGCGACGCTGGGCCAGTGGTTCGGTTCGTCGGAGAGCATGATCTGGCTGCGGGATCTTTCGGCGAAGCTTGCGCCCGGGCAGCCGGTCTACGTGATGCTCTATGCCGTGGCGATCGTGTTTTTCTGCTTCTTCTACACCGCGCTCGTGTTCAATGCACGGGAGACCGCGGATAACCTGAAGAAGAGCGGGGCGTTCGTGCCGGGTATTCGGCCGGGCGACCAGACGGCGCGTTACATCGACAAGATCTTGACGCGTCTGACGCTGGTGGGTGCGGTGTATATCACGCTGGTTTGCCTGCTCCCCGAGTTTCTGATCCTGAAGTGGAATGTTCCGTTCTACTTTGGCGGGACGTCGCTGCTGATCATCGTGGTGGTGACGATGGACTTCATGGCGCAGGTTCAGGCTTACGTGATGTCTCATCAGTACGAGAGTCTGCTGAAGAAGGCGAACTTCAAGGGGGCGGGCCTTCCGATCCGGTAAGTTATGGCGAAGGAAGACGTTATCGAGATGCAGGGCGAGGTTACCGAGAACCTCCCCAACGCAACGTTTCGCGTCCGGCTCGAAAACGGACACGTGGTCCTCGGGTACATCTCCGGGAAGATGCGTATGCACTACATCCGCATTCTTCCTGGTGACAAGGTCACCGTGCAGCTGACGCCCTATGACCTGACCAAGGCCCGGATCGTATTCCGGACCAAGTAATCAAGAAACAGGAGCAAGGAAATGAGAGTTCAGGCATCGGTTAAGCGGCTCTGCCGCAATTGCAAGATCGTTCGCCGCAAGGGTGTTGTCCGTGTCATCTGCGCGGATCCGCGGCATAAGCAGCGCCAGGGTTGATCTTAGGGCGTTCAGGGATTAACATTTAATGTTTAGCTTTTTGGGGTAATCGAATGGCCCGTATTGCTGGGGTAAACATTCCCAATCACAAGCATGCCGAGATTGCGCTGACCGCCATCTATGGAATTGGCCGTTCGCGTGCTCAGAAAATCTGTGATTCCGCCAACGTCGCGCGTTCCGTCAAGGTGAAGGATCTCACCGAGTCGGACATGGAGCGCCTGCGTGACGAGGTCGGCAAGTTTATCGTCGAGGGCGATCTTCGCCGCGAAGTGACGATGAATATCAAGCGCCTGATGGACTTGGGCTGCTATCGTGGTGTCCGTCATCGTCGCGGCCTTCCGCTGCGCGGTCAGAGGACCCGGACCAACGCCCGCACCCGCAAGGGACCGCGCAAGGCGATCGCCGGAAAGAAGTGATAAGGACTGATAATGGCTAAAACTGCTGCGAAAGTTCGCAAGAAGGTCAAAAAGAACGTTGCCGAAGGTATCGCGCACGTTCATGCGAGCTTCAATAACACGATCATTACGATTACCGATCGTCAGGGCAATGCCCTGTCGTGGGCAACGTCGGGCGGCGCGGGCTTCAAGGGTTCGCGCAAGAGCACGCCGTTTGCCGCCCAGGTTGCCGCTGAAGCCGCTGGCAAGGCCGCGCAGGAATGCGGCGTCAAGAACCTGGAAGTGCGCATCAAGGGGCCCGGTCCGGGCCGCGAATCCGCTGTTCGCGCCCTGAACGCGCTGGGTATGAAGATCTCCAGCATTACCGACATCACGCCGATTCCGCACAACGGCTGCCGTCCGCCGAAAAAGCGTCGTATCTGACAAGGAGTTGAAACGTGGCTCGTAATCTGGATCCCAAGTGCCGTCAGTGCCGTCGCGAAGGCGAGAAGCTGTTTCTGAAGGCCGAGAAGTGCTTCACCGACAAGTGCGCGATCGAGCGCCGCTCGTATGCTCCTGGTCAGCATGGCCAGCGTTCCGGACAGCGTCTGTCCGGCTATGGCGTTCAGCTGCGTGAAAAGCAGAAGATCCGCCGTCTGTATGGCGTCCTCGAGGCGCAGTTCCGCAAGGTGTACGCCGAGGCAGACCGCCGTCGCGGCCAGACCGGCGAGAACCTGTTGCAACTGCTCGAAGGTCGCCTCGATTCCGTTGTTTACCGCATGGGTTTCGGTGGTTCGCGCGCCGAGTCTCGCCAGCTGGTCCGTCACAACAGCATTCTCGTGAATGGCAAGCGCGTCAACATCCCGTCGTACGTCGTGCGTCCGGGCGAGACGGTCGAGCTCACCGAGGGTGCGCGCGGACAGCTTCGCGTCAAGGCCGCGCTCGAAGCCGCTGCTGCGCGTGGTTTCCCGGAGTGGCTGGAAGTCGACGCCAAGGCCGGCAAGGGCGTGTTCAAGGCGTACCCGCAGCGTTCCGAGCTGCCGCCGACGATCAACGAAGGTCTCGTCGTCGAACTGTACTCCCGCTAACGGGCTCGCCTGAAGACTCAAAGATCCGAGGAACTGCTGATGCAAAGCAATTCACTGCTGAAACCCCGCATCATCGACGTCCAGTCCGTGTCGCCCGTTCAGGCGCGCGTGACGATGGAGCCGTTCGAGCGTGGTTTCGGTCATACCCTGGGGAATGCGCTGCGGCGCATCCTCCTTTCCTCGCTGCCGGGCTATGCGCCGACGGAAGTCTCGATTGAGGGCGTGCTGCACGAGTACTCGACTCTGGACGGGGTGCGCGAGGACATCGTCGACCTGCTGCTGAACCTGAAGGGCGTGGTGCTAAAGCTGCACAACCGCGGTGAGGCGACGCTGCGCCTGTCGAAGTCGGGTGACGGTGTCGTCACCGCGCGAGACATCGAGGCCGGTCACGACGTCGAGATCATCAATCCCGATCACGTTATCGCGCATCTGGCACCGGGCGGCAAGCTCGACATGCAGATCAAGGTCGAGGAAGGCCGCGGTTACGTTCCGGGCAACGTGCGTCCGGTTACCGGCGAGAGCAAGAGCATCGGGCATGTCGTGCTGGACGCCTCGTTCAGCCCGGTGCGCCGGGTGAGCTATCTGGTCGAGAGTGCTCGCGTCGAGCAGCGTACCGACCTGGATCGCCTGGTGATCGATATCGAGACCAACGGTGCGGTCGACCCCGAAGAGGCGATCCGTTACGCCGCGCGCGTGCTGATGGATCAGCTTTCGGTGTTCGCGGATCTGGAAGGTACGGCGCCGGTCGCGGAAGTGACCGCTGCGCAGGTGATCGATCCGGTGCTGCTGCGTCCGGTAGATGACCTCGAGCTGACCGTTCGGTCGGCCAACTGCCTGAAGGCCGAGAACATCTACTATATCGGCGATCTGATCCAGCGTACGGAAACCGAGCTGCTGAAGACCCCGAACCTCGGTCGCAAGTCGCTGAACGAAATCAAGGAAGTGTTGGCCTCGCGAGGGCTTACGCTCGGCATGAAACTGGAAAACTGGCCGCCGGCCGGGCTCGAGAAGCTCGGTTGAGTCGGCGCAGTTGAGTGAGGAATAGAAATGCGTCACCGCAACGGTCTTCGCAAGCTTAACCGTACCAGCGCGCATCGTCAGGCGATGTTCCGCAACATGGCCAATTCGCTGCTGCGTCACGAAGTCATCAAGACGACCCTGCCCAAGGCCAAGGAATTGCGCCGTGTGGTCGAGCCGCTGATCACCCTGGGCAAGAAGCCCAGCCTGTCGAACCGTCGTCTGGCGTTCAACCGCCTGCGCGACCGCGACATGGTCGTGAAGCTGTTCGACGAGCTGGGTCCGCGCTTTGCTGCCCGCAATGGCGGCTATCTGCGCATCCTGAAGTTCGGCTTCCGCGACGGCGACAACGCGCCGATGGCGCTGGTCGAACTGCTGGATCGTCCGGCAGAGGGCGAAGTGGCAGCTGAAGTGCAGGAAGCGGCAGCTGCGTAAGAAGTCGCTTCGCGACCGCGTGTCATCAAAAATGGGCCGTTTTGCGGCCCATTTTTTTTTGATTTGGGCGAGTTCGATTGAAGGGTGATTCGGAGGTGGAGCCTTGAGTACGGTGCTCGTGACGGGCGGGGCGGGTTACATCGGTTCACATACCTGCGTGGCCCTGCTGGAAGCGGGGCACGACGTGGTCGTGGTGGACAATCTGTGCAACAGCAAACCGGCTGCGCTCGAACGGGTCGAGCGAATTGCGGGCAGAAAGCTGCGCGGGTTCCATCGTGCCGACGTTCGCGATGCGTCCGCGTTGACGCGAGTGTTTGTCGAGCATCGAGTCGACGCGGTGATCCACTTCGCGGCTCTGAAGGCCGTGGGGGAGTCCGTTGCGCATCCGCTGGCGTATTACGAGAACAATGTGGGCGGCCTGTTCTCGCTCGTCGGGGCGATGGAGGCGGCGGATGTCCGCCGGTTCGTGTTCAGTTCGTCGGCGACGGTGTACGGTGATCCGGCGAGCGTGCCGATCCGTGAGGATTTTCCCACTGGGGCGACGAATCCGTACGGGCGCACGAAGCTCATGTGCGAGGAGGTGCTGCGCGATCTCGTTGCCGCCGATGCGCGTTGGCACGTCGTTTTGCTGCGGTATTTCAACCCGGTCGGGGCGCATGCCAGCGGATCGATCGGGGAGGATCCGAACGGGATTCCGAACAACCTGATGCCCTATGTGAGCCAGGTGGCAGTCGGGAAGCTGAGGGAACTGCAGGTGTTCGGCGGGGATTATCCGACGTCGGACGGGACGGGAGTCCGGGACTACATCCATGTGGTCGATCTCGCCGCCGGGCATGTTGCTGCCGTCGAGCGCATGGATGGCCTGCCGGGCGTGAGTTGTGTGAATCTCGGAACCGGACGCGGGTACAGCGTGTTGGAAGTGGCGCGGGCGTTCGAGCGGGCGTCGGGTCGGGAGGTGCCCTACCGTATCGTGGCGCGCCGGCCGGGTGACGTGGCAGCATGCTGGGCGGACGCGAGCCTGGCGTACAAGGTGTTGGGGTGGCAGCCGCAGTTCGATCTGGACGCGATGTGCCGCGACGCGTGGCGGTGGCAGTCGCTGAACCCGGGCGGTTATCCGGATTGACGGGTTCGGGCGCCTTTCCGCGAGAGCGGCGCCCGCGGCTTACCAGGACTTGCGCAGCCGGTTGCGGTACTGGACGTCGTGCGGAAGCACCTTCTGCATCGGTTCGAGGTGTGCGGCGACGATATCGCACGCTTTCGCGAGGGTTTCCGGCGTGAGCTGCGGCAGTTCGCTTGTGCGCGCCGTGAGGCGCACGACCTGTTCGACCGCGCGTTTGCGCTGCTGCTCCTCTGCTGCCTGATACACGCCCAGTCCGGCGTCGAGCAGGGTCTTGAGGATCTTTACACGACGTTCGATGCGGTCGAGGAAGACGGCCTGTACGTCGTTCGGGACTGCGGGCATGAGTTTCTCCTTGATTTTTTCGGGGGGTGCATTGCGGCGACCGCCGTATTGTCCGGAATACTCGTGGTGGCTCCGCTTCAAATTGTAAGCGCGATCGCCGGGGTTTTCCGCCTCAAGTGCTTGCTGCAGGTTCGAGCATCCGCTTCAGGTAGCGGCCGGTGTAGCTGTCGGGGTGGGCGGCGATCGCTTCGGGCGGACCGCTGCACAGGATCCGGCCGCCGCGGTCGCCGCCTTCGGGGCCGAGGTCGATGAGCCAGTCGGCGGTCTTGATGACGTCGAGGTTGTGCTCGATGACGACGATGGTGTTGCCGTGGTCGCGCAGGCGGTGGAGTACGCCGAGCAGGAGTTCGATGTCGCGGAAATGCAGGCCGGTCGTGGGTTCGTCGAGGATGTAGAGGGTGCGGCCGGTGTCGCGTTTGGACAGCTCCAGCGCGAGCTTCACGCGCTGGGCTTCGCCGCCCGAGAGCGTCGTGGCGCTCTGGCCCAGGCGGATGTAGCCGAGGCCGACGTCCATCAGCGTTTCGAGCTTGCGCGCGACGGTGGGGACGGCGCGGAAGAATTCGAGGGCGTTCTCGACGGTCATGTCGAGGACTTCGTAGATCGTCCTGCCCTTGTAGCGGATCTCCAGCGTTTCGCGGTTGTAGCGCTTGCCGTGGCACACGTCGCAGGGGACGTACATGTCGGGCAGGAAGTGCATTTCCACCTTGATCATGCCGTCGCCCTGGCAGGCCTCGCAGCGGCCGCCCTTGACGTTGAAGGAGAAGCGGCCCGGGCCGTAGCCGCGGGCGCGGGCGTCGGGGACGCCGGCGAAGAGTTCGCGCACCGGTGTCAGCATGCCGGTGTAGGTCGCGGGGTTGGAGCGCGGGGTGCGGCCGATGGGGCTCTGGTCGACGTTGATGACCTTGTCGAAGTGGTCGAGGCCGTGCACGGCCGAAAACGGGGCGGGTTCGGTCGTCGAGCCGTAGAGGTGCTTGGCGGCGAGGGCGTACAGCGTGTCGTTGATGAGTGTCGACTTGCCCGAGCCCGACACGCCGGTGATGCAGGTGAGGAGGCCGACCGGGAGCGTGAGTTCGACGTTCTTGAGATTGTTGCCGGTGCAGCCTTCCAGCCGCAGGTGGCGCTCCGGGTCGGGGGCGGAGCGTCGCTTCGGCACGGGAATGGTGTAGCGGCCGGCGAGGTAGGCGCCGGTGAGCGATGTGTCGCTGGCGAGGATATCGGCCGGGGTGCCGCGTGCGACGATTTCTCCGCCATGCACGCCGGCACCGGGGCCCATGTCAACGACATAGTCGGCACAGCGGATCGCGTCCTCGTCGTGCTCGACGACGATGACGGTATTGCCCAGGTCGCGCAGCTGGCGCAGCGTGCCGAGGAGGCGGTCGTTGTCGCGCTGGTGCAGGCCGATGGAGGGTTCGTCGAGAACGTACATGACGCCGGTGAGCCCGGAGCCGATCTGGCTGGCGAGGCGGATGCGCTGCGCCTCGCCGCCAGAAAGGGTGTCGGCGGAGCGGTCGAGCGAGAGATAGTCGAGGCCGACGTTGATCAGGAAGCTGAGGCGGTCGGAGATTTCCTTGACGATCTTGGCCGCGACGAGGCCGCGGTGGCCGGTGAGCGCGAGGCCGTCGAAGAAGACCTTGCATTCGCCCAGCGGCATGCGGCTCACCGTATGCAGGGAGCGGTCGCCGATGAGGACGTTGCGCGCCTCGGTGCGCAGGCGCGTGCCGTGGCAGCTCGGGCAGGCCTGGGTCGCGCGCAGCTTGGTGAGTTCCTCGCGCACGGCGGTGGAGTCGGTCTCGCGGTAGCGGCGCTCGAGGTTGGGGACGATGCCTTCGAAGGGGTGCTCCTTCGCGACCATGCGTCCGTTGTCGGAGAGGTAGCGGAAAGCGATCTTGTGGCGGCCGGAGCCGTGCAGGACGACCTCACGGACCTCGTCGGGCAACTCGCTGAAGGGAGTGTCGATGTCGAAGCCGTAGTGGTCGGCGAGGCTTGCGAGCATCTGGAAGTAGAACTGGTTGCGGCGGTCCCAGCCGCGGATCGCGCCGGCCGCGAGGGAGAGCTCGGAGTGGGCGACGACGCGCGCCGGATCGAAGAATTCGACCTGGCCGAGTCCGTCGCATTTGGGGCAGGCGCCGGCCGGGTTGTTGAACGAGAACAGGCGGGGCTCGAGTTCGGCGAGTGCGTAGCTGCAGACGGGACAGGCGAAGCGGGCGGAGAAGAGGTGCTCCGTGCCGGTGTCCATCTCGAGCGCGATGGCGCGGCCGTCGGCGTGCGTGAGCGCGGTCTCGAAGGATTCGGCGATGCGGCCGCGTTGGTCGGCGCGCACCTTGAGGCGGTCGATGACGACTTCGACGGTGTGACGGCGGCCCTTTTCGAGCGCGGGCATCGCGTCGAGCTCGGCGATCCGGCCGTCGACGCGCACGCGCACGAAGCCCTGCGCGCGCAGGTCGGCGAAGAGGTCGCTCTGCTCGCCCTTGCGGTGGGCGACGACGGGCGCAAGGATCATCAGGCGCGTGTCTTCCGGCAGTGCGAGGACGTGGTCGACCATCTGCGACACGGTCTGCGCCTCGAGCGGATGCTCGGGGTGGTCGGGGCAGTGCGGCGTGCCCGCGCGGGCGTAGAGCAGGCGCAGGTAGTCGTGGATTTCAGTGATCGTGCCGACCGTGGAGCGCGGGTTGTGGCTGGTGGCTTTCTGTTCGATCGAGATCGCCGGCGACAGGCCCTCGATGAGGTCGACGTCCGGTTTCTCCATCAGCTGCAGGAACTGGCGCGCGTAGGCCGACAGGGATTCGACGTAGCGACGCTGCCCCTCGGCGTAGAGCGTGTCGAAGGCGAGCGAGGACTTGCCCGAGCCGGACAGGCCGGTGATCACGGTGAGCCGGTTGCGCGGCAGCTCGAGGGTGATGTTCTTGAGATTGTGGGTGCGGGCGCCGCGAATGCGGATTTCGTCCATGGGGCGGGCTGACCAAGGGTAACGTGCCACTATACGAGAGAACGCCGACGCAAGCCAAACCGGCGGGCGGCGGGTGCTAGAATCGCCGTTTTGTTCCAGCCCCGAGACCGATGGCCCGACCCGAGCACGATCCGATGACCCCCGCAGAACGCCGGGCTGGCGCGAGCCTTGCCGCGATCTTCGCGCTGCGCATGCTTGGCCTGTTCCTGATCCTGCCGGTGTTCTCGGTGCACGCGCACAAGCTCCCGGGGGGGGACAACCTGACTCTGGTAGGGCTGGCGATCGGTGCCTACGGCCTGACGCAGGCCTTCCTGCAGATGGCCTATGGCGCGGCGTCGGATCGTTTCGGGCGCAAGCCGGTGATTGTGTTCGGATTGGTGGTCTTCGTGATCGGGAGCGCCGTTGCGGCGCTGGCCAGCGATATGGGGACGGTGATCGTGGGGCGTGCGCTGCAGGGCGCGGGGGCGATCTCGGCGGCGGTGACGGCGCTCGCGGCGGACCTGACGCGCGACCAGCATCGCACCAAGGTGATGGCGATGATCGGTTCGAGCATCGGACTGGTGTTCGCTCTGTCGATGGTGGCGGCACCGGTTCTGTATAATGCGATCGGCATGAGCGGGATCTTCTGGCTGACGGCTGTGCTCGCGGCTGCGGCAATCGGTGTGGTGCTGTACGTCGTGCCGGCTGCGCCGCCGGTGCCGCGTGCACCGACCGGGCTGTTCGGCGAGGTGTTCCGCGACGGCCAGCTGATGCGGCTGAACGTCGGCGTGTTCGTGCTGCATCTGATCCAGACGGCGATGTGGGTGATGGTGCCGGCTGCGCTGGTGAGCGGGGCGAACCTGCCGCTGCCCGAGCACTGGAAGGTCTATCTGCCGGCCGTCCTGCTGTCGTTCGCGGTGATGGTGCCGGCGGTGATTGCGGCAGAGCGGCACAATCGCATGAAGCAGGTGTTCGGCGCTGCGGTCGCGCTGCTGGTGGCTGTGCAGGCGGGGCTCTTCGCTTTCGGCCAGAGCGTCGTGACGCTGGGTCTGTGGCTGACGCTGTTCTTTGTCGCCTTCAATGTGCTGGAGGCGATCCTGCCGTCCTGGATCTCAAAGGTCGCGCCGCCGCATGCGAAAGGCACGGCGCTCGGTCTTTACAACACGCTGCAGTCGGCCGGACTGTTCCTCGGCGGCATGCTGGGGGGCTGGCTGGCCGAACACTTCGGCAGCGGCGCCGTGAATCTCGTGTGCGGCGTGCTCGCCGTGATCTGGCTGCTGCTGGCAGCCTCAATGAATCCGCCCGCCCGCCGCGTGACGCCGGCGTCGGCGGCGCACTAACCTGTAACATCCGAGGAGAACCTCATGGCTTCGTTGAACAAAGTCATCCTGATCGGCAATCTGGGCCGCGATCCGGAAACCCGCTATGCGCCGAGCGGCGACGCGATCTGCAACATCACCGTGGCGACCACCGAGACGTGGAAGGACAAGGCGACCGGCGAGCGCAAGGAAGCGACCGAGTGGCACCGCGTGGTGTTCTTCGGCCGGCTGGCCGAGATCGCTGCGCAGTACCTGCGCAAGGGCAGCCAGATCTACGTCGAAGGGCGCCTGCAGACGCGCAAGTGGCAGGACAAGGACGGCCAGGACCGTTACACGACCGAGATCCGCGGCGACGAGATGAAGATGCTGGGTTCGCGCCAGGGCGGCGGCGGCGATGCGCCGATGGGTGGTGGCTACGATGCTCCGGCTGCGGCGCCGGCCCGTCAGGCTCCGCAGCAGGCGCCAGCGCAGAAGGCGTCGGGCCAGTCGGGCGGCGGCGGCGGGTTTGGGGACTTCGACGACGACATCCCGTTCTGACGAAGAAGTCTTTCCTGTTGTAAACAACGAATGCGAAGCCCAGTGGCTTCGCATTTTCGTTTGTGCCGTACCCAACGGCACATGGGGCTCCGTGCTCCGCCCGGCCGCGCCCTAGCGGTGCCTCCAAGCCGCCCGTGCTGACACGGACGGTTTCCGCCTCTTCCCGTTTCTCCCGGTTCGCATCGTCCGGACGCCCCGAGCGGTGACCGGCGCGTCCGTTCGACTTCCGGACGGTCATCCATTTTCTGGTCGTACGCCCCGCGCAGCGTTTCCTGTTGCGGTGCACGAGGTGTATGGCGCTTCTCCGTCGTTTCCGGGCTCATCGGTCTGTTGCGTTGCAGCGGTCGAAATCTGGCACGTCCGCTGCAACAGGACTCCCGGGGGCCGGCAGCATCGGCGACTCGACAATCCAGGAGATGATGGAGACAAACATGGAAGTCCAACAGGCAGCATCACAAGTACAGGTGATGGGCATCGACGCCGGCGGCACGATGACCGATACCTTCTTCGTGCGCGCCGACGGTCGTTTCGTCGTCGGCAAGGCTCAGAGCAACCCCGGGGACGAATCGCTGGCGATCTACAACTCGTCGGTTGACGCGCTGGCTCACTGGGGCCGGGAAGTGGACGATGTCTATCCCGAACTCGCCACCTGCGTCTATTCGGGCACGGCGATGCTCAACCGCATCCTGATGCGCAAGGGCCTCGACGTCGGCCTGATCTGCAACCGCGGCTTCGAGCAGATCCATTCGATGGGGCGCGCGCTGCAGAGCTACCTCGGGTACGCGCTGGAAGACCGCATCCACCTGAATACCCACCGCTACGACGAGCCGCTGGTGCCGGTGTCGCGCACCCGCGGCGTCGCCGAGCGCACCGACGTGCAGGGCAGGATCGTGATTCCGCTGCGCGAGGACGAGGTGCGTCAGGCGACGCGCGAACTGGTCGAGGCCGGATCGCAGGCGATCGTGATCTGCCTGCTGCAGTCGCACAAGAATGAAACGAGCGAGCAGCGGGCGCGCGACCTCGTCAAGGACGAGCTGCAGAAGTTGAAGGTGGACATCCCGGTGTTCGCGTCGGTGGATTACTACCCGTCGCGCAAGGAAAGCCACCGCATGAACACGACGATCCTCGAGGCCTACGGCGCCGAACCCTCGCGTCAGACGCTGAAGAAGGTTAGCGACCGCTTCAAGAAGCACGGCGCGAAGTTCGACCTGCGCGTGATGGCGACGCACGGCGGCACGATCTCGTGGAAGGCGAAGGAACTCGCACGCACCATCGTCTCCGGCCCGATCGGCGGCGTGATCGGCTCGAAACTGCTGGGCGAGTACCTGGGGGACGAGAACATCGCCTGCTCGGACATCGGCGGCACCTCGTTCGACGTCGCGCTGATCACCAAGGGCAGCTTCGCGATCAAGTCCGACCCGGACATGGCCCGCCTCGTGTTGTCCCTGCCGCTGGTGGCGATGGACTCGGTGGGTGCCGGTGCCGGCAGCTTCGTCCGTCTCGACCCCTACAGCAAGTCGATCAAGCTCGGCCCCGACAGCGCCGGCTACCGCGTCGGCACCTGTTGGCCGGAAAGCGGCCTCGACACGGTGTCGGTGTCGGATTGCCACGTGGTGCTCGGCTACCTCAACCCGGATAACTTCCTCGGCGGCGCGATCAAGCTCGACGTGCAGCGCGCCCGCGACCACATCAAGGCGCAGATCGCCGATCCGCTCGGCCTCTCGGTCGAGGACGCGGCGGCCGGCGTGATCGAGTTGCTGGACCTGACGCTGTCCGAATACCTGCGCGCCAACATCAGCGCGAAGGGCTACAACCCGGCCGAGTTCACGTGCTTCTCCTACGGCGGCGCCGGCCCGGTGCACACCTACGGCTACACCGAGGGCGTCGGCTTCAAGGACGTCGTGGTGCCCGCGTGGGCGGCCGGTTTCTCGGCCTTCGGTTGCGCCTGCGCCGACTTCGAGTATCGCTACGACAAGTCGGTCGATCTGGGCGTGGCCCAGTTCGCCAGCGATGCGCAGAAAGTGGCGGCTTGCACCAGCCTCCAGCAGGCCTGGGAAGAACTGGCGGTCAAGGTCATCGACGAGTTCGTCATCAACGGCTACAAGCCGGAAGACGTGCTGCTGATCCCCGGCTACAAGATGCAGTACATGGGCCAGTTGAACGACCTCGAGATCGTTTCGCCGGTGTCCACCGCGGCCACTGCGTCCGACTGGAACCAGATCATCGAGACCTTCGAGAACACCTACGGCCGCGTCTATGCCAACTCGGCGCGTTCGCCGGAACTGGGCTTCTCGATCACCGGCGCGATCCTGCGCGGCATGGTGGTGACGCAGAAGCCGGTGCTGCCGGAAGACGCCGATTGCGGCCCGACGCCGCCGAAGGAAGCCTATCTCGGCACCCGTCCGTTCTATCGCCACAAGAAGTGGGTCGAGGCCGCGCTGTGGAAGATGGAATCGCTCAAGGCCGGCAACCACATCGTCGGCCCCGCGATCATCGAATCCGACGCCACGACCTTCGTCGTGCCCGACGGCTTCGAGACCACGGTCGACAAGCATCGCCTGTTCCATCTCAAAGAAGCCCGGTAGCCGCCGGGCCGCCCCAAGGCTACCGGCACCCCCTCGGGGGGCGGACGCCGAAGGCGTCTTGGGGGCCAATCAATTTCTGAGGAGAACCGCCATGAACATGATGACAAACAAGGAACTCGGCTTCGCCGACCTGCTGAAGAACGGCCAGACGCTGAAGCAGTTCCGCGACGGCATCATCGAGCGCACCAAGGCCAGCGGCTACTACAACGGCCAGGAGAAGCTCGAATTCCGCGACAGCGACCCGATCGGCTACGAAAAGCTGTTCTCCAAGCTGCGCGGCGGCCTGGTGCATGCGCGCGAAACGGCCAAGAAGATCGCCGCGAGCCCGATCGTCGAGCAGGAAGGCGAACTGTGCTTCACGCTGTACAACGCCGCGGGCGACTGCGTGCTGACCTCGACCGGCATCATCATCCACGTCGGCACGATGGGCGCGGCGATCAAGTACATGATCGAGAACAACTGGGAAGGCAACCCCGGCATCAATCCCGGTGACATGTTCACGACCAACGATTGCGCGATCGGCAACGTGCACCCGTGCGACATCGCGACGATCGTGCCGATTTTCTGGGAAGGCAAGCTGATCGGCTGGGTCGGCGGCGTGACGCACGTGATCGACACCGGCGCGGTGACGCCGGGCTCGATGTCGACGGGCCAGACGCAGCGCTTCGGTGACGGCTACATGATCACCTGCCGCAAGACCGGCATCAACGACGAGCCGCTGCGCGACTGGCTGCACGAGTCGCAGCGCTCGGTGCGCACGCCGAAGTACTGGATCCTCGACGAGAAGACCCGCATCGCCGGCTGCCACATGATCCGCGAACTGGTCGAGGAAGTGATCCGTGCCGACGGCCTCGAGGCCTACGAGAAGTTCGCCTACGAAGTCATCGAGGAAGGCCGCCGCGGCCTGATGAGCCGCATCAAGGCGATGACGCTGCCGGGCAAGTACCGCAAGGTGTCCTTCGTCGATGTGCCGTTCAAGCATGAGGACGTGCAGGTCTCGAACGCCTTCGCCAAGCTCGACTCGATCATGCACTCGCCGTGCGAGATGACGATCAAGCCGGACGGCAAGTGGAGGCTGGACTTCGAGGGCGCGAGCCGCTGGGGCTGGCATACCTTCAACGCCCACCAGGTGGCCTTCACCTCGGGGATCTGGGTGATGATGTGCCAGACCCTGGTGCCGACCCAGCGCATCAACGACGGCGCCTACTACGCGACCGAGTTCCGCCTGCCCAAGGGCACCTGGTGCAACCCGGACGACCGCCGCACCGGCCATGCCTACGCCTGGCACTTCCTGGTCTCCGGCTGGGCGGCGCTGTGGCGCGGTCTGTCGCAGTCCTACTTCAGCCGCGGCTATCTGGAGGAGGTCAACGCCGGCAACGCCAACACCTCGAACTGGCTGCAGGGCGGCGGCATCAACCAGGACGGCGAGATCCACGCGGTGAATAGTTTCGAAGCCTCGAGCTGCGGCACCGGCGCGTGCGCGGTGAAGGACGGCTTGAATCACGCCGCCGCGATCTGGAACCCCGAAGGCGATATGGGCGACATCGAGATCTGGGAGATGGCCGAGCCGCTCCTGTACCTCGGGCGCAACGTCAAGGCCAACTCCGGCGGCTACGGCAAGTACCGCGGCGGTTGCGGCTTCGAGACGCTGCGCATGGTGTGGAACGCCCAGGACTGGACGATGTTCTTCATGGGCAACGGCTTCATGAACAGCGACTGGGGGATGATGGGCGGTTACCCGTCGGCGACCGGTTATCGTTTCGAAGCGCACAAGACGGGACTGGAGCAGCGCATCGCGATCGGCGATTCCCTGCCGCTCGGGGGCGACCTCGATCCGACCCGCCCGGACTATGAGCGCCACATCGACGCCACCGCCGTGGTCAAGCGCGACAAGCAGTGCATGACCACCGAGGACTGCTACGACAACCACGACCTGTACCTGAACTACCTTCGCGGCGGCCCCGGCTTCGGGGACCCGATCGATCGCGAGCCGAAGGCGATCGAGAACGACCTGAACCAGAAGTTCCTGCTGCCGGAATACGCGCAGAAGGTCTATGGCGCGGTGTTCACGCAGGACGCGAAGGGCGTGTTCACCGTCGATGCCGCGAAAACCCAGGCGCGCCGTGCCGAGATCCGCAAGGAGCGCCTCGCGCGCGCCCTGCCGACGCGCGAGTGGATGAAGGAGGAGCGCGAACGCATCGTCAACAAGCATGCGGCGGTGCAGGTGCAGCACATGTTCGCGACCAGCTTCGCGCTGTCGGAGAAGTTCACGAAGGAGTTCAAGGCGTTCTGGAACCTGCCGGCCGACTGGCAGCTGCTGGAGACCGAACTCGGCGTGCCGACCTACGGCTCGAAGCATCGCATGGACCTGTCGCTCCTGCCCGACGTCACCACCGTCGTCCAGGTCGAAGAGTAATCACCGAATCGAGGAGTTGGAAAATGTCTACCTACACCAATGAACAGGTCGCCCACCTCGTCGAAGGCACGCTCGACTGGGAAACCACGTTCCGCATGTTGTCGATGCCCAAGGACAACAGCCGCTTCGAGCAGTACCTGAAGGCGCTGCAGTCCAAGGTGAGCTTCAAGGACAAGATCGTGCTGCCGCTCGGGCCCCACCTCCACATCGTGCAATCGGCGAAGACCAAGCAGTGGGTCACGATGTGCGACTGCGGCCACGAGTTCGGCGACTACCGGGAGAACTGGAAGCTGAAAGCGGCGATCTACGTGCGCGACACGGAGGAGGCAATGACCGAGGTGTATCCGAAGCTGATGGCGCCGGATACCCAGTGGCAGGTGTACCGCGAGTACTACTGCCCGACCTGCGGGACGATGCACGACGTCGAGGCGCCGACCCCGTGGTACCCGGTGATCCACGACTTCGAGCCCGACATCGAAGCCTTCTACAAGGAGTGGGTCGGCCTGCCCGTCCCTGAAAAGGCGGCCTGAGCCGTCCTCGCCGGGCGGTAGACCCGGCGCCTGCGGGCCGGTGCCTCCCTCGGGGGCACCGGCCGGGGCCCACCGCGGGCCCGATCAAATTCCCGTATCAACCGACCGCCATGCGGGGCGAAAGCCCTGCAGGGCCTCGGCTACGCAAAAAAACGAAAGTCACGCGCCGTTCCCCGGCGTGGAGGAGAGAGTGATGCTGCGTCGATTGAGGAAATATGGAGGCGGCGCCCGCGGCGTCGTCACGTTGATGACGTCGTCCGCGCCGCTGGTGATCGTCGGCGGACTGCTGTACGCCGGGCTGTTCGTGAAGGCCGAGGCGGTCGTGCAGAAGGTCGAACCGCCGGCGATCGAGCGCCGCGACAGTTTCTATGCCGTCGCCACTCCCGACGAGCGCGTCGTGTGGGCCGCCGGCTCCGGCGGCAAGATCGTGCGCAGTGAGGACGGCGGTCAGTCGTGGGTGCGCCAAGGCTCCGGCACCGACGTCAATCTGCAGGGCATCGCCGCCTGGGACAGCGACGGCGCGATCGCGGTCGGCAACGACGGGGTCGTCGTCGTGACGGCCGATGCGGGGCGCAACTGGAGCCGTGCCGAGATCCCCGCGAGCAGCAATCCGAACAAGCTCTTCCGCGTGCGCATCGCGAACGGTGCGGCCTGGGCCGTCGGTGAATTCGGCGCGCTGCTGCGCTCGAACGACCGGGGCGCAAGCTGGACCCGCGTGCTGCCCGAAAAGGACCGCGCCTGGAACGACATCGCCTTCGTCGGTGACGCCGGGTGGCTGGTCGGCGAGTTCGGCGCGCTGATGAAGAGCGCCGATGGTGGCGCGACGTGGGAATCGATCGAGACCCCGAACAAGGTCAGCCTGATGAGCGTGGCCTTCCGCGATGCGCAGCACGGGGTCGCCGCAGGCCTCGCCGGGACGCTGCTCGTGACGGCCGACGGCGGCGCGTCGTGGCGGCAGGTGCCGGCCTTCACGCGCGAGCACTTCTACAGCGTGATGTGGGACGACGGCCGCTGGCTCGCCGTCGGCGACAAGGGCGTCATGGCGACCGCCGACGGGGCTGGCGAGCAGTGGGCGCTCGGTCGCGTGGCGGAAGGCGACGTCTCGTGGCGTACCGCCGTTGCGCGCTCCGGCGCGCGCTATTTCCTTGCCGGCAGCAACCTCGCCGTGCTCGACGACGGCGCGCTGAGCGTCGCCGGCCACAAGCGCATGTGAGGGGACGAGGATGAAGAACACGACTTTCGGCAAGGTCGACGCGGCCTTCGCCTTTCTCATCCGCTTCCGCGCGCTGGTCGTCGCCGCGGTCGCGCTCGTGACGCTGGCGATGGGCTACCAGGCGAGCCAGATCGAGGTGAAGACCGTCTTCAGCGATCTGCTGCCGCGCAACCATCCCTACGTGGAGGTGAACCAGCGCTTCAAGCAGACCTTCGGCGGCTCGAACATGGTCAGCATCATGCTGGAGGCGGAGCGGGGCGACATCTTCAACCCCGTCGTGCTCGGCAAGGTGCAGAAGCTCACCGTCGACCTGCAGCAGGTCGAGGGCGTCGATACCTACCAGATCATTTCGCTCGCTTCGAAGAAGATCAAGGAGGTGCGTGCCTCGACCGAAGGGGTCGAATCGCGCCCGCTGATGTGGCCCGACCTGCCGCAGGGCGACGCGGAACTCGCGGCACTGAAGGCCTCGGTGCTGAACAACCCGCTGGTCTATGGGCCCTACGTGTCGACGGACCTGAAGGCGACGCTCGTCACGGTCGACTTCAGCGACGGCAACATGGACTACACGCGCGCCTTCAACCAGTTGATGAAGTTGGTGGGCGAGGCGGCCGGCGACGGTGTGCAGGTGCGCATCGTCGGCGAACCGGTGCTCTACGGCTGGGTGAACCACTACCTGCACGAGACGCTGACCATCTTCTTCGTCGCGGTCGCCGCGCTGGTCGTGCTGCTGTGCCTGATCACGCGCACCTGGCATGGCACGGTGCTGCCGCTCCTTGCCGGCCTCGTCAGTGCGGTGTGGGCATTGGGCGCCGCGCGCCTGATGGGCTTCCATCTCGATCCGCTGGTCGTCGTCGTCGCCTTCCTGATCACCGCGCAGGCGATTTCCAACTCGGTGCAGCTCATCGCGCGCTTCGACGACGAGACGCGCCAGGGCACGCCGAGCGCTGCGGCGGCGGCGCGGGCGAGCGCGCGCAATCTGTTCAAGCCGAGCATGCTGGCGATCGTCGCCGATGCGGGCTGTGTGCTGGTCGTCGCGCTGACGCCGATCCCGTTGCTGCAGAAGATCTCCTTCATCGGCACGGTGTGGGTGCTGACGATCGCGGTCAGCGCGCTGGCCCTGACGCCGGTGATGCTGTCGTGGTTCGGTTCGCATCAGCGCTTCATCCATCCGGTGAACATCAACCCGCTGCTGATGCGCATCCTCGGCCTGTGCTCGGCGATCGTCACGACGCGCTGGCGCTATGCGGTGCTCGGCATGGCGGGCGCGGTGTTCGTGCTCTCCGGCCTGTATGCCTTCAACCTCAAGGTCGGCGACGCCAATCCCGGCTCGCCGATCCTGTGGCCGGATTCGAGCTACAACCGCGATGCGGCCGAGATCAACCGCCAGTTCCAGGGCTCGGACCGCATGTTCGTGGTGGTGGCGGGCAAGGAGCAAGGGGCGCTGCGCGAGCCCGAGGTGCTCTCCAGCATGACCCGCTTCCAGAAGTACATGGAGGCCCAGCCGGAGGTCGGCGGCAGCATCTCGCTCGCCGACATCCTGCCGCAGGTGAACCGGGTGCTGCGCGAGGGCAACCCGATGTACCAGGAGCTGGGCAAGAGCGCCGACGAAAACAGCGAGCTGATGTACATGTTCGTGTCCGGCTCCGACCCGGGCGACATGGACCGCTACGCCGACGCGGACGCGAAGAACGGCGCCGTGACGCTGTTCTTCCGCGACCACCAGGGCGAGACGATCCGCACCGCCGTGGCGCGCGTGCGCGACTATGTCGCCCAGCACCCGATCAAGGACGCCGAGTACCTGCTGGCGGGGGGGCTCGTCGGCGTGCTGGCGGCGGTGAACGAGGTGATCCTCGCCGGGCAGATCGAGGCCATCGCGCTCGCGCTGCTGGTGCTGGTGGTGTGCTGCACGGTCACCTACCGCTCTACGGTCGCGGGCGTGTTCTTCATGATCCCGGTGCTGCTCTCCAACACCATCACCTTCAGCTACATGGCGTGGCAGGGCATCGGCATGAACATCAACACCCTGCCGGTGGTGGCGCTCGGGATCGGCCTGGGCGTCGATTACACCTTCTACATCGTCGATGGCATCCGCGAGAACCTGCACCGCTCGCACAACGTCGAGCGCGCGATCGTCAATGCATTAATGGGGCCGGGCAAGGGCGTGCTGATCACGGCGATGACGCTGATCACGAGCGTCGTGCTGTGGCACTTCTCGTCGCTGCGCCTGCAGGCCGACATGGGCGTGCTGATCGCGTTGTGGCTGTTCATCTCGGCCTTCAGCGCGCTCTTCATCATGCCTGCCCTCGTCTATGTCTTCCGTCCGGAATTCATCGTCGGCAGCAAGCGCCACCCGATCGAGCAGGCCGAGCCGGTGATGGTCGGCTGATCCATACCCCGCGGACGCGACGGCATTCCCGCCGCGTCCGCCCGTGATCCCTTCAGAGCAGTGACAAAACGAAAAGGAGCGAGGAGATGAGGAGCAAGGGAGTATCGAAGTTCAGGGTGTCGGTGCTGGCGGTGGCTGCGGCCCTGGCCGGCATGGCCGGGAGCCCCGCGCGGGCCGAGGAGAAGGGGAATTACGAGGTTGCAGCGCTGGCGCTCGCCGACCAGCCCGCGAAGTCCTGGGCCGCCGACGATTTCAGCTTCAACCTGTCCGGCTATGCGCGTGGCTGGGTATCGGTGAACCTTCAGGATCAGCCGGAACTGAAGGCGATCGGCGAGAAGAGCAAGGGCAAGCTGTCGATGGTGCGCGGCTCGCTGTTGCTCGACGCCGATGCCAAGACCGGGCCGATCAAGTGGAAGGCGATCGGCCGCGTCGACCGCGAGTACAAGACCGACTACCTGGATGATCTCGAGCGTCTGCGCGAGACCAACGGCACCGACCGCGGCGGCCATGCGAGCAGCATCCTGGACAACTACAACCGCGGCGAAGTGCGCGAGTTCTGGGCCGAGATTCCGCTGGGCGACCGCGTCACCGTGAAGGCCGGCAAGCAGCAGCTGGTGTGGGGGGAGTCCGACTTCTTCCACGCGATGGACCTCGTGCATGGCTACGACCTGTCGTGGCGCCTGTTCTTCGAGGGCGAGAACGAGGAGTGGCGCAAGCCCCTGACGCTGATCTCGACCAAGATCCGCGTGCCCGAGGCGGACGGCATGCTGGCGGCCTACATCCGTCCCGGCGTCGATCGCTGCCAGGACATCGGCAACACCTACGACATCCAGGGCGGGCGCTGGTTCTTCCAGCCCTACCGCGGCTTCGATCTCACGGCGGTCACCGACAAGGACTGTGACCATCCCTCCGGCGACTACCGCGACGTGACGGGCGGCGTGCGCTGGTCGGGCGAGGCCTTCGGCCTGAGCTATTCCTTCGCGTGGCTCACGACCTTCTCGGCCGACCCGGTCGCGAACTCCGCTTTCAAGCCCTACAAGAAGGCGCCCGAAGGCGCGGTGTTCGACCGCATCCACCCGCAGATCGACGTGTACGGCATGACGGTGAGCGGCTACAGCGCGACGCTGAATGCCGTGCTCAGCGCCGAGATGGCCTACACCAAGGACCAGCCCTACAACATCGGCACCGGCGCCTTCCTCAGCCCGAATGTTCCCGGGAACGTCGGTATCGGGCTCGGTGGGGTGAAGCTGAAGGACACGCTGACGACGATGCTGCGCATCGACAAGGACCTCGACCTGGAGGGCATTTTCGGTACCTCGCGGCCCTCGTTCTCGTCGATCCAGCTGTTCGACACGCAGGTGCTGAACTTCAAGGAGTCCGACGACCTCGTGCGTCTCTTCGCGTACGGCACGCCGCTCACCGAGCACAACACGATCCTGACCGCCTTCACGACGCTGAACTACCGCAACGACACGATCAACCCCGGCTTTGCGATCGGCTTCGATCTCAGTCACGGCGGTGGCTTCGCGATCCCCAGTGTGTCGCTGACGCTCAATGACCAATGGCTGGCGAAGATCGAGGCGGACCTGTTCTGGACCGGCGACCGCTCCAACAAGGTGCCATTCAGCAACCAGAGGTCGCAGCTGTTCGGCTACTTCGACAAGGCCAGCCAACTCGTTTTCCGCTTGACCCGGCAGTTCTAAAAAAGAGGAGACCACCATGCACAAGCAGTCACGACTCACCGGCCAGCCGTCGGTCCGGCAACTGGCGACCGTCGGCGCCGTCGGCCTGACGCTCATGTTCGCCGCGCAGGGCGCGAACGCCAAGGCGCTGGACGCCGGCTTCGTCATCACGAAGGACAACCTCGCGAGCGTCAAGAACGACACCTTCGAGGGCAAGACGATCGGCAGCATGATCCCCGAGAAGCTCGAGTGGATGATCACCAACTACGGCCTGACCATCAAGATCGCGAACTCGAAGAAGATCGAGATGGACCCGAAGTACGTCGAGGCGACGAAGAAGTGGTCCAAGGAGGTCAAGTTCAATCCGGCCGACCGCACGATCAGCGGCTGGAAGGCGGGGATGCCGTTCCCGCCCGAGACGATCAAGATGGACGACCCCAACGCGGGCGACAAGGTGATCTGGAACCTGCGCGCGGCGACCTACGGCGCGACGATGGACCTGCGCGACATCGCCTGGGTGTTCCTCGACGCGAAGAAGGGCTACGAGCGCGTGCAGGCCTTCCAGTCGCGGCGCTATTACATGGAAGGAAGGCTCGACGGCGGCCCCATCTCGGTCGGCGACGGCGACGTCTCGCAGAAGACCTACTTCGTCGCGCATTACCCGCAGGACATCCGCGGCCTGGGCACCTTCTCGCAGCGCTACAACCAGGCCGACTCGGCGAAACCCGACGATTCCTACGCCTACCTGAAGTCGGTGCGCCGCACGCGCCGGCTCTCCGGCGGCGCATGGATGGACCCGATCGGCGGCACCGACCAGCTCTACGACGACTGGGACATCTGGGACGCGTGGCCGACCAAGTACACCCAGAACAAGCTGGTCGAGAAGCGCTGGGTGCTGGCCATCGCACATAGCCCCGAGATGAGCGTCGACACCGCGCAGCCGTGGAGCGAGCCGCAGAAACGCTTCCCGCGCATCAACATGGCCGAGCCGCCGTTCGCCAATCCGGCGAAGGACGTCGAGTGGGAGCCGCGCGAGGTGTACGTCGTCGAGGGCACACCGCCCGCCGAGCATCCGTACAGCAAGAAGGTCGCCTATATCGAGGTCGATTTCCCGCGGCCGTACCTGGGCTACGCGCTCGACCGCAAGGGTGAGTTCTGGAAGATGTTCATCTTCCAGAACCGCCCCGACACCGGCGACGACGGCTACAAGGCGGTGATGCCGGTGGTCGGCCACATCATCGACGTCAAGCGCGGCCATGCGACCAACTGGTCGTCCAACATGAAATCCAATCCGAAGGGGGTGAAAGAGACCGACGTGTCGCTGAACATCCTCGAGGAAGTCGCTACCGGCGCGGGCCGCTGACCCGCACGGACCGCGACCGGCACCGGAACCGGAGTCTCCCCCTTGTCCGCCCCAGCCTGTCTTCGGGGCGGATTTTTTTGCGGAGGAGCGGAACCGGTGCCGATCGCGGCGGCGACATCGACGATGGAGGGGAGGAATCCACCATGAACGAATATACCCCGGTGGCTTATGACTGGCGCGACACGCAGCTCGCACGCTTCATCGCGCGACACGGCGACCGCGACCTCGACGCCCTGCGCGAGCGGGCAGCGCGCGAACCCGGACGTTTCTGGGACCAGGTGCTCGATGCGATCGACCTGAAGTGGGTGACGCCCTACCGCGAGACGCTCGATCTCACCGACGGCGTGATGTGGCCGAAATGGTTCGTCGGCGGCCGGCTCGACCTGGTCGACAACCTCGTCGGCAAGCACGCACGGGCGACCCCGACCAAGATCGCGATCCGCTGGGAGGGCGATCGCGGCGAGTTGCGCACGATCAGCTACGCCGAACTCGCGGGCGAAGTCGAGCGCGTCGCCGCAGGGTTGCGCGCGCTCGGGGTGGAGGAGGGGGACCGCATCGCGCTCTACCTGCCCATGATTCCGGAAGCGGCCGTCATGATGCTCGCGGCGACCCGTATCGGCGCGATCTTCATCCCGTTCTTCTCGGGCTACGGCGCCGACTCGGTCGCGCAGCGCGTCAAGGACTGCGATGCGCGCGTGCTGGTGTGCGCGAACGGCTACTACCGTCGCGGCAAGCGCGTCGCGATGCTCGACGACGCCCGGGCCGCGGCGCGCGAATGCCCCTCGCTGCAGCACGTCGTCATCGTCGACCGCCTCGGCATCGGCCTCAGCCCCGCGGTGGATGCCGGCGCTTCCCGGCTCATCGAGCTCGACTACCGGCGATTGCCGGCTTCGGTATCGATCTGCCCGCCGACGGCTTTCCCGGCCGATCAGACGCTGATGCTGATCTACACGTCCGGCACCACCGGCAAGCCGAAGGGCGTCGTGCATACGCATGCGGGCTTTCCCGTGAAGGCCGCGCAAGACCTGCAGATGGCTTTCGACCTGCGCGCCGAGGACACGCTGATGTGGGTCACCGACATGGGCTGGCTGATGGGGCCGTGGATGGTCTATGGCGGACTGATGCTCGGCGCGACGCTGGTGTTCTACGAAGGCACGCCCGATTACCCCGACGCGGGGCGTCTGTGGGAGGTCGTCCGGCGCCACGCCGTCACGCATTTCGGCCTCTCGCCGACGCTGGTGCGCCTGTTGATGGCGAACGAGGGAAGCCTGCCCGAACCCGCGGCGATCGAGAGCCTGCGCATCTTCGGCTCGACCGGCGAAGCCTGGAACGAGGCGCCGTGGCTGTGGCTCTACGAGGAGGTCGGCCGCTCGCGCCGCCCCATCATCAACTACTCCGGCGGCACCGAGATCGGCGGCGGCATCCTCGCCTGCTTCCCCGGGCTGCCGCAGAAACCCGGCTCGTTCGCGGGGCCGATCCCGGGCGTGGCGGCGGACGTGCTCGACGCCGACGGTCGTCCATTGCGCGGCAGCGTCGGCGAACTCGCGATCCGCCAGCCCTGGCCGGGCATGACCAACGGCTTCTGGCGCGACCCCGGGCGCTATCGCGAGGCGTACTGGTCGGTGTGGCCGGACGTGTGGGTGCATGGCGACTGGGCACGCGTGGATGAGGACGGCCACTGGTTCGTGCACGGGCGCAGCGACGACACCATCAAGGTCGCCGGCAAGCGCGTCGGCCCGGCGGACTTCGAATCGGCGCTGGTGGCGCACCCGCTGGTCGTCGAGGCCGTCGCAATCGGCGTACCCGACGAGATCAAGGGCGAGTCCGTAGTGTGCTTCGTCACCGTCGCGGACCGCGATGCGCTCGCAACGCGTCCCTGGGCGGGGTGGGAAGCCGAGCTCGTCGAACACGTCGGCCGCCAGCTCGGCAAACCGTTGCGCCCCGCGCGTATTCACCTCGTCGCCGCGATCCCCAAGACGCGCAACGGCAAGACGGTGCGGCGCGTGATGCGCGGCGCCTACCTCGGCGGCGGACTCGGCGACCTTTCGGCCATCGAGAATCCCGGGGCGATCGATGCGGTGGGCGCGCTCGGACGCGCCGCGCGCGAAGGCGCCGATGCGCTGCAGGCATGAGACATGGACATCACAAGGAGGAGCATATGAGCAAGGTATTTGCGGACGCGGCCACTGCGCTGGCCGACGTCGTGGGTGACGGGCAGACCGTCGCGGTCGGCGGCTTCGGCCTGTGCGGCATCCCGGAAATGCTGATCCACGGGCTGCGTGACGCGCGGGTGAAAGGCCTCACGGTCATCAGCAACAACGCCGGCGTCGATGGCGTGGGCCTGGGATTGCTGCTCGAATCGCGGCAGATCCGCAAGATGGTCGCGTCCTACGTCGGCGAGAACGCCGAGTTCGAGCGCCAGCTGCTCTCCGGCGAACTGGAAGTGGAACTGACGCCGCAGGGCACGCTCGCCGAAAAGCTGCGCGCGGGCGGGGCGGGCATTCCCGCCTTCTACACCCGGACGGGCGTCGGCACGCTCGTCGCCGAGGGCAAGGAGGAGCGCGACATCGACGGCAAACGCTACCTGCTGGAGCGCTCGCTGACCGCCGACATCGCGCTCGTGAAGGCGTGGAAGGCGGACCGTGCCGGCAACCTCGTCTATCGCAAGACGGCGCGCAACTTCAACCCGGTCGTCGCCACGGCCGGGCGCATCACGGTCGTCGAGGTCGAGGAACTCGTCGAGACCGGATCGCTCGACCCCGACCACATCCACACCCCCGGCGTCTTCGTCCAGCGCATCGTCGTCAATCCGCGCCCGGCGAAGCACATCGAACAACGCACGACACGGCAGGAGTGATCATGGCCTGGACACGCAACGACATGGCGCGCCGCGCGGCGCGCGAACTGCAGGACGGCTTCTACGTGAACCTCGGCATCGGCATGCCGACGCTGGTCGCCAACCACATTCCGCCGGGCATGGACGTGTGGCTGCAGTCGGAAAACGGCCTGCTCGGCATCGGGCCGTTTCCGACCGAGGCCGAGGTCGACGCCGACCTCATCAACGCCGGCAAGCAGACGGTCACGACGCTCGCCGGCAGCAGCATCTTCAGCAGTGCGGACTCCTTCGCGATGATCCGCGGCGGTCACATCGACCTCGCGATCCTCGGCGCGATGCAGGTCAGCGAGCACGGCGACCTCGCGAACTGGATGATCCCCGGCAAACTCGTGAAGGGCATGGGCGGCGCGATGGACCTCGTCGCCGGCGTGCGCCGCGTGATCGTGATGATGGAGCACTGCAGCAAGGACGGCGCGCCGAAGATCCTGCGCCGCTGCGAACTGCCGCTCACCGGCGTCGGTGTCGTGAACCGCATCATCACGGACCTGTGCGTGCTCGATGTCACGCCCACCGGCTTGCGCCTCGTGGAAACCGCGCCGGGAGTCGACGTCGGTGACGTGCTCGCGTGCACCGGCGCACCGATCGAACCCGGCGAGCTCGTGCCCGTCTGATCCGTCCGGCCGACCGTACGATTTTCGAACGCCGTCCGGACGAATGCGTCCGGAAATCGTACGGTCGGCCGTAGCGGAAGGCCACCAGGATGAGGAGGGCTCCGCGAAAGGTGTTGGGCCATTTCCCCCGCGAAAGGGTTCCGCGGTGCGGGCGAAAAACAATTTAAGCAAATCCTGTTTCTGGCATCTCCTTTGCTATGATTTCTAGACGCGAGCACCTCGTTGCACGCGCATTCGTCGGAGATTTCACGCACCGCAAAACACACACAACGCGCTTCCGCCTGCAGAACTCACAGGACCCTGTCCAAATGGCTGCGCACGACGCGGCTCGCGGCGGAGAGCGCTTACCGGAGGAGAGACTTGATGACACGGGTGCCCGAAGGGCAGATGTTTTCCGACCCGGGTAGCGACGCCGCCGTGATGGCGGCGTGGGAACGCTTTCTCGACGGTGCGAGCCGTCCGTCCGATTCATTGCGCACGCTCGTCGACCGTTCGTGGCAGCGTTGCCAGCAGCAAAACGTCGATCCCGACAAACGCAGCGCGCCGCCGCCGGTCGACGAGTCGATGCTGGCGTCGATGAAGGAACACCACGGCGAACTGCTGCAGGCCAGCGCCCCGATCATGGCCTGTGCGCGCGACTTTCTCGCGGAAACCGGCACCGTGATGGCGCTGGCCGACACGAGCTGCACGATCCTGACGATGGAGGGCGACAATCCGACGATCGGGACGGCCGAGAGCATCCATTTGTTGCCGGGCGTCTCCTGGAGCGAACGCATCTGCGGCACGAACGCGATCGGCACGGCGCTCGCCGTCGGCGAGCCGGTGCAAATCCACTCCGCCGAGCACTACTGCGCCGGCATCAAGCGCTGGACCTGTTCGGCGACCGTGATCCGCCATCCGCACGACGGCGAGATCATCGGTGTCGTCGACGTCTCGGGCCTGTCCGAGAGCTACAGCCGCCAGAGCCTTGCGCTGGTCGTGACGACCGCGAGCCGTATCGAGAACAAGATCGCGATGCGCGAGATGGAGCGACGCTACCACCTCCTGGAAGCCTCGCTGCAGCGCTGGCCCAACGGCACCGACGGCCTCGTGCTGTTCGACCGCCGGGGGTACCCGGTGCGCGCGAACGAGATCGCCCAAGCGGCGATGACCTCGCTCGGCGCCGACCTCGACCTCTCCGCGCCGCGCCGCGTGACGGCGCTGGCGATCGGCGACAACGGCGAACTCGTGCGCACGCCGGCGCTGCCCGCCTGGCTGCGGCCCGAATGGCTCGAGCCGGTGCGCGGCGCACAGGGCCAGCGCCTCGGCACCCTGCTCGTCCTGCCCCTGCCGCGCATCGGGCGTGCCATCTCCGGGGAAGGCGCACGCCGCCTCGCCTGCGAGTCGGCGGTGGCCGCAAACGACATGCCCTCCGGGTTCACCTCCATCATCACCCGCGACCCCGCGCTGCGTGAAGCCGTGCGCAAGGCCGACCAGCTCGCGCGTTCCAGGGTCCCCGTGCTGCTGCTGGGCGAGACGGGCGTCGGCAAGGAGGAATTCGCGCAGGGCCTGCACAAGGCCAGCCCCTTCCGCGACGGTCCCTACGTCGCGCTGAACTGCGGCGGCCTGTCGCGCGAACTCCTTGCCAGCGAGCTCTTCGGCTATGTCGACGGCGCCTTCACCGGCGCGCGCCGCGGCGGCATGGTCGGCAAGATCGAGGCCGCCAACGGCGGCACGCTGTTCCTCGACGAGATCGGCGAGATGCCGCTCGACCTGCAGCCGCATCTGCTGCGCGTGCTCGAGCAGAGCGAGATCTACCGCCTGGGCGAAAACGTGCCGCGCAAGGTCAGCTTTCGCCTCATCGCCGCGACCCACCGCGACCTGCGCAAGGAAGTCGCCGACAGCCGCTTCCGCATGGACTTTTTCTACCGCGTTGCGGTGACCTCGATCCGCATCCCGCCTCTGCGCGATCGCGTCGGCGACGTGCGCGAGCTCGCCCGGCACTTCGTCGAACGCTTCTCGAAGCAGCACGAGCTCGGCCTGCGCCGTCTCGACGACGAGCTCCTCGCCCGGCTCGAGAGCTACAGCTGGCCGGGCAACGTGCGCGAACTGAGAAACGTGGTCGAGAGCGTGCTGCTGATGAGCGACAGCGAGTGCGTCGGCATCGACGCGCTGCCGCCGGAGCTGCTCGGCATGGCCGATTCCCCGGTCAGCGCCCCGGTCGCGACCGCGCTCGGCGCACTCGCGACCAACGTGCCGGTCGGCAGCATCGCGGAAAGCGAGGCGGAACTCATCCGCCGGGCGATCGCGGCCACCCATGGCAACCTCACGCGCGCCGCCCGCGAGCTCGACATCGCGAAGAGCACGCTGTACCAGAAGGTGAAGCTGTACGGGCTGGAGCGCGACATCGGGCGGGTACGGGCGGGCTGAGATCGCTTCGACGAGTTGTCGACGCATGCAGGCTCCCTGCGGTGCCCTGCCGTGGCCGCAAGGAGCGGTGCGCGTTGCGGCAGTGGTTGCTGCACCGCGCGATTTTTCGTGCCGCCTGCGCTGCTACGCCTGAGTCGTGTGGCGGGCGCGCATCGCGCGCTGCATGCGCTGCAGTGCTTCGGCGAGCAGGGCGCGCGGGCAGCCGAAGTTCAGGCGCACGAAGCCTGGCATGCCGAAAGGGGCGCCATCGGACAGGCCGACGCCGGCGTCCTCGAAGAAGCGCATCGGGTCTTCGAGGCCGGCGCCGCGGCAGTCGATCCACGCGAGATAGGTCGCTTCGGGCCGCGTCGTCGCGAGGCCTGGCATCGACGCGACGGCGTCCAGCACGAGGTCGAGGTTGCCGCGCAGGTAGTCGAGCAGGGCCGCGCGCCACGGGCCGCCGTCGCGGTAGGCGGCTTCGGCGGCGACGAGGCCGAGCAGGTTGTTGTGCGGGACGACGCCGCGCATCTCGTGGCGGAAACGCCGGCGCAGCCCGGGGTCGGGGATGATCGCGAAGGCGCAGTAGAGCGCGGGGATGTTCCACGTCTTCGAGGGCGCCATCAGCGTGATCGTGCGGCGGGCGGTCGATGCGTCGAGCGTGGCGATCGGGATGTGGGGTGTGGCCGGATCGAGGACCAGGCCGCAGTGGATCTCGTCCGAGCAGATCGTCAGGTCGTGCCGTTCGGCGAGGCCGGCGAGCCATTCGAGTTCATCGCGGTCGAACACGCGACCGACCGGGTTGTGCGGGTTGCACAGCATCAGCAGGCGCGTGCGCGTGGTGATGGCATGTTCCACTTCCTCGCGGTCCCACCCCCAGCGGCCGTGGTCGAGTTTCAGCGCGCGCGTGACCAGGCGCCGGTCGCCGTTGCCGGGCGCGGTGAGGAAGGGCGGATACACGGGGGTTGCGGTGAACACTTCGTCGCCGGCTTCACCGGTCGCGCGGCAGGCGAGGTTGAAGCCGGTGACGACGCCCGGCAGCCACACGATCCAGTCCGCCTCGATGCGCCACCCATGGTCGCGGGCGATGCCTTCGACGACGGCATCGACGACGCCGGGCCAGGGGTCGGTGTAGCCGAATACGCGGTGGTCGATGCGTGCGCGGATCGCGTCGATGACCGGCGGCGGCGCGGGGAAGTCCATGTCCGCGACCCACAGCGGCAGCACGTCGCGTCCGGCGTAGCGGCCCCATTTCTCGCCGGGCACGGCACGGCGGTCGGGAACGTGGTCGAAATCGAATGGCGCGGGGGACATGCGTGCGGTTCCTTCGTGGCGGAATGGGCAGGTTGGGGATTTCCCTTCGGGAATTGTCCGCGGGCGAGGGATACAATTACACAAAACGACCCGCTGGCGTTGGAGGAAGACAATCGTGCAACACCTCACGGCCCACCCCGATGGCATTCTCGCGGTGGACTCCGGCTACTGCCACCCCGGCCTTGCGGCCATTCACCTGATCATCCACGAGGGGCGCGCGGCCGTCGTGGACACCGGCACCAATGCCTCGGCGCCGCGCGTGCTGGCGGCGCTGGCCGCGGCCGGGATCGTGCCTGAGCGCGTGCAGTGGGTGATCCTGACGCATATCCACCTCGATCACGCCGGCGGCGCCGGCAGCCTGATGTGCGCGTTCCCGAACGCGAAGCTCGTCGTCCATCCGCGCGGAGTGCGCCACATGGTCGATCCGGCGAAGCTGTGGGAAGGCACGTCCGCCGTGTATGGCGCGGAGCGCGCCTTCGCGCTGTACGGCCGGCTGGCGCCGGTCGAGCCCGAGCGCATCGTCGCGACCGAGGAGGACATGGTGCTCGATCTGGGCACGCGCAGGCTGCGCATCCTGCACACGCCGGGGCACGCGAAGCATCACATCTGCATCTGGGACGAGACCGCACGCGCCTTCTTCACCGGCGACACCTTCGGCCTCTCGTACCGCGAGTTCGACGTCGATGGCCGGCCGTCGGTGTACCCGACGACGACGCCGACGCAGTTCGATCCGGATGCGCTGCACGAGTCGATCGACCGGCTGGTGAGCTATCGCCCCGATGCGATGTACCTGACCCACTACAGCCGCGTGACCGGAGTGGACCGGCTCGCCGGGGACCTGCACCGGCTGATCGAAACGCAGATCGCGGTGGCGCGCGCGGCGCGCGGGGAAGGGGTCGCCCGCCATGTCGAGATCCTCGCGGGGCTGGAGCAGATCGTGCGCGAGGAGGCCGCGCGTCATGGCTGGCCGCTGTCGGAAGAGGAAATTTTCCGGGTGTTGCGCACCGACCTCGAGCTCAATGCGCAGGGCCTGGGGATATGGCTCGACGACTGCGCGCTGCGCGAACTGAGCACCGCCTGAACCGTAGCGGGCCCGACGTCTACGGCGTCGCGTCGCGTGGCCGGGCCTGCAGCGTCTCGTACCTTGCCTGGGCGGCCGCGTCGCCCTGCAGGGCGGCCTGCGCATACCAGTGTTCGGCCTGGCGGAGATCGGCGGGCACGCCTTCTCCCGCTTCGTACATCGACGCAACGATATACTGCGCGCCGGCGTGCCCCGCGCGGGCCGCGGCGAGGTACCAGCGCGCGGCCGCCGCGAAATCCCGCGGCATGCCGTGGCCGACGTAGTACATGGTCGCGAGGCTGACTTGGGCTTCGGTGTGTCCCTGCTCGGCGGCGCGGCGGTACCACTCCGCGGCCGTGGGCAGGGATTTCTCGACCCCGCTGCCGCGGTCGTACAGCAGCGCGAAGTTGTACTGCGCCTGGGCGAGGCCGGCCCCGGCCGCGCGCCTGAGCCAGCGCCATGCGGCGTCGGGTTCCGGCGCGACGGTTTCCTTGCGGAACAGCATCATCGCGAGATTGAACTGGGCAAGCCGGTTGCCGGCGCGTGCGGCGCGTTCGAAGAGCTGCGCGGCCTCGTCGAGGCGGCCGGCCTCGTAGGCGCCCACCGCGTTCTGCGCGAGCGCGGCGGGCGGCGTGGTGTCGGCGTGGGCGGGTGCGGCGCCGAGCAGGCTGGCGGCCAGCATCGTACGGCATGCCAGATGGCGCATCGTGGGTCCTCCATTGGCCCGTTGGAGCGCAGGCGCGCGGGCGAGTTCATCGCGGCTGTGCTGCGGTAACATCCGCGCTTCTTCGTGCAACGGTAATTGCCATGTCCGGCCAGAGTCCCGAGTCCCCTGTCGAAGTCGATCGCGAACGGCGTTTCGGCGGAATCGCCCGCCTGTACGGGGCCGACGCGCCCGCGCGCCTCGAAGCCGCGCATGCGTGCGTGATCGGCGTGGGCGGCGTCGGCTCGTGGATCGCGGAAGCGCTGGCGCGCAGCGGGGTGGGGCGCATCACGCTGATCGATCTCGACCATGTCGCCGAGTCCAACATCAATCGCCAGATCCACGCGCTCGATCCGACGCTGGGGCAGGCGAAGGTGCTGGCGATGGCCGAGCGCATCCGTGCGATCAATCCGCATGCGCGCGTGGAAGTCGTGGAGGACTTCGTCACGCCCGACAACGCAACGGACCTGCTGCAGGGCTTCGACGTCGTCGTCGATGCGATCGACAACGTCCGCGCCAAGGTCGCGATCGTGCTGGTGTGCCGGCGGCAGCGCATCCCGCTGATCGTTGCCGGCGGCGCGGGCGGCAAGACCGATCCGGGTCGCATCCGCGTCGACGACCTGTCGCGCACCGAGCAGGATCCCCTGCTCGCCAAGGTGCGTAAGCGCCTGCGCAGCGAGCACGGCTTCCCGCGCAATCCCAAGCGCCCCTTCGGCATCGAGGCGGTGTATTCGTGCGAGCCGCTGCGCCTCGACGACCTCGCCTGCGACCTGCCGCACGGACCGCAGGGACTGGCGTGCGCGGGCTATGGCTCGAGCGTCGCGGTGACGGCGTCGGTCGGCATGTTCGCGGCCGCGCGCGCGATCGAACGTCTGCTTGCGCCGCCGGTCGACGCCAGTTCCGATACTGCCGAGGGCGAATCATGAGCGATGCACATGCGGTGGTGCTGTTCGGGCACGGCGCCCGCGATCCCGAATGGGCGCGGCCGATGCGGCGCACGCGCGATCATCTGCGCGCGCAGGCGCCGGGGCTGCGCGTCGAACTGGCCTTCCTCGAATTCATGACGCCGCCGCTCGAAGAAGCGATTGCCGCGCTGGCGCATGACGGTATACGGCACATCACCGTCGTGCCGATGTTCATCGCCCAGGGGGGGCACCTGAAAAGCGACGTCCCGAGACTCATCGGTGCCGCGCGCGCGCTTCATGCCGGCTGCGAGATCACGCTGGCGCCGGCGGTCGGCGAGGCGGACGGCGTGATTGCGGCGATGGCGGACTACGCCCTGGGTTGCAGCGGGGCGGCTTCACCCGCGGACTGAGCGGCCCGGCAACGCATAGCGGTTGCCCTCATTCCAGTTGACTCGGCTTAATATAAGAATAAACTTATATTCATGACGAGATATTCCATCATCCGGATCGTGTTGCCTGCGCTTGCGCTGGTCATTGCAAGCCTGTCGCAGGCGCAGGTGCCGACGCAGCGCATCGAGGCACGCGCGGTCGGCCTGACCCATCCCGCCGAGGCCACGCTCGAAGCCGTGCGCCAGGCCACGCTCGCGGCCCAGGTGCCGGGGCGCATCGTCGAACTCAAGGTCGATGCCGGCGATCGCGTCGCGAAGGGGCAGGTGCTGCTGCGCATCGACGCCGCCGAGGCGAGCCAGGCCGTCGCCGGCGCCGAAGCCGGCATCGCGCAGGCCCAGGCCAACCAGATCAACGCGAAAGCGGCCTACGAGCGCACCAAGAGCCTCGTCGAGCGCAAGTTCGTCAGCCAGTCGGCGCTCGACCAGGCCAGGGCGTCTTTCGATGCCGCCGAAGCCCAGCTGCGCGCGGCGCGCGCGGGGCGCGGGCAGGCGGCAACGGTGCAGGGCTACACGACGATCGTCGCGCCGCTCGCGGGGCTGGTCGCGGCGCGCCACGTCGAGCTGGGCGAGATGGCGCAGCCGGGCCGGCAACTCGTGACCGTGTACGACCCCGCGGCGATGCGTGCCGTGGTCGATGTGCCGCAGCAGCGCCTCGCCGGCCTCGCGCCCGGGCAGATCCGCGCGCGCGTCGAGCTGCCCGATTCGGGCCGTTGGCTCGATGCCGCGAGCGTCACGGTGCTGCCGGCCGCCGATCCGCGCACGCACACGGTGCGCGTGCGTGTCGACCTGCCGGCGAACGCCGAGGGGCTCGTGCCGGGGACCTTCGCGCGCGTGCATTTCGCGACCGGCGAGGGTTCGCGCATTGCCGTCCCGGTCGGTGCGATCCTGCGCCGCGGCGAAGTGACCGGTGTCTACGTCGTCGACGGCAAAGGTGGCTTCGCGCTGCGGCAGATCCGCGCGGGCGAGCCGCTGGCGGACGGCAGCGTCGAGGTGCTGGCGGGGCTCGTCGGGGGCGAGGAGGTCGCGCTCGATCCGGTGCAGGCCGGCATCGTCGCACGCACCGCCCGCAACGGCGCTGCGCGCTGAGGGGGCGGCGATGAGCGCTCCGCTCGGCATCTCCGGCCGCATCGCCGGCGCCTTCCAGCGCAACGCGCTGACGCCGCTCCTGGCGCTGATCCTGCTGCTGATGGGCGTGTTCGCGACGCTCGTGACGCCGAAGGAGGAAGAGCCGCAGATCGACGTCACGATGGCGAACGTGCTGGTGCCCTTCCCGGGTGCCTCCGCGCGCGACGTCGAGGCGCTGGTCGCGCGCCCCGGCGAACAGGTGCTGTCGCGCATGGCGGGCGTCGAGCACGTGTATTCGGTGTCGCGCCCCGGCATGGCGGTGATCACGGTGCAGTTCGAGGTCGGCGTGCCGAACCAGGACGCGCTGGTGCGTCTCTACGACACGGTGCATTCGAACAAGGATTGGCTCAGCCCGCAACTCGGCGTCGGCGAGCCCATCGTCAAGCCCAAGGGCATCGACGACGTGCCGATCGTCAGCCTGACCTTCTGGACCGCGGACCCGGCACGCACCGGCTTCGACATGCAGCAGGTGTCGCGCGCGGTGGAGCTCGAGATCAAGCGCATCGAGGGCACGCGCGACGTCGCGACCATAGGCGGGCCGGGACACGTCGTGCGCGTGCTGATTGACACACAGCGCATGAACGCGCACGGCGTCACCGCGCAGGACGTACGCGCCGCGCTGCAGCTCGCGAACGCGTCGCAGCCCGCGGGCAGTCTCGTCGCCGGCAACCGCGAGGTGCTGGTGCAGACCGGCACCTATCTCGAATCGGCCGAGGACGTGCGCAGCCTCGTCGTCGGCGCCGCCGGCGGCAAGCCGGTGTATATGCGCGACGTCGCCCGCATCGAGGACGGCCCGGACCAGCCGACGCAGTACGTGTGGTTCGGCGCCGGTGCGGCCGCGGACAAGGTCGGCATCGCCGAGCAGGGCGTGTTCCCGGCGGTCACGCTGTCGGTGTCGAAGAAACCGGGTGCGAACGCGGCGGATGTTGCCGACGACGTGCTCGCGCGCGCCGAGGCGCTGCGCGGCGAACTGATCCCCGAGGGCGTGCAGTTCACCGTCACGCGCAACTACGGCCAGACCGCCAACGACAAGGCCAACACCCTGATCGGAAAGCTCGTGTTCGCGACCTCCGCGGTCGTGCTGCTGGTGTTCTTCGCGCTCGGCCGGCGCGAGGCGCTGATCGTCGGCGTCGCGGTGGGCCTCACGCTCGCGGCGACGCTGTTCGCGTCCTGGGCGTGGGGCTTCACGCTCAACCGGGTGAGTCTCTTCGCGCTGATCTTCTCGATCGGCATCCTCGTCGACGATGCGATCGTGGTCGTCGAGAACATCCACCGCTGGCACACCTTGGAACCGGACACGCCGCTGTGGCAGCTGATCCCGCGCGCGGTGGACGAGGTCGGCGGGCCGACGATCCTCGCCACCTTCACGGTGATCGCGGCATTGCTGCCGATGGCCTTCGTGACCGGCCTGATGGGCCCGTACATGAGCCCGATCCCGATCAACGCGTCGATGGGCATGTTCATCTCGCTCGCGGTGGCCTTCGTCGTGACGCCCTGGCTCGCCCAGCGCCTGCTCAAGTCCGTCGATGCGCATCACCACGAGGGCGAGGACAAGCTCACGGCGCGGCTCGACCGCGTCTTCCGCCGCACCATGACGCCGATGCTCGACCCCGTGCGCGGGGGCGGGGCGCGCCTGAAGCTGTGGCTGATCGTCGTCGCGCTGATCGTCGTGTCGGTCGCGCTGCCGGTGTTCCAGCTCGTCGCGCTGAAGATGTTGCCGCTCGACAACAAGAGCGAGTTCCAGGTCGTGCTCGACATGCCGGTCGATACCCCGGTCGAGGAAACCGCGCGCGTGCTGCGCGAGATCGGCGAATACCTCGGCACGGTCGAGGAGGTGAGCGACTGGCAGGCCTATGCGGGCACCGCGAGCCCGATCAACTTCAACGGCCTGGTGCGCCAGTACTACCTGAGGAGCGGTCCGGAGGTCGGCGACATCCAGGTGAACCTCGTCGACAAGGCGCATCGCGATCGCAAGAGCCACGACATCGCGCGCGGCGTGCGCACCGAAGTCACGCGCATCGCCCGCGCGGCGGGCGGCAACGCGAAGACCGTCGAAGTGCCGCCCGGCCCGCCGGTGCTGTCGCCCATCGTCGCCGAGGTGTACGGGCCTGACTACGCCGGGCAGACAGCCGTCGCGCGCAAGCTGCGGGGGGTGTTCGAGGGCACGACCGACATCGTGGACGTGGACGACACCGTCGATGAGGCCGCACCCAAGCTCGTGCTGCGCGTCGATCAGCCCAAGGCCGCGCGCATGGGCGTCGCGCAGGCCGACATCGTCGAGGTCGTGCGCCTGGGGCTGTCGGGCGAGGACGTCACGCCGATCCACGGCGGCGACAACAAGTACGAGATCCCGGTGCGCATCCAGCTGCCGTCGGAGCGCCAGTCCAGCGTCGATGCGCTGCTCGCGCTGAAGGTGCGCGCGCGCGACGGCGCGCTGGTGTCGGTGTCGGAGCTCGTCACGGTGCAGGAGACGACGCGCGAGCAGGTGATCTACCGCAAGGATCTGTTGCCCGTCGTGTATGTGACCGGCGACATGAGCGGCAAGCTCGATTCGCCGCTCTACGGCATGTTCGACATCCGCTCGCAGATCCGCGAGATGCCTCTCGCAGGCGCGCCCGGCCTCGCCGGGACGCTGGGCGAATGGTTCATCCGCCAGCCCGCCGAGGCCTACGCGGGCTACAGCGTGAAGTGGGACGGCGAGTGGCAGGTCACCTACGAGACCTTCCGCGACATGGGCGCGGCCTACGCGGTCGGCCTGATCCTGATCTACCTGCTGGTGGTCGCGCAGTTCCGCAGCTACCTCGTGCCGCTCATCATCATGGCGCCGATCCCGCTCACGATCATCGGCGTCATGCCCGGCCACGCGCTGCTCGGTGCGCATTTCACCGCGACCTCGATGATCGGCATGATCGCGCTCGCCGGCATCATCGTGCGCAACTCGATCCTGCTCGTCGATTTCGTCAATCAGCAGGTGCGCGCGGGCGTCGATCTCGGCGAGGCGGTGATCCGCGCCGCCGCCGTGCGCGCCAAGCCGATCGGCCTGACCGCGCTCGCGGCCATGATCGGCGCGCTCTTCATCCTCGACGACCCCATCTTCAACGGGCTGGCGATCAGCCTGATCTTCGGCATCTTCGTGTCCACCGTGCTGACGCTGGTGGTCATCCCGGTGCTGTATTTCGCCGCGATGCGTAAACGTGTCGCGCAACTGCAAGGAGAAACCCCATGACGCTGACCGTCAACCAGTTCGTCCGCATCTTCGCCGGCGCCTTCGTGCTGATCTCGCTCGCGCTGGGCGTCGAAGGCTCGCCGCTGTTCGTGAGCAAGAACTTCCTGTGGTTCACCGCCTTCGTCGGCGCGAACCTGTTCCAGAGCGGCTTCACGCGCTTCTGCCCGCTGGAGATCTTCCTGCGCAAGGCCGGCGTGCCGGACAGCGCCGGCTGCCGCTGATCCTGCGCACGCCGGGAGGGGCCGCGAAAGGATTCGGCGCAGGTGACGGCGGAGGGCTACAATCGGCCTGTCATCGACCCTGCAGCCCGCCCGGCCCATGAACGATCGCGCATCCCACATCGAACGGCGGCTCGACCGCCGCATCCCGCTCGGCTGCCCCGCCGTCATCCGGCTGAAAACCGGTGAAACGGTGCGGGCCGAATGTGTCGAGATCAGTGTCGGCGGGATGACCCTGCGGGCGCCCTACGTGCCCGGCGTTGCCGAAGTGCTCGAAGTGATGGTCTCGGTCCCCGGCAGCAACGGCTCGATCCCGTCGCGCCCGCCGCTCGTGACCCGGCTCGAAGTGAAGCGCTGCCACGCACTGGGGCAGGGCCTGTACGAGATCGGCGGCACGACCGTGCGCGTCGTTGGTTGACGCGCACCGCGCAGGATTTCAGCCGCGGACCTTTCCGCGCACGATCAGCGTGATCGCCCCGATCGCGATCAGCGTCAGCGTCACCAGCGACCAGTTCGCGATCGAAAGTCCCAGGAAGCTCCAGTCGATCTTGGTGCAATCCCCCGCGCCCTGGAAGATCATCGGCAGCGCATCCGCCAGCGGGAAACTGCCGAGCATGAATTCCAGATCCGGCCCGCACTCGGCCACTTCCGGCGGATAGATCTGGATCCAGGTCTGGCGCGCGGCGACGCCCCCTCCCGCGAGGGCTGCGACGAGGATCAGGCCCGAATAAACACGCGTGCCCGCAGTGCCCGGATTGTGCAGCCCCGCGACGAGCGCGAACAGCGCGACGGCGATGAAGGCATAGCGCTGCATGATGCACATCGGGCAGGGCTCGAGGCCCACGACATGCTGCAGATAGAGGCCGAACCCGAGCAGGCCGACGCAGGCCGCGAACAGGCCGAGGAAGAGGATCCGGGGAGACAGGGTCGATGAATTCATCATGGGCGTGAGCGGGTGAACGAGGCGCGATTGTAGGTCAGTCCGGCGGATTCGTCCCCTGCCGAGCGGAAAAGTTCAGTTGCGCGGCTGGCCCCCGGGGTTGCGGGTGCGACGATCCGGCAGTCGATGAGGGCGGTGCAAATCCTGCAACAGTGAAGTGCAGGTATTCGGGTTTTTCGGCAACAATGCTTCCCCTAAAGTGACCCCATCGACAAACCACTTCGATGGAGCAACGAATGAACATCCTGCAAGTCAATTCCAGCGCCCGTAGCGAAGGTTCCGCTTCCACCCGTCTCGCCAACAGCATCGTCGTGCGTCTGCGCGCCGAGAATCCCGGCGCCAGCCTGGTCGTCCGCGACCTCGCCCGCAACCCGCATCCGGTCCTCGACGAGGCGGCTCTCGGCGCGCTCTTCACCCCTGCCGAGCAGCGTACCCCGGCGCAGGCCGAGCGCGTCGCCCTCGACGACGCGCTGATCGCCGAGATCCAGGCTGCCGACGCCGTCGTGCTGGGCGTGCCGATGTACAACCTCGGCGTGCCGGCGCAGCTGAAGAACTGGATCGACGCCATCGCCCGTGCCAAGGTGACCTTCCAATACACCGCGAACGGTGCGGAAGGCCTGCTGAAGGGCAAGAAGGTGTATGTCGCGCTGACCCGCGGCGGCAAGTATCGCGGTACGGACTGGGATTCGCAGGTGCCCTACCTGAAGATCGTGCTCGGCTTCCTCGGCATGACTGACGTCACCTTCGTCTACGCGGAAGGCCTCGCGATGGGGCCGGAGGCGGAACAACAGGCCTTCGCCGAAGCCCAACGCGAGATCGAGGCGGCTTTCGCGTAAGCGACTCGCAGCCTTGCCTACCCGGACGCCGGACGCATAGATCCGGCGCCGGAAAATATACAGAGAGCACCCCCGACCCCGACACGGAGGACATGACCATGTCTGACACGCAACAGCAACGCAGCAGCGAAGACGTCACCCGCTCACGCGGCGTCGAGCGCCTCGTGGCCGGGCAGGCCACTTCCGACGGGGCGGGCGTCAAGCTCACCCGCGTGCTCACCCAGCCGCTGCAGCGTCGCCTCGACCCCTTCCTGATGCTCGACGCCTTCGGCAGCAACGATCCGGGCGATTACATCGCGGGCTTCCCGGACCATCCGCACCGCGGCTTCGAGACCGTCACCTACATGATCGCCGGCCGCATGCGCCACCGCGACAGCGCGGGCCACGAGGGCCTGCTCGAGAACGGCGGCGTGCAGTGGATGACGGCCGGCAGCGGTGTGATCCATTCCGAGCTTCCCGAACAGGAAGAGGGCGTGATGGAAGGCTTCCAGCTGTGGCTGAACCTGCCGGGACGCGACAAGATGTGCGCGCCGTGGTACCGGGACTTCACCGCGGGCGAGCTGCCGTCCTTCACCACCGCGGCCGGCGCCGAGGTGACCGTGATCGCCGGCGAGAGTCACGGCGTCGCCGGCGCGGTGACGCGCGAGACGACCGCGCCGCTCTACCTCGACCTCCATCTTTCGGCGGGCGCCCGCTTCGCGCAGTCCCTGCCGGCGGAACACAACGCTTTCATCTACGTGTATCGCGGCGACGTCACGGTTGCCGACACGCAGGTGGCGGTGCAGCGCATGGCCATCCTGGCGAACGATGCGGCGGCGGATGGCGTCGTGATCGAAGCGGGCGACGTTCCGGCGCGCGTGCTGCTGATCGCCGGTCGCCCGCTGGGTGAACCGATCGCGCAGTACGGCCCCTTCGTGATGAACACGCAGGCCGAGATCCACCAGGCGCTGGCGGATTACCGCGACGGACGGTTCGCGCCGATCCCGGGCTGACGTCGATTCGCATGCTTCGTTCCTGCGCCCGGCAGGAGAGGCTTTAGCCGCGGCGGGAGTTTCCCCTCCCTGAGCTTCCGTCGCGGTTGAGGTCTCTCCTGCCGGGCGCACTCAGCTTTCGTAGGGCGGGAGTAGCCGAAGGCGTATCCCGCCACGCGGCGGTCGGGCGGATTCCTGCGCTTGGATCAGCGGGATGCGCTGCGCTCCTCCCGCCCTACGATTCCCTCGCCTCCCGACGTGTTCAGCCTTCGGTCGCGAGCCGCACGAGCAGCGCGGCCTGGTCGAGCACCGGCTGCGGCACCGGGAACCTGCCGGCCAGCATTGCCCGGATCAGCGCGGCATTCTCTTCCACCGCCGGCGCATCCGGCAGCCCTTCCAGCGGCGGAGCGCCGCCTTCCTCCGCGGGCCAGCCGAGCTCCGCGACCCCATCACGGAACACCTGCATCGCCGGCCGCCGGCGCGGGTTCGCGTAGGCTTCACCTTCCGTGCCGCGCATCAGCAGCGCCCGTCCGCCGTCCGCGACGAGGAACTCGTGCATGCGCTCGAGATACTCCGGGTGCGTGACCGCGACCACCCGCACGCTGCGGCCGATGCACGGGTCGACGAGCTTCGCCAGCGTGTGGCCGCTGCCACGCACCCCAAGGCGCAGGCGCAGCGCGAGCAGGCGATCGAGCCCCGGCAGCAGTTCGTCGAGGCGCAGGCAGGCGATGCGCTTTTCGGCGAGATCGCGGTGCGCCTCGCCGGTGCCGAGCGCCGGGTGGATCCCTAGTGCCGCGAGCAGTTCGAACGGACTCACGCGCGACTCGAAATCGTGCCGCCCCTGGATCAGCACCGGTACCCCTTCGCGCGCGAGCAGCAGCGCGACGAGCGGCATCAGGTTGGCCTGGCGGCGCGCGCCGTTGTAGGTCGGCAGGACTACGCAGCGCGGGCCCGGCGGCACCGTGAGCTGCGGGCAGCGGGCATCGATCGCGCGCTTGAAGCCCAGCAGCTCGTCACGCGACTCGCCCTTGATGCGCAGCGATACGACGATCGCGCCGAGTTCCAGGTCCGGCACCTTGCCGTCCAGCATGTCGCCGAACAGCTGCTCCGCCTGCGCGGCGTCGAGGTCGCGCGCGCCCTTGGCGCCACGGCCGATTTCCTTGATGATGGGGGCGTAGGTCATGGCGAAGATTATGCGTCGCCATGCGCGTTCCAGCCACAGGAGAATCGAAATGGAAGTCGGATTCATCGGCCTCGGCCTGATGGGGCGCCCGATGGCGCTGAACCTGATGAAGGCCGGGCACAAGGCGCATGTGTGGAGCCGCCGGCGCGAGTCGATGCAGCCGCTGCTCGACGCCGGCGCGGGCGACTGCGCGAGCGCCGCGGGGGTCGCATCGCGCGCCGAAGTCGTCATCAGCATGGTCGCCGATGCGCCCGACGTCGAGCACGTCGCGCTCGGCCCGCAGGGCGTGGCCGAAGGCGCCCGTCCCGGGCTGATCTTCGTCGACATGAGCACGATCGCCCCGGCTGCGGCGCAGGCCATCGCGGCGAAACTCAAGGCGCGCGGTATCGAGATGCTGGATGCACCTGTGTCGGGCGGCGAGATCGGCGCGATCAACGCGACCCTCACGATCATGGTCGGCGGCGACGCGGCCGCATTCGAACGCGTGAAGCCCGCTTTCGAGGCGCTGGGCAAGACGGTGTCGCTGATCGGCGCGAGCGGCGCCGGCCAGGTCGCCAAGGCGTGCAACCAGATCCTCACCGGCGTCGGCGTCGCCGCGGTGGCCGAGGCGATGAACTTCGCGCAAAAGAGCGGCGTCGACGCCGCCAAGGTGCGCGAGGCGCTGCTCGGCGGCTTCGCCTACTCGCGCGTGCTGGAGAACCACGGCCAGCGCATGCTCGACCGCAACTTCAAGCCCGGCTTCAAGGCGTGGATGCACCAGAAGGACCTGCGCATCGTGATGGAAGAGGCGCATCGCCTCGGCCTCGCGCTGCCCACGTCGGCCGCGACCGCGCAGATGCTCAACGCGATGGTGGGCAGCGGGCTGGGCGAGAACGACTCGATCGCGATGCTGAAGCTCCTCGAACGCATGAGCGGCGGGGAGGGGCAGGACTGATGGAGGTCGGTTTCGTCGGCCTGGGCGCGATGGGGCGCCCGATGGCGCAGCACCTGCAGCGTGCCGGCCACCGGCTGCACCTGTGGGCGCGGCGCCCGGAGAGCGTCGCACCCTTCGCCGGCACCGACGCGGTCGTGCACGCAACACCGGCCGAACTCGCCGCGGCGACGGACGTCGCGTTCACGATCATTACGACCAGCGAGGACGTCGAGCGCGTCGCGCTGGGTGCGGGCGGCTTCGTCGAGGGTGCGCGGCCGGGCTGGGTGCATGTGGACATGAGCACGATCGCGCCGGGCACGACGCGCCGCGTCGCCGCTGCGCTGGCCGAACGCGGGGCGGCGATGCTGGACGCCCCGGTCTCGGGCGGATCGGTGGCGGCCGAGGCGGGGACGGTCGCGATGATGGTCGGCGGCGACGCGGCAGTGCTGGAGCGCGTGCGTCCTCTGCTCGCCTGTTTTGCGCGGGCGGTCGTGCACGTGGGTGACAACGGTGCGGGCGAGGTCGCCAAGGCGTGCAACCAGATGGTGATGGTTGCGACGATCCAGGCCTGCGCCGAGGCGATGCTGCTCGCGCAGGCGCACGGCGTCGATGCGTCGCGCGTGCGCGAGGCGCTGATGGGCGGTTCGGCATCGTCGCGCATGCTCGACGTGATGGGTGACCGCATGCTGCGGCGCGATTTCGCGGCGGGCATCGAGGCGCGTCTGCATCACAAGGACTTCGGCATCCTGATGGACGAGGCGGCGCGCCTCGGCACGCCACTGCCGATCGCCGCGCAGGTGTGGCAGCAGCTCAATGCGCTGATGTCGCAGGGCGGCGCGCACGACGACACGTCCAGCTTGCTCCGCGTGCTGGAGCGCGCGTCGGGGCAGGGCGGTGAGTGACGATTCGGGGCTGGGCCTCGTCGGCGCCTATGTCGCCGACGTGCTCGGCGACAAGGCTGCGCGCAAGTGGCGCTGGGTGCGCTGGCTGCGGTATGCGAGTGGGGTGATGCTGTTCGTGGTGATCGTCCTGCTCATGCTGCTGAGCTTCGCCAACCCATAGGGGGTTCGTAGGGCGGATGAGCCGAAGGCGTTATCCGCCGTATGCCTAGCGCCGACCGCCGCGTGGCGGGAGGCGCTGCGCTTTCCCGCCCTACGGGGCCGGTGTGCCGTCGCGCCCGTCGCAGGCAGGAAACGTAGGGCGGGAAAGCCGGAGGCGCATCCCGCCATGCGGCGGTCGGGAAATTTTCGGCGCTTGGATTGGCGGGATGCGCTGTGCGCCTCCCACCCTACGCATCCGCCCGTCAGCCCGCCCGCGGCTTGCCGTACCAGCGGAAACGCTCGACGACCTCGGCCATCTCGGCCTCCGACAGCAGCACCGGCTCGCCGAGCTGGCGGGTGCGCCAGTACTGCTCGCACAGCGTCTCGAACTCGATCGCGAGGTCGAGCGCGTTGTCGAGATTGCGCCCGAACACGAGCATGCCGTGGTTCGCCATCAGGCAGGCGGAGCGGCCGTCCATCGCGGCGAGGATATTGTCCGACAGCGCCTGCGTGCCGAAGGTCGCGTAGCGCGCGCAGCGCACGGTGTTGCCGCCGAAGCGCGCGATCATGTAGTGGAAGGGCGGGATCTCGACGCGCTGGCATGCGAGCGAGGTCGCGAAGGGCGCGTGCGCGTGGATGATCGCGCCCGCTTCGGGCCGTCGCGCGTAGAGGTCGTGGTGGAAGCGCCATTCGCTCGATGGGGCGAGGCGGCCGCTGGCCGTCCCGTCGGCGGCGACGATCACCATGTCGTCCGGCGTGCAGGCGGCGGGCGGCATGCCGCTGGGGGTGATCAGCATGCCGCCGTCGATGCGCACGCTGACGTTGCCCGCCGTGCCGGTGTTGAGCCCGGCCGTGCTCATCGCGTGCGCGGTCGCGAGGAGTTCCTCGCGCAGCTTGATATCGACAGAAAGGCTCATCGCGCCGCGTCCGGGTACAGGTCGCGCAGTCGTCCCGGCGTACAGACGCCACGCTCGGTGATGATGCCGGTGATGCAGCCGGCGGGCGTGACGTCGAAGGCGGGGTTGGCCGCGGCGGTGGTTTCGGGCGCGAGGCGCAGGGTTTTCACCGCGCCGTCGCTGTCGAGCCCGAGCACCGTGCATACCTCCGTCGGGCCGCGGTCCTCGATCGGGATCGCGTGGCCGTCGGCGCAGCCGAAATCGACGGTCGAGAACGGGGCGGCGATGTAGAAGGGCACGCCGTGCTCGCGCGCAGCCAGCGCCTTGAGATAGGTGCCGACCTTGTTCGCGGCGTCGCCGTTGGCTGCCACGCGGTCGGCGCCGGTGATCACGACGTCGACCTCGCCGCGTGCGAGGAGGATGCCGGCCGCGTTGTCGGCGATGAGGCGCAGCGGCACGCCCGCTTCGCGCAGTTCCCACGCGGTCAGGAGGCCCTGGTTGCGCGGCCGCGTCTCGCTCACCCACACCTCGACCGCGAGTCCGCGCGCCTGTGCCTCATACACGGGCGCGAGCGCGGTGCCGGCGCCGCAGGTGGCGAGCCAGCCGGCGTTGCAGTGGGTCATCACGCGTAGCGGGCGGCCGAGTCCGGCGGCGAGGCGTTCGAGGATCGCAACGCCGTGTCCGCCGATCGCGGCGCACATTTCGGCGTCGTTGCGGTGAAGCGCTTCGGCCTCGCGCCAGGCCGCAGCGGGGCGTTCGGTGGCGGCAAGGGGGCGCAGGCGCTCGCGCATCTGTCCGAGCGCCCAGTGCAGGTTCACGGCGGTCGGCCGGGTTGCCGCGAGCGTCGTCAGCGCATGGTCGAGGCGGGCGTCGCTCGTGTCGGTGGTGAGGGCGATCGCAACGCCATAGGCGGCCGTCGCACCGATGAGCGGGGCGCCGCGTACCTGCATCGAGTGGATCGCGATGGCGACCTCGTCGAGAGTACTCAGGCGGCGCAGTTCGCAGGCGTGCGGCAGCAGGGTCTGGTCGAGAATGACGACGGCGTCGCCGTCGCGGCGGATGGTGGGAATGGGCTGGGTGAACATGGGGGTATTTTAGCCGGGCGGGCGATCCGGCTGTTGGTCGCGCTGCGTTGCCGTGGTCGTGGAGCCGCTGCTTGAGGCGGCGGAACTGTCCGCGGCGTGCCGGAGCCTTCGTCCGCCGGGCAGACGCTCGCGGCCTGCGGCTTCCCGGAGCGGAACGGGGCGCGGGGGCGGCGACGCAAACTCGCCCGCTGCGCGGGCTCAGACATGCGTCGCCTTGTTTCCCCCGCACCCCGTTCCGCTCCGGCGCTCACGACAGCCCGCCGGCCGAAGGCCCCGGCACGGGTATGCGTCGGTGGCCGCAAATTGGCGGTGACAACGAGATCGCTCGCACTTCGTTCCACGAAGTCCTTTGACTGCCGGTCGGTCACTCCGGAGCGAAGGGGGATCGTCGAGGGGTGGGACGGAGTTTATGATGGATCACGGCTCTGCCAGAATGCTTGGATTCGCCGAACAAGAGCCCGATTCCATGCCGCATTTTCCCGCCCCTCTCGAATCCCGCCTGCCGAACGTCGGCACGACGATTTTCACCGTGATGTCTCGCCTCGCGCAGGAATGCGGCGCGATCAATCTGTCGCAGGGATTCCCGGATTTCAACGCCGAGGACGTGCTGTTCGAGCGCGTCGCACACTGGATGCGCGCGGGGCACAACCAGTACGCACCGATGGCTGGTGTGGCACCGCTGCGCGAGGCGATCGCGGGCAAGGTGTCGACGCTCTATGGCACGCAATACGATCCCGAGGCCGAGGTCACCGTGACGGCCGGGGCGACCCAGGCGCTGTTCACCGCGGTCGCGGCGCTGGTGCATCCGGGCGACGAGGTGATCGTGTTCGAGCCGGTGTATGACTCGTACGCGCCGGCGATCGAGCTGCAGGGCGGGCGTGTCGTACGCATGCAGTTGACTGCCCCCGACTACCGGCCGGACTGGGGCGCGGTGGCCGAGGCGATCACACCGCGCACGCGCATGATCATGATCAACAGCCCGCACAACCCGACGGCGACGGTGTGGACGGCAGGCGACATGGCGCGGCTGGCGGCGCTGACGCACGGCACCGGCATCGTGATCGTCTCGGACGAGGTGTATGAGCACATCGTCTTCGACGGCCGGCGTCATGAGAGCTGCGCCCGCCACCCGGAACTGGCTGCGCGCAGCCTGATTGTGTCGAGCTTCGGCAAGACCTACCACATCACCGGCTGGAAGGTCGGTTACGTTGTCGGGCCGCGCGAGCTGATGGCGGAATTCCGCAAGGTGCATCAGTTCAACGTCTTCACCGTGAATACGCCGGTGCAACTCGCGCTGGCCGACTACATGGCGGACGCGTCACGTCACGAGAAGCTCGCCGCCTTTTACGAGGCCAAGCGCGACTTCTTCCGCGAAGCGCTTGCCGGTTCGCGCTTCGAACTGTTGCCGTCGTCCGGCACCTATTTCCAGCTGGCGCGCTACAGCGCGATCTCGGACGAGCCCGATACCGCCTTCGTGCAGCGGCTCACGCGCGAGACGGGCGTCGCGGCGATTCCCGTGTCGGCCTTTTTCGCCGACGGCCGCGACGAGCGTGTGATCCGCTTCTGTTTCGCGAAGAACGAGGCGACGCTGGCTGCGGCGTGCGAGCGCCTGCGGCAGGTTTGACGCGAGCCGCGTGCTAAACTCCTTCGGCTCATATCCCGCTCACATCGTTCATCGTGCGAAACCTGCTCCTCTTCGTCCTTGCTCTGGTCGGCATCTGGTGGGTGCGTCGTGCCCTGAACCGGTCGCGCGACGGGGGCGGGTCGGCCGGCAAACAGGCCGGCGAGGGCCGGAAAGGCGGGCTCGAACGCATGCTCGGCTGTGACCATTGCGGTGTGCACGTGCCGGAAAGCGAAGGCGTTCGTGACGGGGAGCTCTTCTTCTGCTGCGAGGAGCATCGCCGGCTGGGCGCGCGTCACCGGGAATCCTGAGGATGCAGGCCGCCGCGGACGAACGACGTGACCTCGAGCGCCGGGGGCCCCTGCGCTACCTCAACCTCTTCCGCCTGATCCTCGCCGGGCTCTTCGTCGTCGCGGGCCTCGAGCTCAATCTCGGCTCGGACGCCCCGCAAGTCTTCAACGCTGCCGCATTTGCCTATCTCGCTGCCGTGCTGGCGCTCGGATTCCCCGATGCAGCGCGGCGTTTTGGTGTCGACCGCGTCATCACCCTGCAAGTCGTCATCGACATCGGCGTCCTCGCCGCGATGATGTGGGCCAGCGGCGGCTACCGCAGTGGCATGCCGGTGCTGATGATGGTGGTTCTCGCCGGGGCCGGCCTCGTTGCGCAAGGGCGCATGGTGCTCTTCTATGCCGCGCTCGCAACCGTCGCGGTGCTGGCCGAGAACGTCTGGCGGCTGGTCGCCGGCGAGCGGGCGGCGGACTTCCTGCAGGTCGCCTTCGTCTGCACGGCCTTCTTCGGCATCGCGATCACGGCGCGTTTTCTCGCGTTGCGCGCGAAGGCCAACGAATCGCTCGCGGTGCTGCGCGGCGAGGCGCTCGCCAAGCAGCAGGCCGTCAACGAGCGCATCATCCACGACATGCAGGACGGCGTGCTGGTGGTCGCCGCGGACGGCGTCGTCAGCCAGGCCAACCCGCGTGCCGCGGAGCTGCTGGGCCTGACCAGCGTCGATGGCCTGCGCCTGACCGACGTCGATGAGAATTTCGCCGACGTGCACACGTGCTGCAGCAGTCCGGAAGGCAGCCTGCGGCGCCTCGGGCCGGCAGGGAAACTACTGCGTTGCCGCGCCGTCGGCGCCCAGGACGACAGGGACGGGCAGGGCGCGGTCGGTGTCGAGACGGTGATCTATCTCACCGATTTCGAGGAAATCCAGACCCATATCCAGCAGCTCAAGCTGGCCGCGCTGGGGCGCCTCACGGCCAGCATGGCGCACGAGATCCGCAACCCGCTGTCTGCCGTCACGCAGGCGGCCGAACTGTTGACGGAGGAGAAGCGCGGTGACGTTCAAGTGCGCCTCGTGCGCATCATCAACGACAACGCCCGTCGGATCGAGCGGATGATCCGCGACGTGCTGGCGCTGGGACGGCGCGACGAGACGCTGCCCGAGGCATTGCCGCTGGCGTCCTTCGCGTGCGGCTTGCTCGACGAGTTTGCCCTGCGCGGTGGTGCCGAGCGCCAGGTCTTCGCGCTGGACATCACCGATGATGCGACCTTCGCGATCGACCGTGCCCACATGCACCAGATCCTCGACAACCTGATCGGCAACGCCCGCCGCTACTGCTCCGGTGCGCCCGGTTCGGTGCATGTGTATGCGCGCGTCGAGGCCGGCGGAAGAGTCGCCGTGCACGTCGTCGACGACGGTCCCGGCATCGCCGAAGCCGACCGCCCGCGCCTGTTCGAACCCTTCTTCACGACGCACCCCAAGGGTACCGGGCTGGGCCTCTACATCTCCCGCGAACTGGCCGAAGCCAATGGCGCGACGCTCGAAATGCGCGACAATGCGCCCGGCGCCCATTTCGTGCTCACCGGACGGAGTCAGCCATGACCACACACGAACGACGCAACCGCCCCGCCGGGATCGACGTCCTGGTCGTCGACGACGAGGAGGACATTCGCGAAGTTCTGGAGCTCTCGCTGCTGCGCATGGGCCTCGCGTGCGATACCGCGGGCAGCGTCGAGGATGCGCGCCGCCTGCTGGCCGAGAAATCCTACCGTCTGTGCCTCACCGACATGCGCCTGCCCGACGGCGACGGGCTGGAACTCGTCGCGCACATCCAGTCGAACGTCCCGGGCCTGCCCGTCGCCGTCATCACCGCCTTCGGCAGCATCGAGACCGCGATCCGCGCCCTCAAGTGCGGCGCCTTCGATTTCGTCACCAAACCGGTCGAACTCAAGGCCCTGCGCGAGCTCGTCAGCCATGCCCTGAAACTGCAGACCGCAGCGGCACTGGCGCCCGGCGCAGGCGGTACGGCGCGCATGCTCATCGGCAGCTCCCCGGCGCTGGAGCACCTGCGCGCGCAGATCGCCAAGCTCGCGCGCAACCAGGCGCCGGTGTTCATCCAGGGCGAATCCGGCACCGGTAAGGAAGTGATCGCCCGCCTCATCCACGACCTCGGTCCGCGCGCGTCGGCGCCCTTCGTGCCGGTGAATTGCGGCGCGATACCGCCCGAGCTCATGGAAAGCGAGTTCTTCGGCCATCGCAAAGGCGCCTTTACCGGCGCGATCTTCGACAAGGACGGCCTCTTCCAGGCCGCCCGCGGCGGCACCCTGTTCCTCGATGAGGTCGCCGATTTGCCGTTGGCGATGCAGGTGAAGCTGCTGCGCGCGATCCAGGAGCGTGCGGTGCGCCCGGTCGGTGCCCACGCCGAAGAATCCGTCGACGTCCGCATCCTGTCTGCGTCGCACCGCGACCTCGCCCAACTCGTCGCCGACGGCAAGTTCCGCCAGGATCTCTATTTCCGCATCAACGTCATCACGCTGCGGGTGCCCCCGCTGCGCGAACGCCCGGAAGATATCCCCGAGCTTGCCGGGCACATCCTCGCGCGGCTCGCCGACCGCGACGGCGTCCCGCCGCATCGCCTGGCACCCGACGCCATTGCCGTGCTGAAGCAACACCCCTTCCCCGGCAATGTCCGTGAACTCGAAAACCTGCTCGAACGCGCGTGCGCACTATGCGACGGCGACGAGATCGGTGCCGGCGACATCGACCTGCATCCGACCGAAGGCATCGCCCAGCCTTTCAGGGTTTTCGGGGCGGCGGACTCCTGCGTCGTCGATCCGGATGTCGACAGCGGCGAGGAAGGCGAGGACGAGCGCGTACGGATCCTGCGGATGCTAGACGAGACGCGCTGGAACCGCTCCGAGGCTGCGCGGCGCCTTGGGATGACGCTCAGGCAATTGCGCTATCGCTTGCAGAAGTGGGGGATGGAGTAGCGCGCTACCAGATTCGTTGAATGTCGAACAAGGCGAGAGCCGGGTCGCACGTCACGAGTGGCAGAGACTCGAGCTCGCTTTGCGCCGCGAGCATGCGATCGAAGGGGTCGCGATGTGCGATCGTGTAACTGCCGGCCTTCAGGCTGTGGAAATGCGTGATCGGCAGATGCGCGAACCCGTCCGCGGCGATCAGTTCGTCAAAGCGATGCACAGCATCGGCGGCTTCGTTCAATTTTCCCAGCCGGTGCTTCGTGGCAATTTCCCAGGCGCTTGCAGCACTGACCAGTATCGCGTTGGCCTCGTTCGCAATCGTGTCGCGGGCGACCCGGGACAGACGCGGATCATCGGTGAACCACCACAGCAGCGCGTGCGTGTCGAGAAGGAGCCTCATCGCCCCTCCCAGGCGTCGAGCTCGGTGTCCGGCAGTGCTTCGAAGAACTCGTCGCCGATCCGCCCGGCGAGACGTCCGGGCTGCCGCCCCGTGGCCGCCGGTGCAAGAGGCATCAGGCGCGCGTAGGGCTTCCCGGCCTTGGCCAGGATGATCTCCTGTCCCGCGTGCGCCTGTTCGAGAAGACGGGAAAAGTGTGTCTTGGCTTCATGGACGTTTACGACTACGCTCATTCCATGCCTCGTGCGGACTAAGTTATTTGACTAAGTCTAGCATGGTCAAGTGGTCGGAGGGCTGCTTCACGTAGCTGCAATCCCGTTCAGGGGAGCAGACCCTTGTCGATCTCGCTGGCGAGCGCGCCCAGCTTCCTGTCTTCTCATGTCCCTTTGATGATGCCTTTGATGATGATGGGTGATGGGTGCTTTGATGATGGTGGTGCGTCGGGACACGGTGCGGTTTCCCGGTGATAGACTTGCCTCCATGCGTCTTACCGACCAACAGCGATTGCAGATTCGAAACGCCGCCGCCCGTTTGCTGGGTGAGCAAGCGGAGGTGTGGTTGTTCGGCTCCCGCGTGGACGATGACGCGCGGGGGGGCGATATCGATCTTTACGTCGAACTGGAAGGCAGCGCGACTGAAGTCCTGGAACGGCAATTGCGGTTTTACGCGAGCCTGCAGCGCGAACTTGGCGAGCAGCGGATCGATATCGTGGTGCACCGCAAGGGAACCTCGCTGCGTCCGATCGACCGCGAGGCGCGGCGCCACGGGGTCAGACTGTGAACGGACCGGCAGTGCGTCTGTAGTACCTGCTGGAACTGGTCGGGCGCGAGGAGGAGCACCTTCTGGGCGTGTCCTCGCGTCTGTTCGGTGGTTGTGGGCAGGTCACTGCGGCATGGCTCGAAGGCGTCCTCGCTGCGGCGGAAGGGATTGACCGGCTCGAGTCTTTTGTCGGCAAGTTTTCGCGCATGCAAGACACGATGATGGACAAGCTTTTGCCGACCTTTCTCGTGGTGATTGGCGAGCGCAGCAGTACCGCGTTGGACAACCTCAACCTCGCCCACCGGCTGCATTTCGTGACCGATCCTGAGGCTTGGCTGGCGATGCGCATGTTGCGCAACCGCCTTGTGCATGAGTACGTCGAAGATTCCGCAGAACTTGCCGCCGCGCTGGGCAAGGCGCGTGAACTCGCCGGCGAGTTGAGCAGGACTTTCCGCGCGATTCGCGATTATGCAGCGCGCAATCTGCCGCGCCGCGAGGAATAGAAAGCCTTCATGGCTGCTCGATGACGGGCGCGAGGCTTGGTTGGCGATCGCTGACCTGAAGATCGTCCACGGCAAGGTCGCGTCCCGTGCGATCTTCGATCACGCGGCCTTGCGCTCGAACATCCCTCTTGCGGCAGCCATCCCCCGCAGGTACTTGATCTGCCGTGCTGTGCACAATTGCAGCAGGTTTGCCGGAGCGCCGACCGCACTGCCGAATTGCCGCATCAAGCTCGTAGTGCAGGTGATGAACTGATCGGGGGTGATGCCGAGCCGGTCGAGCAGTTTGGATGTTTGTATCGGGATGGCACCGCGCTTGTCGGAACGCAGGCAGCGCCCTGCGGTCTCGACGAGTTCGAGGTAGTCGTCAAGGGCAAAGGGGATCGCCGCGTACAACCGGGCCGTGGCATCAAAAGGCATCAAAGGCTGTTTGGGCAGCGAGGTGAATTTTGTCTCGCTGCGTGGCCCCGCCGATGAATCAGGGGCTCCGGCAGCGCGAGGGGGTGCGAGGGCGGAGGCGGCCGGCGAAGCGGTCGTCGCGGAAATGGTGGAGGGCGCGCGCATGAGGTCGCCGATGCGTTCCGCGACGGAGGTGAACGCCGAGCGTTCGGGCGTGTCGGCCATTTGTGCGCGAATAGGGTTCAGATCGACATAGGTCATGGCCGACAGGATGGCCTGCTCGTCGAGTAGCGCCTGGCTCTTGAAGCGGCCTTCCCAGAAGCGGCCCGTGACTTCGTCCTCCGAGTTGGCTTGTCGCGCAATGGATTCATTGAGCATCCGCATGAACCACGACAAGTCATGCAGCCGCGCACGGTATTTTTCGGCGATTTCGTCAATGGCGCGCAAGGTGGCAGCGTCCAGCGTGTTGCCACGACCTGCCAGGAAGGATCGCACTGCAGGCGGCCCGTCGAAAAGTTGCGTCCAGCGTTGCAGGACCTCGTCGCGGCTCCAGCTGGTGGCGCGCTCGGCGTCGACGCGCACCACGAGATGGTAATGGTTGCTCATGACCGCATAGGCCGCGACATCGATGGCGAACACGGCGGAGAGTTGCTTGACTCGATCGACGATCCAGCCTCGGCGATGCTCGAAGCAGCGATCGGAGTAATGGTCCTTGCCGCACAGGAACGCGCGCCGCACGCAGCGTGAGACGACGTGGTACCAAGGGGTGTCGGCTAACGAAACAAGGGCTGAGCGGGCGCGAGTCACGGTGGGTCTCCTGCTTATGCCGTTAGCGTAACACGGTGCGGGAGACAAAGTGGGTGTCCCTTTGTTTCCTTTGTTTACCTTTGTTTAACAAAGTGGGTGTCCCTTTGTTTCTATGAACCACGACAAGTCATGCAGCCGCGCACGGTATTTTTCGGCGATTTCGTCAATGGCGCGCAAGGTGGCAGCGTCCAGCGTGTTGCCACGACCTGCCAGGAAGGATCGCACTGCAGGCGGCCCGTCGAAAAGTTGCGTCCAGCGTTGCAGGACCTCGTCGCGGCTCCAGCTGGTGGCGCGCTCGGCGTCGACGCGCACCACGAGATGGTAATGGTTGCTCATGACCGCATAGGCCGCGACATCGATGGCGAACACGGCGGAGAGTTGCTTGACTCGATCGACGATCCAGCCTCGGCGATGCTCGAAGCAGCGATCGGAGTAATGGTCCTTGCCGCACAGGAACGCGCGCCGCACGCAGCGTGAGACGACGTGGTACCAAGGGGTGTCGGCTAACGAAACAAGGGCTGAGCGGGCGCGAGTCACGGTGGGTCTCCTGCTTATGCCGTTAGCGTAACACGGTGCGGGAGACAAAGTGGGTGTCCCTTTGTTTCCTTTGTTTACCTTTGTTTAACAAAGTGGGTGTCCCTTTGTTTCTACCCTCAATCGGCAAACGGATTTATCGTCGCTACGCCGGTTGGCGTGAAATGGCGAACGTTGCGGGTTGCGACGGTCAGTCCGTGATTCAGGGCCGTCGCCGCAATCAGCAAGTCGGCGCTTTCGTTGCCGATTCTCGCAGACAGCGCGCCCCATCGGCGGGCAATCTCGGGAGTGATCGGCAATATGCGATCGACGTGATAGCGCAGAAGGTCGTCGAGCCATGCTGTGAGCGTTTCCGCAAATGCCGGATCCGCACGGCGTCGCTTTTCAATCCCGCGCTCGATCTCGCCTATGCTTACGACGCTGATGAACAACTCGTCATCTTTGTGCGCTTTCAGCCAATTCACGACTGCGGCGGAGGGGGTGCGCTTGCGCAGTTCGGACAAGATGACGGTATCGAGCAAAATCATCAGAAGTCGACATCCCTGAGCGCCACGTCGCCGTGCTCGAACGCATCCGCCTCCTGGGGTATCGCCAGCAGATGCGCAACAAACCCCGGTGCATTGGTTCGCGCATTGCGTATCAAATGAGCATATTCGCTTTCGGAAAGCACGACCACTGCGGCCTTGCCGCGGCGCGTGATGTGCTGCGGAGTACCGTGCAATGCGCCCTCGACCACTTGGCTCAGGTGGGTTTTGGCATCCTGCAGCCGCCACTGCCGATTCATCATCCTAGTCGCCCTATCTGGTCTGTTTAACTGGTCAGATTATGGCTGGCAGATGTGGCCGGGTCAACGGACGCTGAAGCAGGGAAGGAGGTGTTGGCTGCAGGAAGCAAAGTGGGTGTCGCTTGGTTTCCTTTTTCCTTGTCTATTTCTTGCCGTAGGCGGCATCGTGATCGGGGGCGACCGTCAAGAAGCGCATGAAGTCGCCATCGCGGTAAGCCGTTGCCCGACGCGCCTGGGTGATGCGCAGTGAGTAAATGGCGTCAATTCCCGCAGGTGGCTTGACGCTGGTGATCTTCTCCCACTTCAGTCCCGGATCGCGGTACACCTGATTCCAAGTCAGCTGCCGAATCTTGTTGAGGGTATCCAGCGCCGCATGGCGCTCAGGCTTTTGCTGCGTAAGCAGATTCTCTTGAAAGACTGGGTTGTTCAGGTCAAGTCTGACCGTGGGGTCATGACTCGTCATGGCTCAAGCGGCTAAGGGTGTCGTCCAGGCCGGCATCGGACGCCTTGTGGGTACTTGACCAGGCAAAAGCGGCTTGCAGGTCGGTCGCCGCCTTGGGCTCGTGCAGCCAGCGCTCGTTGTCCGGGATGACGGTGGCTGTGCGCACCACCCACACACCGGGCTCGCGCTCCTCCACCAGAACTTGGCGGCCAGCGTATTGCTTGCCCAGTGAGATTTGGCCGTTTGCCCCGACGACCTTGACCGCTGGGGGATGCGTAGTCGCAACCATGGCAGACTCCTTATATTGGTGCTGCACGAAATTGTATTTTTAGTGCGCAGGTAGGTCAAGGAAGATCGTTGCGAGTAGAGGAGAACAAACAAAGTGGGTGTCCCTTTGTTTTGTCTGGTGTTTTGTCTGGGGAGTTCCGATGATGAGCGCCGCACTGTCTTTCGCGAGTTCTTCAGCGGACAACTTTCCGTGGCGGATGTCGAGACGATCCGCGACGCGACGAACCGTGCCTGGGTGCTGGGGAACGACCGTTTTCGGGAAACGATCGAGGCGTTGTCAGGCCGCAGGTCCAGCCCATCGTAATGGGGTCAGGGGTCAGACTCGATTTTTGCTAATTATGCCAATCGAGTTTTGACCTATCATCGGCGGACCTGTTTCCGCTACGTCAGATCATGGCCCGTCTTCCCCGCTTCTACCTTCCCGGTCAGCCGCTCCACGTAATCCAGCGCGGCAACAACCGTCAGCCGATTTTTGCCGGCGATGGGGATTATCGCCATTACCTCTGGTGCCTCGAAGAGGCTGCCGAAAAGCACGGACTGACCGTCCATGCTTACGTGCTGATGACGAATCACGTTCACCTGCTGGCAACTCCCTCGCAGGAAGCCAGCTTGCCGAAAACGATGCAGTCGGTGGGCCGGCGCTACGTCCAGTACTTCAACTATAGTTACGCGCGAACGGGAACCTTGTGGGAAGGCCGTTATCGCGCGACGCTCATCGACAGTGAAGCCTACCTGCTGACCTGCATGCGCTATATCGAACTGAACCCTGTGCGCGCCGCGATGGTGATGCATCCAGCCGACTATCAGTGGTCCAGTCATCGGGCCAACGCGCTTGGCGAAGCCAGCGACATCATCCGGCCTCACGGGATATTCCGCGGTCTGGGGCGTTCCGATGGTGAGCGCCGCACTGTCTATCGCGAGCTCTTCAGCGGACAACTTTCCGTGGCTGATGTCGAGACGATCCGCGACGCGACGAACCGTGCCTGGGTGCTGGGCAACGACCGTTTTCGGGAAACGATCGAGGCGTTGTCAGGCCGCAGGTCCAGCCCGTTGTCGAAGGGGCGGCCGCGGAAAGGGTGCGGCGTGCAGGGCGGAGAAGAGTCGAGCGCCGATCGAGCCTAAATCGAGTCCGACCCCATTAAATCTTGTCGGAGCGCAGCGGGAGGAAATCGAGTCTAGGAAATCGAGTCTGACCCCGTTTCTCCCGTTTCTCCCGTTTCTCCCGGAAATGAAAAAGACCGCCGCAGCGGTCTTTTTCGGTGTTGCCAGGTCAGGTCAGGAGGAAATCGAGTCTGACCCCATTTCCCTGTCGGAGCGCAGCGGGAGGAAATCGAGTCTAGGAAATCGAGTCTGACCCCGTTTCTCCCGCGTTATCCGAGTACCTCGTGTGCTTGGCAAAGCTCGGCGGTTATCTTGACCGTGCCAACGATCCTCCCCCAGGGAATACCGTCATTTGGCGAGGCTTGTCCAAGCTGAACGACATTGTCCTAGGAGTGCGAATCGGCGTCAGGATTGTGGGTAATTGAAAGGTTCGTGGAGCGCTTACGTTTCATCAGGTGTCCCTTTGTTTCATCTTTGTTTCTACATGTTCCAAAAGCAGAAGGGACCGCCGCGGCGGTCCCTTCTTTCATGCGGCGGAAGGCGCTTCGCGTTTCCGCCCTATGCTAGCCATTCTTACTTACACGAGCCCGGTGCATACTTGGCGAGCACGGTACCCGGCGTAGTGTTGTTCATTCCCGACGCAGTCGAAGCGGCCTGACTTACTGATGCGCAAGACCAGTCAAGACTCCCCGTGGTACCGGCAGCCAAAGCAGCGTCCAGTGTAATCGCGGTGCCAGCGGCGCCGGAACGCACAAACGGACGGATATAAAGGAGATTCTGACCTACTGCAACGCCCGTACTCGTCGTATTGTACGCAATCTGAATTTCTCCAGTGAGGCCATTCACCTGCACGGAGTTGACGAATTTACTGTTGGCGCCAGTATTTACCGCCTGTGCGTTCCAAACGGTCGCAAGAGCCGCAAGGTCAGCCGCAGTAGCCGAACCTTCGGTTGCAATGCGCGCCTTGGCATCGCCGGCAATACCGAAGCCTTCAGTCAAACGGGCCCGGATCGTGTAATCCTGATACGCCGGCAGTGCCACCGCCGCCAAAATACCGATAATCGCCACAACGATCATCAGTTCGATCAGGGTAAAGCCTTGCTGGACCTTTTTCATGATGCTCTCCTTGATGGAAACCACGGAAAACCCGCTTGGTATCCCTAACGCAACGGCTGTGCCAGCTGCCGGGAAATGCGCGCGCGCCGAACCAGAAAATACAGAAATACGCGTAAACACAAAGAGATACCACCATTTGCGAGCCTGCCGGGCTGGAGCCCTCGGTCAGGCGTGTCCGTGAAAATTGTCACAATTTACGTCAAGCCGAGACAAGGGCGGGGGCTTCGACTGTCAGATGTTGACAATGTCACGCGGTCGTCCGGGACGTTGTCCAGTGCGTGTCACCTGAGGCGCCGTCGCTTGCTTGTTGTCTAAACGTTTTGGCGTTAAAGTGCAGAATCATTCGGGAGTAATGGACATGGCCTCGGTACAAGCACGCGCCACGGTATATATGGATCCTGCCTTGCACAGGGCGCTGCGCCTGAAGGCGGCGGCCACGCACCGTTCGATTTCGGACATCGTTGCCGACGCAGTGCGCGAATCGTTGCGCGAGGATGAGGAAGATCTTTCCGCGGTGGCGCAACGCGTCAAAGAACCTTCGTTGACCTATGAGGCGTTTCTGGCGCAGTTGAAGGCGGATGGAACGCTTTGAGCTTCGCTTCAAGCGATCCGTGGCGAAGGACTTGCGGGGAGTTCCGCGCGAAGGCGTGAACCGCATCCTCGCCCGCGCGGAGCTCCTCCGCGACAATCCCCGTCCGCCGGATAGCGAAAAGCTCGCGGGCCACGAGTTGTATCGGGTGCGGCAGGGCGACTACCGTATCGTGTATTCGATCGACGATGACACGGTAGTGGTCGAGGTCATCAAGATCGGTCACCGGCGCGAGATCTATCGCGGGTTGTGAATTGTCAGAGGGGAATCGGGCGACGGGAAAACGGGGTCAGACTCCAATTTCCACACATCATTCATGACTGCATGTATGCGCAAGGGACACATGGCGGCATGGCGCTAAGTCTCATGCAGCCGCACGACCATGCGAGCCACAGCAGCTTGTAGCGGCGGGAGCTCCCGGCTCACGACCTGCCAGATGACATCCAGGTCCATGCCGAGATAGTCGTGCACAAGGATGTTTCTGAAACCCGATATCGCACGCCAAGGTACGGCCGGTTCGGTACCTTTTGCGGCATCCGAGAGATGTTGGCTCGACTCGGCGAGTGTCTGGAGGTTTCGTACTACGGCATCCTGAACGAGTCGCGAGGACCGGAATAGTGCTTCGTCACCAGCAACGTATTCCGTGATCCGTGAGATGCATTCCTGCATGTGATGCAGGTAGACCCTGTCGGCCTCGGGACACGGTTTCATTTCCAGCCTTTCATACTGGGAGCGCCTCTCGCAACACGCGAGCTCGCATCGCCGGGTGTAGCGCATTCTGAGTGACGATATCGACGCGCCGATGGAGCAGATCCTGCGCATCCATCAGGAGCGCCCCCAAGGCAAAACCTGAAGTTTCGGGGCCGGTTTCGACGAGCAGATCCACATCGCTGTCGTCGTCCGCGTCGTCCCGCGCCATCGAGCCGAAGACCTTGATGGATCGGATGCCATATCGCAGTGCCAGTGCCCGCAGTTCTTCGCGATGAGTTTCGATAAGCCGGTGCATGCGCAACCTCGCTCACAAGTGTTCCGGAGTGCCTGGGCAGTCTAACAGCGCCCGGGAAGGCGGGGCAGTCGTCGCGGGTCGTCAGCCTCCAATTTTCGCCACGAAATCGACCTCCAGTCAGGCCGCCTGAGCTCCCCACTGCGCGGTGATGCGCCCGAATTCGGTCGAGAAATCTGCGCTGACGGGCCCGATCTGCAGCGTCTGCCAGCACGAGTCTGTGAGCCGGCGCGCAGCGGCGTAAAGCATGCCAGTTAGCTCGTGCAGCGCATTGAAATGCTCGGCAATGTCGTCGTAGTCCGTTTCATAGTCGTGCGCCGCGAGATTGCGTGCGGCACGGCTGCGTTGCCAATCGGAGGTGGAGTCGATTACGCCCAGTTTCTCGAAGTGCGCCAGTACCCTCAGGAAGCTGTCCGTGGGCTCCCCCATCAGCAAGGCGCTATGCCGCATTGCGGCAGCGAGGGTGTCCTGCAGTTTGGCGAAGCGCTCGTTGATCGCGGCCAGCGACTCGAACAGGGCGACATCTTTCTTGCGGATTACCAGCCGCGCACCGGTGAGAGGCCAGGCGTGTTTCGATTCCGATTCGTGCAGGAAGAACACACAACGCTGGATCGCTTCGAGCAAATTGGCCAGGTGCTTGCGTTCGGCTTCGAGCAGATCGTGGCTCAACGCGGGGCCTCCAGTCTGACGGCGCGTGCCATTGCCAGCGCCTGGAATGGGGTCGCTTCGGTGTTGCGCGCGCAGGCGAGTATGTCGACCGGGATGTCAAGGGCGGCTTCCAGGCGGAGCTTGAGCTCTGCACGTTGCAACAGGGGCCGTCGTTCAGCGGTTTCGACGAGCACGTCGAGGTCACCGCCGCGGCGGTCGTCGTCCAGGCGCGAGCCGAAAACGCTGACCGTGACGTCGTCTCCCATCACTTTGTGGGCGATGCTCAGAACGGTGGCAATTTGTTCGGGGGAGAGGCGCATCGGCGGGGACACGAGTCGGCAAACGCAGCTTATTAAGGCGGCCATTAAATACAACCGTTCGCCCTGAGCCTGTCGAAGGGCATTGGCAGGGCTTCGACAAGCTCAGCCCGAACGGTATTTGCTTGCCGGGTTAATAGTGCGGCAGGCGGTGGGTCAATTCCATCATACCGCGTGCTGCCGATGTTCGCCGACTCGATCTCCCGATTCCAGTCCCCGCCGCAACTCCCACTCCTTCACCAGCGCATAGATCGCCGGAATCACCCCCAGCGTCAGCACGGTTGACGACAGCATGCCGCCGACCATCGGGGCGGCGATGCGGCTCATGACCTCGCTGCCGGTGCCGGTGCCCCACATGATGGGGAGCAGGCCGGCGATGATCGCGACCACCGTCATCATCTTTGGGCGGACGCGTTCGACGGCGCCTTCCATGATGGCGTGGTAGAGGTCGTTGGCGTCGGGTTGGCGGCCTTCGGCGACGCGTTTCGCGCGGATGGCTTCCCAGGCGTGGTCGAGGTAGATCAGCATCACGACGCCGGTTTCGGCGGCGACGCCGGCGAGCGCGATGAAGCCGACGGCGACCGCGACGCTCATGTTGTAGCCCAACCACCACATCAGCCAGATGCCGCCGACGAGTGCGAAGGGCACGGACAGCATGACGATCAGGGTTTCGGTGAGGCGGCGGAAGTTGAGGTAGAGGAGCAGGAAGATGATCGCGAGCGTCAGGGGGACAACGACGACGAGTTTTTCCTTGGCGCGCTCCATGAATTCGAACTGGCCGCTCCAGGTGGCGTAGTAGCCGGGGGGGAAGTCGACCTTTTCTGAGACGGCCTTGCGGGCGTCGGCGACATAGGAGCCGATGTCGCGGTCGCGGATGTCGACGAACACGTAGGCGGCGAGGAGCGCGTTTTCGGTGCGGATCGCGGGGGCGCCCTTGGTGAGCGAGACCTTGGCGAGCTGGCCGAGCGGGAGGTTGCCGCCGGCGGGGAGCGGCACGAAGACTTCCGATGCGATGCGGCGCGGGTCGTCGCGCAGGTCGCGCGGGTAGCGCACGGCGACGGTGTAGCGTTCCAGGCCTTCGACGGTGGTGGTGACGGGTTCGCCGCCGAGGGCGGTGGCGACGACCATCTGGAAGTCGTCGACGGTGATGCCGTAGCGCGCGAGCTGGACGCGGTCGGGGACGATGTCGAGGTAGAAGCCGCCGGTGACGCGTTCGGCGTAGGCGCTGGTGGTGCCGGGGACGTCGCGCACGGCGGCTTCGACTTCGCGCGCGAGGCGCTCGATGACGGCGAGGTCCTTGCCGAAGACCTTGACGCCGATCGGCGTGCGGATGCCGGTGGAGAGCATGTCGAGGCGGGCCTTGATCGGCATGGTCCAGGAGTTGGCGACGCCGGGGAATTTCAGCGCGGCGTCCATCTCGGCGATGAGCTTGTCGGTCGTCATGCCGGGGCGCCATTTGGATTCGGGCTTGAGGTTGATGACGGTCTCGAACATCTCCAGCGGCGCGGGGTCGGTGGCGCTGTTGGCGCGGCCGGCCTTGCCGTAGACGGATTCGACCTCGGGGAAGGTCTTGATGATGCGGTCGGTGGTCTGCAGCAGTTCGCCGGCCTTGGTCACCGACATGCCGGGCAGGGACGCGGGCATGTAGAAGAGCGTGCCTTCGTTGAGCGTCGGCATGAACTCGGCGCCGATGCGCTGGGCGGGGAAGATCGTGATCGCCATCGATGCGACTGCCGCGATCAGCGTCAGCCAGCGGTGGCGCATGACCCACGCGATGATGGGGCGGTAGAGCCAGATCAGCGCGCGGTTCACCGGGTTCTTTGCCTCCGGCATGATGCGGCCGCGGATGAAGAGCATCATCAGCACGGGCACGAGCGTCACGGACAACAGTGCCGCGCCGGCCATCGCGAAGGTTTTGGTGAAGGCGAGCGGCGAGAACATGCGGCCTTCCTGGCCTTCGAGCGTGAACACCGGCAGGAAGGAGACGGTGATGATCAGCAGCGAGAAGAACAGCGCGGGGCCGACTTCCTTGCAGGCGCGGATCATCGCTTCGGCGCGCGCGGAATGCGGTGCGTCGTCGGGGACCTGTTCGAGGCGCTTGTGGGCGTTCTCGATCATGACGATCGCGGCGTCGACCATCGCGCCGATGGCGATGGCGATGCCGCCCAGGCTCATGATGTTGGAGCCGAGGCCGAGGGAATGCATCGCGATGAAGGCGATGAGGATGCCGATCGGCAGGGTGATGATGGCGACCAGCGCGCTGCGGACGTGCATCAGGAAGATGATGCACACGGCGGCGACGATCACGCTTTCTTCGATCAGCGTCGTCTTGAGGTTGGCGATCGCGCGTTCGATCAGCGTCGAGCGGTCGTAGACCGGGACTATGGAGGTGCCTTCGGGGAGGCCCGCGGAGATCTCGGTGATCTTGGCCTTGACGTTGGCGATCACTTCCAGCGCGTTCTGGCCGAAGCGCGCCATGACGATGCCGGAGGCGACTTCGCCCTCGCCGTTGAGTTCGGCGATGCCGCGCCGCTCGGCCGGCACCATCTCGACGCGCGCGATGTCGCGCACCAGCACCGGCGTGCCGCCCTCGCTCTTGAGCACGAGGTTGCCGATGTCCTCGGCGTTCCTGAGGTAGCCGCGACCGCGCACCATGTACTCGGTTTCGGCCAGTTCGACCACGCGCCCGCCGACGTCGCGGTTGGAGGCGCGGATGACCTGTGCGACGCGGTCGAGCGGGATGCCGTAGGTGGCGAGCCGGTGCGGGTCGACGGTGACCTGGTATTCCTTGACGAAGCCGCCGAGGCTCGCGACTTCGGCGACGCCGTGGGCCTTGGTGAGCTGGTAGCGCACGTACCAGTCCTGCAGGCTGCGCAGTTCGGCGAGCGAACGGTCCTTGCCGGTGAGCGCGTATTGATAGACCCAGCCGACGCCGGTCGCGTCGGGGCCGATCTGCGGCGCGACGCCGGCTGGCATGCGGGCGGCGGCCGAGGACAGGTATTCGAGCACGCGCGAACGCGCCCAGTAGATGTCGGTGCCGTCCTCGAAGATCACGTACACGTAGGATGCGCCGAACATCGAGAAGCCGCGCACGACCTTGGCCTTGGGCACGGCCAGCAGCGCGGTGGTCAGCGGGTAGGTGACCTGGTCTTCGACGACCTGCGGCGCCTGGCCGGGGAAGTCGGCGTAGACGATGACCTGCACGTCGGAGAGATCCGGCAGGGCGTCCACCGGGGTGTTCTTCAGCGCATAGAGGCCGGCGGCGCTGACGAACAGCGTCGCGAGCAGCACGAGGAAGACGTTGCGTGCGGACCAGTCGATGAGGCGGTTGAGCATGTCAGTGGCCCTTGTGCGTGGCCGCTGCGGCAGGTTCGATGCGCGTGATCGCGAATTCGCCCGGCGTGCGCTGTTCGAACTCGAAGCGGATCGGGGTGCCCGGGGCGACGTTCCTGACGACGTCGGGCGAGGCCAGGTTGAAGTCCATCGTCATCGGCGGCCACTTCAGCGCGGGGATTTCGCCGTGGGTGATGCTGACCGTGCCGGCCGAGAGGTCGATCGCGTCCAGCGAGCCCTCGGCGGAGTAGTTCTGCACGGCAGCGCCTCCGTCCTTGCCGGCGGTGAATGTCGCGAGCGCTGCGCGCAGATTGCTTTCGGCATCGATCAGGAAGTTCGCCGACACGACGACGCGCTCGCCGGCGGCGATCCCTTCGATGATCTCGATGTGCTCGCTGCCGCGGCGCCCGACCTTGACCACCTTCGGCAGGAAGCGCCCTTCGTCCTGGGCGACGAGCACGACCTGGCGCTCGCCGCTGTCGATCATCGCGGAGGCGGGGACCGTCAGCACGGGGGCGGCCTTGCCGGTGGCGACCTCGGCGTGCGCGAAGAGGCCCGGGCGCAGGAGCCCTTCGGCGTTTGCGAGTTCAAGGCGGATGGACACCGTGCGGGTCGCGGCGTCGAGCGTCGGATACAGGTAGGCGACCTTCGCGGGGAAGCTGCGTCCGGGGAAGGCGTCGAGCGTCACGGTTGCCGACTGGCCGGGCCTTACGCGGGCGAGGTCGCGCTCATACACGTCGGCGAGCACCCAGACGCTCGACAGGTCGGCGATGCGGTAGAGCGCCTCGCCGGGCATGAAACGCATGCCTTCGACGGCCTTCTTCTCGAGCACGATGCCGTTCGCGGGCGAGGTGAAAGTGAGCCGTCCGTTGCCCGTCTTCGCACCCTCGGGCAACTTCATCTGCCAGTTCGAGACGCGTGCGCGGGTGGCGTCCGCGAGGCGGCGGGCCGATTCGGCGGCTGCCGGGTCGGTGGCGGCGTCGCGCTGCAGGCGCTCGGCGATCTGAAGTTCGCTGCCGGCCGACACCAGTTCAGGGCTATAGACGGAGAACAGCGCCTGGCCGCGGCGTACCGGGTCACCGCTGGCGCTGACGTGCAGGCGTTCGATCCAGCCTTCGAAGCGGGGCGCGACGTCGACGGTGGTGCGCTCGTTGATGGCGACACGGCCGACGACGCGGACGGGTTCGTCGAGCGCGCGCAGCTCGGCGACCGCCGTGCGCACGCCCAGCGTCTGCAGGCGCGACGGGCTCACGGTGACGGTGCCGCTGTCGTCGGCGCCGGCGTCCTCGCCTTCATACACCGGGATGTAGTCCATGCCCATGGAGTCCTTCTTGGGGTCCGGCGAGGTGTCGGGCAGGCCCATCGGGTTGCGGTAGTACAGGATCTTCCGGCCGCCCGCGCTCTCCGCGGGCGCCGTGGCATCGGCTGAGGCGGAAGGGGCGGGGTCGGGATGGCCGGTGTTGCGGGTGCCGGCGAAGTAGCCGGCGGCGAGGGCAAGGGCGACCGCGGCGGCGCCGGCGGCGAATTGTGCGGCGGGCTTCACAGGGCTTCTCCGACCAGTTTCTCGATTTCGAACAGGGCCATGCGTGCCTCGACTTCGGACTGCAGCTGGCTCATGCGGGTGTCCACCAGTTGGCGCTCGGTTTCGAGCACCGCGTCGAAGTCGGCGCGGCCGGTCTCGAAGGCCGCGCGCGTCGCGTCGCGTGTCGCCTGCGCCTGCGGCAGCAGCGTGGCGCGGATGAGGCGCTGGCTTTCCTGACTGCTCGTGTAGTTAGCCCAGGCGGCGCCGAGCTCGCCCGCGAGGCGCGCGCCGGTCGCCTCGCGCTTGGCGTCGGCGGCCGTGAGCATGTGGGCAGCCTCGCGCTCGCGGGCGCGGCGCGCGGACTGCTGCAGCGGGATCATCACCTCGAACATCAGGTCCCAGGATTGATCCTCGCCGCGCGGGCGGTTGTTCGTGAGGCCGATCGAGTAGTCGGGGTAGCGGTCGGCCCAGGTGCGCTCGCGTTCCAGGCGCGCGGCTTCGATGCCGCGTTCGTCCGCCGCGAGCGCGGGATTGCGCGATCGGGCGCGCTCGACGAGCCCGGGCAGGTCGAGCGCGGCGGGGAGCGCGGGCGGTTCGGCGGGGGCGGCGAGCGGGGCGTGCGGGGCGCGCGCGAGCAGGCCGTTGAGCGCCGCCGCGGCGCCGCGACGGCGCTGTTCGATGCCGACCTGTGCGAGGCGTTGGCTGGTGATCTCGCGCTGGGCGCGCAGCACCGCCTGCTGCGGGGCGAGGCCCTGGCGGTAGCGTGCGAGCGTGGCCTCCTCGAGGCCGCCGAGCAGCGCGAGCGATTCCCGCGCGAGGGCGGCTTCGCGGTCGGCGGCGTAGTAGCGCAGCCAGGCCTGCTTGATGGTCATCGCCAGATCCAGCCAGGCGGCGTCGAGTCCGGCGGCGGCCTGCTCGGCCTTCGCGGCGGCGGTGCGGCTCTGCAGGTCGCGCTTGCCCCAGCCCGGCAGCGGCTGGATGAAGCGGTAGCGGGTCTCGCCGACGCGGCCGGGCACCAGCGTCGTGCCCCCGCCGCGCATCTCGTTGGTGAAGTCCATCAGTTCGACCTGGACGTTCGGGTCGGGCAGGGCGCCGGCCGAGGCTATGCGTTCGCGCGCGGCCGCGGTCTCTGCGCGCTGGGCGGCGAAGGCGGGGTTCGTGCTGCGGGCGTGTTCCAGAAGGCCGGCGATGTCGGCGCCGAGAGGGGCTGCTGGATTTGCTGCGGCGACGGCCGGCGCGACCGGGAAAGTCTGGGCCAGTGGCGGGGAGAGGTCCTGGGCGTGGGCCGACATCGCGACGGCCAGCAGGCTTGCGACCAGGAGCGAGGCCGGTGCGTGTGGCCGGTGCGTTCCTGCGTTGGACGAGTTCATCGTCGGGACTCCGCGAAGGTGTTGTTGTTTTCGGCGGTGGCCGTGCGGCACTCAACCCGGCTTCACTTGATTGCTCGCCGGGGGCGGATCCCTACTTTGCGACTTCCAGCTGGGTGACGCTGAACACGCCGTCGACGCGTTCGGCGGTGAAGCGGATCTTGTCGCCGGCCTTGACCTTGTCGAGCATCGCCGCGTCGGCGGCGCGGAAGGCCATCGTCATCCCCGGCATGCCGAGGTTCTCGAGCGGGCCGTGGGCGATCGTGATCTTCGCGGCAGCCTTGTCGACTTTCTTGACCGTGCCCTCGCTCATCCGCGCGGCGGAGGCGTTCGTCGGTGCGGCGTTCTGCGCCATGTGGTGACTGTGACCGGCGTCATGGCCGCTTTGCGCGAACGCCTGGCCCGCCGAGGCGGCGAAGAGGCCCAGGGTCGCGATCAGAAGCGTGGTTTTCATCGGGAGAGCTCCATGCATGGCAGGAATGGGGTCAGTATGAAAAGGGCGTGAGGACAGAAAGCTGACGCCGGGGTTACATCTTTGTAATCTTGATCCGCCCCCGGTGGGGGCGGGCACAATGCGTTCCGTGGTGTGATGGTGGCAAGGAGCCAGTGGTGAAGATCCTGATCGTCGAAGACGAGGCCAAGACCGGCGATTATCTCAGGCAGGGCTTGGTCGAGGCCGGCTTCGTCGTCGACCTCGCGCGCGACGGCATGGACGGGCTGCATCTGGCGCTGACCGGCGAGTACGACCTGATGGTGCTCGACGTGATGCTGCCCGGCCTGGACGGCTGGAGTGTGCTGCAGACGGTGCGCCGCGCGGGGCGCGAGATGCCGGTGCTGTTCCTGACCGCGCGCGACCAGGTCGAGGACCGCGTGCGCGGCCTGGAGCTGGGCGCCGACGACTACCTCGTCAAGCCCTTTGCGTTTTCCGAACTCCTCGCGCGCGTGCGCACGCTTCTGCGCCGGGGCAAGTCGAAGGAGCCCGAGGTGCTGCGTGCGGCCGACCTCGAGTTGGACCTGCTGCGCCGGCGCGTGACGCGGGCGGGTCAGCGCATCGACCTGACCGCGAAGGAATTCGGCCTGCTGGAGCTGCTGCTGCGCCGCCAGGGCGAGGTATTGCCGCGCTCGCTGATCGCCTCGCAGGTGTGGGACATGAACTTCGACAGCGACACCAACGTGATCGAGGTCGCGGTGCGCCGCCTGCGCGCCAAGGTCGATGACCCGTTCGAGCCCAAGCTGATCCGCACCGTGCGCGGCATGGGTTACGTGCTCGAGGCGCCGTGATGCCGAGGCTGTCGCTGACGCTGCGCCTGACGCTGCTCTTCGGCGGGCTCTTCGCCGCGGTGCTGCTGGGCCTGGGCATCTACATTTCCGCCACGGTCGAACGCCATTTCGAGGAGGGCGATCTCGTCGAGTTGCACGGCAAGCTCGAACTGGCGCGTTCGGTGCTCGCACAGGTGGGCGAGGAGGCGGATTTCGCGAACGTCGCGCAGCAGCTCGACAGCGCGCTGGTGGGGCACCACAGCCTGTCGATCGCGGTGCTGAGGGACGAGGGCCGTGGCGAGATCCTGTTCGCGTCGTCGGGGGCGGACTTCCCCGCGCAGGCGGCGCGGATCGACCCGGGCGCCGATGCAGCCGTCTATCCGCCGGCGCGCACCTGGGAACAGGGCGGGCACATCTACCGCGGCGTGGTTGCGAGCGCACGCACGGGCATTGCCGGCGCCCCGGCGGCGCGCGTCGTGGTGTCGATGGATATCGAGCATCACCGCAGCTTCATGCGCGACTTCGAGCGTTCGCTGTGGTTCGCGGTGGCGCTGGCGATCGTCGCGACGGGCCTTCTCGGCGCGGTCGCGGCGCGCGGCGGGCTCGCGCCGCTGCGCAAGATGGCGGAGGTCGCGCGCGGCGTGTCGGCTCAGCATCTGGCGGCGCGCATCGACACGCGCAGGCTGCCGGTCGAGCTCGAAGCGCTGGCGGGCGAGCTCAACGCGATGATGGCGCGGCTGGAGGACGGTTTCCGGCGGCTGAGCGAGTTCTCGTCGGACATCGCGCACGAGCTGCGCACGCCGGTGAGCAACCTGATGACACAGACCGAGGTCGCGCTCGGGCGCGCGCGCAACGCGGACGAGTATCGCGAGATCCTGCTGTCGAATCTCGAGGAGTACGAGCGGCTCGCGCGCATGATCGCCGACATGCTGTTCCTCGCGCAGGCGGACAACGGCCTGCTGCCGCGGCCGGCCGAGACGCTGTCGCTCGCCGGGGAGGCGGGCGCGCTCGCGGAGTTCTACGAGGCGCTGGTCGAGGAGAAGGGGCTGCGGCTGGCGGTGGAGGGCGACGCGTGCGTGCAGGGCGACCGGCTGATGCTGCGGCGCGCGGTGTCGAACCTGTTGTCGAACGCGCTGCGGCATTCGGCGCCGGGCGGCGTCGTGCGCATTGCGATCGACACGGCCGGGGGCGAGGCGCGGCTTGCGGTGAGCAACCCCGGCGAGTCGATCCCGCCCGAACATCTCGCGCGCATCTTCGACCGCTTCCATCGCGTCGACCCGGCGCGCACCCGTCAGGGCGACGGCGCAGGGCTGGGGCTCGCGATCACGCGCTCCATCGTCGAGGCGCACGGCGGCCGCGTCGGCGTGGAATCCGCCGGCGGCCTCACCACCTTCACGCTGTATCTGCCGCTCGCGTCCGCCGATGCGCGATTCGCGGCTGCCGGTGCGCGCGGGGCGGAACCTCCGTCTCCCGCAGCCGGCCAAACGTCGGCAACCGTCTGAATCCGAGGAAGATCATGAAGTCGCATACCCCGTCCCGTCCCGCCCGCCGTCCCCTCGCCTTGGTCGCCACGCTGGCGCTGGCCGCAGCGTTCGCCGCGCCGGTGTTCGCTGCCGGCGAGGAAGTGGTGATGTACAAGGATCCCAACTGCGGCTGCTGCGGCAAGTGGGCCGAGCACATGCGCGCGGCGGGTTTCTCCGTGAAGGAGATCAAGAGCTCCGACATGGGTACGATCAAGCGCGAGGCGGGGGTGCCTCAGGCGCAGGCCTCCTGCCATACTGCCAAGGTCGGCGGGTATTTCGTCGAAGGGCATGTGCCGGCAGCCGACGTGAAGCGCTTGCTGGCGGAGAAGCCGAAGGTCGCGGGCATCTCGGCGCCGGGCATGCCGCAGGGTTCGCCCGGGATGGAAGGGCTTTTCCCGGCGGACCGGTACGACGTCGTGAGCGTCGCTGCGGACGGCAAGACCCGGGTCTTCGCCAGCCATTGAGCCCTCATTGAGCCTCGTTGCGCGGGGTTCCGGAGAGTCGATCATGTGCAGGAAACTTGCCGCCGCCCTGGGGGTGGCCGTGTTGCTGACGATGAGCGCGGGGGTGTCCGCGCAGCAGGCGGGAACCGTCACCGGCGACCGTGCCGGCGACATGACGGCGGATCTTCTTCTCGTGCGCCCGCTCGGGCTGGTCGGCACGGTGATCGGTGCCGCGGTGTTCGTGGTCGCGTTGCCCTTTACGCTGCCGACGGGCTCGGCCGGCGATGCCGCGCACGAGCTGGTCGGCAAGCCTTTCGAGTACACCTTCAACCGCCCGCTCGGCGACTTCCAGCACTGCGGGGCGGACCGCCACCCGTGCGGCGACCGGCGTGACCCGTAAGGCGGGCGGGCGACTGCATGCCGCTGCGCTCGCGGCGGCCGTGCTTGTGGGCCTGGCCGGCTGCGGCGGCGGGACCGAGGGCGGCATCGATCCGAAGGATGCGGCGCAGGTCGCGCGCGGCGAGGCGCTGTACCGCAAGCACTGCGCGGCGTGTCACGGCGCGAAGCTCGAAGGTCTGCCCGACTGGCGCCAGCGCAAGGCCGACGGAAGGCTGCCCGCGCCGCCGCACGATGCGTCCGGCCACACTTGGCATCACCCGAATGAGCTGCTGGTGAACATCACGCGCGCCGGCATGGTGCCGCCGTGGGCGCCCGAGGGCTACGCGAGCGACATGCCGGCGTTCGCCCGCGTGCTGTCCGACGACGAGATCCGCGCCACGCTGGCCTTCATCCAGAGCACCTGGCCGGCCGAGGTGTGGGCCGCGCGCGCACAGATGGCGCAGCAGCGACGTTGAGGGAAGCTCCGCATGCCGGTGCGGCGCTTGCGCTGGTATCCTAGGACGCTTTTTCCGTTCCAGGTCAAAGCCTCCCCCATGAACGAATCCTTCAAGCGCGGCGCCCGCGAGGGGCTCCAGCTGATGCTGCCGATGTCGGTCGGCCTCCTTCCGTGGGCGATCGTCACCGGCGTGGCGATGCGCTCGACGGGCCTGTCGGCGGTCGAGTCGCTGGGCATGAACCTGATCGTCTATGCGGGCACCGCCCAGCTCGGCACGCTGCCGCTGATCGCCGCCGGTGCGCCGCTGTGGCTGATCTTCGTCACCGCGCTGGTGCTCAACCTGCGCTTCGTGATCTTCAGCGCCGCGCTGGCGCCGGCTTTCCATGGCCAGTCGTGGTCGAAGCGCCTGCTGTCGGGCTATCTGCTCGTCGACGGCCTGTTCGTGCTGTGTGCGGACCGGCTGCTGCGCAGCGACGATCCGCACTGGCGCTGGGGCTTCTACGTGGCGCCGGCGCTGCTGTGCTGGAGCATGTGGCAGCTCGGCGGGCTCGTCGGCGTCCTCGGCGCGGGCGTGTTCCCGAAGGACTGGTCGCTGGAGTTCATGACGACGATCGCACTGATGGTGATGCTGGTGCCGATGGTGAAACAGCGCGCGATGCTCGTCGCGGCGCTGGTCGGTGGCCTGGGCGCCGTCCTGCTGCGCGGCGTGCCGCTCCGGCTCGGCGTTATCGCCGGGATCGCCCTGGGCATCGCGGCCGGTTTCATCGCCGAGCGCTGGTCGGAGAAGCGGAGGCAGGCATGGTAGAGGGGGCATGGCTGTGGCTGACGCTGTTCGCGATCGGCTCGACGACGATCCTCACGCGCGGCAGCTTCGTGCTCGGCGGCGAGGGCGCGCGCCTGCCGCCGGCGCTGCAGCGTGCGCTGCGCTATGCACCCGCCGCGGCGCTGTCGGCGCTGATCATGCCGGATCTGCTGCTCGACGCGGGCGCGTTCGATCCGGCGAATCCCAAGCTCGTCGCCGGCATCGTCGTCGCGCTCGCCGCGGTGCGCTCGCGCAATCCGTGGCTGCCCTTCTTCGCCGGCATGGGCGTGCTGCTCGTGCTGCGCAAGGGGCTGGGGTGGTAACGCGCTTCAGGTGAGCAGGAAGTTGGCGTCCGGCTGCGGCGCAGGAGGTGGCGTCTCGCCGAGCATCTCGCGCAGGCTGGCGTCGATGCCGGCCACCAGTGCGTCGAGCGCGAGATCGTTGGGCATCGTGCCGAAGGGATCGTCGATCTCGTCGCTGAGCGCTTCCAGCGCGAAGAAGGTGTAGGACACGAAGCTCACGATCAGCGGCGTCATCACACCGATCGAGTCGACCAGGCCGAAGGGCAGCAGCATGCAGTAGAAATAGGCGCTGCGGTGCAGGATCACCGAATAGGTGAAGGGCAGTGGGGTGTTCGCGATGCGCTCGCAGCCGCCCAGTGCGCCCGACAGTTCGTTGAGCGACTGGTCCATTTGTTGCGCGGTGATCGCGTCGAGTTCGCCGGCCGCGCGCCGTTCGCGCAGCCATTCGCCGAGCCACAGCAGCACCAGCGCGGGGCCGAAGCGCGCGCGGCTCACGCGTTCGACCAATTGCGCCGGCAGCAGCGCGGAAAGGTCGGTGTCGCGCGGACGCCCGCGCAGTTGGTTGCGCATCGCCGTCGCGAAGCCGACGAGGCCCAGCACGAACACGCGTTGCACATCGCGCGGCGTGTCCAGGTTGAGAACCTGTCGCGCCAGGTTGCGCGCTTCGACCAGGACCGAGCCCCACAGCTTGCGCGCTTCCCAGTAGCGGTCGTAGCTCGCGTTGATGCGAAAGCCGAGGAAGATCGCGAAGGCGACGCCCATCAGCGAGAAAGGCGTCGCCGTCAGCGTCACCTTCCACTGGAACAGTTGGCCGTGCAGCAGCACGACGGCACAGGACAGCGCGAAGATGAACAGTTGCTGGGACAGGATGCGCGGGACGAGCGAACCGCGGCGGACGAAAAGCAGATGGACCCAGTGTGGGCGGGGACGGAGGATCACGGCGGGGAGGTGGGCTTGTCGCAATGCGACGGAGCTTGAATTCTGGCAGCTTTGCGTCGCCCGGGGCGGAAATTTTGTTGCGGTGCAGCGTATGTGCCGCAGGCAGCTGCTGGCGCAGCGCCTGCGGGAAAGACATCAGGGACGAATCAGCACACCTTGCAGGCTTCCACCGGCAGCCCGCTCTTGAGCCAGCCGGGACCGGCGGCGCTGCCGCTCATGCCTTCGCGCACGTTGTAGACGTTCGTGAAGCCCTGCGCGGCGAGGAGGCGCTGCGCCTGGCTGCTGCGGTTGCCGCTGCGGCAGATGAAGGCAATCGGGGTGTCGCGCTTGGCGCCGACGCGTGCGATCACTTCCTTGACGAAGCCTTCCGCTCCGCCCGGGTGATACAGGTTGATCGGCGTTGCTCCGGGCGCGACGCCGGTTTCACGCCATTCGTCGGGCGTGCGCACGTCGATCAGCGTGATCTTCCCGGCCTTGGCCTGCGCCTGTGCCTCGGCGGGGGTGATTTCGGGGACCGCGCCCTGCTGGGCGTGGACTGGCGAAAGGGGGAGGAGGATTGCCGCCGCGGCGGCAAGGAGCGTGCGGCGGCGGACAAGCGAAAGGGCGAGGGACATGAGAACTCCGGAATACGGCGGGTGCTGACAGAGATAAATGAGACCGTCAGCAGGGGGTGGAGTTCTGCATATTAGCATGTGCTTGTATATAAGCCGGAGGCCTCGCATCGACCAAGCGGCAGTCCCCTGAACCAGTCGTAGGGCGGAAAACGAAGTTTCGGCGTAGCCAAAAGCGCAGCGCCTTCCGCGGCATGGGCGTCGTCGGCATGCCCACCATGCGGCGGATAACGCCGCTGCGCGGCTCATCCGCCCTACGTAATCCCTCCGGCAGACTTGCGTCAGCCCGCGACCCACGCCAACCCGGCAGCCATCGCGAGGCCGCCGCTCGCGAGCAGCGTGAGCCGTCGCGGCGAGCCGTGCAGCCGGCCCCACAGCCAGAAGCCGGACAGGCCGAGGAAGGCGAGGCCCAGCGCGGCGGCGTCGGAGAGCAGCACCCACGTGGGGCCGGTGCCGATCGCCATGTGCAGGCGTGCGAGATAGAGCCACAGGTTGGGCTTGGTACGCTTCGCTTCGGCCTGGCTGCTGCCCACCCAATAGTCGATCTGCACCGATTCGGATGGTGTGTCCGCGCGCAGGGTCCAGCGTTCGGGCTGGCGGATGTCTCCGCCGCCCCAGCCCACCGCCTTCGCGGGCTCGACGCGCGACTTCAGCGCGGCGGCGTCCAGCCCCAGCGCGGGTGCGAGCGCGGCGGCGAGCGCCGCCGGATCGGCGGGCGTCGCCTCGACGGGCAGCAGCTGCGTGACCTCCTTGCGATCGAGCGCGGGGATCTTCATTACCGCGCGGTGGTTGAGCAGGAAGCCGGTCGTCGCGAACAGCAGCAGCATCGCGGCCATTGCGAGACCGAACCACGCGTGCAGGCGGCGCAGCCACTTCTGCGAGTTGCCGCGATGGCTGGGCGGGCGGTGGTGGAGGTGGATCATCCCGGACTCAGAAGCTCAGTTTGGCGGAGAGACGCAGTGTACGCGGCATGCCGACCGCGAGCAGGGGGCTGTTCGAGTTCACGCGGCTGTCGCCGGCCGCGGCCCAGTAGCGCTCGTCGGTGACGTTTTCCAGGTTCGCGACGAGGTCGAGCTGCTTGCCGTCGAGCTTCGTGCGATAGCGTGCGCCGAGGTCGTAACGGGTGAAGGCGTCGACCTGGGCCTGGTTGAGCGGGTTCACCTCGCGTTCGCCGGTGTAGTAGGCGCCTGCCGACAGCGCGAGGCCCGGCACGGCGGCGAGGCTGTGCTCGATGAAGAGGCTGGCGGTGACCTTGGGCGTGTTGGCGGGGCGCTTGCCGACGAGGTTCGGGTCGTTCTCGGCGTCCGTGAACTCGGCGTCGAGCCACTGGGCCGACGCAAACAGGCTCCAGCGAGGCGCGATGCGGCCGCCGGCCGAGAGCTCGACGCCGCGGTAGCGGCCTTCGCCTAGGCGCTCATACACGTCGTCCGCCGTGCTGGTCGTGCCTTGTGAATTCACGCCGTTCATCGGGCGCTCGATCTGGAACAGCGCCGCGTTGGTCTGCAGGCCCCGCCATTCGCTCTTGATGCCGCCTTCCCACTGGCGGCTGACGATGGGCTTGAGGGAGTCGCCTTCGTTGATGGTGCGCGCGGGGGCGATGCCGCCGTCCTCGAGGCCCTCGAGGTAACCGGCGTAGAGGTTGGTGCTCGGCGTGAGCTTGTACACCGCGGCGACGGTCGGGGTGACGCGGCGCTTGGTGTAGTCGAGGGCCGGGTTGGTCGCATGTTCGAACTCGAATTCGCTGCCGCGTGCGCCTGCCATCAGCAGCCAGTCGTCGAGCGCGATGCGGTCGAAGGCGTACCAGCCCTGATCGTAGGTGCGCGAGTGGAGAGCGCGGTCGGGAAAGACGACCGCGCTCTCGGGGATGCCGCGCGGGTCGTAGAGGTTCTGCGCGACGGTGATCTGGCGCGTGGCGCCGGCCGTCTGGCTCAGCACGTTGCGGGCGTAGCCGAAGGTCAGGTCGTGCGTGACGGCGCCGGTCTCTACTCGCCCGGCGAACTCGGTGCGCAGGTTGCGGTTGATGTACTCCTGGCCTTTGGTGCGGGAGATCTGCAGCGTGCCTTCACCGGTGGCGATGTCGTAGTTTTGCAGCTGCGAGAAGTTGCGGTCGCGTTCGAGCCAGGAGCGTCCGGCCTCGACGGTCCAGATCCAGTTGTCGGACAGCGCGAAGTCGCTCCTGAGCTGCACGTTCTGCTCTTTGGCGTCGTAGTTCGCCCAGTCGGGGGCGATGAGCTTCCTCGGGTCGGGGATGCGCGGCAGCGGGATCCTGCCGTTCACGGCGCGCAGCGCGAGGATGCTAGCCTGCTCGACGACGTCCTTGGCGATGTCCTCGACGTCGAGCTTGAGCAGCCAGCGGTCGGTGACCTGCCAGTCGAAGGCGCCGGCGTAGAGGTGGCGATCGCCGCCGGCGTCGCGCACCGGGCTCTCGAGCTGACCGCCGACGATGTTTACGCGCGCGCCGAACTCGCCCTTGGCGCCGAAGCGCCGGCCGACGTCGAGGCCGGCGACGGCGCTGCCGTTGTCGTCGGTCGAGAACTGCACCGCGGTGACGGGCGTGCTGCCGGCGCGCTTGGTGACGAGGTTGATGATCCCGGACGGGGGCACGAAGCCGTAGTACAGGCCGCCGACGCCCTTCAGCACTTCGACGCGCTCCTTGTTCTCGAGCGGCAGGTCGATGAGGTTCACGATCGGCAGGCCGCCGTTGAGGCGGTAGTTGGAGCGGTTCTCGACCAGCAGGCCGCGGATCGACAGGTTGTCGTAGGCGGTGGCGCCGAGCTGGGCGCGCGCGACGCCGGCGGTGTTCTTCATCGCCTCGTACAGGCCGTTGGCCTGCTGCGCGTCGAGGAGGTCGCGGTCGACGACGTTGATCGTCATCGGCACGTCCTTCGCGGGGGTGTCGCGGAAGGTGCCGACGCCGACGCTGCCCGCGCGCCAACTCGATTCGGTGGCGAAGACCTCGACGGCTTCGAGCTGTTTTTCCTGGGCGTGGGCGCCGCCGTAGGCGAAGAGGAGGGCGGCCGGGATCAGGCGGCCGAGGGTCTTGATGCGCATGGCAGGCTGGGTGTGGGAATGGCGGAATCGGAATCGCGCACGTCCCGCGCCGCGGGAGTCTGCGGCGGGGCGTGACGCGGGAAAGGATCAGAAGCGGTAAGTCGCCGTCGCCTGCAGCGTGCGCGGGGCGCCGGGCTGGTTCAGGCCGTTGACGCTGCCGTGGGCGCTCGCCCAGTACTCGCGGTCGAAGATGTTCTTCAGATTGAACGCGAGGTCGTAGGCCTTGCTGCGATAGAGCAGCGCGGCGTCGAACACCGCGAAGCCGGGCAGGCGCACGAGGTTGTCGGGCGAGGCGTACTGCGAAGCCTGCGCATGTACGCCGCCGCCGAGGCTCCAGCCGCGGGCGAGTTCGCGCGTGACCCAGATCGAACCGCTGTGGTGTGGCGTGAGCGCGGCATCCTTGCCTTCGAAAGGCACGGTGACGCGGCGGGTGCCGAAGTTGGCGCCGCCGGTGGCGGTGGACTTCACGATCTCGGTGTCGAGATACGCATAGCCGGCGTGCACCTGCCAGCCCGGCGCCGGACGGCCGGAGATCGAGAGTTCGAGGCCGTCGGTGCGCTGTTCGCCGGCGTTGATCGTCTGGCGCGTGGCCGGATCGGTGATCTTCATGTCCTCGCGTACCAGGTGGAAGATCGACGCGCCGGCCGACAGTGCGCCGCCGAGGAAGTCCCACTTCGCGCCGATCTCGTGGTTGGTCGTGATCTCGGGGTCGGCGTCGACGTTGGAGGCGGAGAGCTGGAACTGCTCGCCCGAGGGCTGGAAGGAGCGCGACACGGAGACGTAGTAGGCCTGGTTCGCGTCGGGCTGCCACACGAGGCCGGCGCGCGGGCTCCATTCGCGGTCGGTGCGCTCGAAATCCGGCTTGCCCGGTTCGGTCGTCTTCTGGCGGTATTCGTCGTGACGCACGCCGACGAGCGCCTTCCACTGCTCGCCGAGCGCGATCTGGTCCTGTACGTAGAACGCGGTGCTGTCCTGCGTCGTGACGTTGTCGATGGTGCGCGAGTTGGGTGCCCGGGTCGCATAGGGCGGGATCGCGCCGCCGGGGTTGTAGAGCGGCACGCGGTCGATGCCGATCCAGTTGTCGATGTCGAGGCCCTTGTCCTGCGTGCCGCCTTCGATGCCGTAGAGCAGTGTGTGCTGCAGGCCGCCGAGCTTCACGCGCTGCGTGAGTTCGAGCTGGTTGAACCAGCCTTCCTCGTCGCGTACGACGTGGCCGTGGGTGCGCTGCATCATGAGCTGGCCGCCGGAGAGCGTGTAGGCGCTGCCCGAGCGGTACAGGGTGTTGTCGCGGTCGAGCTTGAAGTCGTAGTAGCGCAGCACGTTGCGCAGCGACCAGTCGTCGTTGACGCGGTGCGAGAGCGTCGCCGTCGCGGTGTTCATCGTCGCGGTGGTCGTGTCGTCGCGCTCGGCGTCGCCCGACCCGTAATAGGTGTCGTGGTCGACATCGAGCGGGCGGCCGTTGTTGTCGGGGATGCCGAAGTCGGTCGGGCGGCGGTCGCGGTTGTGCGCGAGCTGCAGCAGCAGGCGCGTGTTCTCGCCGAGCTTGAGGTCGAGCGACGGGGCGATCGCCTCGCGCTTGAGGAAGGACTCGTCGCGGAAGCCGGTCGAGTCCTCGAAGGCGCCGGTCAGGCGGAAGGCGTGGCCGCCGTCGCCCAAAGAGCCGGCAGCGTCGAAGCTGATGCGCTTTTCGCCTTCGGTGTCGAGCTGCACGGTGATCTCGCGGATGGCCTGCGTCGTCGGCAGCTTGCTGACGCGATTGATGATGCCGCCCGAGGAGCCGCGGCCGTAGAGCACTGCGGCGGGGCCCTTCAGGACCTCGATGCGTTCGGTGTTGGAGAGGTCGCGGAAGTAAAGCGCGTCGTCGCGCACGCCGTCGAGGAAGTTGTCGCCGATGGCGGTGAAGCCGCGGATCGCGAACTGGTCGCGCTGGCCGTCGCCCATGTTGAGGGTCACGCCCGGCACGTTCTTCAGCGCGTCGGCGAGCGAGCGCACGCCCTGGTCGGCGATCAGCTCGGGGCCGACGACGTTTACGGTCTGCGGGATGTCGCGCAGCGGGGCGGTGCCCTTGGTTGCCGAGGACGACACGAGCGGGTTGTAGGACGGCGCGGCGGCGCCTTGTTCGGCGGTGACGGTGACGGTCGGCAGGGTGGCTTGGGCGCTGGCGAGCGCGGGCAGCGCAGCCGCGATTGCCACGGCGAGGGTGGTGGGACGCATGGGGACTCCGGTCGGGGACGTTTCTGGCTGGCGGTCCGGCCGGAGGCGGCGGAGTGGCTGGCTGGGTTTGCGTCGGATTGTATTGCAGCGTGTAAATGCGAATCAATCGCAAATAATAATCGTTGTATTTAAGCCACAATGATGGCGTGCAATGTACGCCGATACATTGTGTTGCGAACGCTTCTTATTTACGATGCGAATCGTTCTCAAGTGTGACGTCCGCAAGCCGGCAGTTTCCGATCGGCCATAGCGGGCGCACGCGGGGGCCGTACCGTACCGATCGTTCATCCACGGCAAGCCAGGCATCTCTCTACCCAGCCAGCCAGGGTTCATACAGGAGTAGAAAGATGTCGTTCCGTCCCCGGCTGAAGCCGGTCGTGTTTGCCATGCTCGCCGCAAGCGTTTGCGGCAATGTCGCTGTTGCCGCGGATGCGGTGTTGGCGCCGGTTCTCGTGCAGGGCGAGGTCGAGCGTGCCGACGGACCGGTGCAGGGCTACCGCGCCACGCGCTCGGCGACCTTCACCAAGACCGATACGCCGCTGAAGGAAGTGCCGGCGTCGATCACCGTCGTGCCCGAAAGCGTGATCGAGGACCAGGCGATGCGCAGCATCTCCGACGTGCTCCGTTATGTGCCGGGCACGACTGCGGCGCAGGGCGAGGGCAACCGCGACCAGATGGTGATCCGCGGCAACAACACGACGGCCGACTTCTTCGTGAACGGCATCCGCGACGACGCGCAGATCTTCCGCGATCTCTACAACGTCGAACGCGTCGAAGTGCTCAAGGGGCCGGGCGGCATGACCTTCGGTCGCGGCGGCGCGGGCGGCATCGCGAACCGCGTGACCAAGCGCCCGGTGTTCGGGCACGTCGGCGAGGCGAGCGTCACGCTGGGCAGCTTCGACCAGCTGCGCGGCACCGTCGATGTCGGCGACAAGCTGAGCGATGCGGCTGCGTGGCGCCTCAACGCGATGGCCGAGCGCGCCGACAGCTTTCGCGACGGCGTGGACGCGAAGCGCTACGCTTTCAACCCCAGCGTGACGCTGACGCCGGGCGGCAGTACGGCGCTGACGCTCGCCTACGAGCGCCTGTACGACGAGCGCACTGCCGACCGCGGCATTCCCTCGCAGGGCAACCGCCCCTTCGACACCAGCCGCAGCACCTTCTTCGGCAATGCCGACCAGAGCAAGTCGCGCGCGATGGTCGATTCGCTCTCCGCGGTGCTGGAGCACGACTTCGGCGGCGTTCAGCTGAAGAACAGCCTGAGCGTGACGCAGTACGACAAGTTCTACCAGAACGTCTTCGCCGGCGGGGCCGTCAACGGTGCGGGCAATGTCCGCATCTCGGCCTACAACAGCTCGAACCTGCGGACCAACGTCTTCAACCAGACCGACCTGACGACCAAGTTCGCGACCGGCGGCCTCAAGCACACGCTGCTCGCGGGCGTCGAGCTGGGCCACCAGGACAGCGACAACGAGCGCAATACGGGCTTCTTCGGCAGTTCGACGAGCGCCACCGTGTCGGCGGCCAACCCCATCGCGAGCGCGACGAGTTTCCGCTTCAACGGCACGGACGCGAACAACACGGTGACGTCCGACTCCGTCGCCGCCTACCTGCAGGACCAGATCGCCCTGAGCGACCAGTGGAAGGTGCTCGCCGGCCTGCGCTGGGACCAGTTCGAGGTCGAGCTCGACGACAAGCGCACGACCACGACGCGCCAGGACCTCTCGCGTACCGACACCGAAGTCAGCCCGCGCTTCGGCCTGATCTGGACGCCGACCCCGGCCCAGACCTACTACGCGAGCTACAGCTACGCCTTCCTGCCCTCGGGCGAGCAGCTGAGCCTCGCGGCGAACACGCAGGACCTCGCGCCCGAGAAGGCGATCAACCACGAGATCGGCGCGCGCTGGGACCTCAATCCGGACCTCACCCTGTCGGCAGCCCTGTTCCGTCTCACGCGCGAGGACGTGCGCACCGCGGACCCGCTGAACCCGGGCTTCTTCGTGCAGACCGGCGAGCAGCGCACCGAGGGCGTCGAGATCGGCCTGCAGGGCAAGATCACGTCGTGGTGGCAGGTGTTCGCCGGCTACGCGAACCTCGAGTCGGAGATCACGAAGACGACGTCGAGTGCGCCCAAGGGCCGCAAGGTCGGCCTCGTGCCCGAGCAGATGGCCTCGCTGTGGAACCGCTTCGACCTCGGCCACGGCTGGGGTGCGGGCCTCGGCGTGATCCATCAGGGCGCGAGCTACACGTCCTTCAACAACACGGTGAAGCTGCCGGCCTTCACGCGCGTCGATGGCGCGCTGTACTACAGCTTCCCGGGCGGGAAAACGCGCGTCGCGCTCAACGTCGAGAACCTCACCGACAAGGAGTACTTCCCGACCGCGCACAGCGACAACAACATCAGCCCGGGTGCGCCGCTCAATGCGCGCCTGACGCTGACGCACGCGTTCTGATCGCCGCAGTCGCATGAAAAGGGGGCGGACGGCGCAGGCCGTCTGCCCCCTTTTCCCGTCAAGCCTTCAGCTGATCCCCGATCGGCAGCGTGCGGATGCGCTTGCCGGTCGCGGCGAACAGGGCATTCACCAGCGCCGGCGCGATCGGCGGCACCCCCGGCTCGCCGACCCCGGTCGGCTTCGCGGCGGACGGCACGATATGCACCTCGATCCGCGGCATCTGGTCGATGCGCAGAATCGGGTAGTCGTGGAAGTTCGACTGCTCGACGACGCCGTCCTTGAGCGTGATCGCACCGCTGAGCGCGGCGGAGAGCCCGAAGCCGATGCCGCCTTCCATCTGCGCGCGGATCACGTCCGGATTCACCGCGATGCCGCAATCCACCGCGCACACGACGCGATCGACGGTGAAGCCGCCGTCGGGTGCGACCGTGACCTCGACCACCTGTGCGACATAGGTGTTGAAGGACTCGTGCACCGCCACGCCGCGACCGCGCTTGCCGGTCTTCGCCGGTGGGAGCGGCTTGCTCCAGCCGGCCTTGTCGGCGGCGAGTTTCAGCACGCCGGCGTGGCGTGGATGCGCGCCGAGCAGATCGAGCCGGTACGCGACCGGATCGGCGTCCGCGGCCGTGGCCAGCTCGTCGAGGAAGGCCTCGGCGGCGAACGCCGTGTGGGTCGAGCCCACCGAACGCCACCACAGCACCGGCACCTTCACGTCCTTGCTGGTGGTGTGCAGCTCGACCTGCAGGTTGGGGATCGCGTAGGGCAGGTTTGCCGCGCCTTCGACCGAGGTTCCGTCGATGCCGTCCTTGACCATCGCGCTCTCGAACGACGTGCCGGCGAGGATCGACTGGCCGACGACGCGCTGCGCCCACGCGAGCGGCTTGCCCTGCGCGTCGAGCGCGGCGCGCAGGCGGTGCAGGTACAGCGGCCGGTAGTAGCCGGCGCGCATGTCGTCCTCGCGCGACCACACCAGCTTCACCGGCGCTTCGCCGCGGATCGCCTTCACGATGTGCGCCGTCTCCAGCACGTAATCGGCGGCCGGGTTCGCGCGCCGGCCGAAACTGCCGCCGGCGAACAGCATGTTGAGCTTCACCTGCTCGGGCTTGAGTCCGAAGAAGGCGGCCAGCGTGTATTGGTCGCCGGTCTGGAACTGCTCGCCGTTCCACACTTCGCAGCCCTGCGCATCGACGCGCATCACGCAGTTGAGCGGCTCCATCGGCGCATGCGCGAGGTAGGGGAAGGCGTATTCCGCCTCCAGCGCCTTCGCACCCCCGGCCAGGGCCTTGTCCGTGTCGCCGTCACGGCGCGCAACCAGGCCCGGCGTCGCGGCGAGCTGCCGGTAGTCGGCGAAGATCCGCTCCGTGCTGCCGCGGTAGGCGGTGCTGTCGTCCCAGTCGATCTGCAGCGCGTCGCGCCCCTTCTTCGCGGTCCAGTAGTCGCGCGCCAGCACTGCGACGCCCTGCGGGATGCGTTCCACGCGCACCACACCCGGCACCGCGCGCGCCGCCCGTTCATCGACCGCGCGCACGGTCGCGCCGAAGCGCGGCGGGTGCGCGACGACCGCGACGAGCATGCCCGGCAGCTTCACGTCCTGCGTGAACTGCGCGCGACCGGTGGTCTTCTCGACGCTGTCCTTGCGCGGCACGTGCCGCCCGATCAGCGTGAAGTCCTTCGGATCCTTCAGGCGCACGTCCTGCGGCACCGGCTGCTTCGCTGCGGCCTCGGCCAGTTCGCCGAAGCTCGCCTTGCGGCCGCTCTTCGCATGGCTGACGACGCCCGCCCTGACGCGGATCTCGCCGGCCGGCACCTTCCAGCGTGCGGCGGCTGCCTGCACCAGCATCGCGCGTGCGCTCGCGCCGGCCTGGCGCAGCTGCTCGAAGGAATTGGCGATCGCGGTGCTGCCGCCCGTGCCCTGCGACGGGCCGAAGAGCAGATTGTTGTAGCGCTTCGCGTCGGCCGGCGCGCCTTCGACGATCACCTGCGCCCAGTCGGCGTCGAGCTCCTCGGCGACCAGGGTCGCGAGTCCGGTGTAGGTACCCTGGCCCATCTCGAGGTGCTTGGCGACCACCGTCACGCGGTTGTCGGTGTCGATGCGCACGAAGGCATTCGGCGCGAAGGCGGTTTCCGCCTGGGGGGCGTCCTTGGCCGCGGCGGCAAGGGCGGAACCCGCGCCCGGCAGCACCAGCCCCAGCGTGAGGCCGGCGCCGGTCTTGAGGAAGTCGCGGCGCGACACGTTCTCGATGCGGGTCTTCATGCTACGCCCCTCCCCGCGAGGCTCTTCGCTGCCTCGTGGATCGCGGCGCGGATGCGCACATAGGTCGCGCAGCGGCACAGGTTGCCGGCCATCGCCGCGTCGATGTCCGCGTCGCTCGGTCGCGGCGTCTTCGCCAGCAAGGCGGTCGCGGCCATGATCTGGCCGGACTGGCAGTAGCCGCACTGCACGACGTCGAGCTTCTGCCACGCCGCCTGCACCGCCGCGCCGACGCGGTTCCTGCCGATCTGTTCGATGGTCGTCACGTGCTTGTCGGCGACCGCCGAAACCGGCGTCGAGCAGGACTTCACCGCGACGCCGTCGACATGCACCGTGCACGCGCCGCACAGCCCCATGCCGCAGCCGAACTTGGTGCCGGTGAGCTCCAACCCGTCGCGCAGCACCCACAGCAGCGGGGTGTCTTCGGGCATGGCGGTGTTGACCTTCTGTCCGTTGAGGATGAATCGGGTCATCTGCAATCTCCTGTCGGGGCGGCTCCGGTCTCGGGCCGGGATGCCGATGACCAACAGGTTAGATTATTTATGTTGCAAGATCGACCCGGCGCGCAATTACCAGACGTAATACATCAGCACCCACGGTGCGACCGCGGCTGCCGCCGCCGCGGCGAAGGCGAGCAGGGCGCCGAGCTTGCGCGCCCGCGGCGCCGTGCTGCGGCGGACGTGGATGGCCGCCAGGCCCAGGCTCGCCAGCGTCGCCGCGGCGAGCAGCGTGCCGCGCGCTTCGGGCAGCGCTGTGAGGATCACCCCTTCGGCCGTCAGCAGGGTCACCGTGAGACCGGAGAGCCCGAGGAACACCCCGGCACCGCCGAGCGGGATCAGCGCATAGGCGAGCCGCAGGCGCGCGGCCGTGTCGCCGAGCAGGCCGGCGGCGGCGCGCAGCCACAGCGTGATCCAGCCGCCGAGCACCAGCGCCGTGACGCCGATGTACGCGAGGATCATGATCCCGTCGAGCCACGTGAACACGTCGTTGGCCTCCGGGTAGTGCGTCAGCAACCACCACGGGATGTCGTCCGCGAGCAGCGCAAAGGCGTCGCGTTCGACCAGCCACTCCGCGGCGGCGAGTTTCGCGCGCACGAACCACGGCGAGGCCGACCACTGGAAGGCGCCGATCGCGGTGCCGATGATGCCGAACACCAGCAGGCGCACTTCCCAGCGGTCCGCGTCCTGCGTGTCGAGCTGCGCGACCTCGCTGCCGGGCACGCGCGCGGCGAGGCTCACCGCGTCGCGATGCCCTGCGCAGCGCCCGCACATGTGGCAGTCGGCGGCGCTTTCCATGCGGCGGATGTCGACCAGCGGGGCGCAGTTGATCGGGATCACCTTCTTGGTGCCGTGCGCCTCCCAGGCCGCGCGGTCGGTGCGGAAATGCACCGGCGCGAGTCGCGACAGCAGGCCGAACACGCCATTGACCGGGCACAGATGGCGGCACCACACGCGCTTGCCGCGGCCGTAGACCAGGCCCACGGCCACCGCGGCGACGGTCGAGCCGCCCAGCACCAGCAGCGCCGCCTTGGGGTACTCGTACACGCTCACGAGCTGGCCATACGCCGTCGTGCCGAGGAAGGCGACGAAGGGCCAGCCGCCCCACTTGATCCAGCGCGGCACCGGGCGGCCGAGGCCGAAGCGCGACACCTGCTCCGAGACGAAGCCCTCCGGGCACATCACGCCGCACCACACGCGCCCCATCAGCATCATCGACACCAGCACGAAGGGCCACCAGATGCCCCAGAACGCGAACTGCGCGAACAGCGTCAGGTTGTTCCACAGGCGCGCGTCCGAGTCCGGCAGCGGCAGGAAGGCGGGCGTGATGACGAGGAACAGGTAGGCCCCGAGGATCGCCCACTGCACGCCGAGGATCCAGCCGCGGTGGCGGCGCATCATCTCGCCCACGAGGGCGAGGCGCGGGCGGGCGGGTGCGGCGGAGGCAGGGGCCGCGCAGGTGTTCATGCCGCGGACCGCCGCTGCACGCGCCCGAGCAGGGCGACCAGCCCCCAGTAGCCCAGCCACGCGATCAGCACCATCAGCGAGGGCTGCGCGCGGTAGCCGGCGAAGGCTGCGGCGATGCCGCCCGCGGTGCTGCCGTCGTCGAGCAGCGCCGAGCTGTCCCACACCGGCTCGATGAGCGGCGGCAGCCACTCCATGTCGATCAGGCGCTCTACGCCCGACACCAGCAGCGCCGCGGCGAGCAGCAACAGCACGATCTCGCTCGTGCGGAAGAACAAGCGCCCCGGCAGCCAGCGCGCGCCCGACAGGATCACCCACGCGGTCGCGAGCGCCAGCGCGAAGCCGATGCCCGCGCCGGCGAACAGGCGTGCGAGCGTTTCGCCGGACTGCTCCATCGCCAGTCCGTACAGGAACAGCACCGTTTCCGCCCCCTCGCGGCCGACCGCGATCGCCGCGAGCATGGCGACCGACGTCCCGCCGGCGGATCTGGCCGCGCGTGTGAGACCCGCCTCGAGCTCGCGCTTCATGTGGCGTCCGTGCGCGCGCATCCACAGCACCATGTGCGTGATCAGGCCGGCGGCGGCGAACACGATGGCGGTCTGGAACAGGTCCAGCGCGTCGGCCGCGAGCCAGCCGTGCACGCCCAGCATCGTCAGCGCGAGGAAGCCCGCGAGCGCGAGGCCGCCACCGACTCCCGCCCACAGGTGATGCACGCCGATCCGGGTATCGCCACGGTCGCGGATCCACGCGAGCAGGATGCTGATGATCAGGATCGCCTCGACGCTCTCGCGCCACACGATGAATAGTGCGTTGCCCATGCTGCCAGCCTCCGGAAGACCTTACTTCGCGACGAAACGGCCCTTCGCCGTGTCGGGGTGGAACTCGCCGAAGAAGGGATAGGTGCCCGGCTTCAGCGGAGGAAAGATGGTGCTGCGGGTCACGCCCGGCCCCACCACCAGCTCCTTGAACGGCGTGCTCGTCTCGAACTCTTCGGGGCCGATGTTGCGGTTCGTCAGCTGCAGGCGGAAGCGCGTGTTGGCGGGCACTTCGATCGTCTCGGGCGTGAAGCGGCCGTTCTCCGCGACGACCTCGAAGGTCGGCATGTCGGCGCGCGCAACGGCAGGTGCCGTGACGAGGGGAAGGCCGAGGACGGAGGCGATCAGGCTGGCTGGAATCTTCATGGCTGGCGGGGTCTCACCGTGGAAATGCAAAAAGCCCCGCCCGGCGGAAAGCCGGGCAGGGCGGCAGGAGCGTTGGCGCTCAGAACGCATACAGGGCGCGCACCCCGAAGGCGGTCATGTTCTTCGCGTCGCGGTTCGCCGCGGCGCGGCGCACGTACTGCAGGTCGGGCGTCAGCGACAGCTGGTCGTTCAGGTGCCAGCGGTAGTACAGCTCGGCGACCTGTTCGGCCCCGCTCGGTGTGTAGCCGAAGAGGAAGTTGCCGTCGCCGTCCTGCAGGTCGGCGGCTTCGCGGCGGAAGTCCTTGCTCGCGCGCAACCAGCCCCACGCGAGGCCGAGGCTATCGGCACCGCGGCCCCATGCATCGCCGGTGAGTTCGCCGCCGACCGTGACGGCGCGATCGAACGCGGCCTTCCCCGAGGTCGCCTGGCCGTAGCGTGCGAACAGCGTCACGTCCTCATGCACGCGCTGGTCGACGCTCGCGCCCCAGCCGCTCGCCGTGTCGCGCGAACCGTCGAAGCCCTCGTACTGGCCGTTGCGCCAGGCATACAGGCGGTAGTTGCCGTCGAAGCCGTAGTTCTTGCGCCCATATTCGAGTTGGCCGATGACGAAGGGCTTGTCGAAGCTGCGGCCGAACTGTGCGCCTTCGCCGGCGCCGAAGGCCGCGAGCGAGACCTGCCACCAGTCCGGTTTGTCCATCTCGTTGCGGTACGCGAGGCGCACGCCCGGGGTGAAGCCGTAGCTGTCGGCGCCGATCGCCCCGCCCGAGTCGAGCATCGGGTTATGCACGAAGACGTTGTTGAGGAACTTCTCCGCCTCGTTGTCGGCGATCGCGTTCTGGTCGAAGAACACGAAGGGATCCATTTTTCCGACGGTCAACTGCAGCTTGTGCGCAGCGTCCTCGCCGCCCGCGCCGAGCGGCGTCGTGAGCTGGTACCACGCCTGCGCGACGATCGCGTAGGTCTCCTCCGAGCCGCCGCCCGCCTGGAACGCGAGGCTGTTGAAGGCGCCGGTGAAGGTCGGATTCAGGCGCGTGAAGCTGTCGCCCTGACCCATGCGCAACTGGGTGTAGAACTCGCCCTTGCCCGCGCCGATGTCGCCGGCCGGCAACGTGATGCCGAGGTCGCCGCGCCACGACAGCTGCGATTCGCGCTCGCCGTTGTCGCGCGCGCGGCCGTTGATCTGCTGCGCCACCGCGGCGACGCTGCCCTCGAGCGCGATCCCTTCGAGCGCGCTCGCGAGGCGCGTCGGTGCGCCCATCGAGTTGGTCCGCTCCTCGACGGCCTTGAGCCGGATCGCGAGTTCGGGTTCGCGCTCGCTGATCCGGTCGCTCTCGAGGCTCGCGGTCAGTTCCTGGTTCGCCTGCTCCAGGGCCTGCACGCGCTGCGCGAGGGCCGACGCCGGCGCCGCGGTACCCGCAGCGAGTTTCGCTTCAAGCTCGGTGTTGCTCTTCTCGAGCTTTTCGACGCGCTCGGCCAGGCGTTTCAGTTCGGCGACGAGCTTGTCCTGCGCCGTCGGTGCCGCCTGGCTCGCGCACGACAGGCCCGCCACGGCGATGGCGATCGCCGTGCGGGCAATGCGTGCGGCCCTCATCAGTAGCCGCCCTTCTTGCCGATGCCGGCGTAGGTGAATTCGTTCTCGACCTCGAAAGCCTTGAACCACGGGCGCACGCCGGTGGCGCGGTCGGTGTGGCGGCCGAAGTGGCTGCCGTGGCTCGCGCCCGGCGGCAGGATCGTGTACTTGACCTTGTACTTGCCCGGGCCGGCGAGCTTGATGTTATCGCCGTAGTGCGGGCCGTCGCTCGCGACCATGGGCATGAAGTCGCCGGCGAGCTTCCAGTCGCTGCCGACCTTGGCGATCTCGAACTTGATCGTCAGGTAGGGGATCCAGCTGCCTTCTTCGAAGCCGTTGGGGTTGTTCGCCAGCGCGCGGATATCGGCCTCGATGTGGACGTCCGTTTCGGATGCCTTCTTCATCATACCTTCCGGCTCCATGTCGATCGGCTGCAGGTAGACCGCGGCGATCTCCATGCCGTTGCGTTGCTGCGGGGCTCCGATCGGGTATTCGAGGGCCTGCGCGGAGAACGACAGGGCGGCGAAGGCGGCGATGAGAAGCGGGCGGAGCGGGAAGCGTTTCATGGAGTGGCCTTGTGAAGTTGGCAACAGGATATGCAAGTCGGGTGGCGCGCAATCCATGCGCGCTATTTGCGAATAATAACGAGAATGAGAACGAGTCGCAATGCAAAAGTTGTCGGGTGTTTCACATCCGCATCAACCGAGCACACAGGCTGCCTCCTTCAGGCGGATGGCGCCGACCGCCCGGTAGCTGCGGGACACGGTCCCCTTGATGCGCACGCGCTGTCCCTTCCTCATGTTCAACAGGTCGCCGCAGCCGTGGTTGGCGCCGAGGATGACGGTGACGCGCAGGCCGTCGTCGGCGGTGATCTCGAATTCATCCTTGCCGTACACCTGATTGACGGTGCCTGCACCGGCGAAGGGTTGGTCGGTGCAGGCTTTCTCTGCGGTAGCGTCGAGAAAGTAGGCGGTGTTGGCCTTGTCGCGGTTGAGTTCGTCGAAACCCGCTTTCGAACACGTGACTGCGCTCGATGTGGCGGGGGCGAGGAGCAGGCCGGTGGCGATCAAACCCAAGCGGGCAAAGTGGGGGCGTAGCATGTTTTGTTTCCTTTTCCTGTTCGATTCGTGGGGCGGGGCTATTCGGTGCCGTACTTGGTGTCCACCTGGATCCCCATGGCTTTCAGCATTCCGGTCGGGAGGATGCCGCCGGCGCAAACGATCACCGCGTCGTTGGCGAAGCGGATCGCCTCGCCCTGGCGGTCGAGCACGGCTTCCTTTTCGTCGATGCGGGCGACCGTCGAGTTGAGGATGACCGTGAGGCCGCCGCCGCCCTCGGCCGCGGCGAGCCGTTCGCGGTTCGCCTGCTTGACCCGGCCGAAGGCGTCGCCGCGGTAGGACAGCGTGACCTGCGTTCCGGGCTCGGCCGAGAGCGACACGGCGGCCTCGATCGCGCTGTCGCCACCGCCGACCACCAGCACATGGCGGCCGCGGTGCTCGGCGGCGTCCACGAGGCGATAGACCACCTTGGGCAGGTCCTCGCCCGGCGCGCCGAGCTTGCGCGGCGTGCCACGCCGACCGAGGGCGAGGAGCACGTTGCGGGTGTGGTATTCGCCGCGATTGGTGACGACGAGGAAGCCGGTCCCGGACGGCGTCACCTTCTCGACCCGCTCGTTGAAGTTGATCGGCATCCCCACGCGGTCGGCGATGCCCTGCCACAGTGCGAGCAGCTTTTCCTTAACGATCTCGCCGAGCTTGAGCCTGCCGGCGAGCGGCAGCGTCACGCTGCGGGTCATCACCAGCTTGTTGCGCGGATACAGGTACACGGCGCCGCCGAGGGCGTCCTCCTGTTCGAGGGTGACGAAGCGCAGCTTGCGGTCCATCGCACCGAGCGTCGCAGCGATGCCTGCGGGGCCGGCGCCGACGATGACGACGTCGAACTCACCGTCGTCGGCGCGGCGTTTCGCGATCGCTTCCATCGCCTGCCGCCCCTGCTCGTGCGCGTTGCCGATGAGGCCGAGTCCGCCCAGTTCGCCGGCGATGTAGATGCCGGGCACGTTGGTTTCGAAACTCGCCGCATCGACCTGCGGGATATCCATCCCGCGCTGCGGCGTGCCGTACACCAGCTTGATCGCCTCGACCGGGCAGGCGGGTGCGCAGGTGCCGTGGCCGATGCAGTGGGTGGGGTCGACCAGGTGGGCCTTGCCGTTGATGAAGCCGATCGCGTTCTCCGGGCAGGCTCGCGCGCACGCCCCGCCGCCCATGCACACCGCCGGATCGACGACCGGGTAGCGGCTCGACGGCTCGGTGAGGCCGGCCTCGATCGATGCTTCCAGCACCGCGCGTGAGCGCGCTTCGCGGTGCCGCCGGCGCCAGGCGTGGTAGCCGAATGCGAGGGCGAGCGGAGCGATGTAGAGCGTCCAGACCAAGGTGCCGCTCATCGCCGCTCCCCTCGCTGCGTGGCGGCAGGCGGGAGCGGGGCCGGGCGGCCGCGCGGTGCGGTGCGGTTCAGCTCGCCGCAGTCGGGAATCCAGAAGCTGCGCTCCTCGGGCGCCGTACCGGTGCCGCGGCAGTGCCTGCGCGCCGCGTCGTCGCTGATCTTGCGCCAGGCGTCCGCGAGGTGGCAACGCTCGCATTTGCGCTCGAAGCTGTCCAAGTGCACGTCGTCGTACTTGTGGCACGCGTAGCATGCCTTGTCGGCCTTGGTCCGATACGGTCCGTCCTGGTGGCAGGCAGCGCAGCGCACCATGCGGTGGCGGCCACTCACGGCGAATTCGGTGTCGCGGTCGTGATCGAAGGTGATCGTGCGGAAGCCGGCCTCGACGTGGCAGGTCTCGCAGCGTCGGCCGAACTGGCCGCGGTGGCCGCGTTCGCGGTCGTCGCGCTCGTGGCAGCCGACGCAGGCGAGCGGGGGCTTGGCGCGCAGCCCCGGGTCCTGGTGGCAGCTTTCGCATTTCACCGTGCGGTGCTTGTCGCGCAGCCGGAAGCGGGTGTTGAGGTCGTGGTCGAAGCGCCCGCTCCGCCAGCCATCCTCGGTGTGGCAGCTTGCACACTTGTCGCCGAGCACACCCTTGTGTGTGTCGTCCGTGCGATGGCAGGCGACGCACTGCGTGGCGGGTTTTTCATTGTAGAGCGGCGCGCGGTGGCAGCTCATGCACTCGAGCGGGCGATGACGGCCGAGCAACGGGTAGCCAGTGTCGCGCTCGTGGCGGAAGGGGCTCGCCTTCCACTGCTGCTCGTTGTGGCAGCTTTCGCAGCGCGGGCCGTTATGACCCTTGTGCGCATCGTTGCCGCGATGGCAGGAGACGCAGTCGCGCGGCGTGCCGGCGTAGCGTTCCTCGACATGGCATTCGGCGCAGGCAACACGGGCATGGCGGAACAGCAGCGCGAAGCGCGTCTTGCCGTGGTCGAAGCGGGTGTCCTGCCAGGTGTCCTCGTTGTGGCAGTTGTCGCAGCGCGTGCCCAGGCCACTCTTGTGCTTGTCGTTGCCGCGGTGACAACTGTGGCAGTCGGAAGGCGTTTCGCGATGCTTCCGGCCGGCACGGTGGCAGCCCGAGCACTTCGCCTGGCGGTGGTCGCCGCGCAGCGCGAAATCGGTGAGGCGGTGGTCGAACTCGCGTTCGTCGAGAACGACGACCTTGGCGTCCCGTCCCTTGTGATCGGTGTGACAGTTGCGGCACTGCTCTTTGGGGATGCGGCCGTGATAGCCGGTGCCGCCGCGCACGTCGGCGGCGATCTCCTTGTGGCAGTCGAGGCAGCGCCCGTGCTGGGCACTGGGCTCGAAGCGCGCATGGCAGCGGCCGCATTCCATTTCGATCTTCGCATGCTTCCCGATTACCTGGCCGGGCATCACGACGGCTTCCAGGGTTTGGGCGTGTAGCGGGAGCACGAATAGCAGGAAGGTGAAGGCGAGAACGACCGATGCGACCGTGCCGAAGCGTCTAGTACGCGTGCACGGCAACGACATGGACCACGCTGGTGAGGATGAGCAGGTACAGGAACGGAATGTGCACCACGTGCCACAGCGAGAAGAGACGTTCGTAGGTGGCGAACTGGGCGGTCCGTTGGGCAGCGATCAGGGCCGCGTCGGCGGTGCGCAGCAGGCCGGCCAGTTCGCTCGCGTGCATGTCGGAGTGTGCGTCGAAGCGGCCGCCGAGGGCGGCGCGCACGCGGCGTCCGGCGTGTGCCCGCTGCCAGCCGAGCGCGAGGAAATGCACGATCCGCTCGCCGCGCCCCCGGGGCTCGCGCGTGGCGAGTTCGGAGAAGCGCGCGAATTCGTGCTGCACGGCGGGATGGTGGCCGAGTAGCGGTCCCAGTGACCGCGTGTGGCGATCGAATTCCGCCTGCATCTCCTGCAGCGTCGCACGGCTGCCGGAAAGGCCGCGGTGCACGCGCCGGTAGAAGAATCGGCCGACGGCGCCGCTGGCAGCGACGAGCAGCGTGCTGCCGAGCGCGACGCCGCCATTGAACGAGCCGATGCGGAAGGTCGAGTGAAACAGCACCAGAACGGGGCCGAGGATGCCGGCCGCGATATGGAACAGGAACCACGCCCGCATGGTGCCCGCGCCGCGCAGGCTTCTCGCGCGCTTGCGCAGCGAGTAGGGAAGCAACAGCAGCATCAGCACGCCGCCGACGAGCCCGAGGTTGTAGCCGAGATCGTCGTCGGCCGAGTACGGCCGGTTGGACCAGACATAGGCGGCAGTAAAAAGCACCGTGGCAAGCACGGCAATGATTGCGCCGCGACGCGCGAGCGCGTGCATGGTCGCGCCCGGCGCGAGGCGGGGGAGCTGGCGGGAGGCGGCGAGGACAGTCGAAGTCATCGTTGCAGTCGTCGTATGCAGGTGGTTGACATGGCCATAAGGTCTATGAGAAATTGAAACACAAATGAGAATCATACGCAATTGCATTTAAGCGATTCGCAATTTCAGTTCAAGAAAAACGCCAAAGGGATGGACTCATGGATGTAAGGAATCGCTTCGTCGCGTCGCTCGCCGCGATCTCGTTGCTGTACGCCGGTTCGGCATGGGCAGGCGCCATCACGGGCTCGGCGCACGACTTCTCCGGATCGAACTGGTCCGGCGGCAAGATCTGCGTGGCGTGCCACGCCCCGCACAAGTCGGATACGACCGTGTCCGATGCGCCGCTATGGAATCACACCCATTCGAGCGCGACCTACACCCTGTACAGCAGCGCCACCCTCAAGGCGACGATCTCGCAGCCGGGCGGAAACTCGAAGCTGTGCCTGTCCTGCCATGACGGCACCATCGCGGTGGACAGCTTCGGCGGCGCCACCGGCACGACCATGGTGACCAGCGGCAACCTCGGCACGGACCTGAAGAAGTCTCACCCGATCGGCTTCACGTACGACACAGCGCTGGTGACGGCCAACGGTTCGCTCCACGATCCGGAGACGAAGACGGTGACCATCGGTTCGGGCACGCAAACCCGGAGCGGCACGCTGAAGAGCGTGCTGCTCTACAACGGCAAGATGGAGTGCGGCTCGTGCCACGACGTGCATAACACCTTCACCGTCGGTGCCACCGGCAGTGGCCTGGTCAAGCTGGACCAGGCCGGCAGCAAGATCTGCCTGACCTGCCACGACAAGTGACCGCAGTGCCGCCAGCCCGTCCGGTACCTCCCTTCCGTCTGGTTGCCACCGCCATGAAATCCACCCTGAAGCGCGTCGGTGGCGCGGCCGTCGCCTGCGTCACCGCGCTGGTGCTCGCCCTCACGCTTGCCGCCTGCGTGTCCTCGCCGTCGAAGCCGTCCCCCGGGGCGACTGCTGTGGCAGCGCCGGTGTTCTACCCGGCGTTGCCCGATGCGCCGCGCATCCAGTACCTGACGACCCTCGCCAGCGAGCGCGACCTCGGGGATGCGCGTGACGGCTTCACCCGCTTCGTGCTCGGCAAGGAGGAGGACGTGCGCCGGCTGGCCCAGCCCTACGGCAGCGCCTTGTTCGGCGGCAAGCTCTACGTCGCCGATACGGCCGCGCCCGGGCTGGCGATCTTCGATCTGGCACAGCGGCGCTTTTCGCTGCTCACGGGCAACGGCAACAGCCGCTTCAAGCGGCCGGTGAATGTGCGCATCGACGCCGATGGCACCAAGTACGTTACCGACGCCGGGCGCGAGCAGATCCTCGTCTATGACCGCGACGACCGCTTCGTCGGTGCGTTCGGCCGCCAGGGCGAGTTCAAGCCGGTGGACGTCGCGATCGTCGGTGAGCGTCTCTACGTCACCGACGTCAAGCACCACCAGGTGCATGTACTCGACAAACGCTCCGGGCGCACCCTGTTCACCTTCGGTCGTGCCGGTTCCGGCGCGGGTGAGCTTTTTCATCCGACCAATCTCGCGGTCGATCCGGACGGCGACCTCTATGTGGTCGATACGAGCAACTTCCGTGTCCAGCGTTTCACTCGCGACGGCGAGCCGGTGGGCACCTATGGCGCGGTAGGCACGACCTCGGGCAGTTTCGCCCGTCCGAAAGGCATCGCAATCGACCGGGCCGGCCGCATGTACGTCGGCGACGCTGCCTTCGAGAATCTCCAGCTTTTCAGCCGCGACGGCCGCCTGTTGATGTTCTTCGGCCAGCCGGGCGACGCCGCGGAAGGCCTGAGTCTCCCGGCCGGCGTGACGATCGATTACGAGCACGTCGAGCTGTTTCGCCTCCATGCCGATCCACGCTTCGCCGTCGAGTACCTGATTCTGGTGGCGAGCCAGTTCGGGCCGAACAAGGTGGATGTCTTCGGCTTCGGCAAGATGGCGGGCATGGATTACCCGGCCGAGGAGATCCCGCCCAGTGCGCGTCGCGAGTGAGCCGCGTGCCGCTATGCGCGGGACCCGGCACCCTGCTGGTCGCGCTCGGTGCCATCGGCCTGCCGTGCGCCGCGCAGGAGATCGCCCCGTTCCGCATCACCGGCATCGAGGGCCACGCCGCCGTGCGCTCCTACGCCGATGAGGCCGTCACCGATCCGGGCGGCGGAGGGGGGCGGGCGGCGGCATCCAGTCAGGCGCACAACGAGTTGCGCTCGGAAGTCTTCGTGATGAGCCACAGCTACATCTTCCATCCCAACTTCCTCGTCCTCGACGTCGGCGGCGGCCCGGTCTACGAGATCGCCGGGTTCGCCAACGACGGCGACAAGGCGCGCTCCCGCGCCACGCTGTACAACTTCGTGGGCCGGGCGAGCTTCCTGCGCGGCAAGCCGTTCAGTGGTTCGCTGTTCTACGAACATCTGAATCCGACCGTCGCGGTCACCGCCGCCGAGTCGTTCAGGCAGGAAAACTCGCGCTACGGTTTCGATTTCGCACTGTCCGGCCCCGAGGTGACGACGCCGATGCGGCTCGAATTCGTCCGCACCCGGTCAGCCGGGCAGGGAGTACAGCGCGTTACCGACGACCGTACCGACAAGCTCACGCTGCAGCTCACGCGCGCGCACGGCGAACTCGGCGCGACCCAACTGCACTACCAGGCGATCGAGCAGGAATCGCTCAGCGGAAGTCCGAACCTGCCGATCCAGTCTTCGACGTCCACGAACCATGCCTTCAACGTCGATACCCGGCTGCAGTTCGGCAGCGAGCGCCAGCACGAATTCACCCAGCTCTTCTCGTACGGCAGCCGCCGCTACGTCGTCGGGGGCGACGCCATGCCGGCGCAACAGGACGCCAACCTGCTGCTCGACGTGCGGCTGAAACCCTCGCCCAGCTTCAGTGGCTTCGGCTCGTGGCACCTGTCCTACGCGGACAATGGCATGCTCGCGTCGAAGACACAGTCGGTCGCGAGCGGGGTTACCTGGCTGCCGCGTCCGCAACTCGAAGGCGACTTCGGCCTGCGCGCGGAAGACAGCCGCTCCGGACCGTTCGCCATGGATTCGCGCGGGCTCGACGGCGCGTTGCGCTACCGGTTGCCGATGCCGGTCGGCGAACTGCTGGCGAGCTACAGCGTCCGCTTCGACCGCCGCAACCAGCATGCCGGCGCTGCGCAGGCGGACGCGATCGGCGAGCGGCTGATTCTCGGTTCCTCCACGACGACCCTGGCCCATATGCACATCGTGCGCACGAGCGTGATCCTGAGCAACGCGAACCGGACCCAGGTCTTCGTCGAAGACATCGATTACCGGCTCAACACGGTGGGCGACGAAACGCGCGTGCAGCGCCTGGTCGGCGGGAACATCGTCGACGGCGAGCCGCTGCTCGCGGATTACGCCTACGATACCGGCGGCACCTTCGCCCATGACGTGGCCGACCAGACCGCGAACCTCAATTGGCGCCTGTCGCGCTATCTCAGCACCTTCCTCCGCGACTCCCGATCCTCGCCCACGGTCACGTCCGGCACGCCCGGTTTCGCGCCCGAGGCCCTGCACAGCACGTTGTACGGCGTGCGTGCCGACTTCCCGCTTCAGCTCGGTATCGCGATGACCGTGGGGGGCAATGTCGAGCGGGAACGCGTGCGGGAAACGGCGAACCCGCTGACGCGGGCGTCCGACGAGCTGTATCTCGACACCGACGAAGCCCTGTTCGGGCTCGGCAACGTCGGCATTTCGCTGCGTCGGCTGCGTGTCGATTACGACGGAGCGGCCGGGGACGTCGACCTGGCGGGCTACGGTCTGCGCTTCTGGACGCGCCGCTGGTTCGGCATCGACCTGTCGTTCACGCGCAACGAGGAGCGCGATACCGGCGGCCCGTTCCGCCAGCACCGCAGCAACGACGCGATCAATGCCCAGTGGCGCCAGCGCGAGTTCACCACCACCGCGCGGCTGCTGCGTTCGCGCGAAACCCAGGGCGATTTCGAGCGCGCCCACTGGATGTTCCAGCTTACCGCCCGGCGGGACTTCTGAGCATGCTCGCGCGCTTCCGATTGCTCTGTCTGCTGTTCGCGCTGGCGGGCTGTTCGGCCGCGGTGATCGCGCCGCAGCCGAACAGCTCACTTCCCGTCTGGCCACCGGAACCCGATCCTGCGCGCATCGCCTACGTCGCCAGCATCTCGCGACCCGACGACCTGGGCATCGCGAAGGGCTTCCTGCAGCGTCTCCGGGACGCGGTGCTGGGCGCCGACGACACCCGCCTCGTGCGGCCGATGGCGGTCGTCGTGGTGGGCAAGACGCTTTTCGTCGCGGATCCCGGCGCCAGAGGCGTGCACCGCTTCGATCCGGTTGGCGGCGGCTACGACCTGGTCCGCGGGCCGGGCGGCGCGCCGCTGCCTTCGCCGGTCGCGCTCGCGCGGGGCGGCGACGGCGAGGTCTATGTCAGCGATTCCCGCCTTGGTCGGGTGCTGGTGATCCGATCCGGCGAGACCGTCGCGCAACCGGTCCGGCTCGATGCGCCGTTGCGCCAGCCCACCGGTCTCGCCTTCGACGCGGAGACTGGGCGGCTTTATGTCGTTGATACCGCTGCGCACCGGATCGAGGTCTTCGACCGCGACGGTGCCCGGGTGGCGTCGTTCGGCCGGCGCGGGGAGGGGCCCGGCGAATTCAACTACCCCTCGCTGCTGTGGCGTGCGTCCGACGGCCGGCTGTACGTCACCGATTCGCTGAACTTCCGCGTGCAGATTCTCGACCCGTACGGCGGGTTCGTCGGCAGTTTCGGGCAGTCCGGCGACGGCAGCGGCGATACGCCGCGGCCCAAGGGGGTCGCGACCGACAGTCATGGGCACGTCTATGTCGCCGATGCGCTGTTCAACGCGGTGCAGATCTTCGACGGCGCCGGACGCTTCCTCCTCTCGCTCGGCGGACAGGGGCAGGGGGCGGGCGAGTTCTGGCTGCCGGCAGGGCTGTTCATCGATGGCGAGCGTATCTACGTCGCCGATTCCTACAACGGGCGCGTGCAGGTGCTGCGCTATGTCGGCGGGGCGACATGAGGCCGGGCGCCTTCGTCTTCGTGCTCGTCGCCGCTCTGTCGCTGCCACTGCATGCCGCCCCGGCCGGCGGGGTGGCGGCCACGAGGCACAACCTGTCGACAAGCGGACCCGGGGCGGTCAGGGCAACGAGCGAGACGCGCATCTGCAACTTCTGCCACGCACCGCACAACGCCTCGCCGAGTGCCCCGCTGTGGAACCGGCGCACGTCCGGATCGACCTACACGCCATACACCAGTTCGAGCGCGCGCGCCGGCGCCGGGCAGCCCACCGGCGCCTCGCTGAACTGCCTGAGCTGCCACGACGGCATCATCGCCCTCGGCGAGCTGCTCAACGGCTCCGGGGAGATCAGCATGTCTGGCGGCGTGACGACAATGCCGACGGGGACCGGCAAGCTCGGCACCGACCTGTCCGACGATCATCCCGTCTCGATCGCCTACAACGCTGCGCTGGTCGCGGCGTCCGGGGGGGAGCTCGCCGATCCGGTCACCCTCACCGGGAAGGTGCGCCTGGACGCCGCGGGGCGGGTGCAATGCACCTCCTGCCACGACCCCCACGACGACGCCCAGGGCAAGTTCCTGGTCATGAGCAACCACGCGTCGGCGCTGTGCCAGACCTGCCACCTCAAGAACTACTGGAATAGCAGCAGCCACAAGCTCTCGGGCGCGACGTGGAACGGCGCCGGCAGCGATCCCTGGCCGCATACGGCGGGCACCACGGTGGCGGCGAACGCGTGCGAAAACTGCCATCGCCCGCACAGCGGCGGAGGCGCCGCATGGCTGCTCAACAGCGCTGCCGAAGAGGACAACTGCAAGCCCTGCCACACGGGTAACGTCGCGGCGAAGAACGTCCAGGCCGAGTTCAACAAGGCCTCGATCCATCCTGTCGCCCTCACCACCGGTGTGCACGATGCATCCGAGGCCTCGCTGGTGGCGCGTCGGCACGTCGAATGCGTCGATTGCCACAACCCCCACGCATCCAATACCGCCGGCGGCACGCTGCCGGGTTCGCTCGCCGGCGTGAGTGGTATCACGATCGGTGGTGCGGAGGTGATGCCCTCCATCGCCGAATACCAGATCTGCCTGCGATGCCACGGTGACAGCCCGGGAAAGCCGGCGCCGAAGACCACGCGCCAGATCGCCCAGGGCAACGTCCGGCTGGAGTTCGACACCGCCAACCCGTCTTATCACCCCGTCGCCGGCCCCGGAAAAGGGGGTAGCGTGCCCAGCCTGATGGCGCCCTGGACCACCGCGAGCGTGATCAAGTGCGCCGACTGCCACAACAACAACGCCGGTCCGTCCGTCGGCGGCAGCGGGCCCAACGGACCGCATGGGTCGAGCTACCCGTCGCTGCTGGAACGTCGCTACGCGACGGCCGATTTCACCACCGAGAGCGAGAGCGCCTACGCCCTGTGCTACAAGTGCCACAGCCGCTCGGTGCTGCTCAATTCGGGCACCACGGTCGCCAACAACGTGCACCGGGAGCATGTGGTCAGTCAGCGAACCCCCTGCAACGTGTGTCACGATCCGCACGGGGTCAATGCCAGCCAGGGAAATTCCACCAACAACAGTCGGCTGATCAACTTCGACACCGCCGTCGTCAAGCCCAACTCGTCCGGCTCGTTGAAGTGGGTGAAAACCGGCACCGGCAGGGGGAGTTGCTACATGCGCTGCCACGGCGACGATCACAGCCCGGAGGCCTACTGACGCGGGCACCGCCCCGACCCCGGCTGTGCGGGGGCGCGTGCCGTGCGATCAGCCGGGCGCCGTCCAGCCGCCGCCCAGCGCCTTGTAGAGGTCTACGGCGCCCGTGAGGCGCGCGAGCCGTAGTTGGGCGAGCTGGTCCTGCGCCTGGAAAAGCGTGCGCTGCGCGTCGAGCACCGTCAGCAGCTCGTCCGCCCCCTCACGGTAGCGCCTCTCCGCGAGGCGCAGGCTGCGCGCCGCCTCGCGGCGGATCTCCTGCTGGCTGTCCTCCAGGCGGCGGTCGCGCTCGGCGTTGCCGAGGGCGTCCTCGACTTCCTTCAGCGCGACGTGCACCGCGGAGCGATAGTTTTCGACCAGCGCCCGCCGGCGCGACCGCGCCGCTTCGACCTCGTTGCGCAGGCGTCCGCCGTCGAACAGGCTATGCGTGAGGCCGGCCGTCAGGCCCAGCGTGCTGGCGGGATTCGCCAGCGACAGCAGCGCCGTGCTCGCGAGGCCGGCCGAGCCGGATAGATCGATGCGCGGCAGCAAGGCCGCACGCGCCGCCACGACATCGGCGTCGGCCGCGGCGAGTTGGGCCTCGGCGCTGGCGAGGTCCGGGCGGCGCGTGAGCAGTTCCGCGGGCAGGCCGGGGGTGACCGGGGGGACTGCAAGGGTAGTGAAGGATTCCGCGGCGAGGCTGAAATCCTGCGGTGCCCGCCCGACGAGGAGCGCCAGCGCGCTATGCGTCTGGCGTTCGAGCGTCTCCAGCGGCAGCAGCGCGGCACGCTGTGCGAGCACGGTGCTGCGCTGGCGGCTTACGTCGAGGGCGGACGCCGCGCCGTTGCGGTAGCGCGCGTCGACGATGCCGAACACGCGCTCGGCGATCGCGAGGTTGTCGCGCGCAATGGTCAGCCGCTCGCGTGCTGCGAGCAGCTGGAAATAGGTGTTCGCGACACCGGCGACCAGCGTCAGGCGTGCCGCATCGTGATCGTGGCGGCTGGCGGCGAAGCTCGCTTCCGCGCCGCGCACGTTGGCCGCGATGCGACCCCACAGGTCCACTTCGTAGCTGATCGACAGGCTTGCGCCCGACGATTCGCTATCGACCGCGCGCCCGCCGTCGCCCGGATCGCTGCGCCGCCACCCGGTGTCGCCGCCGATGCCGGCGGCGGGCAGCAGCGACGCACCGGCGACGCGCAGCGCGATCTCCGCCTGGCGGACGCGTTCCACTGCGGCGCGGAAATCCGGGTTGTCCGCGACTGCGGCGGCGACCAGGGATTCCAGCCGGGCGGACGCGAAGCCGCGCCACCACGGCGGGTCGGGCTGCAGTGCGCCGCTCGCGGCCGGTTCGATCCAGCCCGCGGGCATGGGGACGTCGGCCCGCGTCGCCGGTTCGGTGACCGCGCACGCGGACAATGCGAGCAGGAGGCTGGTGGCGAGCACCGGAGCAAGCCGGCGCGGACGAATGCGGTTCATCGAGGGATCACTCCGACGCAAGGGCGACGACCGGGTCGAGGCGGGCGGCCTTGCGCGCAGGCAGGTAGCCGAAGATCAGGCCGGTCGCGAAGGCGCAACCGAAGGCGAGCAGCACGGGGGGCAGGGAATACACGACGGGCTTGTCGAAGGCCTCGATCACGGCCGCGGCACCGAGGCCGACGGCCACCCCGATCAGCCCGCCCAGCGCGGACACGACCAGCGCCTCGATCAGGAACTGCTGCAGGATGTTCTTCATGCGCGCGCCGGTCGCCATGCGGATGCCGATCTCGCGCGTGCGCTCGGTGACCGACACCAGCATGATGTTCATGACGCCGATGCCGCCCACCAGCAGCGAGATCGCCGCGACCGTGCCGAGCAGCACGGTCAGCGTGTTCTGCGTCTCCGACGCGCTCTCGATCACCTGCGCCATGTTGCGGATCTGGAAGTCCTCGATGCCCGAATGGCGCGTCTGCAGCAGCGCGCGCACGGCCTCCTGCGTGTCGTCGATCTGTGCGACGTCCTCTACCGCGACGATGGCGCTGCGCAGGTGGCGTTGGCCGGTCAGGCGCAGGCTGCCGGTCGAGAAGGGCACGAAGATCACGTCGTCCTGGTCCGAGCCCCACGGCGTCGCGCCCATCGGCCCCATCACCCCGACCACCTGGAACACGAGGTTGTTCACCAGCACGTACTTGCCGATCGGATCCTCGTCGCCGAACAGGGCCTTCGCGACCGTTTGGCCGACGGCGGCGACTGTCGCGTAGCGGCGCTCGTCGGCAGCGCTGAAGAAGGTGCCGCGCGCGACCGGCCAGTCGCGTGCGATCGTGTAGTCGGCGCCGGTCGCCGTCGCCGAGCTGCGGTGGTCGGCATTGCCGTAGCGCACCGTGACCCCCGTGCTCTGTTCCGGCACCGCGGCGAGCACGTTGGGCAGTTCGATGATGGCCTCCACGTCCTCGCGCACCAGCGTCGCGGTGGTGTCGCGGCCGCGCTGGTTCGGTGCGCCGGGCCGCACCGTGAGGAGGTTCGTGCCCATCGAGCTGATGCGGTCGATGACGTCCTGCTTGGCGCCGTCGCCGATCGCGAGCATCGCGATCACCGCCGCGACGCCGATGACGATGCCCAGCAGCGTCAGCGCGGCGCGGAAGAGGTTGGCGCGCAGCGCACGCAGCGCCGTGCGGGTCGCCTCGACGAGGTCCGACAGGTGCGAGGTGCGGTCGATGTGGGGGGCGAAATCGGGCTCGGGATCCACCGGTGGCCGCGGGCCCGGGTCGGAGACGACGTTGCCGTCGCGGATCTCGATGATGCGCTGCGCCTGGTCGGCGACCTCGCGCTCGTGCGTGATCAGGATGATCGTGTGCCCGGCCGCCGAGAGCTCGCGCAGCAGCTGCATCACCTCGGCGCCGCTCTTGCTGTCGAGCGCGCCGGTCGGCTCGTCGGCAAGGATCACGCGGCCGCCGTTCATCAGTGCGCGGGCGATCGACACGCGCTGCTGCTGGCCGCCCGACAGCTGGCTGGGACGGTTTGCCGTGCGATCGCCCAGGCCTAGCGCCGTCAGCAGCTCGATCGCGCGCGCGTGGCGTTCGGCCGGCGGCATGCCCGAGTAGACCGCCGGCACCTCGACGTTCTCGCGCGCGCTGGCGCCGCCGATCAGGTTGTAGCTCTGGAACACGAAGCCGAACGTCTCGCGCCGCAGGCGCGCGAGCTCGTCGCGCTCGAATCCCGCGACGTCCCGCCCCATGAAGCGGTAGGTGCCGGTGGTCGGGCGGTCGAGGCAGCCGAGGATGTTCATCAGCGTCGACTTGCCCGAACCCGAGCTGCCGACGATGGCGACGAACTCGCCCGGATAGATCGTCAGGTCGATGCCGTGCAGCACCTCGACGGCGAGTTCCCCGGTGAGGAAGGTCTTGGTGACGCCCGACAGTTCGATCAGCGGCTCGCCCGACGGCCGGCGCCGGGGCGAATCCGCGTCCAGTCCGGCGATCAGCGGTTCGGCTTTCATATGCGTGGCGTGCGGCGCGGTGCGCTGCCGTTGCCGCCCTTGTCCGCGGGGGCCATGCCGGACACGATCCGCTCCCCTTCCTCGAGGCCGGACAGCACCTGGGCGTGGATGCGGCTGCGTACGCCGATCTCGACCTGGCGGTCCTGCAGCGGCCCTTCCGCCGGGGCGACCTTGACCGTCACCGTGCGCGGCGCGCCGCCTGCGCCCTTCTTCGTGTCGGGCCCCTTGGGGGCATCGGCGCCCGGTGCGCCTGCGGGGCGCGCGTCCCCGCCCGCGGCCGCGGTCTTCATGCGTTCCCCGCGCCCGCTGCGGCCGGCGGCCAGCGCCGATATCGGCACGAGCAGCGTGTCCTTGGCCGAGGCGACGACGAAGAACACCTGTGCGGTCATCTGCGTCATCAGCGCCTGGTTGGGGTTGGAAACGTCGAACAGCGCGTTGTAGAGCACCACGTTGTTCTGCACCACCGGCGTCGGTTCGACCTTGCGCAGCTTGCCCTCCCAGCGCCGTCCCTCGCCGCCGAGGATGGTGAAGTAGGCGTCCATGCCGAGGCGCAGGCGGCTCACGTCCGCTTCCGAGACCTGGGTCTGCACCGTCATCGTCGACAGGTCCGCGACGCGCAGGATCACGGGCGCCTGCTGGCTCGCGATCAGCGTCTGGCCCTGGCGCGCGGTGATCGACACGACGGTGCCCGAGATCGGCGCGTAGATGCGCGCGTAGTTCAGGTTGGCCTCGTCCGCGCGCAGGTTCGAATCGGTCTGGTCGATCTGCGCCTTGATCGCCTCGACCTGCGCCTGCGCCGACAGCAGCGCGGCCTCCGCGTTCTGCAGGCTCTCGCGCGTCGTGGCGTCCTCGGCCATCAGGTTGCGCTGGCGTTTCACCTGCACATCGGCCAGCGTCCGGCTCGCCTCGCGGTCCATCAGCTGCGCGCGCAGGTTGCGCAGCGATGCGCGCGTCGCGTCGACACGGCTCTGCAGCACCACCGGATCGATCTCGGCGAGCAGGTCTCCCGCCTTCACCTCCGAGCCGACCTCGACATGGATCTTCTTCAGCTGGCCCGACACCTGCGCGCCGACATCGACGTAGTCGCGCGGCTGCAGCGTGCCGGTGGCCGTGACGACATCCTCGATGTCCCCGCGCGTCACGGTCGCGAACTGGTAGCGCGCCAGCTCGTCGGGCGGTGCGAAATATCGGCTCCACGCGAACCATCCGCCCGCTCCCAGCACGCCCAGGGTGACCAGGGTAATCACGGCGCGGCGCAGTCGGCGCGGTTGGGACGCGGGGGTGGATGTCATGTTTTCGTTCGGCAGGTATTCGGATTGCGGCGGACTGTGGCGGATCGCGACCGATCTTGCCCCGCTGCGCCACGGGTTGGCAAATGGATATTCCGCTGCGCTGGAGTCGGGTGGTCTCCGGCATGCAGCTCGGCGCAAGCATAACGAATGTGCGCTGCTGCTTTGTATCGTATTGCAGCGCAGGGTTCCCCGCAGCAGCTGCGGGGCAGCTTGCGGGCGAGGGGGACGGGAGGGGGGTGAAACGCGCAACGGGGGCCGGACGGCCCCCGTCGTTCAGTGCTCGGGGACGGTGATGAAGCCCATCTTCTGGATGCCGGCGGCGCGGGCTGCCGACATGATCTCGGCGAGCTTCTGGTAGCGCGTCTCGCGGTCGGCGCGCAGATGCAGCTCGGGCTGCACCGGCTGGGCGGCCGCCGTGGCGAGCCGCGCGCCCAGTTCCTCGTCGCCGATCTTCTGGTCGTTCCAGTACAGCGCGCCGGCCGCGTCGAGCGCCAGCGTCACGGTGTCGGGCTTTTCGTTGCTGGCCTGGCTCGCCGCGGTCGGCAGGTCGATCTTGACCGAGTGCGTGAGCAGCGGTGCCGTGATCATGAACACGATCAGCAGCACCAGCATCACGTCGATGAGGGGGACCATGTTGATCTCGCTCATCGGCGCCGAGCCGCCCGGCTCGTTGAAGCTGCCGAAGGCCATCACGCCGCTCCCGCGAGCTTGGCCGCCGCAGCCGGTGCGACCGCGCGCGGCGCCTGTTCGGCGGGGGCGCTCGCAAGGCGCGTTCCGGTAGTGAACCACGCCAGCAGGTCGTGCGCGAAGGCATCGAGTTCGGAGAGCTCGAGCCGGTTCGCCCGCGTGAAGGTGTTGTACGCGAGCACGGCCGGAATCGCGACGAACAGGCCGAAGGCCGTCATGATCAGCGCCTCGCCCACGGGGCCGGCGACCTTGTCGAGCGTCGCGACGCCCGAGGTGCTGATGCCGATCAGGGCGTGGTAGATACCCCACACGGTCCCGAACAGGCCGACGAAGGGCGCGGTCGAGCCGATGGAGGCGAGCACCGTGAGTCCCGATTCGAGTTGCGCCGTCGACAGGGCGATCGACTTGCGCAGCGCGCGCGTGACGAATTCGTCGGCGTCGAGCTTGCCGCCCAGCGTGTCCGCCGCGGTATGGCGGCGCAGGTGCTCGGCTGCGGCCGCGCCCTGGCGCGCGAGCGCCTCGAAGGGCGAATCCGGCGCGACCTGCGACACGCGGCGCAGGCCCTCGTCGAGGCTGGCCGCGCTCCAGAAGCCCTCGACCGCGCTGTCGAAGCGGCGGGCGCGCAACTGGCGCGTGGTGCGCACGGCGATCAGATACCAGCTTGCGACCGACATCACCACGAGGGTGAAGGCGACGAGTCTGATGACGATATCCGACTGGGCCCAAAGGTGGGACAGCCCGAAAGTGTCGGTGAGCATGTTCAGTTTCCTTCGAGTTTGAATACGATGGGGACGATCACCGCCGCGGCGACCGGCTGTCCGCCCTGTTTCGCCGGCACGAAACGCCAGCGCTGCACCGCCTCGCGGGCAGCAGTGTCGAGGCGCGCGAAGCCCGAACTCTCCGCCAGATCGACCTGCGCGGGCAAGCCCTCCGCGGTGACCTGCACGCGCAGCATCACCTTGCCCTCCTCGCGCATGCGGCGCGACAGGGGCGGGTAGGCGGGCGCGGGGTTGTTCAGGTAGGCCGCGTCGAAACGGGCGGCAATTACGGCGGGCGGCGTTTCGGGGGCAGGG
>NZ_QVLR01000057.1 GCF_014822185.1 Azoarcus sp. Aa7
CTGGTCGCCGATCGGCCCGGTCACGCTCAATCCCGAGCGCGACGCGGTCATTCGTGACCACGTCAATGCTGAAGACATAAAGCGGTTGGTTGCATGAATCAGGCGACAACTACCTTGACTTGTTCCGGACCGGAGAAAACAGATTGCGCAATGTTTTCTTCTCGCCGGAGTCCTTCGACGACGACCGGGACAGGACATAGTCGGCAAAATGGTGCGTAAAGAAGAACTCCTTGAAAGCCGCCACTCCGAGAGCCAGCTTTAATTTCCCGGCGCTCTCAACCTCAATCGACCTTAGCACCAGCTTTGGAATGTCAAGTGAGCCCGCATGAGCCAGAAAAAAATCCGACTGATCGATCGGAATCGCATCGAGAATTGATGAGACAACCGCGTGCCGCTGAAACACATCCGAGTCATCGACTCCGATCTGAACATCATCCACCCGAATCGGAATAAAGAAGCGCTCTTGCGGATTAACGCTCACATCGATACGAGAATTTTCCTCTGCATAATATCCGCGAAATACGAGAAATACGGCAGAAACCAGAAAGACAACCAGAACATCGAAGAAAAGCGGAGAGTAACTTTTGACGAGTTCTGTCCAACCGTCATCAGTTCCGCCATGGACTTCGAAAGCCAACATCACAACGAGATAAACATAACCGACAAGCAGCGACATCGCGACCTTTCGGTTGCGCATTACGGCACCAAACCATGGGTGCTTCCCCGACAGATAGTCCAGCGTTCGCTTTGTAACTTCAGAAAATGTCTTGTTATTCACGACAGTCGGACCCGCTCATTTGTTGTTGATCGTACTTTCGACATTTCCTGCATACAAGACACCGGCAACAGCCAGAGCTCCCGCAGCTACGCACATGACATCAATCGCCATCATCCTCTTTCTCAATTTCGCAGCCGAGCAGTTCGATACTCGTCAGAGGTGGCGGCAAGCAGTCGCTTGGTCTTGATGCTGGTCTTGCGCGAAGTGTTCAGCCTCAGGTGTCCGCGCGCGTCGAATTTTGCCCCCCGTGCGCACCGAATTCCGACCCCGGGGGTTTAGCGGTTCATCATTGACTGGCTGTGGTGAAGTGTAGTCGTATCGACCGAGAGGGAGGAAGCGGCGATGCGGGGGCGTACCGCCCCACGTTGGCGCATCGTTCATCGAGAGCGTCTCACCCTGCCCTCGCCGCCGTATTGTCCGCCACCCCGATCCCGGCTGCGCACGCCTTCGAATACAGCCAGGTGCAGTCCGACAAGAGCAACGTCGCCTTCGACTACAAGCAGATGGGCGTCGCCATGTACGGCCAGTTCAAGAAGCTCTCGGGCCAGCTGAGTTTCGACCCGGCGCAGGCATCGAACGCCAAGGTGGCATTCGACGTCGATCCGGGCAGCATCGACACCGGCTCGTCGGAATACGACTCCGAGGTGGCGGGCAAGCTGAGGATCAAGGGCAAATAACGGCGGACGATCGACGTTCTGCCTGACCAAAGAACCGTGGGAGCCCAACAGGACTCCCACGGAACACCACCATCTGGATTTCAGGCCGCTGCGACGGACGTCGGGCGATACAGCGACCTGACGGTCAGATCCACTTGAAGTACGCGGACAGGCCGATGAATTTGATGTTCTGGTCGGCGCTGCTGTTGGCGGTGGTGCCATCCACGTAGACGTGTTCCCCCGTCCACGTCGAATCGCTCACGCGCCAGCGGTCGTGCATCAACTGCAGTTTCAGGCCGCGATCGCGGGCCAGCGCATAAGCGGCGGTCAGGCTGAGCGTCGTCTGCCGGAAGGTGATGTCCGGCACCGCGGCTTCTCCTGCATTGCGCAGCTTGAACTCGCTGCGGTTGTCGGCCCAGCGCAGTTCGGCATCCAGCGAAAGCTTTGCCGTCGCACGGATCTGCGCGCGCAGGCCAGCGTTGGCGCCCTCGCTGCGCAGGTCGGCACGCCACAGGAACAGCGGCACGCTGTTGTCGTATCCCATGACCGTGCGCTGCAGCATGCGCGAGTCGTCCTGCGACACCCAGGCGCTGAGCTTGCTGTCGTCCGACAGGGAATACGTGGCGTCGGCCGAGTAGGTCACCGCCCTGCCCCGGTCGTTGCCTGCGGGCGATCCCTTGTGCGACTTGTAGTCGTCGTTGGAGTATTGCGCGGCGAATTGCACCGCCAGCGTTTCGAGCGGCGACCAGTCGAGGCTCAGCTTCGCCTTGTCCCGACTGCGATCGGCCCAGTGGATGGGGTTGATGTACTGCGTGCTCTGGTTGGGCTCGCCGCCGATGAGGCCGTTGCCGGAGAAGAAATCGCCGAAGGCGTAACTGCTCGTCGTGCGGTACGAGCCGCCGGAGCGATCGCTGTGGATGAAGCTCAGGCTGCCGTTGAGGTTGTCGGCGAGCGAGCGGCGCACGCCGATGCGCGCCGACCATTCGCTGGTCTTGCGGCGCCAGTCGAGCGAACGGCTGGAAGGCACTTCACGCGTGCGCTCATCCCATTCCACGCCGCCGAACAGGCTCACTCCAGCCGGTAGCCGATACGTACCGTCGAGCTTCGCCGCCACCGTCCTGCGCGAGGTGTCGTGGTAGAAGCCGCTGCCGGTGTAGAAGCGGACGGCCGGATCGAAGAACTGGCGGCGCGGGGTCTTGTCGTCGCGGTCCTCGTAACGCAGGTTCGCGTTGAGGGTCATCGCGGAGGTCGGCCGCGACGCCAGCCCGAGGGTGACCAGCGTGGTATCGACCTGCCCGTTGAGCGAGTCATGGCCGAAGGTGTTCGGCACGGCGAAGCTGTCGTTCTGCAGGCCCTGCGTGTAGGACACCTTGAACATGCCGCGCGTCGTGGGCGAGAAGCGGTACGCGCCGGACAGATGCACGTTGTGCGCCTCGTTGTCCGGCGGGAGCGAGATGCTGTGCGAATTGAACGCCGATTCCGCGCCGATCGCGCCGTTCAGGTGCAGCGCCTTGTCCTGGTTGCGGAAAAAGGATCCCAGGTAGCCGCCCGACAGCTGCAGCCGGTCGCCGACGTAACCGAGCGTCGCCTCGAATTCCTGCGTCGTCTGGTCGATGGGTTCTGCGGCGAATTTCGGTCCCACGCCGAGATCATAGAACCCGAAATGCCGGTCGCCGTCCTTCTGCTCGTTGCGGAAGCGGACCTGCACGCTCAAGCCGCCGCCGAGCTGCTTGCCGAGCCCGAGGGTGGTGGTCTCGCGCTTCACTTCCGGCGTGTACGACAGCATCGGCCCGCCGACGTTGACCGTCTGCTCGGTGCTGCCCAGTCCGCGAACCGGCGTGGTGAAGGTCAGCGGATCGTGTCGTTCGATCTGACCGTATTCGAGGAAATACGACCAGTTGCCCTGCTGCTCGCGCTCGATCCGCAGGTCGCGATTGTCCAGGCCGAGGTTGCGCCCTTTCAGGCGCAGCCACGTTCCGGTCGCATCGTCGCGCCGGTTGACGTCGACGTTGCCGAGGAAAGCCGTGTCGCCATCCTCCAGTCCCGTGTATAGGCCGAAGCGGCTTCCGCTCCCGCCGACATAGCCGGCGCCGACACTCACCGAACTTTCCGGCCGCGTCAGCTGCTCCAGGTCTTCGGCGGACATCTCCTGCGCGGATGCCGACCCGAAGGCGAGCAGCAGGCCTGCCGCGACGGCGCTCAGGCGGAGGCTGTGCATGTGTTGCGTTCTCATGATGTGTCCTCCCTTAGCGAACCAGCGAACGATTGACCGAGCTATTCAGCGGGCTGTTGCCACCGTGCAGATTGGTGTGGCAGTTGACGCACTGGCGGGCACTGGCGATGTCGGGCTGGGGCAACGCGAGAGAGGCGTTCGTGCGCGACGACGGCGCGATCCCCTGATGCGAACCCGGCTCGTGGCATTCCTGGCACAGGAAGGGCATCGACTGCTTGAGCAGGCGGGCGTTGGAACTGCCGTGCGGGTTATGGCAGATCGCGCAATCCTCGGTCACCGGCTGATGGTTCCACAGGAACGGTCCGCGCTTCTCCGCGTGGCACGAATAGCAGGTGTCGATCACGGTATCCCGGACCATCAGCTTCGGCCCGGCCGATCCATGCGGGTTGTGGCAGTCCGAGCAGGCGACCTTGCCTTCCTTGATCGGATGGCGCGACGCCTTGGTGAATTCGTTGCGCTTGTCCTTGTGGCAGGTGAAGCACTTTTCCGGCTGCGTCTGCTTGTCGCGCACCTTGTCGTGCTGGGCATGCACCTGATGGCAGGACGTACAGGCGAGGTCTTCCTGCTCGTGCGTGCTGCCTTGCCACAACATGCGCTTCGCGCCCGAGTGGCAGTTCAGGCACTGCGCATTGCGTTCGGCAACCGGCGCTTTCGATTTCGCACCGAAGCTCACCGTCGGCTGCGGGCGCTCGGTGGCGTCCTCGGGAATCCGGATATGGGTCTCGCTGGCACCGTGGCACGCGGTACAGCTTCCCGTCCGGCCGTCGGCGACGGTGCCGTGCTTGGTCTTGCCGATATCGAAGACCGGATACGATTCCGTGCCGTCATGACAGCGGATGCATGCCTGGTCGCCCTTGAGCACCTTGTCCTTGCCGCCGCCTTCCGTCGCAGCGTGGACGTTGGCGACGAAGCCAAGCACGGCGAAGAGCCCGGCGATCACCATTCTGCTTGTTTTTGACATATTGACTCCCTGAAATGAAAAGACGCCCTGCCCCCGATCGGGCCGGGCGTCCCGGCTGCTACAACTTCTGCCTTACGACGATGTCGGCCGGCGTAATGCCCTTCGGTTCGTTGTGGGCGATGCCGAAATGACAGTCGATGCAGGTGAGGCCTTCTTCGCGCCCCTTCTCATGCCGCGCCTGCGCCGTCTCGGTCTGCAGGTCGGAGCTCATCTTGTCCGCTGTGTGGCAGTGACGGCACTCGCGCGAATCGGTCGCCTTCATCCGCGTCCACACGTTCTTCGCGAGGTCGGCCCGATGCTCACGGAATTTCTCCTTGGTATCGATCTTGCCCACGACGAAATGCTGGTAGAGCTCCCCGACCGCCTGGACCTTGCGGATCCACTTGTCCACCGGCTCGCGCGGGACATGGCAATCCGGACAGATCGCCCTCACTCCGGTACGGTTGGTGTCGTGGATGGAGCCGCCGTATTCCGCGTACACGTTGTTGCGCATTTCATGACACGAGGTGCAGAACGCCTCCGTCATCGTGTAGTCCATCACCGCAGATCCGCCGGTCACGGCCACCATGGTTGCGACGACGGTAATGCCAATCAGCAGGAAGGGATTGCGTCTGGCCAGCCAGCCGCCAATCCGGGTCAGAATTCTTTTCATGGCGCGCCTTCAATGATCGAGAGGCCCTTTACAGGGAAAGAATCCAGCTGACCAGATTCTTGATTTCCTCCGGATCCTTGCTCTTCACCATCTGGTGCGGCTCTTCCCGCCCGTCGATCTTCACCTTGTTCGGCACCGTGATGTGCTTTGTGAGCTTGTCCTCGGCCTCTGTCTTACCGCGATATTTGGCTGCCACCTCGCGATACGCCGGGCCATCCTTCTTGCTTTCCACGGCATGACAATTAAGGCACTTGCTCTTGCGCAGCAATCCCACTGCGGCATCCTCGTCGGCAGCAAATACCGCCATCGAATTCAAGGCAACGACCGACCCGAGTGCAATTACGAGCTTGCGCATTTCATGTTCTCCAGAACGTTTTAAAACCATCTATCTGTTGGAAGTCGCGTTGCCCCGATAACGGCCGATATCCGCCTCGTCGCACCACGCGCCGAAGAGAGGGCTCAGAAGGAAATTCTTGATTGCGGCACGGAATGATCGCCCACCGGGAAATTCATGCAGGACGGCCGATCCGCGCACACTGCGAAGTTTGCTCATGTATCAAGAGGGCACCCCGGCGAATTGCACGCGCAATTGCACCCTGACAATTGATGACAAACCCCTTATCGAGGCGTGGGGATTCTAGATCCGCACCAATGGCGTGATAAGGCAGGGCTGCCGCAGCTACGCACATAGCATGAGCTCCAAAGAAACCCGTTGACGATCATGCACTTGCACACCCCCTGTTCACTCGCGCCTGTTTTGTGTAGTTTCCTTGCTTTTTGGGCAAGCGATGG
>NZ_QVLR01000058.1 GCF_014822185.1 Azoarcus sp. Aa7
AAGCCGCCCATGCTCATCATCGGCGCCATGATGCGAAAGCTCGTTCATGTCGCCTTCGGTGTGCTCAAATCGGGAAAGGCTTTCGATCCGGCCATGCATGGCACTTGACCCGGATAACAGTATCTACGAGTTATCGCGCGCCTTCAGGTAACCGGTGCATCCTCCGCGGGCACCGGCGGAATCCACAGGCAGGCGCCCTTGTTGGCCTTGGTGATGTCCTTCAGCACGCGGTCGTGCTCCGCCAGTTCGTCGGCCGACGGGCGTAGCACGCGCAGCGACGGCCGCTCGATCGGGCTGCCGCTCGCGTCGAGGCCGCCCATCGCCGGCTCGTCGTCGAGCAGCATCATCAGGCTTTCCTGCCCGCGGGTCATCGCCAGGTACACGTCCGCGAGCAGTTCCGCGTCGAGCAGCGCGCCGTGCAGGGTACGCGCGGCGTTGTCGATCTCGAAGCGGTCGCACAGCGCATCGAGCGAGGCCTTCTTGCCCGGATTCAGCTCCTTGGCCATCTTGAGCGTGTCGATCACGCCCGTGCACAGCGCCCCGAGCTTCGGATGCCCCAGCAGCGACAGTTCGTTGTCGAGGAAGCCGACGTCGAAGCTCGCGTTGTGGATCACCAGTTCCGAGTCGCGGACGAAATCCATGAAGTCGCCCACGACGTCGCGGAACTTCGGCTTGTCGGCGAGGAATTCCTCGGTGATGCCGTGAACCGCGATCGCTTCGGCGTCGATCCCCCGTTCCGGGTTGATATAGACGTGATAATGCTGCCCGGTCAGGTTGCGGTTGAGCAGTTCCACGCAGCCGATCTCGATCACGCGGTCGCCATTGCGCCAATCGAGGCCCGTGGTTTCGGTATCCAGGACAATCTGTCTCAAGGGTTCATCCCCGGTAGTTCGTTCGCGCCCTCGCGGGCCGGTTGATCAGATCTCGGCGACGGAGCTGCCGCGCGCACGCACGGCATCGACACCGCGGCGCGCGAGTTCGTCCGCGCGCTCGTTCTCCGCGTGCCCCGCGTGGCCGCGCACCCAGATCCACGCGACCTTGTGCCGGCTTGCCGCCTCGTCCAGCGCGCGCCACAGGTCCTCGTTCTTCACCGGCTCGCGCGAAGCGGTCTTCCACCCGCGCTTCTTCCAGCCGTGGATCCACTCGGAGATGCCTTTCTGCACGTACTGGCTGTCGGTATGCACACGCGCCGTGACGGGACGCTTGAGCGTCTCCAGCGCGCGGATCACTGCAAGCAGTTCCATGCGATTGTTGGTGGTCTGCGGCTCGCCGCCCCAGATTTCCTTCTCGTGCGGGCCGCTGCGCAGGATCGCGCCCCAGCCGCCGGGTCCCGGGTTGCCGCTGCAGGCCCCGTCGGTAAATATCTCGACTTCTTCCATCTATTCCACTTTTTGTACGCCGCCCGTCACCTGCCGCCCGCGCTGGGCCACCGGTGAAAGACGCTTTGCCGCGGCGCGCGCATCGCGCCAGTTCGGCGTTATCAGGCGCATTCCCTGCACCCGCTTGATGCCCTGGATGATGTAGGCACCGCCGCAGATCGGCCACCAGCGGTCGCCCGCCTTGTCCATGAAGCCCCAGCGCTCCAGCCATTTCGTGCTCGCGAACGCCGGCGCGTAGCAGCCGAAGCTGCCCGCCTGCGTCTCGAAACCGAGCAGCGCCAGCCAGTCCTTCGTGCGTCGCACCGACAGGTATTGCCCGCGCCACGGGTAGGTCCCCGAACGCCGCGCCACCAGGCGCCGCAATCCCCACAGGCTGAAGGGATTGAATCCGGCGATGACCACGCTGCCCTCGGGCACCAGCACCCGCTCGACCTCGCGCAGCACCTGGTGCGGATTGCGCGAGAATTCCAGCACGTGCGGCAACAGCACGAGATCGATGCTTGCCGACGCGAACGGCAGCGCGCCGCCCTCCGCAACGACTGCGACGTCGCCGGAGCGCGCGCATTGGAAACGGAACGGGATGCGGTTGCCGCGCAGGAAGTCGTATTCCGGCAATCCGATCTGCACGGCGTTGTAGCCGAAAATGTCGGCTACCATGAGATCGAATTTGGCCTGTTCCCATCGCAGCAGATAACTTCCCTGCGGGGTTTCAAGCCAGTCCGACAGACTGAGGATGGACATGGACGATCAGCACTCAAAAATCCGCAGCGCCGACATTATCCCTCTTCCGGCCTTCCGCGATAACTATATCTGGTTGCTTCGCCGCGGCCCCTGGGCGGTGGTCGTCGACCCCGGCGACGCATCCGTCGTCGAAGCGGCCCTGCAGGAACACGGCTTGCGGCTCGTGGCGATCCTGCTGACCCATCACCACGACGACCACATCGGCGGCGTCGCCGAACTCGCCGCGCGCCACCACCCTGCGGTGTTCGGTCCCGCCGGCGAGAACATCCCCGGCTTGACGCGCCGTGTCGGCGAAGGCGACGAGGTCGTCCTTCACGCCCTGGAACTCCGGTTCACCGTGTTCGCAATCCCGGGCCATACGACCACGCATATCGCCTACCACACGCCCGGCACCCTGTTCGCGGGCGACACGCTGTTCAGCGCCGGCTGCGGCCGCCTCTTCGGCGGCACGGCGGCGCAGCTGCACGCCTCGCTGCAGCGCCTGGCGCAGCTTCCGGGCGACACCGCGGTCTATAGCGCCCACGAATATACGCTGGCCAACCTCGCCTTCGCACGCGCCGCCGAACCGGTCAACCCGGCACGCGATGCCTGGCTCGCCGAATGCGAGGCCCTGCGCGCCGCCGGCCGGCCGACCCTGCCCACCAGCATCGAGCGCGAACGCCGTATCAATCCCTTCCTGCGTACCGACGCCCCCGGCCTGATCGACACGGTCGCGGCACACAGCGGGCAGCGTCCGGCGAGTTCCGCCGAATGCTTCGCCGCCCTGCGCCGCTGGAAGGACGTGTTCTGACTGCCTCTGCTATTGCACCACGGCGAGCGCGGGCGCCGCGGCAAGATGCCAGCGGTTGCGTCCGTCGCGTTTGGCGCGGTACAGCGCCTCGTCGGCGCGCGCAACAAGAGTCGCGAAGCCGCCGTCGTCGCTGCGCTCGGGGCTCGTCACCGCGATGCCGACGCTCACCGTGACGACCCGCGCCGCCGTCGAGTGGCGGTGCGTGATCGCCAGGGCCTCGACCGCCCTGCGCATCGACTCGGCAACGATCGCGGCGCCCTGCGCGTCGGTGTCCGGCAGCACGACGGCGAATTCCTCGCCGCCGTAACGCGCGACCAGATCCACCGGCCGCCGGGTGTTGCCGGCCAGTGCGCGCGCGACCGCCTTCAGGCACTCGTCGCCCACTTGGTGGCCGTACGCGTCGTTGAACTGCTTGAAGCAGTCGACGTCGACCACCATCAGCGCAATCGGCGCCCCGCTGCGCGCACTGCGCCGCCATTCGCGCGACAGCGTCGCATCGAAGGTGCGGCGATTGGCGATTCCCGTCAGCCCGTCGAAGGCCGACAGGCGCGTCAGCTCGCGATTCGCCTCGTCCAGCTTGCGCGTGAGCGCCACGAGCGAGGCACGCATGTGGGCGATGCGCTGCATGGCGCGCACCTTGGCCTTGAGCACCGCCTCGGAGACCGGCTTGACGAGATAATCGTCACCGCCCACGGCGATGCCGCGTTCGATGTCCTCGTCACGCGTCCGCGCCGAAAGGAAGATGATCGGCGTCCATTCGCCGTCCGACTCGAGCTGGCGTATGCGCCGCGCGACCTCGAAGCCATCCATCCCGGGCATCACGACGTCGAGCATGACGAGATCGGGGCGTGACTGCCGGAAGGCATCGATGCCGGACTCGCCGTCGCGCCGGTGAACGGTTTCGAGCCCCATCCCGCCAAGCATCCGGCAGATCAGGGCGGCACTCGTCACGGTGTCTTCTATTACGAGAACCTTCATGCCTGTCGATATTCCAGCGGAACGATAAAACCTTATTATCGTATCAACTAACATCCGATATGTCGCTAAAAGCAGCGCCCCCCGCACGACATCGGCCGGATCCGGCCGGAGTTTCCACCCCCTGGCCGGCACCATTCCGGCGCCGCCGGTCGTCGCCCGCGACTTCCGGTTTGACGCACCTTCGCCCCTGCCATAGAGTCCACCCTCTTTTGTCTAACGAGGCGCCGGATTCATGGCGATTCCTCTCCTGCGAATCTTCCTGCTGGTCATCGCGCTGGCCGCGGCAGCGTCCTCCGCTACGGCAGAGGATGCCCCCGCCCCCGACACCCCTGCGCCCGCTGATGCTGTGCCGACCGAAGCCGCGCCAGCCGAAGCCACCACGCGCTCGCTCGGGAGCTTGCGCCCGCCGTCCGCCGCACGTGCGTCGGAAGGCCTCGCCGCCTCCCCCGGCCAGGTGCTCGAACTGCGCGACCCCGTTCCCCGCGTGCTCACGCTGGACCTCACGCGCGACGCGAACGACATCTGGGACCGTATCCGGCGCGGCTTCGGCATGCCCGACCTCGACACCGAAATCGTCGCCGAGCAGCAGCTCTTCTACCTCAACCGGCCGGGTTTCCTGAAGAAAGTGTTCGAGCGCGGCGGGCGTTACCTCTATCACATCGTCGACGAACTCGAACGCCGCGGCATGCCGACGGAGCTCGCCCTGCTGCCGATGGTCGAGAGCAGCTACAACCCCATGGCCTATTCGCGCGCGCGCGCCTCGGGCCTGTGGCAGTTCATCCCCTCGACGGGGCGCAACTACAACCTGACCCAGGACAAGTGGGTGGACGAGCGGCGCGACGTCATCGCCTCGACCAATGCCGCGCTGGACTACCTGCAGACCATCTACGACATGCACGGCGACTGGCATCTCGCCCTCGCCTCCTATAACTGGGGCGAAGGTGCTGTCGGACGGGCCGTCCAGCGCAATCTCGCCGGAGGCCTGCCGGCAGAATACAGCCAGCTGCGGATGCCCGAGGAAACCCGCAACTACGTCCCGAAGCTGCAGGCGCTGAAGAACATCGTCGCCCAGCCGGAACTCTTCCACTTCGAACTGCCTTACGTTCCCAACACGCGGCACTTCGTCACCGTCACGGCACCCGCCGGCATCGACCTCGCGACCGCCGCGCGCCTCGCCGAAATGCCGCTCGACGAGTTCCTCGCGCTCAACCCCTCGTACAACCGCCCCGCCATCGCGCAGGCCAATTCGCTGGTAATCCCGGTCGACCGCGCCGAACGCTTCCGCGCGCGTCTTGCCGAGCACGAGAGCAGCGGCAAGCAGTGGCGCACCTACGAGATGCGGCGCGGCGACACCCTCGCGTCGGTCGCACGCGATTTCGGCCTGTCGCTGAACGAACTGCACCAGATCAACGGCCTCGACTCGCGCAGCCGGGTCAGCCCCGGCTACACGCTGCTCGTGCCCGACGGCGTCGATCCCGGCGGTGCCATCGCCGCGGCCCGGATGATTCCGCGCAACGCGGCGCTCGACACCAGCACGATTCCGTCCGCGTCGGCATCGAAAGCGGACAAGAAGGGCGGTCGCAAGGGCGCCCAGGCGAAGGGTGGAGGGAAATCGCGGGCTGGCAAGGCATCAGCCGGCAACCGGAACCACACCGCCGGGAAGGCTTCGTCGGGGAGCACCAAAGCCCCCACGAAATCGGCCACCAAGGCGGCGCCGAGATCATCCGGCAAATCGACCAAACCCGCGCAGAAGAGCCAGAACCGCTGAAGGCGGCGCACCGCCTCAGTCGGGCCAGTGGCAGCGCACGCTGCGCCCGCCGCGCAGATCGGTAACTGCGGGGTACTGCGCACGGCAGATGTCGGTCGCCCGCTCGCAACGCGGGTGGAAATGGCAGCCCGCAGGCGGCGCCAGCGGCGAGGGCAGGTCGCCGGCCACCACCGGGCGTGCGGCACCGGCCGCGCCGCCCGCGTGCGCCGCGGTTTCGCGCCCGATATCGGGAACCGCCGCGAGCAGCGCACGGGTGTAGGGGTGCGCCGGCGACGCCAGCACGCTCCCCACCGGCCCCTGCTCGACGATGCGTCCCAGGTACATCACCGCAATCTCGTCGGCGAGCCAGCTCACCACGCCGATGTTGTGCGTGATGAAAAGATAGGCGAGATCGAACTCCGCCTGCAGCTCGCGCATCAGGTTGAGGATCTGCGCCTGCACCGACACGTCCAGCGCGCTCGTCGGCTCGTCGCACACGATCAGTTTCGGCCGCACCGCGAGCGCCCGGGCGATGGCGATGCGCTGACGCTGGCCGCCGGAGAATTCGTGCGGATAGCGCAGCTTCATTTCCGGCGTGAGTCCCACGCGCGCAAGCAGTGCGTCGATGCGTCCGGCACGCTTCAGCGGATCCGGCTCGACGCCCAGCGCGAGCATGCCTTCCTCGATGATCTCGCCCACGCGCATGCGCGGGTTCAGCGACGCGAAGGGATCCTGGAACACCATCTGGAAGTCGCGCCGCAGCGCGCGCAAGGCCGGGCGGGACAGCCCCGCGAGCGGCGTGCCGTCGAGGTACACCTCGCCGCCCGTCGGCGTCACGAGCTGCAGGATCGCCTTGCCGGCGGTCGTCTTGCCGCAGCCGGACTCGCCCACCAGCGCCAGCGTGCGGCCCGGCGCAAGTGCGAGGCTCACGCCATCGACGGCGCGCACGCGCGCCACCTCGCGCCGCAGGAGGCCCTTGCGCACCGGGAAATGCACCTGCAGGTCGCGCACGTCGAGCAGCGGCGCCGTCCTTGTGCCGGCGCGCTCGTCCGCGGCAACGGCCACGGGCGCCGCGGACGAGCGCCCACCGGCGTAATCTTCCGCGTGATCTTTCGCGTACAGATGGCAGCGCACCGCCTGCGTCCCCCTGACCTGCCACGCCGGGGCCTCGTGACGGCAACGGTCGAACACATCCGGGCAGCGCCCGGCGAAGCGACAGCCGGTGAAAACCTGATCGAGCGGGGGCACATGTCCACCCAGCGCCGCCAGCGGACGGCCGCGCTGGGCGTCGGTCGGCAGCGCGGCGAAGAGCTTGCGGGAATACGGGTGCAGCGGCTCGCGGAAGAAGTCCTCCCGCGCGCCGGTCTCGACCAGCTCGCCCGCATACATCACGCCGATGCGCTGCGCCATGCGTGCGACGACGCCCAGGTCGTGGGTGATCAGCAGCATGCCCATGCCGCGCTCGGCCTGCAGGCGTGCGAGCAGGTCGAGCACCTGGGCCTGGATGGTCACGTCGAGCGCAGTCGTCGGCTCGTCGGCGATCAGCAGCTCAGGCTCGCCCGCGAGCGCCATCGCGATCATCACGCGCTGCTTCATCCCGCCGGAGAACTGGAAGGGATAGTCGTCCAGCCGCCGCCCGGCGTCGGGAATGCCCACCGCGTCGAGCAGGCGCTGTGCCTCGGCACGCGCCGCCGCGCCGCGCAGGCCGCGATGGCGCGCCAGCACCTCGCCGATCTGCGCCATCACGGTCATCACCGGGTTGAGGCTGGTCGAGGGCTCCTGGAAGATCATCGCGATCCGGCCGCCGCGCACCTCGCGCATGCCCGCCTCGCTGCGCGCGAGCAGCTCGTCGCCGGCAAAGCGCACCTCGCCGCCGACGATGCGTCCGGCGTCCGGCAACAGGCGCAGCAGGGCCAGCGCCGTCATCGACTTGCCGCAGCCCGATTCGCCCAGCAGCGCGAAGGTCTCCCCCGCCGCGATCGAGAACCCGACGCCATCGACCGGGCGCACGGGCCGTGCGACGGCGCCGATCTGCACGCGCAGGTCCCTCACGTCGAGGAGCGGAGCGTCGATCGGTCGGTCCTGCTGCGCAGCCTGCGGTCGGTCGGTTCCGGCGAGTACGGTCATCGGGCGGGAATATCTGCGAAATTGAACGAAGAAGGGATGGAAAAAGGGCCGCTTGCGCGGCCCTGTGGCAATGCTGCGACCGGTCGGCCGATCAGTGGTGGTGACCGCCCGCGCCGTGCACGTGGCCGTGCGCCAGCTCCTCGGCAGTCGCCGGACGCACTTCCGCGATGGTGACGTCGAACACCAGCGCGGTGCCGGCCAGCGGGTGGTTGCCGTCGACGACGACCTTGCCGTCGGCGATGTCGGTGATTCGGTAGATCATTTCCTCCTCGCCGTCGTCGGTGACGCGCTCGAAGGACATGCCGACCTCGATGTTCTCGGGGAACTGGGTGAGATCCTCGACCAGCACGAGTTCCTCGTCGTAATCGCCGAAGGCATCTTCGGGCTGCAGTTTGACCGTCAGCTGCTCGCCGACCTTCTTGCCGTGCAGCGCCTCCTCGATGGCGGGGAAGATGCCATCGTAGCCGCCGTGCAGGTAGACCAGCGGCTGCTGACCATCATCGATCATGTTGCCGTCCGGGTCGACGACGGTGTACTTAAGCGTTACGACGCTGTTCTTGACGATTTCCATTAGCTTTCTCTGTTTCCAGTTTCCTGACCAGTTCGAAAACCCCCGCCGCATGGCCGCGGGGTGTAACGTCGCGGAGTGCGTGGCGGACGATGCCTTCCTTGTCGATCACGAAGGTCGTCCGTGCCACGCCCATCTTCTTCACACCATCGACTTCCCTGGGCTGCCAGACATCGTAGAGCCGGCACACCTCGGTCTCCACGTCGGAAAGCAGACGTATCGACAGACCGTGCTGGTCGCGGAATTCGGCGTGGGTCAGGCAATCGTCGGGACTGACGCCAACGATGATGCAGCCGTAGCGGGCGAAGTCATCTTCATGATCGGAGAAGTCGGCCGCCTGCAGGGTGCATCCCGGCGTGTTGTCACGAGGGTAAAAGTAGAGGACCACATGGTGCTTGCCACGTTCTGCGGCGAGGTCGAAATCCTCCATGTCCGCATCCGGCAGCGAAAACGTTGGCGCGATATCACCGATCTGCAACATGTGATCTCCCTGACGTCGTTGGATTCTAGCCGAGACACGAAGCGAACTCTACCCGCGTCTCGCCCGCTTGCGCTACACCGATTTAATGCTTGCGGATCATCATAAGCTGTTTAAAATTACAGTTACTCCGGAGAATCCCATGAGCAGCCGCGACCATAACCTGACCGCCCGCCAGGGCGAAATCCTCGACTTCATCCGCCAGACGGTCGAATCCGAGGGGCGTCCGCCCACGCGCGCCGAAGTGTGCACGGCGTTCGGCTTCCGCTCGCCGAACGCGGCCGAAAGCCATCTGCGCGCGCTCGCCGCGAAGGGCGCGATCCTGCTCGAGGAAGGACGGGCGCGCGGCATCCGCCTTGCCCAAGGGCTCGGCCTGCCGCTGATCGGGCGGGTCGCGGCCGGCAGCCCGATCCTCGCGGTCGAGCACATCGAGTCGCGCCACCAGATCGACCCGGCCCTGTTCTCGCCGCGCGCCGACTACCTGCTGCGCGTGCGCGGCATGAGCATGCGCGACGCGGGCATCCTCGACGGCGACCTGCTCGCCGTGCACCGCAGCCAGGAGGCGCGTTCCGGACAGATCGTGGTCGCCCGCGTCGAGGACGAGGTAACCGTGAAGACCTTCACCAGCAAGGGCCCCATCGTCAGCCTGCTGCCGGCCAACCCCGACTTCGAGCCCATCGTCGTCGACACCCGCAGCACCCCCCTGACGATCGAAGGGATCGCCGTCGGCCTGGTGCGCAACGGTTCGCTGTGAAGCCTTCCGCCGTGATCCCCCTTTACGCCTCCCGCCCCCGATGTCCGCCCTCGCCCAGACTGCCCTCGCCGCCCTGCCGCCCGGCCTCGTCTGGCAGGCCGACCGGCTCGCGCAGTCGACCGAAGCGGGCATCGCCACCGGCTTTGCGGCGCTCGACGCCCAGCTGCCAGGCGGCGGCTGGCCCCGTAATGCGCTGATCGAGCTGCTGTCCGACAGCCCCGGCATCGGCGAGATCGGACTGCTGCTGCCCGTGCTGCACGCGCTCCCGGCCGACCGCTGGATCGTCTGGGCCGCGCCGCCCCACCTGCCCTACGCCCCTGCCCTCGCCGCGGCGGGGGTACCGCTCGAACGCTTGCTGCTGCTCCAACCCGACGGCCACGCCGAAACCCTGTGGGCGGTCCGGCAGGCGCTGGCCTCGGGCGGCAGCAGCGCCGTGCTCGCCTGGCTGGCGCGCGCGGACACCGCCGCGCTGCGGCGCCTGCAACTCGCCGCCGAAAGCTCCGCGACGCCGCTGTTCCTGTTCCGCCCCGCATCCGCCGCACGGCAACCCTCCCCCGCCGTCCTGCGCCTGCGGCTCGCGGCGCGCGACGGCGAACTCGCGGTGGACATCCTCAAGCGGCGCGGCCCCGGCCTCGCCACCCCGCTGTGCCTGTCGCTCCCTCAACGTCCCGGCCTGCGCCACGCCCCCGCCCTCAACGATGCTCTGGTTCGCCCTGATCCTATCCGACCTGCCGCTGCAGGTATTCACGCGCGGCGTGGCTGAGCCGGGCGAACTCGCGGTCGTCGAACACAACCCCGGTGCGCGCGTGGTCGCGGCGACGCCCGCTGCGCTGGCGCGCGGCGTCGAGCCCGGCCAGAACGTGGCCGGCGCACTCGCCGTCGCCCCGTCGCTGCAGCTGCGTGAACGCGACCCGGCGCTCGAGGCCGCGATGCTGGCTGAATTCGCCGCGTGGGCCGCGCAATTCACGCCTTGCGTCAGCATCGACCCGCCCGATGCGCTGGTGCTGGAAACGAGTGGCAGCCTGCGCCTTTTCGGCGGCGTCACGGGGTTGGTGCGGCGTATCCGTTCCAGGCTCGTTCCGCTCGGCCTGGACGCCGCCATCGCCGCCGCCCCGACCCCGCTCGCGGCACGCTGGCTCGCCCGCACGCACCCGGGCCGGCAGATCCGGGCCGCCGCCGAATGGTGGCGCAAGCTGGACGATCTGCCCGTCGAACTACTCGGCGACGGCGCCGAAGTGTCCCGTGCCACGCTCGAGCTGCTGCACGGCATCGGCGCCCGCCGCATCGGCGACGTCGCCCGCCTGCCGCGCGACGGGCTGGCTCGCCGCCAGGCCTCCGTCGTGCTCGACACGCTCGCACGGGCCCGCGGCGAACGCCCCGATCCACGCCTGTGGTTCCTGCCGCCGGAACGCTTCGAAGCGCGCCTGGTCCTGCCCGCAAGCATGCTGCACACCGAGCCGCTGCTGTTCGCCGCGGGAAGGCTGTTTTCCGGGCTTTCCGCCTGGCTTGCCGCCCGCCATGCCGCGCTCGACCGCTGCCGCCTGCACCTGGAGCACGAGGACCGCCCCGACACCGTGCTCGAGATCGTCACCGGCGCGCCGGGGCGCGACGACGGGCGGATGTTGATGCTCGCCCGCGAGCATCTGGCCGCGCTGGAGCTGCCCGCACCGGTCGAGGCTCTGCGCCTTTTCGCCGACAACCCGGTGGTCACCCCCGGGCGCACGCAGGACCTGTTCGGCGATCCCGACAGCGCACGCGACGCCGCCGCCCTGCTGCTCGACCGCCTGCGCGCCCGGCTGGGGCGCGAGGCGGTACGCACCGTGCATCCGGTTTCCGAGCACCGCCCCGAGCGCGCCTGGCGCCTCGCGGACCCCGGCCG
>NZ_QVLR01000059.1 GCF_014822185.1 Azoarcus sp. Aa7
CTACTTCGACCGACTCGGCGTACCTCGGCTCTCATGACCTCAACTGCTCGAACCGCCCGGTGCGGACCCGCATGCCGGGTGGTGTGGGAGGGGAACGGTCAGGTGACCTGACCGCCCCTATCCCGATTGTGTCGCGCTGGTTTATCGTGCCTGCCCTGAGCACGCGCAGGATTGCGCGTGTCATCGAATGTCCCCTGTCAACCGCCAGCAAACAAGGAAACGCAAGCATGGAAATCCAGACCGCCGACCTCTGCGACGCCCACGAGGGCAAACTCCGTGTCGTCAGCCCGATGTTCCGCAGCTACGGCGGCCGCCCCGCCTTCGGCGGCGAGATCGCAACGCTCAAGGTCTTCGAGGACAACTCGCTGGTGCGCACCGCACTGGAGGGGCCGGGCAAGGGCCGCGTGCTCGTGATCGACGGCGGCGCGTCGATGCGCTGCGCGCTGGTCGGCGACCAGCTGGCGCTGCTGGGTGTGAAGAACGGCTGGGCCGGCGTGATCGTCTATGGCTGCATCCGCGATTCCAAGGCGATCAGCGGCATGGACATCGGCGCATTCGCGCTCGGCACACACCCGCAGAAGAGTATCAAGAAGGGCGTCGGCGACAGGGACCTGCCGGTGACCTTCGGCGGCGTCACCTTCGTGCCCGGTCAGTTCGTCTATGCGGACGAGGACGGCGTCGTGGTTTCCGAATCGGTCCTGCTCTGACCGTCACGGGGCCGCGCTGCAGATGCCGGCCCCGATCTTGACCCTGCCCCTGCGCCCGCCCGATCTTGCGCGCCGCAGCAGCATTTCATTTCACAACGCCAACATCGATCTCACAATATGAAAACACGATCGCAACTCGTTGATTTATTTGCCTCAAATAATTTCTTATATCTTATATAAGACTTATTGCTGCAAAGCGAGATCGTCCCTATACTTTTCCCCACACGAGGACGCTTTAGCTGCCCCCGTACCGGCAAGACCCACCCGGCCGGAACACCGACCGGGCGGGCAGCCGAGTTGAAACCTGCACGTAAACCATCCGTCGAGAAGGAATTGTCATGACCCTGACCCGCGAACAGCAAATCGCCGCCCTCGAGAAAGACTGGGCCGAAAACCCCCGCTGGAATGGCATCAAGCGCGGCTACAGCGCCGCCGATGTCGTCCGCCTGCGCGGCTCCCTGCCGATCGAGCACACGCTGGCCAAGCGTGGCGCCGAGACGCTGTGGGCGAAGGTCAACGGCGGCGCGAAGAAGGGCTATGTGAATGCCTTCGGCGCGATCACTGCCGGTCAGGCGATGCAGCAGGCCAAGGCCGGCCTGGAAGCCGTCTATCTGTCGGGCTGGCAGGTTGCCGCCGACGGCAACACCTCCGAGACCATGTACCCGGACCAGTCGCTGTACGCCTACGACTCGGTGCCGACCATGGTTCGCCGCATCAACAACACCTTCAAGCGTGCCGACGAGATCCAGTGGTCGCGCGGCGTCAACCCGGGCGACAAGGAATTCATCGACTACTTCCTGCCGATCGTCGCTGACGCGGAAGCCGGTTTCGGCGGCGTGCTGAACGCCTTCGAACTGATGAAGAACATGATCGCGGCCGGTGCCGCCGGGGTTCACTTCGAAGACCAGCTGGCTGCCGTGAAGAAGTGCGGCCACATGGGCGGCAAGGTGCTCGTCCCGACGCAGGAAGCGATCGAGAAGCTGATCTCGGCCCGCTTCGCCGCCGACGTGATGGGCGTGTCGACGCTGATCCTGGCCCGTACCGACGCGGAAGCCGCGAACCTGATCACCTCGGACCACGACGCCAACGACAAGCCCTTCCTCACCGGCGAGCGCACCCAGGAAGGCTTCTACCGCGTGAAGAACGGTCTCGAGCAGGCCATCAGCCGCGGCGTCGCCTACGCCCCCTACGCCGATCTGGTGTGGTGCGAAACCGGCACGCCGGACCTCGGCTTCGCCCGTGAATTCGCGCAGGCCGTGCTCGCCGCCTGCCCGGGCAAGCTGCTGTCGTACAACTGCTCGCCGTCGTTCAACTGGAAGAAGAACCTCGACGACAAGACCATCGCCAAGTTCCAGGACGAGCTGTCGGCGCTGGGCTACAAGTACCAGTTCATCACGCTGGCCGGTATCCACGTCAATTGGTTCAACACCTTCCAGTTCGCCCACGCTTACGCCCGCGGCGAAGGCATGAAGCACTACGTCGAAATGGTCCAGGAGAAGGAATTCGCCGCTCGCGAAAAGGGTTACACCTTCGTTTCGCACCAGCAGGAAGTCGGCGCCGGCTACTTCGACGACGTCACCACTGTCATCCAGGGCGGCTCGTCCTCGGTCAAGGCCCTCACCGGTTCGACCGAAGAAGAGCAGTTCCACTGATCAAAGGGGCATAGGCGGGCCGCCATCAGGCCCGCCCAAGCTGAAAGCCGCGCCCACAAGGCGCGGCTTTTTCATTTTTGCGATCCGCCGACGCGCGAGCCTTCCTTGCGCCGGATCGGGCTCAGCTCGTGCCGTCGGGGCCCGCCGGAGGCATCATGCCCGGCCCCATGCGGCCGCCGCCTTTCCCGCCGCGCCCCATCCCGCGCGGTCCGGACATCGGGAACTTTTCATCGAAGGTCTTCTTCTGCGTCGCATCGAGTCCGCCATACAGCGCTTCGGTGGCCTTGCGCACGTCCTGCATCGACGCCAGACGCTCCTTGGCGAAGGACTCCATGCGCTCCATGCGTTCAAGTGCAGTCTTCGGATGCTCCTGCGTGCGCATCGCCTGCATGTGTTCGGACATCCTGCGCGCCTTGTCCTGCATCACACTCTTGAACTGTTCCCACGCCAGCGCCTGCTCGGGCTTGAGGGAAAGCGCGGTCTGCAGCGTCGCAAGGCGCTGCGTCATGTGCTCGGACATCGCTGCCGGGTCCATGCGGTGCATCCGGTGCATTCCGCCACGCGAACCGTCGCAGTCGCCCCACGGTGCCGCGAACGCCCCGCCGGCTCCCATGCCGATCGTCGCGACCAGTGCGGCGGCGAGTGAATTCTTCATCCAGGTTTTCATGATCCTTCTCCGGTTGGTGATCGGGTTCGCCCGTCGCGGGCGGCAGAGTCATTTCATCACCGGCGTGTATGCGCGATTTGTCCGCAGGGGGGCCGATTGAATGGTCGTGTTTCGCGCGCCGTGGGCGATACTCTGGGATACAAACCGGCGGCCTCGCGGCCGTAAGATTCGATCGACCCGAACTCCCGGGACAGCCCCTGCAGCCCCGTTGCATCGATTCAAAGATCATGACGAACGCACCCGACCATATCCTCATCGTCGACGACGACCGCGAGATCCGCACGCTGCTGGCCGACTACCTCGAAAAGCAGGGACTGCGCTGCACTACCGCCGCGGACGGGCGGGAGATGAAGACAGCACTCGACCGTCACCGCGTGGACCTGATCGTGCTCGACCTGATGCTGCCCGGAGAGGACGGCCTGACCCTGTGCCGCAACCTGCGCGCAGCCGGCCCGCACGTGAACACCCCGGTCCTGATGCTGACCGCACGGGGAGAGGACATGGACCGCATCCTCGGACTGGAGATGGGTGCGGATGACTACCTGCCGAAACCCTTCGTGCCGCGCGAATTGCTCGCGCGCATCCGCGCCGTCCTGCGCCGCGCACGCGCGCTGCCGCCCAATCTCGATGCCGCGCCGGTGCAGCACGCGAGCGAACTGGGCTTTGCGCACTGGCGCCTGAATACCGTGGGCCGTCACCTCGTCGGTGCCGACGGCACGATCGTCCCCTTGTCCGGCGCCGAATACAGGCTCCTGTCGGTGTTCCTGTCGCATCCGCAGCGGGTTCTGAATCGCGATCAGCTGATGGAACTGACCCAGGGCCGCGAGGCGGACGTCTTCGATCGTTCGATCGACCTGCTCGTGAGCAGGCTGCGCCAGCGCCTCGGCGACAATGCGCGCGAACCGGAGGTCATCAAGACGGTGCGCAACGAGGGCTACGTGCTCGCGTGCGCGGTGACGCCGGTCACGCCGGAAGACGAGGTCTCATGAAGACCCGCTGGACCCGCACGCTGTTCGCCCGACTGATGCTGATCTGGCTGGGCGGGATGGTGGTCGTGCTCGCTGTGAGTCTGGCGCTGTTCGTCAGCGAACGCGACCGCTATGCGCGCGAAGTCCTGTTCGAGGGCGTCGCGCGGGAAATCGCGGCTGCGGTCGATGTGCTGGAACACCTGCCCGCAGAGCAACGCGAAGACTGGATCGATGCGGTCGGACGCCGCCGCCTGCGCTTCGCGCTTGCGCCGCCGCCGCCCGACGCGACCGCCAGTACCGCCTCGGCACCGCTTGCCGCGGCAATCCGCGAGGCCCTGCCGGACCGCAGCGTCGAAGTGCTCACCCGCACGCGGTCGGACGAAGAGCATCCGCACCGCTTCCAGTCCTTCGTCAGCCTGAGTCTGGGGGACGGTACCCCGCTGCTGATCCGCCTGCCCGGCCCGATGTTCGGCATGCGGCCACCGCCGCTTCCGCCGGGCAGCCTCGTGACCTCGCTGCTGGCGCTAATCGTCGGCGTCACCCTGCTGACCTGGTTCGCGGTGCGCATCGCGACGCGCCCGATCACGCGGCTCGCGGCCGCCGCCGACGCGCTGGGCGAGGATCCGAACCGTCCGCCGCTCGCCACCGACGGCCCCGCCGAGGCCGCGCAGGCCGCGCACGCCTTCAACCGCATGCAGCAACGCATCCTGCAGCACGTGGGCGAGCGCACGCGCATCCTGGCGGCAATCTCGCACGACCTGCAGACGCCGATCACGCGCCTGCGCCTGCGTGCCGAACTCATCGACGACGAAGCCCTGCGTGCGAAGTTCCAGAGCGACCTCGACGCGATGCAGGCACTGGCGAAGGAAGGGCTGGACTACGCGCGCAGCCTGGACGCGAGTTCGCCGAAGCAGGCGATCGACCTGAATGCCCTGGTCGCCGCATTGCGCGACGACGCCCAGGACATGGGCTGGGACGTCGAGTTCGAGGGCGATCCGGTGCAGCCCTGCCGCGGGCAGGTGGGCGGGCTGCGGCGCGCGCTGTGGAACCTGATCGAGAACGGGCACAAGTTCGGGGGACGCGTGCGCATCGCCCTCCACACGCTGCCCGCGGCCTGCGAACTGCGCATCCGCGACGACGGCCCCGGCCTGCCGCAGGACGAGCTCGACAAGGTATTCGAACCCTTCTACCGCGTGGAGTCCTCGCGCAGCCGGGAAACGGGCGGCACCGGTCTCGGGCTGGCGATCGCACGCAACCTGCTGCGGGCGCAGGGCGGCGAGGTACGACTGGCGAACCGGCCCGAGGGCGGACTCGAGGCCGTCGTCACCCTGGCGCGTAGCACGGCCGGCACCGGCACGACGGCCACCTGAGGAGCCAGATCACATCAGGGCGGCGAAGCTGCCGCGCCCCGCCGGCAGCGGCGCCAGAGGCGCGGCAAGATCGGCCGCCACCTCGGCACGCAGCCACTCGAGAAAGGACGCGAGCAGCGGCGTCTCGGGAGTCCGTTCCGGCAGCACGATCCAGTAGCGCCACAGCGGGCGCTGCGCGAACGGCAGATCGGGCGGGAAATCGATCGCGCAGAGCCCTTCCGGTGCATGCCGCGCCTCGATCGCGATGTCGAAGGGGCGCAGCAGTTTTCCCGCGCGCAGCGCCGAGGCGGCGAGGCTGCGCCGGGCGAGCGCGACCCCGCGGCCTTCCAGCGCCGCCTGAAGCACCAGGGCGGAATCGGACAACATCAGGCCGCTCGCCGGTTCGGGCCAGTCGAGTCCCGCGGCGCGAAACCAGGGTGCCCAGTCCTCCCCTTCCGAGCGCAGCAGCGGCAGCCCGGCGAGGTCCGCCGGGACGCGCAGGGGGTGCCCGGCACACAGGGCGGGGCTCACGACCGGGAACAGGACGTCGTCCATCAGCAGTTCGCTCCTGACTCCCGTGTAGCCTCCCGGCCCCCAGCGGATGCTCAGGTCCATGCCGTCGCGGCTGAAATCCGTGAGGGCGCCGGTGGCGGTGATATTCACTTCCGCCGACGGGTGGGCGTCGATGAAGGCGCCGATGCGCGGCGTCAGCCAGCGGCTGGCGAACGACGGCATGACGCTGATCGACAGGCGGTTCGGATTGGAGCGCCGCCTGAGACTCGCCACGCTATCGGCGATCTGCCGCAGGGCGCCGTTTGCGGCCTGCAGGAGCTCTTCGCCGGCGGGGGTCAGCACGACCGCCCGGCCCTGACGATGGAAGAGCGGAAAGCCGAGATGCTCCTCGAGCGAGCGGATCTGGTGGCTGACCGCGCCGTGCGTGACGAACAGTTCGTCGGCCGCGCGCGAGACGCTCGACAGGCGTGCAGCCGCCTCGAAGACGCGCAGCGCCGGCAGCGGCGGAAGTTTCCCGGGGCGTTCCATATGTGAGCCCTATTCACAAACATGCCAGAAAAGATCGATTTTCACGATCGCCGTTCGCGATGACAATTCCTCCCACGACGGTTGTTCGACCGGAGCATCAGGAGGCATCATGGAAGCGAAATATGCGCGCCCGGAATGGAGTCTGCAAGCAGGCGGAATCCTCTCGATCAATGATGCGAGCGACTGGGAAGTGAGTCTGGAAAGCGGCCACGCCTGGCTGACACTTGAGGGATACTCACAGGACAAGTGGCTCGGCGCGGGCGACCGCTTCCGTGTGCCGGGCGACGGCCGGATGGTCATCGAGGCCGACCTCGACTCCCGCATCCGGCTCGAGCCGCCGCCGGCGAGCGCCCTGCAGCGTCTCCTCACGCGGCTCGAGAGCGGGACGCGGCGATTCGCGCGGACGGTCGCCAGCGCGACCATGTATTCGGCCGAGCGCATCAGCTGCGGCCCGGCGCGCTGAACGGCGCCGATCAGGCGCGGCGCTTGAGCAGCACGATGGCGACGCCGCCGAGAATCGCGACCGATGCAAGGACGAGGCGCAGCGTCACCGCCTCGCCGAGGAACAACACCCCGCCCACCGCCGCGATCACCGGCACGCTGAGCTGGACGGTCGCGGCAGTCGTGGCGGTCAGGCCGCGCAACGCCGCGTACCACACCGCATAGCCCGCCCCCGAGGCCAGCGCGCCGGAAAGCACCGCGTAGAACGCGCCGGCCGGATCGACGCGAACGTCGCCGGTGCCGAGGATGCCGAGCGCGAGCGCCATCGGCACCGTGCGCAGGAAGTTGCCGCCGGTTGCCGCCAATGCGTCGGAAACCTTGCGGCCACGCAGCGAATACACGCCCCAAGCGATGCCCGCCCCTATCATCAGCAGCGCCCCGCCGAGCGGCGGCGCACTCAGTCCGGGCAGCAGCAGATACACCAGCCCGCCAAACGCGAGCAGCAAGCCCACCATCTGCTGCGTCCGCAGGCGCTCCCCGCGCGCGATTCCGGTCAAGATCATGGTCGCCTGCACCGCCGCGAACAGCAGCAGGGCCCCAACGCCGGTCGGCAAGGACACGTAGGCGAAGGAGAATCCCGCAGCGTAGGCGAACAGGGCCAGGGCCGATCCCCAGTTGCCCGCCTTGCCCGGAAGCTGGTGCCGCCACTGCAGCAGGATGGCGAGCATCACGGCGCCGGACACAAGGCGGATCACGGTGAAACTCGCCGGATCGATGCCGGTGTGCTGAAGCGCGAGGCGGCACAGCACCGAATTGGCCGCGAAGGCGATCATCGTGACGAGGGTCAGCGATGCGATACGCAAGGACGTCACACGGGTCTCCTCGACGGGAAAGCTGCACGGGCGCCCTGCGCGCCGCGCGACCTTCCCTTCTTATTCTTCTTCGGGCCGGGCGTATTGTCGGGCGAGTGCGCCGAAGCGCCCGACCTCGGCCTCGCACCAGTCCGCATCCTTTCCCAACTCGTCTGCCAGCAGGCGCGCGACCTCGGGCGCGGCGGCAGCCGCTCCGGCGGCATCGAGGAACAGCGCGCGGTGCCGGCGCGCCAGCACGTCCTCCACGCCGCGTGCGAGCTCGCACCGCGCAGCGTAGCGCACTTCGGCTTCGGTCAGGCGGAAACCCGCATGCACGCGGCGTCCGGCGCCGGGCAGCGCGTCCACGGCGGCGCGCGCCGAACCGTAGGGATCGGACGAGGGCCCCGCCTGCGCTCCGTGCAGACGCAGATCGGCGGTGACGCACGGACGTCGCGACAGGCCGGCGACCGACTGCGCGGTGTCAATGGTTTCCTCGGCCATGCGGCGATATGTCGTCCATTTCCCGCCGGTGATCGTTACCAGTCCGCCCGGCGACACCTCGATGCAGTGCTCGCGCGACAGGCTGCGGGTGGCGGAACTGTCGCCCGCGCCGATCAGCGGACGCAGGCCGACGAAGACGCTGCGGATGTCCGCGCGCGAGGGTGGCCGCACGAGATAGGGCGCAACGGCGGCGAGGATGAAATCGATCTCGCCCGCGAGCGGCTGCGGCTCCAGCGGAAGGTCCTGCCTCGGCGAATCCGTGGTACCGATCACAACCCGCCCCTGCCACGGAATCACGAACAGGACGCGGCCGTCGGCGGTTTGAGGCACCAGCAGCGCATCGCGTCCGGGGAGAAATTCCGCATCCACCACGACATGCACGCCCTGACTGGGTTTCAGCAAGGGACGCACCTGCGGGAGCTCCGCGCGGCGGATGGCGTCGGCCCACACGCCGGTCGCGTTGACCACGACGCCCGCCGCGATGCGGAACGTCTCGCCGGTCTCGGCGTCGTGCGCAAGGACGCCGTTCACCTGTCCGTCCTCGACGACCAGGCCGTCGACGGGAAGATAGTTGAGCGCGAGCCCGCCCAGGTCGACGTGCGTGCGCATCAGGGCCAGCGCAAGGCGCGCGTCGTCGAATTGGGCATCCCAATAGGCGATGCCTCCGCGCAAGCCGCCGGGCCTGAGCGTCGGCAGGGCGACGATGGTGCTCGCGGCGTCGAGCACACGGCTGTGGCCGATGCCGTGCATGCCTGACAGCAGATCGTAGAACGCGAGCCCGGTACCGAACTTGGGAATGTCCAGCCAATGGTAGGCCGGCACGACGAAGCGTAACTTGCGCACCAGATGCGGCGCGTTCGCGAGCAGGCGCGAGCGCTCGGCAAGGGCCTCGTGCACGAGCGGCAGATTGCCCTGCGCGAGGTAGCGCACGCCGCCGTGGATCAGCTTGGTCGCGCGCGAACTGGTTCCTTTCGCGAAGTCGCGGGCCTCGAGCAGCAGCGTGCGGTGGCCGCGCGAGCTCGCATCGACCGCGCAGCCCAGCCCCGTCGCTCCGCCGCCGATCACGACGACGTCCCACGCATCGGTCTCGCGCAGGCGGGCGAGTAGCGACGCCCGATCGAGCCGGCCCTCCGCGTCCCTGCCTAGTGTCACAGTCACGCCTCAGCCCAGCCACGCGAGCGCTCGACGGCGCGATGCCAGCGGGCGATCAGCGCCTCGCGCCGATCCGCGTCCATCGCCGGTTCGAAACGCCGCGCCGCGCGCCAATGCGCCGCAACCTCGTCCACGCCCGACCACACGCCGACGCCCAGACCGGCAAGATAGGCAGCCCCCAGCGCCGTCGTCTCCAGCATCTGCGGGCGCACGACGGGCACGCCGAGCAGGTCGGCCTGCATCTGCATCAGCAGGTCGTTCGCCGCCGCGCCGCCATCGACACGCAGTTCCGTCAGCGGCCCGGCCCCGTCGCGATCCATCGCCGCGACCAGATCCACCGTCTGCAGCGCGATCGCCTCCAGCGCGGCGCGCGCGATATGGGCGGCGCCGGTGCCGCGCGTCAGCCCGAACAGGGCACCGCGTGCGTACGCGTCCCAGTACGGCGCGCCCAGCCCGGTGAAGGCCGGCACCAGCACCACTCCGCCGCTGTCCGGAACGCGCGCGGCGAGCGCCTCGATCTCGCCCGAATGCCGGATCAGGCCGAGGCCGTCGCGCAGCCATTGCACGATTGCCCCGCCCATAAAGATGCTGCCTTCCAGCGCATAGCTGGTCCGCCCGCCGGCACGCCAGCCGACGGTCGTCAGCAGGCGGTTGGTCGAGGCCACGATGGCGTCGCCGGTGTTCATGAGCAGGAAGCAGCCGGTCCCGTAGGTGTTCTTCGCCATGCCGGGCGTGAAGCAGGCCTGGCCGAAGGTTGCGGCCTGCTGGTCGCCGGCGATGCCTGCGATCGGTACGGCGGCACCCAGCACTTCGGCACGCGTCTCGCCGCACACGCCGCTGCTGTCGACGACGCGCGGCAGCAGCGCGCGCGGAATGTCGAACAGGGCGAGAAGCTCGTCGTCCCAGTCACCGCGGTGGATGTTGAACAGCATCGTGCGTGCGGCGTTGCCCGGATCGGTCACGTGCAGCGCACCGCCGCTCAGGTGCCACACCAACCAACTGTCGACGGTGCCGAAGGCCAGTTCGCCGGCCGCCGCCCGCCTCCGCGCATCCGGCACATTGTCCAGCAGCCAGGCGAGCTTGGTCGCCGAGAAGTAGGCATCGAGCTCCAGGCCGGTGCGCTCACGGATCCGCGCCGCATGCCCTGCGGCGCGCAGGCGGTCGCACTCGGCGGCAGTGCGGCGGTCCTGCCATACGATCGCCGGCGCGAACGCCCGACCGCTGGCGCGCTCCCAAAGGATCGTCGTCTCGCGCTGGTTGGTGATGCCGAGAGCCGCCAGGTCACGGGCGCCGATCCCGGCATCGGCGAGCGCGGCACGCGCACAGTCCAGTTGCGACGCGAGGATCTCGTCCGGATCGTGCTCGACCCAGCCCGGCTGCGGAAAGGACTGGGCGAAGGCCTTCTGCGCGACCCCGCGCACGCGCCCGTCGGCGTCGAACACCATTGCCCGCGAACTCGTCGTCCCCTGATCCAGCGCCAGCAGCCAGCTCATGCCACCCCCGCAAAGACCCGCGATGACGCAAGCCTACCGCGGCGCTGCGCGTGTGACCATCCCTCCCCGCCCTCGCGCACCCGGCCCGCATGTGGTTCAATACCGTTTTTCGCTGCACTGCAACAAGCCGCCATGCAATCCCTCTGGATGATCGTCGCCAGCCTTCTCTTCGCCTGCATGGGGGTATGCGTCAAGCTCGGCGCCGGCACCTTCTCCACCGGGGAACTCGTGTTCTACCGCGGATTCGTCGGCCTGCTCGTCGTCGCGGTCATCGCGCGCATCCAGGGCGTGCCGCTGCGCACGCCGCACTGGCGGCTGCAGATCACCCGCGCCTTGTCGGGCTGTGCGGCGCTGATGTGCTACTTTTATGCGATCAGTGCCCTGCCGCTCACGACGGCCGTTACGCTCAATTACACCTCGCCGATCTTCGTCGCCCTGCTGCTCGCCCTGTGGCTCCGCGAGCGCCTGCGCGGCCCGGTGATCGCTTCGGTGGCACTGGGCTTCGTCGGCGTCATCCTGCTGCTCAAGCCCACGCTGCAGGCCGAACAGTGGCTGGGCGCCTGCGCCGGACTCGGCTCCGGCCTCGTCGCGAGCCTGGCCTACGTCAACGTGCGCGAACTCGGCCGCGCCGGCGAGCCTGAGGCGCGGACGGTGCTGTGGTTCTCGGCGATCACGACCCTGCTCGGCATCCCTTGGGCGATGTCCGGCGAGCTGAGCGCCATCGACCTGCAGGGCGGCGCGGCGCTCGCGGGCGTCGGCCTGTTCGGCGCACTGGCCCAGCTCGCGATGACCCGCGCGTACCGCTTCGGCAAGACTATCGTCGCTGCCAATCTGGCCTACACTACGGTGATCTTCTCGAGCCTTTTCGGCGTCCTGCTGTGGGACGAGATTCTCCCGCTCGACGCATGGATCGCCGTCGTACTGATCATCGCCAGCGGCGCGGCCGTGTCGGTCGCCTCACGCCCGGCGCCGCAAGCGCTTCCCGCCGGCGCGGCGCCCGGCGGGCGCAGTCCCGATTGAAGCGGCTACCGCCCGGGGATATAGTAGTCTGCATAATCCAGTCGCCATGCGGAGGCAGTCATGATCACAACGGACCATCGCCCTAACCTGGTCGCCGTTGCCGTGTTCGGCGAATTCACCCTCGCGGACTACAAGGAGTTCGAAGAACTGGTCAATTACAAGATCCAGTTCGAGGGTCCGGTGAGCCTGCTTTTCGATCTGCGCGAAATGGCAGGGTTCACGCTCGACGTCGCGTGGGAGGAGATCAAGTTCTCGCGCAAGCACGCGCACGACTTCCGCCGCATCGCCGTGCTCACGCAGGACCAGTGGCTGACGTGGAGCGCGTGGATCTCGCAGATCTTCGTCGACGCGGAAGTGCTCGTCTTCGACGAAGAAACCGAAGCACGCACCTGGCTCGAGGCGACCGAGGAGCCCGCACAGTGAGCAGTTCCGCGTCCTGCTGTTCCGCGTCCTACAGCACGCTGATCAGCGCCCATGAGCTTGCCCAGCATCTCGACGATCCCGACTGGGTGATCTTCGACTGCCGCCACGACCTCGCGAACCGCGACTTCGGCGGCGACGTCTACGCCCGCGCCCACATCCCGGGCGCGCGCTTCCTGCACCTCGACGAAGACCTTTCGAGCCCGCTGACCGGAACGAACGGCCGCCACCCGCTGCCCGACCCCGCAGCGTTCGCGCAACGCCTCGCACGGGCCGGGGTCGGCAACGAAACCCAGGTCGTCGCCTACGACGACGCCGGCGGCATGTTCGCCGCGCGCCTGTGGTGGATGATGCGCTGGATCGGGCATCACTGCGCGGCGGTCCTCGACGGCGGACTGGTCGCGTGGCTGGAAGCCGGCCAGGCGCTCACCGCCAAAGTCCCCGAACCGGTCCCCGCGACCTTCCGCGTCTCGCTGCGTCCCGAAGTCGTGGATGCGGCCTGGGTCCTCGATCACCTGCAAGACCCGGAGATGCTGCTGATCGACGCCCGCAGCCCCGACCGCTACCGCGGCGAGAACGAGACGCTGGACCCCGTCGCCGGGCACATTCCCGGCGCGATCAACCGCTTCTTCCGCGACAACCTCGACGGACGCGGACACTTCAAACAGGCTTCGATCCTGCGCGAGGAATTCGGTGCGCTGTTGAAGGGCGGCGACGCCCACCACGTCGTCCACCAATGCGGATCGGGCGTCACCGCCTGCCACAACCTGCTGGCGATGGAATCCGCGGGACTGACCGGCTCGCGCCTTTACGCCGGCTCGTGGAGCGAATGGTGCGCCGATCCGGCGCGCCCCGTCGCAACCGGCCCCGGGCGCTGACCAATCCTCTCAACTTAGGCATTAATCATACCGCGGGCTTGTAAGCATGGAACTTGTGGGGCTTGTCGCGAGGCGCGCGAGGTCGGTGGCGTTCCGAGACGAATTTCTGGACGTTGAGGGCGATCTG
>NZ_QVLR01000060.1 GCF_014822185.1 Azoarcus sp. Aa7
CGAGCATCGAAACCGGGAACCGATCCGTTGGACTACACTGAAGGGTAGTCACTGCAATGACGCGTGGCTAAAGTCCCTGGGTAAAATTCAACGCGCACGGCTGGGTAATTTTGGATGCGCGCCGACAGTCGAGCACATTCGTTCTGTTCCTGCTCGTGGTGAGCCGCCGCTACAGGGCACGCTGGGAAAGGGCGGCGAGGACGGTATCGGACGCCCTCGACGACGTGGACGCAAGCCAGCGCCGAGGCGATGCTGCCGACAATGGTGGGAAGCCTCGGCTGCGGCGTGTGTCGTGAGAGCGGAATGAAGATACTCGATACCGTCGCGCTGCTTGACGATGCGATGGGATGGTCGATGGACAACAAGGACGTGCAGTTATTCCGGGGCCAGGTCGGAACTGTGGTCGAGGACGCGGACGCCCATCATGTGCTCGTCGAGTTTGTGACAGAGGACGGCGCGACATACGCGCTGGCGTCAGTCCCGTGCTCGAATCTCCTTCGACTCCACCGGGGCAGTACCGTACTCGCGCCCGAACAGTCCCGTTGAGCTTCTCGGGGCACAGGGCTGAACTGGGCGGGGCGGAGGGCTTCTGTCCATAGGTCTGTTGCGGACCCCAGCTTTTCGTCAGAACTTAGGTACTTTCGAGCGGTCCCCTGCCGTTCCGCGCTGGAGTTCCATGACTCCACGCAGCTTTGCTTCCGGCAAGTGCGGGGGCGAGGGTAGCCCGAGCACGGTTCCAGCTGGCCGAGACGTCTGATGTCCCCAGGCGCATCGGATTCGCGAGACAATTTTCGAAGAGGAAGTACAGATTTACCGTGGGCACGGAGGCGCCAATGAAGACCGCAATCGGCAAGACTCAAGCTCCTGGTCGGCAGTTCAACCCGACCCCCGTCCCAGGCCGGAACGAAGGAGTTCAGCCTGACAAGGACAGTCAGCCGGTGTGCCGGGGCAACGTGGGAGTGGAGCGTATTCCGCAGGGGCTCGAACAAGAGCGACTGCAGCAGGGGGCGAACGATAAGTTGTGTGCGGCGCTGAATCGCTTCCACGACGAGCATGGTTCGTTTGCAGCCGAATATTCGAATCTATGAGTCGGTCAGGTCCGTCACGGCGGGCGGAATCGGGAGCACGTCCGTGGCGAGGCTCCCCGTCCTGTTCGAAGGACAAACGGTCGGCCGGTAATGGCTCCGTAGTAGTCGAGTTTGTTCTGGGGTTTTTTCCTGCGGTCGGCGTTGGGCGCTCGCGCGCGACGGGTCCGCTCCCTGAGCGTCTGGCGGTGTGGTAGAAGTTGCCGGCGCTCACCTTCAGGTTCGCCTGACCAGTGGTCCGCTTCTACGTTCACCGAGGGAGGGTGAAACTGTGACCAGGTCCATCGGCCTTCGGCTCATGCGCGACGTGAGATAGACTGCCCGGTTCGCGGCCCCGGGGTGGGCGTCGCTGCGATGTCCCTCTCCGGCGGGCGTTGCGCGAACAGCTTGGTGGGTGATTGCGATGTGATTGGCGGTCCGGCTCGCGTGGGGCCGGAGACCTCCCAAGGTGACCTTCCGGAGTGCCGTTTCGTGCCGCCGGGAACCGAAAACGGCGAAAAGTCGTGTCGTTTCACGGAAACTTTTTTGGCCACGAATTGCTTTATTTCGTGCCGGTTGGCCAAGTTATGGTTTTCGAGGGTTCCCCGGCGTGGGCGAAATCGGGTTCCCAAGGCAGTTTCAGGCCCGCCGGTGGTCACGAGTTCGATAGCTCTTGGCCACTTTATGCTTTATTCCGGGACAGGAAATGCTTAACGGCACATCTGGCCTTTTTCACGTCTGCCCGACACGCCACCCATGTCTTCGAGGGCGCGCATGCGAAATGAGTGCTTGACCCGCCACAGGTCCGTACCCCCATGACGCTACTCGGCCAGACTCACCTCAATCGATGCGAATCGTCATGACAGCCGCTCAGCTTTCCTGCGGTTTGCTGGTGATCAACGAGCGTGGCGAGCTGCTGGTCGGGCATTCGACCGGAAGCCGGCATTGGGACCTGCCCAAGGGGCTCATCGACGCGGGGGAAGGGCCGATGACTTGCGCGCTGAGGGAGGCGCAGGAGGAGTTCGGGCTCGTGTTCGATGCGGACCGGCTCACGGACCTGGGCCGGCATGCGTACTATCGTGGCAAGGATCTGCATCTCTTCGTGGTCCGCTCTTCGTCGGAAGAGACGCGCTCCGATCGGTGCCGCTGCACCAGTTACTTCGATCACTATGTAACGGGTCGGCGGGTGCCCGAGGTGGATGGTTTCGCGTGGGCCGACGATGCGCAGTTGGCCACCATGCTGGCGTGGAGCATGCGGAGTTTGCTTCTGGACAAGGGCTTGCTCGCCCATGCCAGATCGGTGGGAACGATCGGCCCGGCCACAGGCCGGGCGCTTGCCGGGGACGGGATTCGGGATCCGGACCGGACGGAGTGAGGCGTCCTGCTCGGGGCTGCGAGGCGCTCCACGGGAACCACCACGCTCAGGCGCATCCCCGGATCTGAACATGGCTTCCGGCTGCTCCGAGGCTGACTTCGATGCCGGCGTCGATCTGCCGTTTCAGTTCATCGACGTGGGAAATGATGCCGACCATGCGGCCTTTCTGCTGCAGGTCGATGAGCGCCTTCATCGCCATGTCGAGCGACTCCGGATCGAGGCTGCCGAAGCCTTCGTCGATGAACAGGGTGTCGAGCTGGATGCCGCCGGCGTAGGACTGGACGACGTCGGACAGTCCTAGCGCGAGCGACAGCGAGGCCATGAAGCCTTCGCCGCCCGAGAGGGTATTGGCGGGGCGGGCGCGCCCGGTGTAGTCGTCGAACACTTCCAGATCGAGGCCGGAGGCCTTGCGCGCGTCGGCGACGTCCATGCGGCGCTGGAGGGTGTAGCGGCCGCGGCTCATGGCCTTGAGGCGCAGGGATGCCTGGCCGAGCACGTCGTCGAGGAGCGCGGCGAGGACGAAGCGCTGGAAGGTGAGCTTGCGGCTGTTGTCGCCGTTGGCGATGGCCGCGAGGTGGCCCATCACGCGGTAGCGGTCTTCGATGTCGCCCAGTTCGCGGCGGATGTCGGCGAGCGTGTCGAGCGTCTTGCGTTCGTGGGCGATCTTCTCCTTGAGGGTGTTTTGCACGGCGACAAGCGATTCGACGCGTTCGCGCGTCGCGCTCTGGGCGGCCTTCAGCGCGGGCAGATCGGGTGCAGTCTTGTCCGCAGTGCTGCCTTCGGCGCGTGCCACGCGTTCCTTCGCGGCGGCGAGCGCTTCGTCGTGGGCCTGCAGGCGGGTGCGCAAGGCGGCGACTGCGTCGGCGGACCGGCGAGCCTGCAGGAAATCGTCTTCGGCGGCGAAACCGTGCTCGGCCAAAATCCGGATGAGCGTTTCGTGCGCCTCGGTGCTGCGGTGCTCGGCCGCTGCGAGGGATTCGCGCAGGGTGGCGAGGGTGGCCCGGGCGGCGGCGTCGGCGGCATGGGCTTGTCGATGCGCGTCCTGTGCGCTTTTCAGCTGTTCGAGGAGTTGGTCGCAGCGCGCTTTCGCGGCGCGGATCGCTTTTTCGAGCGCATCGTCTTCGCGAAGGTCTGCGGGGACTTGGGCGGACCGCTCGGCGACGCGGGATGCCGCCGTGGCGGCCTGGAGTCCGGCTTCCTCGCTCTTTCCGCGCGCGAGCTCCACGGCCTGCGTCGTGGCGGCGAGATCCCGATCGCAGGTTTCGATCCCGGTTTTTGCCTGGTTCAAGGCCGTCGCGGCCTGCCTGGCGGCGGCGAGTTCCCGTTCGAGCGTCTGCAGGGCCTGTTGTGCCGCCGCCGGATCGGGTACTTCAGCAGGCAGGCCGGACAGTAGGGTCGCGACGGTCGATTCGTCGGCGGCGACCCGGTTGGCGGCTTCGTGATGGGTGGTGCGGGCCAGATCCAGCGTGCCCTCGGCTTTCTGCTGCGCGGCTGCGGCGGCGCGTAGCTCCGCTTCGGTCGGAACGGCCTCGCCGCTCGCGGCGGGGTGGGGATGCTCGAGGCCGCCGCAGACGGGGCAGGGCTGGCCGTCCGCAAGATGGTGCGCGAGCACGGCGGCCTGCCCTTCGCGCCAGCGCGCTTCGAGGGCTTCCTTGTGTTCGAGCGCACGCTGGCGTGCCGTCTGCGCCGCTTCGAAGGCCCGCTTGCGGTTCCCGGCTTCGGTCTGGTTCGTGGCGAGCGTGGCCTTTGCGGTAGCCAGCCTGGTGAGCGCGGTGACGCGCTGGGTTTGCTGCTCGATCTGCACCTGCAGGGCATCGCAGCGGTTGGCGAGGGGAGCGTGGACTTCGATGGCCTGCTGCAGCGCCCTGCGGTTGGTGGTCAGGCTGTCGTGCTGCTTCTGCAGTGCCGCGAGTGTCTGGAGGGCCGAGCAGGCAGCAGCGTCGGCCGCGGCGTGCTCGCGCTGCGCGACTTTCAAGCCCAGCACGGTCTCGCGCAGGCCTTCGAGGCGCGCATGTTCGCGTGCCGCGGCATCGCGCTCGGCTGCGCGGGCGGTTTCCGTATTCAGCACGGTTTCGGCCGCGGACAGTGCCGCCGTGGCGGTTTCCGCCCCGGTTGCGGCCGTCGCTGTCTGCCCGGCAAGCTGCTGCTGGTGCCGGCGGGCCTCAGTGAAACCCACGTGGGTGGGGATGACGTTCTGCGCGCGCGTGGCGTCGTCCAGCTCGCGTCGTTGCGCATCCGCGAGTGCCGCTCCGGCCGTCAGTTTCTCCAGGGCCTGCTTCGCCAGGTCGACTTCCTTGAACCGGGCGGCCAGCGCTTCGCCTGCGACGAGCGCCGCAGAAGCCGCGGCGTCGTCGCTGCGGCTCTGCTTTTCCTGTATGGCGAGGTCGGCAAGGCGGGCTTCGGATTCGCTCACGCGCGCGGCCAGTTCGTCTCCGGATGGCGCGCCGGCCTGCTCCAGCAGCGTCGTGCGCCGCGCCCTGGCTGCGTCCGCCTGTTGTTCGAGCTGGCGCGCGGAGCCGTTGAGGCGTTCCTGCAGGCGCTTGTAGGTCTCGGTCGAGAACAGCGCCTCGAGGATCTTCTCGCGATCCCTGGAGTCGGCGGTCAGGAGCTTTCGGAACTGCCCCTGGGGCAGCATGATCACCTGACGGAACTGGTCGGCCTCGAAGCCGAGGAGCGCGACGATGCGCTCGGTGACTTCGGTGGTCTTGCTCACCAGCGGCGTCCACTCGCCCGTGCCGGCGGTGTCCTGGACGTGAAGCTCGGCCTTCGCCGGCGTTTTGACGAGTTCCTTTTTGCCGCGCAGGGCGGTGCGTTCCTGTTCGGGTGAGCGGCGGATGCGGTAGCGCGAGCCGCCGAGTTCGAACTCGAACTCGACTTCCGTCAGGACGCTGTCCGGGGCGTGGTGGCTGCGCATCTCCTTCGCCGAGCGCTCGCTGCCCGAGGTTTCGCCATAGAGCGCGTAGCAGATGCCGTCGAGGAGCGAGGTCTTGCCCGCGCCGGTTGGACCGTGGATGAGGAAGAGGGCGTCGGACGGCAGTGCGCCGAAGTCGATTTCCTCGCGGCCGGCGAAGGGGCCGAAGGCTTGCAGGGCGAGACGGCAGGGTTTCATTGCGCGGCCTCCCGGTCGGCCCGGGCGAGGGCGGCGATCTCGGCATGCAGGAGTTGCGCGGCGGGATCATCCAGCTCGGCGCCGGTCATCTCGCGATAGAAGCTGGCGAAGAGATCCTGCGTCGCGACCTTGCGGTGATCCGTGCCGGCGTCGAGACCCGCTCCGCTGCCGGACAATTGCGGGCGTTCGATGGAGAGCGCGTTGGGGTAGGCCGCGCGCAGCTTGCTCATCGCGTCGAGGATCGCGCCGGTGTCGGAAATGCGCGCGAGCACGTAGTCGTCGCGCTGCGGGTCGTCGGCCGCCCTGCGCACGATGTCCTCCAGCGGGCCTTCGAGGATGCGCAGGTCGCGGCGCGGGGTGAGCGGCATGCGGCGGATTGCGGTGCCGCCGCGGCCGTCGATCTCGACCAGCGAGACGCTCTTGGCGTGCCCGGCTTCGGCGAAGGAATACTTCATCAGCGAGCCGGCGTAGTCGAGGCGGCCGCTTTCCAGTGCCTGCGGGCGATGCAGGTGGCCCAGGGCGACGAAATCGAAGCCGTCGAAGACGTCGCTGCCCACCGCGCCGGTGCCACCGACCGAGAGGGGACGTTCCGACTCCGAGGCCGTGCCGCCGATCACGAAGGCGTGGGCGAGGACCACCGAGCGCCGCGAGCGGTCATGGCCTTCGCGCACCCGGTTCAGTTGTGCCTTGAGGCCGGCGTGATGGTCCGCGATGGTGTCCTCGGCCAGACAGTGCCGCAGCATGGAAGGTTCGGCGTAGGGCAGGGGATAGAACGCGACTTCGCCGTCGGCGTCGCGCAGGATCACCGGCGTGATGTCGGCCGTGACGGTGCCGCGCACGGTCAGCCCCGCCTCGGACAGGAGGCGGGCACCGAAGCCGAGGCGGTCGGGGCTGTCGTGGTTGCCGGCGATCAGGATGACCGGTACGCGCTCGCCGATCACGATGCGGGTGAGGGTGTCGTCGAGCAGGCGCACGGCCTCGGCCGGCGGGACGGAGCGGTCGTAAACGTCCCCGGCGACGAGCACGGCGTCGGGCTTTTCCGCGTGGATCAGGGCGACGAGCTCATCGAGGACCTGGGCCTGGTCTTCGAGCAGCGACACGCCGTGATAGACGCGGCCGAGGTGCCAGTCGGCGGTATGGAGGATTCTCAATGCGTTGGTCTCGACAGGATGTGGAGTGCCACTCGGCCACCGGGGCGCGGCAGGGGCTGAAATATCGCTCATCGCGGCCCGTCTGGCCACTCATCTGCGTGCAGGCGGAGTACGTTGGGCAATACGTGGGCCGCTTTACTGTGCGGCGATCCACGCGCCGGTTACGGCAGTGAGTCGAGCAGGAAGTTCGTCGCCGGCGCGGCGAGGCGTTCATGGGGCGCTTGCGTGTCGTCCTTGAGGGACACCCCGGACAACTGCCTGCTGCGTGCCTCGTTCATCAGCCAGAGCAGCTTGTCGGCGGCGAGGTCGATATCGAGTCCTTCGCGCCGGATGTTGGAGATGCAGTTGCGCTGCGCGTCCGTCGTGCCGATACGGGGCTGCCAGGTGAGGTAGATGCCCAAGCTGTCGGGGGAGCTGAGGCCGGGGCGTTCGCCGATGAGGATGGCGACCATGCGCGCGTGCAGCGTGACGGCGATGTCGTCGCCGAGGGCGACGCGGGATTGTTCGGCGACCACGAGCGGGGCCAGCTTCCACGCCGAGGCTGGCAGGCGGGGCAGCATGGCGTCGAGGAAGGGCAGGGCGTTTTGTTCGATGGCGAAGGCGGAGAGGCCGTCGGCGAGCACGATGGCGACGTCGAAGGGGGCGTCGTCCGCGGCCTTGAGTGCGGCGAGCGCTGTCCGCGAGGTTTCGTCCAGGCGTCGCCCGAGGTCGGGGCGCTGCAGGTAGGTCTTGCGATCGGGGGCGGCGCTGCGAACCGTGGCGACGGTGTGGCCGCGTTGCGCGAGCGCCGTGCGCAGGACGTCGGTCGCGAGGGAGTGATGGACGGCGTCGCGCGCGCGGGCGTGGGCGAGCTGGAAGGCGAGCTGGGCCTCGGTCGGGACGCTGGTGCCGGCGCGTCCGAGCGCGATGCGGGCAGGGGTGAAGCGGCGGAGTTTTGCCCAGGCGTCGGGGATAACGGGCGTGTCGGCGGGGTCGTCCATCACGGTATCCTCAGTCGAGCTTCGCGAGCGCGTGGCGGAAGGGGGCGGGCAGGTCCTGCGCGAGCGCCAGCGCTTCGCCCGGCGCGAAGATGCCGATATCGCGCAGCCAGGCTTCGAACTCGGGCGCGGGGCGCAGGCCGAGGACCTGGCGGATGTACAGGGCGTCGTGGAAGGACGTGGACTGGTAGTTGAGCATGACGTCGTCCGAGCCGGGCACGCCCATCACGTAATTGACCCCAGCGGCGGCGAGGAGCGTCAGGAGCGCGTCCATGTCGTCCTGATCGGCTTCCGCGTGGTTGGTGTAGCACACGTCGCAGCCCATCGGCACGCCCAGCAGCTTGCCGCAGAAGTGGTCTTCGAGGCCGGCGCGGGTGATCTGCTTGCCGTCGTACAGGTATTCCGGACCGATGAAGCCGACGACGGTGTTCACCAGCAGCGGCTTGAACTTGCGCGCGACGGCGTAGGCGCGCGCCTCGCAGGTCTGCTGATCGACGCCGTGATGGGCGTTGGCCGACAGGGCGCTGCCCTGGCCGGTTTCGAAGTACATGACGTGGTCGCCGACGGTGCCGCGCCGCAGCGACAGGGCCGCGTCACGCGCTTCGGCGAGCACGGCGAGATTGACGCCGAAGCCGGCGTTTGCGGATTCGGTGCCGGCAATCGACTGGAATACCAGATCGACCGGGGCGCTGCGGCCGATGGCCTCGATGGTGGTCGTGACGTGGGTGAGGACGCAGGCCTGGGTCGGGATGCGGTACTTGGCGATGACGGCATCGAGCATGCGCAGCAGCGTCGTGACGGTGTGCACGTTGTCGCTGGCGGGATTGACGCCGATGACCGCGTCGCCGCAGCCGTACATCAGGCCGTCGACGATGCTGGCGGCGACCCCGGCGGGGTCGTCCGTCGGGTGGTTGGGCTGCAGGCGGGTGGCCATGTGGCCGGCGAGGCCGATGGTGTTGCGGAAGGCTGTCACGACGCGGCATTTCTTCGCGACGAGGATCAGGTCCTGCACGCGCATGATCTTGCTGACGGCGGCCGCCATCTCGGGCGTGAGGCCCGGCGCGAGGGCAGCGAGCGTGGGCTCGTCGGCGGCTTCGGACAGCAGCCAGTTGCGGAAATCCCCGACGGTGAGGTGGCTGACCGGTGCGAAGGCGGTGTTGTCGTGCTCGTCGATGATGAGGCGGGTGACTTCGTCCTCTTCGTAGGGGATCGGCACCTCGTCGAGGAAGGTCGCCAGCGGCAGTTCGGCGAGCGCCATCCGGGCGGCGACGCGCTCTTCGTCGCTGCCTGCGGCGATGCCGGCGAGGTGGTCGCCCGAACGTGCCGGCGTGGCCTTGGCGAGCAGGCTCTTCAGGTCGGCGAACCGGTAGCGGGTTCCATCCACGGTGTGTGCGTAGCGGGGCATGGTCTCCGGTTCCGATGGCGAATGCGGGAGGTTCGTAGCGCGCGTCCGGACCCGCATCAATGGCCCGGGTGCGGGGGCAGCATGTATGGATTGTAGTCAACGCCGGGTTTCAGTCCGTTTGCGGAGCGGCTTTCCCGCTCGGGCGCTGCCGGCACCTCCGGATTTTCTGTCCTATCATGCATTTGGGGCGTTTGCCTCATGGCGATTGACTATCCGCCGGTGCCGGCGGACGAGCTGCCCGGTCAATGGCATCGACGAAAGCTTCCCGTGTACGGAGGGTGTCATGCGCAAATCCCTTGCAGTTGCACTCCTGGCCGTTCTCTTCGCGGCGCACCCGGCCGCAGCGCAGCAGCGTCCCGGCCTGGCCGGAGAGGGTAAGGGGGACCGCCCGGGGCTGGCCACGGGTTCTGCCGCCGGCGATGACGGGGACCGGCAGGTGCCGGGAATGAGCCGCAGCGGTGAGTCGTCCGGGGACGTCACCGCGCTGCGCCGCGAGAACGCGGTGCTGAAGCGCAAGGTGGACGTCCTCGAGAAGCAGGTCGAGCTGTTGAGACAGCGCGTGAGATCGCTGGAGGGCGGGCAATGACGAAGGCGGAGTTCGACAAGCAGATGGCCGACCTCGACCGGGAGCTTTCGCAGGTGCCCGCGGCGCCCGTGAAGACCGTCGTGACGCCGCCCGCCGCGGGGCCGGAGTGGTGGTCGAACCAGAACGCGATGACGATGAGCGCGGTGGTGCTGATTTTCGGCATCGTCGTGCTCGTCCTGTGCGCCGGGCTGATGCGCAGTTCGCGCCCGTCGTCGGAGGCAATCCTGCGCGTCTTCGGCACGGTGCTGATCATCACCGGCGCGCTGTTCCTGGTGGTGGCCGGCTACACGGACCAGCAGGTCGCGCCGGTGATGGGCTTGCTGGGGACGCTTGCGGGTTACCTGCTCGGAAAGGGTTCTCCGAACGAGCCGGGGCCGCCGCGTACGGACAAGTGAAGGGCGGCAGGGGATGGCGTGCCGGGTAAGGGAGCCATGAAGCAGCGTTGGGCGCATAATCGACGCTCGTTCCCGACCAAGGAGATAGGCATGGAGCACGTGTTGGGCGTGGTTGTCCTCTTCGGCATCATCGCCTGGGCCTGCGTCCGGGCGATGCGCGGGCCGCGCGCCTAGCCGCGGCCACGCGATGGTGCCGGCCGCTCGAGGCTGGTCGCAGAAGGTCACCGAAACCAGCCGGGCGCTGGATCTCGAGCCAGGGGTCTTTTCGCTCGAGGATCCGCGGGAAGTCGCGCTTTCGTTGCAGCGGTCTGCCGAGGCGAGTGTGAAGCGGAAGACCGAGCCGTTCCGGTCGGCGATGTCGATGCTGAACTTCTACGTTAACCGCGCAGGCAGGAATCTCTCCGCCGAGCGGCGCGCCTGTCTGGAGGCGGCGAAGGGCGAACTGCGTCGCCTCTACGGCCGGACGGGCTAGCGCATCGCCGGCTGAACCTGCGGCTCAGCGCGTGTCGGCAGTGCTGCCGGGCCGGCCATCGACCGACTCCGCGACGTAGCGGCGCATCAGTGGTGCCTCGGGGCCGATATGGAAGGCGAGCCGGCGCTCGCGCAGGCCCAGGTCCGCGGCCGTGAAGCGTTCCAGGCGCCGCTGGTGCTCGATCCAGTTCTCGTCGAGGAAATATTCGATGTAGCGCTCGGGCCGCGCCGTGTCGCGGAACAGGCCCCACGACAGCGCGCCCTGACGCAGGCGGGCGCGGCGGGTTTCCTGCATCACAGCGTTAAAGCCTGCGGCGCGCGCGGGGTCGATCAGGTATTCGATCGTCACCATCACCGGCCCTTCGTCGGGTTCGATGTCGATCGCCGGCGGGGGCAGCGTCGCGACGACGGCGGCGGGACTGTGGTCGTCGTCGTGCGCGCCGATGGGCGCATGGCGGCGCGTGAGCAGCAGCACCACCGGACCCACGACGGACGCGACGAGGATGCTGGTGGTGACCGACGTCAGGTTCGCCACGTAGCCCCACAACGCGGCGCCGGCGGCGCTGCCGCCCATCAGGGCCATCTGGTAGATCGACATGCCGCGCGCGCGTACCCAGTTCGGCAGCCCCATCTGCGCCGCCACCGTGAGCGCGTTCGCCGTGGCGATCCACGCAATGCCGGCGGCGAACATTGCGGGAATCGCGACCCACAGTGTCGGCACGAGGACGACGACGGCGGCGCTTGCGGCATGGACGAGGGTGCCCCAGTGCACGAAGTCCTCGCGTTCCAGCCGGTGGCGCAGGCGCTCGAGGTTCAGTGCCGCCAGGATCGCACCGCCGCCCATCGCCGCGAGCAGGCTCGTGTAGGCCGTCGCGCCGCCCGTGTGGAGGTCGCGGACGACGAGGGGGAGCAGTGCGGTCAGCGAGGTCGACTGCAGGAAGAACAGGAATATCCGGGCGAGGACCGCGCGCATCGGCGGCGACTGCATCACGTGCTGCAGGCCCACGCGCATTGCCGCGAGGAAGCGTTCGCCGGGGAGCGCGCTGACCTTCGGTTCGGACTTCCAGCGCAGGATCATCACGAATGCGAAGATCGACAGCAGTGCGTTGAGCAGGAACACGTAGGCGCTGCCTGCGCCGGCGAGCAGTGCGCCCGCGACCACCGGGCCGATGATGCGCGACATGTTCATCGCGACGCCGTTGAGGGCGAGCGCGGCGGGCAGGTCGCGGCGCGGCACGAGGTCCGGGATGATCGCGGCGAACACCGGCCAGCGCATCGCGAGGCCGATGCCGTTGGCGAAGGTGAGCGCGAGCAGCAGTTCCGCGCTCAGCGCGTCGGCCAGGGCGAGGCCGCAAAGCAGGATGGCCGCAACCGCGATCCACAACTGCGTGGCGGCGAAGTACTTGCGTCGGTCGATGATGTCGGCCAGCGCGCCGCTCGGCAGGCCGAGCACGAACACGGGCAGCGTCGAGGCGGCCTGCACCATCGCGACCATGAAGGCGCTCGACGTCAGCGACGTCATCAGCCAGGCCGCGGCGACGTCGTTCATCCACATCGTGATGTTCGCGGCCAGCCATGCGATCCACAGCATGCGGAACATGGGCTGGCGCAGCGGCGCGAGGGCGGATGGACTGACGTCGGTGTCGTTGGGCAAGGCGATTTTCCCGGTGGCGTGTGTCCGCGACGGCCGGGGATCGGTGTTGTCGCGATGCCCCCGGTGGGTACGAGTATAGCGAGCCCGGTGGCGGCGGCGCCTGCGCCGATCGCCTATGCAGGTGGGTCCGCGCCAAGCGCACATGATAATCTCGCTGGTTTCCGGCCATTGCCCCAGAAATCCGAACAAGGAGTGTCCATGCTGAAGCTGAAGAACGTCGCAGTCTCCCTCGCACTGTGCGGTGCAGTTGCCGCCCATGCCGAACCGGTCAAGGTCGGGGTCGCGCTCGACATCTCCGGTCCGTTCGCGACGATCGGCGCCGAGACGCGCGACGGCCTGAACCTCGCGGTGGAGCGCCTCGGCAGCAAGCTGGGTGGCCAGCCGGCGGAGTTCATCCAGCAGGACTTCGCGGGCAATCCGGAGCAGGCAAACCAGCTCGTGAACCGCTTCCTGCAGCGCGACAAGATCGATTTCTTCACCGGCCCGGTGGCGTCGAATTCGGCGCTGGCGGTCGGTCCGGCGCTGTTCGCGGCCAAGGTGCCCTTCCTGTCCAGCAATCCGGGGCCCAGCCTGTTCGCGGGCAAGCAGTGCAGCCCGTACTTCTTCGGTGTTTCGTACCAGAACGACACCTACGATGAGGCGGCAGGCAAGGTCGCCAACGAGAAGGGCTTCAAGAACATGGTCCTGATCGCGCCGAACTACCCGGCGGGCAAGGACCACATCGGCGGCTTCAAGCGCCTGTACAAGGGCACGGTGAAGGAAGAGATCTACACCAAGGTCGGCCAGATCGACTACGCCGCCGAGATCGCGCAGATCCGCGCGGCCAAGCCCGATGCCGTGTTCGCCTTCCTGCCCGCGGCGATGGGGATCAACTTCATCAAGCAGTACGTGGGCAGCGGTCTGAAGGACATCCCGCTGATTTCGCCGGGCTTCACCGCCGACCAGGACGTGATCGAGGCGGTCGGCGAGCCGACGCTGGGGATGCTGAACACCGCGCACTGGGCGCACGACCTGAAGGTGCCGGCCAACGTCGAGTTCGTCGAGGCCTTCCGCAAGAAGTACAACGGCCGCTACCCGACCGTGTATGCCGCGCAGGCCTACGACGTCGTGATGGCGATGGACGCCGCGGTGCGCGAAGTCGGCGGCAAAGTCGATAACCGCGAGGCGGTGATCGCGGCGCTGAAGAAGGCGAACTTCAAGTCGGTGCGTGGCGAGTTCAAGTACGGGCCGAACAACTTCCCGGTGCAGAACTACTACCTGCGCGTCGTAGACAAGGACGCGAGCGGCAAGCTGACGAACAAGCTCGTCGGCACCGTGATGGAGAAGCACCAGGACGCCTACGTCGGCGACTGCAAGCAGTAAGGGCATCATCTTCCGGCGCGGCGGCGGGTGTGCCCGTCCGCCGCGCTTTCGCGTTGTCCGGCTTTATCCCGTTTTCCTCCGATGGATTCGATCTTCGTTTTCGAGCAGCTCCTGAACGGCCTCGGCTTCGGCCTGATGCTGTTCCTGCTCGCGGCCGGCCTCACGCTCGTGTTCGGCATCATGGACACGATGAACCTCGCGCACGGCTCCCTCTACATGGCCGGCGCCTACATCGCCGCGCGCGTGCATGAGGCGGGCGGCAGCTTTGTCGGCGCGGTGCTGGTCGCGGTCGTGGCGACCGTGCTGGTGGCTTTCGTGCTCGAGTTGCTGATCGTGCGCAGGCTTTACGCGCGCGACCACCTCGCGCAGGTCATCGCGACCTTCGGCGTGATCCTGATCGCCGACGACGCGGTCAAGGCGATCTGGGGCCCGTCGCCGGTGATGGCGACGACGCCGGCGGCGCTCGCCGGGCCGGTGCAATTGCTGCCGGAGCTACCGTATCCGGCTTACCGGTTGGTGCTCCTCGCGGTGGGGCTGCTGGTCGCGATCGGCCTGTACGTGCTGGTGAATCACACGCGCGTCGGCATGCTGGTGCGCGCCGGGGCATCGAACCGCAAGATGGCGGAATTCATGGGGGTGCGTGTCGGGCGCGTGTTCTCCTTCGTGTTCGCGCTCGGTGCGGCCCTCGCGGCGCTGGCGGGGGCGCTGATGGGGCCGATCTCCGCGGTGCAGATCGGCATGGGCGAGGCGATCCTGATCCCGGCGCTGGTGGTGATCGTCATCGGCGGCATCGGCTCGGTGCGCGGTGCCTTCGTCGCGGCGTTGCTGGTGGGGCTGGTGGATACCGCCGGTCGCGCCTTTCTGCCGCCGCTGCTGCGCTCGGTGTTGCCGCCCGCGCTCGCGGCGGATCTCGGCCCGGCGTTGGCGGGGATCGCGATGTACGTGCTGATGGCGGCGGTGCTGATCCTGAAGCCGGCGGGCCTGTTCCCGGCGCGGGCGTGAGGGGCGGCGATGAGTGACAAGCTTCATTCCGCCGCGATCCCGTCGTCGGGCGGCGTTGCGCGCTGGCTGCCGTGGGCATTGCTCGTCGTGCTGGCGCTGCTGCCGATCGTCGGTGCCGAGCTGGGCCTCGACTATTACGTGGGCTTCGTGCGCCGCATGCTGATCGTGATGATCGCGGCGACCAGCCTCAACTTCATCCTCGGTTACGGCGGCATGGCGGCGCTGGGTCATGCGGGTTTCATCGGCGTGGGGGCGTACACGGTCGTCGCGCTGGTCGATGCCGGGGTGAGTTCCGCATGGACTGCGTGGGGTGCCGCGGTGCTGGTGTCGGGTGCAATCGCCGCGCTGATCGGCGCGGTGTCGCTGCGCACGCGCGGCGTGTATTTCCTGATGATCACGCTCGCCTTCGCGCAGATGCTGTACTACCTCGCCGTGTCGCTGTCGGCCTACGGCGGGGACGACGGCTACGGCCTGTATTCGCCGCTGGAACTGGGCTTCGGCCGCACGACGGGCAATGCCGCGCTGTTCTTCTGGATCGTGCTCGCAATCGCCGCGCTGGTATTCGCGTTCGCGAGTCGCGCGGCGGTGTCGCGTTTCGGCCTCGCGCTCACGGGCATCCGCGACAACGAGACGCGCATGGAGGCGCTGGGCTATCCGGTGTATCGCCTCAAGCTCGCCGCCTTCACCGGTGCGGGTGCGCTCGCGGGGCTCGCCGGCGCGCTCCTTGCGAGCCACAACAACTTCGTCAGCCCGTCGACGATGCACTGGACCGAGTCGGCGACGCTGCTCGTGATGGTGGTCCTCGGCGGACTGGGGCGGCGCTGGGGTGCCGTGCTGGGCGTCGCGGTGTGGCTCGCGCTGTCGGAAGTGCTCAAGCTGTACACCGAATACTGGCACTGGCCGCTGGGGCTCATGCTGATCGCGGTCGTGTTCGCCGCGCCGCGCGGGCTCGCGGGGGTGTTCGACCGGAGGAGGGCAGTCCAGTGAGCCTCTTCGTCGCGCAGGACCTCGTGAAGCGCTTCGGCGGGCTGGTCGCGACCGACCATGTCAGCCTCTCCGTCGAACCGGGTGAAGTGCATGCGCTGATCGGCCCGAACGGCGCCGGCAAGTCGACGCTCGTGAACCTGATCTCCGGGTTGCTGGCGGCCGACGGGGGTTCCATCGTGCTCGACGGCGTCGAGCTCACATCGCTTTCCGCGCATGATCGGGTTCGTCACGGCCTGTCGCGCTGTTTCCAGATCACCAGCGTGTTCCGCGGCGACTCCGTGCTCGACAACCTGCTGCTCGCCGCGCAGGCCCACTCCAGGTCGAGCTTCCGCTGTTTCGGGCGGCGTGCGGGCGAATCGGCGCTGCGCGAGCGGGCCTTGGAGCTCGCCCACACGGTTGGCCTGGCGGACATGCTGGATCGCGTCGCCGGGACGCTGCCGCACGGCGTGCAGCGCAAGCTCGACGTCGCGCTGGCGCTCGCGGCGCGGCCGAAGCTGCTGCTGCTGGACGAGCCGATGGCGGGCATGGGGCCGGAGGATTCGCAGCAGATGGTCGAACTGATCGCGCGCCTGCGTTCCGAGGCGGCGATCCTGTTGATCGAGCACGACATGGACGCGGTGTTCCAGCTCGCAGACCGCATCTCGGTGCTCGACTACGGCAAGGTGCTCGCGTCCGGCGACACGGCCTACATCCGCGAGCATCCCGAGGTGCAGGCGGTGTATCTGGGGGTGGAGGAGGTGCGATGAGCCGCGACGTGCTGCTGAGCTGCGTGGGCCTCGAGGCCGGCTATGGCGCGAGCCAGGTGCTGTTCGGGCTCAACCTCGACATCCGCGCCGGCGAGGTCGTGACGCTCCTCGGGCGCAACGGCATGGGCAAGAGCACGACGATCAAAACGGTGATCGGCGGCCTGCGCGCGCGGCGCGGCGAGATCCGCTTCGACGGCCAGGCGATCCACGGTCTGTCGGCCGATGCGATCGCGCGGCTGGGGGTGGCGATCGTGCCGGAAGGGCGCCAGTGCTTCCCCAACCTCAGCGTGCGCGAGCATCTGGTCGCGTTCGCGGACAATCGCAGCGGCGCGGCCGCGCCGTGGACGCTGGAGCCGCTCTACGCGCTCTTCCCTCGGCTGAAGGAGCGCGCCGGTCACCTCGGCAACCAGCTCTCGGGCGGAGAGCAGCAGATGCTCGCGATCGCGCGGGCGCTGTCGACGAACCCGCGCCTGCTGATCCTCGACGAGGCCACCGAAGGCCTCGCGCCGGTGATCCGCGAGGAGATCTGGCGCTGCCTCGCGCGGCTCAAGGAAGCCGGGCAGACGACGCTGGTGGTCGACAAGTACGTCGAACGCCTCGTGAAACTCGCCGACCGCCATGTCATCCTGGAGCGCGGTCGCGTCGCGTGGACGGGGACATCCGGGGAGCTGGATGCCGACCGGGGGGTGTGGCACCGGTATCTCGGAGTCTGACGTAGGGCGGAAAAGCGCAGCGCCTTCCGCCGGATGTGCGGCGTTCGGAATCGGCATGCGGCGGAAGGCGCCTGCGGCTTTTCCGCCCTACGGCCCGCCGAGTGCCGCCGCGTGGTGGCGCAAATGATCCTCGATGAAGCTCGCGATGAAGTAGTAGCTGTGGTCGTAGCCCGGCTGCAGCCGCAGCGTCAGCGGGTGGCCGGCGGCGCGGGCTGCGGCTTCGAGCGCTTCGGGCTGGAGCTGGGTGGCGAGGAAGTCGTCGCGGTCGCCCTGGTCGATGAGGATGGGCAGCTTTTCGGCAGCGTCGGCGATCAGCACGCTCGCGTCCCATTCGCGCCAGCGCGTGCGCTCCGCGCCGAGGTAGCGCGAGAAGGCCTTCTCGCCCCACGGGCAGTTCATCGGGTTGGTGATCGGCGCGAAGGCGGACACCGAACGGTAGCGGCCGGGGTTGTGCAGCGCGCAGACGAGCGCGCCGTGCCCGCCCATCGAGTGCCCGCTGATGCCGCGTGCGTCCGACACCGGGAAGTTCGCCTCGACGAGCGTGGGCAGTTCCTCGACGATGTAGTCGTGCATGCGGTAGTGGTGCGCCCACGGTGCCTGTGTGGCGTTGAGGTAGAAGCCCGCGCCGTGGCCGAAGTCCCACGCGCCGTCGGGGTCGCCCGGCACGTTCGGCCCGCGCGGGCTGGTGTCGGGCGCGACGAGGACGAGACCCAGTTCGGCTGCGACGCGCTGCGCCCCGGCCTTCTGCATGAAGTTCTCGTCGGTGCAGGTCAGGCCCGACAGCCAGTACAGCACCGGCAGCTTGCCGCCGGGTTCGGCCTGCGGCGGCAGGTAGACGGTGAAAGTCATTTCGCAGTCGAGCGTGCGCGAACGGTGGCGGTAGCGCTTGAGCCAGCCGCCGAAGCTTTTCTGGGACGAAAGGTTTTCGAGGGTCATGGAAGTCGGCCCGCCTCGCATCAGAAATGGATCACCGTGCGGATGCTCTTGCCTTCGTGCATCAGGTCGAAGGCCTGGTTGATCTCCGCGAGAGGCAGGTTGTGCGTGATGAAGGTGTCGAGCGGGATCTCGCCCTTCTGCGCCTTCTGCACGTAGCTCGGCAGTTCCGTGCGGCCCTTGACGCCGCCGAATGCACTGCCGCGCCACACGCGGCCGGTGACCAGCTGGAAGGGGCGGGTGCTGATCTCCTGGCCCGCGCCGGCGACGCCGATGATCGTCGATTCGCCCCAGCCCTTGTGGCAGCACTCGAGCGCCGCGCGCATCAGCTTGACGTTGCCGACGCACTCGAAGGAGTAGTCCACGCCGCCGTCGGTCATCGCGACGATCACGTCCTGGATCGGCTGGTCGTGGTCTTTCGGATTGACGAAATCGGTCGCGCCGAGTTGCTTCGCGATCTCGAACTTGTCCGGGTTGATGTCCACTCCGATGATGCGGGAGGCTTTGGCCATCTTCGCGCCGATGATCGCGGCGAGCCCGATGCCGCCAAGGCCGAAGATCGCGACGGTGGCGCCTTCCTCGACCTTGGCGGTGTTGAGCACGGCGCCGATGCCGGTGGTGACGCCGCAGCCGAGCAGGCACACCTTCTCGAGCGGGGCGTCCTTCGGGATCTTCGCCAGCGAGATCTCCGGCACGACCGTGTATTCGGAGAAGGTCGAGGTGCCCATGTAGTGGTAGATCGGCTGGCCCTGGTAGGAGAAGCGGGTGGTGCCGTCGGGCATCAGGCCCTTGCCCTGGGTCGCGCGTACCGCCTGGCACAGGTTGGTCTTGCCGGACTTGCAGAACTTGCACTCGCGGCATTCGGCCGTGTACAGCGGGATCACGTGGTCGCCGACTGCGAGCGAGGTCACGCCTTCGCCGACCGCCTCGACGATGCCGCCGCCCTCGTGGCCGAGGATCGCCGGGAAAATGCCTTCGGGGTCGTCACCGGAGAGCGTGAACGCGTCCGTGTGGCACACGCCGGTCGCGACGATGCGCACCAGCACCTCGCCCTTCTTCGGCGGCTCGACGTCCACTTCGACGATCTGCAAAGGCTGCTTGGGTCCGAAGGCGACGGCGGCACGCGATTTGATGGTCATGGCTGGGCTCTCTGTGTGTAGTCGTTGAGGGTAGGCGACGAAGTCTAATACCTGTGTATCGCCCTTCCTATTCCGAATACGACATCCGTGCGCCTACGCTCTCTTCGCTCGTGCGCCACCACTGCCCGGTCACACCATCGTATCCGGCTCGCCGCAGTGCTGGAGGATGTCCCGCCGGGCGGCATCGCGCAGTGCGAGCGCGGCGCTCCAGTCCTTGCCCCGGGGCAGGATGGGGCGGCCGATCGTCACCGTGACGGGGCCGCGGCGCGGCCGCCAGGTCTCGTCGGGCAGCACCGTGCGCGTGCCGCGGATCGTGACCGGCACGACGGGGAGGTCGGCCTCGCACGCGGCGAGGAAGGCGCCGAGGCGGAACTCCTGCAGGCCGGGCCGCCGCACGAAGGTGCCTTCGGGGAAGTAGAACAGCGCCGAGCCCAGCCGTGCGCGTTCGGCGAGCCGCTTCGCGGCGTCCGCGCTGTCCTGCACCGCGAAACGTTCGATGAACTCCGTTCCCAGACCCTGCAGGAAGCGGCGCGCGATGGCGTTGTCGAGCAGCTCGCGCTTGGCGACGAAGACGAAGGGGCGGGGCAGCGCCGCAGCGGCGATCAGGCCGTCGAGGTAGCTTGCGTGGTTCGCGACGACGATGCAGGGGGCGGATGCGGGAAGGTTCGCCTGTCCCTTGACGTCGATGCGGACGCCGATCAGGCCGGCCAGCAGTCGCGCGCCCCCGCGGCCGATGTGCCAACCGATGGCAGGGCGGCGCAGCCCTGCGACGGCGAGCCAGACGGGGATCGCGAGCAGCACGAGCGCAGTCCACGCCCAGGCGGCCCACAGCGTGGCGCCCGTGCGTTGCAGGGCCTGGGTCGCGTTGCGGCTGGCGGCAAGCGCGGCGAGTCGCAGCATCTGCATGCGCACGCTGTGCTGGCGGCCGAGCACGCCGCTCTGGTACAGCTCGCGCGTCGCGGCGCGCCGGATCTTGCCGCTGGAAGTCTTCAGTACGCTGTGCGGCGGTGCGAGCACGACCTCGTCGAGCGGCACGCCGAGCAGGTCGACCGCCAGGTTGCCGACCGCATGTTCGAGCCGCCGGCGTTCGGCATCGTCGGCGCTGCGCGTCTCGACGACGGCGACCAGGCGCTCGCTTGCCGTCGCGGGATCGGCGACCCCGAACACCGCGACGCAGCCGCGGCGCACGCCGGCCAGTGCGCCGATCGCATCTTCCAGCTCGTAGGGGTACAGGTTGCGTCCGCCGCGGATGATCATGTCCTTGACGCGACCGGTCACGAACAGCTCGCCCTCGGCCAGGTAGCCGAGGTCGCCGGTGTCCAGCCAGCCGGCCCGCAGCAGCTTGCGCGTCTCCTCGGGATTGCGCAGGTAGCCGGCGGTCGCCGACGGGCCGCGGAATTCGATGCGGCCGACGCGGCGGTCGGGGAGTTCGTCGCCGTTCGGCCCGACGATGCGCACTTCATGGCCGGGCAGCGGCTGGCCGCAGCCGACGAAGCGGATCGCGCTCGCGTCCTCGGCGGCGGCGCGGACCGCCTCGGTGCGGAAGAAGGCTTCGCGCGCGACGCGGTCGATGCGCGGACCGCGTCCGGGTGGCGGCACGGCAAGACCGACCGCGTTTTCGGCGAGGCCGTAGGCGGGGGTCATCGTTTCGCGGTGCAGGCCGTAGCGGGCGAGGCGAGCGGCGAAGTGCTCCAGCGTGTCCGGGTTCACCGGCTCGGCGCCGTTCGCGGCGATGCGCCAGCGCGAGAGGTCCAGACCGGCGAGTTCGGGTTCCTCGACGTGCTTCAGCACGAGCTCGTAGGCGAAGTTCGGCGCCGCCGAGAGCGTGCCGCGGTAGCGGTGCAGGGCGCGCAGCCAGCGCACCGGTCGCGACAGGAAATCCAGCGGCGACATCAGCACGAGCGGGCAGCCGTTGTACAGGCTGCCCAGCCAGGCGGCGATCAGGCCCATGTCGTGGTACAGCGGCAGCCAGCTCACCGTGACGTCCGCCGCCGTGATGGCGACGCTGCGGCTCCACGCGCGGATGTTGGCGAGCAGGTTCGCGTGCGTGAGCATCACGCCCTTGGGGTTGCCGGTGCTGCCCGAGGTGTATTGCAGCAGCGCGAGGTCTTCCGCCCGCGGCGTCGCGGCTGCGGGACTGCTGTTGCCTGCTGAGAGCTCGCGTGCGGTGACGGTGTGCCTGAGGTGCCCCGAGGGCGTGGAGATCAGGCGGGCAACCGGCTGCACCTGCGCGTCGGTGATCAGCACCGGCGCGCGGCAGCTCTCCAGGATGCCGGACTGGCGGCGCAGGTGGTCCTCGAGCTGGGAGGGGCGCGTGGGCGGGTACATCGGCACCGGCACGCCGCCCGCGAGCAGGGCGCCGAAGAAGCTCGTGAAGAACTCCAGCGAGGTCGGCAGCATGATCGCCACCGCGTCGCCCGGCGCGATGCCGCGCTGCTGCAGCCCGGCGGCGATGCGCTGTGCCCCCTGCAGCAGCTCGCGGTGCGTGAGCGTGCCGACCTCGGCGTCGTCGTGCAGCAGGCGGATATGCACGTGTTCGGGGGAACGCTCCGCGTGCCACAGCAGGACTTCGACGAGCGTCGATGCACCGACCGGGGCCTCGATGTGCCCGGCGTCCGGCGCAGCGGCGATCTCCGGCGCGGACGAGGTCGCCTCCGGTCGTGCGGCGCGCAGCGCGGCAAACAGCTGGCGCGGGGTTTCCGCCGTGGCGAGGGTGTCTTCGGGCAGGCGGGCACGCGCCGCGCGCTCGATGCGCGCGAGCAGCTCGACGCGCGCAAGGCTGTCGAGTCCGAGGTCGCGTTCGAGGTGGCTGTCGAGACCGGCTTCCGGCGGCTTGCCGGGGCGCAGCTCGCTGACGAGCCCGCGCACGATCCCGAGCACCTCGGCGGCGTCGATTGCCGGACGGCTTCGATTCATGGCGAGGTTCCGACCGCAATGCCCGTCGCGGCGCGTACGGGCCGGGTCTTCCCCCTTTTTAGCCTCTGGTCGCGAGTCCTGCCGTGACGGCGTCGCTCGCGGGCAGCGCGCGCACGCCGCGGCAATCGGTCGCGCGGATCTGCTGCAGCATGTAGTCGGCGGTCAAAGTGGGCAGCATCGCGCGCAGGTAGCGCGCCAGGTTGAGCATCTGGCGGTTGTCGAGTTCGGTCTCGCAGTTGGTGCGGCCGAAGTCCTCGTCGGGCGGGATCTGCGAGAAGCCGAGCCGCGCATTGGGGGCGATCTCGCGTCGGGTGCCCGCGGCAAACACCAGCAGGCACAGGGTGTGGCAGGTGCTGCCGGCGGCGATGCGGGTGTCGAAGCCGCGGTTGCGCAGCATCGAGCCGACGGTCATCGCGGCGCCGACGCTGCCGTCGGCGAGGTCGAGGACCACGGTCTTGCCCTGGCACGAACGCTTCGCGAGCGCGTCGCTGGCCAGTCTCAGCGAGGATACGGCGGCCGGCGTCAGGGTGCCGCGCAGCGTGAGCTCGCAGTCCGCGCCGCGTTGCGCGGCCGCCACGTCGCCGCCCTTGTAGGCGAAATGTTCCGCCTTGGCGTCGGCCTTCGGCTCCACGGTCGGGGCAAGCCCGCAGCCCGCTACGGCCAGAGCCGTGGCGGCGGCAGCAAGGAGATGCCAGGGGAAGCGGATGTGCATGGAGTCACTCTCCTGATGATCTGCGGCAAGCTGTTCGGCGGCCTCGGGCCGGATTCGCCGCCGATATTAGCGCAGCGCGAACGTGTGCCCCTGCAGCTTACTAAAATATCACGGCAGGGGCGCCCGCCCGGAGCGGGGCGGCGCACGATGTGTGAGCCATGCGGGCAGCTATTGGCTATGCTGCACATGACAGGAGCACGTAGTGCAGCGTCGCGGTACGCTCAGGCGCGCGCGATCGGGCGGGCGCGGCGCTGAACGGCGGCATGGAAGCGGCAGGAGGCAGACGATGGAACTCCGGAAATTCCGCCAACGCGGCCCGTATGAATGGGAGCTGCCCGCCACGGGGCGCATGCGCGTGCCCGGCGTGATCTTCGCGTCGCACGAACTGATGGAGGCGATGGACGAGAAGGTCGCCGAACAGGTCGCGAACGTCGCGAGCCTGCCGGGCATCGTCGCGGCCTCCTATGCGATGCCCGACGCGCACTCGGGCTACGGCTTCCCGATCGGCGGCGTCGCGGCCTTCGATGCGGACGAGGGCGGCGTCGTGTCGGCGGGCGGGGTCGGCTTCGACATCTCCTGCGGCGTGCGTACGCTGCACACGGGGCTCAAGCTGGCCGAGGTGGAGGCGCACAAGAAGCGCCTCGCCGACGTGCTGTATGCGCGCATCCCGGCCGGCGTCGGCAGCACCGGCGCGTTGCGCCTGTCCGGGCCGGAGACGGATGCGATGCTCAAGGGCGGCGCGCGCTGGGCGGTGAAGGAAGGCTACGGCAGCGAGGCCGATCTCGCGCACATCGAGGAGTCGGGCTGTGTCGCCGGCGCCGACCCGCACGCGGTGTCGGACATGGCGAAGAAGCGCCAGCGCGACGAGATGGGAACGCTCGGCTCGGGCAACCACTACCTCGAAGTGCAGGTGGTCGACGAGGTGTTCGACGCGGCGGCCGCGCAGGCTTACGGGCTCGCGAAGGGCGACGTCGTCGTGAGCATACACTGCGGTTCGCGCGGGCTCGGACATCAGATCGGCACCGACTACCTGCGCGAGATGGTGATCGCCGCGCCGGCCGCCGGCATCGTGCTGCCGGACCGCGAGCTCGCCTGCGCGCCGCTGAAGTCGACGCTGGGTCAGCGCTATCTGGGCGCGATGCGCGCCGGGATCAACTGCGCGCTCGCGAACCGGCAGATCCTCACCCATCTCGCGCGCGAGGCCTTTGCGCAGGTCTTTCCGCACGTGCGCCTGGCGGTGCTGTACGACGTGTCGCACAACACCTGCAAGGAGGAGACGCACCGCGTCGGCGACGAGCGGCGGCGGCTCTTCGTGCATCGCAAGGGCGCGACGCGCGCCTTCGGGCCGGGGCACGCGGAGCTGCCGCGCGAGTACCGCGAGGCCGGCCAGCCGGTGCTGATCGGCGGCAGCATGGGCACGGCGTCGTGGATCCTCGCCGGCGCCGCAGGCACCGAGGAGCGGGCGTTCGGCTCGGCCTGCCACGGCGCGGGCCGTGCGATGAGCCGCAACGAGGCGCTGCGCCGCTGGCACGGCCGCCAGGTCGTCGACGAGCTCGCCGCACGCGGCATCCTGATCCGCAGCCCGAGCGTCCGCGGCGTCGCCGAGGAAGCGCCGCTCGCCTACAAGGACGTCGACGCCGTCGTCGAGGCGGCCGACCGGGCGGGTCTGGCGATCAAGGTGGTGCGGCTCGCGCCGCTGGTTTGCATCAAGGGTTGAAAAGCACATCCGTACGCAACGGAGGAGGGAGTGATGGAGCGAACTTCGATCATCCGCAAGACGGCAGCGGAGCTTCGAACCCGGCCGAACCTCGTCGATTACGAGGCGACCCGCCGCGGCTTTGACTGGGACATCGCGCGCGAGGCGCTCGCAGGCCTGCCCGGTGGGGCGCTCAACATCGCCTACGAGACGGTCGTGCGCCACGCCGGCGGGCGGCTGCGCGACCATCTGGCGTTCCGCTTCCTCGGCCAGAGCGGCGCGGTGCGCGACCTCAGCTACGGCGACCTCGCGGCCCTCACGGCGCGCTTCGCCAACGTGCTGCGCGGGCTCGATGTCGTGCGCGGCGAGCGCGTGTTCGTGCTCACCGGACGCATCCCCGAGCTCTATGCCGCGGTGCTCGGCGGCCTGCGCGCCGGCTGCGCGGTGTCGCCGCTGTTCTCCGCCTTCGGGCCGGAGCCGATCGCCACGCGCCTGAACCTCGGCCAGGGCGCGGTGCTGGTGACGACCGAATCGCTGTACCAGCGCAAGGTCGCGAAAATCCGCGGCGAGCTGACGACGCTGCGTCACGTGTTGCTCGTCGGCGAGGGGGGTACCCCGACCGACGTTCCCGGTACGCACGACCTCGGGCGCCTGATGGCGGCGGCGTCGGACGACTTCCCGACCGTGCCGACGCGCCCCGACGAGCTCGCGCTGCTGCATTTCACGAGCGGCACGACCGGCACGCCCAAGGGCGCGATGCACGTGCATGGCGCCGTCGCGACGCACTGGGCGACCGGCCTCTACGCGCTCGACCTGCATCCCGACGACGTGTTCTGGTGCACGGCCGATCCGGGCTGGGTCACCGGCACCTCCTACGGCATCATCGCGCCGCTGCTGCATGGCGTGACCTCGATCGTCGACGAAGGCGACTTCGACGCCGAACGCTGGTACCGCATCCTGCACGAGCAGAAGGTCACGGTCTGGTACACCGCGCCGACCGCGATCCGCATGCTGATGAAGGCGGGGCCGGAGCTTGCGCAGCGCTTCAGCTTCCCGAGCCTGCGCTTCGTCGCGAGCGTCGGCGAGCCGCTCAACCCCGAGGCCGTGTGGTGGGGCAAGGAGGTGCTGGGCCTGCCGATCCACGACAACTGGTGGCAGACCGAGACGGGCGGGATCATGATTGCCAACGTGCCGGCGCTGGACATCAAGCCGGGCTCGATGGGCCGGCCGCTGCCGGGGGTCGAGGCCGCGATCGTGCGCGAAGGCAAGGACGGCCTCGTCGAGGTCATCGAGGAGCCCGATGTCGAAGGCGAACTCGCGCTGCTGCGCGGCTGGCCGGCGATGCTGCGCGGCTACCTGAACAACGAGGAGCGCTACCGCAAGTGCTTCTCGGGTGTGTGGTACCTCACCGGCGACCTCGCGCGGCGCGATGCCGACGGCTACTTCTGGTTCGTCGGGCGCAAGGACGACGTGATCAAGTCGGCCGGCCACCTGATCGGCCCCTTCGAGGTCGAGAGCGCGCTGATGGAGCATCCGGCGGTCGCCGAAGCCGGCGTGATCGGCAAGCCGGACGCGATGGTCGGCGAGGTCGTGAAGGCCTTCGTGTCGTTGAAGAAGGGCTTCGAGCCGAGCGAGGCGCTGCGCATGGAGCTGCTTGCGCACGCGCGCAGGAAGCTCGGCGCCGCCGTCGCGCCGAAGGAGATCGACTTCGCGACGACGCTGCCGCGCACGCGCAGCGGCAAGATCATGCGCCGGCTGCTGAAGGCGCGCGAGCTGGGATTGCCCGAAGGCGACACCTCGACGCTGGAGGCCGGCGCATGAACGAGACGGGAGGCAAGACGAAGGCCGGGACCGGGATGCCGGTGCAGCCAGGGCGGCCGTTTGCACATCGGCTGCTCGCGGACATGCTGCGCATCCGCCGCATGGAGGAAAAATGCGCCGAGCTCTACGGCGCGCAGAAGATCCGCGGCTTCCTGCACCTCTACATCGGCGAGGAGGCCTGCGCGACCGGCGCGATGCACGCGCTCGACGCGGACGACAACGTCGTCGCGACCTACCGCGAGCACGGGCACGCGCTGCTGCGCGGCGTGCCGATGGACGCGATCATGGCCGAGATGTTCGGCAAGGCCGCCGGGTGCTCGCGCGGACGCGGCGGCTCGATGCATCTCTTCGACGCCGCGCGGCGGTTCTACGGCGGCAATGCGATCGTCGGCGGCGGCCTGCCGCTGGCGGTCGGGCTCGCGCTCGCGGACCGGATGCAGGGCATCCGCCGCGTGACGGCGTGCTTCTTCGGCGAGGGAGCGGTCGCCGAAGGGGCGTTCCACGAAGGCATGAACCTCGCCGCGCTGTGGCGGTTGCCGGTGCTCTTCCTGTGCGAGAACAACCTGTACGCGATGGGCACTGCGCTGGATCGTTCGGAGTCGCAGACCGAGCTGTGTGTGAAGGCAGCGAGCTACAAGGTGCCGACGCTGAAGGTGGACGGCATGGACGTGCTGGCGGTGCATGAGGCGACGCGTCGTGCCGCGCAGCAGGTGCGCGAGGAGGGCGGGCCCTTCTTCGTCGAGTTCCGCACCTTCCGTTTCCGCGCGCACTCGATGTTCGACCCCGAGCTGTACCGCGACAAGGCCGAGGTCGAGGAATGGAAGAAGCGTGGGCCGATCCACAGCTTTTCGGCGCAGTTGAAGGCGGCGGGCGAGCTGACCGAGGACGGCTTCCTCGAACTCGACGCTGAAGCCGAGGCGGAGGTCGCCGCTGCGGTGGCGTTCGCCGAGGCCGCGCCGTGGGAGCCGGTCGAGGACCTGCTGCGCGACGTCACGACACCGGGAGCGACGCGATGAGGATCAGCTACCGCGAGGCGATGCGCCAGGCGCTGCACGATGCGCTCGCCAGTGATCCGCGCGTCTTCCTGATGGGCGAGGACGTGGGCCGCTACGGCGGCACCTACGCGGTGTCCAAGGGCTTCTACGACGAGTTCGGACCCGAGCGCATCCGCGACACGCCGCTCTCCGAGCTGGGTTTCGTCGGCGCCGGCATCGGCGCGGCGCTGGGCGGCATGCGGCCGATCGTCGAGGTCATGACGGTGAATTTCAGCCTGCTCGCGCTCGACCAGATCGTGAACAGCGCCGCGCTGCTGCGCCACATGTCCGGCGGTCAGGTGTCGGTGCCGCTGGTGATCCGCATGGCGACCGGCGCGGGACGCCAGCTCGCGGCCCAGCACTCGCACAGCCTGGAGAACTGGTACGCCCACATCCCCGGCATCCGCGTGCTCGCGCCGGCGACGATCGCCGACGCGCGCGGCATGCTCGCGCCCGCGCTCGCCGATCCCGATCCGGTCGTGATGTTCGAGCATGCCCAGCTCTACAACATGGAAGGGAAACTGCCCGACAACTGGCAGTGCGACATCGAACGCGCCGCGATCCGTCGCCCCGGCAGCCAGCTGAGCCTGATCACCTACGGCGGCAGCCTGCCCAAGGCGCTGGACGCCGCGGCCGAGCTCGCGCGCGACGGCATCGACGTCGAGGTCGTCGACCTGCGCGTGCTGCGTCCGCTGGATACCGAGACCATCGCGGAGTCGGTGAGCCGCACGCACCGCGCGGTGATCGTCGACGAAGGCTGGCGCAGCGGCAGCCTCGCCGCGGAGGTGATGGCGCGCATCGTCGAGAACTGCTTCTACGACCTCGATGCGCCGCCGGTGCGCGTGTGCAGCGAGGAAGTGCCGATCCCCTACGCGAAGCACATGGAGGGCGCCGCACTGCCGCAGCCGGCGAAGATCGTCGCCGCGGTCAGGGAGGTGCTGAATGTTTGACTTCACGTTGCCCTCGCTCGGCGCGGACATGGACGAGGGCAAGCTCATCGAATGGAAGGTGAAACCGGGCGACGCGGTGAGCAAGGGACAGGTCGTCGCGATCGTGGATACCTCCAAGGCGGCCGTCGACGTCGAGATCTGGCAGGACGGCGTCGTGCATGAGCTGCTGATCGAGCCTGGGGAGAGGATTCCCGTCGGCACCGTGTTGGCGACGCTGCTCGAACCGGGTGAAGAGGCGCCGCCGCAGGGGGCTGCGCGAGGGGGGAGACAAGCGGGCGCACGAGCTCCCGCTGCGCCGGGCGCCGGCGCCGCGGAAACCGCACGCCTGCGCATCTCGCCCGCCGCACGCAAGCGTGCCGAGGCGCTCGGGGTGGATCTCGCCCGGCTCAATGGCTCCGGCCCGGGCGGCGCGGTGACGCTCGCCGACGTCGAGGTCGCGGTGCAGCCCGGAGCGCCGAAGGCCCCCGAAGCTGCGCCGGCAGCGCATCCCGCGGCCGACAGGAACGCGGAGATGCGTCGCGCGATCGCTGCGGCGATGAGCCGCTCGAAGCGCGAGATCCCGCATTACTACCTGTCCGAGACGATCCCGATGGCGCGTGCGCAGAACTGGCTCACGCAGGCCAACGAGGGGCGGCCGATCACCGAGCGACTCTTGATGGCGGTGGTGCAACTGAAGGCGGTTGCGGCGGCGCTTGCGCAGTATCCCGAGATGAACGGCTTCTTCCGCGACGGCCGCTTCGAGCCGGTGCAGGCCGCCCACATCGGTGTCGCGATCTCGCTGCGCCAGGGCGGGCTGATCGCGCCCGCGCTGCACGACGTCGGCAGCAAACCGCTCGACCAGCTGATGCGCGAGCTCGCCGATCTCGTGAAGCGCACGCGTGCCGGTTCGCTGCGCAGCTCGGAGATGTCGGACCCGACGATTACCGTGACGAATCTCGGCGAGCAGGGCGTGGAAACCGTGATGGGCGTGATCTACCCGCCGCAGGTCGCGCTCGTCGGCTTCGGCCGCATCATGGAGCGGCCGTGGGTCGAGGATGGCGCCCTCGTCGCGCTGCCGACCGTCGTCGCGAGCCTCGCGGCGGATCACCGCGTCTCGGACGGGCACCGCGGAGCGCTCTTCCTCGCCGAACTGCGCGAGCGCCTGCTGCGGCCCGAGGAGTTGTGACTACGCGTAGATGAAGGGGTCCGTAGGGCGGGAGGAGCCGAAGGCCTAATGTGTCAATTGCGCCGCCATGCGGCCCTTGGGCCGTTTGCGATGAGGGGATTGGCGGGATCCGCTACGCTCCTCCCGCCCTACGGGGGGGTGCGATTGCCCTGCGCTCCGCTTGAAGAGGGGTAAAGCAGCACGGCATCGCTGAAGGGCACTGAAAAAAGGGGAAGCCGATGACCGAAAAATTCCCGGAACTGCGCGCGAACGTGATCGCGATCCTGCGCAGCATCGCGCCCGAGGTCGAGGCGGACGAGCTGCGCGACGACCGCCCGCTGCGCCAGCAGGTCGACCTCGATTCGATGGACTGGCTCAATTTCCTGATCGGGATCAGCGAGCAGCTGAAGGTGAGCATCCCCGAGGCGGACTACGGCCGCCTCGTGACGCTGGCGAACCTGCTCGACTACCTGCGCGCGAAGCTCGGCTAGTGCCGCCAGGCGTTCAGGCGCCCGGCTGCTGCATGATCATCACCTGTGCCGGCATCGGCGTGGGGAAGCCGGCGGCAGCGAGGGTTTCGCGGATCACGCGGTTGCCGTCGAAATAGACCTGCCAGTAGTGGTCGTTGTGGCAGAAGGGGCGCACCGCGAGCACCGGGCCGACGAGGTTGAATTCGAGGATGTCGACCTCCGGCGCAGGGTTTGCGAGCACGTTCGGCACCGCGAGCAGTTTTTCGCGCAGCAGCTGCATCGCGGTGAGGTGGTCCGCGCTACCGGCGAGTTGGCACTTCAGCTCGACGCGGCGGTAGGGGTTGGCGGTGAAATTCTGGATCGTGTCGCCGAACACCTTGCCGTTGCCGACCAGGGTCATGACGTTGTCGGGGGTGTTGATCGCCGTCGCGAACAGGCCGATCTCCTTCACGGTGCCGGTGACGCCGGCCGCGCTGATGAAGTCGCCGACCTTGAACGGGCGCAACACCACGACGAAGATGCCCGCCGCGAGGTTGCCGAGCAGGCCGCCCCAAGCGGCGCCGATCGCGACGCCGATACCGGCGACGAGGGCGGCGAAGGTGGTGGTCTGCACGCCGAAGTAACCAAGGATGGCGACGACCAGGATGATGTTCAGGGTCACCGAGAGGAAGCTGCCGACGTAGCGCATCAGCGTCGGGTCGACCTTCTGGCGTTCCATCGCCTGCTGCAGCAGGCGCCCGGCGAGTCCGATCAGCCAGCGGCCGACGATCCAGAAGATGATCGCCGCGACCACCTTCACCCCGATGTCGGTTGCGTAGGTCATGGCCAGTTGGCTGAATGTGTCTATCTGTTCCATGGCATTGCTCCAGGTCGGGTGAAGGGATGCGGAGTCGAGTGTTGGAAGGCAGGTGACGTCAGTCGCGTCATGCAATAAGGCTAGACCGTAAATATTGCAAATGCACGGTCATTGGTCATGAACCGTGTGTCCTGCTGTCGATCCGACGACGTCATGGGACGGGTGCATGGCCGGCGATGCGTTGCGGTGAACGCGGGCGGGGAAAGCGCGAGGAGTGCAGACATGACGCCGGCCCGAGCCGGGCGATTGCTCGCCCGGGACGGGCCGGCGTTGCGGGGGGAGGTCTTCGTGGGGGGAAGTCTTCGCGGGAGAAACCTTACATCACGGCGATTTCGATCCGGCGCGGCTGCGCGTGTTCGGCCTTCGGAATGCGCAGTTTCAGCACACCCTGGTTGAATTCGGCCGACACCTTGTTCGCATCGAGTTCTTTCGACAGCGTGAACGCGCGGCGGTATCGCGGCAGGTTCACTTCGGCGTGGGACGATTCCATGCCCTCGGGCGCTGCGAGGCTGATCTCACCCTCGATCGTCAGCGTGTCGCCTTCGACCTGCAGGGTCAGCTTGTCCTTCGGTACGCCCGGCAGGTCGGCGTACAGCGTGATCCCGCCGGCATCCTCGATGACGTCGACGGGCGGCAGCAGTGCCATCTCGCTGGCCGGGGCTTCGGGTTTGCGGGTGACGTTGGTGTTGTCGCTCATGTCCGGTTCCTCCTCACTCGATGCTGATGCGGCGCGGCTGGGCGGCCTGCCGGCGCTGGACGCTGACGTGCAGCACGCCGTCGCGGTACTTCGCGCTCACGGCGTTGGGATCGGCATCGTCGGGCAGGGTCACGACGCGGCGGAAACGTCCGGAGAAACGCTCGTCGATATGCACCGTGGCATTGGCTTCCTTCGGCGGCATCACGCTCGCGCGCTCGCCGGCGATCGTCAGCACGCCCTTTTCGAGCTGCACGTCGATCGTCGCCGGGTCGATGCCGGGCGCAAACGCGTAGATCTCGATGGAATGCGGCGTGTTGCCGACGTTGATCGCGGGAAAGCCGCCGCGCGCGAGACCGCGGATGCTGGGGGAGAACTCGTACGACTGCTGCATCTCGCGCTGCAGGCGATCGAGCTCGGACAGCAGATCGCGGGGAAACACTGATCGGTACAACATCATGATCCTCCTTCGGGCAGGGACGGGTGTCCGCTCGCAACACCCATGTCTGCGGATATAGAGGCGGTCGGCAGGACTTCAAGTCCACATGCCGCAACGCCTATGCCGAAGGAAGCGAGGAGCCGCGGCGCGGCTCCCGGGGGAGGCTCAGGCGAAGTTGCCGAGCGCCTCGACCGAGCCGTCGAGCGCCATCAGCAGGGTCTCGATCCCGAGGCCGGGATGCTTGTCCTTGATGGCGGCGGCGAGGCGTTCGAGGTGGTCGCGATGCACCGCGGCTTCGCGCATCGGATCCGGTGCCAGGTCCTCGCCCAGGATCGCCTTGTAGGCGCCGCAGTCGCGGTGGTCCATGACGACGACTTTCTTCACGTCATGGAGCTGGATCGCGACGGCGAGGTGGTCCCAGAAGGTGCGGTTCCAGGCCGGGTATTTGTCGGTCAGCGCGCCGAGCGAGGCGCCGGCGAGCACGATGTGGTCGTACTTGTGCGTCAGGCCGCGGGCCGCCATGTAGTGCTCGACGCTGTCCATGAGGCGGAAGTCCATGCAGGTGAGCAGCAGGATGTCGGTGTGGCCTCCGGCGAGCGCAGGGCGGCTCTGCGAGACAGTGCCGAGCAGGGCGACACCGGCGGCGAGCGTGGCGCGCGTGAGGAAGTTGCGGCGGGCGCCGGAGTGATTTTCGCCGGCGGCGTGGTTGCAGTTGCAGTGGTCGTGAGTGTTCATTGTTCGATGTTCTTTTGATGGAGTTCGGATGGAGGTGAGCGGGATGGTATACCTCCGCAAACTTTCGAGATATTCATTAAGAATATTTAATCCGCACTGTGGAATATCGACAATCCCTTGATGCAAAAGGCTTGTTATGGATTCTTCTTGATGCCTTTGGAATGTTTTGCGCGCCCTGGTGCTGGCGCTGGTGCCGGCGCCGGCGGCGGCAGTCCGGGGCAGTCCTGCTGGCCGAGGCTGCGCGCGAGTTCGCCGAGCACCCGGGCATGCGCCGCGTCGCCGGGGCGGCCGCGCAGGGCGGCCAGGCGCGCGAGCAGGCAGATCTGCTTCACGACGGAGTCGAACTTGCGCGCGCTGCGCGGCACGTTGCCGATCGCCTCTTCGTAGACGCGGGCGAGCTTCGGGCCGTCGTCGGCACCGATTCCCGCGAGGAGCCGTGCGGCGAGTTCGGCGTCCGCCGGTTTCACCGCGTCGAAGAAGTCGCCGCTGCGCGCGAACAGCGCGCGCGCCGCCTGGGCGCACATGGCCGCCTGTTCGGTCGCGCGCTTGCGCCCGGCTGCGGCGTCGGTTTCGAGGAGCAGCCAGTCGAGTTGCAGGCGGTTGATCATCAGATAGGGATCGAAGCCCGTATCGCCCGGGGTGCCCTCGGCGCCGGCGTAGGCTTCGCGGGCGCGCGCCAGCGCCGCGCGGACGCTCGGCCAGTCGCCGTCCTTCGCGGCGAGCACGGCCGCCTCGCGCTTGAGGGCGCTGCCGAGCAGGGCGCGGCGTTCGGCGTTCGACGGCATGGGGGCCGTGCCGGGCGGCATCGGCTTTGCCAGCGCGATGAGGCTGTCGAGGCGCGCGATGGCGGATTCGATCAGGGTCGTATCGCCCCGCGTCTCGCCCATGCGGGCTTCGAGGTTGGCGAGCTGCTCGATGATGCGCACGGGCACGCGTCCGCTGCGGTCCTCGCCGGCGAGCGCGAGGCAATAGGCGGTGCAGGCGCGTTCGAAGCCTTCGGTGCCGAGTTCCGCATAGGTCGCGCCGATGGCGGCCTGTACCTCGGGCAAGTTCTTCCAGGTGGCCGGGACATGAGCAAGGACGGCCGCGATGTGGCGCTCGACCTCGGCGACGCGGCGCGACCGGTGCGACAGGTCGATGCGCAGGCGCGCGAAGGTGTCCACGAGGTCGACGGGCGAGACGATGTCGGTCGGGACCCGCGTCGTGCCGTCGTCGTCCGGGGCTTCGAGCATGTAGTGCGGATCGCCGTAGGCCTGGTAGGCGCCCCAGGTGTTGTACTGGGGAAACTGCTCCCATGCGTTCCTGCGCGCGGTGAACACGGCGGGGCCGAAGGGTTTTCCGTCGCGCACGAAGCTCTCGAAGAAGCTCGTCGCGAAGAGGCGGGCGGCCTCGTCATTGACCTGCCAGCCGGCCGCGACGACGCAGCGCACGCCGATCTCGATCAGTTCGCGCGCGATGCTGTAGGCGAGGCGGTTGGCCATGTCAGGGGCGACCGACATCGCGCCGAGGTGGCAGCAGTTGAGGAACACGAGCTCGGGCACGACCTCCAGCTGCGACACCTCGGCGGCGGTGAGCAGCATGCCGTCGGACAGGACGACGCCGGTGCGCTGCGTGCCGTCGCGCGCCGTGGCCTCGAACACGCCGTGGGCGGAGACGACGAGCACCTTGCACGGCTGGCGGAAGAGGCGCGCGAACACGTCGAGCGCCTCGAGGCCTTCGCCGTAGCCGACTTCGTAGCCGCACTCGCCCAGCAGGTCGCGGATCGCCGCACCTTCGGCCGCCGCGCCGGGCAGGTCGGGCAGATGGTCGTCCTGCGGCGCGGGCAGCGGTCGCGACGGATCGCCGAACTGGCCGTAATAGCCGTGGGTGGAGGGGTTGGCGATCACGCACGCGAGCTTGCGCGTGATGCTGAGCGGGTTGCGGCGGAAGCGCCCGGAGGCGAACTGGCGCACGATCGCCGTCTTGAGCGCCATCGGCTGCTCGTCGGCCTGCAGCATTTCCCACGGCAGGTTCGCGGTGTAGCCGTCGACGACCAGGACGAGCTGTTCGACTTCGCGCGCGGCCGCCTTGAAGTCCAGCGGCACCATCAGCTGGAACAGCGTGCGCGACAGGTCGGCGTTGTAGTGGTCCTGGGTGATCGCGTTACGCACCAGCGCCTCGATGAGTCCGGGCTGGCGCTGGTGCACAACGCTTTCGGCGCGCGCGCGTTCGGACAGCATGACGTACTTCAGCCGTGCGGCGATCGCACGGCTGCTACCCGCCGGAGCCTGTGCGCCACCGTCCGCGGGGCCGTCGTCCGCGGTGACGAGCATGCGCGGCCAGTAGCCGAAGGGGGCGAACACCGACAGGCGCGGGCGGGCGCCTTCGCCCTCGTTGAGCTGCTCGGCGACTTCGATGCGCGACTCCAGGCGGCGCAGGTCGCCGGCCATGCGCACGGGCAGCTGGCGCACCGCGCGCGCGGCGCTGATCGCGGTGTCCATGAACAGTTCGATGAATTCGAGGCGCGCGACCCTCAGCCGCGTGAGCGGCATCGCCTCGGCGAACTGGCGGTTGGCGGCGAGCACGCCGCGCACGATGGATTCGATGGAGTCGTCGACGCTGATATGGGCGGTGGAGTTGTAGCCGATCAGCAGGCTCGCGAGCGTGAGTTCGCCCGCCCCCTCGCCCTCGCCCGCGCCCTCGGTGCCCTGGCGGTCTTGCGAATGGAGCAGGTAGCGCAGTACGCCGGAACGCACGGTCTCGACGATGTCGGCGGTGGAGAGCTCGCCGAAGCGCCCCAGGCCGACGATCACGGCGCCGCGCCCGGTGCCGCGCAGGCGGTCTTCCCGGCTGCGCGCCTGCAGCACGACGGCCGCCGAGCCGATTTCGCCCGCATACACGCCGAGCCGTTCGCGCTGACGCAGGGCGCCGTCGACCAGTGCGTCGTTGATCGCGGCCTCGGCGCCGGCGATCCCGTCGCCCAGGTAGTGTCCGCACAGGATGGGCTGGCGCGCGAAGCGCAGATCCATCGCGCTGACCGAGACCTGCAGCGGATGGATCGCGGACACCGGCCGGCGGCGGCGCGGACGGGTGCCGACGAGGCTGCAGACGAGTTCCTCCTCGGTCGGCAGCACGGGCGGCGGGGCGTCGTAGCTGGCGGTCGGGGCGGCGGCGCCGCGTGCGGCGGGCAGGCGGCCGAGACGGCTCGTGGCGCCGGTCTGCAACAGGTCCGCGACGGCGGGGAAGTATTCCTCGGTGCCGGTCAGCGCGCCGTGGTCGACCGGCATGTACCAGTATTGCTCGGCCGGCAGGTTCGCGAGCCGTCCGGACGCCCAGCTCACCGAGCCGTCGCCCTGCGGGGTGCCGATCATCTTGATCTGGTCGCCTTCGGTCGTGGTGCCGCAGGGCGTGTTTTCGGCCTGGCCGAAGACGTAGGTCACGCGTTCGACGGGCTGCGGCGCGTCGTTGGTCGCGAGCGGCCCCTCCCACAGTCCGCGGGCAGCGGCGAGCGTGGCGTCGCCGGGTTGTCCGGCGATGCCGTCGCCGAACCAGCGGTCGCGGTTGGCCTTGGCGGCGACCGGCCAGATGGGCGCGCGCAGCCAGTCGTCGTACCGTGTCGGTCCGGCGTCGACGAAACCGGGGCGCGGCAGCAGCTGCATCGCGCCGGGGAAGCCCGCGACGATGTCGAGCACCCCCTGCATGCCGTGGCCGAGATCCATGCGCGCGAGCTGGCGCATCGTGCCGGATTTGCCGAGCAGGGTCTCGACCATCAGGTGCGAGCCGTTGTTGGGCGTGCCCAGCATCACCAGCCGGCCGCCGGGGCGGCGCACGACTTCCGCCCACAGGTCGGGCCGTGTCGCGATCATCGTGCGGCACACGAGGCCACCCATGCTGTGTGCGAGCAGGCGCACGGGCTGGTTCGGATGCGTCTTCAGCGCCTGGTCGAGCGTCTTGGCGAGGCGCTCGGCTGCGCCGTCCGGAGCGTGGACGGGTTTGCGCCAGTCGTAGGGGAAGCGGATGACGGTGTGCGTGCTTTCGAGATGCTCGGCGAGGTCGCCGTAGAACATGTCGAAGAGGGCTTCCTCGCGCACGTCGGCCTTGTCCATCGCGACCTTCGCGAGGCCGCCGGTCGCGAGGTCGAGGAAGTCGAACCACACGCGGTCGCCGTCGCCCGGCTTGCGTCCGTCCTTGCGCACCTCGAGGTGCGAACCCATCATGCCCGGCAGGAAGATCACGACCGGGCGACTGTCCGGGCGCGGCGCCTCGCGCAGGGCGGCCCGGCTGGCGTCGCGTTCGCGCGCCTCGGCGGCGCCGGGTTCGCGGCGGCGGGCGATGGCGCTGAAGGTGGGCAGGGCGGCCGGGTCGTTGCTCGTGAGCCAGTCGCGCAGCGCGGTGCGGGTATGGCGGTTGGCGAAGTAGCTGAAGTGATTGACCGACGCGCCCTGGTCGAAGAGGTAGCGCGCGTCGTTGCGCATCGCGAGGCCGGCGTACATCGAGTCGGTGTCGACGACGAGGTCGTTGTCGTGGCGGTCGAACAGCATCCAGTCGGTGAACATCACGCCGAGGCGCTTGAGCACGCTGGTTTCCTGGATGTCGCCGCTGATGACGGCCATCGCGATGCCCTGCTTGCGCTGCGCGGTCGCGAGCAGCGTGCCCATCGGCGCGTCGGTGAGCATCGCCTCGATGCCGGGGACCAGACGCGCATCGACGCGCTTGTCGGCGATCTCCAGCACGATGCGCTTGAACGCGGACAGCACCGCGCCGCCGGCCGGGCCGGTCACGGCGCCGACGAGCCGGGCGGTGAGGCTCAGCAGCCCGGACAGGAACAGGTCGAGGTTGTCGGAGAGCAGCGTCGTGCCGCGCGCGGGGCAGGCGACGCGCACGTAGCGTTCGATGCGGAAGTTCTTGTCCGCGAGCTCCTGGCGCAGCGCGCGCAGCGTGTCCTGCTCGCGCGCGGTGACGAGGTCGCGCAGGCGCTTTTCGCGCTCGGATTCGCCCGCGTTGGGGGGCGTGGCGTGGCGGTAGGTGGCGATGGCGTCGTCGCTCAGGCCCGCGAGGCACAGCAGGTCGCCGACGAGGCCGCCGCGCGAATGCGTGACGACCGACAGGCGGGCGCCGGCGGGCAGGGTGCGTGCGAGCTGCAGCGCGTTGTCGATCGGGCTTTCCGAGAAGGTGCGGTGCTCGAAGCCGAAGATGCGCTCGCCGAAACGGCGTGCGAGTGGTTCCCAGTCCGCGGCGGCGCTGCCCGAGCGCAGATCCTTGAAGCTGCCCAGCGTGTGCGAGGCCGTGCCGTGGATGAAGAGCAGCGTCGGCGCGTCGCCGATCGCGGCGAGGCGCGGGTCGTTGGCCGCGCAGCGGTCGGCGCCGGCGAGGCCGCTGCCGTCGCGCCACTGGTAGAGCCCCGGTTCGCCCGCGAGGCGGCTTTCGATCGCCCACATCAGCGCCTTGGTGCCGAGCCACGACGCACCGGGCGCGGCGAGATCCTCGCTGCGCTCGCCCAGCCAGTCCTGCAGCCATTCCAGCGCCTTGTCGCGCGCCGCGTCGGCGATGGCGTCGTGCCCCAGCGTGAGGACCGACACGCCCGACCACAGCCAGTCGGGAATGCCGCGCGCCGCCGCGTCCGGGTCGCGCAGAGCGGCGAAGTCGATCGAGCCGTCGGCACGGATTGCTTCCGGGCGCACGCGCGCGAGGTCTTCCTTGAGCTTGTCGGCGCGCATGAAGACGGTGGTGCCGTCGCCCGCCTCCAGTGCGAGCAGGCTGTCGTCGCGCAGGCGCGCGTCGGTCGCCGCAGCCGCGTCGCGCCCGGGCGCGGTCAGGGCATAAGCGGCCTGCACCGCGACCACGCCGTCGAGGAAGGGATCGGGCGCAGCAGTGCCGGCCGCGCGCGTGCCGGCCTTCAGCGCGGCGGGCAGGGTGTCGGCCTCGCGCGGCACCCCCGGCAGGTGGAAGACGAGCTCACTCGGTTTGCGCGGTGCCGGCATCGGGGTCTCCTGCTGCGGTTCGGTTAGGGCCGTGCGCGCCGTCGCAGGACCGCGCGCCGGCGCGTGTCACGCGAAGACCTTGAAGCGGCGCGCGCTGCGGGTGCCGAAGATCTGCGGATCCTGCGGCAGGCGCGTGGAGGGCAGGTAGTTGCGGATTTCCTTGAACCAGTGCTCGTAGGTCGCCGTCGCCGGCAGGTTCTTCAGCGTCTTCAACGCATAGAAGGTGAAGGCGCCGTTGGGGCGGCCGTTGAAGCTCGTGTCCCAGCTGAACTGCGTGTCGAGGCACCCCGCGAGCAGCAGGTCGCCACCGGCGCGCGTAAAGCCGCCGGACAGCCGCGCCGGGCGCACCGTGTCCGCGGGCAGGGCTTCGCGCTTCATCCACACGGACGGGGGCAGGAAGCGGGCGCGCGGCATGCCGGGGTCGAGATCGCTCTCGTCGCCGCGCGTGACGGTGCCGGAGTGGCAGCTGTCGGAGATGAGCACGATGCGCACGCCGCCGGCACGCCGGTTGAAGAGGTCGTGCAGCTCGTCGTCGAGCAGCACGTTGCCGCTGTCGATGTCCCACGGGCACAAGGCCTCGTCGCGCGCGTCGGGCTCGTCGCCGTCGGTGTCGGCCAGCCAGGTGCCGTGGCCGGAATAGGTGAGCACGATCGTGTCGCCCTTCGCCGCGCCGGTGACGAGGGTGTCGATGGCCTGCACCATCGCCGCCTTGGTCGCCGCCGAATCGAGCAGGCGCGTCACCGAGAAGCCGCGTTCGGTGAGGGCGGCGGCCCAGTCGCTGGCGTCATTGACGCAGCCGGAGAGGTCGCTGTCGGTGCCGGGGTAGTTGTTGATGCCGATGCAGAGCGCGCGTCTTGCCACGAGATTCTCCTTTGGATACGGAGCATCCCCGCCTCCCGCGGCGGCCCCTTGCCGGGCGCATTTCGGAGCGATGCGGACGACTTCAGGCACAACCTTGCTGTCGGGGCATGCGGGCTGCCGCTGCCGGGACGGAGCGGTGCCGCGCAATTATTCTGTTTAATTATCTGTGTAGAGCCCGCTCACGCATTTGTCAAACTGCGCCTTTGTCAAACCGTAACGTCGTCGAACGAGCACAGCCGTGCGACCTGGGCGACGTCCGCGACGCCGGTGGCGGGAAGGCCGTTCTTCGCCTGCCAGGCCTTGATGCAACGGGCGCTGGTCTGGCCGAAGAGGCCGTCGGCCTTGATGTCTACGCCGCGCAGCGACAGGCCCAGCTGCATGCGGCGCACGTCGAGCCCGCGCATGATGGGCGAGCCGACCGACAGAGGGCGCGAACCCGGGGCCGGTCCGTCGAAGCAGCCCGGGGGCAGGGCGGCCAAGGTCGCGGGCGAAATCTCGGCGCTGCGTACGACCAGCGGCAGCTCGAGGTTCCAGAAGCCTTGGTCGATCAGGCGCTGGAAGGCATCCATGCGATACACCGTCGGGCGCAGGTCGGCGCGCGCGTGGCCGGCGAGCCAGGCGCGCCGCGTCGCCACGTAGCCGGCGATCCATTTCTGCTCGCCCGCGTCGGCCACGCTGCCGTGCGCCGCGTTGCAGCGGTCGCGCATCGCCTTCCACGCGCCGTGCACGAAACTGTCATACACCACGGCGCAGCCCAGCGGCGAGGCGACGCCTTCGCGGGCGGCCGCGCGCATCGCGGGCTGCCAGTAGTTCTCGTCGAAGAAGGCGTCCTGCACGTCGCGCATCACCGCGTCGTCGGCGCCGGCGCGCAGGATGTTGTGCAGTGCGTTGTCGTTGTCCAGAGCGAGGTCGACGGCGTCGAAGCGCGGCAGGTAGCGGTCGAGCAGGGGGGCGAATTCGGCGCCGGGCGTACTGCAGTACTGGCGCAGCAGCTTGGCGAGGTTGCCCGAGCCGAGCGTCGTCTGCGAGCGCCCGTAGGTGAGGTGGCCGGTGTCGCCGCGGATGATCGTGACCATGCCGTAGTCGCCCAGCGCCTGTCCGGTCTCGAAAAGATTCACGATGCTCTCGGCGGTCTTCTTCTGCGTGGCTGTCAGCATGGGTTCGACTCCTGTCGTCGGGGAAACTCGCGGGGGGAAGATAGGTGAGTGCGGTGCTCCTGCCCTGAATGGGCCGCCGGAGGCGATGCGGCGCTCAGCCGCCGGGATCGCTCCGGTCGTCGAAACAGTCGATCAGCGCGATCACCAGGTTGCGCGATGCGGTGCGGAACTTCAGGCCGGCGAGCGCGCGGCGCGCCGAGGTCTGATAGCCATGGTTATAGTCTGCGACGATCTGGCCCGCCAGCTTGTGGAAGGCCTTGTGCATGCGCGCGAGATGCGCGAGGCGGTCGGCGGGCAGGGCATCGTTGCCGTCGATCCATTGGCCCAGCTGGCACAGGCTCACCGAGCTCGCTTCGGAATCTTCCAGCGCGTCGGCGGCGGACCGCCCGCTGACATAGGTGTTGAGCCGCTTGCGCCAGCCGAGGTGTGCCTCGATGGCCTGCTTCAGGTCCAGACCGTGCCGCTTCCAGCCTTCCCGTTCCAGGAACGCGGCCAGATCGGGCGAACGTTCGCCGAGCAGCCGGCGCAGCCAGCCGTCGACGTCGAGGTCGTCGCGGCGCAATGCGGTGAGCAGGCGCGACTCTTCCGGGTCGAGATGGTCGACCGAGGGCAGCAGGAAGTGCTTCTGCAGCATCGCCTCGAACTCCTCGGGCGGCAGCGGCTTGCCGATGAGGTAGCCCTGCAGGAAGTCGCAGCCGAGTTCGCGCAGGAAGCTTACCTGCTCGTCGGTCTCGACGCCTTCCGCGGTGACGTGCAGTCCGAGGCTGTGGGCCATGTTGATGATGGCCTCGACGAGATGCGCGTCGTTGCGGTCATCCGGGCAGTCGTTGATGAAGCTGCGGTCGATCTTGACGATGTCGACGGGGAAGCGCTTGAGGTAGGACAGCGACGAGAAGCCGGTGCCGAAGTCGTCGAGCGCGTAGCCGATGCCCAGCGCCTTGATGTCGCGCATGCGCGCCTCCATCGATTCGCTGCCGCCCATCAGCACCGACTCGGTGATCTCGACCATCAGGCTGCCGCGGTCCATGCCGAATTCCGTCAGCACGCTGGCGACCAGGTCGGGCAGTCCGGCTTCGCGGAACTGCACGCCGGACATGTTCACCGCCAGTCGCGGCGTCCCATGCCCCTGTTCGCGCCAGGCCCGGGACTGGCGCGCGGCCTCGCGCAACGCCCATTCGCCGATGCCGATGATGAGGCCGCTGTCCTCGGCCACGGGGATGAACTCCAGCGGCGACACCGGACCGCGCGTGGGGTGAATCCACCGGATCAGCGCCTCGGCGCCGACCAGTTCGCCGCTGTCGGTATCGACGATGGGCTGGTAGTGCAGCGAGAAGGCCTGCTGTTCGAGCGCGATGCGCAGGTCCGCCTCGAGCTTCATGCGCGCGAGCGCGTCGCTCTGCATGTCGCGGGCGTAGAACTGGAAGCGGTTCTTGCCGGCCTGCTTGGACTTGTACATCGCGATGTCGGCGTTGCGGAACAGCGCCTGCAGGTCCTCGCCGTCGTCCGGGTAGACGGTGATGCCGACGCTGCCCGACATGCGGTGCTGCATGCCGCCCAGCGAGAACGGATCGCGCAGCACGCTGACGATCTTCTCGGCGATCGCGTTCAGGTCGTCGGGTTCGGCGAGGTCGTGCACCACGATCGTGAACTCGTCGCCGCCGAAGCGCGCCACGGTGTCCTGCTCGCGCACGCAGAAGGTCAGGCGGCGCGCGACTTCGACCAGCAGTTCGTCGCCGGTATCGTGCCCCAGCGTGTCGTTGATCCACTTGAAGCCGTCCAGGTCGATGAACAGCAGGCCGACGTGGGCGCGGTTGCGCCGCGCATGCGTCATCGCCTGGTCGAGTCGGTCCTGCAGCAGGCTGCGGTTGGCGAGCTTGGTCAGCGGGTCGAAGTTGGCCTGGCGCCAGATGGCCTCCTCCTGCTGCTTGCGCTGGGTGATGTCGTTGAACAGCGAAATGTAGCCGGTGACGGCACCGCGGTCGTCGTAGATGGCCGAGATCGTCTGCCACTGCGGATAGATCTCGCCGTTCTTGCGCCGGTTCCAGATCTCGGATTCCCAGCGGCCCTCGTGGGTCAGCGAATCCCACATGTTCGCGTAGTAGGTCTCGTCGTGGCGCCCGGAGGCGAGCACCGAAGGCTTGCGTCCGAGCACCTCCTCGGCGGCGTAGCCGGTGATCGCGGTGAACGCCGGATTGACGGCCGTGATCAACACATTCGCGTCGGTGGTCATGATCCCCTGGCTCGACGCGTTGAACACCACCATCGCCTGCTTCATGCGGGTTTCGATGCGCTTGCGCTCGGTGACGTCCTGCATGCTCAGCTGCAGCAGCGTGCGGTCGCGATGGCGGAAGCTCATGCAGCGGATCTCGGCGTCCCACTCCTCGCCGTCCGGGCGGCGGTTGCGCCACTCGAACACGCTCACGCGCGTGTCCAGGCAGCGCGAGAGCTGGTCGTTGCCGGCCTCGCCCGACGGGCGCCCGTCCGGTTGCACCGGCGCGGCCAGGTCGAGCGGGGAGCGGCCGATCATGCTGCGCCGGTCCGGGTAGCCGCACAGCGCCGCCGCCGCGTCGTTGCAGTCGATGAAGCGGCGCGTGCCGGGGTCCAGGATCGCCTGCGCGATGTGCGAATGCTCGAACAGGGTCTTGTTGTACGACTCGCTGTCGACCAGCGCCTGCATCGCCTCCTTCGGCGCCGAAACGTCGTTCATCACGCCGACGAACTGCCGTGGCTCGCCGCCGGGGGCGAGGACCGGCGCGATGCGCAGGTCGCTCCAGTACAGCTCGCCGTTCTTGCGGCGGTTGAGGAGCTCGCCCTGCCAGCTCTCGCCCCGCAGGATCACCCTCCACAAGTCCTCATACAACTCGTGCGGCGTCTTGCCGGAGCGGAACAGCGCCGGCGTTTGCCCAAGGGCTTCGCGCGCGGGGTAGCCGGTGATGCGCGAGAACGCCGGGTTCGTGTATTCGATCGCGGCGGAGCGGTCGGTGATGATGATGCCCGAGGTGCTCGCATCGACCGCCACCTTGTACAGGTGAAGACGGTGCGCGGCGCGGCGGCGCTGCTCCAGCAGCACGCCGGCCAGCACGATCAGCAGCATCGCGATGATCTCGACGTGCATGTGCAGCAGCGTCGTCCAGCCCAGCGCGGAGCGGTCGACCACGTGATATATCGTCCATGGCGCGTTCTTCAGGCGAACGCCCGCCAGCAGCCAGCCCTCGTGCTCGCCGTAGCCGGTTGTCGCGACGTCGACGAACTGCGGAAGGTGGCCGGAGAGTTCGCGTGGCAGCGTGCGGTCGACGAGGCGGACTTCCGAATCACCCGGTTTCACGATTTCGGGATCGGCAATCAGCTGGCCCTGCTCGTTGGTGACGAACATGCGGCCGATCTCCATGCCGGGGCCGGCGAGGTAGCCATTCAGGGTCGCGAGCGTGATGTCGAGCGCGATGATGGCGCGGAAGCGGCCCGCTTCATCGTACACCGGCGCCGTCACCGAACTCATCATGCCCTTGCCCGCTTCGTCGACGTAGGCCTCGCTCCATTGCAGCGCGCGATCCGGATTGTTCTCCGGTGCGGCGCGCGTGACGACCGGGTGCGTGAGCATCTCGTCGCGCCAGCTCAGATACTTCCACTGCGCATCGAGTGGATAGACGCTGACGAAGCCCGCGCGCGACGTGTAGTACACCCACGCCGCCTGCGGAACGTTCTCGCGTACGCGCTGGAACACGGGAATCAGGTGCAGCGCAACCTCGATCTCGCGTTCCATCGGCGCGGGAAGGGCGGCGGGATCGCCGCGGCCGAAGACGTAAGCGCCGAGGCCGGGCGGCAGATCTTCCGGGATGCGCGTCGTCGCGAACAGGCCGGGTTCGGGGAACGCCGCGAACGCCTCGCGCAGCGGGCTGCGCGCATGGACGACCTCGTCGCGCAGCGCACGTTCCGCCTCCACGCGCAGCATCGCGACGTGGTCGGTGCCGGATTTCGCCGTGGCATCGAGCGCACCGCTCATGGCCTGCAGGCTCTCGCCGGAAAGGCGTAGCGCCGCGGCGACGCGGAAGGACCACAGTTCGTAGAAGCCGACGCTCGCGAACCCGATCACGGCGGCGTACGCGATGAGCACGACCCGGTTGAGCTGCGGAGCTTTCACACGCCACCTGATTCGCTGGGGGAACGAACAATCCCTTCAAATCTAACGTATTACGGAGACGGGAAGATGCGAAATGACGATCGGGCACCCAATTTCTCACGAATCGGATGCGGGAGACGGCTATCGGCTGCTGCGATCGCGTCCGGGAGCCGAAGCTCAGCGCGTCAGGCCGGCGTTGTCGACGGTGCGCTCGACGATGCGGCGCAGCAGGGCGCGCGCGAACTCGCCGGCGGGCGATTGCAGCGCCGGCGGGCGTGTGGCCAGGAATACCGTGCGCGGCCGGCCGGGCAGCGTGTACAGCGCCACCGTCATCGGGCACAGCGCGATGTTGCGCACGTCCTCCGCGATCATGCGGCCCGAGACCTGCGCGCTGCAGAAAGAAAAGATCTCCGCCTCGCCGTAGAAGTCCGCGCGGTGGCCGAGATCCGGCGCCGTGCGCGCGAGCATCTCGCCGAACGGGCTCACCGCCGGCGGCGCCAGCCCCTCGTCGACGAAGGCGTCGAGCAGCGCTGCGCGGGCGTCCGCGTAGGCGAGCGGTTGCAGCTCGCGCACGACGATGTCGTCCGCGGCCCGCGCCACGGTGCCGCCCATGAGCAGGGCCGCGACGAAAAAAACGAGCCCCGCCCGAACGAGCCGGGCAGGGCGGAAGCGGACGCCGCGAAGGAGGTCGCCGCGAAGGAGGAGTACGGGGCCGGTCAGAATCGGTAGCTCGTCTTGATGCCCGCGTACACGCTGCGGGTCGGGCCGGGTTCATAGAAGCGGTCGTTGCCGTCGCCGACGATCACCGAGGCGACGTGTTCCTTGTCGAACAGGTTATCCACGCGCACCATCTCCTGGAAGGTCCAGTTCCCCGAACGCTGCTCGGCGGTCAGGCGCAGGTTCGCCAGCGTATAGCCCGGTGCAGCGCGCTTGGCATTGGTGTCCTCGACGTAGACCTTGCCCCGGTGCAGGACTTCCACGGCGCCAGCCAGGCCTTCGCGCGGCTTCCATTCCAGTTCGGCATAGGCCGACAGCGCGGGGATGCCGGGGATGCGCTTGCCGTCCTCGACCAGGCGGCCGCCGGCGACGAAGGCGTCGTCGTAGACCGCGTGCAGTCTCGTCACCGACATCCGCCCGCGCCAATTGCGCGAGAACTCCGTATCGGCCGCGAGCTCGATGCCCTGGCGCAGCGTCGAGCCGGCGTTCTTGAACACCGTGCGCCCGCCCAAGGCGCTGTCCACGACCAGTTCGTCCTTCGTGCGGATCTCGAACAGGGCCACGTTCACTCGCGTGTTCTCGCCGACGAAGGCCTTCGCCCCGAGTTCGTACTGCTTGCTGGTGGCGGGCTTCAGGCCGAAGTTGAAACCGTCCGTCGAGGTCGTGCCGGAATAGGAGAGCTCCGTCAGCGTCGGCGTCTCGAAGCCGCGCGCCGCGCTCGCGTACAGGTTCACCACCGGGCTCAGGTGATAGACGATGCCCAGCGCCGGAGTCGTCTTGCGATAGCGGATGTCGCCGCTGTCGTCCGGGTTGCCGGCCACGATGTACTTGTCGTCCACCTCGAACTTCACGTCGCTGTGGCGCAGCCCCGCCTGCAGCGTCCACTTGTCGAGCTTCCAGCTGCCCTGCACGTAAGGATCGACGCTCGTCACCGTGTCGGTCTCGTTCCTGCGCAGCCGCCCCTTCACCCCCACCGCGGTCGGAGTGATGGCGCTGCCGAGGAAGTTCTCGAAGCCCTTGCGCGCATCCTCCGAGCGGTCGTAATCGACGCCCGCCGTCAGCGTCAGCTCGCCGGGGCCTGCCGTCAGCGTGTGCGTCCAGCGCGCGCCGAGGCCGTGGAAACTGCGGTCGAAGTCGATGACTCCGCCCGAATGGCGCGGCCGCGTCACGATGTTCTGGACGGCTGTCGGAATCGCCTGGAATTGCGTCACGCTGCGTTCGCCCGCATACGCCGACAGGTGCAGTCGTCCCGCGCCGAAGCGCCGTTCGTAGGTCGCTCCGCCCTGGCGGTGATCGATGCTCTTGCGGGTGTTGAAGGTCTCCGCCACGCTTTCGACGTCCCGCGGATCGTCCTTGAACGTACCCCAAGTCAGGCCAAGCGGATCGTCGGTATCGTCCTGCCGCAGCGCGTTCGCCACCAGCATCAGCCTGCTGTCCTCGTCGGGGCGGAACAGCAGCTTGCCGAAGAGCTGATCGCGTGTCGCGGCGCTGTGGTCGCGGTAGCCATCGGTATCGAAGCGCGACGCATCGACGACATAACCCACGCCGTTCTTATCGCCTTCCGCGCCGACGTCCACCTTGGTCGTGCCCCACGAACCGCCCAGCACCCCGCCGCGCAGCGTCGGCGCACCCTTCGGGTCGCGCGAAAACAGCTGGATCACGCCCCCGGCATGGTTGCCGTACACGGTCGAGAAGGGCCCGCGCATCACCTCGATGCGTTCGGCCGTGTCGAGGTTGAAGGTCGCCGCCTGGCCCTGGCCGTCCGGCGTGCTGGCCGGGATGCCGTCGGCGATCAGCTTCACCCCGCGCACGCCGAAGGCCGCCCGGCTGCCGAAGCCGCGCACCGAAATCTGCAGGTCCTGCGCGTAGTTCTGGCGGTTCTGCACCACCAGCCCCGGCACCCCCGCGAGCGCCTCGGACGCATTCACGCCGAGATTGCCCGCCTGCACCGCCTGCATGTCGACCGCATCCACGGAGAAGGGCAGGTCGAAGCTCTCGGCCTCGACGCGGCTGCCCGTGACGACCACCGGGTTCAGGATCGGCGTCGGCTCCGCGGCCCGTACGGTGGATGCCCCCACACAGGCGAGCAGCGCCAGGGGAAGCGGCCGAAGCCGGGTGCGCGGGGAGGGAGCGGGCGATTTGCGGGTGGAAGCGAACATGATTCCGGATCCTGTCGGTTGGAGTACGCCGCGTGTGGCGTTTGTACCAACTTTACGGACCCGCGCACAGTCCCGCGTCCAAAAGTCCGCGGAATCGCACTACAGAAAATCATGAGACTGCACTCGGGGAACGCCTGTGCGCACCGCCGCGCGCCGCCTCAACCGTGCCAGATCACGAAATACTTCTGTGGCCACCGCAAGGTGCGCCACCACCGTTCCCCCGCCTCGTAAAGCGCGACCCCGTCGGACGACAGGGTGTAATAGTGCGCCCGCGGCCCTTCCTTCGCGCACGGCACGATGTAGCCGTTGCGCTCCAGAAAGCCGAAGTAATGCACCGCCATCGGCGCGCCTTCAAGGTGCGTGAGGCAGGAGAGGTCCCACAGGTGAATGAACGGATACCCCGCATGCATCGACCGCAGCATCTGCAGCACGTGCCAGCGGTGCGGAAGCGGTTCGCGGCGAGGGGCATCATCGGCACGCGCAAGCATCACACTCTCCAGGGTCTGCGTTTCCAGGGCAAGCCCGACAAGGTATCCCGCTCCTTCCATGTGCCGACGTCGGCAGTGGAGCGGAGCGGTAGCCGGCCGCGAACCGCGTGCAGCCGACCAAGCCTCGCCTCTGACCGGTGCGAGCGATGCCGGATGAGCCTTCATCCCGCTCGCTTGCGCGGCCGACAATTGATTTATAGCCCGCGGGATGCGGCTTGTCTTCGGGTCGCGGATGGTGGTGCCGGATGGTGCGACGGCGCGGTCGGCCGGATCGATTCCTTGCCCGTCGGGCAGGCGAAACGCCCGTCCGCCCGCCCCCGGTCCGTCGGGTGTGGAACCTAGCGCCGGTCCCGCTCCCATCGCTGCAATGCGCGCAACGCCGCTTCGTCACGCGAAATTCCCGGCGCCTTCCGCTGCTCGTAATCCAGCAGACGTTCCGCCTTTCCATGATCGCCGCCGCAAGCCCGCAGCAGCCTTGCCCACGGCGTTTGCGCGCCGAAGTCCGGATTCCCGGAGCGGTGTGTCCCGAGCGAGGGCTCGCGCGGCTCGAACGCCGCACGCATCCTCCTCTCCGCGCGCCGCGTCCCCAGGCGCAGGATCAGGAACACGACCCCGACCAGCATCGCAAACCAGCCCCATGGCGGAAGCGTTTGCAGGTAAATGCGGACCTGCGAGACCTTTGTATCCGCGAAGAGCTCCGCAGTCGCCGGGAAGGACGCCGTCACCTGCCGCAGCAGGCCGGCCGACTCCCCGCCCTGTGCTGCGCGCGCAGACGCGCCGTTCGACGCAGGAGCGGACGACGAGTAGTCCGCCTTGACGAGTGCACCGGACGTCGGCCGGAACGGCGCAGGCGGGTTGCCCACGTAGAACCGGAAAGGGATCGACGCTATGCCCAGATCGTCGCCGTTCCGGACCACCTGCTGCACAACGAAATGCAGGTGCGGCCCCGACGAATACCCGGTGGAGCCCACCAACCCGATCTGCTCCCCGGCGGCCACACGCTGTCCCGGATACACATGCACGCCCCCGTGGGCCAGGTGCGCATAAACGGCGATCGTCCCGTCGGCGTGCCGAATCCTCACCTCATTCGCCTTGTCCAGCAGATCGGGCGTTTTGCCACCATACTTCTGGTCCGCCTCGGTATAGATCACCGTTCCCGCGCGCGCCGCGAGTACCGGCGCGTCCTGCGGCATCACGATGTCGACCGCGTGGGCGCTGTCCGCCGCGTGATGTGTCGTGATCGGCCCGCCCGGCGCCTGCCCGATCCGGTATGCGCTGCCGTCGCGGTAGGGAAGCCGATACAGCGCATCGGCACTCTGCCGCGCGTTGAAGTCACCCAGCAACCACGAACTCGAATACCGGAACGAATAGCCGACGCCCGACATCGTGCGCTTGAATCGCCCGAGATACAGCACCCCGCCATTCGGCGGAACGACCGCGAAGACGGGAAACTTGCGGTCCGGCGTTGCATACACGGAATACAGCAGCGCCACCTTCACGGAAACCGGTGCCGGTCCGTTGTTGCGAGCAACGATCCGATGCCCGTCGCCTTCCGGCTCGCTTTCCACCGTGAAGGGGTAATTGTCGTTCGGCGCCGCGAGGCAGGAGCCGATGGCAAAGTGGGCCAGGAACAGCAGGAATGTCGCGCGCATCGCTCATGTAGGACGTGGACGTATGAGGGAATGATAGCGTGCGTTGGGGCGGGCAACTGCGGCGCAGTTCATGCTGCCGGGGGGGCGTCAGTTCGTGCGGTCGGTAGACTCTATCGGGGGCATCGAGGAGGTGACTCGCCGCCACAGCCGGTCCCTCGTTAGGTAATTGTGTGGCCGCGTTTCGGCCAATGCTGTCGGCCAGGAAGCTCCGTTTGAGTGGCAGCAGTGCTGTTCTACACCCGCCGCTCAGCGCTCAGATAGGTTGAACGGCAGGTCGCCATATCAGGGGAGACGAGCGGCTCACCTGCGCGCCGACATATGTTCCGGTGAGCGATCCGGATTTTCTCGCCATTCAGGTCTGGTCTTACAGGAATCGACGCCCGAGAAACCACACCTATGCGCTGCACACTGCGGGAGCAAGCGCCTGCGCACCGACGTTAAAGGTGCGCCCCACGCGTGCGAGTAGTATTCGAACCTCTATGCAGGACGGCCGGCCTCACGACATGCAAAGGGTTTCGGGGGGCCGCATGCGCGCGCTCAAACGGGGAGGGATCGTCTGGCAGGCTGCCCTCCCAACATTTGCCGCAGGCCGCCTGCTGCACATAGCTCGAACTGCTCGCCTTGCGAGCCAGATGCGTCTTGCCTGACCCAGTGGGTAACTGGAGCACGCAAGACGCATCGAGCAGGCCTGCTGCGGCGATTTCGCCCTTGGCCGCGCGGAAGCGGTCCATGAGTTGAGGCTATCGAAGCCTATGCGGGTTTCAAGTGAGACATTCTATCGTCTATACTGAGACTGTTAAAAAGGAGAGCAAAGATGCCCCTACGTTTCATGCCCCCCCCCAAGAAGACGGCCACGCCGCGCGTGCGGGCGCGCACAAAAGGTGAAACTGGCAAAGCAGCCTTGGCCGAGGCTATGAGCAATTTGGGTACGATGGTAAAAGTAACCATCGATCCACCGCCGAAATCGGCACCGCGACGCATACGTGTGCATAGAAATGCCGCAGGCGACAAGACCTTCATTATCGAGAAAGTGAAGATTGTCCGCGCCGACCCCGATCTACGCATCAGGTTGCTCCGAAACGGGTTTCCAGCTGCGGTCGTGACCGAACTGGCCGACGAGATGGGCTGGTCGCGCGAACATGCGATCGACACTTTTCGTTTCAAACGCTCAACGGTGCTGCGCAAGATCAAGAAAGATGAACGGCTGGACACAAGCGAGTCCGAACGCCTGTTGTCCGTCATGGACATCATTGATCAGGTGCAAAGGATGGTCGAGCGATCCGGCGACCCGACCGGCTTTGACGCGAGCAAGTGGGTTGCAGACTGGCTCGAAACCCCGGTCCCGGCGCTTGGGGACAAACGGCCCGCCGAGTATCTGGACACAAACGAGGGCGTTCTGATCGTGCGTCGTCTGCTCGCACAGATGGAAACGGGGGCCTACGCCTGATGGCGGCGGCGTGGAGAATCGGGACCGACACTCCCGACTACACGGCCGACGATCGGGACGGATTCGGCGCGAAAAAGAGCGGCGGACGGTGGAATCGCCCGGGCGTTGCGCTCGTCTATGCGGCGAGTTCCGCGGCGCTCGCCTGCCTTGAGACGGTGGTGCATCTGTCGGCCGGCGCCCTGCCCATGAACCGTTACCTGGTGCGCATCGATATTCCGGATGACGTCTTTGCTCGTCGACTGCGCTTCGAGGATCTCGTCCCCGCACCGAAGCGGGTCGGATGGGATGCCGAGCCAGCGGGGCGAGTGAGTCTCGAACTGGGGGGCGATTGGGTCGCGGCAGGCTCTTCGGCCATCCTGGAGGTGCCCTCCGTGATCATCCCCGAGGAGCCGAACTACCTAATCAACCCTGCCCATCCCGACGCGGCCACCATCACCGCCACGAAGCTGCGACGCTTCGAGTACGACCGCCGTCTGCGGTGAGGTGACGAATGTTGCGCGCAGTAAACACTGCGCGGCGCACTTGTTGGTAGCCTTCATCTCATCATCTATCTTGCGTGGAATTATCCCAAGTGCATTGATCTCGCGGGGTGATGGCGCCCGAATAAATCAGCGGCTCCCTAATAGAGGGGGGATCACCCGGGCATGCTATATCCGAATGTCCTGCGCGCGTTCGATATCGTGTCCGAACTGATCGATCAACTGCATCGTTCAGATGGGCACCTCCCGCCGAACGGCGGGTATCCCGCCCATTGCTGACCGACACGATCAAGCAGGTGAACGTCGGCATTGGCCGAGTCGCCGCCATTAGCACCGGCAGCAACTACGATAGGCCGATTGTCATCGAGTGGAAACACGCCGCCCCCGCCAGCCCCAAGAGCAACGCGCCAGCCACTTTTCCCTTCGCTGCACTTCAGCCACGCGCGCCCGATCCGAGCAAGCTAGCCACGCTCCACATCCACCCGCAGCGCCCGAAAGCCTTCAACAAATTCCTCGACCTGCTCGGCTGTGATTGGCTTGCTGAACAAATACCCTTGAATTCTCTGGCACCCGATGCTCCCCAGAAAGTTGAGCTGAGCCTCCGTCTCTACCCCTTCGGCCACCACCTGCAGGCCGAGCTTTCGCGCCAGCAACATCGTCATTTCGCAGATCGCTGCGTCGTTCTCGTCTGTCCCGAGATCCGTCACGAATGAGCGATCGATCTTGATAATGTCGATGGGAAAGAGTTTCAGATAGGCGAGCGATGAGTAGCCGGTACCGAAATCGTCGAGGACCACCTTGACGCCCAGATCGGTCAGCGCATTCATCATCACGATGTTCTGCTGCGGATTCCGCATCGCCATCGATTCGGTGATCTCCAGATGAATGCAACTGGCAGGCACTCCAGCGCGCTCCACGGCTTGCTTGACCAGGTCAGGCAAGTCCTTTTCCTGGAATTGGATCGCGCTCAAGTTCACCGACATGTTTAGCTCGTTCAGCCCTGCGTCGTGCCAGCGCTTGAGCTGCCGGCAGGCTTCTTCGAGGACCCATTTGCCGAGCGGCAGAATCAGTCGGGTTTCTTCGGCTAGAGGAATGAAGTCACCCGGGAGAATGGTTCCTCGCTCCGGATGGCGCCAGCGCACCAGCGCTTCGACGCCGACGACCAAGCCGCTGTCGAGCTCGATCTGCGGCTGGTAATGCAGGACGAACTGTCCTTCGGTCAGCGCGACCTCCAGCGCTTTCTCCGCCGTTACGCGCTCAGCGACGGCCTTTCGCATCTCGTCGGTGTAGAACTGGAAATTGGACCGGCCGGCCGCCTTGGCGCGGTACATCGCGATATCGGCATTCCTGACGAGCTCGTTGATTTCGGTGGCATCGTCGGGATAGAAGCAGATGCCGATGCTCGGCGAGGTGCGCAAATCATGGTCGACCATCGGATAAGGCGCGGCGAGCTGATCGACGATCTTGCCGGCGACCTCGGCCGCATCCGAGATATTTTCGATCGCGGTCAGGGCGACGACGAATTCGTCGCCGCCTAGCCGGGCGACGATATCGCTGTGCCGCACGGAGCGCTCGAGGCGCTTTGCGACCTCGATCAGCAGTCGATCGCCGACGTGGTGACCGAGGGTGTCGTTGATCGACTTGAAGCCGTCGAGGTCGATCAGCATGACGGCCATCGCCTTGCCGCATCGCCGAGCCATGGCGATGCTCTGCTCCATGCGCTCGTACAGGCTGCTGCGATTGGGCAGGCCGGTCAGTCCGTCGTGGTGGGCGAGAAAACGGATCCGGTCCTCGGCCCGTTTGCGCTCGGTGATGTCGCGCGCGATCCCGAGGACGCCGGCCGGCGCCCCATCGGCGCCGGGCAATGGCGCCTTTACGGTCTCCAGCAGGATCGCCGGCCCGCCGTCGGCCGCCGGAACCAACTCCTCGTTGCGGCGCGGCTCACCGGCGGCGATGGCTTCCCTATCCTTGCTGCGGAAGAATTCGGCCAGTTCGGCGGGGAAAAAGTCGTCGTCGCGGTGACCGACGATCTTAGCGACGGTACTGCCTACCAAGCGCTCGAACGCCCTGTTGCAGGACAGGTACACGCCGTTCGTATCCTTAAGCCAGACCGGGTCGGGCAAGGCATTGATGAGCGCTTCCATGCGCCCCTGGCTTTCGCGCAGTCGCAGATTGGTCAGCGACAGATGCGACAGGTAGGCAGCCAGGTTGACGACCAAGCCCATCACGCTGCGCACCTTTTCGCGGCTGAAGCGCGGCACTCCGGCGATGGCGGCCAGATACGTGGTCTTATCGTAGTTGAAACGCTCGGCCTGTGCCGCAAAGAAGCTTTCGTCAACGACGTCGTCGTCGTAAAAGAATTGGCCGCAATAGAGATTGCCAAGATGCTCCTTGCCGACGAATACGGGCGTGACGACGTCCCATAATCCGTTCTTGCACTTGTAATCGATGAACTCGCCCTTTCGCAGATGGCTGGCGAGAAAGAGGTCGCTCTCGGTGCAATTGACGCCCGAACCCGAAACCGCGCGATGGAAGGCCGTGCAGGCCGATTGCCAGCCGGCGCTCTGCAGGATGTTGCCGTCGAGGTCGAGCAACGCCGTGGCGATGCCGACCAGATCGGACAGCCCGTCGAGAAACGAACGCAGCGATTCGACATCGATCAGCGCGGCGACGCCGACGTGCGACACCGAATTCTTAGGCCGTGTCTGAACCGAATCGGCCGTGCAGTCGTTCCGTGATACCGCCTTGTGCCATCGCACAGGCACGGCCTCAGGTGGCGCTAATCTGCCCATGATCTTCCTGCCTCTCGCCCGGATAGGATGCGCGGTCGCTGGCGGCGCCGTCGGGCTATTGCGAAAATAGTACAGGAGTTTCCGCCGAGAGGTTGCCGGTGAGCGCTCCTGCCGATCTCCTGGTGATCGGGCGTGGCACAAAGTGCCCCGGGATCAAATCCCAAAAAACACCATGCTAGAGGCGAGTAACCGGCGAGTTGTCGCAGGTGCTACCTGACGTGGTGAAAACACGGTGAAATAAAAATTCTGACTCCTATACGTTGTTCTTGTTCCTTGCTGAGAAGGCGGGCAGGCTGCCTTTCGCTCGTGACGAGCGTGATCAGATTAGCGTGCGAATTCATCACCAGTTCGATGACCGGAAACCTGCCGTTCGACCGGTCTGAGTGCCGTGCGGCGGCTTCAACACTGCCGTCGGTCAATCGACGCCGGCTAGCCGTCAGCTGTGGCCGACCACCTGCCCGTAGTCTTGCCGGCCTCGTCGAATGCCTTTCCATCAGTCGGCATCGCCGCCGCGGCATTCACCGCAACGGGCCAATCACAGCCGCCGATGGCCGCAATCGGCATGCGTGACGCGCTCAGCCTCGTCCCTTGCGGAACTCCGCCGGCGTCTGCTGCATCAGGCGACGGAACATCGTGATGAAGGCCGAGGCGCTGGCGTAGCCGAGTTCGAGGGCGACGGCTTCGACGGTCCGCCCGGATGCGAGCAGCGGCATGGCCTTGAGGATGCGCAGGCGCTGGCGCCATTCGGACAGGGGCATGCCGAGGTCGCGCTGCGCGCGGCGCATCAGGGTGCGTTCGGTGGTGTTTGCGAGCCGTGCAAGCTCGATCATCGTGCGGTTGTCGTCGGGGTGGGCGTCGAGGAACCGAAGCACGGCGCCCAGCGCGGGATCGGACGAAGACGGGAGGTAGCTCCCGGCGCAGGGGGCGTGTACAAGCTGGTCGACGAGCACCTGCAGCAAGCGATCGTTTTCGGCGTCACGAATCGCGTCGGGCGCCTGCAGGCGCAGGTGGTCGAGGATGGCGACGATGAGCGGGCTGACGGCGAGCGCGCAGGGTTTGCGGGGCAGGCGATCGCACAGCGGCGCCGCGACGTACAGCGAGCAATGTCCCGCCTCGTTGCGGTTGAGGCCGACGTGCGCCACGCCGGGCGGCAGCCACACGCCGTACTGGGGCGGGGCGAGGAGGTGTTCGCCTTCGACCTGGATTTCCATCACCCCCATGAACGAATACACGAATTCCCCACCGGCATGCTTGTGCATCGGGTAGACGGTGTTGGCGGGCAAGGCCGCGGCGCGGAAGTGGATCAGCGCTGGCAGCTGCTCGCCCTGGGGCTCCATGCGGTGCGTGCTGCGGGATTGCTTCATGTGCGAGGGGACGCCGCGAAATTGGCGGATCGTCGCTAGCGGTTGGCGGTTTCTCACTATATCAGCCGATGCCGCCATCCTCACAATGCTGCCATCAACAACTCGCCGGAGTTTTCCGATGGTCCCTCGCCTTGCTCTCGATACCCGTGCCGCCGGGGTGATGACCTTGCTGTGCCTTATCTGGGGAATGCAGCAGGTGGCGCTGAAGGCGGTTGCCGCCGACATCGCCCCCGTGCTGCAGATCGCACTGCGCTCGGGCATCGCCGCAGTGCTGGTCGGCGCGCTGCTGGCGTGGCGGCGCGAGCGGCTCACATGGGACACGTGGCGACCGGGGCTGCTGGTCGGCGTTCTGTTCGCCGCTGAATACCTGTTCGTCGGCGAGGCGCTGGGCCTCACGAGCGCCGGCCACACGGTGGTGCTGCTGTATACGGCGCCGATCTTCGCGGCACTGGGCCTGCACTGGAAGGTGCCTGCCGAGCGGCTTTCGCGGTTGCAGTGGCTGGGCATCGCGCTGGCCTTCACGGGCGTGGGCGTGACCTTCCTCGGCAATGACGACCCGGCCTCCGCGGGGTGGTCGAGGTCGCTGCAGGGTGATCTGCTCGCGCTGCTGGGCGGGCTCGCATGGGGAGCAACCACCGTGACGATCCGCATCTCGCGCCTGTCGACGGCGCCCTCGGCGCAAACCCTGTTGTACCAACTGGTCGGCGCCGCCGTGCTGTTGCTGGCGGCGGCATTCGCGACCGGCCGGAGCGGGTTCGTCGCGACGCCGCAGGCCGTGGCGAGCCTCGCATTCCAGTCGATCATCGTGTCGTTCGCGAGCTTTCTCGCGTGGTTCTGGCTGCTGCGCACCTATCTCGCGTCACAGCTGGGAGTGTTCTCGTTCCTGACCCCGGTGTTTGGGGTCGTGCTCGGGGCTGTGCTGCTGGGCGAGACGCCGGAACCCCGTTTCGCGGCGGGAACTGCGCTCGTACTGCTGGGCATTCTGGTAGTCAACACGCAGGCATGGATCAGGGGCGCACTCGCAATGATGCGGAGATCTGGCCGACCGGCGCCGCGCTGAGGGCCGATTCGCTACGCCGGGACCGCGGCGTCCTGGCCGTCCCTGAAAAATGGGGGCACGCTCAACTTTCCGGAGGACGAGACTGGGTGGGCTCGGCAGTTCGTCCTGAACGAGTTAGCTTGGCAAAATCTGGCGAGCCGAGGTGTCAGGCACACTTAACTCTCCAGAAACGGCGCGTTCCCGGTGGCGATCAGCCGGGCTTCGCGCCAGCTTCCGTCCCGGCAGAGCTCGCCGACCAGCACTTGCAGCACCCTGGCGACCGCCAGGGTGGCCGCCGAGGCCGGAATATGCCGCGAGGTGCAGAGCACGACGCGTCGGCTCAGGTCTTCCGGTGCGATGGGTACGGCCTGCAGCGTGCCGTTGTCCAGTTCGTGCTGCATCGGCATCGGTGGCAGCAGGGTGTGCCCGAGGCCGGCGAGCAGGCTGGTGCGCAGGATGCTGATGGAGCTGATGTCGGCGATGACGTTGGGGGCGGCGAGGCCGGCCTTCCAGGCTGCGGCGTCGACGATGGGGCGGACGCCATGCGGCGACGCGGGCAGGATGAGGGGCATTCGCAACGCTTCGCGCAGGCTGATGGGGCCGCGTGGCGCATCGGGCGCTGCCGCCGGCGAAATCAGCAACAGCGATTCTTCCAGCAAGGGGTGGCAGCGGAATTCGTCGAGGAGGCCGTCGTCGAAGAGGACCGCGAGGTGGATCAGGCCGGTGCGCAACTGCGGGATCAGGTTGCCGGTGAGTTCCTCGGTCAGTTCCAGCTCGACGCGCGGCAAGGCCGAACGCACCGCCTTGAGCAGCGGCAGTGCCAGCGCTTGCGAGACGCTGTGCGGTATGCCGAAGATCACCTTGCCTGCGGCTTCGCCCTCCGTTTCGGTGACGCTCTGCCGGGCATCTTCGACCTGGCGCAGGATGGATAGCGCATGCGGATGGAAGGCCCGGCCGGCCGGTGTCAGTTCCACTCCGCGCGGCAGGCGGTGAAACAGCGGCCGCCCGAGTTCATCTTCGAGTTGGGCCAGCTGGTGGCTAAGTGCCGACTGCGCGACATGAACCATCCCGGCGGCCTTGGAGAAGCTCCCGTGTTCGGCAATGGCGAGAAAGTAACGGAGCTGGCGCAGTTCCATGTCGGGGCAGGGGGAAAGGAATGACTCATTCTATCTGTTTTAAAGATAGCAATATCGCAATTATGAAATTTTCAGATTTGTCCGCTTGAGGTCTAATGGCAACAACTGATCTGCACCGACGCTTCCGGCCACAAGCCGGGATGCTCCAGCCAAACCCGGCTCCGGTTGGTGCGAACAGGCGCTTTTTACCGGAAGTGTTGCCCCGGCAGGGGATCGATCAAGGGCAGGCCGGCACGTTCGGGCTGCCCTTGTTTTTAGGGCGGCTGCATGACGTCCTGGTGCACCATGCCGCGGGTTGTGCGCGACAAAGCGCACTGCTGGCCGGCAGCGCGGTCAGACGTTGCGGAGGAAGTCCTCCGGACGCTGCTCGATCAGGTCCCGGATGAAGTCCCATACGACGCGGACGCGCTTGATCCGCAGCAGGTCTTCGGGCGCAGCGATCCATAGGGTGCGGGTCACGAGCGACTGTCCGGGGAACACGCAGACCAGGTCGTCGGACAGATCGGCGACGAAAGGCGACAAGGCCACGAGACCCATTCCGGCCGCCGCGGCCTCGCGCTGGGCAAGTATGCTGGTGGAGGTGAAGATCCTCCTGGGATGGGGTGTGAGTTCTTCCAGGACCCGGAAGAGGCCGCTGAGCGAGCCGTCGTGGATGTAGTCCACGAAGTCGTGCTCGGCGATGTCGCTCAACTGGCGGATGGGCGGGTGGGCGTCGCGGTAGCCGGGCGAGCAGTAGATGGAAAAGTCGACATCGGTCAGCCGCGCGACCTTGTAGCGTCCTACCTCGGGCGGGTCCAGGGTGATCAGGATCTCGACCTCGCGCGTGACCAGGCTCGGATACTGGGGCTGGGGCATGAGCTGGACATGCAGATCGGGGTGCTCGCGATGCAGTTTTGCCAGGCCGGGTGCGATCAGGTGGATACCCACGCCCTCCGGCGTACCGACGCGCACCGATCCCTTCACCCGCACGCCCAGGCCCGCGCTCTCCTCGACGGCTTCGAGCAGCGCGCTTTCCATTCTTTCCGCATGCGGGATGAGCGCGTGGCCGGCATCGGTCAGCGAATACCCGGTGCGCCGGCGATCGAACAGGACGACGCTGAGGTCGGCCTCGAGCCGGTCGATGCGGCGCGAAACCGTCGAGTGTTCGATCCCCAGCCGCTCGTCTGCAAGGGAAATCGTGCCCAGGCGAGCGACGGCGAGGAAGACGCGCAGGTCGTTCCAGTCCGGTAGGGAGTTCATGTGCACTATTGTGCATTGGCGCACAGGCCGTGTGCAACTTCTTGCTTTGGCGAGAAAAAAACGAGCCGGATAATCCGCGAGAAGAAGATCACGTGCGTCGACCGAAGGGCGATGTCGCACTGAATCGACCGCACTAACTTCCATACCAACAAGGAGACAGGCAATGGACTTCGACGCAGTCTTGCTACCCCCTCGTCGTGCGGCCAGCGTTGCCGCGGGCCTGTGGCCCGATCGCACGATCAACGACGAACTCGACGCCTGCGTCGCCGCTTTTCCCGACAAGTTTGCCCTGACCGCGATGCGCGCCGAAACCGGCGAAGTGCGGCGTTTTTCCTACCGCGAACTGGCCGCGCTGGCCGATCGCGTCGCCGTCGGTCTGTCGCGCCTGGGTGTGGGCCGCAACGACGTGGTGGCGATGCAGCTGCCGAACTGGTGGCAGTTCACGGTGGTGTATCTCGCGTGCGCGCGCATCGGCGCGGTGATCAATCCCCTGATGCCGATCTTCCGCGAGTGCGAGCTGTCCTTCATGCTCGGCCACGGCGAGGCGAAGGTGCTGATCGTGCCGAAGACCTTCCGCGGCTTCGACCACGAGGCGATGGCGCGCGGGCTGCAGCCGAGCCTGCCGGCACTCAAGCGCATCGTCGTCATCGACAGCGACGGCCCGGACTCCTTCGATGCGCTGCTCACGGCGCCGGCCTGGGAGAACGAACCCGACGCCGCGGACATCCTGACGCGCAGCCGGCCGGGCCCCGACGACATCACGATGCTGATGTATACCTCCGGCACCACCGGCGAGCCGAAGGGGGCGATGCACTCGACCAACACGGTGATGGCGAACCTCGTGCAGTACGCCCGCAGGCTGCGCCTGGACCACGACGATGTGGTGCTGATGGCCTCGCCGATGGCACACCAGACCGGCGCGGCGTACGGAATGATGCTGCCGATCCTGCTGCACGGGCGTTCGGTGATCCTCGACAAGTGGGAGCCGGCGAAGGCGGTCGAGCTGATCCGGGCGGAGGGCGCGACCTTCACGATGGCATCGACGCCCTTCCTGACCGACCTGACGAAGACCGTGCAGGAACTGGGGCTGCCGGTGCCGACGCTGCGAAGCTTCCTGTGCTCCGGCGCGCCGATTCCCGGCCCGCTGGTCGAGCAGGCGCGCAAGGTCCTCGGCACCAAGATCGTGTCCGCCTGGGGCATGACCGAAATCGGCGTGATCACGATGATCGACCTCGACGACGACGAGCGCGCCTACACGACCGACGGCAAGGTGATCCACGGCGCCGAGATCCGCATCGTCGATGAAACGGGTGACGAGCTTCCGCGCGGAGAGGTCGGTCGCCTTGTCGTGCGTACGTGCTCGGCCTTCGGCGGCTACCTCAAGCGGCCGCAATGGAACAACGTCGATGCCGAAGGCTGGCTCGACTCGGGCGATGTCGCGAAGATGGACGAGCAAGGTTACATCCGCATCAGCGGCCGCAACAAGGACGTGGTCATCCGCGGCGGCGAGAACATTCCGGTGTTCGAGATCGAGTCCTTGCTGTATCGGCATCCGGCCGTCGAGCAGGTGGCGATCGTCGCTTACCCGGATGACCGGCTCGGCGAGCGCTGCTGCGCCGTCGTCGTGCCCAAGGCCGGCGCGACGTTCGACTTCGCGTCGATGGTCGATTTCCTGAAGGCGCAAAAGGTCACGCTCCAGTACATCCCCGAGCGCCTGATCGTGCGCGAAACAATGCCCTCGACGGCGACGGGGAAGATCCAGAAGTTCAAGCTGCGCGAGTTGCTGCGCGAGGAGCTTAGCCTCCCCCAGCAATAGGCGGTCATGCCCCGTTCGAACATCCACGGGAAAACAAGCGATGTTCGATAACACATACAAGGCAGGAGACAAGGAATGGAAAAGACCGTGAAGACGGCCAGGCAACTGGTCGAGGAGTCCGGGAGCGGCGTGGTTTCGGTCGGTCCGGACGAGCCAGTGATGGCGGTGTTGCAGGCGATGGCGGACAAGGACGTCAACGGCGTGCTGGTCATCGACAACGGGCAGCTGCTCGGCATCGTCACCGAGCGCGACTACGCCTTGAAGGTGGAACTGAAGGGCCGCACGGCCAGGGAGACCCGGGCGCGCGAGATCATGACCAGCGAGGTGATTTGCGCCTCGGCCGATGATTCCTGCGAGCGCTGCATGGAAGTCATGCACCGCGAGTGGGTGCGTCATCTCCCGGTGATGGAGCAGGGCAAGGTGATCGGCGTGCTGTTCCTGCGCGACGTGCTGGAGGAAGTGGTCGCCGAGGACGAGCACCTCATCAAGGATCTCGAGCGCGAGCGCATCGAGTCCAGCGGTGCCACCGGCGGCAACTACTGACCGCGCCCTCCCACTCCACATCGGGTTCTCGAAATGTACGAATTTATCGTAATCCTGGCGGCGCTCGTGTTTCTGATGTTCGTCGCCTATCGCGGTTTCAGTGTCATCATCTTCGCCCCTGTCGCCGCCCTCGGCGCAGTGCTGTTCACCGATCCATCGCTGGTGCCGGCCATGTTCACCAGCGTGTTCATGGAGAAGATGGCCGGCTTCATCAAGCTCTACTTCCCGGTCTTTCTGCTGGGAGCGGTGTTCGGCAAGGTCATCGAGCTGTCCGGCTTCTCGAAGTCGATCGTCTCCGCGGTGATCAGGCTTGTCGGGCGCGACCGGGCGATTTTCTCCATCGTGCTCGTTTCCGCCATCCTTACTTACGGCGGGGTGTCGGTGTTCGTGGTGGTGTTCGCGGTCTACCCCTTCGCCGCGGAGATGTTCAGGCAAAGCGGCATCCCGAAACGGCTCCTGCCGGGAACGATCGCCCTCGGGGCCTTCAGCTTCACCATGGATGCGATGCCCGGCACGCCGCAGATCCAGAACATCATCCCCTCCGCCTTCTTCAAGACCAATGCCTGGGCCGCCCCTTGGCTCGGCGTGGTCGGCTCGGTCTTCATCCTGCTGGTGGGTCTCACCTATCTGACTTGGCGGCGCAAGCAGGCGGCGGCGCGGAACGAAGGCTACGGCGAGGGTCACCACAACGAACCCGAGCCCTTCGGCGGCGAGGCGCTGCCCAACCCCTGGATCGCCATCCTGCCCCTGATCGCGGTGGGCGTGCTGAACCGGGTTTTCGGCGCGTGGATTCCGCAGCTGTATGGCAGCACCCACGAAATGGCACTGGCCGCGGGCGGCAAACCCGTCGTCACCGAGGTCTCCAAGGTCGCCGCCATCTGGGCGGTGGAAGCGGCGCTGCTGGTGGGCATTCTCACCGTGCTGGTGTTCGCGTTCAGGACGGTGAAGGCGAAGTTCGCCGAAGGGACCAGGGCGGCGGTGTCCGGTACGCTGCTGGCATCGATGAACACGGCTTCCGAATATGGTTTCGGTGCCGTGATCGCCATCCTTCCGGGCTTTCTGATTGTCGCCGATGCACTGAAGGCCATCCCCAATCCGCTGGTCAACGAGGCGATCACGGTCACCACGCTGGCGGGTATCACCGGCTCGGCCACTGGCGGCATGAGCATCGCGCTGGCAGCGATGTCGGAGCAGTTCATCGCTGCGGCCAACGCCGCCGGCATCCCGCTGGAAGTGCTGCACCGGATCGCTTCCATGGCCAGCGGCGGCATGGACACCCTTCCCCATAACGGCGCGATCATCACGCTGCTGGCGGTCACCGGCCTTACCCACCGCCAGGCCTACGGCGACATTTTCGCCATCACCTGCATCAAGACTTTGGCGGTGTTCGTGGTCATCGCCTTCTTCTACCTGACCGGGCTGTACTGAGCACCGCGTTTGCCGCAACAAGGCAGAGGAAACGGACGCGCGGATCCTCCGCAGCTCGTGTGACGCCGCCGGCGTTCCACGGGATGCGGAGGGTCCGCGTTGCCGGAGTCGAATTTCCCGCGCATCGCGGCACTCGTAGGGCATCTCTGCGGTCACAGCTTGCGGAGGCCGTGCTTCGGCCGTTGTGTGGAGGGAGGGGGCATGTCCAGCCCGTCGTCCCCGATGATTCCCGCCTGCTCGATGACGCGAGCGCAGTTCCTGCGGCTTGCGGCGGGCGCGGCTGCGGCCCTTGTCGTCGGCGGCCGGGCGAAGGCCCAGGCGCCCGGCGAGGCTTCCGGAGGTGCGATGCCGACGCGTCCGATTCCTTCGACCCAGGAGCGCTTGCCCGTCGTCGGGCTGGGCACGTACGTGGGGTTCGACGTCCCGCGCGAATCGGCGGAGTATCGGCGCTTGCCCGAGGTGTTGCGGACCTTGTTCGAGGCCGGCGGGTCGGTGATCGATACGTCGCCGATGTACGGGCGGGCGGAGGCGGTGACGGGCGAGCTGCTCGCTGCGGCCGGGCTGCGCAGCAAGGCCTTCGTCGCGACCAAGGTGTGGACGCACGGGCGCGCCGAGGGGATCCGGCAGATGCAGGAGTCGATGCGGCTGCTGCAGATGGAGCGCCTGGACCTGATGCAGGTGCATAACCTGATCGACTGGCGGGTGCATCTGGCGACGCTGCGCGACTGGAAGGCCGAGGGGCGCGTGCGCTACGTCGGCATCACGCATTACACGCACGGCGCCTATGGCGAACTCGAGGCGGTGATGCGCGAGGCGCAGTTCGATTTCGTGCAGGTCAATTATTCGGTCGACGAAGCGGAGGCGGAGCGGCGCATCCTGCCGCTGGCGGCCGAACGCGGCATGGCGGTGCTGATCAACCGGCCCTTCGGTGGCGGCCGGGTGTTGCGCCGCCTGCGCGACCGGCCGCTGCCGCCGTGGGCGACGGAGATCGGCGCGACGAGCTGGGCGCAGGTGCTGCTGAAGTTCGTGCTGAGCCATCCGGCGGTGACGTGCGCGATTCCGGGCACCGGGCGGCCCGAGCATATGGCGGACAACGTGCGCGCGGCGATCGGCACGCTCCCCGACGCGGCGTTCTGGAAGCGCCATGCGGATGCGATCGGCGCTTGAGCCGCGGGGCAGGGCGCTGCGGGCCGTCCGGCCCGGTTTCATGCTGTGGAGGCAAGGATGATTGCGCAAATCCGGTCCCATTTTCAGCCCGCTTTCCCGCCTGATCGCCGGCGCCGCGTGCTGATCTTCGCCGCGATGGCGACGGCCGCGCTGGTTGCGTTGCCGCGTGTCGCGATCGGTGCGTCGGACGGTTTCCGTATCGGCATCATCGGCACCGGGCGGATCGGCGGCGCGCTGGCGGAGTTGTGGGCGAAGGCCGGTCACGAGCTGCTGATCTCCTCGCGCCATCCCGACGACCTGAAGCCGCTCGCGGCGCGGCTGGGTGCCAACGTGCGGGTGGGAACGCCGCGCGAGGCGGCGGAGTTCGGCGATGTCGTGCTGATAGCGGTGCCGTACGGGGCGCTGCCGCAGGTGGGGCGCGACTACGCGGGGCTGATGGCGCGGAAGGTGGTGCTGGAAACCGGCAATCCGCGGCGCGAGCGCGACGGGCCGATGGCGACGCCGGCTTTGGAGCGGGGCACCGGGGTGGCGTCGGCCGAATACCTGCCGGGCGTGCGCCTGGTGCGGGCCTTCACGTCGGTGCCGTATCTGGCGCTGCGCAGCGAGGCGCATCGCAGCGGCGAGCGCGTCGGCGTGCCGCTGGCGGCGGACGACCACGACGCGCTGGCGGTTGCTGCGCGGTTGGTCGAGGAGGCGGGTTTCGAGCCGGTGGCGGTCGGCGGGCTGGCGCGCGCCAAGGATTTCGACGTCGGTTCGCCGGTGTTCGGTCGCGCGCTGACGGCGCGCGAGCTGCGGCAGATGCTGGGCGTGGCGCGCTGAGGGCGCAGGCGATGCGCCCGCGTGTCGAACGCGCCGTCGGCACCGCCGCGGGCGGCTGAGCGATGCTCGGGGCGCTCGTCCGCCGGGTGGTGCCGGTGCGTGAGGGCGAGACGCAGCCTCTGCTGCTCGCGACGGCCTACGGCTTCGCGATCCTGTATTCCTATTACCTGCTGCGTCCGGTGCGCGACGAGATCGGCGCGGCGGACCGCGGCAACCTGCAGATCCTGTGGACTGCGGTATTCGTCGTGATGCTGCTGGCGGTGCCGCTGTATTCGGCGGCCGTGGCGCGCTGGCCGCGGGCGGTGTTCGTGCCGCTGGCGAACCGCTTCTTCGCGGCCAACCTGCTCGTCTTCTATGCCGCGCTGTATCTGCTGCCCGAGTCCGCACGCGCCTGGATCGACCGCGTGTTCTACGTGTGGGTGAGCGTGTTCGCGCTGTTCGTCGTCACGGTGTTCTGGGGCTTCGTCGCCGACCTGTTCCGCCATGAGCAGGGCAAGCGCCTGTTCGGCTTCATCGCGGTCGGCTCCTCGCTCGGCGGCATCGCGGGGTCGGCGACGACCGCGGCGCTGGCACAGCATGTGCCGGTGTTCCTGTTGCTGCTGATGGCGGTGCTGCCGCTGGAGGTGGCGTCGTGGTGCGCGCGGGCACTCGACCGCCACGCGCAGCGCGAGCCGGCCACGCTCGCACGCGAACCGGATGCGCGCATCGGCGGCAGCGCGTGGAGCGGGGCGCGGCTCGTGTTCCGTTCGCCGGCCTTGCTGCGCATTGCGCTGTGGCTGCTGCTGATGACCTTCGCGTCGACGATCCTGTACTTCGTGCAGGCGCACATGCTGGGCGAGGCATACGCCGACCGGGCGCTGCGGCGGGTCTTCCTGGCGCGTGTGGACCTCGCCGTGAATGTGCTGACGATCGCGACGCAGATCTTCCTGACGGCCCACATCCTGCGCCGCCTCGGCGTGGGGATGACGCTGGCGCTGCTGCCCTCGTTCGCGCTCGTCGGCTTTGTGGTGCTCGGCACGGCGCCGGCGCTGGCCGTGCTGGTGGTCGTGCGCGTGCTGTACGACAGCAGCCGCCATGCGCTCGCAAAGCCCGCACGCGAGGTGCTGTTCACGCTGGTGGGCCGCGAGGAGCGTTACAAGGCCAAGGCCTTCATCGACGCGGTGGTGTATCGCGGCGGCGATCTCGCCAGCGGCTGGATCTACGCCGGGCTCGCGGCGCTGGGGCTGTCTGTCGGCGCCATCGCCCTCGCGGCGGTGCCCGTCGCAGGGAGCTGGATCCTGGTCGCGCGCCAGCTGGGGCGCTGGGATGAGCATGATCCGCCCTGAACCTCGGCTGGCGGGGCTGCAGCGTTGAGGATTTCACCGAGTCGTCGGCCGCGAGATGTTATTTTCCGTCCGTTAACAATAAAGGCAGTCGTGCCGAAGCGGATCTGTTGCACATGCACTGCCACCGATGTCCCGATTCCCGGCGCCCCCGACAATTTCCGTCACAGCAGTCATTGCCTGAGTCTTGAATGAATCTGCCTGATTTTCGGTGGCGAACGCTCAATACGCGCATCACCCTTGTAACGCTGTGCATCTTTCTGGCTAGTATCTGGTCGCTGGCGATCTATGCCAGCAAGATATTGCGCGAGGATATGCAGCGCCTGCTGGGCGAGCAGCAGTTCTCCACGGCGACCATCCTGGCGGCCGGGGTCAATGACGACCTGGGGCAGCGATTGCGTGCCCTGGACACCTTTGCGGGCGCCAGTGCAGCGGCTGCCGTGCAGGGCGCGTCGGACCCGCAGACGCTTCTGGAGCGCAACCCGGTTCTCCTCGAACTGTTCAACGGCGGGGTGGCCGTTCTGGATGCCGACGGCACGGCGATCGCCGACATTCCGCGCACGGCGGGGCGGATCGGTGTCAATTTCATGGATCGGGAGCATGTCGCCGCCGCGCTGAAGAATGGCTCGGCAATGATCGGTCGGCCGATCATTGGCAAGAAGCTTCTCGCGCCGGTGTTCGGCATGGCGGTGCCCGTTCGCGACACGCAGGGCCGCGTGGTGGGCGCGGTGTTGGGCGTGACGGACCTGTCGAAACCCAATTTCATCGACAAGATCGCCGGAAACGTCTATGGCCGCACAGGTGGCTACCTGCTTGTGGCGCCGCAGTATCGGCTGGTGTTCGCCGCCTCCGACAAGCGCCGGATCATGGAGACCTTGCCCGCCCCCGGCGTCAACGCGGCGATAGACCGCTTTGTCGACGGTTACGAAGGCTCGGCCGTGTTCCGTGCATCGGATGGAGCGGAGGTGCTTGGCTCTGTGAAGAGCGTTCCGCTGGCGGGCTGGTTTGCAGGGGTCGCTCTGCCGATCAAGGAGGCATTCGCCCCGATTCGTGCCGTGCAGCAGCGGGTGCTGGCTGCCGCGATTCTGCTCACCCTGTTTGCGGGGGGGCTCACCTGGGCGATGTTGAGACGCCAGCTCGCGCCGATGCTCAACACCGTGAAGACCCTGGCCGCATTTTCGGATGCGAGGCAGTTTCCGGCCCCCCTGACCGTAGTACGGCACGACGAGGTGGGCGAACTGATCGGCGGGTTCAATCGTCTTCTGGAAACCCTGTCGCAGCGCGACCGGGCGTTGCGGGAGAACGAGCGGAAGCTCGCCACGATCCTCGAAAGTGTCGACGCCGACATCTACATGAAGGACAGGGATGGGCGGTATCTGTTCGCCAATCGCAAGGTGCGCGAGCGCTTCGGCTTGGCGGAGGAGGAGATCGTCGGTTACGGAGACGAGAAATTCTTCGATGCGGCGACCGCGGCACGGATGCGCACAGGCGACGAGCAGGTGCTGAAGGAAGGGCAGTTGCTCAGGACGGAAGAGACCATCCGGAACCGCAAGGACGGCAGCGCGGCGACCTGCCTGACCGTCAAGCTGCCCCTGCGTGACGAAAACGGCGAGATCTACGCGCTGTGCGGAATCTCGACGGACATCACCGAGCGCAAGAACATGGAAGACCAGATACGCCGGCTCGGCTTTTACGATTCCCTGACCAACCTGCCGAATCGCCGGCTGTTCCTCGACCGCACGCAGCAGGCTCTCGCGGCCAGCAAGCGCACCGGCCGCCCGGGCGCCCTGCTGTTCATCGATCTGGACAATTTCAAGCCGCTGAACGATACCCATGGCCATGACATTGGCGACCAGTTGCTGGTGGAGGTTGCGCGGCGGTTGCAGAAATGCGTGCGCGAGGTCGATACCGTGGCGCGCTTCGGCGGCGATGAGTTCGTCGTGATGCTCTGCGAACTGCCGTCCGACAGCGCGGAGGCGCGCCGTCAGGCCGGACTGGTCGCGCAGAAGATCCTGGCGCGCCTGTCCGAGCCTTATGTGCTGGGCATCGAGCCCGCCGCGCCTGGCGTGCGGAAAATCGAACACCGCTGCTCGGCGAGCATCGGCGTGGCGCTGTTCACGGGGGGCGACGCGAACGAGGACGCCGTCATCAAGCGCGCGGATACCGCGATGTATCAGGCCAAGGAGGCCGGCCGCGGCGGGATACGCTTCGTCGACCCCGACGCGGGACCGTCGCTTCAGGAGGCGGAAGCCGTCGGCTGAGCGCGAACCGGCGCGGTAGCGCCCCCGCGCGCGAAGCAGTCTCGGGGGCGGTCACTTCCCCTCACTTCCCCTTCGTGAGCAAGGCCTTCAGGTCGGCGAACGGGTTGTGCGTCGACACCGTGCCGTTGTCCGTCTGGATCGAGCTGCCCGCCTGCGCTTCGAGCTGCCGCTGGTGTTCGTTGTCGTGGCAGTAGATGCACAACAGCTCCCAGTTGCTGCCGTCGGGCGGGTTGTTGTCGTGATTGTGGTCGCGGTGATGCACCGTCAGCTCGCGCAGGTTGGTCACGGTGAATTCGCGCGCGCAGCGGCCGCAGATCCACGGGTAGATCTTCAGTGCGCGTTCGCGGTAGCCGTCGCTGCGCGTGTCGGCGGTGCGCCGGGCGTCGGCGACGATGCGGTCGAGCTTGCCGTGGTCGAATGTCTTCATGGCTGGACGATTAGCGGGTTGTTGGTGGAGGTTTCGATTCCGGCTGGACCTTGCGGGTTCATTGCGGCCAAGGGCGTGGCTCCGCGCCGCCCTCAGAGCAGCGCTTCGATGTCGTCGGCGATGGCTTCCGGCGGGGTCATCGGCGCGTAGCGTTCGATCTGCGTGCCGCTGCGATCGACGAGGAACTTCGTGAAGTTCCACTTGATCGCCTCGGTGCCGAGCACGCCTTTCGCGTGCGCCTTCAGCCATGCATAGAGCGGGTGGGCGTGGTCGCCATTGACCTCGATCTTGGCGAACATCGGGAAGCTGACGCCGTAGTTCGTCTCGCAGAACGCGGCGATTTCGGCGGCGTCGCCCGGTTCCTGCGCGCCGAACTGGTTGCACGGAAAGCCCAGCACCACCAGCCCGCGGTCGCGGTACTTCTCGTAGAGCTGTTCCAGCCCGGCATAGTGCGGCGTGAAGCCGCACTGGCTGGCGGTATTCACGATCAGTAGCACCTTGCCGGCGTATTCGCCGATCGTGGTGTTGCCGCCGGCGAGGCGTTCGACTTCGACGTCCTTGAGTTGAGCATCCATGGCCTGTTCCTCCGGATCCCGCCTGCCGCATGGCGGCGATGCCTCCCGGATCGCGTCCGGGGTTCCGCAGAGCCTACGCGCCGGCCGTGCCTGTGGCAATCGGATGAGGTGGGTGCCGCGCACGGTTGCCCGCGAAGCGCGGGAGTTTGCGATACTCGCGCCTCCGCAATCACGTCCCGCCGTAACGCATGAATCACCGCGAGCGCCTTCTCGAACTGCAATCGATGCTGCACGCGCACGAGGCGTTCTGGCGGCCGTCGCCTTTCCAGGTACGGCGGCCCGCCTGGTGCGAGGCGCTGCCGGCGCTCGCCGATGCGGTGCTCGGTCTCGACGAGGCCACGCTCGAGCGTTTCGTCGTTGATCCCGACGCCTGTCGTGCGTGGCTCGCGCCGCGCCTGCCCGTCGTCGAAAGGCTGGAAACGCTGTGCACCGTGCGCCAGCTCGCCCCGCGCGACCTGCCGCCGCGCGACCCGCGTGCCGACCTGTTCATCCCCGGCCGCAAGCTCGCGCAGATCGACGCCTTCGCCGCACACGGGCCGGCCGAAGGGGCGCCGGTGCTGGAGTGGTGCGCGGGCAAGGGGCATCTGGGGCGGCGGCTGGCGCTCCTCGATCGGGTGCCCGTCCGTCTGCTGGAGATCGATTCCGCGCTGTGCCGGGCCGCGGAGCGGCTCGCCGACGGGAGCGGGGTGGAACAGACCGTGACTTGCGGCGATGCGCTGGACGAGGGCGCCCGTCGCCATGTGCGCGGCCACGCCGTCGTCGCGCTGCATGCCTGCGGCGAGCTGCATCGCACGCTGGTCCGTCATGCGGCGCACGATCGTGCGCACAGCTACCGCATCGCGCCGTGCTGCTATCACCTCGGCGCGGGGGACGGCTACCGGCCCCTGAGCCGCGATGCCACGCTGGCGCTCGACGAGCGTTCGCTGCGCCTGGCGGTCACCGAGACCGTCACCGCGCCGCGCAACGTGCGTGCGCGCCTGGCGCGCGACCAGGCGTGGAAGCTGGGTTTCGTCGCGCTGCGCAACGAGATCGAGGGCGACGCCGTGCGCAGCTTCAAGCCCGTGCCTGCATCCTGGCTGGCGCTCGATTTCGCCGGCTACTGCGGTGCGCTGGCAGGGCGCGAAGGGGTGCGCCTGCCGGCGGCGGTGGATTGGGAGCACTGGCTCGCCGTCGGCGAACGGCGCCGTGCCGAGGTCCGCCGCCTCGAAGTGGTCCGCCACGCCTTCCGCCGCGCGCTCGAAGTGTGGTTGGTGATGGACCTCGCGCTCGGGCTGGAGGAGGCGGGCTTCGACGTGCAGGCGGGCACCTTCTGCGCGCGCTCGCTCACGCCGCGCAACCTGCTGCTGCTTGCGCGGCGGCATGCGTGACGTTTGGAAACGTGCGATCGTTCCGGGCAGGAGGATAATATTCGGCTGTAATGTTTCGGCTTGCCGGTCCGCCAATCCGACGCAAGCCTCCGGCGATCCGGGGTCCCATCCGCTCGGGAGAATGCAAATGTACAAAAAGCTCGCAATCGCGTCGCTCGCGGCCCTCGTGCTCAGTGCGTGCGTCGTGACGCCCCCGCGTGGCGCTGCGGTGGTCGTCGCGCCGGCGCTGCCGGCCCTCGTCGAATTCGACGTGGAGCCGTATTACTACTACCGCGGCTATTACTACTACTACGACAACGCCCGCTGGCGCTATTCGAGCTCCCGGTCGGGCCCCTGGGTGGAGTTGCCCCGCAGTCACTATCCGCGGGAAATCCGTTACAAGGGGCGCAGGGAAGAATGGCGCGGCGACCGTGATCGCGACCGCGACGATCGGCGCTGGGATCGCGACGATCAGCGCCGCTGGGAACGCGAGCGCGATCGTCGCCGCGACCGCGAGGGCGACCGCGACGGCGACCGCCGGGGCGACGACGATGACGATCGCCGGCGCGACCGCCGGGGCGATGACGGTGGCGACCGCCCCTGGTGGGATCGCAACGACGAACGGCGCTGATTCGGCCGGGCAGGCCGGTGCATTCCGCGCAGCGGTCCGATCTGCCTGCGATCCGGAGCGCCCGCCGGACGGAGCGCCGACGGCGCCGGATCAGATGCGCGAATCCTTGTCGGCCTGCGGATTCAGTACGAAGGCGTTTTCCGCCGTCTCTTGATACGTCGTCCCGAAGCCCGCAAGGATTTCCTTCGAGCGTGCGTTCGGGTTACCCCAGCACTGACAGGTGATCTTGTCGCAGGCGTCGATCAGGGTCGCCAGCGGCACCCTGCCTTTTTCATTGGCAAGATGCGCTTCGAACGCCGCGTCGGTCGCGTAGATCTCGGTCCACTGGCTCACGCGGGGCGAGGGGTAATCGGCGTGGTAGCAGATCACTCCAGGGTGATCGAGCATCACCTTGCACAGCGCCGCCTGATTGGTGCGGAAGTCGGCCTCGCGTCCGGCCTTGATGTCCCACTGGATCTTGAGCATGAACGGCATGGGCTCCTCCTTGACTGCCTGATGGATGCACGACGTTGTTAGGCACCGGCGGCGCGCGGCACGATGCGTGATCGGTGTGAAGGCGGGAACGTCGAACTACATATTAGGTCATGAATACGGGATGCGTGGCCGGGCGCATCGCGTTGCGCGTGAGGTCAGTGCGCATGCCGCGCGTTTAGGGTCGTTTGGACTACGCGCAGCCCAGGCTCAGGCTTCGATCAGGCCGGAACGCACCGCGATCAGCGCCAGCTCGGCGGCATTGGCGGCGTTTAGCTTCTGCTTGATGTGGTAGAGGTGGGTGCCGACCGTGCTGGGGCTGAGCCTGTGGGTGTCGGCGACCTGGGTCACGGAACTGCCTTTCGCCAGTTCGAGGAAGACGGCGAATTCCTTGTCGGTGAGCGCGTCGGCGGGGTCGTTGCTGCCGCCGAACTGCGCGAGCGCGAGCTGCGGTGCGAGCTCGGGGTCGACGTAGCGTTGGCCGCGCGCGACCTGGGCGACGGCGCGCACCAGTTCCTGCGGCTGGGCGCGCTTCGAGAGGTAGCCGGTGGCGCCGGAGCGCAATGCGCGCATCGGGATCTGGGAGTCCTCGTGCGCCGACAGCATCAGCACGCGGGCGCCGGGGTGGTGCGCGCGCAGGCGGTCCAGCGCGCACAGGCCGCCCAGCCCGGGCATGGTCACGTCCATCACCAGGGCGTCGGGCTGGTGCTCGCCGAACGCGGCGATCGCGGCCTCGCCGCTGTCGGCCTCGGCAACGATGGTGGCGCCGGCGCCTTCGAGCAGCATGCGGAAGCCCATGCGGACGATGGCGTGGTCGTCGGCGAGGACGAGGCGGAGGTTTTCAAGACTGCTGGCCATGGAAGCTTTCCTCGGTGGGAATCTCGGTGGGGATGGGGTGCGGCAGGCGGGCGCTGACGCGCAGGCCGCCGCCGGGGGAGGTGTCGAATTCGAGTTCGCCGTGCAGCTCGGCGACGCGCTCGCGCATGCCGGTGAGGCCGTAGCGGCCCGGGCGGGTGTCGGAAGGAAGGCCGCGGCCGTTGTCGCACACTTCGAGCGCGACGGCGTCGGGCTGGAAATCGAGCCGCACTTCGACGTGCGTGGCGCCGGAGTGGCGCGCGACGTTGGTCAGGCTTTCCTGCAGCAGGCGCAGCACCGTGAGGCCCAGCGCTTCGCCGGTCGGCGCAGTGGCGGGGGCGGTGCGGCACTCGACCCGGATGTCGGGATGGTGGCCGGACCACAGGCGGCAGTAGTCGGCGACTGCGCGGTCGAGCTGGCCGGTGTCGGCGCCGGCGGGGCGCAGGCGCTGCAGGATCGTGCGCACGCCGTCCTGCATCTGGCCGGTCATCGCGAGGATGGCCTGGGCGCTGCCGTGGAGCTGCGGCTGGTCGTCGCAGCGCTGCAGGATGGCGCCGGAGATCGCGCGCACCGCGGTGATGGCCTGGCCGAGTTCGTCGTGCAGTTCGCGCGCGATCACGCGCCGCTCTTCTTCGAGACGGGCGTGCACGGCGCGCGTGAAGGCCTGGTCCTCTTCGAGGCGCAGGTTGTGCGCGCGGGTGTCGTCCAGCGTGTCGGCGAGGCGGTTGTAGCTGGCGGCGACGCGGTCGAGTTCGGCGACGCGGTAGGCGGGCAGGCGCACGTCGAAGCGGCCGTCGGCGCCACGGGCGAGGGCGGCGTCGATCTGTGCGAGCGGCGCGAGTGCGCGGTGCAGCGCGAAGCGGGCAGCGAGCGCGACGACCAGCAGCAGTGCGAGGGCGGTGCCGAGGCCGGCAGTGAGGTCGTCCCAGGCATCGAGCACGGCGCGCGAGGCGTCGGGGCGCAGCACGATCTGGCGGTCGCCGGCGTCGAAGTGGCGCACCGGCAGCGCGGGCGTCATGCGTTCGGCGAACCAGTCGGGGGCGAAGCGGCCGGGCTTGTAGGTGGATTCGGGTGACACGTAGAGAGGGGCGCCGTCGGGGGCGTGCACCTCCAGCTGGTTCGCGCGCAGGCGCCCGACCGCGCGCAGGTGCGCCATCAGGCGTTCGGGGCCGTCGGCGCGGTCGCGCAGGGTTTCGGAGACGAGCACGGCGACCCATTGCTGCGCGACGTGGCTCGCGGCGAGCACTTCCTCGTGGATCGACTTGCGCGTCTCGCGCACCCACCAGCCGGCGCCGACGAGCAGGAGCAGCGCAAGCGTGGCGGCGAGCACGAGGCCGACGCGGGTGCCGAGGGTGTTCGATCTAGCGCGCATGGGTTTTCTCCAGTACGGCCTGTTCCGCGGCCGGATAGAGGTGCACGACCGAGCGGCGGTATTCGCGCTCGACCTCCGCGAGGCCGCGGAACTGCGGCGGGATCGTGCGGGCGAGCATCTCGGTCATGTCGAGGCCGGACTCGGCGCCGTCGCGCATCGCGCCGGCCAGCCATTCGAGGTAGCCGCGCGTCTGGCGGATAGGCGTGTCGTCGGCCGACGGGGCGCCGTGGCCGGGCACCCACAGCTTCGCGGGGAGCGCTGCGAGGCGGTTCAATGCGGCGAGCCAGTGCGCGAGGTTCGCGTGCGGCGTCGTCGCGGCGCGGTCGTGGAAGAGCAGGTCGCCCGCGAAGACGGTGCCGGTCGCGTGGTCGATCACGACGACGTCGGCCGGGGTGTGGCCGTCGAGCGCGACGATCTCGATGTCGCGCCCGCCGATGCTGCGCCGCCCGGGCGCGAGCGCCCGGGCGGGCGTCACGCGCTCGGTGCCCTTCATCCAGTCGCCGGACATGCGGTAGAGGTTGTCGTTGAAGGCCTCGCCGTCCTTCTGGATGCCGCGCAGGGTCTCGGGCAGCGCGGCGAGGGTGGCGGCGGGGAAGGCCTGGTTGCCGAGGAAGTGGTCCGGGTGGTGGTGGGTGTTGATCGTCAGCACCACCGGCAGCGGGGTCACGCGCCGGATCGCTGCGAGCATCTGCTCGCCGTAGCGGCGCGAGGGGCCGGTGTCGATGACGACGACGCCGGCCGTGCCGATGAGGAAGCCGGTGTTGACGATGTTGCCGCCGTTGGCGGGCGTGAAGTCTTCGCGCAGGCCGACGAAGACGTGCACGCCGGGCGCGATTTCGCGCGGGGCCAGGCGGTAGTCGAAGCGCGCCGCGTCGGGGGGAGTGGCGGCAAGGGGAGCCGCGGCGGTCGACGTCAGCGCGGGCGTCAGTGCGAGCCCGAGGACCAGCAGCGCGAGCGGCAGGGCGGGCGTCCTCATTGCGTCACCCAGGCGTCGATGCGGTTGCCGTTGTTGTCGCGGCCGCGTGCATGGATGCGCGTTCCGGCCGCAGCGTCGGCGGGCAGGTCGATGGTGAACAGCGGGTTCTCGGAAACCGGTTCGTAGGCCCGGATGCGCATCAGTTCGGCGCCGGATTCGTCGGCGAGGCTCAGTTCCTCGATGTGGAATACCGGGATGCCGGGGGCGAGACCGGTGTCCATCGGGTGGATCACGCGCATGCGCAGGCGCTCGCCGCCATCGCTGCGCGGGAAGATCCGGCCGCTGACCTGGTTCAGGCGCTCCTGCCACTCGGGCGAGCCCGATCCGGTCGACGGCGCCGTGCAGCCGCCGCCGGTCGCCGTGATCCACACGCCGCCCACGTGCCACACGCCGTCGGCGGTGCGGGCGGCCGCGCGCACCGGCGAGGACTGCTGCAGCTTGAGGCGGAAGGCGAGGGCGGGGCGTGCCTTCTTCGCCTGGAAGCGCAGCACCGGGAGGATGGGATTGAAGTCGGCGAAGACGAGCACTTCCTCGACGTCGGGCAGTTCGCCCGCATCGACGGAGACCGGGACGTTGAGCGAATCCTCGGCGATCAGTGGCGCCACGACTTTCACGCGCGCATCGAACACCACGCGGGCGTCGGGGAAGAAGGTCTTCAGCATGTCGCCCCAGCGCGCCGAGTCGAGCGGATCCGCGCTGGCGGCTGCGGCAGCAGGGGGGGCGGCCGGCGCCTCCGTGAGGGGGCACAGCCAAAGCATCGCCAGCACGATCAGGGTCGAACTGCGCATCGGGTCTCCTCCGCGGGGCGGTCGATGCCGCCCTCCTTGTTTGTGCACCGATTCGAGCAAGGGGTGTGCCACGCGGTGGAGCAGGGCATCTGTGCAGGCTGCGGGGTGCAGTTGCTCCAAAACGGAACAGGTGCTGTCAATCAGAGCAATGAAAATCGCTAGATGTCTCCATATCGCCTTGAAAAACTCGTTCCTTGGGCCATGTTTCAGGAACCGGAAAGGATTTTCGGCGGCCGCGGCCCGGTGGCACGCCCTTTGCGAATCCTGTAGTCGAATCCGGTCGCCCGGTCAGGGAGGCGGTTTCCAACAATACGACGAGATTCGAAAAGGAGGATTCAAATGGAGCAGATCCGGAAACGCGCAGGCTGGTCCGTCGCGGTGTCCGTCCTCGCGCTGTCCCTCGCAGGCATGGGGAGCGTGCAGGCCAAGGAGGTGACCAACGCGGACATCCTCGCGGACGGCACCAGCAACACCTCGCAGGTCGTCACCCACGGCCTCGGCACCAAGGGTCAGCGTTTCAGCCCGCTGGCGAAGGTCAACCCCCAGACGGTGAAGAACCTCGTGCCGGTGTGGTCGTTCTCGTTCGGCGGCGAGAAGCAGCGCGGCCAGCAGTCGCAGCCGATCGTGTTCGACGGCAAGATGTACGTGACCGCCTCCTACAGTCGCATCTTCGCGCTCGACGTGAAGACCGGCGAGAAGTTGTGGAAGTACGAACACCGCCTGCCCGACGGCATCATGCCCTGCTGTGACGTGATCAACCGCGGTGCCGCGATCTACGGCAACCTGGTGATCTTCGGCACGCTCGACGCGCAGCTCGTCGCGCTGGACAAGGACACCGGCAAGGTCGTGTGGAAGGAGAAGATCGAGGACTACAAGGCGGGCTATTCCTTCACCGCCGCGCCCCAGATCGTCAAGGGCATGCTCATCACCGGCAACTCCGGCGGCGAGTTCGGCATCGTCGGGCGCGTGGATGCGCGCGATCCGAAGACCGGCAAGCTGATCTGGACGCGTCCGGTGGTCGAAGGCCACATGGGCTTCAAGTACGACAAGGACGGCAACCAGGTCGAGAACGGCATCTCCGGCACGACCAATGCCACCTGGCCGGGCGACCTGTGGAAGACCGGCGGCGCGGCACCGTGGCTGTCGGCCTACTACGATCCGGACGTGAACCTGATCTTCATCGGCACCGGCAACCCGGCGCCGTGGAACAGCTGGCTGCGTCCGGGCGACAACCTGTACTCGTCCTCGACCGTCGCGATCGATCCCGACACCGGCAAGATCGTGTGGCACTACCAGACCACGCCGCACGACGGCTGGGACTACGACGGCGTGAACGAATTCGTGTCCTTCGAGTACAAGGATCCGAAGTCCGGCAAGATGGTCAAGGCGGGCGGCAAGGCGGACCGCAACGGTTTCTTCTTCGTCAATGACCGCACCAACGGCAAGCTGCTCAACGCCTTCCCGTTCGTGAAGCAGATCGACTGGGCCAAGGGCATCGACATGAACACCGGCCGTCCGATCTACAACGACGCCAAGCGCCCGGGCAATCCCTTCACCGAAGGCGGCGGCGACGGCAAGAAGGGCGAGGTGGTGCTGAACGCCCCGTCCTTCCTCGGCGGCAAGAACCAGATGCCGATGGCGTTCAGCCCGAAGACCGGCTACTTCTACGTGCCGGCCAACGAGTGGGCGATGGACATCTGGAACGAGCCGGTGTCGTACAAGCGTGGCGCGGCCTACCTCGGCGCGGGCTTCACGATCAAGCCGCTCAACGAGGATTACATCGGCGCGCTGCGCGCGGTCGATCCGGTCAGCGGCAAGATCGTGTGGGAGGTGAAGAACAACGCGCCGCTGTGGGGCGGTGTGCTCGCCACCGGTGGCAACCTGGTGTTCTACGGCACCCCCGAGGGCTACCTGAAGGCGATCGACGCGACCAACGGCAAGGAAGTGTGGAAGTTCCAGACCGGCTCCGGAATCATCGCGCCCCCGATCACCTGGGAAGACAACGGCGAGCAGTACGTCGCCGTGGTGTCCGGCTGGGGTGGTGCGGTGCCGCTGTGGGGCGGCGATGTCGCCAAGCGCGTGAACTTCCTCGAGCAGGGCGGTTCCGTGTGGGTGTTCAAGCTGCACAAACCCTGAGAGGCCACGAATAAATCTACTGCGCGACCCGATTTCGTCCCTGCGATGCTCACCGTACCACTTGTACGGCTGCGCTTCTCGGAACGAACTCGGGCCGCTCGCTACGATTTCTTCGTAACCTCTGATTCGAGGGAAAGGCGGCTGGAGTCCAGCCGCGCCCGTCGCCCCGGTTCGCCGGGGTGGCCGGCTGAGCCTGCCTGGGCCTGCCAAATGGCGCCCGGGCGGGTTCAGCCGGCCATCTCGCCAACGCTTCAACTTCCGATTTTCCGCATCTCGCCAGAGAGGATCCGCACGTGAAACGTCTCCCCCTGAAGTCGCTCGCTGCCGCGACCCTGCTTGCCCTCGCCGCGCAGTCCGCCACGGCCGTGGACCGCAGCACCCCGCGCGAAGCCCGCACGCTGTTCGACCAGGCGGTCAAGTACATGGAAGCGAACGGCCCCGACCGCGCCTTCGCCGCCTTCAACGACCGTAGCGGCCAGTTCGTGCGCAAGGACCTGTACGTGTTCGTGATCGACGACAAGGGCGTCTACCAGGCGAGCGGCGCCGCACCCGAAGCGCTCGTCGGCCTGACCGTGCTGAACACCACCGATGCCGCCGGCAACCCGCTGTTCCGCGAGATGATCGACAGCACGCGCGTCACGCCCGAGGCGACGGTGCGCTACATGTGGCTCAACCGCGTGACCAACAAGGTCGAGCCCAAGGTGAGTTACGTGCGCAAGATCGGCGGCTACGTGCTGGGCGTCGGCTACTCGGCTCCGCGTGCGAGCGCCGACGACGCCCGCGCGATGCTCGACCGCGCCGTCGCACTGGCGCGCAGCGAGGGCCATGCGAAGGCTGCCGCCGCGTTCAACGACCGCCGCGGCAGCTTCGTGAAGGACGACCTCTACGTGTTCATGGTGAACCTCGACAGCGGCAGGTTCGAGGCGATGGGCATGAATCCCGCTCTGTCGGACACCGATGCGAGCGGTCTCGCGGACGCCGAAGGCCACAAGATCGTCGCCGAAATGATCGAGAAGCTGAAGTCGGCCGATGCGGCCACCGTGGACTACGTGTGGCGCAACCCGGTGACCAATCGCGTCGAGAAGAAGCGCTCCTACGTGCGGCGCGAGAGCGGCTCGCTGATCGGCGTCGGCCACTACGTGGAGTAAGGCGCGGAAACATCGGGCGCCGGCAGTTGCGGCGCCGGGGGCGGGGAAAATGGCAAGAACGAGGCAGGCGTTCCGATGGATGTTGGTGCAGGCGCTGGTCGCCCTGTGGGCGCTGGCGGCCGTGGTGCCGCACGCGCGCGCAGGGGACGGAGCTGCGCCCATCGCGGGGCTGTCGGGCCTCACGATTCGCGTGGAAGGCGAGAACTGGGGCAGCGCCGCGCGTGACGAGGTCGAAACCCTGCTCAACGCCGTCGCGGACGAATTGACAGGGGGCGCTGCGCATGGACTCGTGAGCCCCATCGTTGTCCGCTACGCAGCGGGCGGTCCGGTGGCCCTGTTCGACAAGGGGCATGACGGCGAATACCGCGTGCATCTGTCCGCCCGCAATCGCGGCTGGGCGCAGTACGCGTACCAGTTCGGCCACGAGCTGTGCCACATCCTGTCGAACTACGACCAGCGTGCGCACGACGCGGCGCGGCGCACGACGCAGTGGTTCGAGGAGGCGCTATGCGAGGCCGCCGGTCTGTTCGTGCTGCGCAGCATGGCGGCGCGCTGGCGGACCGAGGCGCCGTATCCCGGGTGGGAGGCGTATGCGCCCAGCCTGGCCTCCTATGCCGAGCGTCTGGTCGCCGAGCCGCACCGGCAGTTGCCGGCGGACGTGTCCGCCGCTTCATGGCTGAAGACGCGGATGGCGGGGCTCGCCGCGGACCCGTATCGTCGCAACGACAACGAGATCGTCGCCAATCTGCTTCTTCCGCACTTCGAGCGCGACGCGGCACGCTGGGTCGTGCTGCGCTATCTGAACCTCGAAGCGGCCGGAACTGCCGACGGATTTGCCGCCTACGTCCGCGAGTGGCGCAAGGAAGTGCCCGACGAACACCGGGCGTTCATCGACGCCCTCGCGAGTACGCTGGGCCTGGCCGAGGGATAGGGGCGACGCCGGGCCCGCTCAGCGGAATCCGCTCGGATCGCGGTCCATGATGGCGTTGCGCAGGCGGATCTCGAGCGCCAGGCGCTGCACGTAGCGATCCATCTCGCGGTCGCCGACGGCGCTTGCCCGCGGGCCTTCGTCACCACTGAGGCCGGGGCGGCCGAACACGCCCGAGTCTTCCTTCAGCTTCATCCCTTCATCGATTGCCCGGGCCTGCCGGTCGAAGGATGCATCGCTGACCGCGTCGGCGGCGACGGCGGACGGGAGCGCCAGGATCAGCGCTGCACCGAGCAGGGCCAGTACGGCGGATTTGTGTGTCATGAGTCTCTCCCGGGTAAGTGGCTCCCTGATGATCGATTGTGTTTGCGGCATTGCCGTGTCGGGTAAGTCCACTATAGGTGAGCGGTCCCCGGATATCTGTAGAGGGGGCGCCAGCGGTGGGTGACATTCATTCCCCACCAGACGTGGGGAAAGGGCGGGGAAAGGGCGGGGGAAAATCCCCGCACCAGATACCTTGAAACCCGTATGTGATCCGCGTTTTTGTATGAAAAGCATATAAAAAACAAATAGATAATATCTTGGTACATTTGATGCTCAAGGGTGCTTGCGCACGAGAGCTATTTCACTCGCCAGTCCGGTGAGGTCTCCCGCGCATCGACAGGAGCACGAAATGAACAAGTTCAAACGCAGTGCTATTGCCGCAGGCATCCTAGCCCTTACGCTGGAATCCGGGCCGAGTCACGCCGTTCTCGAACGCGTCGGTCCACCGGACAATGCGCCCGCGATCGGCGGCTATCCTGCCTGGTACCAGGACACCACGGGCCTCGCGCTCGAATTCTGCAATCCGACGAACCTTGCCGAGGTCGAGGGCGGCTGGTGCCTGTTGCTCCCCGGGGATGTGCTCTCGGTTCCGGAAGTCTTCCCGACCTCCTATTTCGACGAGCATTTCTGGTTTGCGGCGGATGCGGGCATGACGCCGGCGAGCGGCGGCCGTGCGCTGCTGACGATGGCCCTGGAGGCCGCCTTCGCTGCGGACGTCGTGCCTGGCGGTCAGATCGCCTTCGCGCGCGTGCGCCTGGTGCTCAACCCCGTGCCGGTGACGGGCGCTTATCGCTTCATCCACCCGTACGGCGAGAAAACGATCCAGGCGCAGGCCGGCGACAAGATCTTCTTTACCGACGACGTCGGCATCAATTGCCCTCCCGGACAGTTCGACTGTGCGATGCAAGGCTCGGTCGGCCCCTTCCTGCTGCCCTCGGACGCCCCCGGCGGTGCGGAACTGCCGCCGGTCGCGGGGCCGGTGCCGGGCAAGCTGTACATCGCCGATCCGGCGCGCGTCGGACCGGTGACCGGTAGCGCCTTGCCGCCCTTCACCGATTCGGTCGGGCAGTTGCGCAACCACAACGCCTTCCGAATCGAAGGGCCGGCCGGATCCGGGCTCGGCGTCGACCCGGCGAGCGGCGCGCGTGTCGATTTCCTCGAAACGACGGACTTCTCGCTGATGGGCCGCGTGTTCACCGGCACCCTGCCGGGCCGCGTCGAGGTCGATCGGGCAAGCTACGAGCGCGACGCCACGGCGATCAAGCTCGACGTGTTCGCGTCGGCCGCCGGCACCTCGTCGGGCAGGTTGCCGGCGCAGCCGCGGCCGGCACCCATCGTGCCGCAGTTGTCGTTCTTCGACGCCCCGTGCGCGGGGACTATCGACCCGGTAACCGGAGAGATCCTGCCGCCCTTCCTGGCCCCGGCAACCGCAACGGAAACCCAGATGGTGGCGACCAGCCCCGGCATGTACTGGGCCCAGACGGCGCCGACTGCGCTCCCCTCGTCGGTGTGCGTGAAGGATCTCACCGCGCGGGATGTAACGGGCAACGTCGTTCCCGTCTATCAGCCCAAGACGGTCAGCGACCAGGTGAGCATCTCGGAGGCGGAGTTCAATCGCGCCACCGGTACCCTCACCGTGAGCGCGGAGTCGACCGACCGGCTCGCACCCCCCGTCCTGACGCTCGCCTACGGGACAGTCCGTCAGGACATGGCTGCCGGTCAGATCAGCGTGCCCAACCTGTTGGCGCCCCCGTCCAGGGTGAGAGTCCTGTCCAGCGCCTTCGGCGCGGACGATCATCTGGTTCGCACCGCCTTTGCCGCCGGTGCGCCGGTGGGCGTTCCGGTGGCGGTGAACGACACTTTCACGACGAGCGAGGATTCGCCGTCCGCAAGTTTCGACGTGCTCGCCAACGATACCGGCGCCACTGACGGAACGGTCGCGCTTAGCGCCCTGCCGCTCTTCGGCACGGCGGTCGTGAATGCCGACGGCACGATAGGCTACACGCCCAACGCGAATGCGAACGGCACCGACCTGCTCACCTACACGGTGACGGTTGGTGGCCAGGTGTCGAACATCGGCACGGCGACGATCACGATCACGCCGGTGAACGATCCGCCTGCCGCAGTGAATGACTCGATAGCAGGCGTCGCCAATACGCCTCTTGCGATCGCCGTGACCGCGAACGACACCGATCCGGACGGCGCGGCCGACATCGTCGCGGCGACCAACGTCACCCAGCCGACAGGTGCGACCGTGACGGTGAATGGCGGCGTTGTGACCTTCACGGCACCCTCGGGCGGAACCTACTCCTTCACCTATTACGCGCTCGATGCGGCCGGTACCGCGTCGGCCAATCCGGCAACGGTGACGGTGCAGGTGGCCGCGGCGGAGACGCTCTCGATCACCCGCTCCGAGTACATCACCAGCAAGGGGCGCATGCGGGCACAGGGCACGGTCAATCCGGCAGCAGGCCAGACGATCGCCGTCGAGTTCCTCAACGTGAGCGGCGCAGTCATAGGCTTCGTCGGTACCGGCGCCACCGATGCCGCCGGCAACTGGTCGATCGACGTGGCGACGGCGCTGCCGAGCACCGCGACGCACATCCGTGCGACCTCGTCGAACGGCACCTCGCGCACGGCGACGATCGCTCGCAAGTAGTTGCAGCAAAGCGCGGCGGGCTTCCGCTCGCTGCGTATCCACGCGCCGCCCGGGGCAAATCCGGGCGACGCCCTCTGCCTGCTGCGGGGGCACGCCGCGCCTGACGCCCCCTCCGCACTTTCGCCATCCGGCCGATTGCACGCTGCGCAGGCAGCCCCCGATTACAGTTTTGCGACATTTGCTATCAGCTTTGAACCCTTCGACGCGGCACCCCCGGCTGCGGACGAACCGGATTGACAGCAGGTGATCCTTGGCGCTATGTGGGTTTGCGCGGACTTCGCCGCGGTCCGCGTCGATTTAGTGCGCTGCAAAAACGCGGAGAGCTCGCATTGTTGCGCTGGGGTTTTTTTGCCACTATTCGCAGCGTTTCCTGTTGTTGACCTTTTGTTGTCATGGTCTTTCGGGCGGCCGGCCTCGCCGGCACGAAAAATCTGCGAAATACTCGTGAGGAATACCGGATGAAAAAGACTGCACTGCTGTTCGCCATGCTCGCCCTGACTGCGGGCAGCGCCTTCGCGAAGGACTGGAAGGAAATCCGCCTGGCTTCGGAGGGCGCCTACCCCCCGTTCAACATCACCGCTGCCGACGGCTCGCTGCAGGGCTTCGACGTCGATGTCGGCAATGCGCTGTGTGCCGAGATGAAGGCCAAGTGCACCTGGGTCAAGCAGGAATGGGACGGCATGATCCCGGCGCTGGTCGCGCGCAAGTTCGACGCGATCGTCGCCTCGATGTCGATCACCGAGGAGCGCAAGGCAAAAGTCGATTTCACCGACAAGTACTACGCTTCGCCGCTCGCGCTGATCGCCAAGAGCGGCTCGCCGCTGCGTCCCGACATGGCCTCGCTGAAGGGCAAGAAGGTGGGCGTGCAGCGCGGCACCGTTTCCGACAACTACGCCACCAAGTATTGGGAAGGCAAGGGCCCGGAACTCGTCCGCTACGCCAAGCAGGATGAAGCCTACCTCGACCTCAAGTCCGGGCGCCTGGATGCGGCCTTCGCCGATTTCCTCGAAGCCTATGGCGGCTTCCTGACCAAGCCCGAAGGCACCGGCTACGATGTTGCCGGTGACCGCCTGTTCGGCAAGAACGCCGAGGAGAAGGGCGTCATCGGCGAGGGCATCGGCATCGCCGTGCGCAAGAAGGACAAGGACCTCACCGCGCAGCTGAACAAGGCGCTCGCGGCCATCCGCGCCAACGGCAAGTACGAGGAAATCCGCAAGAAATACTTCCCGATGGACATCTACGGCAACTGATCGCCACCTCGAAGAAGCGCCGGATTGCTCCTGCAAGCGGCGCTTTTTCTTTTCCCGTTTTCCCGGAGTCAGCGATGGATGCCCTGATCGAATACTCCCCCAGCCTGTTCGGCGGCGCCTGGGTGACCCTCAAGGTGGCGCTGCTGTCGCTCGTGCTGGCGGTCGCGACCGGCCTGCTCGGTGCAGCGTTCAAGCTGTCCGACTTCCTGCCGCTGCGCCTGTGGACCATGCTCTACACGACGATCGTGCGCGGCGTGCCCGACCTGGTGATGATGCTGCTGGTGTTCTACGGTGGCCAGCTGCTGCTCAACGAGGTCGTCGACTATTTCGAGTGGGAGTTCATCGAGATCAACCCCTTCGTCGCCGGCGTGCTGACGATCGGCTTCATCTTCGGCGCCTACTTCACCGAAACCTTCCGCGGCGCTTTCCTCGCCGTGTCCGCGGGGCAGCTCGAAGCCGGACGCGCCTACGGGATGACCGGTTGGCAGGTGTTCTGGCGGATCATGTTTCCCCAGATGTTGCGCTTCGCGCTCCCGGGCATCGGCAACAACTGGCTCGTGCTGCTGAAGAGCACGGCGATCGTGTCGATGATCGGCCTGTCCGACATGACCTCGCTCGCCGACCAGGCGGGACGCTCCACGCACCAGCCTTTCACCTTCTATCTCGCCGTCTGCGCGCTGTACCTGGCAATGACCGCGGTGTCGGGCTACGTCCTCAACCGGCTGACGACGCGCTACAACGTCGGCGTCCGCGAAGCCAACGTCTGACGGAGCCGGAGTCATCATGGAACTGTTCGATTTCCAGGTCATCACGAGCAGCCTGCCGGAGTTCTGGCGCGGCCTGCTGATGACGCTGCAGCTCACCGCGCTCTCCCTGCTGGTCGGCTTTGCCGCGGCCGTCCCGCTCGCCGTCGCGCGCGTGTCGAAGAACCGCTGGGTCAGCGGCCCGGTGTCGGCCTACACCTACTTCTTCCGCGGTACGCCCATGCTCGTGCAACTGCTGCTGATCTACTACGGCGCGGGGCAGTGGGCGTGGATGCAGGCGGCGTGGGAGGCGGGCCACCCCGTCTGGCTGCTCTTCCGCGAGCCTTTCTTCTGTGCGTTGTTCGCCTTCGGCCTCAACACCTGCGCCTACACGATCGAGATCATCGCGGGGGCGATGCGCAACACGCCGCACGGCGAGATCGAGGCGGCCAAGGCGATGGGCATGAGCCGCTTCAAGGCGCTGCAGCGCATCGTGCTGCCGTCCGCGCTGCGGCGCATGCTGCCCTCGTACAGCAACGAGGTCATCCTGATGCTGCAGGGCTCGGCGATCGCCAGCGCCGTGACGCTGGTCGACATCACGGGTGCCGCGCGCAACGTCTATTCGCGCCACTTCGCGCCCTTCGAGGCCTTCGTCTTCGCGGGCCTCGTCTATCTAGTCCTGACCTTCATGCTGGTCGGGTTGTTCAAGTACGCCGAAGGCCGCTGGCTCGCCCATCTCGCACCACGCAAGGCCACGAAACGCACGGAGGCAGCATAATGAACCACGCCGCGACTTTCGGGCGGATCTGCGTCGATGACCGGCACGACTTCCATACCAGACAAGACGTGCCCAAGGATGCGCTGCCCGCCCTCAAGCAAGGAACCGCAATGAACCAGACTGCCACCGTCGAACAGGTCCGCGTCGAAGACCTGCACAAGTCCTACGGCAATAACGAGGTGCTGAAGGGCGTGTCGCTGTCCGCGAGTTCCGGCGACGTGATCAGCATCATCGGCTCCTCGGGCTCGGGCAAGAGCACGTGGCTGCGCTGCATCAACTTCCTCGAGAACCCGACATCCGGCCGCATCACGGTCGGCGGCAAGGAAGTGGGGCTGGTACGCAACCGCAAGGGCGATCTCGTCGTCGCGGACCCCAAGCAACTGCAACAGATCCGCACGCGCCTGTCGATGGTGTTCCAGCACTTCAACCTGTGGAGCCACATGACGGTGCTGGAGAACGTCATCGAGGCGCCCGTGCATGTACTGGGCATTCCGAAGGCAGAGGCGATGGAGCGCGCCGAGCGTTACCTCGAGCGCGTCGGCGTGTGGAAATTCCGTGACGCCTATCCGGCCCACATGTCCGGCGGCCAGCAGCAGCGCGTCGCCATCGCTCGCGCATTGGCGATGGAACCGTCGGTGCTGCTGTTCGACGAGCCGACTTCGGCGCTCGACCCCGAGCTGGTCGGCGAGGTGCTGAAGGTGATGCGCTCACTCGCCGAGGAAGGCCGCACGATGCTCGTCGTCACGCACGAAATGGGCTTCGCGCGCGAGGTCTCCAATCACGTGATCTTCGTCCATCAGGGCCGCGTGGAAGAGCAGGGCAATCCCAGGGAAGTGCTGGTCCGGCCGCAGAGCGAGCGGCTGCAGCAGTTCCTCTCCGGCAACCTGAAGTAAGCGGGCGGCCGGTCGGAGCCGCGGGCCTTCAGGCGAGTTGGGCGGGGACGGGGCCACGATGCGCTGGGACCGGCCTGTCGACAGCGAACCCGGCGCGCCACCGCTCGACGTCGTCGTCCTGCTGCTGCCGCCGGTGTCGCTCGGCACCCTGGGCGCCATCGTCGACCCCTTCGTCGAGGCCAACCGCCTCGGGGGGCGGCGGTACTACGACGTGCATCTCGTCTCCGCCGACGGCGCCCCGGTTGCGCTGCCTGGCGGTGGGCGCCTGTCGGTCGGCGGTGCGCTGCCCGCGCTGATGCGCTGCGACGCCCTGGTCGTCGCGTCGGATCAGCGCCAGTCGGTCGGTAACGAAACGGACATCCTCTCGCAGCTCAAGCGCATCGCCCGCGTCGGGGCGGCCTTCTGCGGCAACCGCGGCGGTACCGCCTGGCTGGCTGCGGCCGGCCTGCTGGACAACCGCCGCGTCGCGGTGCATTGGGAAGAGATGACCTTCTACCGCGAGCGCCATCCCGAACTCGTGCTGTGCGCGACCCTGTACGAGATGGACGCCGACCGCCTGACGGCGTCGAGCAACCAGGCGACGCTGGACATGATGCTGGGGGTGATCGCGCAGCAGATCTCGCCGCAACTCGCCGACAACGTTGCGCGCCAGTTCGGGCTGGACCGCATCCGGCCCGGCCACGAGAAGCAGGCCGTGCCGGCGACGAGCCGCATCTCGCAGCACCCGCCGAAGCTCAGCGAGGCGTTGCTGGTGATGGAGGCGAACCTCGAGGAACCCCTCGGTTCCGACGAGATCGCCGAATGCGTGGGCATCTCGCGCCGCCAGCTGGAGCGCCTCTTCAAGCAGAACCTCGACATCCTGCCGTCGCGCTACTACCAGGAACTGCGGCTGGAACGTGCCCGCCAACTGATCGTGCGCACGCAGCAGTCCATCGTGCAGATCGGCCTGTCCTGCGGTTTTTCGTCGGGTTCGCACTTTGCGACCGCCTACCGCGCCCATTTCGGCATCACGCCGCGCGAGGACCGTTCGCGCGCGACGCTCACCGGCAGCGGCCAGGGGACTGCCCCCCGCACTGCCGGTACCCCCCCAACGGAGCCTTCATGCTGACGATTCGTCCCGCCCAGCATTCCGACCTGGACGCCCTGGTCGAAACCGCCGCGCGTGTCGCCGCGCCCGACGTTTCGCTGCCCAACGACCCCCGGCTGCTCGAACGCCTCATCGCGCAGAGCGAGGATGCGCTCGCCGCCGACATCGACTTCCCCGGCGAAGAGCAATACCTGCTCGTCGCGACGGATCGCGGTGCGCTTGCCGGCGCGATGCTCGTCGTCGCCGCGGCAGGCCATCCGGGCGCGGATTACTCTTTCCGCAACGAGACCATCATTCATGCTTCGCCCGAGCTGGGTGTCAATCACCGCATGTACGCGCTCACGCTGAGCCACGACCTGTCCGGCTTCACGCTGCTGCGCCCGCCGCTGGTAGTGCACGGCGAGCGGCGGGCAGCCGTCGAGTGTGCCCTGCTGCAGGCCGCACTCGGCTTCATCGCAGAGCATCCCGAGCGCTTCGCCGAAGACCTGATCGCGCCCTTGCCCGGCATGATCGACGAGGACGGCGAGTCGCCCTTCTGGTCCGCGGTCGGCAGCAAGTTCTTCGGCGTCTCGTATCGCGAGGCAGAGCGGCTCGCGCTGGGCAAGGACCGCAGCTTCATGGCCGAACTGATGCCGCACCACCCCATCTATGTGCCCCTGTTGCCCGAATGCGCCCAGAACGTGCTCGGCCAGACCCGCGCCGGCTATATGCCGACCTACGGGCTGCTGATCGACGAGGGCTTCGAGGCCGAACGTTACGTGGACGTGTTCGACGGCGGACCGATCTTCAACGTGAAGCGAGAATTGGTGCACTCGATCCGCGTTGCGCACAGACTGCCGCTCGCCGTCGATGAGGCGATCGGGCGCAGCGAGCCCGACTGCCTGTTGGCGAACCGTGAGACGAGCCGCTTCCGCGCGGTGCTCGCACCCGCGCTGCGACGCCCCGACGGCCGTGTCGCGACAACCGCGGAAGCCGCGAACAAACTGGAACTGATCGACGACGACGAGGTGCGCTGTGTCCTTGCCTGAGCTTTCGACCCTTTCCCGTGCCGCCAGACGCCCCGACGGCCGCTTCGTCGTGCGCGTGGCGACCGCGCGCGACGTCGACGCCTTTCATGCGCTGGTGATCGAGGCCGACGGCGCGCTCGAACGCCACGCCGAATCGCTCGACGCCAACCGCACGACCATCGAACGAACCGAACGCAGCCTCGCCGGCACGGCCAGCGACGCCGAACGAAGCTACCTGCTGCTGCTGGAGGATGCGGTCAGCGGCGAGGTTGCCGGCTGTGTGCAACTCGTGTGCAGCATCGGCCTCGACCAGCCGTTCTACGACTACCGCCTGGGCAAGATCGTCCATTCGAGTTCGCGCCTGAAGTCCTACCGCTGCCATGACGTGCTGTACTTGTGCAACGACCTCACGGGCTGCAGCGAACTGCACAGCCTGTACGTGCGCGGCGGAGCTCGCGGACAGGGTGGCGGGGCGCAGCTGATCAAGGCGGCGCAACTCTTCGTCGCCGGGCGGCTGCCGGAGTTCGCCCCGCGCACCATCATTGAAATGCACGGCGTGCGCGGCCCGGACGACGCCTCGCCGTTCTGGGAAGCGGTCGGCCGGCACTTCTTCAAGGTGGACCAGCGTGGCGCCGAGCGCCTCGTCGCGCAGGGCCGCAAGGCCTTCATCGCCGAGCTGATGCCCAAGCACCCGGTCTATCTGAGCCTCCTGCCCGAGTCGGCGCAGGCGACGGTCGGCAGCATGCACCCGGACATCGCCGCGCTCGCGCCGCTGCTCGAAAAGGACGGTTTCCACTTCGAAAACCACGTCGACATCTTTGATGCCGGCATGGTGCTCGAGGCGCACACGCGCACCTTGAACGGCGTCGCGAACAGCTGCGAAGTCGTCGCGGAGGCCGCTGAACCGGGCGAGGACGCCCAGTCCTGGTGGCTTGCGGCAGGTGAGGGCGAAGGCTTCCGCGTGACGGCGGCACCCGGCAGGTTCGCCGGAGATCGCCTGATCCTCTCGCCGGACGTCCTGCGCCGGCTCGGCGCGCCGGCCGGCACCCTGGTGCGCGCGCTGAGCGCAGCGTAAAGGCGCGGCGAAACCTTGCCGACGACCGTGACCATCGGTCCCCCGGCAGGGGTACACGGACGGACTTTAGCCACCCGAACTGACTCCGTTCCCCGGTTGCACTGCCATCAGCGGGCTGCCGGCATCGTAGCCGGAGCCGGGCGCATGTGGATTGTTCCACCCGCCACGATCGAGCACTTTCCGGCTGTAGTGGGCAACCTGCTCGGCCATGATCGCGTCTGCCGAGCGGGGCGCCGGCTCGGCGCCAGTCGCCGCCGGGAGCAGCGGATTTTGCCAGGTGCCCCGTACGGACGCGCCTTCCATCATCTGCCGTGCCGCCTCGACCAAGGGATCGTCACCGGCCAGGGCAGTGACCGGCACTGCGATCGCGGAAATGGTCGCTAACAACGCTGCAAGAATCGCATGCAGCGAGATCGAACTGGATGTGGTCATGATGTCCCCCTCCGGTTTGCCCGGCCGACGTCATTCGCGGTGCGAAGGCCGGCCATGGTCCTGCTTCACGTCTAGCCGAGGAGGGGCTTCCGGGCCTGACGGACCCGTGATGAATGGGTGATTTTTTCCTGCCGGGATCTGACGAACGTGACGCTCCCGGCGGTTTGTCGCCGGCCCGCTCGCCCACTATGATGGAATCGATAACGGGCATGCCGCTGATGGCGTCGGCGAGGTCCGAGGGGGGAGCGCGATGGAGGCATTTCGCGTCGCCGATTGTCGCGTGCGGCCATCGGAGCACGTGATCGAACGCGACGGTGTGCCGCTGCAGGTCGAGCCGCGCACGATGGCCTTGCTCCTCTTGCTCGTCGAGCGCGCCGGTGAGGTGGTGAGCCGGCAGGAGATCGAGGAAACAGTCTGGGCGGGGCGCGTCGTGGGTTACGACGCGCTGACACAGACCATCGCCAAGCTGCGTCGGGCGCTGGGCGACGACAGTCATCGCCCGCGCTATGTGGTCACCGTGCCCAAGGGGGGCTACCAACTCGTTGCACCGGTGATGCCGGACGACGATGCGCTGCCGCAGGCCGAACCACCGGTGCCGATCCCGCAACCGTCCCGTGCGCGCTGGCCGGTCGGGCTGGCGGTCGTCGTACTGACGGCGCTCGTGGGAGCCGTTGTCGGGTGGTGGGGGCTGCATCCTGCCGCCACTGCGCCGACGGACCCGGCGCGCGGTCGTCCGTCGATTGCGGTGCTCCCGTTCGTCAATCACAGCGAGGGCGGCGCGCGACCGCATCTCGCGGAAGGGCTCACCGAGGATCTCAACCTGTCGCTGACCCGCGTCCCCGAACTCTTCGTCATTGCGAACAACTCCGCACTGGCGTTCCAGGACAGGCCGCTGGACATCGCTGCGGTGCGCCGGCAGCTCGGGGTCCGTTACGCCGTGGTCGGCAGCGTTCAATCCGCGGGGAGCGCCATCCGCGTGCAGGCGCAGCTGATCGACGCGGAAAGCGGCAATCAGTTGTGGGCGCAGCGATACGATCAACCGCAAGGCGATCTGTTCGCCATCCAGGACCAGATCTCCGACGCGATTGCGACCCGCGTCCTGCCTCAGGTTCAGGAGGCGGAAAAGCGTCGTGCCCGCCATAAGCCGACGGAGAACCTGGATGCCTACGATCTCTTCCAGCGGGCGCGCAGCGAGAAGCACAAGCTCAACGCCGAAGGTGAGGCGAAGGCCACCGAACTCCTGCGTCAGGCGATCGTGCTCGATCCGAATTTCGCGGAAGCGCACGTGCTACTGGGCTGGACGAGCGGCCTCCTGCGGGTGTTCACGGGAGGGGGTCCGTCGTTCGAGGAGTCGCTGGCGCGCATACACCGCGGGCTGGAGTTGAATTCCAACCTTTCCATCGGCTACCAGGCCCTCGCGCAGGTCCTGACCTTCATGAAGCGCCACGAGGAAGCGGCGAAGGCGGGCCTCAAGGCGATAGAAATCAACCCCAACGACGCCGAAAACCACATCATGTTTTCGCGCGCCGCCTCCACCGCGGGCTGGTACCGGCAGGCCGTCGAATCGGCGCAGAAGGCCATCGAGTTGAATCCGCTGTATCCGAAGTGGTATCCCTTCATCTACAGCCGGGCGCTGTACGCGGACGGCCAGGACGCCCGGGCGGTCGATGTCTGTATCGACGGTATGGCACGGCAGGCATTCATCGGGACGGCCGCGATGTGCATCGCCGCCCTCGAACGCGTCGGGCGGCATGACGAGGCGGTGCGCATGGTGCAGACCCTGCGCACGATGGCCCCGCAGATGGGCCTCGAGCTGGTCCTCGAGTCCTACGGTTTCAAGGACGACAAACTGCACCAGCGCTTCGGCCGCGAGCTGGGTGCAGCGGGGCTGGCGTGATGCGGCGGGACGGGGATCGCGCTCAGCCCGGCCGATCCAGCTTGGTCGACAGCAATATCGTCGAAAACGTATCGACCACGCCCTTGATCGCCCGCAGCCGATCGATCACCGCATCCAGCTCGTGCGTGGTCTCGGTTTCCAGCATTCCACACAGATCGTAACGGCCGCTGATCGAATACAGCTTGGTGATCTCGTGCCGCTTCTTCAACGCGCGCACGACGTCGGGTTCGTTCTTCGATTCGATCGAGATCAGCACCATCGCGCGGATCGAGCGCGATGATTGCGGCTTCGACACGCTGACCGTGTAGCCGCTGATCGTTCCGTTGTCTTCGAGCGCCTTCAGGCGCAACTGCACCGTACTGCGTGCACAGCCGATCGCCTGCGCGAGCTTCACGACAGGCAGGCGGGCATTCACTTTCAGGAGGTCGACGAGCTGTCGGTCGAGTTCGTCCATGGGGGCTTCCGGAGCAAAAATCAGATTGTCTGAACGTCGGTCATTTTGACTGATTTGCGCCCCGTTTCAAAGTCAGTTTGCCTGTTCAGGCTGGCGCACTCCGTCCCTAAACTTTCCTTCGTCGGGCCCCCTGGGCCGCTCATCCAGACGAATAAAGAGGGACAGGAAAATGCTCCAAAAAGTCGTGATTTCCCCGCGCCAACTGCTCACCCGCGCCGAACTCGAAGCCTACGATCCGGCTTCCGAACCCTGGCAGAAGCAGTTCGCCCGCCGCTACACCCATCACTCCGAGTTGAAAGACGTCCTGAACAGGATGGAGGACGTGAACGAGACCGTGTACGAGAAGTTCGCGGTGTCGATCACGCCCTACATGGCGCAGCTGATGGACCCGAACGATCCGGACTGCCCGATCCGCCTGCAGTACCTGCCGTCGCACCATGAAGAGAAGAAGCCCGGCTTCGAGACGATGCTGGACGAACTGGGCGAGGAGGGCGACACCGTCCCCGGCACCAGCGTCGTCCATCGCTATCCGCGCCGCGTGCTGTTCCTGGTGTCGAACACCTGCTCGACGCTGTGCCGCTTCTGCACCCGCAAGCGCATGGTGTCGCAGCCGAGCGGCTCGGTGCATAAGGACGAGATCGAGCGTTCGATCGACTACATCGCGAGCAACAAGGACATCGACGACGTGCTGCTCTCCGGCGGCGATCCGCTGACCTTCGACGACGAGCGCCTCGACTACATCCTCGGTGCGATCCGCGAACGCGCGCCGCACGTGCGCTTCCTGCGCATCGGCTCGCGCATGGTCGTGCAGCTGCCGACCCGCGTGACGCCCGAGCTGTGCGCGATCCTCGAGAAGCATCGCGTGCAGATGGTGAACATCCACATCAACCATCCGAAGGAGATCACGCCGCTGCTGCGCGAGCGCGTCAAGATGATCCAGAAGGCCGGCATCATGATGGGGCTGCAGACCGTGTGCCTGAAGGGCGTGAACGACGACGTCGCGATCCTGCGCGACCTCTTCATGCAGGCCATCGAGATGGGCGTGCGGCCGTACTATGTCTATTCGACCGACATGGTCGAGGGCGCGCACCATTTCATCGTGCCGCACCAGCGCATGCTGGAACTGTACGAAGGCGTCCGCGGCTGGATCAGCGGTCCGGCGGTGCCGACCTTCGTCGTCGATGGACTCGGCGGGCTCGGCAAGCTGCCGATCATCCCGACCTACGTGTCGGAGGAGCCGCTGCCGGACGGCTCCGGTACCACGGTGAAGTGCCGCAACTACAAGGGCATGACGGTCGAGATGCCCGGCCTCGGCCAGCACTTCCGCGTGCCGTCGCAGAGCCGCGCGTAAGGGGGGCAGCATGAAGCACGGTTCCCCCTACGGCACGCACCGCGTGATCGAGCCCCAAGGCGTGCTGCCGCAAGGCGCGTGGAAGATCGACAACTCGATGGAGATTTGCGACAACGAGATCCTCATCGACGTGTCGGCGCTCAACATCGACGCCGCGAGCTTCACGCAGATCAAGCATGAGGCGGGTGGCGACCTCGGCCGGATTTCCGCGATTGTGCGCGACATCGTCGGCCAGCGCGGCAAGCACCACAATCCGGTGACCGGCTCGGGCGGCATGCTGATCGGGCGTGTCGCGGCGATCGGGCCGGCGCTGGTTGGCAAGACGGACCTGAAGGTCGGCGACAAGATCGCGACGCTGGTGTCGCTGTCGCTGACGCCGCTGCGCATCGACGCGATCCGCAAAGTCCACGTCGACAAGGACCAGATCGAGATCGACGGCCAGGCGATCCTGTTCGAGACCGGCCTGTACGCGAAGCTGCCCGACGACATCCCCGAGAAGGTCGCGCTCGCGATCCTCGACGTCGCCGGTGCGCCGGCCCAGACTGCGCGCCTTGTGCGTCCCGGCGACACGGTCGTGGTCGTCGGCGGCGGCGGCAAGTCCGGCACGCTGTGCGTGTACGAGGCGAAGAAGCGTGCGGGGCCTGCGGGTTGTGTGATCGGCGTGTCGCCCTTCGAGAAGGACTGCCGGCGCATGACCGAGCTTGGCTGGGTCGATCACGCGCTGCGGGCCGACGCGACCGACGCGGTGTCGATGATGGAGGCTGTCTCCGAACTGACCGGCGGCCGCATGGCGGACGTCGTGATCAACTGCGTGAACATCCCGAACACCGAGATGGGCAGCATCCTGGCGACCCGTGACGGCGGCAAGATCTACTTCTTCTCGATGGCGACGAGCTTCACGGCGGCGGCACTCGGTGCCGAAGGCGTCGGCAAGGACGTCGAGATGATCATCGGCAACGGCTACGCGAAGGATCACGCGGTGTTCGCGCTCGAATTGCTGCGCGAGAGCCCGGCGCTGCGCCGGCTCTTCGAGACGCTGTATGTCTGAGGCGCAGGCCATGACCGGGAGCGCGCTGTGGCGCGAGATCCGCGCGGCCGGCATGACGACGCTGGCGGTGATGGGGATGACGAAGAACACCGGCAAGACGGTGTGCCTGAACCATCTCCTCGCGCAGGCCCACGCCCACGGGGCGAGCGTCGGCATCACGTCGATCGGCCGCGATGGCGAGGACCGCGACCAGGTGTTCTCGATCCCCAAGCCACCGGTGCTCGTCTGGCCCGGCAGCCTGGTCGCCACCGCGCGCGATACGCTGCTGCGCGCGAAGGTGCGCTGGAAGCAGATCGGCACGACCGGCATCGAGAGCCCCATGGGTGAGATCCTGATCGTGCGTGCGCTCGACCACGGCGAGATGGAGATCGCCGGCGCGTCGCGCAGCTCGGACCAGCAGAAGGTGATCGCGATCCTGAAGGGCTGCGGCTGCGCGCTCGTGCTGCTCGACGGCGCGCTGGGGCGCAGCCATCACGCGTCGCCTGCGATTGCGGACGGTGTGGTGCTCGCGACCGGTGCGGCGATCGGCGGCGGCATCCCCGACGTGATCCGCAAGACGCGCGACCGGCTCGCGATCCTCGGTATTCCTTCCGTGAAAGAGCATCTGGCGACGCGCTGCGGTGGTGTTTTCGCGCACGGCGGCATCGGCGTATGGAACCGCGATGGCGAGTGCGTGTTCGACGCGCGCATCCCGACGCTCAACGCCGCCTCGACGCTGCTCGGGCTCGCCGAGCCCGCGATCCAGACGGTGGCCGTCAGCGGCGCGGTCGGCCGCGCGCTGTGGCATGCGCTCGACACGCTGCTCGCGAAGCATCCGGCGCTCACGGTCGTCGTCGCCGACGGCACCAAGCTCTTCATCGACGCGACCGACGTCGCGACCTTCACGGCGAAGGGCGGGCGGCTCGTGGCCTTCCGCGGCATCCGCATCGCCGGCATCACCCTCAACCCGTTTTCGCCGCTCGGCGGCAGCTTCGACGCCGGGGACTTCGTCGACGCGGCACGCCGGGCCTTCCCCGATCACGTCGTGGCCGACGTGATGCGCGAGGAACACACCATGCAGGAAGGAGTACTCCAATGACCCAATTGAACCTGGACCAGGGCCAGATCGACCGCGCGCGCGAGTCGGCGCGCCGCATCGCGCACCGCGTGTTCGACGACATGAGCCAATACACGACGACCACCGTCGAGCGCGCGACGCTGCGCCTGATGGGTGTCGACGGCGTGGACGACAATCAGATCCCGCTGCCGAACCGCCTCGTCGCGCATCTGCAGGAGCAGAAGCTCCTGCAGCACGGCGCGGCGGCGATCGTCGCCGGCGCGATGGACGAATACGGCCTGAGCGCCCAGCAGGTCGCCGAAGCGGTCGCCGCCGGCAAGCTCGTACTCGGTCGCCCGAAGAATGACAAGGCCGCGCGCCAGTCCGCCGAAGCGATCGCCGCGAAGATGTGCGAGCACATCGCCACCCAGCGCACCGTCCGCGCGCAGCAGATCGAAAAGGTCGGCGAAGCCCGTACGCCCTGGCTGTACCTCATCGTCGCCACCGGCAATATTTACGAGGACATCGTCCAGGCCCGCGCCGCCGCGGAGCAGGGGGCCGACATCGTCGCGGTGATCCGCTCGACCGGCCAGAGCCTGCTCGACTACGTGCCCTACGGCGCGACGACCGAAGGCTTCGGCGGCACCTACGCGACGCAGGAGAACTTCCGCCTGATGCGTGCGGCGCTCGACGAAGTCGGCGCCAAGATCGGCCGCTACATCCGCCTGACGAACTACTGCTCGGGCCTGTGCATGCCCGAGATCGCAGCGATGGGGGCGATGGAGCGTCTCGACATGATGCTCAACGACTCGATGTACGGAATCATCTTCCGCGACATCAACATGAAGCGCACCTTCATCGACCAGTTCTTCTCGCGCATGGTCAACGCCTACGCCGGCATCATCATCAACACCGGCGAGGACAACTACCTGACGACCGCCGATGCGTTCGATGCCGCGCACACGGTGCTCGCGTCCCAGCTCATAAACGAGCAGTTCGCCTGGATCTCGGGCCTCAAGCCCGACCAGATGGGCCTCGGCCACGCCTTCGAGATCAACCCGGACCTCGAGAACGGCTTCCTGTGGGAAGTCGCGCACGCCCAACTCGTGCGCCAAGTCTTCCCCGAGGCCTGCCTGAAGTACATGCCGCCGACGAAACACATGACCGGCAACATCTTCAAGGGGCATGTCCAGGACGCGCTGTTCAACGTCGTCAGCACGCTCACAGGGCAGAACATCCACCTGCTCGGGATGATGACGGAAGCCATCCACACCCCCTTCATCCAGGACCGCTTCCTCGCAATCCAGAACGCGAAGTACGTGTTCGGCACGATGCGCGACCTTCATGAAGAAGTCGAATTCAGGGCCGGTGGCCGCATCGAGAGCCGCGCCCAGCAGGTGCTCGCCGAAACCGTCGGCATCCTTGGCGAGATCGAGAAGATCGGCCTGCCGGCCGCGATCGGCCGTGGCACCTTCGCCGACATCTCGCGCACGATGGACGGCGGCAAGGGCCTCGACGGCGTGATCGCCAAGTCGCCCGACTACTACAACCCCTTCCCGGACCTGATGCTGGCGGGAGCGAACTGAGATGACGCAACAGATCACTGAAAACTGGGTCAAGCCCTACGGCGACACAATGAACGACGGCCGCGTGCAGCTTTCCTTCACGCTGCCGGTCGCCCTCGACGAGAACGCGAAGGAGGCCGCGCGCCAGCTCGCGCTGGAGATGGGCCTCGACGAGCCGGCGGTCGTGCACGCGGAGGACATGGGGCAGGGCTTCTCGTTCTACGTGCTGTACGGCCAGTGCAAGCACCGCGTCGACCTCTCGCGCATCAAGGTCGCGAAGCCCGAGTTCGAGACGCTCGACAAGGACGCGATCAATGCGCTGATCGCCGAGAAGATGGGGCGCAAGATGGTCGTTCTCGGCGCCTGCATCGAGACCGACGCCCACACCGTCGGCATCGACGCGATCATGAACATGAAGGGCTACAACGGCCACAAGGGGCTGGAGAGCTACCACGAGGTGCGTGCGATCAACATGGGTGCGCAGGTCGATTCCGAGGACCTCGTCGCGCGTGCGATCGAAGAGCAGGCCGACGTGATCCTCGTGTCGCAGGTCGTCACGCAGAAGAACATCCACCTCGACAACCTCACACGCCTGTCGGATCTCCTCGAAGCCGAAGGCATCCGCGACCGCGTGATCCTCGTCGTCGGCGGCCCGCGCATCTCGCACGAACTCGCCAAGGAACTCGGCTACGACGCCGGTTTCGGCACCAAGTCCTACGCCGAGGACGTCGCGTCCTTCGCGATCCACGAATGGACCAAGCGGCACGCCGCGTAGGGCAATGAATCGTAGAACCCGTAGGTTGGGTTGAGCGCAGCGAAGCCCAACAACCGTCGCCCACCGAAGCGCCGAACGTTGGGCTTCCTGCGTCAGCCCAACCTACACGAGGAAAGAACGTCGGGATGTGGGGATGCAATCCCGAATGACGCTACACACGAATACCGAAGGACAAGCCATGACCGAAATCACCAGCCTCATCCGCCTACGCATCAGCGCCCACGACGCCCACTACGCCGGCGACCTCGTCGACGGTGCCAAGATGCTGCAACTCTTCGGCGACGTCGCGACCGAGTTGCTGATCCGCAGCGACGGCGACGAGGGCCTGTTCGTCGCCTACGACAGCGTCGAATTCCTCGCGCCGGTGCGTGCCGGCGACTTCATCGAGGCGACCGGCCGCATCGTTTCGATGGGCAAGACTTCGCGCAAGATGGTATTCGAGGCACGCAAGGTCATCGTGCCGGCGGGCGTCGCGGGCCAGCCCTCGGCCTGCGACGTGCTGCCGGAGCCGATCGTCGTCTGCCGCGCGTCCGGCACCTGCGTCGTGCCGGCAGCGTGCCAGCGCAATATCCGCTGATGGCCATGGAAAAGCTGATCATCACCGCCGCGCTGACCGGCGCCGAAGTCACCCGCGAGCAGCAGCCAGCGCTGCCAGTCACGCCCGACGAGATCGCGCGCGCGGCGGAGCAGTGCGCGCAGGCCGGCGCGTCCATCGTGCATGTGCATGCCCGCCACCCGGACGGCACGCCCACCCAGGACAAGGCGATCTACGCCGAGATCATCGAGAAGATCCGCGCGCGTTGCGACGTGATCGTGCAGGTCTCGACCGGCGGTGCGGTCGGCATGAGCGCCGCCGAGCGCCTCGCGCCGGTCGAGCTGCGCCCCGAGATGGCGACGCTGTCGATGGGCTCGGTGAATTTCGGCGACGACGTGTTCCTGAATGCGCCGGCGGACATGGAAGCCTTCCTCGCCGCGATGAAGGAATTCCGCGTCAAGCCCGAGTTCGAGATCTTCGACGCCGGCATGCTGCACAGCCTGCAGCGCTGGCTGAAGAAGGGCGTCGTCGAGGGACCGGTGCACGTCGACTTCGTGCTCGGCGTTCCCGGCGCGATGGCCGGCACGCCCGAATCGCTGATGTTCCTGCGCTCGCAGCTGCCACCCGGCGCGACCTGGACCGTCGCCGGCATCGGCGCCGCGCAGCTGCCGCTCGCCGCCATGGCGATCTCCCTCGGCGGCCACGTGCGCGTTGGCTTCGAGGACAATGTCTGGTACCGGAAAGGGGAACTCGCGACGAGCAATGCGCAACTCGTCGCGCGCATCGCCCGCATCGCGTGCGAGATGGAAACGCCGGTCGCGACACCCGCCGAGGCGCGGGAAATCCTGGGCATGGCCGGACGCGGCCGGTCGGCATAGTCCAGCCCGTCGCCTTCATCAATACCCGAATTCATCTAGCGCGCCACGCACTCGTACCGATTTCTGCGCACATGCCGTCCGTCTATTGTGCAAACCAGGGAAGCGGGATCCGGAAGCGACGGTTCCCTCCTGGATGACCAATCAGGACGGAGGCAACGATGAGTGCGAAACTGAATGTATTGGTGGTGGCTTTGGCCGCAGCCGCAGGGTCTTCGATTGCAGCCGAACCGGTCCAGCCGGTTCCTGCCGCGCCGGCGCCCGCAGCGGCCGCGCCTGCCGCACCGGCGGCGTACCCGTGGGTGGTGCCGGACGTCGACAAGCTGTCGAACGACAAGTATGGGCAGATGGTGCGCATGGGCCGCGACCTCGTGCTGAAGACCTCCCAGTTCATCGGGCCGGAGGTTGCCGATCCCGCCAAGCGCTTCGCGGGCAACAACCTCGCCTGCACGACCTGTCACCTCGACGGCGGCACGAAAAAGGACGGCAACGGCTTCGTCGGCACCTACGTCGGCTACCCCTCCTACAAGGCGCGCGAGGACTCGGTGCAGACGATCGAGGAACGCATCAACGGCTGCATGGAGCGCTCGATGAACGGGCGCCGGCTGCCGCTCGAAAGTGTCGAGATGAAGGCGATGACGACCTACATGCGCTTCATGTCGACGAATGTGCCGGTCGGCGCGAACGTGGCCGGCCTCGGGCTGCCGAAGCCGGGCAAGTTTCCGGACCGTCCGGCCGATCCCGTGCAGGGCAAGCAGGTGTATGACCAGTTCTGCGTCGCCTGCCACGGCCCGGAAGGCCAGGGCGTGCGCGTGGGACAGGCCGGCGATGCGCAGGGCTACGTGAATCCGCCGCTGTGGGGGGCGGACAGCTACAACGACGGCGCCGGCATGAACCGCGTGATCATGGCGGCGCGCTTCATCCGCAACAACATGCCCAAGGGCGTGACGGCGGAGGCGCCGGTCCTCACCGATGAGCAGGCGTTCGACGTGGCGGCCTTCATCAACAGCCAGCCGCGCCCGAAGAAGGCGGGTCTCGATGCAGACTTCCCTGCGCGCATCAACAAGGTCGTCGATGCGCACTTCCCGCCGTACCGCGAAGGCTTCACCCCCGAGCAGCACAAGTACGGGCCCTTCAAGCCGATCATCGATGCGATGAACAAGGAAGTTGCGGCGGCGAAGAAGAAGTGACGGCGCGCGCGCGGCGGTGACCTGAAAGGACCGGGTGCGGTGGCATCCGGTCCTTTCACTTGTGCATCCGGAGACGCTAGATCACGAGCTGCGTGCCGAGCTCCACGACGCGATTGTTCGGAATGCGGAAGAAGTCCGTCGCGCTGGTCGCATTCTTCGTCATGAACGCGAACAGGCGCGCGCGCCACGGCGCGATGCGGCTGCGGCTCAGGCGCGGGATCACCGTTTCGCGCGACAGGTAGAAGGTCGTCTCCATCATGTCGAAGGGTTCGCCGAAGCGGCTGCAGTGGCCCAGCGCGCTCGGGATGTCGGGGTCTTCCATGAAGCCGTAGCGCAGGATCACGCGGATGAAGCCCTGCTTCAGGTGGTGCAGGTAGATGCGGTCGAGTTCGCTGACGTAGGGCGTGTCGGCGGTCTGCACCGTGACCAGCACGACGCGTTCGTGCAGCACCTGGTTGTGCTTGAGGTTGTGCAGCAGGGCGGCGGGCACGCCGTCCTTGGCGCTGGTCATGAAAATCGCCGTACCGTGCACGCGGTGCACGCTGCCGATCATCCCCGTGAATTCGTTCATCGACAGGCCCTGCCTGGCGATTTCCTCCTGCACGATGCTGCGTCCGCGGCGCCAGGTCGTAAGCACCGTAAAGGACACGAGCCCCATCGCGATCGGGAACCATCCGCCCTGCGGGATCTTGATCGCGTTGGCGGCGAAGAAGGCGATGTCGACCGCCAGCAGCGAGCCGGCGACGAGGGCAACGAGCAGCGGATTCCAGCGCCACAGCAGGATCATCACGAAGGCGATGAGCACGGTGTCGATCATCATCGTGCCGGTGACCGCGATGCCGTACGCGGCGGCCAGATTCGAGGAACTCTGGAAGCCCAGTACCAGCGCGATCACGGCGAGGTAGAGCGTCCAGTTGGTGAACGGCACGTAGATCTGCCCCTCTTCCTGGCCCGAGGTGTGCACGATCAGCATGCGCGGCAGCAGGCCCATCTGCACGGCCTGGCGCGCCACCGAGAAGGCGCCCGAGATGACCGCCTGCGACGCGATCACCGTGGCGAGCGTGGCGAGGATCAGCATGGGAATCATGGCCCACGTCGGCCCGAGGTGGAAGAAGGGGTTCTCGATGGCGGCCGGCTCGTTCAGCAGCAGCGCGCCCTGGCCGAAGTAGTTGAGCACCAGGGCCGGCATCACGAAGGCGAACCACGCGAGGCGGATCGGAAAGGGGCCGAAATGACCCATGTCGGTGTAGAGCGCCTCGCCGCCGGTCACCGCGAGCACGACCGCGCCGAGAGCGAGGAAGGCGAGGGCGGTGTGGCTGCCGATGAAGTGGAACGCGTACATCGGGTTCAGGGCCGCGAGCACTTCCGGATGGCGGATGATTTCGTTGAGGCCCAGCACCGCCAGCACGGTGAACCAGCCCACCATGACCGGGCCGAAAAACAGGCCGACGGCGCCGGTGCCGCGGCGCTGGATCATGAACAGCGCCGTGAGGATGAGCACCGTGATGGGTACGACGAAGGATTGCAGCTCCGGCGCGACGATGCCCAGGCCCTCGACCGCCGACAGCACCGAGATGGCCGGCGTGATCATGCTGTCGCCGTAGAACAGCGCCGCCGCGAACACCCCCAGCATCGACACCGCCCAGGTGAGCCGCCGGCTTTTCGCCTTGTCGACGATCAGCGCGAGCAGCGCCAGCGAGCCGCCTTCGCCGCGGTTGTCCGCCCGCATGATGATCAGCACGTACTTGAGCGTCACCAGCACCATGATCGACCAGAACACCATCGACAGGATGCCGAGGATGTTTTCGGGGGTGACCGGGATGGGATGGTGGCCGTTGAAGATTTCCTTCAGGGCGTAGAGTGGACTCGTGCCGATGTCGCCGAACACCACGCCGATCGCGCCGACCGTGAGGGTCGGCAAAGCCTTGCGCGAATGCATGCGCTAGTTCCTGTGTTGTTGTTTGGGTGCAGCGGGGCGCATTGTACGGCGACAACGGGCAGGGCGCCGCACCGCCGACATCCCCGGCGGGGTGCCCGGAAATTCGTCGGATCGCAGTCGCTGGCGGCGCAGGCGGGCATTCGGTGTGCGGGGCAGCCCGCATCCGTGTGTCGAAATGGGTGCACTGCTGCGGTCGAGATTGACGCACTGCAGCGGCTCCTTCGATACTCATGCACTTCGAGTGGCGGCCGCGGGAGTCGTGCGCAGGTGAATACAAGAAAAATCAACAGCGGCGGGGCGTCTGTCCTGGCTGTGGCGGCAGCGCTTGTCGGTGCGCCGGCGGCGGCGGCGGACGATAATCTCTTCTTCAGCGAATTGCCCGTGGTGGCGAGCGTGAGCCGCTTGCCGCAGCGGCAGGTGGATGCGCCGACCGCGGTCACCGTGATCGACCGCGAGACGATCAAGGCCGCGGGTGTGCGTGCGCTCAACGACGTGTTCCGCCTCGTGCCGGGTTTCCAGACCTTTCCCCACAACACCGATCCGGCGCGGGTGACCTATCACGGCATCACCGACGAGGATTTCTCGCCGCGCGTGCAGGTGCTGGTGGACGGCCGCTCGCTGCATTCGCCGCTCTTCCGCAGCGGCGTGAACTGGGCGCTGATGCCGGTCGCGCTCGAGGACATCGAGCGCATCGAGGTCGTGCGCGGGTCGAACACCACGTCCTATGGCACGAATGCCTTCCTCGGCGTGATCAACATCATCACGGTCGATCCCGCGCTGGTGCGCGGCGTGTCGGTGTCGGCCAACCACGGCAGCCAGGGCGTGCGCGACTACACGCTGCGCGGCGGCGCGCGGCTGGGGGAGGACGGCGAGCTGCGCGTGACCTATCAGCAGCTCGACGACGACGGGCTGGAGGACCAGTACGACTGGATCGACAGCTTCCGCTCGCGCCTGCTGGACCTGCGCGCGACCTGGCGTCTCGGCGTGCGCGACGAACTGGACCTGCACGCGGGCCGGATCGAGGGCGTGATGACCGTCGGACGGCTGGACAAGGACTTCGTGAACCGCAACGGCGAGCTGTTCCGCAGCGATCCGGACAATCCGATCCGCGATTTCGATCAGTCGAGCAACTGGCTGCAGCTTCGCTGGCTGCGGACCTTGTCCGAGGGCTCCGATTTTTCGCTGCGCTACGCCTACTCGGCCGACGAGGCGAGCGATGAATATGTCGATCCGGGTCTGCCGGCCGGTTTTGCACATATCGACGAGTCCGGTGACCGCGGTCATCGCAGCGAGGTCGAGGCGCAGCACACCTTCTCGCCCTTCGACAAGACGCGGCTCGTGTGGGGTGCGAGCTGGCGTCAGGACACGCTGCGCTCGAAGAGCATGCTGTACGGGCGGGACAAGGTGTCGCGCGACGTCAGCCGTGCCTTCGCGAATGCGGAATGGGTGCCGGTGGCATGGTTTACCGGCAACCTCGGTTTCTCGTCCGAATACGACTCGATCGCCGGCAACAACGTGTCGTCGCGTGCGAGCGGCAGCTTTCACCTGAACGCCGAGAATACCCTCCGCGCCGGCTACACGCGGGCGTGGCGCACGGCCAGCATCCTCGACTACCGCGCGAACTTGCGCAGCAGCGCGACACGCGCCGTGATTACGGGCACGCGCGACCTGCCAGCGGAAAGTCTGGACAGTTGGGAGGTCGGATACCTCGGTGACTGGAAGGACTGGCGCATGAGCCTGGACGTCAGGCGCTTCCATGAACGCGTGGGCGACCGCCTCTTCCTGATCGACCCCAACGTGCGCGACCGGCTGGGCGACCAGGTGATGCCGATCCAGGATATCCGCATCGACGGCGTCGAATACCAGTGGAAATGGCAGCCGCTGGACGCGACGCGCCTGATGGTGTCGCAGAGCTTCATCCGCATCGACAGCGAATACTCGGGTGGTGCGCTCACGCCAACGAGCAACCTCGTGACCCGTCGCGGCCGCAAGGAACTGGTCGATGCGTTCGCCGAGGAATCCGCGCCGCGGCGGGCGTCTTCGCTGCTGTGGATGCAGAAGCTGCCGTACGGCCTGGAAGGCTCGGTCGCGCGCTACTGGGTCGATCCCATGCGATGGACGCGCAACACCGCGGTCGGGAGCTATGTGCGCACCGACGCGCGCCTGGGCTACCCGTTCCGCATCGCGGGGCAGGGCGGCGAACTGGCTTACACGGTGCAGTCGCTCGACGGCGACCACGGCGAGTTCAAGTCCAACGGCAGCCCGGCCGACCGTGTCGTCGGCCGTCGCCACTGGGTGTCGCTGCGGCTCGACTTCTGAGCCCGGCCGCGCGCCGGAGCGTGCCGCCGCGGTTCAGCGGTTGCCGCGCGTCTGCCGGTGCATGCGCATCAGCGTGCTCTTGCCGAACAGGCTCTCGACGAGATCGACGGCCAGTTCGGCGGTCATGTTGCGGTGGTCGAGCGCGGGGTTGAGTTCGACGATGTCGAGCGACGCGAGCTGCTCGGTGTCCGCGATCATCTCCATGCACAGCTCGGCCTCGCGGTAGGTCGGGCCGCCGCGCACGGTGGTGCCGACGCCCGGCGCGATCGTCGGGTCGAGGAAATCGACGTCGAGGCTTACGTGCAGGTGAGTGTTCTCGTCCACGCCGGCGAGCGCCTGTTCTATCACCGCGCGCATGCCGACTTCGTCGATGTAGCGCATGTCGAAGACTTCGATCCCGAGTTCGCACAGGAAGCGCTTTTCGCCTTCGTCCACGCTGCGGATGCCGATCTGGCGGATCTCGGCCGGGAGCATCGCCGGGATGTGGCCGCCGACGCGCGTCAGCACTTCCGGGCCGTGGCCGCACAGGCAGGCGACGGGCATGCCGTGGATGTTGCCGGAAGGCGTCATCGTCGCGGTGTTGAGATCGGAGTGCGCATCGAACCACAGCACGCGCAGCTTCTTGCCGACCGTGCGGCAATGGCGCGCGACGGCGCTGATGGAACCGATCGCGATGCAGTGGTCGCCGCCCATCACCACCGGCAGCCGGCCGGCACGCAGTTCGGCATACACGGCCTCGTGCAGGACCTCGTTCCACTGTGCGACCTCGTGCAGGTGGCGGAAGCCGCCGACCGCGGGCAGGTCGGGGTTCGCGGGGCCAACGAGGTTGCCGCAGTCGCGCACGTCGGCGCCGAAGGCCGCGATCGCCGCGTGGATGTCGGCCACGCGCAGGGCCTCGGGGCCCATGCTGGCGCCGCGCATGCCGGCGCCTACGTCGGTGGGAACGCCAATCAGGCTTACGTTCAGAATCGTCATGGTGTCGGTTTACCCTTGTGCGGTCGCCGCAGTCCGCGGTGCGAGAGTTCGGTTCGACCCGCACGACGAGGTGTGGTTCGTCGTGCGGGGCGGGTAGCGTCCGGGCACCTGGTCGGTGTCGTTTCGCAGGGCCGAACTTTGAAGGATGCGTCGCTCAAACAGAATGGTCAATTCTGTATCGGAATGCCATGGCTCTGACGAAATGGCAGGGTCGAGTGGCGATTTGCGCAAAATCCACCGGGCAGCCCCTCCAGCGACGCCCCTGGCTCGGGTATAAAGGCGCCTCGGCTGGTCCGGGGCGATCTCCCTTGGCCGGAAGTATTGTCGGCGGGCGGGCAGCGTTCGTCGACCTTTCCAGCATCGGGATCCGCCCGGATGCCGGCGGAACGGATGGCCACGTAGAAATTGATTGCATCGGGAGTCGGTGAATGAAGCGCGCGCAGGCCAATGGCCTCCTGTTGGTTGCAGCACTGATCTGGGGGACGGCCTTCGTCGCCCAGCAGGCCGGCATGCGTGATGTGGGCCCCTTTACCTTCACCGGCGTGCGCTTCCTGTTCGGCGCCGTGGTGATCCTGCCGCTGGTCGCGCGCGAGCTGCGCCGGCTCGGGCGGCGTGGCGTGTGGCTGGATGGTCGCGATCTGGCGGGCGGGCTGCTGCTGGGCGTGGTGCTCTTTCTCGGCGCGGCATTCCAGCAGATCGGCATCGCCGGCACGACCGTGAGCAACGCCGGCTTCCTCACCGCGTTGTACGTGCCGCTGGTGCCGGTCGCGAGCGCGCTGCTGTTGCGCGAGCGCCTGCACTGGTCGGTGTGGCCGGCGAGCGCGGGCTGCCTCGGCGGCACCTTTCTGCTCGGCGGCGGCAGCCTGTCGGCGCTGTCGACGGGCGATCTGTGGGTGATCGCGAGCGCGCTGTTCTGGGCCGCGCACGTGATGATGGTGGGGCGGGTCGCGGCGCGCCACGGCGCCCCGATCACGATTGCATGCCTGCAGTTCCTGATGTGCGGTGCGCTGGGGATGGCCAGTGGATTCTTCCTGGAGGTCGTCAGCGTCGATGCGCTGGAGCGCGCGCTGCCGTCGATCGCCTACGCGGGCATCCTCTCGGTGGGCTTGGGCTTCACGCTGCAGGTGGTCGCGCAGCGCCATACGCTGGCGGCCGACGCGGCGATCCTGCTGAGCTGCGAGACGTTGTTTGCGGCGCTTGCGGCGCGCATCTTCGTCGGCGAGGTGCTGACGCCGGTGCAGCTGCTGGGTGGCGGGCTGATCTTCGCGTGTGTGATGGCGATCCAGCTGCTGCCGCTCGTCCGCGCGCGCAGCGAGGCGGTGCAGCCGGCCTGATCCGGCGAAAGCTCAGGCCGCGTTCTCGAACAGTTCCGGCGGGATGTCCTCGGGGCACAACTGGCTGGCCTCGTCCCCCATCAGCGCGAGCATGAGGCGCAGTTGGTTGCGCAGCTCGCGCAGGTTGCCCGGCCAGCGGTGGCGGTGCAGCAGCGCAAGCGCGTCGGGGCACACGTAGACCGGTCGTCCGGCGGCGGCCTCGCGCACGAAATGGCGCACGAGCGCGTCGAAATCGTCGCGCTCGCGCAGCGGCGGCAGGCTGATGATCCGGCCGCCCGCCGCCTCGAAGTTGCGCAAATCGAGTCGTCCCTCGCGGCGCAGCTCGGCGAGCGGCCGCCGTGCCGCGCCGATCACGCGCGCGCGGCTGCCGTCGTGGGCGTCGAAGAGCCGCGCCTGCAGCGTGGCGGGCAGTGCGTCGATCTCAACGAGGAACAGGATGCCGTTGGCCGCCTGCATCCAGGCGCGATCCAGTTCCGCCTCCGCAGCCTCCCCGGCGGGCAGGGCGGTGCAGTCGATGCCGATCAGCGGTGCGTCCGTGGTCGGTTTGTGGTCTTCATGGAACGCGCGCACGAGATGCGCCTTGCCGGTTCCCATCTCGCCTTCGATCAGCAGCGGCATGTTTTCCGCGGCGCAGTCGCGCAGCGTGTCGACGATGCGCGCCATGCGTTCGTCGCCGTGAGCGATCGCGCCGAGGCGGGAATCGTCGTCGCGGGCCGTGGCGCTGCGCGGCCCCGTGTCGGCGTGGCGCCGCGACCGCAGCTTGGCGCGGGCGATGAGCGTGCGGCCTTTCAGGTCGTAGAGCGGAAAGGGCGCGTCGGGCGCCTGCGCTGCCCAGCCGACGAGGCTGCTCCACGGTGTCGCAAAACAGGCTTCATAAGCCGCCGCGGGGCGGCGCGCGTCCAGACCGAGCAGCCCGCGCGCCTTGCGATTGCTCGCAACGAGCCGGCCGCCTTCGTCGAACACGACGAGCGCGTGCAGGGGATCGGACAGCGCATCGCGGCGCGTGTGGAAGTGCAGGGTGAGGAAACCGTCGTCGAGCGTTTCCAGCAGGCGGTGTTCGATCAGCTCGGCCGTGGTGCGCAGCAGCGCCTCGGCATGGGTCAGGTTCTCGTGCGCGTCCGACGACACGTCGAGGATGCCGAGCATGCCGCCCGTGGGGGCGAGGATGGGCGTCGCGACGCAGGTCAGGATGCGGTTGCGCGCGAGGTAGTGCTGGTCGCCCTGCACGGTGACGACCGTTCCCGTGTGCAGCGCCGTGCCGATCGCGTTCGTGCCCATCGTCGCCTCGCTCCAGTCGACGCCGGGCCGCAGTGCGACGCGGGTCGCGCGGTCGAGGAAGTCGGTGTGGCCCAGCGCACTGAGGATCATGCCCTGACGGTCGGCCAGCAGCACCGTGGATGAGGGGCTGCCAATCTGGCGGTACAGGCCTTCGATCATCGGGCGCGAGAACGCGAGCAAGCGGTTGTTCGCGGCGATCCGGTCAGTGAGTTCGCCCGGCGCGAGCGCCGTGTCGTTGAGCGGTTCGTCCGGACGCAGGCCGTGCTCGCGGCTGCGCTGCCACGATGCGATGAGCGGTTCCGGTCGGGATGTGGGGGGTGAAGCTTCCATCATGGGGAGCGATGAAGCATGAATCATTCCGTCGGCGTCGAACCGCGCGATCAAAAGGGTTTCTGCGGAAGCGGGGGGTGCGTAGTGCGGCGCCGTTGTCACGCATCGGAACAGGTGTTGCCTTGTTGAACAGGCGGGAGCAGGGCAGGGAAGCGGGGTGTCCGGTGGCGAAAATGTGCCGGATTGCGGTGCAAGTGATTGTTTGAGATATGAAAGATGTCTCTGGAGAAGGTGGCGGCGCTTGCTGGCACGCGCCCTGCGGAAGGGATGGCGACGCGAGACAGCGTTTCGACTAATCAACAACGCACTTCTGGAGACGAGTTCAATGATCTACGAGATGCCCGGCAAGGCAGGCGCCAAGGTCCAGTTCAAGACCCGCTACGACAACTTCATCGGCGGCAAGTGGGTGGCGCCGGTACGCGGCCAGTATTTTGAAAACATCACGCCGATCTCCGGCCGGCCGTTCTGCCAGGTCGCCCGCTCGACCGAGGAAGACATCAATCTCGCCCTCGATGCCGCCCACGCCGCAGCCGACAAGTGGGGCCGTACCTCGGCTGCCGATCGCGCCAACATCCTGCTCAAGATCGCCGACCGGCTGGAAGCCAACCTCGAAATGCTGGCCTACGCCGAGACCGTCGACAACGGCAAGGCGATCCGCGAAACCCTGAACGCCGACATTCCGCTGACGATCGACCATTTCCGCTACTTCGCCGGCTGCCTGCGTGCTCAGGAAGGCGGCATCAGCGAGATCGACGAACACACCGTCGCCTATCACTTCCACGAGCCGCTCGGCGTCGTCGGGCAGATCATTCCGTGGAACTTCCCGATCCTGATGGCGGCATGGAAGCTCGCCCCGGCCATCGGCGCCGGCAACTGCGTGGTGCTGAAGCCCGCCGAATCGACCCCGGTGAGCATCCTGGTGCTGGTCGAACTGATCGCCGACCTGCTGCCCCCGGGCGTGCTCAACGTCGTCAATGGTTTCGGTCGCGAAGCCGGCATGCCGCTGGCGACCAGCAAGCGCATCGCCAAGATCGCCTTCACCGGCTCCACCGCCACCGGCCGCGTCATCGCCCAGGCCGCCGCCACGAACCTCATTCCGGCGACGCTGGAACTCGGCGGCAAGTCGCCCAACATCTTCTTCGAGGACATCGCCGCTGCCGACGACGCCCTCTTCGACAAGGCGGTCGAAGGCATGGTGCTGTTCGCCTTCAACCAGGGCGAAGTGTGCACCTGCCCGTCGCGCGCGCTGATCCAGGAGTCGATCTACGACAAGTTCATGGAGCGCGTGCTGGCTCGCGTCAAGGCGATCAAGCAGGGCAGCCCGCTCGATACCGCATCGATGATGGGCGCGCAGGCCTCGACCGATCAGATGAACAAGATCCTGTCCTACCTCGACGTGGGTAAGCAGGAAGGCGCCGAACTGCTGATCGGTGGCGACCGCGCCCGTCTCGGGGGCGAACTGGCCGAGGGCTATTACATCCAGCCGACCCTGTTCAAAGGCCACAACAAGATGCGCATCTTCCAGGAAGAGATCTTCGGGCCGGTGCTGGCCGTGACGACCTTCAAGGACGAAGCGGAAGCGCTCGAGATCGCTAACGACACCCCGTACGGCCTCGGTGCCGGCGTGTGGTCGCGCGACGGCAGCACGGCCTACCGCATGGGCCGCGCCATCAAGGCCGGCCGCGTGTGGACCAACTGCTACCACGCCTACCCGGCCCACGCCACCTTCGGCGGCTACAAGGAGTCCGGCATCGGCCGCGAAACGCACAAGATGATGCTCGACCACTACCAGCAGACCAAGAACCTGCTGGTGAGCTACAGCCCCAACGCGCTCGGCTTCTTCTGAGCGCGTTACCAGGACCGCGCGCTCGGGTTCTTCTGAGCGCGGAGGCGGCCGGGCGCAGCATTTCGGCGCCCGCTTGGCTCATGTTGTTCTTCTCTCCCTCTCCTCCGCCTACAGCGGAAGAGCTTCACGGGCGGCTCCGGCCGCCCGTTTTTTCACCGCATCGCTGCGGCAAGGAGCGAGCGCGCTTCTCGCGAACGCGGGCTGATCGTGCACTATGCTTGAAGCGGGTTTCGGATCTGCCCGACGTGCCCGCAATGCGTCGTCTTGCCGGCAGGTGTTCCGAAATGGAGCAGCTGTTCCGTGGTGGAGCACCCGATTCCGCAGGCGACGGATTGGCGGAGCCTTCGCCGGCTGGATCGAATCCTGCATTGGAAACACGACCGTCCCCGGCTCGATCCGGCGGGCGTTGACACAAGAACGATGGAGACACATCAATGCTGCGACCGTTTGCGCGCGCGTGCCTTGCCGCGGCTGCGTTCCTTGCCTGCCTGATTGCGCCGGTGCGCGCTGCCGACCCGGCGCCGATCCGCATCGGCGTGCTGCAGTACGGCACGGTGAGCTGGGAGCTCGAGGTGATGAAGCGGCAGGGCTACGCCGAACGCGAGGGCGTGCGGATCGAGGTCGTGCCGCTCGCGCAGAAGGACGCCGCGAACGTCGCGCTGCAGGGCGGGGCGGTCGATCTCATCGTCAATGACTGGATCTGGGTCGCACGTCAGCGCGCCGAAGGGCGGGATTTCGCCTTCGTGCCCTACTCGCGCGCGGTGGGCGGCATCATGGTGCGCCCGGACGCCAACGTGCGCACGCTCGCGGATCTGCGCGGGCAACGCCTGGGCGTGGCCGGTGGCGCGCTGGACAAGAGCTGGCTGCTGCTGCGGGCGTGGTCGCGCAGGACGGTCGGCGAGGACGCCGCGACCTTCCTGAAGCCCGATTTCGGCGCGCCGCCGCTCCTCAACGCCTTGATGCTGAAGGGCGAACTGCCCGCGGTGATGAACTTCTGGCACTTTTCCGCGCGCCTGCGTGCCGCCGGCATGCGCGAGCTGCTCACGCTGGACGACATCCTGAAGGGCTTGGGCGTCGACGGCGAGCTGCCGATGATCGGCTGGGTGTTCCGTGAGGACTGGGCGGCGAAGAACCGTGCCGCCTTCGAGGGCTTCCTGCGCGCCGGCGCGCAGGCGCGCCGCCACATGCAAAGCTCGGATGCGGTGTGGGAGGAGTTGCGTCCGCTCACCCGCGCCGAGGACGACGCGACGCTCGTGGCGCTGCGCGACGGGTTCCGTGCCGGCATTCCCGGCGAGGACATCGCGCAGGCCGAACGCACCGCGCGGCGCGTGTTCTCGATCCTCGCCGAGGAGGGCGGCGCCGAACTCGTCGGCAGCGCCACGACCCTGCCCGCGGGCACCTTCTGGCGTGCGGGTGGGGCCCGCTGATGAAGGCAGGCGCCGATGACTCCGCGCCCTGGCCGGTCGCGCCCATGAGCGCCCGCCCGGCTCTCCGGCGCCTGCGGCCGCAAGGTGACGGCTGGCTGCGCGCGGCCTCGCTCGCCGCCTTCCTCGCGCTGTGGCAGCTCGCCGCGTGGCTCTTCGCCAGTTCCACCCTGCCTCCGCCGGCCACCGTCTTCACGCGCATCGCCGCCGAGACCGCCTCGCTCGCGCTGCCCACGCATCTGGCCATCACGCTTGCGCGCGTCGCGGTCGCCTTCGGGCTGGCGATGGCCCTCGGCGCCACGATCGGCATCGCCATGGGGCGCTGGCGCCGGCTCGATGCGCTCCTCGACGGCTGGCTCGTGCTCGGGCTCAACATCCCCGCGCTCGTCACCATCATCCTGTGCTACGTGTGGTTCGGTCTCAACGACGCCGCCGCGATCGTCGCCGTCGCGCTGAACAAGATCCCGACCGTCGTCGTCACCGTGCGGGAAGGTGCCCGCGCGGTCGATGCCCGCCTGATGCAGGTCGCCCACGCCTATCGGCTGCCGCGGCTGCGCACCTTCACCCGCGTCTATCTGCCCCAGCTCGTCCCCTACCTGATGGCCGCGGCGCGCTCGGGGCTGTCGCTGATCTGGAAGATCGTGCTCGTCGTCGAGCTCCTCGGGCGCAGCAACGGCGTGGGCTTCCAGCTCAACATGTTCTTCCAGCTCTTCGACATTGCCGGCATCCTCGCCTATACGCTCGTGTTCGCCGCGGTCGTGCTCGTCGTCGAAGCGGCCGTCCTGCGCCCGCTCGAGCGGCGGCTCACGCGCTGGAGATCCTGAATGCTCGACATCGCCATCGACCGCAAGACCTACCCCGACCGCGCCGGCGCCCCGCATCTGGCGCTCGCCGGGCTGCACCTCGAGGCCGCCCCGGGCGAGTTCGTGTGCGTTGTCGGCCCCTCGGGCTGCGGCAAGAGCACGCTGCTCAACGTCGTCGGCGGGCTCGACCGCGACGTCGAAGGACGCGTGCGCCTTGGCGGCGCCCCGTTCGCCGACTCCACGCACGACATCGGCTTCATGTTCCAGGAGCCGCGCCTGATGCCCTGGCTCACGGTGCTGGAGAACGTGCTCCTCGTCACCGACGCGAGCGCCGCGGCGCAGCGGCGCGCGCGCGAACTCCTCGCCGCGATGGGGCTCGCCGACGTGCTCGACGCCTACCCCGGGCGGCTCTCCGGCGGCATGCAGCGGCGTGTCGCGCTCGCACGCGCCTTCGTGATCGAACCGAAGCTCCTCCTCATGGACGAGCCCTTCGTCTCGCTCGATGTGCCCACCGCCAACCGCCTGCGCGCGATGTTGGTCGAACAGTGGCAGCGCTCGGGCGCGACGGTGCTCTTCGTTACCCACGACCTGCGCGAAGCGCTCGCGCTCGCCGACCGCATCTGCTTCCTGTCGGCCGCCCCCGGGCGCGTCGTGCTCGAACTCCCCCTCGCGCTCGCGCGCCCGCGCGCCCCCGACGATGCCGCGGTGCAGGCGCTGCACGCCGAGCTCCTTGCCCGGCACCCCGAGCTCCTCGCCGGGCTCGCCAGCGACCCGGACGGGACCAAGGATGAATGAGCGCATGAACACTGCCGTCGACGCACCCCCCCTCACCCCCGATTCGGCGCAGGCGGGCGCCGCGCTCGAGCTCGCCGATGTGCGCAAGGCCTACGGCACGCGCGAGGCGCTGCGTGGCGTCACGCTCAAGGTCGACCGTGGCGAATTCGTCGCGCTGCTGGGGCCCAACGGTGCGGGCAAGAGCACGCTGTTCCAGCTCCTGACCGGGCTCTTCAACGCCGACTCCGGGCGGCTCGCCGTGTGCGGCCACGACATCCGCAAGGCCCCGGTCGCCGCGCTCGCGCACCTGGGCGTCGTGTTCCAGCAGAGCACGCTCGACCTCGATCTGGGCGTCGCCGCGAACCTGAAATTCCACGCCGCGCTGCACGGCTTGGGTGGGCGACACGCACGCGAACGCGTCGCCGACGCGCTGGGCCGCCTCGGCCTCACCGAACGCGCGAACGACCCCGTGCGGGAGCTCTCCGGTGGCAACCGCCGCAAGGTCGAGCTTGCGCGTGCGCTGGTGCACGAGCCGGCCGTGCTGCTGATGGACGAGGCAACCGTCGGCCTCGACCCGGCCTCGCGCCGCCAGCTCCTCGACGAGGTGCTGGCGCTGCGTGCGCGCGGCGTCGGCGTGCTTTGGGCGACCCACCTTGTCGATGAGGCAGAGGCCGCCGACCGCGTCATCGTGCTGCACCGCGGCCAGATCCTCGCCGAGGGCGCCCCGCAGGCACTCGCCGCGCAGGCCGGCACGGCCACCCTCGCCGACGCCTTCCTGCAGATGACCGGCGGCGGCAGCGAGCGCAGCGACTGAACGCCTACAAACCAAAAAAACCGTCCTGGAAATCCGACCCCGAGAGGAGACCCGCTTGATTCCCCGCACCCGACTCATCGCCGCCGGCGTCCTCGCGCTCGCTGCCGGCGCCGCCACCGCCAAGGGCACCGGCTACGTGTTCGTCAGCAGCGAGAACGACCATGCCGTGACCGTGCTCGACAGCAAGACCTGGCAGGTCGTGAAGACCATCGCCACCGGCCAGCGCCCGCGCGACATGCGCCTGTCGCCCGACGGCAGCCAGATCTATGTGGTCGCGAGCAAGGCCAACCGCGTCGACGTCATCGACATCGCCCAGCTCAAGGTGAGCCACAGCATCCCCGTCGGCGAGGATCCGGAGATGTTCGACCTCTCGCCCGACGGCAAGCGCCTCTACGTCTCGAACGAGGAGGGCGCGCAGGTGTCCGTGATCGATGTCGCGACGAAGAAGTCGGTCGCGCGTATCGAGGTCGGCGAGGAGCCCGAAGGGGTGCGCCTGTCGCCCGACGGCAAGCGCGTGTATGCGACCTCCGAGGTCGCGAACATGGTGCACGTCATCGACACCACGACCCACAAGATCCTCGCCAACGTCGTCGTCGCCAACCGCCCGCGCCGCTTCGCGATGACGCCGGACGGCGCCGAAGTGTGGGTCACCTCCGAACTCGGCGGCAAGGTCACGGTGCTCGACGGCGCCACGAACGCGGTCAAGGCGACGGTCGCCTTCACGCCCAAGGGCTTCCGCGCCGACGATGTCACCCCCGTCGGCATCGCGATGACGGGCGACGGCAAGACCGCGTACGTCACGCTCGGGCGCGCCAACCACATTGCCGTCGTCGACGTCGCCAGCCGCAAGGTCGAGGACTACGTGCTCGTGGGCAACCGCGCGTGGGGCGCGACACTCAACCGCAACGGCAGCCTGCTCTTCGTTGCCAACGGCCTGTCCGACGACATCTCCATCGTCGACACCAAGACCCGCAAGGTGCTGCGCTCGGTGCCGGTCGGGCGCGTGCCGCACACCGTCGTGATCGACGACTGAGGGCGGACGACCCATGCGCACCCGCCAGAACCTGCTCCTGCGAGTCGTCCTCGGCAGCCTCGCCGCGCTCGTCGCCGCCTCCGCGTTCGCGGCGACCAGCGTGCGCCTCGCCCACCTCGAACTCGAAACCGATTCCCGCTACGACGAGACGAAGCTCTTCTTCCGCGGCCTCGCCCAGCCCCTCGGGCGGCCCTTCGCCGGCGCGGAAGTCGCGCTGCGCGAGGCGCGTTTCGTCGGCCTGGCGGTCGGCGCCGAATTCGCGCTCGAACGCGTCGCCGGCGCCGATGCGAAGGCGCTCCTCGCCGCGATCGACAAGCTCAACAAGGAAGGGGTGCGCTACTTCCTCCTCGATGCCCCCGGCGCCGTCGTCGCCGAGCTCGCCAAAGCCGTGCGGGGCAAGGAACTCCTGCTCTTCAACGTCTCCGCCCCCGACGACGCGCTGCGTCAGGCCCTGTGCCAGCCCAACCTGCTGCACACGCTGCCGAACGACGCGATGCGCATGGATGCGCTCGCGCAGTACCTGGTGTCGAAGAAGTGGAGGAACGTGCTGATGCTCGAGGGCCCGCGCCCCGAGGACAAGCTCGTCGCCGACGCCTTCGATCGCGCCGCCAAACGCTTCGGCCTGAAACTCGTCGAGCGCCGCCCCTTCGTGCTCTCCAACGACCCGCGCCAGCGCGACCAAGGCAACGTCGCGCTGCTCACGGCCGGCTCCGATCACGACGTCGTCTTCGTCGCCGACAGCGACGGCGAGTTCGCCCGCAGCGTTCCCTACCGCACGGTGCGTCCGCGCCCGGTCGTCGGCGGCGAAGGCCTCGCCGCGGCCGCGTGGTCCTGGGCGTGGGAGCGCCACGGTGCACCGCAATTGAACAGTCGCCTCGAGAAACACGCCGGCCGCAAGATGGCAGACCCCGACTGGGCCGCGTGGATGGCGGTGAAGGCGGTCGTCGAGGCGGTCGTGCGCACGCAGAACGGCCCCTTCGGCACCGTCGCGAAATACCTCAAGGGCGAGGAGATCACGCTCGACGGCTTCAAGGGCAACCGTCTCGGCTTCCGCCCCTGGGACAACCAGCTGCGCCAGCCCATCCTGCTCGCGACCCACAACGCGGTGATCGAGCGCGCGCCGATCGCGGGCTTCCTGCATCCGACCAACAACCTCGACACCCTCGGCTTCGACCAGCGCGACAGCCGCTGCGCGTTCTGAACCGGAATCCCGCCCCATGAGACTCTCCCACGCATGGCTCGCGCTGCAGGCGATCGCCGGCCGCGAGATCGCCAAGTTCGTCCGCCAGGGCGGGCGCTTCGCCTCGGCGCTGGTGCGGCCGCTGCTGTGGCTGGTCGTCTTCGCGGCGGGCTTCCAGAACGTCTTCGGGGTGTCCATCATCCCGCCCTACGACACCTACATCCCGTACCAGGTCTACATCGTGCCGGGGCTGCTGGGCATGGTGCTGCTCTTCAACGGCATGCAGTCCTCGCTCGCGATGGTGTACGACCGCGAGATGGGCATGATGCGGCTGCTCTTGACTGCGCCGCTGCCGAGGAGTTTTCTCCTCTTCGCCAAGCTCCTCGCCGGCACCCTGCTGTCGGTGCTGCAGGCCTACGTCTTTCTCGTGATTGCGTGGTTCTTCGGCGTCGAAGTGCCGTGGCGCGGCTGGCTCACCGCGCTGCCGGTCGTGGTCCTCGCCGGCATGATGCTCGGCGCGCTGGGGCTGCTGCTGTCGGTGCAGGTGCGCCAGCTGGAGAACTTCGCCGGCACCATGAACTTCGTCATCTTCCCGATGTTCTTCGTCTCGCCCGCGCTGTATCCGCTGTGGAAACTCGAGGAATCCGGCGCCGCCATCGTGCATGCGGTCGCGCAGTGGAACCCCTTCACCCACGCCGTCGAGGCGATCCGCTTCGCGCTCTACGGCCAGCTCGCCGGCACCTCGCTGGCGATCGTCGCCGTCTGCCTCGCGGTCTTCTTCACGCTCGCCGTGCGCGGCTACGATCCGCAACGCGGCATGCTCAAGCGTGCGGGTGGCAAGCCGGCCTGACCTGCTCCTGTCACACCGTGGAACAGGTGCTCCAAAACGGAACAACGGGGTCAAAAAGCAAGCCGGATGTTCTGCAAAACCGTGCATGGGTTTTGCAGAACATCCGGCAATTTTTCGGGGTGCCGAGTACCCCGGACGCCGTTCAGGGAACCCTGTGGGTGACCCCGTGGGCCGAGAAGATCCGTGCGACTTCGCCCGAGCGCTGCAGCTCCGCCAGCGCCTCCGACAGCGCCGCGGCCAGCTCCTTGCTGTCGGCCTTCACGGCCATGCCGAGCGGCCAGCCCTTCACGCGCAGCTCGGGCATGGTCAACGCGTCGATCGCGAACTGCCTGTGCTCCTTCATTGCCGCTTCCAGCTGGCTGCGCGGGGCCATCACGGCGCTCACTTCACCCTTGGCCATCGCCGCAGCCGCTTCGGCAACGCTGCGGAAATGCACGACGTTGTCGCGCAGCCGGCCGTTCAGCACATGCAGCATGAAGTCGCTCGCGTGCGTGTCGAGCTCGACGCCGATCTTCTCGCGTGTAAACACTTCGAAGGCCACCGCGGCCGAACCCGACACCGTCGGCACGCGCTCGGGATTGCGCGCGATCGCCATCGTCTCGAGGTGATAGGGGCCGAAGATCGCCACCTTGTCGTTCTGCGCCGCGAACTGTGCATCCACGGGCACATGCAGCATCACGTCGGCCGGGCGGCGGCCGAGGTAGTGCCCTTTCCACACCATGTTGCGCAGGTCGTCGCTCATGTTCTCGTCGGGCGGGAACTCGACGATCTCCGCGCGCATGCCCAGGCGCTCGGCCAGGGACTGCGCGAGGGCCACGTCTATGCCCTTGCCGCGTGACGAAAAGGGCGCGTAGTCGGCATACACGGCCACCCGCAGGGTGCCCGCCTGCTGCACTTCGGGTTGCGCGGCCGCGTGGGCCGGGAGCAGGGCGCCTGCCATCATGGCGCCCGCCGCGATCAGGAATGCGCGTCGTTCATTTTTCACGTACGGTCTCCAGCCAGGCCTTGATTGCCCACATCGCCTCCTGTGACAGCATGCCCTCGAACGGCGGCATATACACCGCGCCGTTGCGGCTCACGCCATTGCGGATGCGCTGCAGGAAATACTCGTCCGTTTCCGGCGCGATGTCGAGCTTGCGCAGGTCCGGAGCGATGCCGCCCGAGACGGCGCCGAGGCCGTGGCAGCGCGCGCAGTTCTGGTTGAAGGCCGAATCGCCGACGCGGATCGCCTCCGCGTTGTCGCGATAGGGATTGACGGCGCGCCATTCCTCGCCGAGCTTGGGTAGCGTCGATACATCCACCGCCTGCGGCGTCACGTCGCCGTGTGCGTGGGCCAGTCCCGCTCCGAGCGCGAGGCCGGCGGCCAGGGCCGCAGCGCGCAGTTTGCGGGTCAATGTCTCCTTGTCGTTGTACTTGTCCACCTTGTGATTCCTCATCTCTGATTGACGACGCCCGGGGTGCCGGATCTGCACAGTCCTTCGCAAGCCCTGTGCCACGTCGGCCGAACAGCCCGGAATCCGGCGTATTCTCTTGGTAAGGCGCTTGAAAGCTGTTGGCAGGAAACTTGCTCCTCTGTTGTTGCCGGGTTCGAGGACCGATTGCTTCGACCTGGTGCAGGTGCTACTTTCTGACACAAGGGACAAACAAAAAAATAGTCCCAAAAGTGACGCGCAGGAGAGGAGGAGAAGATGGCCGTATTGCCGCAATTGCGGGATCGCCGCGAGAACACCATTTCGGACGCGCGACGATTTTTCTTCGAGCTTGGCCAGACGCCGGAGGCCGGGCTCGCCCCTCCTGTGCTGCGTTCCTGGCAGCGCTGTCGCAACGGCGGGCTCGACCACCTGGATGCCTACCTGATCGACCCCGCGGGCCGCGCCCAGCTTTCCGACGCGCGCGACCGCAGTGCGCGCGTGCTGGAGCACGCGGGCGGGATCATGGAACACGTGTTCGAGCAGATCCGCGCTTCCGGCAGCATGGTCATCCTCGCCGACACGCGGGGCATGATCCTGCATTGCCTCGGCGACCCGGATTTCGTCGGCCGTGCGCAACGCGTCGCACTCCAGCCGGGCGCATCGTGGGATGAAACATTCCGCGGCACCAACGCCATCGGCACCGCGATCCTGGAAGGCGCACCGGTCGAAATCCATGGCGCCGAGCACTACCTGGAACGCAATGGCTTTTTGACCTGCAGTGCCGCGCCGGTGTTCAACGCACAGGGACGCATCGCCGGGGTGCTGGATATCTCCGGCGACTCGCGCAGCAACCAGCGCCATACGCTGGGCCTGGTGCGCCTCTCGGTGCAACTGCTCGAGAAGCGCCTTTTCGAGGCCGAGTTCGCCAAGGAAATCCGCATCGCCTTCCATCCGCGCCCCGAATACGTAGGCAGCCTGCAGGAAGCGATGCTCGCGGTCGATGCCGATGGCCGCCTCGTCGGCGCCAACCCCGTCGCGCGCGAATGGCTGGGACTTACGGCCGGACTCGCCGACGCACCGTCCTTCGGCACGCTCTTCCGCGCCGGCTTCGGCCAGGTGCTCGACCGTGCCGCCAACGCGCCCGACGATCTGCTGCTGCTCGAAATGCGGCGCGGCGATGCCGTCTACGTCCAGGTGCGCGGCCACCGGCGGACGCGCCCGGAAGTCCAAGCGCCCAGATTGCAGGAAACTGCCCCGGCGTCGGCGAAGGGGGCAGCGAAAACCTCGGAGGGTTCGAAGGGCCGCATCACCCTCGACTGCCTTGCGACCGGCGACGCGCGCCTGCAGCTCGCGCTCGACCGCGCCCGCCGCGTGCAGGGCAAGGACATCCCGCTGCTGATCCAGGGCGAATCGGGCGTTGGCAAGGAACTCTTCGCCCGCGCCTTCCACAACAGCGGCGTGCGCAGCGACGGCCCGTTTGTCGCGCTGAACTGCGCGGCGATTCCCGAAAACCTCATCGAATCGGAACTCTTCGGTTATGTCGGCGGCTCCTTCACCGGCGCGCGGCGCGAAGGCGCGGTCGGCAAGCTGCAGCAGGCCCACGGCGGCACGCTGTTCCTGGATGAAATCGGCGACATGCCGCTCGGTATGCAGGCGCGCCTGCTGCGCGTGCTGCAGGAACGCAGCGTGACGCCGATCGGCTCGATGAAGTCCATTCCGGTCGACATCTCGCTGGTGTGCGCGACCCACCGCGTGCTGCGCGACGCCGTGAAGCAGGGCGTGTTCCGCGAAGACCTCTACTACCGCGTCAACAGCCTCACCGTCACCCTGCCGCCGCTGCGCGAACGCACCGACGTCCGTCGCATCGTGTCGAACCTGCTCGAGATCGAATCGGCCGACCGGCGCAGCGGGCCGATCGGCATCAGCGAAGAGGTGATGGGCTTCTTCGAACGCTACCCCTGGCCGGGCAACGTCCGCCAGTTGCAGAACGTCCTCCGCGTCGCGGTCGCGCTGCTCGACGACGACGAGGACGAGATCGCCTCGGTGCACTTGCCGGAGGAACTCTTCGGCATCGACAGTGAGGACGGCGGCGAGAGTTTTTCGCTGGCCGCCGCCGTGGCCCCGGCGTCTGTGTCTTCGCCGCCCATGCCGCTCATCGCACCGGCTGCGACGGCCGGGCCGCGCAGCCTCGACGAAATCGAACTCGAGGCGATCGCAACGGTCATGCGTGAAGTGGGCGGCAACGTATCCGCCGCCGCACGTCGCCTCGGCGTCAGCCGCAACACGCTCTATCGCAAGCTCGGACGGATGAGCTGAGATTTCGGTTATGCGATAGGCATTGTCACGGGCATGGTATTTGCCTAAAGTTGTCTGTTGTGTCCCGTAGCGAATCAACCGACGGAGGAGAACATCGATGTGGAAATCCCTCTACATTGACCCCGCGAAGTGTACCGGCTGCCTGCAATGCGAAATGGCCTGCTCGTACGAACACACCGGCGTCATCAATCCCAGCAACTCGCTGATCAAGGTCTTCAATTTCGAGCAGGAAGGGCGCAAGGTCCCCTACACCTGTACCCAGTGCACCGATGCCTGGTGCATGCACTCCTGTCCGGTCGATGCGATCCGGCTCGACCTGACGACCGGCGCGAAGATGGTGTTCGAAGACACCTGTGTCGGCTGCAAGGTGTGCACGATCGCCTGTCCGTTCGGCACGATCAATTACAACCAGGCGACCGGCAAGGTGCAGAAATGCGACCTGTGCGAGGGCGACCCGGCCTGTGCGAAAGCCTGTCCGACCGCCGCAATCACGTACATCGATGCCAACTGGACGGGGCTCGGCCGCATGCAGGCCTGGGCTGCCAAGGCCAACACCCCTGCATCCGCAGCCTGAGAGGAGAGCAAGACCATGGGATGGAATCGCAAAGTCCTGCGGGTGAACCTGACTCAGGGCACGTGCAAGGAAGAACCGCTCAACATGGAGTGGGCCAACGAATACCTCGGCTCGCGCGGCTTGTCGGCCAAGTATCTGGTCTCGGAAATCGACCCCAAGGTCGATCCGCTGTCGCCCGACAACAAGCTGATCATGGCCACCGGCCCGCTCACCGGCACGATGGCCTCGACCGGGGGGCGCTACACCGTCACTTGCAAGGGGCCGCTCACCGGCGCGATCGCCTGTTCGAACTCGGGCGGCTTCTTCGGCGCCGAGATGAAGTTCGCCGGATGGGATATGGTCATCTTCGAGGGCAAGTCGCCGAAGCCCGTCTACCTCTTCATCGAGAACGACAAGGCCGAGCTGCGCGACGCCTCGCACCTGTGGGGCACGAGCTGCTGGCACACCGAGGAGCAGATCAAGGCCGACCACCAGGACCCCCTGATCCGCGTGTCGTCGATCGGCAAGGCGGGCGAGAACCTGGTGCTGTTCGCGGTCGTGATCAATGACCTGCACCGCGCGGCCGGGCGCTCCGGTGTCGGCGCCGTGATGGGTTCGAAGAACCTCAAGGCGGTGGCGATCCGCGGCACCAAGGGCGTGTCGGGGATCAAGGACTTCCCGGCCTTCCTCAAGGCCACGACCGACGCGAAGAAGGTGCTCGCCGACAACGCGGTGACCGGTCAGGGTCTGCCGAAATTCGGTACCCAGGTGCTGATGAACGTCATCAACGAGATCGGCGCACTGCCGACGCGCAACCACCGCGACGTGCAGTTCGAGGATGCCTCCAAGATCTCCGCCGAGGCGATGCACGAGAAGCGTGAATCCGACGGCAAGAGCCATCTGGTGACGAATGCTGCGTGCTTCGGCTGCACGATCGCCTGCGGGCGTATCTCGCAGATCGACAAGAACCACTTCACGGTCAAGAACAGCCCGCAGTACTGGGGTGCGTCCGGGGGCCTGGAATACGAAGCCGCCTGGGCGCTCGGTGCCGCCAACGGCGTCGGCGATCTCGAAGCCCTGCAGTACGCCAACCTGCTGTGCAACGAACAGGGTTTCGACCCGATCACCTTCGGTGCCACCGTCGCTGCGGCGATGGAGCTGTACGAGATGGGTGTCCTGACCAAGGAGCAACTCGGCCTCGATGCGCCGTTCGGCTCGGCCCAGGCGCTGGCGAAGCTCGCCGAGATGACCGCGGCCGGCGAAGGCTTCGGCAAGGAACTCGGGCAAGGCTCGGCACGCATGTGTGCCAAGTACGGCCACCCTGAACTGTCGATGAGCGTCAAGAAGCAGGAATTCCCTGCCTACGACTCTCGCGGCATCCAGGGCATGGGCCTCGCGTACGCGACCTCGAACCGCGGCGCCTGCCACCTGCGCGGCTACACGGTCGCGTCCGAAGTGCTGGGCATCCCGGTCAAGACCGACCCGCTCGTCACCGATGGCAAGGCGGAACTCGTCAAGGCCTTCCAGGATGCCACCGCGGTGTTCGACGCGGCCGGCATCTGCGTGTTCACGTCCTTCGCGTGGACGCTTGCCGACGTGCAGCCGCAGCTGGCGGCGGCCTGTGGCGACGAATGGACGATGGAGAAGCTCAACGCCGTCGGCGAGCGCATCTGGAACCTCGAGCGCCAGTTCAACAATGCGGCCGGCTTCACCAGCAAGGACGACAATCTGCCGCCGCGCCTGCTGACCGAACCGGCCAAGACCGGTCCGGCCAAGGGGCTCGTCAACGGCCTCGACAAGATGTTGCCCGAGTACTACAAGGTGCGCGGCTGGACGCCGGACGGCGTGCCGACGGCGGAAACGCTGGAGCGACTGGGACTCTGACCGCCGTCTGAAACGCGGCATCCGAGTCTGGTAGTACCCCTTTCCCGGCGATGCACCGCCGGGAAAGGGGCGTCATCGCCCAATCGAGGACATTTCCTATGAAACACGTGATTCTCGGCAACGGTCCCGCCGGCGTTGTCGCGGCCGAAACGCTGCGCCGCGCGGCCCCCGCCGACGAGATCCTGATGGTCGGCAGCGAGGACGCCCCGCCGTACTCGCGCATGGCCATCCCCTACCTGCTCGAAGAGAACATCGACGAAACGGGCACTTACCTGCGCAAGGCGCCCGACCATTTCCGCAGGCTGAACATCGGCGAACTGCGCGCGCGCGCTGTGTCGCTGGATACCGACAAGCGCCGAATCCTGTTCCACGACGGCCACTTCGAGGACTACGACCGCCTGCTGATCGCGACCGGCTCGCATCCGGTGCGTCCGCCCATCCCGGGCGTCGACCTGCCCGAAGTGCAGACCTGCTGGACGCTGGACGACGCCCGCGCGATCGCCAGTCTGGCGAAGCCCGGCTCGCGCGTGCTGCAGCTCGGCGCCGGCTTCATCGGCTGCATCATCATGCAGGCCCTTGCCGCACGCGGCGTGCAGCTCACCGTCGTTGAGATGGGCGACCGCATGGTGCCACGCATGATGACACCCAAGGCCGGCGGCATGATCAAAAGCTGGGTCGAACACAAGGGCATCCGCGTCGTCACCAACGCCGGCGTGCAGCGCATCGACCGCAGCAGCGCCGAGGGCGTCGTGGACGTGACCCTGTCGACCGGCGAAGTGTTGCCGTGCGACCTCGTGATCGTCGCCGCAGGCGTCGCCCCCAACGTCGCCTTCCTCGACTCCACCCCCGTGCATGTCGCCAAGGGCGTTCTGGTCGACGACAAGCTCGAGACCAGCGTCCCCGGCATCTTTGCCGCCGGCGACGTCGCCGAGGCCCCGGACCTCTTCACCGGAGCTCACCTCGTCGCCGCGATCCAGCCCAACGCCGCCGATCAGGCCCGCGTCGCCGCGCTCAACATGGCGGGGCACCACACCAAGCTGAATGGCGTGCTCGCGATCAACGTGCTCGACACGCTCGGGCTGATCTCCGCGTCCTTCGGGCAATGGTGGGGGGAGGCGGGCGAGACCGGCGGCAGCGGCATCGAACACGTCGATGAAAACCGCTATCGCTACCTGAGCCTGCAGTTCAAGGACGACGTGATGATCGGCGCGACCTCGATCGGCCTCACGCAGCACGTCGGCGCCCTGCGTGGTCTCATCCACGGCCAGGTCAAGCTCGGTGCGTGGAAGGACCGGCTGCTTGCCAACCCGCTGCAGTTCGTCGAAGCCTACGTCGCGCGCTCGCAACAGCCGATGGCCCTGGCACGCTGAGACCGCCGGAGATGTCCACGCCATGAAGATCGGCTTCAAGCTGTTCGCATCGCTCACCGACCACCTCCCGTCCGACCGCAAGGGCAACCGCATCGAACTGGAGGTGGGGGAGGGGACGACCATCTCCGACCTGATCGCGCGCTTTCACGTGCCTGAGCGCAGCGCGCATCTCGTGCTCGTCAATGGCCACTTCATCCCGCCCGCGCAGCGCGCCTCCCGGCCGCTTGCGGACGGCGACGAACTGGCCATCTGGCCACCGATCGCCGGCGGCTAGAGGAAACTCCCGCCCAGGTGTGGCAGCGTCGCAATGCCGGAACGGGCGATGGTCAGGGCGCGCAACGCCCTTTCCTGCCACCCGGCGCGCTGATGCAGGAAGCATCGGTACGCGTCGCGCAGCAGCGCGAACTGCAAATGCCATTCGAGTTCGGATTCCGCCAGCCTGCCGCCGCAGTGCGCCCGGTAGCGCGCGACGAAGCACGCCGCGAGCCGCGCCCAGTCCGCGCTGTCGTCGTCGCGGCACAGCAGGTCACCCACGAAGCTGGCGACATCGCGCGCCGGCGAATCGATCGTGAAACTGTCATAGTCGAACAGCGCGATGCGGCCGTTCCACCACTGCATCCGGCCCGCATGAAAGTCGCCGTGCACCGTAACCACGCGACGGGGCGGCGCAGCGCCGCGTTCCAGATGAAAGAGCAGGGCGTCCAGATCCGCCGCAAAGCGGCTGCCCTCAGCCGTGAGCTCGCTACACCACGTGCGCGCCTGCGTCACCGTTGCGGCGACCGGATGCGTCTCGCGCGCGATCGGCGGACCGGCATGCAGCGCCGCCAGCGCCGCGGCCACTGCGTCCAGCATCGCCTCCGCATGCGGTCCGGCCAGGCGCAGTGCAATCGGCTCGCCGCACACTTCGGCCTGCCAGACCGTGTGCAGCGCCGGACACGAACCGAGCGGCCGGCCGACGACGAAGGCCTGCGGATCGACACAGCCCGTGCACCACAAGGCATGCATGCAGTCGCGCGCGTCACGCCATTGTTCGCCCGCGTAGCTCTTGCCGTAGATCGCGGCCTCGTTCGCCGCGTCGGGGATTGCAATCCGCGCGAGGCAATGGTCCTCGGGCTCGTAGCGCACCACGCTGATCTCCCCGATCCCTCCGGATCCCTCCCGCCCCATCGCAGCCGGAGGCAGGTGCGGCCGTACCGCGACCGGATCGAGCAGGGCAGGGAGCTGGTCCATCACAGGATCGTTGGGCAGCGGCCACACCACGAGATCCAGTTCCGGCATGTGCATGACCGGTTCGCCCAGGCCGGGAATCACGCACGCCGCGGGCAGGGCGGCCCGGAACGCATCGGCGCTTTGCCCCTGCGAGTAGGCCTTCGCATACAGCCACAAGGCATGCCGTGTGCCGCGATCCCGGTCCTGCAGCGCGAGCCGGTAACATACGTCCAGCCATGCGCCGAGGTCCCCGGGCGCCGTGTGTGCGGCGTGCCGCCGCGTCTGTACGACGCGGCATTCGTCGACGCCCCAGCGTGTGTTGCCGTCTCCCGCCAGCCGTTGCAGCAGCGGGCGGGCCATCGCATCTCCGTCGGTCAGCAGCGCAGCGTGTTCCATGTCGCTCTCGTTGCACCACGAGCCCGGTCCTGCATGGGCAGGGGGCGTTACCGGATCGTGGCGCGATGGGGTTGGAGGTTTGCGGTCACATGACCGTTTCGCATGCGACGGTACGGGACTTTGTCAATGCAAATGCAACAAGCGCGCCAGATCGTTATACCGGATAAGTGGCTGATTTGAACATTGAAATGTCCTGCAGCGCGTCGTCGTCCTGCCCCGGTTTCGGGTGATTTGCCCAAAAATATCGGGTATCGCGTCCCCAGATAAAAGGAGAGTTCTCCATGGCTTTCGTCAGCGGCCCGGTGCCCGAGCGCTTCGAACGGGAGGTGACGGCCTCTCCGGCCGAGTTCGAGCGCGACCTGCGCAAGGCATCGCCCTGTGCGGTGGAAGCCGTCGGCCCCGATCATTTCCGACTGAGCGCCGGGCCGACCCGGCTCGACATCCATGTTGCCGCGCGCGGCGTGCGAAGGCTCGGCCTGCTTCAGTTGCAGACGCTCGACGTGCGTTACGAATTTTCCGGCGGTACCGAATCGGACCGCAGGGCCTTGCTCGTTCCGCTCGACCGCGCCATGCAGCGTGGCGGCGGTTGATCTGGCAGATGAGGCAGATGAGGCAGATCCCGATCCGCATGCAGCGCAGGGCTGCCTAAGTGCGGCGCTTGCGCTATGCTCCGCCGAATGTACGGACTCGCCGCGACCTTCGCCGACGCCTTTGCTCTCCTCGCCACCTTCGATCACCGCGCGGTCGAAATCGTCAGCCTTTCGCTGCGGGTCAGCGGTTCGGCCGTGATCCTCGGCACGTTCATCGGTCTGCCCCTCGGTGCCTGTCTCGCCGTAGGCCGCTTCCCAGGCCGCAGCGTCGCGCTGGTGGTGATCAACGGCCTGATGGGCGCACCTTCCGTCGTCGTCGGCGTGGTCGTCTATCTGATCCTGTCGCGCTCGGGTCCGCTCGGCGGGCTGGGAATGCTCTACACGCCCGCTGCGATGGTCGCCGCGCAAACCCTGCTGGTCGTCCCCCTGATGGCCGCCATCGCCCGCCAGATCATCGAAGACACCTGGCAGCGCTACGCCGAGGAGTTCAGGGCGATGCGCTTCACATGGCTGCAAAGCGTCACGACGCTGCTGTATGACTGCCGCCATTCCCTGCTCGTTGCCGTCCTCGCCGGACTCGGGCGCGCGATGAGCGAAGTCGGCGCGGTGATGATCGTCGGCGGCAACATCGACCACGCCACGCGCGTCATGACCACCGCGATCGCGCTGGAAACCAGCAAGGGCGACCTGCCGCTCGCGATCGCATTGGGCATCGTGCTCGTCGCGGTCATCCTGGTCCTCAACGCCGCCGCATTCGCGATGCGGGCGTGGGCGATGCGCAGGTACGGCTGAGCATGTTTCCGCTGCGCCTGCGCGACGTCCGTTTCCAGCCCAACGGCCGCAAGGTCCTGGACGGCGTCGAACTCGAGCTGGGCGGCGAGGGCATTACGCTGGTGCTCGGCCCCAACGGTGCAGGCAAGAGCGTGCTGCTGCGCACGATCTGCGGCCTGCTCGAACCGACCGGTGGGCAGATGGACTGGGGCGGCGGCGCACGTCCCCATCTCGGCGTGATGATGGTGTTCCAGCATCCGATGATGCTGTGCGCCTCGGTGCTGGAAAACGTCGCCCTTGCGCTCAAGCCCCACGGCGTGCCGCGCACAGAGCGCCGCCGCCGCGCCGCCCGCGTGCTTGATCGCGTCGGCCTGCTCGCGCGCGCGTCCGAGAGCGCCAGACTGCTGTCCGGCGGCGAGCAACAGCGCCTCGCGCTCGCCCGCGCCTGGGTGACCGCACCGCGCCTGCTGCTGCTGGACGAACCTACCGCCAGCCTCGATCCCTCCGCGACGGCCGAGGTCGAACGCATCGTCCGCGAGATCCGGACCGACGGCACCCGCATCCTCATGACCACCCATAATCTCGGTCAGGCCACCCGCCTCGGCGACGACGTCGTTTTCATGAGCGCCGGACGGGTGCGCGAACACGCCCCCGTGCAGCGTTTCTTCGCCCGCCCCGCATCCGATGAAGCCCGCCTGTTCATCCAGGGCGAGCTGCCGTGGCGGATGAACTTCTGAGCCGCTCAGTCCCAGTACGGGACCGGCCCGATGCGCTCCGCCAGATAGTCGACCAGCGTGCGCACCCGGTGCGGCACATAGCGCGTGCCGGGAAACACCGCGTAGATGTGCAGTTCCGTCGCCGAGTATTCCGGCAGCAATACCTCCAGCAGGCCCGCCCGGACCGCCTGCGAGGTCAGGAAGGTCGGCTCGCGCACGATCCCCAGCCCGCGGATCGCCGCATCGAGCAAGGCATCGCCGTTATTGGCGCGGAAACGCCCCTTGATCGGCACCGAATACGGTTCCCCGTTCACGCTGAAGCTCCAGCCGAGGCTCGAGCCCAGTGTGTAGGTCAGGCAGTGGTGCTGCAGCAATTCCTCGGGATGCTGCGGCCGCCCGTGCCGGTCCAGATAATCCGGCGAGGCGACCACCGCCAGCGAACTGCGGCTCAGGCGACGGATCACCAGTGACGGATCGATCTGCTCCGAAATCCGCACGGCGAAATCCATCCCTTCCTCGATCAGATTCACGCGCCGGTCGCTGAACTCGACGTCCACGCTGACTTCCGGGTAGGTCGTGATGAAGTCCGCTACGAGCGGCATCAGGTGGCGCACGCCGAAGCTCATCGGCACGCTGGCGCGGATCTGGCCGCGCGGCGCCTGCTTCTCGCCTGCCAGGTCGCCCTCCGCCGCCTCGACCATCGCGAGGATGTCGCGGCACTTTTCCAGGTAGGCCGAACCCGATGAGGTCAGGCTCAGTCTTCTTGTGCTGCGGGCGAGCAGCTTGGTTCCGAGGTGTGCCTCGAGCGCCGCGATCTGTCGCGTGATCGCCGAGCGGGCGACATTCAGTCGGTCAGCGACCGCGGTGAAGCTTCCCGCTTCCGCAACGCGAACAAACACTTCCATTGCCTGCAGGCGATCCATTGTTGTCCTCGGTGCAACAAAGAGTTTGCTTGGTTCCGCTATTTTAGAACCAATCAATCCCATAAAGTGCGCCCATACGCTAACGACGCACCGCCAAGGACGACCACATGATTCTCGTAACCGGAGCAACAGGGCAGTTGGGCCTGCAGATCGTGCAGCAGCTCGCCGTGCGACTGCCGGACGCGGGCGCCGGCCGGCTTGCCGTCAGCGTCCGCGACCCCGAGCGGGCCGGGGCGCTTGCCGCGCGCGGCATCGAAGTGCGTCGTGGCAACTTCGACCAGCCCGAAGCCCTGCGTGCGACATTCGCCGGCGCATCGCGCCTCGTGATCGTGTCGACCGACGGCCCCAAGGCGCAACGCATCGCCCAGCACCGCAACGCGATCGAAGCCGCGCGTGCCGCCGGGGTCGAACACATCCTCTACACCAGCTTCCTCGACGCCGACGCCGCGTCGCCGTCCGAATTCGCGCAGGTGCATGCCGACAGCGAGGCAGCGCTCGCGGCATCCGGCATCGGTCACACCATCCTGCGCAACGGCATGTACGCCGACTTCCTGCCGATGACTTTCGCCGGCGCGCTCAATAGCGGCCTGCTGCAGTTGCCGGCAGGGGAGGGCAGGGTCAGTTACCTGTCGCGCAACGAGCTCGCCGCGGCGATTGCGGCCGCAACTGTCGCGCCGCGGCTCGCGAAGCGCATCTATGAGCTCACGGGCCAGACCGCCCACGACTATCACGACCTCGCCGCACGTGTCGGCGCCGCAACCGGCAAGACGCTGCGCTACGAACCGGTCAGCGAGGACGCCTACGCCGGCGTGCTTGAGGGCGTCGGCATGCCCGCCTGGCTCGCCCGCGCCATGGCAAACATGTTCACCGCCGTCGCCGCGGGCCGTCTGGCGCGCACCACCAACGATTTTGCCGCGCTGGTCGGCCACCCGCCCAAGTCGATCGATTGCGTGATTGCGGAATTCTTCCGCGCAGTCTGAGTGCATCAACGAAAACAACAGGACCAAGGGGAAAAGCGATGAACGCTCCGGACCAATATTCGAAACCGGCGGTAATCGTGCACTGGATGATTGCAATCCTCGTGCTCGTCGCCTTGTCGCTCGGCTACTACATGACCGATCTGTCCCTGTCGCCGCGCAAGCTGCAGCTCATCTCCTGGCACAAGTGGATCGGCTTCACGGTGCTGCTGCTGTTCATCCCCCGCCTGATCGTGCGCCTCACGCGGCCGGTGCCCGCGCCGGTCGACACCATGCCGGGCTGGCAGCGCGCAGTGGCGTCGATTACCCACGTCGTGCTCTACGTGCTGATCATCGCCGTGCCGCTCACCGGCTGGCTGATGAGCTCGGCCAAGGGCTTCCCGGTCGTCTATCTGGGCCTCGTTCCGCTGCCCGATCTGGTCGGCAAGGATGAAGCGCTCGGCGACCTGCTCAAGTCGGCCCACGAAGTTCTCACGTCCGGCCTGTTGATCCTCGTGGGCCTGCACATCGCCGCCGCACTCAAACACCACGTCATCGACCGCGACGAAACGCTGGTGCGGATGGTGCCCCTGCTCAAACGCTGAACCGGACAGTCAAAGGAATACACATCATGAACAGCAAACGACTTCTTGCCGCAGCCCTCGTGTCCCTCGTCCTGCCTCTGGCTGGCACCGGCGCATACGCGGCGCAGCCGGCAGGTACGTTCGATCAGGTGCTGCCGGCGAAGAACCGTATCGATTTCGTCTTCAAGCAGATGAACGTGCCGGTCAAGGGCTACTTCAAGAAGGCCAATGTCGATCTCGTCTTCGACCCGGCTGCCCCCGCGAAAACGACCGTTCGCCTCGACCTCGACCTCGGCAGCGTCGATGCGGGTTCCGCGGACGCGAACAGTGAAGTGGTCGGCAAGCCCTGGTTCGACCTCAAGACCTTCCCCACCGCGACCTTCGTTTCGTCGTCCGTGAAGCCCCTCGGCGGCGATCGCTACGAAATGACCGGCAAGCTCACGATCAAGGGCAAAACCCGCGACGTGACGACTCCGGTAACCGTCACGCAGAACGGCAACACCGCTGCGTTCGACGGTGGTTTCACCCTCAAGCGCCTGGAGTTCGCCATCGGCGACGGCAGCTGGTCGGACACCTCGATCGTCGCGGACGAGGTCAAGGTCAGCTTCCACGTCGAAGCCGAACGCCGCGCGGCGAAATAGGCCTTCCCGTTACCCGAACCATCCCCTTTTCGAAACGTTTCCAATCAATCCCGAACCCAGGAGTTTCACGATGAAGCAACTAAAGCGCCTCGCACTCGCGTCCATCCTCGCCGCCACCGTCGCCGCCCCCGCCATGGCCGCCCCCGAAACCTTCGATATCGACGGCTCGCACACTTTCGCGCGCTTTGCCTACAGCCACTTCGGCTATTCGAAGCAGGAGAGCCGCTTCAACAAGACCACCGGCACGATCAAGCTCGACCGCGCTGCGAAGGCTGGCTCGGTTGACGTCGCGATCGACGCCAAGTCGGTGGATACCGGCTTTGAAATGTTCAACGGCCACATCCAGGGCGAGGATTTCTTCCACACCGAGAAGTACCCGACGATCACCTTCAAGTCGACGAAGCTGAACTTCACCGGCGACAAGCTCGCCTCGGTCGACGGCAACCTGACCATCAAGGGCGTTACCAAGCCGGTGAAGCTCGAAGTCACCTCCTTCCACTGCATGGAGCACCCGATGCTCAAGAAGGAAGCCTGCGGCGCGAACGCCTCCGCCGTGGTCAAGCGTTCCGATTTCGGTGCCGGCAAGTTCGCCCCCCACGTCGGTGACGACGTCACGCTCGAGATCGCGGTCGAAGCGGTCAAGCAGTAATCCGGCAGTTCCGTCTCCATTGATCCCGCCCCCTGGGGATCACTTTCGCCACCCCGGAACCCCGGGGTGGTTTTTTATCCACCGCATGAGGAGTTGATTCATGTCGAACGAATCCGCAAAGATCGCCCAGAAATCCCCCTACGCAGTCGACATCGAGGCTGGCAAGAGCTACTGGTGGTGTTCCTGTGGCAAGAGCGCCAAGCAGCCGTTCTGCGACGGTTCCCACCAGGGAAGCAGCTTTACCCCGGTCGAGTACAAGGCCGAGGAAACCAAGACCGCCTACTTCTGCGGCTGTAAGCAGTCGGGCAACAGCGTGATGTGCGACGGCGCCCACCAGAAGCTGTAAGTCACACCTGCTCCGGCGCGGGACCGCACATCCGTGTGTCTCGTGATCGGGGCAAATTTCCGTCTATCCGTTCACTTTTGGGGAATTTCGCCCGCAACATTCCCCTTCTTGTGTGCAGTTGTAAAAGCAGCCCGATCCCGTCGATGCCAGGGTGATAATTGCGCTACGAGCGCGCCCCGGCTTGGCTTCACTGCGGAATCTCCAACTCGCAGCATCCGCAGTCCGCGCAGATTGCGCGCTCCGTCTCCAACATTTCGGGTTGCAAACATGAGACGCCGCGCCGCGGCCTTGGCCGTAAGTCTTCCGCTCCTCGCACACGGCGCCTGGAGCGCCAGCGAGCATCTCGGTCGCGCAGTCCGCAGCGACCCGCATGGCGCCGAGCACTTCGGCGCCCAGCTCGTGCTCACGCCCGACGAGTCGTACTTCCTGAAAGCGTGGCGCGTGTCGAACACTCCCCTGCAGCTGCCCGCCACCGCGACCGTGAGGCGCGGGTCGTCCGTCACCGCCATGCTCGTCTTCCAGGGATGCGCAAGGGATGCTTCCGGACGATGCGATGTTATCGCCGACCTTGCGCTTCAGGCGCCGGACGGAGGGCGCATCCCCGGGGGGGCGATGTCCGTGTGGTCCGCCGAGTCCGTGCCGGGGCGCCTCCATCTCGGCAACGGCAGCATGCAGGTCAGCTTCGATCCGCACGACCGTATCGGCAGCTACAAGGTGATCGCAACCGTCCGCGACCGTGTGTCCGGGCAATCCCTCGTGCTGAGTTCGGGCCTGCAAGTCCTCGAATAGTCGCGGCGGCGTTGCCGCTGCGCGCTCCGGGGCGTCAAGACCGCCCACATGGGTGTTGCCGGACGGCGATGTGTCGTCCACCGCCTGCTATTGCTTCCCGCAGTGACGACGGTCCCCGGTTCACCGGCTGGCCATGAGGTCACGCGCCTGCCCTTCCGCAGTATCGCAATCTGCTAATTAAGATGTGTTGCATATACATTTAATTAGCCACCGGTAATGTACCGGTGCATGCGGAAATACGGATCCTGTATAAAAAAGCGTCAGCGTGTCAAGGCCTTGTGTTGTAACGAGGCAATTGTGTCCTTTTGTACGTTCGTGTCGAACATCCTTCGAAAAATTGGGGGTATATTCCACCGGCAAAATGTCCGAAGGGAGTCCGTTCAGCTCCCGCGGGCATTTGGATGCGTATATATCGAAAGGAGAATCAGCGTGAAGGCACGAATTCTTGCGAGCATGATCCTTGTCGGACTGACGGCAACCCTCGCGACCCCGGCTGCAATGGCTGCGGACGCCGACGCTGCCAAGGCCACCGCCAAGCGCAACGACTGTTTCAAGTGCCATGCGGTCGACAAGACCAAGAAAGGCCCGTCCTACAAGAAGATCGCCGCGAAGTACAAGGACAAGGCGGATGCCGAGCAGAAGATGGTCGAGCAGATCACCAAGGAGCATAAGGTGAAGCTCGAGGACGGCACCGAAGAAACGCACAAGGTGATCGACACCACCGACAAGGCCGAGATCAAGAATCTCATCGACTGGATCCGCGCCCAGTAACGCGGCAAGAGATCCGGCGCGCATCGCCGTGGTGCGCGCCACTCATCAGCAAATCAGGGGGTTTATATGAAATCGCTAGGAAAAGCGTTGCGCGTGTGCGCATTCGCGGTCCTCGCCGGGAGCCTGTTCCCGGCGCTGACTGCGACCGCTGCCGAGAAGGAAGCACCCAAGGACATCGTCCTCACGGGCGATGCAAAATGTACGACCTGTCACGACGAGAACGACTCACCCGAAGCGCTGCGCATCGGCAAGACGAAACACGGCACCGTCGCCGACAAGCGCACGCCGGGCTGTACGAACTGCCACGGCGAGAGCGAGAAGCACGTCAAGGAAGCCGGTCGTGGCAGCGGCCCGACTCCCCCAGTGGATGTCGGTTTCACCAAGAAGAATTTTTCTTCTGCTGAAGCCCAGAACGCCTCCTGTCTGAACTGCCACCAGGGCAGTACCCGCATCTTCTGGCAGAACAGCACGCACGCCCGTCGTGATGTGACCTGTGCTTCCTGTCACTCGATCCACGACGGCCACGACAAGGTTCGCGAAGCCAAGTCGCAGCCCGAAGTGTGCTCGAACTGCCACAAGGAACAGCGTGCGCAGTTTGCACGCCCCTCGCACCACCCGGTGCCGGAAGGCCAGATGAGCTGCTCGTCCTGCCACAACGTGCATGGCGACAACCCCTCGCAGCTGGTGAAGTCCAGCGTGAACGACACCTGCTACTCCTGTCACATGGAAAAGCGCGGCCCGTTCGTGCATAACCACCAGCCGGTATCCGAAGACTGCGCGATCTGCCACAACCCGCATGGCACCAACATAGCAAACCTCCTCAAGGCGCGTGCGCCCTACCTGTGCCAGGAATGCCATAGTCATGACAGCCACCCGAGCAGCCTCGCCGGTCTGCCGACTGACCGCACGGGGAATAGTCTTCCGCATACCGTCGGTCGTGGCTGCGTGAATTGCCATACGAATATCCATGGCAGCAACAGCACTGTGAACAATGCGACCGCCGGGCGCTTCCGTCGCTGATCGGGCCGAGGGAGATTGACATGAATAACTTCAATACGACATTCAGGCTGACCGCAGTAGCTGCGGCCATGCTTGCAGCATATGGCTCGGCCTTCGCCGAGGACGACGACCTCAAGCAGCTCACGGAACCCGACAGCTCCATCTCGGTGGGTGCCGGCTACTGGTCGAACGATCGTCCGCAGCAGGGCATCTTCGACGGGATGCGGGATGACCACGGTTATGCCCTGATCGATGCCGACGTCGTCAAGCGCGACGACGCGACCGGCACGTGGTTCAAATTCAAGGGCGAGGGTCTCGGTCTCGAAAGCCGCAAGTTCTCCGCCGAAGTGCAGCAGCAGGGCAACATGGGCGGCTTCATGAGCTATTCGCGCATCCCCCGCGAGAGCCCGCTGGAGATCCGCTCCGGGATCCGCGGCGTGGGATCCGAACGCATGACCGTCAGCGGCTCCGGCGCCAATGTGCTGCCGTTCCACGATGTCGACCTGGCAACGTACCGCGATCTCATCCATGTCGGGTTCAGCAAGAACCTGCTCAAGGACGTCGACCTCAAGCTCAGCTTCAAGAACGAGGAAAAGAACGGCAGCCGGCACTGGGGCATGGGCAGTGCGGCCCTCTTCGTTGCCGAGCCGATCGACAGCACCACGCAACAGCTCGACGTGACGCTAGAGTACACGGGCGAGAAGCTGCAGCTTGCTGGCGGCTATGCGGGGAGCTGGTACAACAACAAGAATGACTTGGTGTTGGCCTCGGTCCAAGGTGTGTCGAATCCCCGCGAGGATTCGCGGTCGCCCAACACGACCCCCCTTTCGTTGCCGCTCGACAACGAGGCGCATCAGTTCTTCCTGAATGCCGGCTATTCCTTCACTCCCTCGACGCGCGGGATGCTCAAGGTTTCGCGCAGTGTGGCGACCCAGGACGAAACCATCCCGAGCATCGGGCTGACGGGTGTCAATGCGCCATTTGCCGGTGCGCCGCACAAGCTGGATGGCGAGATCGTGACCTCGCTGGTGGAGCTCGGCCTGAGCTCGCGGCCGACCAGCAAGCTGTCGCTGAATGCGAACCTGCGCTATCACGACGTTGATGACAATACCCCGCTGTTCGGTTTCGTCGGTAACAACACGACGCGCGTAGCGACGGTGCACAATACGCCGCATTCGTACGAGACGAAGTCGGGGAAGGTCGAGGCGTCGTACCTGTTGCCGGAACGTTTCAAACTGATCGGCGGCGTCGACTTCAAGGACCAGGACCGCTCCGCACCGAAGTTCCACGACGAACGTTTCGTGCCGTTCGCCGAAAGCATCGAGGAGACGACGTATCGCCTGCAGCTGCGTCGTTCGATGTCGGAAACGGTTAACGGTTCGGTCGCCTTCCTGCACAGCGTCCGCGAAGGATCGGTGCGAGCGTTGCCCCATGAGCCGAGTACGCTGCGGGACGGCGGTAGTATCTATGATGCGATCAATCCCTTGCACATCGCCGATCGCACGCGCAACAAGTGGCGGATGTCGCTGGACTGGGCTCCGGTCGAGGCCTTCAGCATGCAGTTCAATGTCGAAGACTCGCGCGACGACTATCAACGTGAAGATGGTCGGCCCTTTGGTCTGAAGGATGGACAGGCGACGCTGGTCTCGGTCGATGCTCGCTACGCGTTCTCCGACAAGTGGCAGATCACAGGTTGGGCGTCGCATGATGTGACAACTGCGGAACAATTGTCTGGACGGTGGGCGCGTAATACCAGTTCCTCGATTCCTAACATGTTGAAGCGCGCGGACCTCGAAGATCAGGGGGACTCGGTCGGATTGGGTTTGCGTGGCGCCGTCACGAGCAAGTTGAGCATTGGAGCCGACGTACAGTGGACGCGGACGCAAAGTTCGTATGACGAGGATACGTCCGCCGCACGCACGGCCTCCGAGATTCCGCTTGCCGACATCGAGAGCACGCTCACCCGCGTGTCGATGTTCGCCCGCTACGCGATCCGGAAGAATGCCGACGTCCAGCTCGACCTGATCCACGAGCGCTGGAAGACCGACGACTGGACGTGGAGCTTTGCCAACGGCTCGAACTACGTCTACGGCACGACGACCGACGGTACCGTCGTTTCGAACAAGCCGAAGCAGACGGCCAATTTCATCGGCGCACGCTACATCTACAAGTTCCAGTAACAGGTCCGTGTAGAAGACATAGTCCCAAACGGGGCGGCGCGAGCCGCCCCGTTTTCCGTTTGTATTCAGGCAACGGAAAAGTGCGGGGTCCTACTGATTAGACCGCAGCGCACCGCACCTCGGTAGGCAGGGCGTGCATGTCCTCATCCAGGTCGAACGGCGGGTGCTACGGGGTTTCGTGGGCTACTGCCCTGCGACCCAATGCCCCGACTTGCCGCCGAGCTTTTCCATCAACTGGATGCCGTCCATGCGCATGCCGCGGTCTACAGCTTTGCACATGTCGTAGATGGTGAGCAGCGCCACGTTTACGGCGGTGAGCGCTTCCATCTCCACACCGGTCCGGCCGACCGTCTCCGCGGTGACGCTGCAGTCGATCCGGCTTTGTTCCTCGTTGAGTTCGAACTCGACGGCGACGCGGGTCAGGGGGATCGGGTGGCACAGGGGGATCAGGTCGCTGGTGCGTTTCGATCCCTGGATCGCTGCGATGCGCGCGATGCCGAGGACGTCGCCTTTTTTCGCGCTGCCGGACTTGACCATCGCGAAGGTCTCCGGCTTCATGCTGATCGAGCCGCGGGCGACGGCGACGCGGCGGGTTTCGCTCTTGCCGCCGACGTCGACCATGTGGGCCTGGCCCTGGGCGTCGAAGTGGGTGAGGGCGGAGGCTTTCTGCTCGGTCATGGCTCGGTGTGCGCGGTGTCGTACAGTACGATACATTCCGCGCTGAACGGTTGGTGGTGGGCCGGTATCATAGCACCCGATGATCAGACGAATTCTTATCCTGCTGTTGTGCGTCGCCCTTGTGCCGCCGGTGAATGCGGCCGGTCTGCCGGATCTCGGCGACGTGGGGGCCTCGGAACTTTCGCCGCTCGCGGAACGCAAGCTCGGCGAGTCGATCATGCGCGAGATCCGCTGGCGCGAAGCGAGCTATCTCGACGACCCCGAGGTCGAGGATTACATCAACCGGATGGGACGGCGGCTCGTTGCGGCGAGTTCCGCGCCGCAGCTGGAGTTCGAGTTCTTCGTCGTGCGCGACGGCACGCTGAACGCGTTCGCGATGCCCGGCGGCTTCATCGGGGTGCACACGGGGCTGATCGTCACGGCGGAGTCCGAGTCGGAGCTGGCCTCGGTGCTCGGGCACGAGGTCGCTCACGTGACGCAGCGACACATCGCGCAGATGTTCGGCAAGCAGAGCCAGACCAGCATGGTCATGCTCGCCTCGATGCTCGTCGCGGTGCTTGCGGCACGCGGCGACTCGCAGATCAGCCAGGCGGCGATTGCGGCAGGGCAGGCCGGGGCGCTGCAGGCTCAGCTCGGTTATACGCGCGATTTCGAACGCGAGGCGGACCGCCTGGGCTTGCAGTCGCTTGAAGGGGCCGGCTTCGACGTGCGCGGCATGCCCAGCTTTTTCGAGCGGCTGCAGCGTTCGAGCCGCTTCTACGAGAACAATGCACCGAGTTACCTGCGCACGCACCCGCTGACCCAGGAGCGGATTTCCGACATGGGGAACCGCGTGGCGCAGTTGCGTTACCGGCAGGTTCCCGATTCGCCCGACTTCGGTTTCGTGCGCGCGAAGCTGCGCGTCGGGGCGATGCAGCCGATCGATGCCGTGCGCGAATTCGAGGCGCAGGTCGCCAAGAACGGCAGCGATGTCGCGCAGCGCTACGGGTACGCGCGCGCGCTGCTCGCGGCCGGCCGTCTCGACGATGCCGGCAAGCAGGTGGAGACCTTGCGGCGCGAGGCTCCGCCGTCGTCCTTCGTGGACATGCTGGCGGCGGAGTTGCGGCTGGCGCGGCGCGACGCCGCCGGTGCGGTGCAGATCCTCGAAGCGGCGCAGAAGCGCTTTCCCGATAGCCAGGCGGCGCGGTATGCGCTGATGGATGCGATGATCCTGGCAGGGCGTGCGCGCGATGCCGGCGCAATGGCGCGGACAGCGGTGCAGAACCGCAAGGAGGACCCGCGCCTGTGGGCCTTCCTGGCCCGCTCGGAGGCCGAGCAGGGGCACCGCGCGGCCCAGCACCGCGCACAGGCCGAGGTGTATGTGCTGCGCGGCGCGGTTCCGGCCGCGATCGAGCAGCTGGAGCTGGCGCGCCGGGCTGGGGACGGCAATTTCTACGAGCTGTCGGCGGTCGATGCGCGCCTGCGTGAGCTCAAGGAACAGGAACGCGAACGCCGCCGCGAGGAGCGCAAGAGCGGTCGTTCGGAGTGATAGCCACGGTAGTTCCATTGCCGGCTGCGGGCGCGGTTATGGCCATGGGGTAGAATTGCGATAACTGTCAGTGAGGGTTACGCGTAATGGAGTTTCAGAAGGAAGTCGATGCGCGCGGGCTGACCTGCCCGTTGCCGATTCTGCGGGCCAAGAAGGCGCTCGCCGAGATGAGCGCCGGCCAGGTGCTGCGGGTGCTGGCAACCGATCCCGGTTCGGTGAAGGACTTTCAGGCCTTCGCCCGTCAGACCGGGAACGATCTGCTGCAGCAGGGTGAAACGGCGGACAAGGCGTTCGAGTTCTACCTGAAGCGCAAGTAGGGATCAGGCTGCGCCGCCCTGCATTGCGGGGGGCAGACGCAAAAAAAGGGGGCCGCCCGGTGATCGGGCGGCCCCCTTTGCTCTCGGCGTGACGCAGGTCAGCGGCGATCGAGCTTTTCGAGCTGCGGGCGCAGTTTTTCCAGCGTCGCGACGAAGGCGTCGAGGCGGTCGCGTTCCTGCTGCACGACGGCGGCGGGGGCGCGTTCGACGAAGCTGGCGTTGCCGAGCTTGCCGTGGGCCTTGCCGATTTCGCCCTCGAGGCGGGCGATCTCCTTTGCGACGCGCTCGCGCTCGGCGGCGATGTCGATCTCGACGCGCAGCATCAGCTTGAAGGCGCCGGACACCGACACCGGGGCGAGTTCGTCGGCGCCGATGTCCTCTACGATCTCGACGCCCGACAGGCGCGCGAGGCCGGCGAGGTAGGGGGCGTAGACGTCGAGCGCGGCGGCGTCGCCCGCGGCGACCAGCGGCATGCGCTGGGCGGGCGAGATGCCCATCTCGCTGCGCAGGTTGCGGCAGGTGCCGACGATGGCCTTCAGTTCCGCGATCTTCGCCTCGGCGGCCTCGTCGATGCGGCCGAGGTCGGCTTCCGGGTAGCGCGCCAGCATGACGCTGTCGGCGTCCTTGCGGCCGGCGAGCGGAGCGACGGTCTGCCACAGCTCCTCGGTGATGAAGGGGATCAGCGGGTGGGCGAGGCGCAGCACCGTTTCCAGCACGCGCAGCAGGGTGCGGCGGGTGGCGCGCTGCCGGGCTTCGCTGCCGTTCTGGATCTGGACCTTCGCGAGTTCCACGTACCAGTCGCAGTATTCGTCCCAGACAAACTCGTATATCGCTTTGGCGACGAGGTCGAAACGGTAGTCCTTGAAGTGCTGCGCGACGTCGGCTTCGGTGCGCTGCAGGCGCGACACGATCCAGCGGTCGGCGAAGGAGAAGTCGAGGTTCGAGCTGTTGCACGCGGCGCTGCCGGCTGCGGCGTCGATGCCGCAGTCGTGGCCTTCGCAGTTCATCAGCACGAAGCGGGTGGCGTTCCACAGCTTGTTGCAAAAGTTGCGGTAGCCCTCGCAGCGCGAGAGGTCGAACTTGATGTCGCGGCCCGGCGTGGCGAGCGACGCGAAGGTGAAGCGCAGCGCGTCGGTGCCGAAGGCGGCGATGCCTTCCGGGAATTCCTTCCGCGTCTTCTTTTCGATGGTCTGCGCCTGCTTCGGGTTCATCAGGCCGAAGGTGCGCTTCTTGACGAGTTCCTCGACGGAGATGCCGTCGATGAGGTCGATCGGGTCGAGCACGTTGCCTTTCGACTTCGACATCTTCTGGCCTTCGGCGTCGCGGATCAGGCCGTGCACGTAGACGTCGCGGAACGGGATCTTGCCCGTGATGTGCTTGGTCATCATGACCATGCGGGCGACCCAGAAGAAGATGATGTCGAAGCCGGTGACGAGGACCGAGGACGGCAGGTAGAGGTCGAGCGCGTCGTTCGACTTGGCCGGCCATTCGGGCGTCCAGTCGAGCGTCGAGAAGGGCCACAGGGCGGACGAGTACCAGGTGTCGAGCACGTCCTCGTCGCGGCGCAGCCTGCCGGTGTAGCCGTCCTTCGCCGCGAGCGCCTTCGCTTCGTCTTCGCCGTGCGCGACCCACACGCGCGCGTCACCCTCGACGTCGGCGTACCAGGCGGGGATCTGGTGGCCCCACCACAGTTGGCGGGAGATGCACCAGTCCTGGATGTTGTTGAGCCACTGGTTGTAGGTGTTGACCCAGTTCTCGGGGTAGAAGCGGATCTCGCCGGAGGCGACGCATTCGAGCGCCTTCCCGGTGATGCTCTTGCCGTCCGCGCCAGGCTTGCTCATGGCGACGAACCACTGGTCGGTGAGCATCGGCTCGATGACGGCGCTGGTGCGGTCGCCGCGCGGGACCATGAGCTTGTGCGGCTTGACCGCGGCGAGGAGGCCGAGGGCTTCAAGGTCCTGCACGATCTGCTCGCGCGCGACGAAGCGGTCGAGGCCGCGGTACTTCTCGGGGGCGTCGTCGCTGACGTGGGCGTCGAGGCGCAGGATGCTGATCATCGGCAGCTTGTGGCGCAGGCCGACCGCGTAGTCGTTGAAGTCGTGCGCCGGCGTGACCTTCACGCAGCCGGTGCCGAATTCGCGGTCGACGTATTCGTCGGCGATGATCGGGATCTCGCGGTCGCACAGCGGCAGCGTGACGGTCTTGCCGATCAGCTGCGCGTAGCGCTCGTCCTCGGGGTGCACCATCACGGCGACGTCGCCGAGCATGGTTTCGGGGCGGGTCGTCGCGACGGTGAGGCCGGGCAGGCCTTCGATCGGGCCGTCAGTGAAGGGGTAGGTGATGTGCCACAGGAAGCCGTCTTCCTCTTCGGACACCACTTCGAGGTCGGACACCGCGGTGCCGAGCTTGGGGTCCCAGTTGACGAGGCGCTTGCCGCGGTAGATCAGGCCTTCGTTGTAGAGGCGGACGAAGGTTTCGGTGACGATCTTCGACAGGCCGGCGTCCATCGTGAAGCGCTCGCGCTTCCAGTCCGGCGAGGTGCCCATGCGGCGCATCTGGCGGGTGATCGTGCCGCCGGAGTATTCCTTCCATTCCCACACCTTCTCGAGGAACTTCTCGCGGCCGAGGTCGTGGCGCGAGATGCCCTTGGCGTCGAGCTGGCGTTCGACGACGATCTGCGTCGCGATACCCGCATGGTCGGTACCCGGCTGCCACAGCGTGTTGAAGCCGCGCATGCGGTGGTAGCGGGTGAGCGCATCCATGATGGTCTGGTTGAAGCCGTGACCCATGTGCAGCGTGCCGGTGACGTTCGGCGGCGGCAGCAGGATGCAGAAGGCGTCGGGGTTGGACTTGTCCAGTCCGGCGTCGAAGTGACCGCGCGACTCCCATTCCGGATACCAGCGGGCTTCAATGTCCGCGGGCTCAAAACTCTTGGCCAGTTCCATGGTGTGCTCAGGGGCTGAAGGCAAAGGGCGGATTATAGCGGATGGAGGCCGCCTGCCTTGCCGCCGGAGCATCTGCGGACCGGTGCGGCCCCGTCAGGATTGGTCCGGCGGGAGAACGTCGGTGTTCTTTTCGAGATGGCGCGAGATGTGTGCGGACAGCTCCGGCAGCAGGCTTGCGCGTAGATGGGCGAGCGCCTGTTCGCGGATGTTGGCGCCGATCCGGTCGAGTTCGCGCGCGACGATCTGTGGCAGTTCGGCGTGGAACCAGGCTTCGACGGCGCGCGAGACTTCGGTGTCGAGGCTGATGAGCTGTTCGGCGAGTTCGCTGGCCGAGCGTTTGGCGTGCGGCGGCCGGGGCGAAGCCAGTTCGGCGGGGAGATCTTCCGGCGCGACGACTTCGGTCAGGACGGGAATATCCTCGTCTTCCAGCGAGATCACTTCTTCCGGGGCGGGCGGCTGCGGCTCCGGGCCGCGGTGCCGCTTGAGCAGGGCGTCGGCCTTGCCGAGGAGGAGGTCGGCGGCCTTGAGGTCGTCGTCGGGGTCGAGCCGTGGCGGCAGCGGCCAGGTGCTCATAGGGCCTCCCTGCGGATCGCGTCGAAGGCCTGCAGGGGCAGGTCCTCTTGTTTGTATTGCATCCAGCGCGCCCGTGCGGGGAGCTTCTGGGCATCGCTCTGGCCGATGATCTCGATCACCATGCGGAAGCGTTCGTGGCCGGGCGGGACGTCGTCGGCGAGGTTGAAGAGGATTTCGGCGTGCGGCCATTCGTTCGGCGCTTCCGCGTGGCCGATGACGACCGGCGTTTCGGCCGCGAGGGGAGCGCCCGCCATCGCGTGCGGCACGAAGGCCTGCTGCTCGAAAGTCCACAGCATCTGGTCGAGCTGGCGGGCGGCCGCCGCATCCTGCGTGCGCAAGGCGACCTTGCGGCCGCTGCCGTAGGCCCGCGCGGCGAGCTCGCAGGCGAGCGCCAGCGGGTTCTCGGCGTTATGGTAGAACTGCACGCGTGGAGGCATGGCGGCCGTTCCCCGGCTCAGGCCCCGGCGCCCTGGCTGCGCGCGATCAGGAACTCGGCGAGCAGCGGAACGGGGCGTCCGGTCGCGCCCTTGGCGTCGCCCGACAGCCAGGCGGTGCCGGCGATGTCGAGGTGCGCCCATTTGTACGCCTTGGCGAAGCGTGCGAGGAAGCAGGCCGCGGTGATCGTGCCGCCGTAGCGCCCGCCGATGTTGGCCATGTCGGCGAAATTGCTCTTGAGCATTTCCTGGTATTCGTCCCACAGGGGCAGCTGCCACACGCGGTCGCCGGAAACGGTGCCGCAGTCGGTGAGCTCGCGGGCGAGTTCGTCGTCGTTGGCGAGCAGGCCGCTGGGGATCTTGCCCAGCGCGACGACGCAGGCGCCGGTGAGGGTGGCGATGTCGACGACGCAGGCGGGCTTGAAGCGCTCGGCGTAGGTCAGCGCGTCACACAGGATGAGGCGGCCTTCGGCGTCGGTGTTGAGGATCTCGATGGTCTGGCCGCTCATCGAGGTGACGACGTCGCCGGGCTTGGTGGCGCCGCCGCCGGGCATGTTCTCGGTGGTCGGGACGATGCCGACGACGTTGATCGGCAGCGCCATGCGCGCCAGCGCCTTGAAGGTGCCGAGCACGCTCGCGGCACCGCACATGTCGAACTTCATCTCGTCCATTTCGGCGCCGGGCTTGAGCGAGATGCCGCCGGTGTCGAAGGTGATGCCCTTGCCGACGAGCACGACGGGCTTGTCCTTGGCCTTGCCGCCCTTGTAGTGCAGGACGATGAACTTGGGGGGCTGGTGCGAGCCGCGCGCGACCGAGAGCAGGGAGCCCATGCCGAGCTTTTCCATGTCCTCGCGTTCGAGCACCTCGATCTTGAGCTTGAACTGCTTGCCGAGTTCCACCGCGGTCTCGGCGAGGTGGGACGGCGTGCAATAGTTGCCCGGCAGGTTGCCGAGATCCTTCGCCAGCGCCATGCCTTCGGCGATCGCCTGGCCGCGTTTGACGGCGGCCTCCATGGCGGCGGAGATCTTGTTGTGCGTGGCCAGCACGACCTTGCGCGCGCCGCGCGGCTTGTCGTCCTTCTTCTTCGACTTGGTGGCGTCGTAGCGGTAGGTGCCGTCGGCCAGCGCGCGCGCGAGCTGCTGCAGTGCCCATTCGGCGTCGCGTCCGGGAGGCGCGATGTCGGCGAGGCAGACGGCGGCGTCGTGGGTGGGCGAGGCAGCGAGGGCCTTGGCGACGGCGCCGACGGCGTCGCGCCAGGCGCGGTCGCCGAGTTCTTCCTGCTTGCCGAGGCTGACGACGAGCACGCGTTCGGCGGCGCAGCCCGGAAGTTCGTGCAGCGCGAGCAGCGAGCCGGCCTTTTCGTCTAGGTCGCCGCGGGCGATCAGGGCGGCGAGCTTGCCTTTGGCCGCCTTGTCGAGGGCGGCTGCGGCGTCGGTGAGCGTGCCGCCGGCAAATGCTCCGATGACCAGGCAGCCGGTCTTGAGCTTTTCCGGGGCTCCGGTCTTTATGGTAAATTCCATGCCCTGTTCCTTTATAAGACGCGTGGTTCCGATTGCCGCCGATTATGGCCCGTTCGCGGCAAACGCGTCAAAAACCCCGCACTCCAACGAGATCCAGGCTTTCGCGCGATGATTTTCAGCCGCGCCCTCCGGCGTGAATTCTCCCAGTCGGCTGCCGGTGTGTTCGTCGCCCTGTTTGCGATCGTCATCACCGTCGTGCTGGTGCGCCTGCTCGGGCAGGCGGCCGGCGGCCGCGTACCCCCCGACGCAGTGCTCGCGCTGATCGGCTTCGGCGCACTGACCGAGCTGCCCATCGTGCTGTCGCTGACCGTGTTCATTTCGGTGCTGCTGCCGCTGTCGCGCTCGTACCGCGATTCGGAGATGGTGGTGTGGTTCGCTTCGGGCGTGCCGCTGACGGGCTTCATCCGGCCGGTGCTGCGCTTTGCGCTGCCGGCGGTGGTAGCGATCGCGGCTGCGACCCTGTTCCTGTCGCCGTGGGCACACCAGAAGAACGCCGAGTTCCAGGCACGGCTCGACTCGCGCGACGACGCCTCGCGCGTCGCGCCGGGGGTGTTCCGCGAGTCGGCAACTTCGCAACGCGTCTTCTTCGTCGAGATGGGGGCGGGGGAAAACGGCAAGGTGCGCAACGTGTTCGTGAGTTCGGAACAGAACGGCCGCCTGAGCGTCATCGTGTCGGCCGAGGGGTCGTTGCACACGGATGCGAACGGCGACCGCTTCGTCGTGCTCGAGAAGGGGCGGCGCTACGAGGGCGAGCCGGGCACGCCCGAGTACCGCGTGATGGAATTCGAGCGTTACTCGGTGTTGATCGAGGAGCGCAAGGTGGCAGGCCAGTCGTCGCGCACGCGCGTGATCCCGACCGCGGAGCTCCTGGCGTCGCCCACGGACCGCAATCTCGGCGAGCTGCTCGGGCGCATCGGCGTGCCCGTCGCCGCGCTGCTGCTGGCGCTGATGGCGATACCGCTGTCCTTCGTGAATCCGCGCGCCGGGCGGGCGAACAACCTGCTTTTCGCGATCCTGACCTATCTCGTGTATAGCAACGCGATCAGCATCTTCCAGTCCTGGGTCGGGCAGGGGCGGCTGCGCTTCGAACTCGCAGTGTGGCTGCCGCACGTGGTGGTGCTCGCGGTGCTGGCGATGATGTTCTACCGGCGCCTGGCGGTGTCGCCGTTCTGGAGGGCGCGCGCATGATGACGGTGCTGGGCCGCTATGTCGCCCGCGAGGTCGTCGGGGCGACTTTCACGGTGCTGCTCGCCTTCCTCGGACTGTTCGCGTTCTTCGACTTCCTCAACGAGCTCGATTCGGTCGGCAAGGGGGGGTACGAGCTGCATCACGCCTTGCTGTATGTGGCGATGATCCTGCCGGGGCGGGTGTATGAACTTCTGCCGATCGCGGTGCTGATCGGCACGCTGTATTCGCTCACGACGCTCGCGCGTCATTCCGAGATCACCGTGATGCGCGCGTCGGGGATGTCGACGGCGAAGATGCTGCGTGTGCTTGCGGGCATCGGGACGATCTTCGTCGTCGCGACCTTCATCTTCGGCGAGTACGTCGCTCCGCCGGCCGAGCGGGCCGCGCAGCAGTGGCGCCTGACGGCGACCAATTCGACGGTTTCGAGCCAGCTCCGGTCGGGCCTGTGGGTGAAGGACGGGCCGCGCTTCGTGAACGTGCGGACGCTGCAGCCGGATCGCAGCATGGAGAAGGTGCGGATCTTCGAGTTCGACGAGCGCCATGCGCTGCGGTCGGTGACCGAGGCCGCGGCCGGCCGCTACCTGACCGACGAGAACAGCTGGCGCCTGAACGGCATCCGTCAGACGCGCTTCCTCGGCGATCGCACCGAGGTGGTGGATCTGCCGGAGATGGACTGGAAGTCGGAGCTGACGCCGGAAGTGCTGAGCGTGCTGATGGTGCTGCCGGAGCGGATGTCGGTGGCGACGCTGGTGGCCTATGTGAATCACCTGCGCGAAAACCAGCAGAACTCGGACCGCTACGAGATCGCGCTGTGGAAGAAGCTGATCTATCCGTTTGCGGCGCTGGTGATGATGGCGCTGGCGCTGCCGTTCGCGATGAGCCACGAACGCATGGGCGGCGTGAGCGTGAAGGTCTTCCTCGGCGTGATGCTGGGGGTGGGTTTCCACTTGTTGAACGGCCTGTTCTCGAATCTGGGCGTGATCAACAGTTGGCCGCCGGTCCTCGCGGCGGCGACGCCGAGCCTGTTATTCGTCGTGGCAGCCGCCGGGCTGCTGTTCTGGGTCGAGCGGCGCTGAGTCGGGGCGACCTTCAGCCCGCCGGCGTGTAGGCGGGGGCCTGGCCGACGGGCTGCAATCTGCGCAACTGCCAGGCGCACAGAAGGGCCAGTGCGGCGCACAGGATCAGGGCGGCCGTCACGCCGGGCCACGCGGCGAATTCCCACGCCAGGCCGGAGAGCGTGCCGATGAGGCTCGCGCCGAGGTAGTAGCTGCACAGGTAGAGCGCGGTCGCGAGGGCGCGGCGTTCGCCGGCGCGGCGCCCGACCCAGCCGCTGGCCGTGGTGTGGGCGCCGAAATACCCGAAGGTGAAGATGGCGACGCCGGCGATGATGGCTGCGAGGTGGTCGACGAGGGCGATCGCGAGGCCCGCGCCGCAGGCGAGGATCATGATCCACAGCAGGGCGCGGCGGCCGATGCGGTCGACCAGACGCCCGGTCCACGCCGACGACAACGTCCCGACCATGTACAGCAGGAACACGGCGCCGATGGCGGTCTGGCCGAGCGAGAAGGGCGCCGCGTGGAGACGGAAGCCGAGGTAATTGTAGAGGCTGGTGAAGGCGCCCATCATCAGGAAGGCGATCGCGAAGAGGCGGCGCAGCCCGCTGTCGGCAAGCAGGGCGGCGATGTCGCCGAACACCCGCGCGGGCAGGGCGGCCCGTGCGCGGAAGTGGTGCGAGGGCGGCAGGCAGCGCCAGAAGACGAGGGTCGCGACGAGCCCGAGCACGCCGAGTGCCGCCGCGGCGATGCGCCACGAACTCCAGTCCGTGAGGCCGGCGACGAGGAAGCGCCCGCTCATGCCGCCCAGTGCGTTGCCGGCGATGTACAGGCCCATTGCACGGCCCTGCGCGCGTGGTGCGATTTCCTCGCCGAGCCAGGCCATCGCCGAGGCCGGCAGGCCGGCGAGGACTGCCCCCATCAGCATCCGCAGGACAAGCAGCTGGCTGAAGTCCGCCGCGACGGCGGTCGCAAACGCGATCACGGTCGCGAGTGCGAGCGAAGCCTTCATCAGGCGCTGGCGGCCATAGCGGTCGGACAGCACGCTCGCGGGCAGGAGCATCAGCGCCAGCGCGGCGGTACCCAGCGAGACGGACAGGCTCGCGGTGGTCGGCGCGACGTCGAAGTCGGCGGCGAGGCGGGGGAGAATCGGTTGCGTCGCATACAGCAGCGCGAAGGTCGTGAAGCCGCCGAGGAACATTGCGAGGTTGGCGCGCCGGAAGGCAGGTGTGCCGGCTTCGATCGGGGCGGAGGGGGCGGCGGGGTCTGGCGCAGGGTCTGGCATCGTCGTGCGGATCGGTGATCGGTCGCTGGCCGCACTGCGGCCGGTGACTGAATGCTAGGTTGCGGGTGATGCATACGTCCAATATATTTGAAGTGATAAACAAATCTATAAAACAGATATATGGAACTGCGCCACCTGCGTTACTTCGTTGCGGTCGCCGAGGAACTCAGCTTCACGCGCGCCGCGGCACGCCTGCACATCGGCCAGCCGCCGCTGTCGATGCAGATCCGTGACCTCGAGGAGGAGATCGGCACCCGGCTCTTCGAGCGCAGCAAGCGACGGGTTGCGCTGACGGAGGCGGGCCTGCGCTTCCTTGATCACGCACGGGAGATCCTCGCGCGCTCGCAGGCTGCTACGGACGAGGCGCGTCGTGCGGGACGGGGCGAACTCGGCGAGTTGCGGGTCGGCTTCACGTCGTCGCTGCCCTACACGACGACGCTTGCGGACGTGCTCTATACCTACCGTCGCGATTTTCCGCAGGTCGGCCTGCTGTTGCGCGAGATGTTCACGGGGGATCAGTTCGAAGCGCTGCTGCGGGGGGACATCGATGTCGGTTTCGTGCGCTACCGCGGACTCGACGTGCCGCCCGGGATCGTGACGCGCGAGATCGGACGGGACTCCTTGCGCCTCGTCGTCAATTCGTCGCATCCGCTTGCGGCGCGGACCGAGGTCTCGCTTGCCGAGTTGCGCGAGGAGGGCTTTGTCGCCTATCCGCCGGACGTCGGAACCGGGTTGCCGGCAATCGTCGGTGATCTGTGCCGCGGGGCGGGTTTCGAGCCGCGCATCGTGCAGCGGGCGCGCGAGGCGACGACGCAGATCGGGCTGGTCGCGTCGGGCCTCGGGGTCGCGGTGCTGCCTGCGCCGCTCGAATGCGTGAGGCTGCCGCGCGTGCGCTACCTGGCGATCAGCGACGAGGGGGCCTACCTGTCGCTCGCCGTCGCGCGCGCGGAGCGGCTGCCCAGCCCGGTGTTGGGCACCTTCCTCGACGTGCTGGACAGGATTGCGGTTTCGCCGGGCTGAGACGCGCGTCGCGCTGACCGGGCGGTGTGGGCGTCGGGGCGACTATCCGGCCGCACCGTCAGCCCAGTCGGCCATGAGTTTCGTGAGTGCGGGCAGGCCCTCGCGGATCGCGACGGGGCCCGGCGCGAGGATGATCGCGGACTTGATCTCGTGGATCCGAGCGTTGCGCACCGCGGGCACGTCCTCCCATCCGGCACGCGCGGCGACCTTTTCGGGACGGAAGCGCTTGCCGCACCACGATCCGATGATGATGTCCGGGCTCCGGCGCGCTGCTTCCATCGGGTCGGCCAGGATGCGGTCGCGCGCCGAGGCGCGATTGGCGAACTCGGCGAAGACATCGTCGCCGCCGGCGATGCCGATCAATTCGGATACCCAGCGGATGCCGGAAATCGGCGGTTCATCCCATTCTTCGAAATACACGCGAGGACGCCGCGGGAGGCGCGCCGCGGCGGCACGCGTCGCCTCGATCAGCTGCTCCAGTTCGCCGACCAGCGCCTGCGCGCGGGCTTCGGCGCCCACGAGGCGGCCGACCGTTTCGATCATCGCGAGGATGTCTTCGACGCTGCGCTGGTTGAAGACGTGCACGGCGACGCCGGCCTTGACGAGATCGCGGGCGATGTCGGCCTGCAGGTCGCAGAAGCACAACACGAGGTCCGGTTGGACGGCGAGGATGCGGTCGAGGTCGCCGGTGCTGAAGGCGAAGACCTTGGGCTTTTCCTTGCGGGCCTGCGGCGGGATGACCGTGTAGCCGGAAATGCCGACGATGCGGTCCTGTTCGCCCAGGGCGTAGAGGACTTCCACGGTTTCGGTGCTGAGGCAGACGATGCGTCGGGGCAGTCGGGACATGGCGGTTCGATGTGGTGTGAGGACGGCCATTTTGCCGTCAAAGTCGCCGGATGCCGAAGGCGGATACGCGCCGGGGTTTGCCGGGGCGCGGGAATCCTGCTAAAAGGCGCGGTCCGGTGGCGGATGATGGGCTCGGTCGGAGGGTAATCCGGCACGGTGTCGCCTCCGCCTTCCGGGGCATTTTTCGCCTTCTTTGTCATCGCCCAGCGCTATCGTACCCGTGCCGCATCTTGCTCCCGTGATCGTCCATGCAGACGACGCCATCGTCGTCGCCGACAAGCCGTCCGGCCTCCTGTCGCAGCCTGCGCGCGGCGAGGAGCGGCAGGATTGTCTCGAGTTGCGCGTGCAGGCGCAGTACCCCGACGCGCTCCTTGTGCATCGGCTCGACATGGCCACATCGGGGCTGATCCTGCTCGCGCGCGGACCCGAGATGCTGCGGCGGATGAATCACGCGTTCGCGCAGCGCACGGTCGGCAAGCGCTACGTTGCCACCGTGCATGGCCTCGTCGCGAGCGACAGCGGGGAAATCGATCTGCCGCTGGCGGCCGATCCGGACAACAATCCGCGCCAGAGGGTGGACCGCGAGCGCGGGAGGCGGGCGCTGACGCGGTTTCGCGTCGTCGAGCGCCGTGGCGAGGGCGATGCGGCGGTGTCGCGCGTCGAGCTGGAGCCGGTGACGGGGCGCACCCATCAGCTGCGCGTGCACCTGATGTCGCTGGGGCATCCGATTCTCGGCGACGTGTTGTATGCGCCGCCACGGAGCGCGCAACTTCACGCGCGCCTGCACCTGCATGCCGCCGCGATCGCCTTCATTCATCCGGAGCGGCGCATCGCGATGACTTTCGAGAGCGTCGTGCCCTTCTGAGCCGTCGCGCCATGACGGCATTGACGCACGCGACTGCGTTTCGTTACGATATTTCAACAAATTTGGAAATATGGAAGCAATGGACGAGAAAGCGGCCGTGGCTGTCTTCGAATGCCTCTCGTCGGGCGTGCGGCTCGGCGTCTTCCGGCTGCTCGTGAAGGCGGAGCCGGTGGGCATCGTTGCCGGGGACATCGCCACCGCGCTCGACATCGCGCCGAGCAGTTTGTCTTTCCATCTGCGCACGATGACGCAGGCGGGACTCCTGCGCGTGGAGCAGGAGGGGCGATTCCTGCGCTATCGGGCGAATCTCGCGCTGATGACCGAGGTCGTCGGCTTCCTCACCGAAAACTGCTGCAGCGGGGTGTCGGGCGGGTGCCGGGACGCGGACCTCCTGTCCGGAGGGATTCCCGGCTGCGGCTCTTCCAACCCTGTGCAGGAATCGGAAGCATGAATGTGTTGTTCCTGTGCACCGGCAACTCGTGCCGGTCGATCCTTGCCGAGGCGACTTTCAATGCCCTAGCCCCTGCGGGCATGCGGGCGATGAGCGCCGGGAGCCAGCCTGCGGGCTATGTCCACCCGCGCTCGCTGGCGCTGCTGGCGCGCGAAGGCTTTCCGACCGAAGGGTTGTTCAGCAAGTCGTGGAGCGATCTGCCGCTGGTGCCCGACCTGATCGTCACGGTGTGCGGCAGCGCCGCCGGCGAGACCTGCCCGGTGGTGCTCGGCAAGGTGCCGCGCACGCATTGGGGCGTCGACGATCCGGCGAAGGCGACCGGTAGCGATGCGGAGATCGACGCGGCATTCGCGCATGCCTACCGCGTGTTGCGCGCGCGTATCGAGGCATTCCTCGCCTTGCCCGGGGATCTTGCGCGGAGGGATCCCGCCGCATTCCGGGTCGCGGTGGACGGCATCGGTGCGCTGCTCCCCTGAGCGTTATCGCGACGGCGCGGCCATCGAATATTTTGGGAAAGAAGAAGGAACAACATGTCGGTTCAGTGCGAAGTCACCGGGAAACAAGCGGCCGCGGCGCCGATGAGCGTGTTCGAGCGCTACCTCACGGTCTGGGTGTTACTGTGCATCGTCGCCGGCATTGCCCTCGGCCAGATGGCGCCGGCGCTCTTTCGGGCCATCGGTCGGATGGAGGTCGCGCAGGTAAACCTGCCGGTCGGGGTGCTGATCTGGGTGATGATCATCCCGATGCTGATGAAGGTCGATTTCGGCGCGCTGCACGAGATCCGCGGTCACATGCGCGGCATTGGCGTGACGCTGGTCGTGAACTGGTTCGTGAAACCGTTCTCGATGGCGCTGCTGGGATGGTTCTTCATCCGTCACCTGTTCGCGCCCTGGCTGCCCGCCGAGCAGATCGACAGCTACATCGCGGGCCTGATCCTGCTCGCCGCGGCGCCGTGCACGGCGATGGTGTTCGTGTGGAGCCGGCTCACCAACGGCGACCCGATCTTCACGCTGTCGCAGGTCGCGCTCAACGACGCGATCATGGTGTTCGCATTCGCCCCCATCGTCGCCGTGCTGTTGGGCATCTCGGCGATCATCGTGCCGTGGGACACGCTGTTCACGTCGGTCGTGCTGTACATCGTGATTCCCGTCGCGCTCGCGCAGGTTGCGCGCAAGGCGCTGCTGGCGCGCGGGGAGGCGGCCTTCGATGCGGCGATGGAGCGCATCGGCCCGTGGTCGATAAGTGCCCTGCTTGTGACGCTGGTGCTGCTCTTCGCCTTCCAGGGCGAGGCGATCCTCGCGCAGCCGCTGGTGATCGCGCTGCTGGCGGTGCCGATCCTGATCCAGGTGTTCTTCAATTCCTCGCTTGCCTACCTGCTCAACCGCGCGGTGGGGGAGAAGCACAGCGTTGCCTGCCCCTCGGCGCTGATCGGCGCGTCGAACTTCTTCGAACTCGCCGTTGCCGCGGCGATCAGCCTGTTCGGCTTCGAGTCGGGTGCGGCGCTGGCGACCGTGGTGGGCGTGCTGATCGAGGTGCCGGTGATGCTCTTGGTCGTGCGCGTGGTCAACGCCAGCAAGGGGTGGTACGAGGCCGGCGCAGCGTCCCCGGCGGAAGCAGGCCGTCGCGGGGGCGCCTGATCCGGACGAGGGCGCATCGATGTTCGCCTGCAATTTGGCCGAAGCAGACTCCGGTTGATCCCAGGATGGGTATGTCAGCAGGTCGGTCGGAACGCCCAATGAGACGACGAACCATGACTGGCAGAGTCCGGCTATCAAGCGACATAGCGACTGAGAAATTTCGCCCATCGCGAACGGCGGGTAACCGATCCTGGACCGGTCGGCTGTCTGTCTTCGAACTCGGACAAGTCCTCGGCCTTATGGAAAGCTTTGCATAAGGCCGATGACTTGACGGAGGCTGCGCGTTCACGAGCGGCATCAACATGGTCGGAGCCGCCGGTCGGATGACCGGCTTGAGCAAACAAGGAAGGACTGGTCGTGGCCGATAGTACGCGGTGGGCATCTTCCCCGATAGCCGCCGGTCGCCACGAGTTCAAGAATCAGGCTCCGATCAACAGCAAGGAGCCGGTCATGGAAACCCGCGAACATCGGGAAGCCTGGAACAAGGGGAAGCTGGTTGGCCAGAAGGCGCCGCTCAAACCCAAAGACATCTGGGCCATCCGCATCCATCTGCAGAACGCCCACGAGGTGCGCGACCTCGCCATGTTCAACCTCGCGATCGACAGCAAGCTCCGAGGTTGTGATCTCGTCAGCCTGCGGGTTCGCGACGTGACGCACGGAAACCAGGTGCTCTCACGCGCGATGGTCGTGCAGCGGAAGACGCAGCGGCCTGTGCAGTTTGAACTGACCGAGCCGACCCGCACGGCTGTGGCAGCCTGGATCGCGAAGGCGGGCCTGAAGTTGGAGGACTTCCTCTTTCCGAGCCGCCTGCACAGCTCCCCCCCATGTCTCTACACGTCAGTATGCTAGGATCGTCGAGCACTGGGTCATCGCGGCCGGTCTGGATCCCTCCGCCTATGGCACGCACTCGATGCGGCGCACGAAGGCGACCTTGATCTACAAGGGCACGAAGAACCTGAGGGCCGTCCAACTCCTGCTAGGCCATTCCAAGCTCGAGTCGATGGTCCGGTACCTCGGCATCGAGGTCGATGATGCCTTGGAGATCTCTGAGTAGATCGAGATCTGACCTTGGCGCGGCCGCTCGCGGAGCATCTTCGACGCGACGGGTGGCCGCTTACGGTCGCGATGCCGAGAGGGTACCATCGGCCACGAAGAGACGTTCGGATCTGCCGAACAGTTGAAAGGTGGGCGGCGGCTACCAGATCTGAAAGCCGCCGCGCTGCCTACGCACGCTCAACCAAACTGGCCACAGAGATATTGCGGTGGGGGTCATTCTCGTCACGCAACCCTCTGGCGACGCCCGCCCTGTCGGCGTCGTTCTTGTTCTGGCTCATCTTGAACTTGCCTTCGATTCTCCGGATCGGGATTTCGATGCCGATGATGGCTTTCAATTGTCCCGCTACATAGTCTGCCGGAGCATCATCAACAGACCACGGCTGAGGACGCGGCTTCTCGTTCTGGTCCGTCAGATCGTTCAGTTGCCTGAGTAGCCAGGCGGCATCGTCGACCACGGACGGGGTGCCCCAGGCATGCACCGTGGCGTAGTTCCATGTGGGAACCGCCTTGTGGGTTTCCGCCTTGCTCGGATACCACGACGGCGTGACATAGCCTTCCGGGCCCTGAAACACCACCAGGCACTCGGCCAGTCCAACCAGCTCTTGCCAGTGCGGATTGGCTCTCGCGATGTGGGCTCGCAGCACGCCTTGCTCTCCTTCATCCGGGCAGAGCAGGAAAGGCAAGGGAGAAGCCTGAAGGCCGCCGGTGCCATTCGTGACCAGCAGGCCCAGTGGGTGCGCCTGCACGAGGTGATGCAGGTTTTCAGTGCGGTGTTCCCGGAAGCTGTTGGGGATATGCATGATCGGGTCAGGTCGGTCAGGTTTGGATTCAGGACGCTCGGGCCGTCTCACGCGGTGGCCGAGCACTCGTCCAGAAATGGCGTGATGTTTTGCATCATGCGCTCGATGTAGAGCTCCTTTTCGCCCACGGGCGCGACGTAATGCATCGCGCTGCGGGCCGCCTCGATGCCCTCCAGCCGGGCAATGACCCAGCTGGCCAGGTACTGCGACGCGAGGCAGCCGCCTGCGGTGGCCACATTGCCCCGGGCAAAGAAGGGCTGGTTGAGCACGGCCACATCGGCTTCCTCCACCCAGGGTTTCGTGATCAGGTCCGTGCAGGCCGGCACCTCCTTGAGCAGTCCCAGTTTGGCCAGCACGAGCGTGCCGGAGCACTGTGCGCCCACCAGTTGCCGTGCTGGATCGAGTTGCAATTGCGCCATCAGCGCGGCGTCGGCGACGACCTCCCGCGTCTGCATGCCACTGCCGACCAGCACCGCATCGGCCTCCGCCGCTTCGGCAAGGGAGGCCTGCGCTTCGATTATGACGCCATTCATCGAGCGGACCCGGACGGTCGGGCTGGCAATCGAAACGCGCCAGTCAGGTTTCTTGATGCGATTGAGGATGCCGAAGGCGATCAGCGAATCGAGTTCGTTGAAACCTTCAAAGGTGAGGATGGCGATGTGCATGGTGCTTGTTTCTCCGTGCAAGCTTGCGATGAGAGATCGTAAGTACAATCATCAATACAATCAAAAAATTGTCATGGATACATTGCCGCATGGCCCAAGCCCGTTACAAGCAGTTGGTTGATACGCTCGCCGCTGAAATCCGCTCTGGTCGCTTGCCGCCGGGTACGCGCCTGCCGACTCACCGGCAGCTTGCTGCCAAGGAAGGGCTTTCACTCGTCACCGCCACCCGCGTTTATGCGGAGCTCGCAGCCATGGGGCTGGTTAGCGGCGAGACCGGGCGCGGGACGTTCGTACGCGAGACTTCATTGCATCGCGATCTGGGGATCGACCAGCAGGACGTCGCTGCCGGGATGGTCGATCTGAACTTCAATTACCCGTCGCTCCCGGGGCAAGCGGAGTTGCTGCGCACGGCACTGCGCCAGCTCGCCGCCTCGGGGGATCTGGAGGCCTTGCTCCGTTACCAGCCCCACGCGGGACGCCAACACGAGCGGGCGACGATGGCGCGCCACCTTGTCAGCCGGGGGTTGGCGGTGAATGCGGAGCAGGTGGTGATCGTGGCGGGCGCCCAGCATGGGCTGGCAACGAGTGTCATGGCACTGCTGCAGCCCGGCGATGTGGTAGTGACCGACGCACTGACCTACCCAGGGTTCAAGGTGCTCGCCGACGCGCACCATCTGGAGTTGGTGCCGATCCCGGCGGCTGGCAACGGACCTGACCTCGATGCACTGGAGCGTGTGTGCGAGAAACGGCGCGTGCGGGCCATCTATGTGATGCCGACGCTGCACAACCCACTGGGCTGGGTGATGAGCGCGTGTCGGCGGCAGCAACTGGTCACGCTGGCCCGCCGGCACGGGCTGTTGATTATCGAGGACGCTGCCTACGCCTTCCTCGCCGAAGAACCGCCGTCCCCGTTGGCGGTGCTGGCTCCGGAGCGGACGGTTTACGTGTCCGGCTTCTCCAAGAGCGTGGCCACCGGGCTGCGCGTCGGCTTTGTTGCAGCCCCGCTTGAGTGGGTGCCCAAGCTCGAACGCGCGATCCGCGTCAGTACCTGGAATACGCCCGGGGTGATGACGGCGATTGCCTGCGCCTGGCTCGAAGATGGCACCGTCACTCGCCTCGAAGCGGAGAAGCGGCGGGACGCCATGGCACGGCAGGCGGTCGTCACGGAGATCCTCGCCGGCTTGAATCTTGTGCGCCATCCGGCGTCGTACTTCGTCTGGCTGCCGTTGTCCGAAGAAGTACGCGCAGATCTGGTGGCGTCGGTGCTCATGCGCGAGAGAATTTCTGTTTCAACGGCCGAACCCTTTGCCACGTCAGCGCCGCCACCGCACGCCATTCGCTTGGCGTTGGGGTCTGTCGATCTGAACAGCCTTCGGGAGGCATTGAGCACGGTCAGGAGAGTCATTGCCGAGCATGCATACTGACGCCCGTCAGCTATCGGTTCCCGGTGCTGTCATTTCAGGTTCCGGATGTCATCAGACAGCTTGGGGTCGGATTCCGTCAGTGGCGAGAGGAATCGTAGTCGCTCCCGTCACGATTCGCTGATGCATCGGCCTGCGCGCGAAATGAGCACCATCGCTTCTCCGCTCGCGTTATTGCGCAACCTGAGGACAGGCGCTCTCGGCCGAAGCTCTTCCTCGATGTGAAAACGCCCGGCACATCCGCCGGGCGTTTCCGAGTCCTGTCACTTGAAGTCCGCACCCCTGCGGCCCGTCCGCCCCTGTCCTGTGTGCAGCTAAGGGCTACTTCTTCTTCGGAATCAGATCCACGACCCAGATCTCGGCGGCTTCGGTAGTGCTCGGGTTCCGGAACCAGTGCGTCGTGTCGGCGTTTTCGTACCACGTGTCGCCGACGGCAAGCGTGCGCTTGGCTTCGCCTCGATACTCGATGAGGGTCCCCTTCGTGACGCGAACGATGCCGGGACGGCCCGCGTGCGGGTGGTTATGGATGGCACCGCCCGGTTCGAGCCCGACGACACGCGCGCGCAAATCGTAATCGCCGAGCGCACCGGGCAGGTTGTGAGGGGCCAGATCGACCAGCCCGACGGCATCGGCCGCGCCGGTCAGGCCGATGGGTTTCTCGGGCGCGGTATCGGCGGCGTGCGCCGCAGCCGGTATCAACAATGCACAGCTCAACAACGGTGCAACAAACCGCCGGGAAATCGGGAACCTCATGGATGCCTCCGCTTTGTGGGTGTTTGTTCGTCGCGGCGTTACGGGCTGTGGGGTCTGTCCACGATAGAACGCGAAATGCATCTGTGCCAATTTATCGGCATGCCGCGAACCGTCGGTCGCACGTGCCATCGATCCGGTGGGCGAGCTAATCGGCGCCACCGCGTGTTGCAGCCGGCCGAGCTGTTTCCCGTGGCACACATCAGCCGCCGGATACCCGACCGAGCGCACTCATTTGGCGCTCAACGCGTCTCCGTTATCCCAATGCTGGTGCAGATAACAGCCACGCGAAAACGCAGATACAACGCACGGCTTTGTTTTGATTGCATTTTCTGGCCACTGTTATAGAGGCCCGCAACTTGCGTGTTTCAAGCGGAGCGTCGATTGCCACGATGTCTGATATTGGATGCTCACGGGACAAGACCTTGTGGTCACTGCCCCTTCGCGACGTCATTCCGCCTGAGCCGACACCCTGTTCATCTGGTTCGTGTTCCAGAACGGCTCGCAGGAAGACTCGTTCGTCTTCATCCTTCGATCGAGAGGAGACATGCCATGCCCTACCGCCCCATTCGCGACGTCATTGGTCAACGCCCATTCCCTACGGTCTCACCAGGCAGCACGATCCGCAATTCGTCGATCATCATGAGGGAGTTGAAATCCTCGGCAGTTCTGGTGGTGGAAAAGGGAAAGTTGCTCGGTATCCTGACGGAGCGGGACATCGTGTTCCGGGTCGTCGCCATGGGGCTCGATCCGGCGGCCACGTCGGTCGAGAGCATCATGACCACGCAGGTGCAGACGATCCACAAGGACAAGCCTTTCGGCCACGCCTTGCATCTGATGTACGAAGGCGGATTCCGCCACATGCCGGTCGTCGACGATGGCGGGACTCCGGTCGGGTTGCTTGCCGCGCATGATGCGCTCGACATCGATGGTCTGCAGCTGGAGCACGATCTGGTTCGCCGCGAGGAGATCTCGGTCATCCTCTGACGCACGGCATGAAGAGGCGCGGATCCCATCGCCGAATGAAACATGTGTCGTCTCATCATGGACAGCAACGGACCGGTCATTCAATTGGCACAGCCGCCGGGCGGGGACGTTCCCTTGCCGGAGGGGACGCGGCGAATCATTGACCGGCAGGAGCGGGTTTTCTACTGCGGGTACTGGGTCAAGACCTACCCTCTGCCCGCAGACTCCTTGCAGGGCAAGAAAAACCTGATCGAAGCACTGACACGCCGCCTCTTCAATCACACGGAACACGGCCTGAACGTTCCCGGATCGCGCCTCAACGACGCGCGTGCGGCCTACGAGGCTGAAACCGATCCGGCCATGCGCCGCGTAAAGGGCGGGATGCTGGCGGGCGCACTGTCCAACCGGGCGACGGACATCTTCCGCCGCTTGGTGGAACTGCAGGCCGACGGCGTGGAGATCCTGCCCGACTACCCGCTGATTGAGGAATGCGGACGCTGCCTGATGGAGGCACTGGAATTGGGACGCCTGGTCCTGCATCGCAGCGGCGAAGAGGGCATCGACGAGCTGTGGGGCGAGCCTTTCCGCGCCTACTCGTTGTCGGTCGAGGAGTTTTACGAGAGCCGCTACGTCAAGATCGGCCAATGCATGCGCGACATCGACAGGATCGCGGCGAGCATGATCGCGAATTTCAGCGGCATTCCCGTCTTTGAAGGCATTGCGCCCGCGGTGACGGAATTCGCGGCGGCGGCGCGGATCAAGTGCGAGACGCTGCGGACCGATCGGGATATCTTCGATGTGTGGTCGAAGTTCGTTACCGCCGGCGAGCGGCTTGCCGGCTTCGCGCACGGGCATGGACGCGGCAGCAGGGGGCGCCCTTCAGGCCGGCGCCTGCACGGCCACGCAGACGGCATCCAGCTGATCCAGGCCGGCCGCTCGCTGATCTTCTATATCGTGCGTGCCCGCACGCCGATGCCGAAGAGCACACGCGAATACATCGAGCGCATTGCTTTCTATCGTGAGCGCGGGCGCATGCCCCGATGAGGGGCTGCGCTGGTCCCCGGTTGAAAGCGGTTGATTGGACCGAAGGTCCGGCCCGCTTTCGTCATCCGGTTTGCGCGGAGCGTGCGACTCCACCGCGTCGCGCCGATGACGAACGGGCCGGGTTGGCTCAAATTGAGCTGGCTATCTAGCGAGATACCTCGCCGACCGCCGCCCGGCCGACCGGAACGCGACGGTCGGCAAAGTAGTCCTGTGTCAGTTTTGCCACGATCGGGGACAGAAGCAGCAAGGAGATCAGGTTCGGGATGGCCATGAAGGCATTCAGCGTGTCGGCGACCAGCCACACGAAGTCCAGTTGCGTCACTGCGCCGACCAGAACAAAGAGCGTCCAGAGCACGCGATAGGGTTTTTCGACCGACGTGCCGATCAGGTACTCCCAGCACTTCTCGCCGTAGTACGCCCAGCCGAGGATGGTGGTGAAGGCGAAGATCGCCAGCGCGATGGCCAGGAACTGGCCGCCAAAGCCCGGGAATGCGGTGACGAAGGCGCTCGAACTCAGTGCCGCGCCCTTGAGGCCGCTGCTCCAGACGCCGGTCACGATCAGCACCAGGCCGGTCATGGTGCACACGATGATGGTGTCGATGAAGGTGCCCATCATGCCCACCAGGCCGGACTCGACCGGATTTTTGGTCTGGCCGGCCGCCTGCGCGATGCCCGCGGTGCCGAGGCCGGCTTCGTTCGAGAAGATGCCGCGCGCCACGCCGTAACGCATCGCCATCATCACCGCAGCACCGGCGAAACCGCCCGTTGCCGCCGCGGGGCTGAAGGCGCTCGAAAGGATCAGCGAAAAGGCTGCGGGAATCTGGTCGGCATAGATACCGAGCACCGTCAGGGACGCGACGACATAGCCGATGCACATGAACGGCACCAGTTTTTCCGCCACCGCGCCGATGCGCTTGACGCCGCCGAGCAGCACGCCGCCGGTGAATACCGCCATCACGACACCGGATACCCACGGATCGATGCCGAAACCGGCTTCCAGCGCACCGGCGATGCTGTTCGACTGGACCATGTTGCCGATACCGAAGCCGGCCAGGCCGCCGAACAGCGCGAACGCCGCGCCGAGCCAGCGCCAGTGGCGGCCGAGACCGTTCTTGATCGCGTACATCGGCCCACCGACCTGCTCGCCGTGGTCGTCGGTTTCGCGGTAATGCACCGCAAGCAGCACTTCGGCATATTTGGTGGCCATGCCGACCAGCGCGGTCATCCACATCCAGAACATGGCACCGGGCCCACCCACGGCGATGGCGGTGGCGACACCGGCGATATTGCCGGTCCCGACCGTTGCCGCCAGGGCAGTCATGAGTGCGGCATAGGGCGTAATTTCACCCGGTGCGCCGGGTGCCGCCTTGCGTCCGCGCCAGACCATGACGAAGCCGGCGATGATCTTGGTCACCGGCATGAACTTGAGGCGCAACTGCAGGAACAGGCCGGTACCAAGGATCGCGATCAGCATCGGCGGCCCCCACACGATGTCGTTGATCGCCGTGACGAACTGCGTAAGTGCTTCCATGGGTTGTCTCCGTGGTTTGTGTTTTCGTGGGACTGCGAGGGTCAGGCGTAGCGGGCGACGCCGAGGTCGTCGATGGCGATGTCGGGATTGCGGCCGCTGACCAGGTCGGCCATGACCCGACCGGTGCCGGCCGCCATGGTCCAGCCGAGCGTTCCATGGCCCGTGCTGAGGTACAGGTTGGGGTAGCGCGTCTTGCCGATGATCGGCGTGCCGTCGGGTGTCATCGGGCGCAGGCCGGTCCAGAATTCGGCCTGGGCGACGTCACCGCCTTTGGGGAAGAGGTCACCCACCACGAACTCGAGGGTGCGGCGACGGGCCGTGTCGAGATGCAGGTCGAAGCCCGACAGCTGGGCCGTGCCGCCGACCCGGATACGATCGCCCAGGCGCGTCACGGCGACCTTGTGGGTCTCGTCCATGATCGTGGACTCGGGCGCCATCGCGGCGTCGTCGATCGGCACCGTGATCGAGTAGCCCTTGACCGGATAGACCGGAATGTCGATGCCGACCGGCTTGAGCAGTTGTGGCGAATAGCTGCCCAACGCGAGGATGTACTTGTCCGCGGTGAGCAGGCCGGCGTCGGTGCGCACGCCGGTGATGCGATCACCCGCGTGCTCGATGCCACGAATGTTCACGCCGAAGCGAAATGTCGCGCCGAGGGATTCGGCCATCGTGGCGAGGTTCTGGGTGAACTTGAAGCAGTCGCCGGTTTCGTCGCCCGGCAGGCGCAGCGCGCCGACGAACTTGTCCTTGACCAGCGCCAGCGCCGGCTCGTACTCGAGGTAGGCATTCCCTTCCAGCACCTGAAAAGGAACGCCGTACTGCTTGAGGATCTCGACGTCCTTGCCTACCCCGTCGAGCTGTTTCTGCGTGCGGAACAACTGCAGCGTACCGTGGCTGCGCTCGTCGTAGCGGATGCCGGTGTCGGCGCGCAGCTCCTTGAGACAGTCGCGGCTGTACTCGGCGAGTCGCACCATGCGGCTCTTGTTGACGCGGTAGCGCGCCTCCGTGCAGTTGCGCAGCATCGACATGCCCCAGCGCCACATCGCGGGGTCGAGCATCGGCTTGATGACCAGCGGGCTGTGGTGCATCAGCATCCACTTGATCGCCTTCAACGGCACGCCGGGGCCCGCCCACGGCGCCGAGTAGCCGGGGGAGACTTCACCGGCATTGGCATAGCTGGTTTCCAGCGCGGGCCCCGGCTGCCGATCGACCACGCTGACCTGATGCCCGGCTCGGGCGAGGTAGTAGGCGATAGTGGTCCCGATGACGCCACTGCCGAGTACGAGCACATGCATGCCACTTCTCCCTGAATTTATCCCTGGACCTGCGCCGCGGGAGCGACGTTGCCAGGCTGGACTCAAGGGGATACAGCAACGCCCGTGCCAATAAAAAAACGTGTGTTAAAACAAATAGTTAATAACATTCGCACACCTCTGCCGGACTCAGCTGTACGTAAATCAGTACACCATCACCCCGACAGCGCGCCTGTTTGCAACAAAATTACCGTATGATCAATGTCTTGCATTGAGTGTATCGTTATCAATACACTGTCTTGATAACGATACAGGAGCCCTGATGCGCATTGCCATTGTCTTTGACGACCGGGTTGGCATTGCCCATGAGATCCTCGCGGAACTCGCGCGGCGCTCGCTCAATGTCACGGCCGTCGAGGTCGAGCCGCCGCACATCTACATCGAGGCACCGGCGCTGGATCAAGCCGGACTCATCAAGTTGCGCAGCCAGTTACCGCAGATCGCCGGTGTGCGCACCGTCGACGTCGTCGCCATGCTCCCCGGCGCGCAACGGCGCTTGTATCTGGACGCCCTGCTGGCCTCGCAGGCCGATCCGGTGTTCGCCGTCGATGCGAAGGGGCGCGTGATCGTCGCCAACGGCGCCGCCGTCACGGCAAGCGGAATGTCCGAAGCCGATCTGCGGGCAAGCTCGATGCAGCAACTGATCGGCGATCCGGGACTGCTGGATGCGCTCGTCGACGGGGGTTATCACCTGCCGGTGCGCGAGATTGATCTCAACGGCGAGCCGTACATGCTGGAGACTCTGCCCCTGCACGAAACGGGCGGTCGGGTGGCGGGTGCCGTGATGACCCTCCACGCCCCCACTCGCATGGGCGAACGCCTGAGCGCGCTGCAGAATTACGATGCGGGCGGTTTCGAAGCCATCCTCGGCAATTCACCGGAGATCGACCTGCTCAAGCAGCGCGCGGCGCGCATGGCGCTCGTCGATGCCCCGTTGCTGATTACCGGCGAAACCGGCACCGGCAAGGAACTGCTCGCCCACGCGTGCCATGCCGGCAGCAGTCGCAGCGCCGAGCCCTTCTTTGCCCTGAACTGCGCCGCGCTTCCGGAGAACCTCGCCGAAAGCGAGCTGTTCGGCTATTCGCCGGGCGCCTTCACCGGCGCCTTGCGCGGCGGCAAACCGGGCCTGCTCGAACTGGCGGACGGAGGCACGGTGTTTCTCGACGAGATCGGCGAAATGTCGCCCTACCTGCAGGCCAAGCTGCTCCGCTTCCTCAACGACGGCAGCTTCCGGCGGGTGGGCGGCGATCGTGAAATCAAGGTAAACGTCCGCATCATCAGCGCCACCCACCGCGCGCTCGAAGACATGGTGGCCAACGGTCATTTTCGGCAGGATCTGCTGTTTCGACTGAATGTGCTGACGCTGCACATGCCGCCGTTGCGCGAACGGCCCGGCGATATCCTTCCGCTTGCCCAGTTCTTCCTGGCGCGCGCCTGCGCACAGGCGGGACGCCCCTTGATGCGCCTGTCGTCGGCAGCGTGCGCCGCCTTGCCGGCGAGCACCTGGCCCGGCAATGTCAGACAGCTCCAGAACGTGATTTTCCGGACGGTGACGATGACCGAACGGCTCGTGATTGCCGCGGCCGACCTCGAACTCGCCCACGCGGCGAACCCCGCGGGACGGGATGCGGACAGGGAAGTCACGACGCTTGACGAGGCTGTCGCGGGCTTCGAGAAGACCTTGCTGCAGCGCCTTTACGGCGATTTCCCTTCCAGCCGGCGACTTGCCAAGCGCCTTGGTGCGTCGCATTCGGCAATAGCCGCCCGCCTGCGCCGCTACGGCATTGGCTAGGACGCCATTTCCGCATCGGCCGTCGGCCTCTGGGCGATGTTCCGATCCTAGTGTCGCCTCCGTGTCGCTGAAACAAGCCTGCCGCACCTGCGAGCCGCCTTCCGCAACCTGCCCGCCCTCGCGCGCGAAGTCGAAACGCCGAGGCCGAGGAATGCCCTGCGGAGCGCGCTCGAACCCCTCGTCTGGTCACTCGCCCTCGACGAGATCGAGGCCACGGACATCGACCTCCGCCCGCGCCTGCCATTCTGCGGCCCCGACGACTTCACCGGCCCCGACGACTTCACCGGCCCCGACGACTTCACCGGCCCCGACCGCATCTCCCCGCGCGCCGCCGCGGCGCCCCTGTCGACGCTTCTCCAGCCCATCGCCCTCGATCCACTCACCGTCGCGGACGATCCCAATTTCTTGGCGGAGATCGCGAATCAGCCCAACGTGCCGGAGGCGGTCCGTGCGCGGCTGGCGGATCTCTTTTGATGGGGGAGGGGCCGAAAACTCACTCTGTCGTGTCGCTGACGGCTCAACGGGATGGGATGAGCTGGTCGTTCGCAGGCGCGCGGAGGAGTCACGCATCGTGGAGCCGTCAATCGGTCGAGCGAGAGGTGACGATGGCCCTGCCTATCTTCCGCGATTCTTGCGTCGAGGGCAGAAGGCGGCCATGACCTGCCGGTGGCGGTTTTTGCCCGAAGCTGACGTTGAGCGGGACCGCTCACCCGCAAGCAGCCATTTGCTTGGGGATGTCAATTTTCGCGCGTGGCGGGCGGTTTTGTGGAGGGACCGGCCATTGGAGTATCGTTCGGCGAGGTCAGTATCGGCCAACTGCGGGCATGCACTGGCCCCCAATGATTTCCGAAATGAACGTCCGCAGCGCCCCGGGCAGCCGACGCTCACCAGAGACCAACCAACAACAGTGCAACAAATGTTCTAAAGTCGTTCACGCATATCTCTCAAGGTAAAGCCAGACAATGGCTGATCGACCCCCAGGCTAAGTCCCAGCACCTTGAAACGCTCACCCATCTCACTGGGCAAAGTGAGCCGTTTGACCGCCTGGATCAGTTCCATATGGGCAACAACATCATCGATATCCGAGGCCGCCACCAGATCATCCAAGCCGTTGCCCATCAGAAAAAAGGCCTGGGTGGTAAAGCCGGTCACCGCAAACCCGGCCGCCAGCGCCGCCTCGGCCACAGCGGAAAAATCGACATGGGCGGTGATATCCTGCAGCCCGGGGTAGACCATGGGGTCCGGGTGGGCACGGTGCCGATAGTGGCACATCAGGGTGCCGCGGCTGCGCTCGGGATGATAATACTCGGCCCGGCTGTAGCCATAATCGATCAACAACACAGCCCCGGCGTCAACCGCCTTTGCCAGCTCCTGCAGCCAGGGGGGCGCCCGCAGATTGATCTCTGATTCGTAGTCTGCGCCCGCCTTTCCCAATTGGGTGGCCACAGCGGCTGCCGCCTCGACAAACCCCGGACTCACCGGCCTGTCCCATACCAGCGCTAACCCCTCATCCCGGGACGTCACAAACTGCTCTTTGATTGCCCCCTGCTCCAGCCTAAAACGGTGCACCGGCATCGCATCCAACAACTCATTGGCAACCACCACACCGCGAAACCCAGCCTCGGGCAGGGTATCCAGCCAGCGTACCCGGTCAACCAAGGTGGGGACCTTTGTCTGCAGCATCTCACGTTGCCGTGCCCGCAGGTCCGGGCTCAACTCCAGGATCAGATAGGCCTCCGGTAACTGGCCCAGTTGCTCCAGCTCGGCCAGCAGATCGGCGGCCAATACACCAGAACCGGCCCCCACCTCAAGCAGATGGCCACCGCCCGCCAGTGCCAGCACCTGCCGACACTGGCGGGCAAGGCATTTGGCAAACAGGGACGAGATCTCCGGTGAGGTAATAAAATCCCCGCTGGGACCAAATTTACGCGAACCCGCCGTGTAATAACCCAGACCGGGCTGATACAAGACCATCTCCATATACTGGTCAAAGGGCAACCGCCCGCCCTGGTCAGCGATCGCCTGCTGGACCTGCTCAATGAGTAGCAGACTTTGCGCCTGGGCATCGGCGCCGGGTTCTGGTAGCTGCGAGGGCCCCATCTGGGCTGCCCGGGGTGGCATATGTTCGCTCAAGGAAGGATAAAAGGATGGCTTCACCACATTTTTCGAGCGCTTCCTTCACGACTGCGTTCGAGAAAATTCTACTTCCGACGACCATCATTTTCCGGGGGGATTACCCCCCCCATGTATGAAATCAATCAGGTGTTCGATTTCATGTTCCTTTTCATCGATAATGCTTTTCACGGTGTCGCCAATACTGATTATACCAATGAGCTTATTGCCTTCGACTACCGGTAGATGGCGTACTCGTTTGGCGGTCATCACAGCCATACACTCATCGAGGGTCTTCCGTTTATCGACGACGCAGACCTGCGTGGTCATCACCTCGCTCACCGGGGTTTCTTTCGAGCCCTTACCTTTGAGAATTATCTTTCTGGCATAATCTCGTTCCGAGAAGATGCCTGCGATTTGATCTTTGGCCATTACAAGCACACAACCCACATTGTTTTTAGCCATCAGCACCAAGGCCTCATAGACCGTGGTATCCGGTGAAATTGTCAATACATCATGACCTTTCTTTGCCAGCACAGATTCAACGAGCATGAGCGCACCTCCTTCGTTTCTTTGCAGGAACCCCACTCCTCAGTGTAGTCCTGACCCACAACGCGTCCAGATAATCCCGCGACGCCGTCTCTACTGACGCGCTCTCCGGAAACAACAACTTCACTACTGCCTTGTCCCTGGATGCTTGCCGGTAACTCGCCCCTTCGTTTTTGGCTCTATGCCGTTTCCCGTGGAAATTGACTTCTCAACAAACATGACGATCGGTGGTACAACCCCGCGCTGCTGAGCTGAACCTTCCTCCGCCCATGAGCAACCAGATCGAAGCCCTCTTCACCACC
>NZ_QVLR01000061.1 GCF_014822185.1 Azoarcus sp. Aa7
TGTTGGCGCGCGATGAAAACTACCCAGTTTTAGAGGGGTGTGCGCGCTGAAAATTACTCAGGGTCATTAACCTCCGCCGCTTCCGTTGTGAAGCGGGGAACCGAGGAGATGATCACCATGAACATGCTGGGTAAAGTGAGAAGGTTGTACTACCGCGACGGGCTGTCGCTGTCGGAGATCGAGCGACGCACGGGGCTGACGCGCAAGACGATCCGCAATTGGCTGAATGCGCCCGAGGGGGTGGAGCCGAAGTACCGGCGCCGCGGCGGCGACACGAAGATCACGCCGTATGCCGAGCAGCTCGTGAAGATGCTGGAGGTCGATGCGCGACGACCGGTTCGGGATCGGCGCAGCGCGCTCAAACTCTTCACCGAACTGCAGGCGCAGGGGTTTGACGGCGACTACAGCCGCGTCACCGAATTCATCCGGCGCTGGCGCGTGCAGGGCGGCGCCGCGGTCACCAAGGCGTTCGTGCCGCTGCAGTTCGAACCGGGCGAAGCGCACCAGTTCGACTGGAGCGAGGAACACCTCGTGATTGGCGGGGTGTGGCGCAAGATCCTCGCCGCCCATCTGAAGCTGTGCTACAGCCGTGCCTTTGTCGTGCAGGCCTACCCGACGCAGAGCCACGAAATGCTCTTCGACGCGCATGCGCGGGCGTTTGCGGCCCTGGGCGGAATCGCCCGGCGTGGCATCTACGACAATATGAAGACGGCCGTCGACCGCGTGAAGAAGGGCAAGGCGCGCGTGGTCAATACGCGCTTCGCGGCGATGGCCTCGCACTACCTCTTCGACCCGGACTTCTGCAACGTTGCCGCAGGATGGGAGAAGGGCGTCGTCGAGAAGAACGTGCAGGATAGCCGGCGGCGCATCTGGCAGGACGCGGCGGCGGTGCGCTTCGGCTCCTTCACGGAACTGAACCGATGGCTCCTGGCCCGCTGCCGTAGCCTGTGGCAGGAACTCAAGCATCCCGACTACGACCTCACCCTGGCCGAGATGCTCGACCAGGAGCGGGCGCAGCTGATGCCGATGATCGTGCCCTTCGACGGCTATGTGGAGACCGTCGGCAAGGTGTCGAGCACCTGCCTCGTGAGCTTCGACCGTTGCCGCTACTCGGCGCCCTGCGAACTGGTGGGTCAGGTGGTCGGCATCCGCGTCTATCCGGAGCGCATCGACCTCGTCGCGCACGATGCGGTGGTGGCAAGCCACGTGCGCAGCTTCGGCCGCAACGAGGCCCGCTACGACTGGCAGCACTATCTGCCGCTGATCGCACGCAAGCCCGGGGCGCTCCGAAACGGCGCCCCCTTCGCCGACATGCCCGGGCCCCTGCAGCGGCTACGCGCCTTGCTCCTCAAGCGCGAAGGCGGCGACCGCCTCATGGCCAAAGTCCTTGCCGCCGTCCCCGCGCACGGACTGGAGGCCGTGCTGGTGGCCATCGAAATCGTGCTCGAATCGGGGCGCCCCAGCCCCGAGCACGTCGAGAACGTACTGAGCCGCCTCAAAACGGCCCCGCCGCCTGCGCAGGTCGCCACGGCGCTCACTCTCAACGAGGCGCCAGAGGCCGATCCGCAACGCTACGACCGCCTGCGCGGGGAGGTCAGCCATGCGTGACCTGATCGCCGAACTCAAGAGCCTGCGCCTGTACGGCATGGCCGACGCGTGGGCTGAACTGACAGCCCAAGGGGAGGCGACCGTGCAGAGTTCGCGCTGGCTTCTCGAACATCTGCTGCGGGCCGAGGACACCGACCGGCACGTGCGCTCGATCGCCTACCAGCTGCACGCGGCAAAGTTCCCGGTGCATCGCGACCTGGCCGGTTTCGACTTCGAACAGTCGAAGGTTGATCGCGAACTGATCCACGAACTGGCTACCCTGTCCTTCACCGAAGCGGCCCACAACGCCGTGTTCATCGGCGGAACGGGTACCGGGAAATCGCACCTGGCGACCGCGCTGGGGGTCAGCGGCATCACCGGTCACGCCAAACGGGTGCGCTTCTACTCCACCGTGGACCTCGTGAATCTGCTCGAGCAGGAGAAGGCCGCGGGCAAGGCCGGGCGGCTTGCCTTCTCCTTGCTGCGCATGGATTTGGTCATCCTCGACGAGCTCGGATATTTGCCCTTCAGCCAGTCGGGCGGGGCCTTGCTCTTCCACCTGCTCTCGAAGCTCTACGAGCACACCAGCGTCATGATCACGACCAACCTGACCTTCGGCGAATGGGCGACCGTGTTCGGCGACGCGAAGATGACCACGGCGCTGCTCGACCGGATCACCCATCACTGCCACATCGTCGAGACCGGCAACGAGTCCTACCGCTTCCATCAAAGCTCGGCCGACGCGCAGTCGCGCATCCGGGCGCGCGAGCAGAGCAAGCGTGGCAGGATCGCCGAGACGGAGGATGAACCCTTCTGAGCGGCCGCCGCGCAGAGGGAACCCGCTCCGGGCTACGCCCTGCGCGGGTTCCCTCTGCGCACGAGCACGCGGCTCTTCCAGAAACCGAGCATCGAAACCGGGAACCGATCCGTTGGACTACACTGAAGGGTAGTCACTGCAATGACGCGTGGCTAAAGTCCCTGGGTAAAATTCAACGCGCACGGCTGGGTAATTTTGGATGCGCGCCGACA
>NZ_QVLR01000062.1 GCF_014822185.1 Azoarcus sp. Aa7
TCACCATGTTCGCGCTCGCGAGCGCCTGCGCCAGCAGGCCATCTCGCCCTGGGCTTCCGGTTCCGTCCCGCGCCGTCCGTGCTTCATCACGCCTCGCTTCAGGTTCGGTTTCACCTCGCCCTCCCGCGATTCGCCCCGCCTGCGCGGGCTTCTGATGCACTGCACGTCCGAGCGACACGCCCTTCGGCCCTCCTACTCGTTCGGCCCTTCGCCCCGCACTGGCAGCTACTACGGCCTCTGCTGACTTCTCGCTCCGATTTGTCACCGTCGCCCTTTCAGGCACAAGGCGAGATCTCCCCAGGTAAGAACGCACTCCTTCGCTGCACAACCGCCGGATCTACGCCACTTCGCTCGATCACGAGAGCTTCGCGGTTTCTGGCCCGCTCGCCCTGCTCCGCAACGCCTTCTATCCGGTTCTTGTCCATCGGCTCGCAGCTTCGCTCCACGCTTCCTCCCCACGCTCAGTCGCCCTCACGCAGTTGCGCTTCGCTTCGTTCGCTGTGATCAACTTACGGCGGGACTTTCACCCGCAAGAGTGCGCCCATGCTGGGCGCACCAAAAAAAAGCCGCGGCGCACTGCCGCGGCTTTTTGCTGAAGTCCGGCGCAGGCCGATTACTTCAGCATGTCGGCAACTGCAGCGCGCTCGTCTTCGAGCTCGGCGAGGGTCTTGTTGATCTTCTCGCGCGAGTACTCGTCGATCTCGAGACCCTGGATGATCTTGAATTCGCCGTTCTTGCACTCGCAGGGGAAACCGAATACGACGCCGGCCGGAATGCCGTAGGAACCGTCGGACGGAACGCCCATCGTCACCCAGTCGTCGGAGCCGAGGGCCCAGTCGCGCATGTGGTCGATCGCAGCGTTCGCAGCCGAAGCGGCGGACGAGAGGCCGCGCGCGTCGATGATTGCTGCGCCGCGCTTGCCGACCGTCGGCAGGAAGACGTCGTTGTTCCAGGCGTGATCATTGACGAGCGCCTTGACGGAGTCGCCGTTCGACGTGCAGAAGCGATAGTCCGCGTACATCGAGGGCGAGTGGTTGCCCCACACGACCAGCTTCCTCAGGCTCGACACCGTGCGGCCGGTCTTGGCTGCAAGTTGCGAGAGTGCGCGGTTGTGGTCCAGGCGCAGCATGCCGTGGTAGTTGTTCGGATTCGTGCGACCGACCTTCTTGGCAGCCGCAGCGGCAATGTAGGCATTGGTGTTGCAGGGGTTGCCGACGACGAGGACCTTGACGGTTTCCTTGGCGTTCTCGGCAATCGCCTTGCCCTGAACGGTGAAGATCGCGCCGTTCGCGGTCAGCAGGTCGGCACGTTCCATGCCGGGGCCGCGCGGACGGGCGCCGACGAGCAGGCAGTAGTCGGCATCCTTGAATGCGACGTTCGGGTCGTCGGTCGCAACCATGCCGGCGAGCAGCGGGAAGGCGCAGTCTTCCAGCTCCATCATCACACCCTTGACCGCCTTCTGGGCCTGCGGCAGATCGAGCAGTTGCAGGATCACGGGCTGATCTTTGCCCAGCATTTCGCCGCTGGCGATGCGGAACAGCAGGCTGTATCCGATCTGGCCGGCAGCGCCGGTAACGGCTACACGGACGGGGGCTTTGCTCATCTGAGTACTCCCTCTAAAGCGAATTGAAGAGAAGACGGTTTTGATTGTAGATCTTGCGCCCGCGATTGCAGCTCGGCGTTCGACTTTGGAAAACCGGAAAACGGTTTCCGGGGCGGGAGGATGGTAGAAGCAAGTCCGGTACGTGTCAATGAATGTCACTTGTCTTATATAAGACAACAGACTGATAATGGACGCTTCAAAAATTTTGTGATGAAATGCGCCCATGGCACAGGAATCCCCAACCTTCAGTCCGCTTTACCGGCAGATCAAGAGCCTGATTCTTCAGGCGCTTGAGTCGGGCGAATGGCGCCCCGGTCAGGTGATTCCGAGCGAGCAGGAGCTCGCCTCGCGATTCAGTGTTTCCCAAGGGACGGTTCGCAAGGCCATCGACGAGATGGCGGCCGAGAACCTTCTCGTGCGCAAGCAGGGCAAAGGGACCTTCGTCGCGTCGCATAACGATCCGCGCGCACTGTTCCGGTTCCTGCGTCTCGTTCCGATGGATGGCGATCTCGCCCACCCCCAGAGCGTGCCGATGGACTGCTGGCGCGCGAAGGCGGGGCAGGAGGCTTCGCGCATGCTCGGCATCGAGCAGGGCGAACCCATCATTATCGTGCGGCGCCTGCTCAAGTTTGCGCAGAAGCCCGTGGTGATCGACGAGATCTATCTGCCCGGAGAAATTTTCCAGGGCTTGACCCTCGAGGTGCTGCAGAGTTGGAACGGATCGCTCTACAGCCTGTTCGAAACTCGCTTCGGGTTGCGCATGATTCGTGCGCAGGAGCGGATCCGCGCTGTAGCGGCCGACCGCTCGACGAGCGAGACGCTGCGGGTGCAGGAGGGGACGCCGCTTCTGTCGGTCGAGCGGGTGACGTACACCTATGGCGATAAGCCGGTTGAATGGCGGCGCGGCCTGTATTCCACCGCCGAGCATTTTTATCTGAATGAACTGAATTGAGCGCGCGAGGCGGCGGAACGACTACGTTCCGCGTATATAATTCTCGCGCTTTGCAAGTTGGGAGAACCGCGTCGGGCAACCGTCGCCAAATTAGGGGTAAAACAATATGTCAGAAGCCATAGCGCGAAAGCAGCGGCCCAAATTCCTGGCCCTGCACGAAATCCGGCTCCCGTTGCCGGGTATCGTTTCCATTCTTCATCGGGTTAGCGGTGCGGGGCTGTTCCTGATGCTGCCGTTTCTCCTGTACCTGCTCGATCGCAGCCTCGCTTCGCCCGAGTCCTTTGCAGCGTACAAGAGTGTTGTCGGCAATCCTCTCGTCAAGATTCTCCTGCTGGGCCTGCTCTGGGCCTACGTGCATCACTTCTGTGCGGGCATTCGCTTTCTTCTGCTCGATCTTCACAAGGGCATCGACCTCCAGTCTGCCCGTAACAGCTCGCGCATCGTGCTGGTCGTCAGCATTGCGCTGACCGTGATCATTGGGGTGAAGCTATGGTAAAGCGTATCGTCGTCGGTGCTCACTACGGCCTGCGCGACTGGATTGCGCAGCGCGCAACTGCGCTGTTCATGGTGATCTTCACCGTTCTGTTCGCAGCGGCTGCGCTCGGTCTGCCCGAGATGACCTATCAGACGTGGTCCGGCCTGTTCCGCAACGGCATCGTGCGGTTCTTCGCGTTCCTGTTCTTCCTGGCGCTCTTCTATCACGCCTGGATCGGGGTGCGTGACATCTTCATGGACTACATCAAGCCGGTCGGCGTGCGTCTGGCCCTGCATCTTGTAACGGTTTTCCTGCTCGTCGGCTACGCCGGCTGGGCTGCGCAGATTCTTTGGAGGCTGTGAGCGTGACTGTCGCTAAGCGTACTTTTGACGCAGTTATCGTTGGCGCCGGCGGTGCCGGTCTGCGTGCGGCCCTGCAACTTTCCGAGGCTGGTCTGAAGACCGCCGTGCTGACCAAGGTCTTTCCGACCCGTTCGCACACCGTCGCCGCCCAGGGTGGCGTTGCCGCGTCGCTGGGCAACTCGACGGAAGACAACTGGCACTGGCACATGTACGACACCGTCAAGGGGTCGGACTGGCTGGGCGACCAGGATGCCATCGAATTCATGTGCCGCAAGGCCAACGAAGTGGTCGTCGAACTCGAACACTACGGCATGCCCTTCGATCGCACCGATAACGGCAAGATCTACCAGCGTCCGTTCGGTGGTCATTCGCAGAACTACGGCCAGTCGCCCGTGTCGCGTTCCTGTGCAGCGGCGGACCGTACCGGTCACGCGATGCTGCACGCGCTCTACCAGCGCAACGTTCGCGCGAACACCCAGTTCTTCGTCGAGTGGATCGCGCTCGATCTGATTCGCGACCAGGACGGCGATGTCGTCGGTGTGACCGCGCTCGAGCTCGAAACCGGCGAAGTGTCTATCTTCCACTCCAAGGCGACGATTTTCGCCACCGGCGGCGCCGGGCGCATCTTCTACAGCTCGACCAACGCGTTCATCAACACCGGTGACGGCGTCGGCATGGCCGCTCGTGCGGGCATCCCGCTCGAGGACATGGAGTTCTGGCAATTCCACCCGACCGGCGTTGCGGGCGCGGGGGTGCTGATCACCGAGGGCGTGCGTGGCGAAGGCGGCATCCTGCGTAATGCCGCCGGCGAGCGCTTCATGGAGCGCTACGCACCCAACCTGAAGGATTTGGCTTCGCGCGACGTCGTGTCCCGTTCGATGGTCACCGAAATCAATGAAGGCCGTGGTTGCGGTCCGGACAAGGATCACGTGCTGCTTGACATCACGCACCTGTCGCCCGAGACGATCATGAAGCGTCTGCCCGGCATCCGCGAGATCTCGATCCAGTTTGCCGGCGTCGATCCGATCAAGGCCCCGATCCCCGTCGTCCCGACCTGCCACTACCAGATGGGCGGCATCCCGACGAACTACAAGGGTCAGGTGGTCGTGCCGAAGGACGGCGAGCCGAATACCCCGGTCGTCGGTTTCTACGCTGCCGGCGAATGCGCATGCGCCTCGGTGCATGGCGCGAACCGCCTCGGCACCAACTCGCTGCTCGACCTGCTCGTGTTCGGCAAGTCCGCCGGCGAATCGGTGGTCGACGACATCCAGAGCGGCAACCTGTCGCTGAAACCCCTGCCTGCCGACGCTGCTGACGCTTCGCTGGCGCGGATTTCCCGTCTCGAGAACCAGACTGGTGGCGAGAGCGTTGCGGAAGTCGGGCAGGCGATGCGCCGCTCCATGCAGAAGCATGCCGGCGTGTTCCGCTTCGACAATCTGCTGAAGGAGGGCGTGACCGCAATCCTGGACGTCGCTGAACGCTCGAAGCGTACCGAGATCAAGGACAAGTCCAAGGTCTGGAACACGGCGCGCATGGAGGCGCTGGAGCTCGACAACCTGATCGAAGTTGCAAAGGCCACGATGATTTCGGCCGAGGCCCGCAAGGAATCGCGCGGCGCACACGTGCGCGACGACGCGCCGGACACGGCAGAATTCCCGAACGGCCGCAACGACAAGGAATGGCTCAAGCACACGCTGTGGTACCGCGAAGGCAACCGCCTCGATTACAAGCCGGTCACCATGAAGCCGCTGTCGCACGACGTCGAGCCGATCGCGCTCGCCAAGCGCACCTACTAAGTGCGGGAGAAATAGTAAATGAGCAAGCGTACTGTTCACTTCAAGATGTACCGTTACGATCCCGATCGTGACGAGAAGCCCTACATGCAGGACATCAGCGTCGAACTCGAAGAGTCCGACAAGAAGCTCCTCGATGCCCTCGTGCGACTCAAGGCCAAGGACGATTCGCTGTCGTTCCGCCGTTCGTGCCGCGAAGGCGTGTGCGGGTCGGACGCGATGAACATCAACGGCAAGAATGGCTTGGCGTGCCTGACGGACATCGACAAACTGGCCCAGCCGGTCGTGCTGCGTCCGCTGCCGGGTCTGCCGGTCATCCGCGACCTGATCGTGGACATGACCCAGTTTTTCAAGCAGTACCACTCGATCAAGCCCTACCTGGTCAACAACTCGCCGGCTCCCGAGCGCGAGCGCCTGCAGTCGCCGGAAGAGCGGGAAGAGCTCAACGGCCTGTACGAGTGCATCCTGTGCGCGTGTTGCTCGACGTCCTGCCCGTCGTTCTGGTGGAACCCGGACAAGTTCGTCGGACCGGCGGGCTTGCTCGCGGCGTACCGCTTCCTCGCCGACACGCGCGACGAGGCGACGACCGAGCGCCTCGATAACCTCGAGGATCCGTACCGCCTGTTCCGCTGCCACAGCATCATGAACTGCGTCGACGTGTGTCCGAAGAGTCTGAATCCGACGCGCGCTATCGGCAAGATCAAGGACATGATGGTCAGCCGGGCAGTATGAGCATCAACCGGGGACGCGTGCGCTGGCAATGTCGTAGGGCTCTCCTGGAGCTCGACCTCGTCTTCGCACGCTTTCTGGAACGGGACTTCGACCGTCTTACGGACGGTCAGTTGGCGGACCTCGACGACTTGCTCCGTTGCGAAGACCATGAGCTGTGGGCCATGGTCAACGGGAGCAGTCCATGCGAGGTCGACCGCTGGAAGGAGATGATCGGACTGCTGAGTCAGCGCTGACTCGGCAGGACGGTCGTCACAGGGAGCTAGTAGTTAATACGGGCACGCATAAGGGATGACCTATGAGCACTGAACGCACCGCAACGCTTACCGTCGATGGCAAGACCGTCGAATTCCCGGTGATGACCGGTACCCACGGGAACGATGTCATCGACATCCGCACCCTGGGTGCCAAGACCGGTCTCTTCACCTACGACTCCGGGTTCCTTTCGACCGCGAGCTGCAAGTCCACGATTACCTTCATCGACGGTGACAAGGGCGAGCTGCTGTATCGGGGTTATCCCATCGAGCAACTGGCTGAGAAATGCAACTTCCTCGAAGTTGCCTATCTCCTGAAGAACGGCGAGCTGCCGAACTCCGTGCAGAAGGGTGAGTTCGAGACGACGATCAAGAACCACACGATGCTGCACGATCAGATGACGAAGTTCTATTCGGGCTTCCGTCGTGACGCGCACCCGATGGCGGTCATGGTCGGCGTGGTCGGGGCGCTGTCGGCGTTCTACCACGAGGCGATGGACTTCTCGGATGCTACACACCGCAACATCTCGATCAACCGTCTGATCGCCAAGCTGCCGACGATCGTTGCGATGGCCTACAAGTACAACATGGGCCAGCCCTTCATGTACCCGCGCAACGACCTCGACTACACGGCGAACTTCATGCATATGATGTTCGGTACGCCGTGCGAGAAGTACGAGCCGAACCCGGTGCTGGTGCGTGCGCTCGACGTCATCTTCACACTGCACGCCGACCACGAGCAGAACGCCTCCACCTCGACGGTCCGTCTGGCCGGCTCGTCGGGCGCGAACCCGTTCGCCTGCATCTCGGCAGGCATTGCCTGCCTGTGGGGCCCGGCACACGGCGGCGCGAACGAAGCCTGCCTGAACATGCTGGAAGAGATCGGCGACGTGTCGCGCGTCGGCGAGTACATCAAGCGCGCGAAGGACAAGAACGACAGCTTCAAGCTGATGGGCTTCGGTCACCGCGTATACAAGAACTTCGATCCGCGTGCGAAGCTGATGGGCAAGGTCTGCGCCGACGTCCTCGGCGAACTGGGTCTCGAGAACGACCGTCTGTTCAAGCTGGCGAAGGAACTCGAGCGGATCGCGCTGGAAGACGAGTACTTCGTCGAGAAGAAGCTGTACCCCAACGTCGACTTCTACTCCGGCATCGTCCAGAAGGCGCTGGGCATCCCGACGTCGATGTTTACGTGCATCTTCGCGCTGGCTCGTACGGTCGGCTGGATCACCCAGTGGGAAGAAATGATCACTGATCCCGAGTACAAGATCGGTCGCCCGCGCCAGTTGTACATCGGTGCTGCGCGCCGCAACGTTCCGGACCTGACCCAGCGTCCGTAACTGATGTTCAAGGGCGGGAGAGAATCCCGGCAATGATCTCCGCGGGATGGTCGTTCGACGCGGCCATCCCGTTTTTGTTCGGAGAAGCCGGGCATGTAGCGTCGAGTAGCCCAAGCAATGCAATAAGACTACAGGTGGCATAACAATGACCATTCAGCAAAGATCGACTTCTCACCTGTTCGGCAGCAATGCGCCGTTCATCGAGGAGCTTTACGAAAATTACCTTTCCGATCCGGCGTCGGTGCCGGAGTCGTGGCGTGCCTATTTCGACAACCTTCAGTCGCAGAGCGGCGCTGCGTTGCGTGACGTGGCGCATGGCCCCGTTATCGCCGCATTCGCCGAGATGGCCAAGCGCGGACAGGTGCGCACCGTTGTCTCCGAAGGCGACGACAAGCGTCAGGTAAGCACGCTCCAGCTTATCAATGCCTACCGCTTCCTGGGTAACCGCTGGGCGAATCTCGACCCGCTGCGTCGGACCGAGCGGCCTCATATCGCCGAACTGGAGCCGTCGTACTATGGCTTCACCGAGGCGGACCTGTCCCGCAGCTTCAATACGGGTTCGTTCCACGGGTTTTCGACCGACCACGCCACGCTGCGCGAGATCCTCGAAGCGGTGCGTCAGACCTACTGCGGTTCGGTCGGCTCGGAATACATGTACATCTCCGACATTTCGCAGAAGCGCTGGATCCAGGCGCGCCTCGAGAGCGTGCGTGCGACGCCGCGTTACGATGCCGCGAAGAAAAAGCGCATCCTCGAGCGCACGACCGCTGCGGAAACGCTCGAACGCTATCTGCATACGAGGTACGTTGGTCAGAAGCGCTTCTCGCTGGAAGGCGGCGAGTCGGCGATCGTCGCGATGGACGAGCTGATCAGCGTTGCCGGTGCCCTTGGCGCGCAGGAAGTCGTCATCGGCATGGCTCACCGCGGCCGTCTGAACGTGCTCGTGAATACGCTGGGCAAGTCGCCGTCGATGCTGTTCTCGGAATTCGAGGGCAAGGCTGCTGCCGACCTGACCGCGGGTGACGTGAAGTACCACATGGGTTTCTCCAGCGACGTCATGACGTCGGGCGGTCCGATGCACCTCACTCTGGCGTTCAACCCGTCGCACCTGGAGATCATCAACCCGGTGGTCGAAGGTTCCGTGTACGCGCGTCAGGTGCGTCGCAACGACGAGGCCAAGGGGCAGGTCATCCCCGTCCTGATCCACGGTGACGCTGCCGTGGCGGGGCAGGGCGTGAACCAGGAAATGCTGAATTTCTCGCAGACCCGCGGCTACGGCACGGGCGGCACCGTTCACATCGTCGTCAACAACCAGATCGGCTTCACGACCTCGGACCCGCGCGACTACCGCAGCTCGCTGTATTGCACGGACATCTTCAAGATGGTCGAAGCGCCGATCTTCCACGTGAATGGTGACGATCCCGAAGCTGTTGCGTTCGCCACCCAGCTGGCCGTCGAGTTCCGCCAGGAATTCAAGAAGGACGTGGTCGTCGACATCATCTGCTTCCGCAAGCTCGGCCACAACGAGCAGGACGAGCCGATGGTGACGCAACCGCTGATGTATCGCACCATCCAGAAGCATGTGGGCACCCGCAAGCTGTATGCCGACCGTCTCGTCGCCGAGGGTACGTGCCAGGCGGATGAACCCGAGCGCATGATCGCCGAGTATCGCGAGCATCTCGATCGCGGCGAACTCCTGTCCAATCCCGTTCTGCCCGGCCACAATCGCCAGTTCTCGGTGGACTGGACGCCGTTCCTCAAGAAGGCGTATAGCGACGAATGCGACACCGCGATCCCGGTCAGCGAGATCAAGCGCCTTGGCGAGCGGCTGGCGACGATTCCGCAGACCTTTACGCTGCACTCGCGCGTCAAGAAGATCATCGACGACCGTGCGGCGATGGCCTGCGGCGACCAGGCGCTCGACTGGGGCATGGGCGAGAACCTCGCTTACGCCAGTCTGTTGGCCCAGGGTTTCCCCGTGCGGCTGTCCGGTGAAGACGTCGGTCGCGGCACCTTCTTCCATCGTCACGCCGTGCTGCACGACCAGAAGCGCGAGCGCTGGGACGAGGGTATCTACAAGCCGCTGGATCACATTCAGGACGGGCAGGCCGGCTTCCAGTGCCATGACTCGGTGCTCTCGGAAGAGGCGGTGCTGGCCTTCGAATACGGTTATTCGACGACCGAGCCGAATGAACTGGTCGTCTGGGAAGCCCAGTTCGGCGACTTCGTGAACGGCGCGCAGGTCGTGATCGACCAGTTCATCAGCTCCGGCGAAGCGAAGTGGGGCCGGCTGAGCGGCCTTGTGATGATGCTGCCGCACGGTTATGAAGGGCAGGGTCCCGAGCATTCGTCGTGCCGTCCCGAGCGCTTCATGAGCCTCGCCGCCGAGAACAACTGGCAGATCTGCGTCCCGACGACGCCGGCCCAGGTGTTCCATCTGCTGCGTCGCCAGATGCTGCGCAAGCTGCGCAAGCCGCTCATCATCGTCACGCCGAAGTCGCTGCTGCGCCACAAGGAAGCGATCTCGACGATCGACGAACTGGCTACCGGCAGCTTCCAGACCGTGATCCCCGAGGCCGAGAAGCTCGATCCGAAGAAGGTCAAGCGCGTGGTGCTGTGCCAGGGCAAGATCTACTACGAACTGCTCGCCCATCGTCGCGAGAACAAGATCACCGATACGGCGCTCGTCCGTATCGAGCAGATCTATCCGTTCCCGACCGAAGCCTTCGCCGCGGCGATCAACCAGTTCCCGAACGCCAAGGAAGTCGTCTGGGTCCAGGAAGAGCCGCGCAACCAGGGTGCGTGGTACTGGCTGGCGTCGCGTCAGCACCTGGTCAACGTGCTGGGCACGAAGCGCAAACTGCTGCTCGTCAGCCGTCCCGCTTCGGCGTCGCCTGCGGTCGGCTATTACGCCAAGCACAACGCGCAGCAGAAAGCTGTATTGGAAAACGCATTCGGTCCCATCCAGGACACGACGCAACAATCACCCAACTAATAAGCAAAAGCTCGAACTTCGGGAGAAGGATACATGCTGATTGAAGTGAAAGTTCCGCAACTGTCGGAATCGGTTTCTGAAGCCACCCTGGTTTCGTGGCACAAGAAGGAAGGCGATGCGGTGTCGCGCGATGAGAACCTGATCGACATCGAGACGGACAAGGTGGTCCTCGAGACCCCGGCACCGGCCGATGGCGTGCTCGTCAAAATCGTCAAGGCGAACGGCGAGAATGTGACGTCGGGCGAACTGATCGCCCAGATCGACACCGAAGCCAAGGTGGCCGCCGGTGCAGCGGCTCCTGCGGCTGCCCCAGCGGCGGCTGCAGCACCGTCGGCCGCTGCGGCCGGAGCAGCCAGCCCGGCTGCGCGCAAGATTCTCGAAGAGAAGGGAATCGCGAGCTCCGACGTCGCCGGTTCCGGTCGCGGCGGGCGCGTGACGAAGGAGGATGCGGTTGCGGCTCAGCCGCGCGCTGTCGCTCCGGCCACGGCACCGGCCTCGCTGGCCCTGACCGGTGAGCGTCCGGAAGAGCGCGTGCCGATGACCCGTCTGCGCCAGCGCATCGCCGAGCGCCTGATCCAGTCGAAGAACGAAAACGCGATCCTGACGACGTTCAACGAAGTGAACATGGCTCCGGTCATGGCGCTGCGCAAGCAGTACGGCGACAAGTTCGAGAAGGCGCACGGCGTGCGTCTCGGCTTCATGGGCTTCTTCGTCAAGGCTGCGGTTGCTGCCCTGAAGAAGTTCCCCGTCCTGAACGCGTCGGTTGACGGCACGGACATCATCTACCACGGCTACATCGACATCGGTATCGCAGTCGGTTCGCCGCGCGGCCTCGTGGTGCCCATCCTGCGTGATGCGGACCAGATGTCGATCGCCGACATCGAGAAGAAGATCGCCGAGTTCGGCCAGAAGGCGAAGGACGGCAAGTTGTCGCTCGAGGAGCTCTCCGGCGGCACCTTCTCGATTTCCAACGGCGGCGTGTTCGGCTCGATGTTGTCGACGCCGATCATCAACCCGCCGCAGTCGGCCATTCTTGGCATCCATGCGACCAAGGACCGCCCGGTGGTCGAAAACGGCCAGATCGTGATCCGTCCGATCAACTACCTGGCCATGTCGTACGACCACCGCATCATCGACGGCCGCGAAGCCGTGCTCGGCCTCGTGACGATGAAGGAAGCGCTGGAAGATCCGGCCCGTCTGATCCTCGACGTGTAATCGACACAGTGCGTGGTGTCCCGTCGGACCGGTGCGTCCGGCGTGGCACCACGCTTTTCCTTTTTCGGAGTGAATGATGGCTGACAAGCAATTCGACGTACTCGTCATCGGCGGTGGGCCTGGCGGGTATGTAGCGGCGATTCGTGCCGCACAACTGGGTTTCAAGACGGCGTGCGCCGAGTCCAATCCGTACGCCGATCCGAAGGGCGAGCCGCGTCTTGGCGGTACCTGCCTGAACGTCGGGTGCATCCCGTCGAAGGCGCTGCTGCACACCTCGCACCTGTTCGAGGAGGCGGAGCACGCTTTCGAGGGCCAGGGCATCAAGGTGAGCGGCGGGGTGAGCATCGACGTTCCGACGATGATCGGTCGCAAGAACAAGGTCGTAGACCAGCTCACGCAGGGAATCAAGGGCCTGTTCAAGAAGAACAAGGTGACCTTCCTGGCGGGGCACGGCAGCTTCGAAAGCGCCGGCGCCGGCGGTTATGTCGTCAAGGTCGGCAACGAAACGGTCGAGGCCAAGCACGTCATCATCGCGACGGGCTCCAAGCCCCGTCATCTGCCCGGCATTCCGGTCGACAACAAGATCGTTTGCGACAACGTCGGTGCGCTGGACTTCGATGCGGTTCCGAAGAAGCTGGGCGTCATCGGCGCCGGTGTGATCGGACTGGAGATGGGTTCGGTGTGGCGTCGTCTGGGTGCGGAAGTGACCGTGCTGGAAGCGCTGCCGGATTTCATGGGCTTCGCCGACGTGGATGTGGCCAAGGAAGCGCTGAAAGTTTTCGCGAAGCAGGGACTCAAGATCGAGACCGGCGTGACCATCGGCGACACGAAAGTCACCAAGAAGGGCGTGTCGATCGCCTACACCGACAAGGACGGCAAGGAAGCGAAGCTCGATTGCGATCGCCTGATCGTGTCCGTCGGCCGCGTTCCGAATACCGATGGCCTGAACGCCGCTGCAGTCGGCCTGAACGTGAATGAACGTGGCCAGATCGTCGTCGACGGACACTGCAAGAGCAATCTGCCGAACGTCTACGCGGTCGGTGACGTCGTCCGTGGGCCGATGCTCGCGCACAAGGCGATGGAAGAGGCTGTCATGGTGGCTGAAGTCATTGCGGGGCAGGCCGGGCACTGCAACCCGGACATGGTTCCCGGCGTGATCTATACGTCTCCGGAGATCGCCTGGGTCGGCAAGACCGAGCAGCAGCTCAAGACCGAAGGCGTCGCTTACCGGGCCGGCAAGATTCCGTTCATGGCAAACGGCCGTGCGCTCGGCTCCGGCGACCCCACGGGCTTCGTCAAGATGCTGGCCTGCGCTTCGACCGATCGCATCCTCGGTGTGCATATCATCGGCGCCAATGCTTCCGAGCTGATCTCGGAAGCCGTCGTCGCGATGGAGTTCGGCGCGGCGTCGGAAGACTTGGCGCGCATCTGCCACGCTCACCCGACGCTGTCGGAAGTGGTGCACGAGGCTGCGCTCGCAGTGGACAAGCGTCCGCTGCATTTCTGATCGGCCTTCCGGCTGGTCGCTCGCGGGGTGGTGCGGGATAATCCCGGACCACCCTCGTTTTTTCGCATTACGGTTTCAGGCAGGTTCCATGTCCCATCGCGTCCTGAATGTCCCGCAGTACGGGATGCTCGAGGCCTACGAGGCCCAACTCGCTGCTCGTGGTTACAAGTCGGATCCGGAGCAGCGCGCCGCTGCACAGCGATTGCAAACACTTTATACGGATCTTGTCGGATTCAAGGTGGCGCGGCGCAGCACCCTGCGAAAACTCTTCGCGCGGCCGGAGATGCCGCGCAGCGTGTATTTCTGGGGGGGAGTGGGGCGCGGAAAAAGCTTCCTGATGGACTGCTTTTACGATTCGGTGCCGTATCAGCGCAAGCGCCGGGTGCACTTCCATGCCTTCATGCAAGAGGTGCAGAACGACCTGAAGGAATTCAACAACGAACCGGATCCCTTGCAGCGCGTTGCAGACCGCGTCGCGAAGGAAACGCGGCTGTTGTGCTTCGACGAATTTCACGTGTCCGACATCGCCGATGCGATGATTCTCGGGCGCCTGCTCGATGCGCTGTTCGCTCGCGGGGTCATCTTCGTGATGACTTCGAACTATCCGCCGGATGGCCTGTATCCGAACGGCCTGCAGCGCATCAACTTCATGCCGACGATCCAGATGATCAAGGAGCGCTTTGACGTTTTCGAGGTCGATCACGGTACGGATTACCGACTGCGAACCCTGGAGCAGATGGAAATCTACCTCGTGCCGGCCGACGAGGCCGCAGAGCGCAAGATGCGCGGAGATTTCTATCATCTTGCGGCGAGCGAGCCGACGGCGGGAGTGATCGACCTGTTCGAGCGCAGGCTGCCGGTTCTCGGTCACGCGACCGGCGTGATCTGGTTCGACTTCGCAACCCTCTGCGGTGGGCCCCGCTCGCAGAACGATTATCTCGAGATCGCGCGGGAACACCACACGCTGATCCTGTCGGGAATCCCGCGAATGAACGCAGGAAACGCCTCGGAGGCGCGGCGTTTCACCTGGCTTGTAGACGTCTTGTACGATCACCGGGTAAAACTGATCGCCAGCGCCGAGGTCGACGCTGCGGAACTCTACACGCAGGGGCATAACGCGCATGAATTCGTCCGTACGGTAAGCCGGCTGATCGAGATGCGCAGCCGTGAATACCTTGCGCAGGGCCACCGCGTAGATTGAGCCCGAAACTGGCCAATCGGGGAGCCGTGGATCAACGATGACCGATCTGGAAACCGCCTTTTCGCCGGACGGCCCTCTCGCAGCGGCGATTCCGTCGTTCCGTCCGCGAGCGCAGCAGCTCGAGATGGCCTGCCACATTGCGGATGCGCTGCGCGAAAACCGCGTTCTGGTGGCCGAAGCTGGCACCGGCACGGGAAAGACCTTTGCCTATCTTGTGCCAGCCCTGCTCTCCGGCGGAAAGGTCATCCTGTCCACCGGGACGAAAACGCTGCAGGACCAGCTTTTCAATCGCGACCTTCCGACCATTCGGGCAGCGCTGAAGGTGCCTGTCACGATCGCGCTGCTGAAGGGGCGCGCGAACTATGTGTGTCCCTATCATCTGGAGCGCAACGCGCGCGACGGGCGTTTCCTTACTGCACAGGATGCCGCGGATTTGCGCGCGATCGCGAGATTCGCCCAGATCACCCAAAGCGGTGACAAGGCCGAATGCAGCGAAGTGCGGGAGGATTCGCCCGCGTGGTTTGCCGCGACATCCACACGCGACAACTGTTTGGGGCAGGAATGCCCCGATGTGAAGGAATGTTTCGTGCTGGCTGCCCGGCGCGCGGCGATGGATGCAGACGTGGTGGTCGTGAATCACCACCTCTTCTTCGCCGATGTGATGTTGCGCGACGAAGGGATGGGGGAGCTGCTGCCGTCCTGCAACGCAGTGATTTTCGACGAGGCCCATCAGCTTCCCGAAACTGCCAGCCTGTTCTTTGGCGAGAGCGTGTCGACGGCCCAGATCCTCGAACTCGCGCGCGACACTCGATCGGAAACCCTCGCTGGCGCACGTGATTGCCGGGATCTCATCGACGCCACACGCGCGCTTGAGAAGGCAGCTCGCGATTTCCGGCTGGCCTTCGGAAGCGAGCCCGCACGTCTCTCGGCCGCACAGGTCGCGGCACTGCCGGATTTCGCCAAATGCCTCGACGCGCTGAATGGCGAAATCGATGCATTTGCCGCAGTACTCGAAACGCAGGCCGAACGCAGCGAGGGGTTGGCGAACTGCCTGCGTCGCACGGCCGAGATCGGCGAACGGGTTGTCCGCTGGCGCTCGCCGGACGCGGGTGAATTCATCCGCTGGGTCGAGGTGTTTCCGCAGTCCGCTGCGCTCAATGCGACCCCGCTTCATGTCTCGGGCGTCTTCCGGCGCCAGTTGGAGAGTCATCCCCGGGCGTGGATCTTCACCTCGGCGACGCTGGCTGTCGGACAGAATTTCACCCATTACTGCAACGAGATGGGACTGAGCTGGATCGACCCTCCACCGGTCACGGCCGTGTGGGGGAGCCCCTTCGACTACGCGAAGCAGGCGCTGCTGTACGCACCGGCCGGCATGCCCGATCCGAACCACCCCGAGTATGCGGAGGCCGTCGCACGCGTCGCCTTGCCCCTGATTCGCGCCGCGCGTGGGCGGACCTTCGTGCTGTGCACGTCCCTGCGCGCGATGAAGCGCATCCACGGACTGATCGGCGACGGGCTGGAACGCGCGGGCGAAAAGCTGCCTCTGTTGCTGCAGGGCGAAGGGTCGCGTTCCGAGCTGCTGGATCGCTTCCGGCGTCTGGGGAACGCGGTGCTCGTCGCAAGCCAGAGCTTCTGGGAGGGCGTCGATGTGCCCGGCGACGCCCTGTCGGTAGTCGTCATCGACAAACTGCCCTTCGCGCCGCCGGACGACCCCGTGCTCGCTGCGCGGGTGGAGCATCTGCAGAAGAGCGGGCACAATCCGTTCATGCACTACCAGTTGCCGCGCGCAGTGATCAACATGAAGCAGGGGGCAGGCCGCCTGATTCGCAGCGAGCGCGATCTTGGCGTGCTGTGCATCTGCGATCCGCGAATGATCGACAAGCAGTATGGCAAGATCGTCTGGCGGAGCCTGCCGCCGATGCGGCGTACCCGCGCCGAAGCGGAGGCCGTCGCCTTCCTCGAGCAACTCCCGCCCCCCGGCGGAGCCTGATTCGCCATCGACCCGGGAACACCCATGACTGCGACGTCGGCACTGGCAAGAGATCCCCTCATCCAGGCGATCGCAGAGGGCGACTGCGAGGATATCGTCGAACGCATGAATCGCGGCTGCCAGTGCGTTTCGCTGGATCATGCCCGTTTGAAGGCCGAGCTCGAACGCGATCCGCGCGATGGTGCATTGCTCGCGACGATCAATGCGACCCGGCCCCACCTTTTCGCCGATTCCGTCGCGTTCGTCGCCGAGCGGCATCTTAACGCGGCGGCTGCACTCGTCGAGGCGGTCGAGCGCGTCATCAACTTGCCCGGCTGGCAGTCCGCGGTGCTGGAATGCGCACCGGCGAGCGCGCGTATCGATTGCGCGGCAAGCGGAGTGTTTCTCGGCTTCGATTTCCATCTCGGGGCGGACGGCCCGCGACTCATCGAAATCAACACCAACGCCGGCGGCGGATTGCTGAACGTCGCGCTGGCGCGTGCGCAGCGCGCATGCTGCGCCGAAGTGGCGCCGTTGGCGGCCCGGAGCGACGAAGACCCGGAACGCGCGTTCCTGGAGATGTTCGTGTCCGAGTGGCGCGCCGTCCGTGGCGACGCGCCGCTGCGCACCGTTGCGATCGTCGATCGCGATCCGCAGAGCCAGTATCTCCTGCCCGAATTCCTGCTGTTCCAGCGACTGTTCGAGCGCCACGGGCTGAAGGCGTGGATCTGCGATCCCGCCGCTCTGCGCTTTGTCGGGGGGCGACTTCTGCTCGACGGTGAGGAAGTGGACCTCGTGTATAACCGGCTCACCGACTTCAGCCTCGACGAGCCCGCCTCGACTGCCCTCGCGGAGGCGTGGCAAGCGCAGGCTGCCGTGATCACGCCGCACCCGCGCGCGCATGCGCTGTATGCAGACAAAGGCAACCTGGCGCTTCTGTGCGACGCCGGTTTCCTGCAGTCGCTGGGTATCGACGCCGCCACGCGAGGCGTCCTCGTGACAGGAATCCCGCGCACCGTGCGTGTACGGGCGGAGGATGCCGATTCATTGTGGAAACACCGGCGCGAACTGTTCTTCAAGCCCGCGACGGGTTACGGCAGTCGCGCCGCGTACCGTGGCGACAAGCTTACCCGCAGTGTATTCGCGAGCATCCTTGCAGGCGACTACATCGCTCAGGCGCTCGTTCCCCCGAGCGCCCGGCGCCTGTCCGTGGAAGGCGTGGCCACGGATCTCAAGATGGACCTGCGGGTCTATGCTTATCGAGGCGTGGTGCAATTGGCGGCCGCACGCCTGTACCGGGGCCAGACGACCAACTTCCGTACGCCGGGGGGCGGTTTTGCAACGGTCGTTGCCTTGCCGTGTGCGCAGCGCGGCGCTTGAGTTATTCTTCCTTTCCGCCAATGGAAGACACCAACACGATGATCGTATTCGGTATCGCCGGCTGGTCCGGCTCGGGCAAGACGACCCTGATCGAAAAGCTGATTCCCGGGTTCAACGCCCGGGGACTCGCCGTGTCGGTGATCAAGCACGCCCATCACGGTTTCGATCTCGACAAACCGGGCAAGGACTCCTATCGCCACAGGGAAGCAGGCGCGAGTCAGGTGCTGATGCTGTCCAACGACCGGTGGGTGTTGATGCATGAACTGAGGGGCGCGCAGGAGCCGACGCTGGAGGAGCAGCTGCGCGTCTTGTCGCCATGCGACGTCGTCCTGATCGAGGGCTTCAAGGCCGCGCCGGTGCCGAAGATCGAAGTCCATCGCCCCGCACATGGAAAGCCGCCCCTGTGGCAAGAGAATCCTCACGTTGTCGCGGTCGCTGCAGACGTCCCGCTGGACTGTCCCTTGCCCCTCCTGTCGCTCAACGAACCGGACGAAATCGTCCGCTTCATCATCGAATACTCGTCCCGTCATGAATCCTGACATGCTGTCGTTTGACGAAGCGCTTTCGAGCCTGCTTGCGAAAGCCCGGCCGATCCGCGAGATGGAGATGGTCGACACGCTCGTGGCGCACGGGCGCGTGCTCGCGGCCGACGTCCGGTCCCCGATCGCGGTGCCCGCGCTCGACACATCGATGATGGATGGCTACGCGGTGCGAACTTGCGACGTGGTCGCTGCCGGAACGCGTTTGCCGGTATCGCAACGCATTCCAGCGGGCAGTGTGGGGACCACGCTGCACCCCGGCACGGCGGCGCGCATCTTCACCGGCGCTCCGTTGCCGTCGGGAGCGGATGCGGTGGTGATGCAGGAGCTGTGCGAGCATGCCGGCGATGAAGTGATCATCAACCATGCTCCGCGCGCCGGAGAGGCGATGCGCGCCGCCGGCAGTGAAATCGCCGCAGGTGACGTGGTCCTGCCCGCCGCGACCCGCATGCGCGCCCAGGAGATCGGACTTGCCGCATCGGTCGGCATCGCCCAGCTTGCCGCCGTACGCCGGATGCGGGTTGCGCTCTTTTCCACCGGCGACGAGCTCGTGATGCCGGGCGAATCGCTGCCGCCCGGCGGGGTCTATAACTCCAACCGCTTTCAGCTGCGCGTGCTTCTGGAACAGCTGGGCTGCGCCGTGACCGACTTCGGCATCGTTCCCGACCGGCTGGATGCGACGCGTGCCGTGTTGCGCGAGGCGGCGGAAAGTCATGACCTGATCCTGACCAGTGGCGGCGTATCGGTCGGCGAGGAAGACCACGTCAAGCCTGCGGTCCAGGCCGAGGGTTCGCTGGATCTGTGGAAGATTGCGATGAAGCCGGGCAAGCCGCTCGCCTACGGTCAAGTGGGTGCTGCGGCCTTCATCGGCCTGCCCGGCAATCCGGTGTCCAGCTTCGTCACGTTCCTGCTGATGGTTCGTCCCTTCATCCTCGCAACGCAAGGGGCCGGGTCGGTGCTTCCCAAGGCGCTCACGCTACGGGCAGATTTCGACTGGCTGCGACCCGACCGGCGACGCGAATTTCTTCGCGCACGCATCAACGATTCGGGCGGAGTGGAGATCCACGGCAACCAGGGCGCCGCAGCGCTGTCTTCCATCGTGTGGGCCGATGGGCTGGCCGACGTCCCTGCCGAAACCCCCATCCGACAAGGTGAGATGATCCGCTTTTTGCCCTACGGCCAACTGCTTTGCTGACACCATGACCGTCAAGATCCTGTACTTTGCGTCACTCAAGGAAGCACTCGGGTGCACCGAGGAGAGCTTTGTCCTTCCGTCGGGTGTATCGACCGTCGGCGAGCTGCGTTCCTTCCTTGCCGACCGTGGCGAGAAGTGGAAGGCGCTCGGCGAGGGGCGGAACGTCCGCGCAGCGCGCAACCAGCGCATGGCGGCACCGGCCGACCCCGTGTTGCCCGGCGACGAGATCGCCTTCTTTCCCCCGGTGACCGGAGGCTGAATCATGACGGTGAGCGTGCAGGCTGAAGACTTCGACGTCGCGGCGGAGATCGCGGCCTTGTCGGCCGGACGCAACGAGGTCGGTGCAGTCGCGACCTTCCTCGGGCTGGTGCGCGACGTGAGCGGCGGTTCGAACGTCGCCGCAATGACGCTCGAACACTATCCGGGAATGACGGAGAAGTCCCTGGGCGAGATCGTCGAGCAAGCGTGTTCGCGTTGGTCGCTGTATGGGGTCAGGGTGATCCACCGATTCGGGCGGCTGGAGCCCGGCGACCGGATCGTGTTCGTCGGCGTCGCCGGTGCGCACCGCGGGGAAGCCTTTGCGGCATGCGAATTCATCATGGACTACCTGAAGACGCGTGCGCCATTCTGGAAACTCGAAGAGACTCCCGAAGGGGCGTGCTGGGTCGATGCCCGTGACAGCGACGACTCTGCTGCGGCGCGCTGGGAGCAGGGCAGCCGCTAAGCATTTCCCGCACCCCGAAATGAAAACGGCGCCCGCGGGCGCCGTTCTGCTTGATGAGGGCCGGATTACTTCTTGCCCTTGCCTTGCTGGGTGAAGAGCTGGAAGGCCTCGGTCGAAGCGCGGCTCATCTGCTCGAAGGCGGCACGAGTCGTGTCCATCGCGTTCTGGATTGCGGACATGGCGTTCTGGTCGGTGATCGGCATGCCCGTGAACATCTTCTGCATCGACTCGAACACGTCCTTGCTGCCCGTCGACAGCTGCTCGCCGACGAGCTTGCCGACCTCCGCCTGAGTGCGGCTGGTCAGTTCGGCCATTTCGCGTGCACAGGCGAGCATCTTCTCGGTTGCGCTCTGGGTGTAGTTGGAACGCAACTCAAGAACTTCCTTCGGATCCTTGGCAGAGGAGAGCGCCTTGGCATTCTGCACGCCCTCTTCGAAGAGGCTCTTGGCGGTCGCGACCTGCAACTCCATGATCCGCTGCGAGTTCTCGATCGACATCTGCGCGAGGCGCATCGCCGCTTCGAAGTTCTTCTTCTGGATTTCGTTGAACTGTTCCTGCTTGATCGCCATGTTCTTCCTCCACGAGCGCTGAAAAATTATCGGGGCTTCTGGTACCCCTGCTGAATTCTTTCAACATAGCACGTCAGACAAGAGACGCCGTGCCAGTGAAAGCTTATCCCCGGCATTTGATCACGAATGCTGCAACGCAGCAAGCGCATTGATGCCGAAATCGGGTACAAGCGCCTGGCGGCCGACCATAATGGAGCGTATCCCGGCGGTCTGAAGGTTGAATTGCCACGCGAAGGCCCCATATCTCGATCAACCCCAATCGGATAACGGATGGTCACATGCGCTTCGAAAAGCTCACCACAAAATTCCAGCAGGCCCTCTCCGATGCACAGAGCATCGCCGTCGGTGGCGACCAGCAGTTCATAGAACCGGTCCACCTGCTCCTCGCGATGCTGGGCCAGGAAGATGGAGGAACGGTATCGCTGCTCCAACGTGCGGGCGTGAACGTCCCGCCGCTCAAGACCGCCCTGGACAAGCTGCTCACGCGCTTGCCCAAGGTTGAAGGCTACGGGGGGGAGGTTCAGATCGGCCGCGACCTCTCCAATCTCCTCAACGTCGCCGACCGTGAGGCGCAGAAACGCGGCGACCAGTTCATCGCGAGCGAGATGTTCCTGCTCGCCTTGTCCGAAGACAAGGGCGATACCGGTCGCCTGCTCAAGGAGCACGGACTCTCGCGCAAGCCGCTCGAAGCGGCAATCGAGGCGGTGCGTGGCGGTGCGTCCGTGGGTAGCCAGGATGCCGAGGGACAGCGCGAATCGCTGAAGAAATACTGTCTCGACCTGACCGATCGCGCGCGCGCCGGCAAGCTGGATCCTGTCATCGGCCGCGACGACGAAATCCGGCGGGCGATCCAGATCCTGCAGCGGCGCACGAAGAACAACCCGGTCCTGATCGGTGAGCCGGGCGTGGGCAAGACCGCGATCGTCGAAGGTCTGGCGCAGCGCATTGTCAACGGTGAAGTACCCGAAACGCTCAAGGGCAAGCGCGTGCTGTCGCTCGACATGGCGGCACTGCTCGCGGGAGCGAAGTACCGCGGCGAGTTTGAAGAGCGCCTCAAGGCCGTACTCAAGGAGATTGCCCAGGAAGAGGGGCGCATCATCGTCTTCATCGATGAACTCCACACCATGGTCGGTGCTGGCAAGGCCGAGGGCGCCATCGATGCGGGCAACATGCTGAAACCGGCACTCGCGCGCGGCGAGTTGCATTGCATCGGCGCCACCACACTCGACGAGTACCGCAAGTACATCGAGAAGGATGCCGCCCTGGAGCGTCGCTTCCAGAAAGTGCTCGTTAACGAACCCTCAGTCGAATCCACGATCGCAATCCTGCGCGGATTACAGGAAAAGTACGAACTCCATCACGGAGTAGACATCACCGACCCGGCGATCGTGGCGGCAGCAGAGCTGTCGCATCGCTACATCACCGACCGCTTCCTGCCCGACAAGGCGATCGACCTCATCGACGAGGCTGCCGCACGGATCAAGATGGAGATCGATTCGAAGCCGGAATCGATGGACAAGCTCGAACGCCGGCTCATCCAGCTCAAGATCGAGCAGGAGGCCGTCAAGAGGGAAACGGACGAGGCCTCGCAGAAACGTCTCCTTCTTATCCGCGACGAAATCGAAAAGCTCGAGCGCGAATACGCCAGCCTCGACGAAATTTGGCGCGCGGAGAAGGCCACCGTTCAGGGTAGCCAGCACATCAAGGAAGAGATCGAGAAGCTGCGCGCACAGATGGCCGAAATGCAGCGTAAAGGTCAGTATGACAAGCTAGCCGAACTGCAGTACGGCAAGCTTCCGCAGCTGGAGGCGCAGCTCAAGGCGGCCGAGACGGCTGGCAGTGGCGAGCGCAAGTTCAAGCTGCTGAGGACGCAGGTCGGATCCGAAGAGATCGCCGAGGTCGTGTCGCGGGCAACCGGCATCCCGGTGAGCAAGATGATGCAGGGCGAGCGCGAGAAGCTGCTGCACATGGAAGAGCGTCTGCATTCGCGCGTGGTCGGGCAGGACGAGGCCGTGCGGCTCGTGTCAGATGCGATCCGTCGTTCGCGCGCGGGCCTGTCCGACGAGAACCGCCCTTACGGCTCCTTCCTCTTCCTCGGTCCCACCGGCGTAGGCAAGACCGAACTCTGCAAGACGCTTGCCGAGTTCCTGTTCGACTCGCAAGAGCATCTGATCCGTATCGACATGAGCGAGTTCATGGAAAAACACTCGGTCGCCCGTCTGATCGGCGCGCCTCCGGGCTACGTGGGCTACGAGGAAGGCGGTTACCTGACGGAGCAGGTGCGTCGCAAGCCCTATAGCGTCATCCTATTCGACGAGGTCGAAAAGGCCCACCCTGACGTGTTCAATGTCCTGCTGCAGGTGCTCGACGACGGTCGGATGACCGACGGGCAGGGGCGCACCGTCGATTTCAAGAATACCGTGATCGTGATGACCTCCAACCTCGGCAGCCAGATGATCCAGCAGATGTCGGGCGACGACTATCAGGTCATCAAGCTCGCCGTCATGGCCGAGGTCAAGACATTCTTCAGGCCCGAGTTCGTGAATCGCATCGACGAGGTGGTCGTGTTCCATGCGCTCGATACACGCCATATCGCGAGCATCGCGCGCATCCAGCTTCAGTATCTCGAGAAGCGCCTGATGCGGCTGGATATGGCACTCGAGGTCACCGACGGGGCTCTCGAGGAGCTGGCGACGGTCGGGTTCGACCCGGTTTTCGGGGCCCGACCGCTCAAGCGCGCTATTCAGGAGCAGATCGAGAACCCGCTGGCCAGAGCGATCCTGGAAGGGCAGTTTGCGGCGAAGGACAAGATCCTGGTCGGGACCAAGGGAGGGCGCATGACTTTCGCAAAGGTCTGACCGGGTCACGGAGCATCCCTGCGGGAGGGGAGCCCCCCTTCCGCAGCCCCCCAAAAAACGCAGGGTCTTAATACGCGTTGCGGTCACGGACGACCAGCAGCACCGTCTTCACGATGATCCACAGATCGAGCGACAGAGACCACGTGCGAAGGTACTGAAGGTCGAACTCGATCCGCTTCACCATCTTTTCGATCGTATCTGTTTCTCCACGGTAGCCGCACACCTGTGCCCAGCCGGTAATGCCCGGCTTGACCTTGTGGCGAACCATGTAACCCTTGATCAAACGTCTGTAGGTTTCGTTGTGCGCGACGGCATGCGGTCGTGGTCCGACAATGCTCATGCGCCCCTGCAGCACGTTGATGAACTGAGGTAGTTCGTCCAGTGAGGTCCGGCGCAGCACCGCCCCTACGGGTGTAACCCGCTGGTCACCGCGGATGGCCTGACGCACGTCGCCTCCATCGTCGCAGGTGGTCATGGACCGAAATTTGTAGACGGTGATCTCCTTGCCATCCAGCCCGTAGCGACGCTGTCTGAATATCACGGGCCCCGGTGACGACAGCTTCACCGCAAGTGCTACGGCAAGCATCACCGGCGCGATCAGGATCAGGATCAGCAGCGACAGGGCGATGTCTGACAGCCGCTTCACCATGCCGTCGAAGCCCGTAAATGGCGTTTCGCAAACCGCCACGACGGGCATTCCGCCCACATGATCGAGCCGTCCCTGGATGAGATCGGTGACGAAGATGTCCGGGGCGAAGTAGATCGATGCGGTCGTGTCTTTCAGATCGTCCAGGAGCTTGAGAATTCTTGGCTGGCTGGCCATCGGCAAGGCGACATAGATGTGGTCGACCGAATGCTCCTTGGCGAACTGGGCCAAATGGTTCATGGTGCCCAGAATGGGGCTGTCCCCGATCCCGTCGAGGCGCTCGCGTCCCCGGTCATCGAAGAACCCTGCGAACGCAATGCCATTGAACGGGTCGTGCTCAAGCTCGCGTGCGAGGCGCAATCCGGTCTCGTTGCAACCGACTACCACGGCCCGGCGCTGACGTTTCTCGGACGCCATCACCTGCGACAGCACCATGCGTGCTGCGCACCGTGTGATCAGCCAGACGAACGGCAGGCCGGCAAGCCACGCGATCACGACCTCCCGCGGAAAGTAATGAACGTAACCGCTGGCGAAGCCAAAGGCGAGCAAGACAGCCGTGATGAGGAGCCACGACGTGAGCGTCTTGCGCAGCATGCGACGGGCCGTGTCGCGGAGGTGGAAATCACCTGGAAACGTGAGCGAAAAGGAGACCAGGCCCACGATCACGTACGCCGGACCGAAGCGTTCGCCGAACAAGGCCGCTACGACGAAGAGCAGTGCAGTGGCAGCCGCCGGATCGAGTAACGACTCGATCGCACGAGCTGCGGAAAATGATCCCCGCCACAGCGTGCCGTGTTTGTAGCTTGATGCAAACATGGTAAAAGGTGCGCCTTACAATTTCTAACAGCATACTGTAAAGCGATGCAAAGGTCATTCAGGCGGGAAGCATGCGGGAAATAAAAAATGTCATGAAAATCATCGCAATATGCGTTCCGCATGCACTTGCATTCCCTGGCATGGCGCGGCGCGCAGGTCCGGCGTCATCCGCAATGGTTCTCCTTGCCCTGTCCGTTCCGCCGGTTCTGGCCGCCGACGGCGATGCGCACGGACTTGCCATTTCGCACGAACTCGTGCGCGACGACAATCTCTTCCGCATGCCAGACGATACTCGCCCGGTGATAGACGGTCGCATCAGGCAGCGTTCGGAAACCCTTAACGTGACGGCGTTGTCGGCGACGTTTGATCGCACTGACGGCCGGCAGCGATTCGTCGGCGAACTCGGTATCACTCGCAACGACTATCTCGAGTTCAACCACTTGGACTTCACGGCGAAGAATGGCCGAGGGACGTGGCTGTGGGGGCTCGGTAACCAGTGGAGCGGAACCGTCACGACCGAACAGTCGGAGAGCCTGCGCAGCTTTGCCGACCGTGGCACGACCACGCGCAGCGTCAATACCTATCGCCGGCATGCGGCCGACGCGCGCTATCGGCTTGATCCGCGGTGGGCGGTGGGCATCGGCTGGGTAGAGTTGGACAGCCGTTATGACGAACCGCAGTCCTCGGGATCAGAGTATGTCGAAGACGCGCTGGAGGCTCTTGCGCATTACCGATCGCCGACGGGTAGTACGCTTACGTTCGGCGCGCGAGGCGCAGGCGGCCGGTATCCCGGACGCCTGCGCAGCGTGTCGTCCATAACCCGTTACGAACAGCGCGATTTCCTGCTTCGGGCTAACTGGGTGGCCAGCGGACACAGTCGTGTCAGCGGCAACGTCGTGTACACGTGGCGCGAGTACCCGCACGTAAGCGAAAAGAACTTCAGCGGCCTTACCGGTCGCCTCACCTACGACTGGACGCCAAGTGGAAAGGTCGGGCTGGGGGTTACAGTGCGTCGCGAGATGGGCGCCCGCGAGGACGTTGCGGACAATTTCGTGATCACTCGCGCGGTTTCCATCGATCCCTCATGGGCTGTCAGCAGCAAAATCCAGGTGCGGGGGAAGCTCGAATGGTTGGCACGCGACTATGGCGGGGACCCGTTTGCCTCGGTGGCACCCGACCGGGATGACAAATCACGCGCAGTGAGCGTAGCCGTCGAGTGGACCCCGGTTCGCGCCGTCGTGCTCCGGTTAGGAGCGCGAAGTGAGCGGCGCTTCGCCTCGGCGGCTGCGCCGGGTTACGTGGCTGAAGGCGCATTCCTGAGTGCCAAGTTCCGCTTCTGAATGCCACAAAATATGTCATACGGCTGATGCGTAGTTGCTGAGTGCATGACAAAATGCCGTTCGCAAGCATGGGGCACCGACGGCATGACTGGATGGGGTCGGCGATCGACGACGAGAGGTGCGTCCTCGCCTCCTGCATTTGGGCTGTGTCCGGTGCCCGGTTGTTCAATCCGGTTCATGGCAAAGCGAGGCAATCTGGATGGTGGTAAAAGTGAAATCCCTCGTCGTGGCGCTGGCGAGCGCTGTAATCTCGGCAAGTGCGAGTGCGGCGACGATCAGTCTGAACGGGGAGGGCTTCAGCGTTAGCTGGGACGATTCCGTTGCAAGCCTTTTCGGTGCACCGACTCTCGTCGGAAACAATCTCATCTTCAGTCCCACGGCGTTTGGCGTTTCGTCCATTACGAACGCATGGAGCACTCTGGTCGGAACATTCAACATGACCGTGTCTGCCTGGTCAGGGTATCAGCTCGACTCGGTAGGCTTTGTCGATGGCGGGAGCTACGCACTGCTGGGAACGGGCGCAAAGACGGCCGTGGGAACGAGCCTCTTCGTCACGCCCTATGACAGCGTCGGGGTTGAGGCGTTCTCGGGGAGTTCGGGAGCATCCGGCAGCGGTATCGGTTACGGAAGCTGGACCCTTGGTGAGGACGAAAACCCGGAAGTTACCGGCTTGGCTGCGCAGTCTGCGAATGTGGGGTTGTCGACGTTGCTCGCAGCCAGCGGTGGAAGTGCCGACAATTTCGCATCCGTGAACGTTTCGACCGCCAAGCTCTCGCTCGGCGTTGTGCCAGTTGCGCCTGTTCCCGAGCCGGAGGCGTACTTGATGCTGCTCACCGGCCTCGGCATGGTTGGCGTCATGGCCCGACGACGGTCTGCCGTCCGCTAGCTCTGTATGCGCGACGTCGCCCGGGACTGTTTTCGTCATCCCGGGTGACGCGGTCGATCGTCGGTTGATCTGGATCAGTACCGCATCATCTATTTTGCGTACGACGATACAATATTGCATACAAATATGTAAAATGTTGTTTTGCAGTGCAGCATGTTCGCGCCTCGTCATGAACCGAGAGCAGCGCATCGCAGAAGCGTGTCCTTGTCGGTAATGGGTTTGTGGAGAAATTTGCGGATGAAGCTGAGACAGGCAGTGGTCGGCGTAGTGGGTTTCATGCTGGCAGGAGGAGCCTTCGCCGACGCGAACGGTAACTCGGGTAACGATAACGCTGCCTTCAATGCAGTGATTCACTCCGCCGTCACGGGGGAGGGCGGCGGCGTCGTGTCGAGCTTGTCGGTGCCGGGAAGTTTTGCGACGGAAATCGGTTCGGCGGTTAGCGGACTTGCCACGGGCGCCGGCGGGATCTCCGTCGCAATTGCCGCGGGCGGAAACCCTAATGTCATTCCACCGGTTCCGGAGCCCGATGCCTACGCAATGCTCCTGATCGGTCTCGGCATGGTGGGTGTGATGGCGCGTCGGCGCAGCAAGCGCTGACCGCGTCGCGCATGCGGACATGGCGCAGCGTCGTCTGCGGCGATTCGGCGCTGCACTGCGCAGCGATTTCTCCAGAAGGCGTACTTTTCGCTGAAACCGTCGCCGCTCGGTGCTGTACGGCACGCTGCTGCCGATGCGTTTCTGACTATTGCTTCGACACGATGAAACACTTTGCACGTTCTTTGGCGCTTTCATTCGCGCTTGTCGTCCTTGCGGGATGCGGAGGACGAAACGAGTCCCCACCCGCCTCACAGGTCGCTGCGCGGATCGGTTCATACGAAATAACCGTGCATCAGGTGAGCGCCGAACTTGCACGGCTCGGTAACGCTGCGGGCGATCAGATCAAGCAGACGGGAGCCCTCGCTCTCGAGCGGCTTATCGACCAGGAGCTGATGGTTGCGCAAGCCGAAGAGCAGAAAATCGACCGGGATCCGGCGGTGATGGCGGCCGTGGATGCCGTGCGCAGGGAAGTGCTCGCGCGTGCATACGTAGAACGACTCACCGCCCAAACCCCGACGCCGAGCACTGCGGAAGTTCAACGCTTCTACCTCGAAAACCCTGAACTCTTCAGCAAGCGTCGCGTGTACGCCCTGCGTGAGCTGCGCGTATCGGTTCCTGTCGGCCGCGAAAGCGATATTCGGGCCGAAGCGGACAAGGCGGTCACTCTGGATGACGTTGCAGTCTGGCTGCGCCGCGAGCAGATCCCGTTCAAGTCCGATTCCGGAGTAAGGCCCGCTGAAGACCTGCCGCTCGACGCCCTCAAGCGATTGGCCACGATGCGGGAGGGGCAGCTCGGCGTGCTGTCCTCGCCAGGCTCCCTCCTGATCGTCCAAGTGATCGGGGCGCGCGAGCAGCCTGTCGAGGAGGCCTCCGCTGCGCCCCTGATCGAGCGCTACCTCACCAATCGCGCGCGGGAAAAAGTCGCGCGTGAAGCCCTGCGTGATTTGCGACAGCGCGCTGCAATCGAATATGTCGGCGAGTTCGACACGAATGGTCGCACGGCGGAAGCCGCCCCGGCGTCGGGGAGCCCCGCAACTACTCCAGCTACGCAGGCACTCAGTCCCACGGCACTCGACAAGGGTGTCGGCGGGCTCAGGTGACGATGCGCACCCGCGCGTGTGCAGCGACTCTGCCACTTTTTTTCCGTACCCAGTCTTTCCGTAACCAGGAACACGCATGAGCCACCGGTCGCTTACGGCAATCATTCTCCTCGTTCTGTCACTGTTGTTCGCATTGGGTGTCGTTTCGCCCGCCATGGCCGAAACTACCCGCGATGTTCCCACACAGTCGGGCGACTATATGCTCGGGTCCGGCGATGTGATCCGCATAACGGTCTACCAGAATCCCGACCTCACCACCGAGGCACGCGTGTCGGAAGGCGGGCTGATCAGTTTTCCGCTGCTCGGGAGCGTTGCGGTCGGTGGTCGGTCTGCCGGATCTGTCGAACGTCAGATCGAACGACAGCTGCGTGAAGGCGGGTTCGTCCTGCAACCGCAAGTCAGCGTCCTGGCCATGCAGATGCGCGGCAATCAGGTCTCCGTGATCGGTCTTGTCGGTCGTCCGGGGCGTTACCCGCTTGAAACGGCCAATCTCCGCCTTTCCGATGTCCTCGCCACAGCCGGCGGAATTGCGCCCGCCGGCGCTGACACCGTAGTGCTGATTGGCGTTCGCGACGGCAGGACGACGCGCCGCGAAATCGACATTCCGGCATTGTTTCTGAAGGGCAGCGAAAGCGACGTTCCTGTTGCCGGCGGGGACATCCTCTACGTCCATCGCGGTCCCACGTTCTACATTTACGGCGAGGTCCAGCGTCCCGGCGCCTTCCGCCTGGAGCGGAACATGAGCGTGATGCAAGCGCTCGCGACCGGCGGAGGCATCAATCAGCGCGGAACCCTGCGCGGCCTGCAGGTGCACCGGCGCGATCCCGAAGGACTGCTCCAAATCGTCGAACCTGCACTCGAAGATCTGCTTCGCCCCGACGATGTGATCTACGTTCGCGAAAGCCTCTTCTGAGATCCCTCATCACCAAGCAGCAAGCAAGCCCAGACTCTCCCGGAAGACTCTCGAATGACTTTCCACCAGTTTCTCCTGATCCTGCGTGCACGCTGGCTCGTTGTCGCCAGCGTGCTGGGCGTGGTCGTCGCCACCACGCTGCTGGTGAGCCTGATCATCCCGCGCCAGTACACGGCTGAAACGGCACTCGTGATCGACGTCAAATCGCCAGATCCGATCGTCGGTGCCGCACTGCCGGTTCAGATGCTGGCCGGCTACATGGCCACCCAGGTCGATATCATCAATTCCAGTCGCGTTGCCGAGCGAGTCGTCGGACTGCTCAAGATGGACGAAGCTCCCTCGGTGCGCGAGCAGTGGCAGGCCGATACCGACGGACGCGGCGAACTGCGCGTGTGGCTCGCGGACCTGCTGCAGAAGAAGCTCGTAGTGCGGCCTTCGCGCGACAGCAATGTCATCACCATCGCCTTCACCGGCAACGCCCCCGACTTTGCCGCGGCGGTGGCTAATGCTTTCGCTCAGGCCTATATCGAGATCAATCTTGAGCTGAAGGTCGAGCCCGCGCGACAGTACGCCCGCTGGTTCGACGAGCAGAGCGGTCCGCTGCGTGAAAAGGTCGAGACCGCGCAAAAGCGTCTCTCGGATTACCAACTGCAGCACGGCATCGTTCCGGCGGACGGGCGACTCGATGTCGAAAATGTGCGAATGGCGGAAATTTCCACCCAACTCGTTGCCGCCGAGGCCCAGCGCATGGATAGCCGCTCCCGCCAGAGTCAATCCGGGTCGGCGGAAACCTTGCCCGAAGTGCTCCAGAGCGGCTTGATCCAGGGACTGAAGGCCGAACTCGCGCGTCAGGAGGCCGCACGCGAACAACTCGGTTCGCGCGTCGGCAAGAACCATCCGGACTACGCCCGGATCGAAGCGGAGATCCGTTCGCTGCGCGAGCGCATCGGTGCGGAGACCCAGCGTATCGCCAGCTCGATGGGCACGGCCACGCGAGTGAACGTGGCGCGTGAATCGGACCTGCGCGCTGCGCTCGAAGCGCAGAAGAAGCGTGTCCTCGAACTGCGCGAAAGACGCGACCAAATTGCGGTCCTGCAACGCGATGTGGAGTCGGCGCAACGTGCCTACGATCTCGTCGCCCAACGTCTGACGCAGGCCAGCCTGGAAAGCCGGACCCAGCAGACCAACATCGCGGTGCTGACGTCGGCTACGGCGCCCATAAAGCATTCCAGCCCGCGCACTGCGCTCAACCTCGTGCTAGCCGTCTTCCTCGGCACGCTCCTCGGCCTCGGCTCCGCGCTGCTGCTCGAACTTGTCGACCAGCGCGTGCGTGGTCCCGAAGACATCGAACAATGCGCCGCCGCGCCCCTGCTCGGCATCATCCCCGCCCGCGCGTGAGACCTTCATGAACGCCCCCATCAGCTCCAAGGACCTCGGCCACGCCGAACGCTCGATCGGCGCCATCCTCATCGACGCCGGTCGCCTCAAGGCCGAAGATGCCGAGAAAATTCTCCGCCTGCAGCGTGAAGACGGCCTGCGCTTCGGCGACGCCGCATGCAAGCTGGGCCTCGTCACCGAAGAGGATATCCAGTTCGCACTCTCGCGCCAGTTCGACTACCCATACCTCCAGCGCGGGGAGAGTGGTGTCGCGGACGAAGTCGTCGCCGCGTACAACCCCTTCCATCCGCAGGTCGAAGCGCTGCGCGCGGTGCGCAGCCAGCTCATGTTGCGCTGGTTCGACCCGGAAGCCGCCCGCCGCTGCCTCGCCATCGCCAGCCCCGGGCGCGGGGAAGGGCGATCCTGGCTTGTCGCGAACCTCGGCGTCGTGTTCTCGCAACTCGGCGAGCGCACCCTCGTCATCGACGCGGACATGCGCAATCCGCGCCAACATCTGCTCTTTGGCGTCGATAACCGCATGGGACTGTCGGCAGCCCTGTCCGGCCGCGGCGGTGCAGAGATCGTGCGCCGCGTGTCGGCACTGGTCGACCTCTCCGTCCTCCCCGCGGGTGCCACCCCACCCAATCCGCAGGAGTTGATCTCCCGCCCGGCATTCGCCGCGCTCCTGAAACAATACGCCGAGAAGTACGACGTCATTCTCGTCGACACGCCGGCCGCAGCCGGCACCGCCGACACCTTTACCCTCGCCGCCCGTGCGGGCGGCACCCTGCTCGTCGCGCGCCCGCACCTCACGCGCACGGCCGCACTGCGCAATCTCGCGGGCGCGCTGCACCAGGCCGGCATCACGGTTGTGGGCAGCGTGCTCAACGACGCCGGCTGAGGGTGCCCCAAATGACCCCGCCGGCGCGCGCCGCGACCGTGGAAGACCTCGCGCCGGCGCAGGCGGCTGAACCGCTCGCCCCCTGGTTGATCGTGCTCGCGGGGCTGTGCTTCCTGTACGTTCCCAGCTTCATCGACCTCTTCAAGGGGCTGTGGAGCACCCCTGAACAAGCGCACGGCCCCATCGTGCTGGGCGTATCCCTGTGGCTACTGTACCGCCAGTGGAAAGCGATGCTCGCGCGCAGCGAGTGCCGGCCGTCGTCCGCCGCAGGCTGGCCCATCCTCATCACCGGCCTACTCCTCTACGTGCTCGGCCGATCGCAAGACATCCTGATCTTCGAGATCGGCTCGCTGATCTGGGTGCTGGTGGCGGTGCTCTTGATTCTGCGCGGAACGGTGGCGGTGAAGGTGCAGTGGTTCGCACTCTTCTTCATGCTCTTCATGATTCCGCTGCCGGGCACCATCGTCGACGCGATCACCATGCCCATGAAGATCGCCGTCTCCGCAGTGGCGGAAAACGTTCTCTATTGGCTCGATTATCCAATCGCCCGCAGTGGCGTCATCCTGCAGATCGGGCAATACAAACTCCTCGTTGCCGACGCCTGCGCCGGGCTGCAAACCCTATTTACCCTCGAAGCGCTTGGCCTGCTTTATCTCAAGCTCACGCATTCCAAATCCGCCCTGCGTAACGCGATCCTTGCCATTCTGATCGTGCCGATTTCGTTTGCGGCGAATGTGATTCGGGTGATGGTGCTGACCTTGGTTACCTATTACTACGGTGATGCGGCGGGGCAGGGCTTCATGCATGGTTTTGCGGGGATGGTGCTGTTCATCAGCGCCTTGCTGATCATCATGGGGGTGGATTCGGTGTTGCAATACATCGTCAAGCGACGTAGTCGATCAGCCATGGCCGGAGCGGTGCAGGCATGAATACCCGCTTCAAGACACTGCTGCTGCTGGTCCTCATGTTGCTTGCGGCCGGCGGGGCGTATGGCCTGCGGCCGACGCAGAAAGTCGCCGATACCGCGCCCTCTTTTGACCTTGAGGTCATGATCCCCGAGACCTTTGGCGATTGGAGAGACGAGCCGCTACGCACAACGCAGATTGTTGATCCCCAGAAACAGCAAATGATCGACAAGATCTACAGCAAGACATTGATGCGTACCTACGTCAATTCTGATGGCAATCGCGTCATGCTTTCGATTGCATACGGCAGCAACCAAAGCGATTTCATGCAGGTGCACAAGCCCGAGGTCTGTTACCCGGCGCAGGGGTTTGAGATTGTCGCAAACCGCAAGGATGTCTTGCAGGTTTCCAATGGAGCAATTCCTGTCCGACGACTTGTAGCTGCCATTGGGCAACACCGCTCCGAGCCAATCACATATTGGACAATGATTGGAAATCAATCTGTGCAGGCTGGAGTAGATAAGAAAATCGCCGAAATGCACTTCGGATTGAAGGGGCAGATCCCCGATGGGCTGTTATTCAGAGTTTCGTCGATCGACCCGGATTCTGAACAGGCGTTCGATCTCCAAAATAAATTTGTTGAAGAACTCATCGGAACACTTGATCCGACCGTTCGACTCCGAATTTCAGGATTGCGATGACAAAGGAATCCTCACTGATTTTTCAGCCACGCAACTGTCGAAATCAATCGAAATGAAAAAATTCTTTTTGTCCGGCCAAAATAACTTTGGCAATCGCGGATGCGAAGCGCTAGTCCGTTCGACGGTTGAACTGCTGAAGGCAGAGTTTGGCGACGTCGAAGTTCTGGTCCCGAGCTATCGCCCAGACCTCGATGCAAAACAATGGCCGGACGCTCAGGAGGCCGGCTGTCGGTTCGTCCGAGCGATGCCATATCCAATCGAACTTAAGCTCTGGGGCCGCGCGAGAAAACTGCTGCCTTTCCTCAAGCACCTGTATCTGCCGAACTATGCTCTCCCTAGAGACATTGAGTCAGATCTGGCTTCGTGCGATGCACTGCTGGTGATTGGAGGTGACAACATCACTTTCGACTACGGCATCGAATCCCTACTCTGGCACATCCGTTTCGCTCAGCACGCCCAGCGCATGCGCAAGAAGATGATGGTATGGGGTGCTTCGATCGGTCCATTCACCAAAGAGCCGGTGATAGAGCGATTTGTGGCTGATTTCCTCCGCAGTGCCGACTGCGTGACGGTGCGTGAAACCATCTCCCAAAAATATCTGGCCAGCATTGGTGTGGAAAAGAATGTCTCTCTGGTAGCCGATGGTGCTTTCGTGATGACGCCGCAACCCGTCGATACCGCACCGTTCTGGCCGATCGCCACCGAGCGAGGTGTGCTTGGCTTCAACATTAGCCCGCTAATCCAGAAATTCCGACCCGCCGGAGAGCCTCGCGATGTGCTTCAGCGGGAAGTGGCGGCGTTCCTCAAGAAGACCCTTGAGAACAGTCCGATATCGATTTTGCTTCTGCCTCATGTCGATCCACTTGATGGCGCTGCAGAGAATAGCGACAGCCACTACATGCGCGAAATTATTTCGATGACAGGGAGTTACCAGGGGCGGATCACCTTAGCACCCGACAACCTGAATGCGGCACAACTCAAATATGTTCTGTCGAAGTGCGCCTACTTTATTGGCGCCCGGACGCACGCAACTATTGGGGCAATGTCTTGCCTTGTACCGACTGTTTCCATCGCCTACAGCACCAAGGCGAAGGGATTGAACCGCGACCTGTTCGGCAACGAAGATCTAGTTCTCGATACCCCAAGAGTAAACACGTCGACGCTGGATAGCTATTACCAAGCACTAATCAAGAACCGAGACCAGATAGTCACGTTGCTCTCCAAGCGCATCCCCGAATGGCGGGTAAAGGCGCAAGGTTCGCCAGAACAACTGTGCAGAATCCTCGGATAGCGGCGGGGAGCGGTTATGAAACAACAAAAAACGCCACGCCTCGGGATTCCCGAAGTCGTCAGAGAAGGCTTTTGCATTGGTTGCGGGTCCTGCGCTGCCCAGAGCGCGGCGGCAACGATTAATAGAAATGAATACGGTGAATTGGTCGCCGACATCCAGGACTGTAATCAATCCGAGCTGGAGCGGATGAATGTCGCCTGTCCTTTCTCAGACGCGGCACCCAATGAAACCGAACTTGCCAGAGCTGCCTTTGGGCAACAGCCTAATATCCGATTTGGCGAAGAGGTTGGGGTCTTCACAGGGCTATATGCCGGTTATTCCGACACCTACAGAAAATGGGGATCGTCCGGCGGCATCGTGAGTTGGCTGCTCTCGCAAATGCTGAACGATGGATTGGTGGACAAGGTTATTGTCGTTGGTCAATCAGGCGATAACGACAGATTCTTTGACTTCAGGGTTGTCGACAAAAGTGAAGATCTAAGCGCGAGTGGAACCTCGTTCTACTATCCCGTGAGCTTTGACAGGGTATTGCAATACGTTATCGACAACCCCGGGCGCTACGCGGTAACGGGAGTTCCCTGCTTCCATAAGGCCTTACGCCAGCTCAAGGCAAACAATCCACTGATCGCGGAAAGGGTTCTGTATCAGGCAGGTATCGTCTGCGGGCAGATGAAAAGCTCCTTCTATCTTGACTATCTGTCTCGCAAGACAGGAATGGATGCAATGCCGGTGGCAGCATGCTTTCGCCGCAAGGATGAATCCTCACGCGCCGACGACTATCTCTTCGAAGCCACCTACCTGAATGCTTTCGGTATCGAGGAAATACGCAGCGTGAGAAATCGAGAGATCGGTGCAAGTTGGGCGATGGGGCTATTCAAGCCGCGTGCCTGTGATTTCTGCGACGACGTTTTTGCTGAAACTGCCGACATTGCCGTAATGGACGCCTGGCTTGATCGATACGTGCAGGATGGCAAGGGCACGAGCCTCGTCGTGACCAGATCCAATGCACTGCAATCGTTGCTGGAAGCGGGAAGAGAGTCTGGCGAACTCCTGCTTGAGACGGTTTCCGAGGATGACATTATTGAGTCGCAACGTGGTGGGCTGAACCACCGCAGGGTGGGGTTGCGATACCGCTTGTTCCTGGATGGACAACAGAACCCGGTACCACGCAAGCGTGTTCAACCATCTAATCAACTAGACATCTGGTTCAAGATTGAACAGCGCATCAGGTCTGCGATCCGCAAGAAGAGCCGATTAGCGATGCGCCGGCAGTTGAAGTCGGGGCTAGGTGGTCTGGAGATATACGAATCTGAGATGAAACACGTGCTTAGCCTGTTCAAATGGTTCAGTAGGCTGCGGAATCGGCTTGCACCCAAGCGCGACTATAAGCCGCAATTCAGGCTAGATTGCTAACGTGACGACAGAAGGAAGCGCCGCGGCATGAGTGCATTTTTTCCGGCTCAAAAGCGATCAGGCTTGGCTTTGACAGCCATTCTACCTGTAATTCTGGCAATGGCTGTCGTGACTGGTTCGGCTGTGGCGGCCGGAGCGTACATCCTTGTTGCGCTGATGGCGCTCATCGTTGCAGCCACTTATTTGCTAATGCGACCTGACATCTGCCTAGTTTTTTTTGCCGGGCTCACGCTGACGGTTGCTGGCACACTAAAATATTTCCTTGGGTTGGGTCAGTTTCAATGGGCACTGTCTGCGCTTGGGGCGGCCTTGTTAGGCTATTCCTTGGTAAGAACTCTGTTCGCGCGACCAGGAAAGCGTGCGCCCGCTACGGGCATAGAACAGGCAATGGCTCTGTGGTGGACGACGCTACTATTTTCGTCTCTAGCGAACGGGGTTCACACTCTCGATTGGCTGGTCGGTTTGCGAATTTATCTTCCAGTCTTCGGAATATTTGCCTATCTTGCCTACTGCCAGCCTAGCGATCAATTGCTAAAGCGTCTCATTGTTTTCATAGTGGCGATTGCGTCGATACAGTGGATATTTTGTCTGTATCAAAAACTGCAAGTTGTTCCGATTCGTGTTGTCTTGCACTATCCCGGTTCTCCGTGGGACAGCATCGTCGGGACTTTTGGTGGCGAAAAATATGGAGGCGGAGAAAGCGGCTCCTTGGGTATTTATCTGTCGATAATCATTGTAGTGGCCGCCGCCCTCCGGAAGAACAGGCAAATGACGTCCGGTCTGCTGCTGTTAATTCTGCTGACGAGCATTGCTGCGATGGCGATGATCGAATCCAAAGTGGTCGCGGTGATGATTCCCTTGGGCTGTTTCCTCGTTTATCGGGAATATACCTTCAAGCAACCCATCAAATTTCTTTTAGGAGCGATACTGCTTGGCGGACTGATGCTCGGGGTGCTGGTTGTCTATTACTACGCTTACTGGCAAACCGACAACAACCTCGGCCTGATCGAGGCCCTGTATTCGCGATTTGCCTACAGTTTCGACCCCTATTTCCAGGCATCTACAACCAACCTTGGACGGGTCAAATCTCTCATTTTCTGGTGGGACAAGCACTCCCTGCTCGATAACCCGCTTACCTTGCTGATCGGGCATGGGTTGGCCAGCGCGGTCAGCGCCAGCTCAATTATCGGTGAAGGCACTGAGGTCCACCGCTACGGCGTCATGCTCGATGTGACGGGGGCGTCGAAGCTGTTGTGGGAGAGCGGCTTCATCGGCCTGCTCCTATTCCTGCTGACCTTCGCGATTGGTTTCAATAGAGCGAAATGCCTGAAAGGCTATCCCGGCTTGCCTGAGTGGCATCGTGCCGCAATGTCCGGAGTCGAGGCGGCGATGGTACTCATGCCAATCTCGATCTTCTATGAGGTCACCGTGGTGAGCAGTCCGCCCATGCAGTTCATGGCGATGTTCCTGCTGGGATACGTGGCCTACTGGTGGCGAGAGACCGGAGGGGCGCCGCGTGTCTAGTCATTATGGCAAGGCTGCGGTGCGTGCTTCGCTCTTGCACTTCGTGTTCGGCAAAGCGTTAAATGCGGTTGTAAGCCTCCTAACGCTTGTTGCACTGGCGCGATGGATGGAGCCTGAAGCGTATGGCGTCTACATTGCTTTCCTGGCGGTTCAATCCAGCTTTCTCGCCCTTTCGAGTTTGGGGATTGATGCGACAGTTGAGCGATTCCTGCCAGAACTGCGGACCCGCCACGCCGACAGCGAACTGCTGGGATTCGTGGCTGCCTCGATTGGTACGCGTCTCGTCACCCTGATCTTCATCGCCCTGGTGGCCTGGTTTGCAGCCAAACCCATTACCAGCCTGATAGGCCTTGAGCAGCAATCCGAGGTGTTCAGATGTTGGGTGTGGGTCTTCCTCCTCACCGGCATGCTCACATTCGCCGTTGTACTGCTCGACGCCATGTTGTACCAACGTCAATCGCAGCGGTGCATAAGCATCTACGTCGTGGCCAAGTCGCTTCTGATCGCAGCTACGCATCAGCACTTCCAGTTGGATCTGGACGCTCTCGTGAGTGTTGAGCTCATCGCCAGCGGCCTTGCCGCCTTTGTCGGATGCTGGTTGCTAATCAGGCATTTCGCTGTCGGCGAGGTCCGTCGTGGCTGGCAAATGATGGTCGATAACGGTTCGCGCATCACGCGATTTGCCTTTTTCAACTACGTTGCCCAAGTCGTCTTCCAGTTTTTCAGCGTCGAGATGATGAAGCTTCTGGTAACCCGTCTCCTGGGCGTGCTGCACTCGGCATCCTACGGCTTTGCCTACAGCCTGGCCGAGACCGTGCAGCGCTATCTGCCGGCTGTACTGCTGCTGCGCCTTATCAAGCCCGTATTTATCAGTCGCTACACCAAGACCGGCGACTTCGCACAGCTCAATAACATGGCTCGCATAATTCTCAAGCTCAATCTCTTGATACTGACGCCAATCATCGCTTTTGCCGCCGTCTTTGGTGCTGATCTGCTCTCCCTGTTGTCGAACGGCCGGTATGCCGGCGCCCATTGGATTTTGGTAGGTGTTCTAGGTCTTTTTGTTCTCAGCAGCCATCAGTTGGTGTTGTCATTGCTGGCGAGCACGCTAGAAAAAAACTCGATGCAGCTGTATGCCGGCATTGTGTCAACCATCGCTTTTCCCTGCGCGCTTTTGTTCGTGCCTGCCATCGGCCCCCTAGGGGCTGTTGCGGCATCAGCAGTGAGTGGCGTGGTCTACAACATTTTCGCCACCGTTTATCTGCGCCGTGCTGGCTTTGATTATCGACCTGATCTTCGCGGTGGAAGTATCTTACTGCTAGCAGGAATTCTGCTATACGGGCTGGCGCTATACCTGAATACCGTGTTGGCGGGCTTGGCAGGTTTGGTTGCAGTGCTGCTAGTGGGCTCCTTAAGCTTTCTGGCTATTGTTAGAATGCTTTCTGTATTCAGCAATGAAGAGCGTGAACTCCTAAACTCAATTCTTCCAAAACGTGTATTTGTATTCTAAATATGACAGCAAGAACAGTCACGGTAAGCGTGGTGATAAAAGCGCTGAATGAAGAGAAAAAGATTGCGCTCACAATTGAAAGTGCTCTGCGAGCAATTTCAAATGTCGGCGGCGAAGTTATCATCGCTGATTCGCACTCAACTGACCGAACAGTTGAAATTGCATCGCGATATCCGGTTAAGATCGTGAAGCTAATTCACCCGAAGGATCGTTGCTGTGGAGTTGGCGGACAATTAGGGTATCAAATATCGGTCGGAACTTACGTCTGGATAGTTGATGGCGATATGGAGTTGTCCGAGGGCTTTCTTGAGGATGCAATCTCTTGTCTTGAAGAGGAGTCGCGTCTGGCTGGCGTAAGTGGTCGCGTTGTTGAAAAGAACCTGGAGAGCCTTGAGTTCCGAGCCAGACTATCGCGGGCACCCAAAAATCTACAGCCCGGATACGTTGATCGTCTTGACGGAGGCGGAGTGTACAAGCGAAGCGCCATCGAATCGATTGGGTATTTTACAAATAGAAATATGCATTCCTATGAAGAGTATGAGTTGGCGGCGCGATTGCGGTCCAATGATTGGTTGTTAAAGAGAATTCCTGCAGTTGCAGTATCCCATTATGGCCACAAAACTGAAGCATTTGCCTTGCTCCTTAAACGTTGGAGAACTGGCTATGTTAGAGGCATCGGTGAGCTGCTTCGTAGTTCTATTGGAAAACCGCATTTTTCTATGGTTTTGCGCGAAATTCTAGAATTACGCTTATATAGCACCGTCGTTCTTTGGTGGACGGTTATTTTTGGGCTTACGGCATTTGGTCTGACCGAATATCATGTTATTGGCGTCGTGCCATTTGTGGTGCTTATACCATTTGCGGTAATGGCTATTAAGAAGCGCTCGTTCTTGACGGCCATATATTCCGTTGCTTCTTGGAATTACTATGCCACAGGCATGCTTTGCGGTCTAATGAGTAGACAAATACCGCCCTGCAATAGAATTGATGCCGAGATAATGGCAAGTTGTTTAGCTGAGAAACGCGAACAGGGGTACTCGTGAAAGCAGTAACGAGCTTTGCCCATTTCTTGGTCGCACTGATTTTCTCCGTTAGTTGCAGAGCAGATGACTGCTCCAATGAGGCTCTGCTGGGAGATAAGGGGGCTACCGCAGTTCGCGTCAATAGCAACAGTATCAGAAAGCTTTCTCCCCAGTTCTTCGGGTTCAATCTCGAGATAGTAGAGTTTCAAAACTCCCTTTGGAACAGTAGGGAGCAGCGAGTTGAACCCAGCGTTATTGAGTATTTGCGCCGCCTTCCTGGTGCGGTTTATCGATATCCTGGCGGAACTGTCGCCAATAATTTTGATTGGAAATCGGCAACTGGCCCGACTTCGAGCCGTCCGGTACAAAAAATAGTCGACTGGCAAGTTGCAAGTGTCGTGCAATTTGGTCCTGCAGAGTATCTGAACTTTGTGAGGGAGGTGAGCGGTACTGCATGGTACGTGGTCAATCTACAGGGCAGTGTTTCGAGCAGTATTCAACTAGAAGCCCTGGCTAGCTCTGCATCGCAATTAGCAATATTTATGAGTAATCTACAATCCAAGGGGATGCCGAGAGTATTTCGTTGGGAACTCGGCAATGAGTTGGATCGGGGGCGTTATCGCTGGCCCGCATTAAGATATGTGGCCGCGTCAAAGGAAATTGCGGACGCTCTGCGTAGCAACTATGAGGATGCTGAGATCGTCGGTATGACTCAAGACTGGGAGCACACAGGTGCCTCGGTCGCAGGGGTTGATTACAACACCGCAGTAGCTCGTGATCTGAAGGACAATGTAAGTGAGTTTGCGGGGCATGCATACTACGACGGGGCTCCATGGGGGCCGGTAGTTCCTCGCGTCGTTCGGCAACTTTGCAAGAACCTTGATGCCATAAGACGAGGCGCCCCAAACAGCGTTATGTGGGTAACTGAACATGGGCGGACACCCTTAGGTACGCCGAAGGATCCTGGGTGGAAGTTCAATTGGCCCCAAACTGGTGATCTTAGCGCAGCAATTAGCGTCGCTGATATGATGATTTCTCTTTCTCGCATGCCAAATATAAGGGGAGCATTTGTTCATTCATTGCATGGAACTTCCGGACCATGGCCAATGTTCCACAAACATGTAAGTGGAACAGTTAGCCCAAGTGCTGTCTATTGGGCCATTGTCTTGTTGAGGGAGGACCTACTAGAAGATGTCTTGCAAATAAATGTTCGCACCTCTAACAATGCTTCGAATGGCGTGGGGTATGACGCTAATATAGCAGTGCTGTCAAATTTGGAACGCTCACGTTTCTCTGTGTGGATGACCAACCGCAGCTCGGAAGGATCAGTTGCCAAAATTTATATACCTCCCTTGGCGGGGAAAAAAATAGTTTTGAAAGTCGCTCACCTGACGGGAAGTGATCCTACGGATTCTAACTACGTCAATCCATACAAAGTATTTCCGGTGCGTAATAAGATTGTGGTGGATGTGAGTCGAACCGGTGAGTTTTCGCTGACCGTTCCCCCTTATTCCGTTTACGTCGCAGGTTTTGAGATTTCGGCAGTTCAATAGGATTTCCTGCTAACCATATTTGATGCTGCATCGATTTATTGATTTTTAGGTTATATGCCCTCTCTTATAAGTATTAACAACTACCATTACCGACGCGGCGGTTCCGACGTGGTTTACCTCGACCATGCCGCGCTTATGGAAGAGCAGGGTTGGAACAATGCCTTTTTCTCAATGCGCCATCCAAACAACCTCGAAACCCCGTGGTCCAAGTACTTTGTTGATGAATTAGAGTTTGGCCATAGCTACTCGATCGTCCAGAAGCTGGCTATGGCGATGAAGGTGGTGCACTCGTTCGAGGCGCAGAAAAAACTTAAGGGCTTGCTCAACGACTTCCCGGCAGATGTGGCCCATCTACATTGCATTTATCACCACCTGTCACCATCCATTATTTCTACCCTACGCGATTCGGGCATACCGGTGGTGATGACTGCGCATGATCTCAAGATCGCCTGTCCGGCCTACAAAATGCTCAACGACAATGGAGTATGCGAGAAATGCAAGGACGGCAGCTTGCTCAATGTGGTACGCCATCGCTGCGTTCGCGGTTCGCTGCCGGCCAGCGGGATTGTGATGGTCGAGAGCAGCCTGCACCGTTTGCTCAATACCTATCAGGGAAAGTTAAACAAGGTGGTTGTGCCTAGCCGCTTCTTCATGGAGAAATTTATTGAATGGGGCTGGCCGCGAGAGCGGTTTGCCTATATTCCAAACTACGTTGATGCTTCACGCTTTGAACCAGCGTTCGAGGCAGGTGATTATTTTTTGTATTTTGGGCGCTTGGCACCTGAAAAGGGTATCGCGACGCTGATGCGCGCCGCGGCGGCGGCTGGGGTGAAGCTCAAGATTGCCGGTACCGGGCCAATCGAGGCCGAGCTACATGCTATGCAGGTGGAACTGGCTGGTGATGTCGAGTTCTTGGGATACCGCTCTGGCGCAGACTTGCATGCCTTAATTCGCGAAGCACTGGCGGTGGTCTTACCTTCGGAGTGGTACGAAAACGCACCGATGAGTGTGCTAGAGAGCTTTGCATTGGGCACACCCGTGGTTGGGGCCCGCATCGGCGGTATCCCCGAGATGGTGATCGAAGGGGAGACTGGCTGGACCTTTGAGAGTCGCAGTGCGGAGGACTTAACCGCCCTTCTGTCGCGTGTGAATGCAATGCCGGCATCACAGATTGCTCAGGCGGGGCGTTCTGCCCGCAATCATGTTGTCAGCAAGTTCAATCGTGCGGGCTACCTTCAGGCTACGCTCGCCTTGTATGCCGAATTGGCTGTTAAGAACTAATCATGAAAAATACCTTAAGAGTCCTCGGTACGCGCGGCGTGCCTGCGGCGCATGGCGGCTTTGAAACCTTTGCCGAACATTTGGCACTTTATTTGGTCGCTCGCGGATGGCGCGTCGTGGTGTATTGCCAGGAGGATGGGGGCGGTCCTGTTTTTGAGGATACTTGGCAGGGCGTTGAGCGCGTTCGAATCCCCGTGCAGCAGTCAGGCCCCAAAGGCACGATTGTGTTCGACTGGCTGGCAACGGCGCATGCATCCAAGCAGCGGGACTTGTGTTTGACGCTGGGCTACAACACCGCGGTATTCGGGGCAATGTTGCGGCTAAAGGGCATTCCGAATCTTATCAACATGGACGGAATCGAGTGGTCTCGCGCCAAGTGGGGCAAGCTCGCGAAGACATGGTTCTGGCTCAACGACTGGGCGGGGTGCTGGCTGGGTGACCATCTGATAGCGGATCATCCACAGATCAAGGCGCATCTCGCGACACGGGTTGCAGCGGACAAGATCACGACGATCGCGTATGGGGCGGAGGCTGTCACGGGGGCGCCGACGGAGCCCGTTTTGTCGCTTGGGGTCACGCCAGGGCGATTCCTCACGGTGATTGCACGGCCGGAACCGGAGAACTCGCTTCTGGAGATCGTGCAGGGCTTTTCTGCGCGCCCGCGGGGTGTGGACCTCTTGCTTTTAGGTAAGTACGACGCCGAGGGCAATGCCTATCATCGCGCGGTGCGCGAGGCCGCGAGCGATGAAGTGAAGTTCGTTGGTGCGATCTACGAGAAGGAGGTTGTGCGTGCCTTGCGTTTCCATAGCCTCGCCTATGTGCACGGTCACCAGGTTGGGGGCACTAACCCGTCCCTCGTCGAGGCGCTGGGTGCTGGAAACGCAGTGATCGCCCATGACAACCGTTTCAATCGGTGGGTGGCGGGGGAGGGCGCTGCATATTTCGCCGGGACGGACGGTTTTGCACAACAACTCGATGGGTTGCTGATTTCCGAGGAACGCCTTGGTGCGATGCGGGCCGCGAGTCGGGCGCGTTTCGAGGGGGCGTTCACTTGGGAGCGAATTCTTGGGGAATACGAGAAGTTACTGGAGGGGTGGCTGGATACGGCCCGTTTGCCCGGCCAGTTTGGTGAACGGGTGCGCTCCTTGCGGTAAATGTCTTGTCGATGCGTTGGGCGATTTGGCGGTTCCACCGCCGAGGCGGGAGGGGTGTGGTGCGGGCGGTGCGCCGGCAGGCGGCTTGCCGTCGATGCCGATTATAGGGAGTGCGGGCGTGGTTCGAAGGTTTGGCCAGCCGGGCCATGCAATGCGATAATCCCGCGCTAATGTCCGCGGCGCAGGCCGCCTTGCCATCCTCCAGGGATTTCACGGAACTCAACGATGCTGGAATCAGTTCGCAATAACAAACGCGTGGCGCAGATCATCCTTGCGCTGCTGATCGTCCCCTTCGCTTTCTTCGGGCTGGATTCGTATTTCCAGGATGGGCCCGGCGGGACGGACGTCGCTACGGTCGGCAAGTCGAAGATTTCATCCGCAGAGTTCGATCAGGCGCTGCGTGAGCAGCAGGACCGGCTGCGGGAGTCGATGGGTGGGGAGGTCGATCGGGCATTGCTCGATTCGGAGCCGATCCGTCGGTCGGTCGTGGAAAACCTGGTGAACCAGCGTCTGCTGGCGTTACATGCGACCGACAGCCGGCTCGTCGTGACGCCGCAGCAGTTGCAGCAGGTAATCGCGGGAGTGGATGCGTTCCAGCAGGATGGGCGCTTTTCGATCGAGCGCTACGAGGCTGCGGTGCGCTCGCAGGGGATGACTCCTGCCATGTTCGAGTCCCGTCTCGCGCAGGACCTGCGGATGCAGCAGGTGGCACAGGCAGTTGGCGACTCGGCATTTGCGTCGCGTGAGTCGATCAGGCGCTTCCTGACGGCGCAGCTCGAGGAGCGGAAGATCAGTGAGCTGCAGTTTCCCGCGAACCGATTTGTCGGGGAGGTGAAGCTGGCCGACGACGCGGCAAAGCAGTACTACGATGCGAACGGCGAGCGTTTCCAGCGGCCCGCCCGGTTGCGCGCGGAGTATGTGGTCTTCAACCAGGACGCGGTTCTCGGTCAGGTGAGTGTGTCGGACGAGGCTGCGCGCAAGTTTTATGACGCGAATGCGGAACGTTTCAGCCAGCCGGAGGAGCGCGGCGCACGGCATATCCTGATCTCCGCCGCGGCGGATGCGTCTGCCGATGCAGTGACGAAGGCGAACGAAAAGGCTGCCGGGATCCTGAAGCAGCTGCGCGCCGATCCGAAGCGGTTCGCGGAGCTGGCGAAGTCGGAATCCGACGATCCGGGTTCGGCTTCGCGCGGGGGCGACCTCGGATTCTTCGGGCGGGGGGCGATGGTGAAACCGTTCGAGGATGCCGTGTTCGGCCTCGGCAAGGGACAGATCAGCGAAGTTGTGCGTTCGGATTTCGGCTTCCACATCATCGAGGTCACGGACATCAAGCCGGCTCACGCCCGGCCGTTCGACGAGGTGAAGGGCGAGATCGTCGAGGAGCTCAAGCGTCAGGAGGCGAGCAAGAAGTTCGCGGAGCAGGCCGAGGTGTTTTCGAACACCGTGTACGAGCAGTCCGACAGCCTGAAGCCGGTGGCAGAGGCGCTGAAGCTGCAGATTCGCACCACCGACTGGATCGAGCGGCTCGGCGGAGCTGTGGGCGATTACACGAACGAGAAATTGCTGAATGCCCTGTTCTCGGATGAGGCCATGACGAAGCAGCGTAACGTTGAGGCCGTCGAAGTATCGCGCGGAACGCTGGTGTCCGCCCGCGTCGTGGAGCATCAACCGGCGCAACGGACGCCGTTCGAGCAGGTAAAAGGCGCCATCGAACAGCAGCTCAAGACGGAGCAGGCGGCAAAGCTGGCTGCCGAGCGCGGGGAGGCTGCGCTCGCTGCGCTGCAGAAGGGCGAATCGATGTCCGGCGAATGGAGCGCGGTGCGCACCGTGCAGCGGGCGAAGCCGGAGCTGCCGCAGGCTGCGATTTCGGCGGTGTTCGGCACACCGGGCGCGAAGCTGCCGGCCTATGTCGGCGTACCGATGCAGGGGGGCGGATATTCGGTCTTCCGCATCGAAAGCGTGAACCGCATTGATATCGCGAAGGACGATCCTCGTCTCAAGGCCCTGAAAGGTCAGTACCAGCGTCTGGTCGCCGAACGCGATTTCAATGCCTTCCTCACGTCCCTGCGCGGGCGTTATGCGGTGAACATCAATACGGCTGCGGTGCGGCCGCAGCAGCAGTAGGCGATCGCGCGAGGGCACGTCGCGGCGTAGCCCTTGTTGCAGGCAAAAAGAAGAACGCCCGATGCTCACACATCGGGCGTTCTTCTTTCGGCCGACGGGCGCGCATCGCGCGGCCCGTCGCGAGGGATTACCTCAGGGTTGTTCCGAGTTCCCGAGAGCGGTGGTGTTGAAGCCGCCGTCAACGTACATGATCTCGCCGGTAACGCCGCTTGCGAGATCCGAACAGAGGAAGGCCGCGGCGTTGCCGACTTCCTCGATGGTGACGTTGCGACGCAGCGGGGCGTTGTGCTCGTTGAACGACAGCAGCTTGCTGAAGCTGCCGATGCCCGATGCCGCCAGCGTCTTGATCGGACCGGCGGAGACCGCGTTAACACGGGTGCCTTCCGGGCCGAGGCAGACCGCGAGATAGCGCACCGCGCTCTCCAGGCTGGCCTTGGCCAGGCCCATGATGTTGTAGTTGGGCATCGTGCGCACGGCGCCGAGGTAGGACATCGTCAGGAGTGCGCCCCTGCGGCCCTTCATCATCGGGCGTGCAGCCTTGGCGAGCAGCGGGAAGCTGCCGGCACTGATTTCCTGGGAGATGCGGAACGCTTCGCGCGAGAAGCCTTCGAGGAAGTCCCCTTCCAGGGCATCGCCTGGCGCAAAGGCGATGGAATGGACGAGGCCGTCGAGGCCATCCCATTTCTGCGACAACTGGTCGAACAGCGCGGTGATTTCCTCGTCGTTCTGCACGTCGCACGCGAAGATGAGGTCCGAATCGAATTCGGCAGCCATCTTGGCGACGCGGTCCTGGAAGCGTTCGTTCTGGTACGTGAAGGCGAGTTCAGCACCCTCACGGTGCATGGCTTTGGCGATGCCGTACGAAATCGAGCGATTGCTGAGCAGTCCGGTGATCAGAATGCGTTTTCCGGCGAGAAAGCCCATTTTCGGTAATGCTCCGTCTTGGTGGTCGGCGGATTATAGCCGATGGGCGCCGATGGTCGACGTGCGCAACCACGATCGTATCGCTTGGAGGCGCGAAGCGTGTCGGCTTGCAGGTAGAATCGGGCGCCATGTTGCGCCGCTTCCCGCTCCTGCTGGTTTTTTGCGTCTTCCTCGCCGCCTGCGGGCCGGTGTGGAACGACCCCTATCCGGCGTCGGATCAGGGGCACAATATCATGTACTCGGCATTCACGGACCGTCCCAAGCATCTCGATCCGGTACAGTCGTACAGCGAGGACGAGGCCACCTTCCTGTACCAGATCTATGAGCCGCCGCTTCAGTATCACTATCTGAAACGGCCGTATACGCTGGTGCCGGGCAGCGCGGCAGCGATGCCGGTGGTGCGGCGCTATGACGAGGCCGGGCACGAACTGCCGGAGAGCGCCCCGGCGTCGCAGGTTGCGAAGAGCGTCTATGAGATCCGGATCCGACCGGGGATCCTCTACCAGCCGCACCCGGCGCTTGCGCGGCGGGCGGACGGCGCTCTGCACTATGCGGCCTTGTCGGCGACCGACCTCAAGGACGTGCGCCGCCTTGGCGATTTTGCCGAAACCGGCACGCGCGAGCTGGAGGCCGGCGATTTCGTTCATCAGATCAAGCGGCTCGCACATCCGCGAATGCACTCGCCGATCTTCGAGCTGATCGCCGAGTACCTGCCAGGCCTCAAGACCTTGCAGAAGGCGCTAGCCGAGGAAGCCGCCCGGACTTCCGGCGCGCTGGATCTGGAGCGCCATACCGTTCCGGGCATCGAGATCGTCGATCGCTATACGTATCGGATCACGCTGAAGGGCGCCTACCCGCAGTTCATGTATTGGCTGTCGATGCCGTTTTTCGCTCCGGTCCCACCCGAGGCCGACCGTTTCTACGAGCAGCCGGGCATGGCCGAGCGCAACCTGACGCTGGATTGGTGGCCGATCGGCACCGGTCCGTACATGCTGTCGGAGAACAATCCGAATGCACGCATGGTGCTCGCGCGGAATCCCAATTTCCGCGGCGAGAGCTTCCCGTGCGAAGGCGAGCCGGGCGATCGGGAGGCGGGCCTGCTCGCTGACTGCGGCAAGACGATGCCCTTCATCGACGAGGTGGTGTTCACACGCGAACGTGAGGGTATTCCTTACTGGAACAAGTTCCTGCAGGGCTATTACGACGCGTCCGGCGTTTCGTCGGACAACTTCGACCAGGCGGTGACGATGACCAGCCAGGGCGAGGTGTCGCTTTCGGACGAGATGCGCGAGCAGGGGATCGAGCTGCTGACTTCGGTGTCGCCGTCCATCTTCTATCTCGGTTTCAACATGCTCGACAGCGTCGTCGGTGCTGGAGCCGGTGCCGAGGGGCAGGCGCGGGCGCGCAAGCTGCGGCAGGCAATCTCGGTCGCGTTGGACATGGATGAATTCGTGTCGATCTTCCTGAACGGGCGTGGGGTGACGGCGATGCATCCGATTCCGCCGGGCATTTTCGGCGCGCGTGAAGGTGAGGCCGGGATCAATCCGGTGGTGTATGAATGGCGCGACGGGCATGCCGTGCGGCGCAGCAAGGACGTGGCGCGCCGCCTGTTGGCCGAGGCGGGGTACCCGGACGGGCGCGATGTGAAGACCGGGGAGCCGCTGATCCTCAACCTCGACACGACGCCCGGCGGACTGGGCGACAAGGCGCGTTCCGACTGGCTGGCAAAGCAGTTCCGCGAGCTCGGCGTGCAGTTCGTCGTGCGCGCGACCGACTACAACCGCTTCCAGGACAAGATCCGGGAGGGCAACGCGCAGTTGTTCTTCTTCGGCTGGAACGCCGACTATCCCGATCCCGAGAACATGCTCTTTCTCTTGCACGGCGCCCAGGCGAAGGTGAAGGAATCGGGCCAGAACGCGGCCAACTACGTGAACCCGGAGTACGACCATCTGTTCGAGAACATGAAGAGCATGCCGGACGGACCCGAGCGGCAGGTGGTCATCGATCGCATGGTCGCGATCCTGCAGCACGATGCGCCGTGGATTTTCGGATTCCATCCGAAGGCGTATTCGCTGCAGCACGGCTGGGTGCTCAATCGCAAGACGGGAAGCATGGTGCGCAATACGCTGAAGTACCAGCGCATCGACGTCGAACGGCGCGACGCCGCGCGCGCGCAATGGAATCGGCCGATCGTGTGGCCGCTGGTGCTGGTCGGGTTGCTCGCGGCCGCCGCGATTGCGCCGGCGTTCGTGCATTACCGGCGGCGCGAGCGCGCGACCGCATTGGGAGGCGGCCGCTGATGTTCGCTTACGTGCTGCGCCGGCTGCTGTATGCGCTGCCCATCCTGATCGGCGTCAATCTCGTGACCTTCGCGCTGTTCTTCGTCGTCAATTCGCCCGACGACATGGCGCGCATGCAGCTCGGCGTGAAGCGCGTGACGCCCGAAGCGATCGAGCGCTGGAAAGTCGAACGCGGTTACGATCGGCCATTGTTCTTCAATGCCGGGGTTCAGGGGCGCGGACAGGTCACGGAGACGATCTTCTTCCAGAAGTCCCTGCGGATGTTCGCCTTCGATTTCGGGCGTGCCGACGACGGACGCGACATCGCGCAGGAGATGCGCGACCGTATGGGACCCTCGCTTGCCCTGGCGTTGCCGACTTTCGTCCTGGGCCTGTTCGCATCCGTCACGTTCGCGCTGATCCTGGTGTTCTTCCGTGCAAGCTACCTGGATTTCTGGGGCGTCGTGCTGTGTGTGGCGATGATGTCGATCTCGAGCCTCTTTTACATCATCGGCGGGCAGTGGCTGGTCTCCAAACTGTGGGCGCTGGTGCCGATTTCCGGCTACGCGCCGGGTCTCGACGCCGCGCGCTTCCTCGTGCTGCCGGTGGCGATCAGCGTGATCGCCGGGGTGGGTTCCAATGCGCGCTGGTACCGGACGATCTTTCTCGAGGAGATCTCGCGCGATTACGTGCGGACTGCGCGCGCGAAGGGTCTGTCGGAGCGTGTCGTGCTGTTCCGGCATGTGCTGAAGAACGCGATGATCCCGATCCTGACCGGTGTCGTCGTGGTCATTCCGCTGCTTTTCATGGGCAGCCTGCTGGTCGAGTCGTTCTTTGGCATCCCTGGGCTGGGCAGCTATACGATCGACGCGATCAACGCGCAGGACTTTGCCGTCGTGCGGGCGATGGTGTACATCGGTTCGGTGCTGTACATCATCGGCCTGATCCTGACCGATATTTCCTATACGCTGGTCGATCCGCGCGTGAGGCTGGAGTAGGCGATGGGATTCCTGCCCGTTCTGCTGTGGACCGATGCGCTGTTCTTCCTGCTGCTCGCGATCGGGGTCGCAACGATCGTCCATGTCCGCCGCGAGGCCCCGCTGCGCGCCGCCTGGCGCAGGGTGGGGAGCCGCGCCGGCGGCATGGCTTCGGCGGTGATCCTGCTCGCTTTCCTCGCCATTGGCTTCGTCGACAGCCTCCATCTCCGGCCGCAGCTGCCGGTTGCCAATGGCGCGGCGGAGAATGCGCCGGTCGCCTACTCGTCCGAGGTGCTGAGCGCACTCGATGTCCTGCTCGCCCCCTTGCGCACGCGCGTCGAGAAGACCTATTCGGCCCCCTTCGCGACGGAGTTGTATGCACGCGAAACCGTCGAACTTCCCGGGGGAGGTCAGGCGCGCATCTACCCGCGGCTCGCGTGGGGCGGGTCACACTTGGGCGAAGCGACCGGCGAGCGTGATGCGGATGTCGCACGCCGGATCGCGACCGGCGTTGCCGGCGCGATGGAGGTCTGGATCGCCGTGGCAGCAATCCTGGTCGTCATGCTGGCGCGCAGGCGCGGGAAAGGGATGGGGGAGGCAGCTCGCGCCCTGTGGCGGGGCGAGGCGGATCTGGCGTGGCGGGCCGCGCTGGTCACACTCGCCTGCGTGTTCGTGGTTGTGATTCTGGCGATCAAGCTCGCGCCCTATTACCACGTCTTCGGCACCGACAAGGTCGGGCAGGACGTGCTTTACCTGTCGCTCAAGAGCGTGCGCACCGCGCTGATCATCGGAACGCTGACGACGCTCGTGATGCTGCCGTTCGCGGTCGCGCTGGGCATCATGGCGGGGTATCTCGGGGGCTGGGTCGATGACGTGATCCAGTACGTCTATACGGTTCTCAATGCCATTCCTGGCGTGCTGCTGATCGCCGCCGCGGTGCTGATGATGCAGGTGGTGATCGACACCCATCCGCACTGGTTCTCGACCGCTGCCGAGCGCGCCGACGCGCGACTATTGGCCTTGTGCCTGATCCTCGGCATAACGAGCTGGACCGGGCTGTGCCGGCTGCTGCGCGGCGAGACCCTGAAGCTGCGCGAACTGGAATACGTGCAGGCGGCCCGCGCCTTCGGGGTAGGCACCTCCGCCATCCTGCGGCGTCACGTGCTGCCCAACGTGATGCACATCGTGCTGATCGCGCTGGTCATGGACTTTTCCGGTCTGGTGCTGGCCGAAGCGGTGCTTTCCTATGTGGGCATCGGCGTCGATCCGACCACGATCAGCTTCGGTACGATGATCAATATGGCGCGAGCCGAACTCGCACGCGAGCCCGCGGTGTGGTGGTCGCTGATGGCCGCCTTCGCCTTCATGTTCGTGCTCGTACTATCGGCGAACCTGTTCGCCGACGTCGTGCGCGACGCCTTCGATCCGCGCCGCTCCTGAGCGCAGCGGACGGCGTCCGCGAACCAAGCACGGCCGCTGCCGTCTCATACGGGCAGCCCCCAACCCCAGGCATCAACCCATAATGAAAATCCTCGATTTCGACAACCGCTTCCTGCGTGAACTGCCGGGCGACCCGGAAGCGTCTCCGCATGTCCGCCAAGTGCATGGCGCCTGCTACTCGCGCGTGATGCCGACGCCGGTCGCGGCCCCTCGCCTGATCGCCTGGTCGCCCGAGGTTGCACGGCTGGTCGGCTTCGACGAGGCCGACGTCCGTTCGCCGGAGTTTGCGCAGGTATTCGGTGGCAACGCGCTGTTGCCCGGGATGGAGCCCTATGCCGCATGCTACGGCGGCCACCAGTTCGGCAACTGGGCGGGGCAGCTTGGCGACGGACGGGCGATCACGCTCGGCGAAACCGTCAATCCGCGCGGCGAACGATCGGAGCTCCAGCTGAAGGGAGCCGGACCGACGCCATACTCGCGCCGGGCGGACGGCCGCGCGGTGCTGCGTTCGTCGATCCGCGAGTTCCTGTGCAGCGAGGCCATGCATCACCTGGGCATCCCGACCACCCGTGCCCTGAGCATCGTCGCCACGGGCGAGGCGGTCGTTCGCGACATGTTCTACGACGGGCGCCCGCAGGCGGAGCCCGGCGCGGTCGTGTGCCGCGTGGCCCCGTCGTTCATCCGTTTCGGCAACTTCGAGATCTTCACCGCGCGCGGCGACCAGGACGTCCTGGAAAGGCTGATCGACTTCACGATCGCGCGCGATTTTCCCGAGATCACCGGCGACACGCCGACGCGGCGGGTCGATTGGTTCCATGCCGTGTGCGAACGCACGGCACGGCTCGTCGCGCACTGGATGCGCGTGGGGTTCGTGCATGGCGTGATGAATACCGACAACATGTCGATCCTCGGGCTGACGATCGACTACGGTCCCTACGGCTGGATCGACAACTTCGATCCCGGATGGACGCCGAACACGACCGACGCGCAGGGGCGGCGCTATCGATTCGGGAACCAGCCGCATATCGCACAGTGGAACCTGCTCCAGCTGGCAAACGCGCTGTTTCCCGCCTTCGGCGCCGTCGAACCGCTGCAGGACGGCCTGTCACGCTACGCGGCCATGTACGAGACCGAAAGCCGCCGCATGCTTGCCGCGAAGCTCGGCATCGAGGAACTGCAGGACGAGGACGACGAACTCGTCGAAACCTTGCACGAGCTCATGACCAAGGCGGAAGTCGACATGACGATCCTGTTCCGCGAGCTCTCCCGCGTCGACGTCGAGGCGCCGACCCTCGCGCCGCTGCGCGAGGCCTTCTATGAGGAGGACAAGCTCCGCGCGCACGAGGCGGTATTCGCAGACTGGCTGGGGCGCTACGCCGCGCGGGTCCGGGCCGACGGAGTGCCCGCGGAGCTGAGACGGGTGCGCATGAACGCGGTCAATCCTCGCTACGTCCTGCGCAACTACCTCGCGCAGGAGGCGATCGACGCGGCAGAGCAGGGCGACGATTCACTTGTGTTCGAACTGCTGGATGTGATGCGCCGTCCGTACGACGAGCAGCCCGGCCGCGAACGTTTCGCGGCGCGCCGCCCCGACTGGGCGCGCAACCGTGCAGGGTGCTCGATGCTGTCGTGCAGCTCGTAGGGCAGCTACGCGTCAGACCCGGGTCTTCATCAGGCGCGCTTTGTCGCGCTCCCAGTCGCGCTCCTTCGCGTCCTCGCGCTTGTCGTACTGCTTCTTGCCCTTCGCGAGGCCGATCAGCGCCTTGATGCGCCCCTTGGTGTAGTGAAGGTCGAGCGGCACGAGTGCGTAGCCGGCGCGTTCGACCTTGCCGATGAGCTTGGAAATCTCGCTGCCATGGAGAAGGAGCTTGCGCGTGCGCACGGGGTCCGGCTTGATGTGCGATGAAGCAGCGGCCAGGGCGGTGATGTGCATGCCGAGGATGAAAATTTCCGCGTTGCGGATGACCACGTAGGCTTCCTTGATGTTCGCGCGGCCGGCCCGGATCGCCTTGACCTCCCAGCCCTCGAGCACGAGCCCGGCTTCGTACTTCTCCTCGATGAAGTAGTCGTGATAGGCCTTGCGGTTGTCGATGATGCTCATGCGGGTTCTGGATCCTGTGCCTCGCGGCGGGTCCGCGGGAAGCGGTCGTTGGCGGTGCGTTGCGGTAGAATTGCGCATTTTAGCAGGTCGGCAAAGCGCCGGTCCCACACGCACATGGCTGAAGTCAGGAAGCAGGTTCTGATCGAGTTCACTCCCACGCAGATGTTCGAGCTCGTCGACCGCTGCGAAGACTATCCGCAATTCCTTCCCTGGTGCGGAGGGGCAGAGGTGCAGGAGCGCACGGAACGCAAGACGGTTGCGACGCTGCACATCAGCTATCACGGCATCAAGGCGAATTTCACGACCGAGAACGCGAAAGTATTTCCGGGCGAGATGAAAATCGGCCTCCGCGAAGGCCCCTTCACGCATCTCGACGGCCTGTGGCGATTCACGGCCCTCGGCGATACCGCGTGCAAGGTCGAGTTCAATCTGCACTACCAGTTTTCGAGCAAGCTGCTCGAAAAGGTGCTCGGCCCGGTGTTCAGCCACATCGCGAACACTTTCGTCGAATCGTTCATCAAACGCGCGCAGCAGGTGTACCCGAAGGGATGACAATGGCCGCATTCATCGACGTGGAAGTCTCCTACGCACTGCCTTCGAAGCAGGAGCTGATCAAGGTCCGGGTAGCCGAGGGTGCGACGGTGCGCGATGCGATCGAGGCGTCCGGAGTACTCGTGAAGCATCCCGACATCGAACTCGACGGATGCAACAAGGTCGGCGTGTTCGCCAAGCTGACCCGTCTCGATACCGCGCTGCGCGACCACGACCGGGTGGAAATCTACCGGCCGCTCATCGCCGATCCCAAGGCGGTGCGGAAGAAGCGTGCCGAGGAGGGCAAGGTGATGAAGAAGGGGGGCGGCCCGGCCGAGGAGTAAGGGCCGTGCGTCTGTCCCGGACGAGTCCGGGCGTGGCGCTTACTTGCAGTTCTCGTCGATGTAGCGCTGCGAGCGCTCGATCTCGGCCGTGCGAGCGGCATCGTCCATCAGTTCGCGCTGACCTTCGCTATTGAAGCGCGTGACGCGGCGGCTGTTCTTCAGTCCGACGATCTGGCTGCGTGCCTGGTCGCAGTAGCGCGCGACTTCGGCTGCTTTCTGGCGTTCCTTTTCAGCCTTGGCTTCGGCCTCGGCCGCGGCCACTTTGCGCTGGCGGAATTCGGTTTCCTTCTCCGCCATCGTCTTCGGCTTGGACGGGTCGGCCTTTTCCTCCGACGGCTTGCCGGCCTCGCCGGCAGCAGCGTCGGTCGCGGGCTTCTGCGACGCCGTCTCGGCCGATTGATCCGGTGCGACATCATCGGTCACCGGCGCCTTGGGTCGGCTCGCAGGCTTGACCGTCTTCGCAGCTCCGGTAGGAGGGGGCGAGTCCGAATAGTTGATCCGTCCCTGCGCGTCGCGCCACTGATACACCTGTGCTGCTGCAGGCAGTGCAAGGGTCAGGCTCAACACGAGCAGACTAAGGCGACGCATCGGACGGGCTCCATTGAAAAGCGCGGCTTACCATGATTCCGCGGCATCTGTATAATACGGATTTGGCCGAAAGGATAGAAGCCATGCGAGTGATTCAGAAGGCGCTGACGTTCGATGACGTCCTTCTCATCCCCGCCCACTCAACAGTTCTCCCCCGCGATGTCAGCCTGCGGGCACAGCTGACTCGCAACATCCGCATCAATATTCCGCTGGTATCCGCCGCAATGGATACGGTGACGGAATCCCGCCTGGCGATCGCGCTGGCGCAGGAAGGCGGCATCGGCATCATCCACAAGAACCTTCCCGTCAAGCAGCAGGCGGGTATGGTCGCAAAGGTGAAGCGCTTCGAGTCGGGCGTCCTGAAGGACCCGATCACCATTCCGCCGACGATGAGCGTCCGCGAGGTTATGGCGCTGACGCGTCTGCACAAGTTCTCGGGCCTGCCTGTTGTCGAAGGTAAGCGCGTGGTCGGGATCGTGACGAACCGTGATGTTCGCTTCGAGACGAATCTCGATCAGCCGGTTTCCGCGATCATGACGCCGTTCGAGCGTCTGGTTACGGTCAAGGAGGGCGACAGCCTCGAGGAAGCACGCCGCCTGATGCACAAGCACCGCCTGGAGCGGGTGCTGGTGCTGAACGACGCTCGCGAGCTGCGCGGACTGATCACCGTGAAGGACATGATGAAGTCCACCGAGCATCCGCTGGCCGCCAAGGACGACTTGGGCCGGCTGCGCGTCGGTGCGGCGCTCGGGGTTGGTGCCGGCACGGAAGAACGTGCGGAGGCGCTGGTCGAGGCAGGCGTGGATGTTGTCGTCGTCGATACGGCGCACGGCCACTCGCAAGGTGTGCTCGATCGCGTGAGTTGGGTGAAGAAGAACTTTCCGCATGTCGAAGTGATTGGCGGCAACATCGCCACCGGTTCGGCAGCGCGCGCGCTGGCCGATGCCGGTGCGGATGCCGTGAAGGTCGGCATCGGGCCGGGTTCGATCTGCACGACCCGCATCGTCGCCGGCGTCGGTGTGCCGCAGGTGACGGCCATCGACAATGTCGCGACGGCCCTCGCAGGCACGGGCATCCCGTTGATTGCCGATGGCGGCATCCGTTTCTCGGGCGACATCTCCAAGGCGATCGCCGCCGGAGCGAACGTCGTGATGCTGGGCGGCCTGTTCGCCGGTACCGAAGAAGCCCCGGGCGAAACGGTGCTGTACCAGGGGCGGTCGTACAAGTCGTACCGCGGCATGGGCTCGCTCGGCGCGATGCAGCAGGGCGCCGCGGACCGTTATTTCCAGGAATCGGACGGCAATGCCGACAAGCTCGTTCCCGAAGGCATCGAAGGCCGCGTGCCGTACAAGGGGGCGGTAACTGCCGTGATCCACCAGCTCGTGGGCGGTCTGCGTGCCTCCATGGGTTACCTCGGTTGCGCGACGATCGATGAAATGCACCGCAAGGCGGAGTTCGTCGAGATCACTTCGGCGGGCGTGCGCGAATCGCACGTGCATGACGTCCAGATCACCAAGGAAGCGCCCAACTACCACGTGGATTGATCCGATCCCGACACAGAAGGCGGCCCGCTCGGGCCGCCTTTCCTTTTTTCGTACGTCCCGAGAGCGTTGCCATGGCTCATCAGAAAATCCTCATCCTCGACTTCGGTTCCCAGGTCACCCAGCTCATCGCCCGTCGTGTGCGCGAGCAGCAGGTGTATTGCGAACTCCATCCCTTCGACGTCTCCGATGATTTCGTACGCGAGTTCGCCCCGGCCGGCGTGATCCTGTCGGGCGGGCCGAATTCGGTGTACGAGGCGCTGGAGTGGAAGGCCCCGCAGGCCGTGTTCGAACTCGGCGTTCCGGTACTCGGGATCTGCTACGGCATGCAGACGATGGCGCAGCAGCTTGGCGGCAAGGTCGAGAGTTCCGGCAAGCGTGAATTCGGTTATGCCGAGATCCGGGCCCGCGGGCATTCCGAGCTCTTCCGTGGTATCGAGGACCGCAGCAATGCTGAAGGTCATGGGCTGCTCGACGTCTGGATGAGCCATGGCGACAAGGTCACCGACCTGCCGGCGGGCTTCAAGGTCATCGCGAGCAACGAGTCCTGCCCCGTTGCGGCGATGGCCGACGAGGCTCGCCGGTTCTATGCGGTGCAGTTCCATCCCGAGGTCACGCACACGATCAAGGGCAAGGAAATGATCGCCCGCTTCGTGCATGAGATCTGCGGTTGCGGCCATGACTGGAACATGCCCGATTACGTCAACGAGGCCATCGAGAAGGTGCGCGCCCAGGTCGGCGACGAGGAGGTCATCCTCGGCCTGTCCGGCGGTGTCGATTCCTCGGTGGTCGCGGCGCTGCTGCATCGCGCGATCGGCGAACAACTGACCTGCGTGTTCGTCGACAACGGCCTGCTGCGCCTGAACGAGGCCGAGCAGGTGATGGAGACCTTCTCGCGCAATCTCGGCGTCAAGGTGATCCATGTGGACGCGACCGAGCAGTTCATGGGGCATCTCAAGGGCGTCTCGGATCCGGAGGCGAAACGCAAGATCATCGGCCGCGAGTTCGTCGAGGTCTTCCAGGCCGAGGCGCAGAAGCTGCCGAACGCGAAGTGGCTGGCGCAGGGGACGATCTATCCCGACGTGATCGAGTCGGCGGGCTCGAAGACGGGCAAGGCCCACACGATCAAGAGCCACCACAACGTTGGCGGGCTGCCGGAGACGCTGAACCTGAAGCTGCTCGAACCGCTGCGCGAGCTGTTCAAGGACGAAGTGCGCGAACTGGGCATCGCGCTGGGCCTGCCGCACGACATGGTGTATCGCCATCCCTTCCCCGGCCCTGGTCTCGGCGTGCGTATCCTCGGCGAAGTGAAGAAGGAGTTCGCCGACCTGCTGCGCCGCGCGGACGCGATCTTCATCGACGAGCTGCGCGCCGCCGACTGGTACGACAAGACCAGCCAGGCCTTCGCGGTGTTCCTGCCGGTGAAGAGCGTCGGCGTGATGGGCGATGGTCGGACCTACGAATATGTCGTCGCGCTGCGCGCGGTGCAGACGCAGGACTTCATGACCGCGCACTGGGCCGAGCTGCCGCACAGCCTGCTGGGGAAGGTGTCGAATCGCATCATCAACGAGGTACGCGGCATCAACCGGGTCGTTTACGACATTTCCGGCAAACCGCCCGCGACGATCGAGTGGGAGTGATCTGAAATAAGTATTTATTTATAAATCAGTTACTTGCGATTTATTGGAAATGATTTCTGCGCAACCATCAACAAGCAAGTTCGTATGGCAAGTTATTGAAATGTAATTGGTTTGTGCTTGGCCGGGTCAAGCCCGCGCCTCGAATAAGCAGGTAAATTTTGACGGTATCGCTGACGGCATCGGGAAGGTGTCTTGGTGAGCCTCTGTCTAATACCGTTTAGAAGAGTAACGGTATCCGCATCGGTGGCGAAGTGCGCTTTGGTAAGGCAGTCGTTGAGAGTGACCATGGTATCGCCGTTGGTGGTGAACCAGCGCACCCCTCGTATGACGATTCGGTGACGTGTTGCCGATGCAGTCGTGAGCGCCATGTCCGAAAATCATCTACAAGTTTCGGACATGGTGGCGCGATTCAAGTGGTCGGCTGTGGTTCATTTCCTCCGCGGCTTCGGCGGGCAACTGTTGTTGGCCACCGGACGCCGGTGCCTCATGACGGCGGTCGAGGTCGGCCGAGTTGCCTGATCGATGTCGAGTACGAACGCGTAGCCGGGTTGGCCGAATATACGTTGCTGAAAGAGATCGACATTCATGAACAAGAAATCGACAAAGCCGCGCAGCACCAGGAGACCTGAGCCGAAGGAAGAAAAGCTGTCCCGGACCCACGCCCCGACGGAAATTTCCGCCCTTGAATGGCAGCAGCGGCTGCGCCGCCAGTTTGGCCGCGAGCAGGAATTCGGGCTGGAGAATCTCGGCACGGAGGCGTTCTTCTCCGAGTTTCGCGTCAGCAACCCGCAGTCGAAGAGCAGCTATCGCGTGGCGATTCGCGGCAAACTGCCCGGCGACAATTATTGCGCCTGCCCGGACTACGCCACCAACGAGCTGGGCACCTGCAAGCACATCGAATTCGTGCTCGCGAAACTCGAGAAGAAGCGCGGCGCCAAGGCGGCCTTCGCGCGTGGCTACCGGCCGCCGTTCTCGGAGTTGTACCTGCGCAACGACGGCGGACGCGCGATCCATTTTCGTGCCGGCACGGATTGCCCGCCCGCCATCTCGAAGGCGTCCGGGGGTCTGTTCGACATGGCGCGCGACGGGATGCTGCCGCCGGAGAAGTTTGGTGCGCTGGAGCGTTTCGCCGCCGCCGTGGCCAAGAGCGGCCACGAGCTGCGCGCCTATGATGACGTCCTCGATTTCATTGCCGGCCGGCGCGATGCCGAGCGGCGGGGGAAGGCACTGGACGAGATCTTTCGCGACGGCGGCGATGATCCGGTGCTGAAGAAGCTGCTCAAGGTGCCGCTGTACCCGTATCAGGCCGAAGGCGCCTTGTTCGCGGTGCGGGCGGGCCGGGCGTTGATCGGCGACGAGATGGGGCTGGGCAAGACCATCCAGGCGATCGCCGCCGCCGAGATTCTGTCCCGGCATTTCGGCGTGTCGAAAGTGTTGGTGATTTGCCCGACCTCGCTCAAGTACCAGTGGCAAAGCGAGATCGCGCGCTTCGCCGGGCGCGAATCGCGGGTCATATCCGGCGGTCGGGCGCAGCGGCAGAAGGACTATGCGCTGGACGAGTTCTGCAAGATCACCAACTACGAAAAGCTCCAGCCCGATCTCGATCTGATCGCTGCCTGGGCGCCGGAACTGGTGATCGTCGACGAGGCTCAGCGGGTGAAGAATTGGAACACCGTGGCCGCCCGGGCACTGAAGCGCATCGACAGCCCCTACGCCGTGGTGCTCACCGGTACGCCGCTGGAAAACAAGCTGGAGGAACTCGTCTCCATCGTCCAGTTTGTCGACCAGCATCGCCTGGGGCCTACCTGGAAGCTGCTGCACGAGCACCAGGTCAAGGATGACAGTGGGCGCGTCACGGGCTACACCGCGCTGGACAGGATCGGTCAGACGCTGGCGCCGATCATGATCCGCCGCCGCAAGTCCGAAGTCCTGATGCAGTTGCCGGAGCGCACCGATCAGAATCTGCTGGTGCCGATGACAGAAGCGCAGATGGTCTATCACCAGGAAAACGCCGACGTCGTGGCGAGGATCGTGCAGCGCTGGCGCAAGACGAAATTCCTCTCCGACAAGGACCAGCGACGGCTCACCTGCGCCTTGCAGAACATGCGCATGGTGTGCAACAGCACCTACCTGCTCGACCAAGAGAGCGACCACGGCGTCAAGGCGGATGAACTGGCGGCGCTGTTCGACGGCCTGTTCGAGCAACCCGGGGCCAAGGCGGTGGTGTTCAGCCAATGGACTCGGACCCACGACATCGTGATCCGCAGGCTCGAAGCACGCGGGCTGGGCTACGTCAGCTTCCACGGCGGCGTGCCCTCGGAAAAGCGGCCGGCGCTGGTGGAGCGTTTCCGCGACGATCCCGGGTGTCGGGTGTTCCTCTCCACCGATGCCGGCGCCACCGGCCTCAACCTGCAGCACGCCTCGATCCTGGTGAACATGGATCTGCCGTGGAATCCGGCGCTGCTCGAACAGCGCATCGCCCGGATTCACCGGATGGGCCAGAAACGGCCGGTGCAGATCGTCAATTTCGTCGCCAAGGGCACAATCGAGGAGGGCATGCTGTCGGTGTTGGCCTTCAAACGATCGCTGTCGGCGGGCATCCTCGACGGCGGCACGGGTGAGGTCTCGCTGGGCGGCTCACGCCTCAACCGCTTCATGAAGGAGGTCGAGAACGTCACCGGCCATGTCGGTGAGGGTGAGGCGATGACACCGGCTGAAGAGGTGGCGGGTGCGGCGGCTCCGGCGGAGTCCGGGGTCGAGATTGAGGGGGAAGTGGAGACAGGCGTCGACGGTGACGGGACGGCGCAGCAGGCGCCGCCGCAAATGGACGCTGATCCCTGGCGGGCTTTGGCCCAGTTGGGTACGCAACTGGTTTCCGCATTGGCCGCGGCGAACGACCCGGCCGCTTCGGCGCATCCGTGGATCGAGCGCGATCCTGCGTCCGGCGCGCGCAGCCTCAAGGTGCCGCTGCCGTCACCCGAGACGGCAAGACGATTCGCCGATGCGTTTTCGCTGCTGGCGGACGCGTTGCGGGGCAAGGGGTGAGTGACGTCGACGAACTGGACATCCCGGAAAGTCTGCTGCTCGCCATGGTCCGGGCCGGCGTGCCTGTGGCGACGAACGACCGTTCGGGCTGAACCCTTTGGCTGCGATCTGCGATCAGGATAGGCCTGTCGAAGTCCTGCCAACGCCCTTCGACAAGCTCAGGGTGATTGTCGCCCTGATAGCTCACTGCCGCAGGTCGTCGAGCAGCACGTCAGCGAGCCCTTCCTCGTCGATCGCAAGCCGTTCGGCGAGCATCGCGCCGGCGAGTGTGTCGTCCCACAGTGCGCTGACGGCGGCATCGTCGAGGGGGCGTCCCGGGCGTGGCGCGCCGACGACGGCTGCTCGATAGTCGGCTGTCGAAAAGCGCCACGCCCGGGCGTCGTGCTCACGGACGATCTGGTTGCCGATGCGCAGGCCCGCCCAGTCGAAGTCGCCGTGGTAATGCAGCATCGCACCGGCGGCACGCAATTGCGTCAGCAGGACGCGCTGGGCTGCGGCCGGCATGCCGTCGGTGCACACCAGCGGTGCACAGTTTGGCCCCAGCTGGTCGGCGGCGATTGCAAGCAGGTTCGGGTTCTCGCACACGAAGACCGGGCGCCCCCTGATGGCCCAGGCTGGTGGCGAACGCAGCAGGCGGCGCAGTGAGAGATAGGCCGGTTCGCCCGGTTCGGCGCCCGTCGGCCCCGGGAGGTTGAGCGCCAGCGCCGGCCGTGCGAGTTCATTGACCAGCACGCCCGCTGCGGCCCACAGCTCGCGCGTGCGTTCGCCGTCGAGGTCGGCGGCGGCGCCATGGCGCAGCGCCGTGAGAACCAGGGTACCGACCGGGCTGCCGGCGTCGAGCGCATGGGCATCACCGAGCGCGGCCACGGCCAGTTGCGCGCGCGGGATGCCCGCGGCGGGCAGCCGCTGCAGCACCCGATCGGCGTCGCGGATGAGGCGACTGCCGGCCTCGGGCCGGCTGCCACACAGCCGCTTCAGTAGCCCGAGTCCGATGGAGGTCTGGAGGGCCGAACGCAGGCCAGGATGTTCGCAGTCTTCGACCAGGTGGTGCCATTGCGAGCGCACCTGCAGGCGCTGGGCCGTCAGGTCGATGATCGGTCCGTCGAGCTGCTCGAGCGCATCGCGCAAGGAGACGGCGAGACCCGCACGCGCAAGCGTTGTGTCGATCTCCGCTACATCGATCTGCATCGATCGCATAGGGCGCGCAGGGCGGCCAGCGAGTGCGGCGAGGGCCGCGTGCTCGGCTTGGCTCAGTGCGCCAAGGCGCAGCACACCGATCGATGCGTCGCGCTGATAACGTTGGCGCAGCCGCTTGCGCAGCCCGGCCAGGGCTTCGCCGCCCAGCAGTCGTTGAAGGCGGGGATCCATCGTCATTCAGGCGGAAAGCGCCGATCCGGATCGTCTTCACGCTGCCGCGCCCGGCCATCCCAGGTCCAGCGTGACACATGCACCGCGTCAATGCCCTCGCGCCGCTGCAACTGGCAGATCGCCACGCCGGGCAACTCGGCATAGCAGGCCCATTCACGCTCGCTGGTGATGACGAAATCGAGGTCGAACTCGCGGATCAGGCCCATGCAATGCGCGCGGGCGGCATCGTCGATGCCGGCAAAGGCTTCGTCGAGCAGCACCAGGCGGGGCGCAAAGGCGAAGCTCGCCTGGCTGTAGAAGCTCGACACGGCGGCGAAGAGCGGTACCGTCAGGCCGAGTGCGCGTTCGCCGCTCGAGGCCGGGCCGGAGAGCGGACGCCACTGCCCGTCCTGCCAGCGCTGGACACGAAAGCGATGCCAGCGCCGGTAGTCGAGCGCCTGGGCGAGCTGTTCGAGCAGGCTGCCGCCGGCCGCATCGGCCTTCAGGCGTTCGGCGGCAATGCGCTGGTGCAGCATCTCGCCGACCACTCGCCGGTCCTCGGCCGACCACAGGTCGGTGCTCGTATTGAGCAGGCGCTTGCGTGCGACCTCCAGGCCCACCGGTGCGCCTTCGCCGCCCTCGGGCAGCGGCTGCCACAAAAGGCGGAACTTTACCCCGGTGGACGTCGGGCGCTTGTGCAGCTCCTTGTTGATCGCATCGACCTGCCGCTCGGCTGCCTGCAGGAGCCGCTGGATCTCGGCGGCGATCTCGGCCTGGAGGTGGTTTTCGAGCAGTGTGCGCTCGCGCGCCGTCAATAGCTCGCGGCGCTGAGCGATCTCGGCATCGAGCCGGGCGGTCAGCTGGTCGGGGCGCTCCGGACGGTTCTGGTAGATGACGCTGACGACCATGCCGTAGTCGCTGGTGTCGGCCTGGGCCTGCTGGCCGAGCGCGGTGAGGGCGCGCCCGAGCTCGCCATAGTCGTGCGAGATCTGGCTCTGGATGCGCGTCCAGGCCTCGTCGTCGTCCGCCACCTGTGCCAGTGCCTGTTCGGTGCGGCGGGCGAGGGTGAGCGCCGGCTCGATCGTCCATGGCGCGCGCAGGTCGGGCATTTCGGCATCGGGCAGGGCAGCCGAGAGCAAGCCGGTGGCGGCAAACCCCTGCAGCTGTGTGATGGCGCGTTGCCGGGCATCGGCGCGTTCCTGCAGGGTGGTATCGGCGTCGAGCACCTTCTGCTCGCCGCGGGCACGCGCCTCGCCGGCCGTGCGCAGGGCTTCGCCTTCGGCCTTCACATGGCGTTCGCCGTCGCTCACGGCAGTGCGCGCCTGGCGCAGCCGCCCTTGCAGCTCATCGACCCGGGCCCCGATCGATTCGCGCAAGGTGGCGAGCCGCACCTGCGCCTCGTCGGCCTGCCGGCAGCGCTCGGCGAGTTGCTCGGCGTGCTGGCGCGCGTCGGCCTTGGCTTCGCGCGTCCGCACTTGCTGGCGGGCAAGTTCGCTCACCGCCAGGCGTAGTTCGTGCGCCGCCTGGAAGAGCCCATGTAGGGTTTCGCCGAAGTGCAGCAGTGCGGCGCCGACGGCTTCCAGCGCCTCGGAATGGATGGGCAGGTGCAGGTCGGCCGCGTCGGCTGCCAGTGCGTCGCGGCGGCTTTGCAAGGCATCGTTGGCTGCGCGCAGCTGTCGTTCGGCTTCGTCGAGCCGGCTGCGCGCAGTCTGGAACTCGCGCTCGCTGGCCGCGGCGTCGGCGTGGGCGGCACGCAGGTTCTCGTCGGACGGTGCGTCCTGCCATTCGGCGGCTGCCCTCTCCTGCCGCCGCGCGAGCTCGGTCAGCGCCTCGTCGATCCGGCGCGATGCGTCGGTGATCTCGCGCAGGCGAAGATCGATCTCGGCGAGCCGTCGCGCACGCGCGGCGGCGCGGGCAGCGTAGCCGATGTAGGTGGCCTGCGGTTTGGCCCACGCGCCGGCCAGAGCGCCGAGGCGAAAGCGGCCGTCGGGCGCAATCCAGCCTTCGGCCCGGCCGTCGTCGTACGCGGAACAGGCGATGCCTTCGAGCAGGCGCGTCAGCAGCGCGGCATCGACGCCGGGCGTTGCGGCAACGGCGGACGGGGTGAGCCAGGCAGCGAGCGAAGCGCTCTGATGCGGTCGTTCGAGCCACTGGGTGTCGTGCAAGGGCGGCGCGCCGTCGGCCGCCCGCAGCCGGCCATCGGGGGTGACCCAGGCGTCGAGGAGTCCCGCCGCTTCGAGCGCAGCTTCGAGACCGGCACGCTGGGCGGGGTCGACGTGCTCGCGAAAATCGACCAGCTGCCACAGCGGTGCACCGGCACGCTGCCTTCGCGCCTCGACGCCGCGGGTGTGGGGCGGCGGCGGGGCGGCGTCTTCGCCCTGAGTGAGCCGCTCGTGCTCGGCGCGCAGCGTCGCCTGCTCGTCGTGCAGGGCCTTCTGCGCAGCGAGGTGCCCGGCCCGCTGCTGCGCCAGGTCGTCGGCGGCGCGTTGCTGGGCGGACGACAAGGCGGCACGGGCCGGATTGTCGCCTTGCAGGTTGGCGACCCACGAGGCGAGAGCGGGCAGCGGCGGTTCGTCCACCCGCAACACCTGCAGATTCGCGAAGTGCTGCTGCCAGGCCTCGACGACGCGCTTGCCTTCGGTCTCGACCGCGGTGTCGGCCACGCTGCGGCGGGTGGCAGCAGCTTCGGCTTCGTCCAGTCGTTCGTCACGGGCCTGTTGCCGGCCTGCGTGCGTAGCCTCGGCCTGCGCCACCTCGCTGACGCGGTGCTGTACCAAGGCGAGCTGTTCGCGTCGAACGAGCGTTGCCTGGCGCAGGTCCTGGCGGGCGGTGTCGAGGGGCAGGTCGCCGAGCGTCGCCAGTTCGGCGGCCGGGAGCGTCGCCAGCGGATTGACTCGCCACGGCTCGCCAATGCCGCTGGCCAGCGCCGCCGCGGCGGCGCCCTCGCGCGCGGTAGCGAGGGAATCTTCGGCCTGTGTCCGGCGCGCGCCGCGTTCCTCGAGCGCCCGATGTTCGCGCTCGAGGCGGGCGGCCGCCTCGTTACTCATGCGCGTCGCGTCGTCGAGGTCGGCGGCCCGCGCCTCGGCGTCACGCTCGGCCTGGTTCAGGCGATTCGCGTCCTTCATCGCCGGGTCGGACTGCAACTGGTCGAGCCGGGTGCGGTCGGCGAGCAATGCGGCGTCGGAGGCATCGAGGCGGCTCTTCGCCTGCGCCTCGGCGTGCTGCGCGGCCTGCCAGGCCGTGCGGGCGTCGTTGAGGTTGCGGCTGGCGGTGTCATAGCCGCTCTGTGCGCTGCGCAGGCCGCGGGCCTGTCGCCGCGCGTTGATCGCGGCGTAACGCTGGTAGCGCTGGTTGAACTGGCCGACGGCCTTCGCCAGCGCTTCGTAATCCTGTAACTCGCGGCGGTATTCCTCGAGCTGGTTGAGCGCGTCGGCGACGTCGGTCAGCAGCTCGGCCGACAGCGGTGGCAGCGCCTCGGTCAGCGCGTCGGAGAGGTTGCCTTCGTCGGGTTTCTTGGATAGTTGCGGCTGGCGCAATTGGACCAGCGTGTCCATCAGGGCCGCATAACGGACGGCGCCGAGCTGGAACAGACGCTCGTCGACCGCGCGGCGATATGCAGCGGCAGTGTCGAACACCTGGCCGTAGTCGTGCAATGCTTCTTTCAGCCGCTCGCGGGTGAGAACGTTGCGCGCCGGGCTGGTGAGCCACAGGTCTTCGCCGATGCGTCGCCTTTCGAGGACGAAGAACCACGCATCGACCTGTGCCCGCGCCGCCGCGGCAGAGAGTCCGCAGCCGAGGGTCAGATAGTCGGGCTCGCCATCGTCGGCGATGCGGCCGAACTCGACCCACGTATAGCCGATGCGGCGGTCGAGCTTGCCGAGCAGCAGGTTCCAGGCCATCTTCTTGCCGGCGTCGCCATCGGGTTCGATACGCGAGGGCTTGAGCTGGGCATCGAACAGGAAGGGAAGGGTCAGCGACAGCACCTTGGACTTGCCGGTGCCGTTGTTGCCGCGCAGCAGCAGGTGGCCATCACGGAACCAGAATTCCTCGCTGTCGTAGTGAAACAATTCGACGAGGCCGACGCGCAAGGGTTGCCAGCGGGCCAGCGTCGGCTGCGGCAGTGCAGGGCGAGCGTCGGCCGTCGGGAGGTCAGACGGGGTGTCGAGCAGGGTATCGAGCGTGTCCACGGGTCGGGGGCTCAGTCGAATAGGGTGCCGGTGGCGGCGGACGGCGCCGGTTTGAGTTCGGCCTCGCCGACGGCGAAACGCGCCAGCGCCGGCAAGGGGCGCACTTCGGCACCGTCGCGTTCGAGCAGTTGAAGACGCTGCAGGCGGTCGAGTGCGGTCGCCGCCAACTCATGCTCCGAGCCCGCTTCACGCGCGGACTTGCGCCAGAAGTTGCCAAAACGCTGGCGTGCGCCGGCGATGAATGCGGCGACTTCGTCGGTGCTTGCGCTGGTGTTCGTGCGCGCAGTCAGGAACTCGGCCACCAGCAGGGTGACATGCGCTTCGGTGCCTTCGGCCGGCATCGCCACGTCGGTCAGCTCGCCGTCCTCGTCGGCCAGCGCCAGACCCTCGGCGCGCTGTTCGGCGACCAGCCCGGTGGCGTCGCACAGCCGGGTAGCCATGGTGCCGCGCTGGTTCATGAAGTAGGCGCGCTGGTCGACGTCGAGGCGGTCTAGGTAGATCACCGGGTCGTCCAGCAGGCGGCGCGCCAGGTGGTGGCGCAGCGCCGTGCGCCGGCCCTCGTCGCTGTCCTGCACCGGCTCCGCCACCAGCGCGGCGAGCCGCGCCTCGAGCGTGGCCGGGGCTTCGTCCGCGGGCCAGGTGGACGGGCCGCGCGATGCCGCGAGCACGCCGGCGAGGACCCGCCGCTGCACGTCATAGAGTGCGTCATGGAGACTGTCCGAGCCTTCGTTGCCGCCGTGTACGAAGCCTTCCTCATCACCGGCCACGCGATGCAGGACGCCGAGTTCGAGCAGCGTGCGGCACACTGCGACCAGTTCCCGCCGCTCGTACTGCGCCTGGAGCGTGAAGCTGAAGCCGAGGGCGGCCAGCGCCGGGTCCGCAGCGAGGGCGAGCAGCCGGTCGCCGAGCACGCGCAGCGTGATCTGCGGGTCGGCGCGCTCCAGCACCGCGCAGGCGAGGCACAGCAACACATAGCGGCGGCGCTCGTAACCGGGCAGCCCGCGCGTGGCGTTGTTCACATCGGCCGGACGCTTGTACAGGCGCGCCGCATCGCGTTCGATATGCAGGAGCCAGCCGGTCTCGCGGACGAACCATTCGCGCAAGGCATCGGCGTGGCGGCGCACGGCAGCGAACTCCGCGTGTGCCCGTGTCATCAGCGGCGCCATCAACAGGGCGCGCAGCGCGGCGGTAAACTCCTCGCGCTGATGGAGGGACTGCTGCAGGCCGATCGCGGTGCTGTCTGTGCTCATCAGGGCGCTTGCGTGGCGGTGATCGTGATGCGGTGGTCGCGGCCGGCAAAGACGCCGGCGTCGGTGACGACTTCGGCCCGCGTGTGCGCCTCCAGCGGCTCGAGGCGAATGCGCAGCAGGCCGTCGCCGGTCTGACGTTCGACCACGTCTTCGGGCGAGGATTGCGCGGTCAGCGCCTCGCCGAGCAGCGACAAGAACAGTGCGAAGGCGTGCGGATCGAGGCGGCCGATCTCCGACAGGCGCGTCGTTCGACCGGTAGCCAGGCGCGCACGCGCGGCTTCGACCTGTAGATGTTCCTCACGCAATTGGCGCGCGAGCAGGGCGCGCTCCTCGTTGCGCTCTCGCACCTTGGGCAGCGGCCCTCGCGGGGCGGCCTCGCCGTACTCGCGCAGGCGTGGATGGATGCACAGCGGCGGCGCCTCGGCCCACGGCGTGGTGGCTGGCAGCTCATTACCGGCGCCCGGGTTCAGCGAGAAATGGCGGGCCGGATTGAGGGCGAATGCGGCGCGCCCCAGGCGGTGCGCGTCGTCATCGCTGCCGCAGGTCGCGAACCAGCCGGCGAGCACACGGAAGTCGGCAGAGCGATCGCTGCGCCCGCTGCGCCGCTCATTGAGCGCCGCGACCGCGGCCAGCAGCTGCGGAATCGCCGCGCGTGCCTTCGAGCGCAGCACCTCGGCCTGCGGCGGTTCATGATGGGTGCTGACGAACCAGCCGCGCAGGCCCCCCCAGCGTTCGCGCCAGGCCTGCTGGCGCTGCGCGAGCGCGTCGGCCTGCGCTTGTTGGTCGCCGGGCGCGGCGTCGCGCGCTTCGCGCTGCGCGGCCGCCCACAGCAGCGGATCGATGCGCGGATGCAGCAAGGCAATGTGCTGCGCGATCGCACCGGAGCGCCCGACGAGGTCGCCGATGAAGCGCTCGAGGTAGTCGATCAGTCGCTGCTTGTAGGCGAGCACCGCGGTGGCATCGGCCTGCTGCAGTTCGATGCCGCGCGCCATGCCGGCCATGAAGGCCTGGGCGTTGTCGGCGAGGCTTTCGAACACGCGCACCAGATCGCGCAGGGTTTCGTGCAGCTTGGCCGCGTCCGGCGTGGGCGCGTCGGCCAGTGCGAGCAGCGTCTTGAGCCGGCTGGCGATGTCTTCGAGCGCGACCGTCTGCAGTTCGGCCCGTCGGCCGAGCGCCGCGGCGAAGGCGGCGAGCGCCGTCTCGACCGCCTCGCCGCCATGCGAAAGCCGGTAGAGGAAGCGGGCGCGGTAGAAGTCGCTGATGCTGGCGACGCGCGCGGTGTCGGGCTGTGCCTCGAGGTTGCCCCAGTCGGCGAGTTGGGCGAGCGCGGCCTGGACCTCCTCGAGCTTCGGTACGCCATTGGCCCACCGGGCTTCGGCCAGCACCTCATCAGGTCGCATGTGGAGCCTGAACTGGCGTTTCGCAGCGGCGAAGCTCTCCATGATGCTGCGGTAAATGCCGGCCTTGTCTGCACTGACGTGTCGGAACAGCTCGGCCGATGTGTCCGTGAATAGCATGGATTGGATTCTGAGGCTTTTCTTCGTCCGATGTTGGCAACAATGCGAGCGGTTGTCGAGTATATGCGTTCGAGCTAGTGGACCAACACCCGCGAGCTCCTTGCGCCAGTCCCAAACTGGGACTAAAGTGTTGCTGATGCGAGTGATAGCCGTCTCCACACTTCGAGACTTCTGGAAACTTCATCCGGACGCCGAGCAGCCTTTGAAGGCTTGGTTTGAGGAAGTGTCCAAAGCGTCCTGGACTCAGCCATCGGACATCAAGGCGCAGTACGGTAGCGCGAGCATCCTCAAGAACCGGCGCGTCGTTTTCAATATTAAGGGCAACGACTACCGGTTGATCGTGGCCATCGCCTACAGGCTGCAGGTCGTCTACGTGAAATTCGTCGGTACCCACAAGCAATACGACGAAGTGGACGCAGAAACCGTTGAAATGGTCTGAGTGACCATGGAGGACCACATGGACATCCGCCCTATTCACACCGAAGCCGACTACAAGGCTACGCTGAAGGAAATCTCGGCGTTGATGGAGTTCGACCCCGATCCGGGCACCCCGGAGGGAGACCGCCTGGATATTTTGACCACCCTGGTGCAAGCCTATGAGGCCAAACACTTCCCGATTGGTGCACCGGATCCGGTCGAAGCGATCAAATTTCGGATGGAGCAAAGCGGCTTGTCGGTGAAGGATCTGGAGCCGTTCATCGGCCGGAGCAACCGTGTCTACGAAATCCTGAACCACAAGCGCCCCTTGACACTGGGCATGATCCGTAGGTTGCACCAAGGCCTGGGCATTCCGGCGGAGGTTCTGATTGCCGAGACCGTTGCGGGCTGACTTGATGATGCTGGCGAGAGATGCACTTGTCTCGACTTCCGCTCCCAGCCGGACGGCATGTTGACGGTATCGCCTACGGTATCAGCGGAATGTCCAAAAAGTACGGCAGTTGATACCGTCAGATCACGGTTAGTGAACAATCTGCCAGGTGAAGATGGGTGGCGCGCGGTCCGAGCGATGGCCACGAAATCGCTGCTGATCGTCTGTCCGCTTCGCGATTCGCGGGACAGTCCCTTTCGTGGGACGGCATGGGGCGATATGGGAAACGGGGGGTAACTTCTCCAAAGGCACTATTGTCTGACGGTATCACTGGTGGTATCAAGAGACCGTAGAATAGGTAAGCTACTAATTTTCAAAGATTTATGTGTTCTGGTTGACAATCGAGTGGGAGTGAGTCTTAGAAAGCCTGACGCCTGAAAACGTCAGGCTTTCTTACTTCTCGCGGACCGTTCCGGCATCTCGGGAGGAACCCGGTCGAGGGTGACACCTGGTCGTCGGGCGACCCGCGACGTTTGCGAACGCTGGACTGCGGGGAATTAGCTGTACGGCTGCGCCGGTCGCATCAAGCTCCGTTCAGGATTGGGTCGCCGCGAGACGCGCACCGAAACCGAGCAGCAACACACCAGTGATGCCGTCGAGGATGCGGCTGACGCGCGGGCGGACGAGGAGGGTGCGGGCGCGTTCGACCATGAGCGCGAGCAGGCCCTGCCAGATCGTCGCGATCGCGAAATGCATCGCAGCCATCGCGAGCGACTGCAGCAGCGCCGAGTAGGCCGGGTCGATGAACTGCGGCAGGAACGCCATGTAGAAGATGATGGGCTTGGGGTTGAGCACGTTCGACAGCAGGCCTTCGCGGAGCGAGGTCGCTGCCGGCACCGCCCGCCGAATCTGCGCCGCAATCTGCATTCCGCGTGCGTGCCACGCGGAGCGCAGGCTCTGGATGCCCAGCCAGGCGAGATAGGCGGCGCCGGCAATCTTCATCGCGGCAAACAGCGTTGCCGAACCGAGCAGGATGACCGACAAGCCCAGGGCCGAGACGGTGGCGTGCGCGAACAGTCCGAGGCAGATGCCGAGACTGGTGAGCAGCCCGTCGCGCAGTCCGCCGCGGGCCGCATTGCGGATCACCAGCAGCGAATCGACGCCCGGCGACATGGTGAGCGCGGTGATGGCGACGAGGAAGGGGAGCCAGGAGAAGTGCTCGAACATTTCCACGGTCATGCGAGCGCACGCGCCAGTACGCCGATGGTCGGAGCCCACTCCTCGCCGGGTTTCTTCTTGCGCGTGACCAGCGTGAGCTGCGCCGGGGCGAAGACGTTGGCGTTGTGGGTCACCGGCGTGGTGATCAGGTACTGGGCGCGCGTGGCGCGCAGGAAGGTGCCGACGCGGTCGATGTTGGCGACGTCGAGGTGGGCGAACGGTTCGTCGATGAAGACGAAGCCACCGGGGCGCGCGTCGTCCATCAGTAGCGCGATCAGCAGGATCAGGGACTTCATCACCTGCTGGCCGCCGGAGGCTTCGCCATCGTTGAGGCCGACGGCGCCCTTGCGGTCGAAGTCGAAGCGCACTTCGAGTCCGGCGTGGCCGAGCGAGAGGTCGTCGTTGCCCAGCGCCGGGGCGGGGCAATCCACGCCGACGCCCGCGAGTTCGCCGAGCGCCTTGAGGTTCTTGCCGTACTGGCGCACGGTGGCACGCAGCTTGGCGATGTAGGCGGAGCGTGCCTCTTCGGTGAGCCGGCGGGCGGTCGCGCAATAGCCCTGGCGCTCTTGGTAGTCGCGTTCGCGCTGGGCGACGTCCGCCTTGAGGCGTTCCGACAGGGTGATGACCGTCGGGTCTTTGACCCAATCGCCTTCGTCGAGGCGCGCGCGCAGGCGGTCGCGCTCGCGCCTTGCGGCGGCGGCGTTTTCGTAGCGACTGGCCAGTAGCGCGATCTCGGCCGGGTCGCGCCAGTGCGCGGGCATGCCGCGACGCAGGGATCGCAGGCGCTGGATGCGCTGCGCCTGGGCGTGGCGGCGCGGTGCGGCGCCGGTTTCGAGCTCGGTGATGCGGCCGTCGATGGCGCGCAGCTCGCGGTTGCGCCGGTCGATTTCGATCACGACACCGTTGATGCGGCCGCCGAGTTCGTCCAGTGCGCCCTGCGCGTCGGCTCGCTGCGCGATGGCCGCGGTGAGTGAGGCGCGGGCGGCCGGCAGGGCGGCCTCGGCCTCGGCATAGGTTTCGGCCTTTGCGGCAAGCAGCTGTGCCGATTGCAGGCCCAGCAGGCGCTGGCGCAGGGTGGTGAGTTCGTCGGCAGCCTTGGCGACCCGGGGGCGCAGGTGCTGGAGCTGGCGATCGAGGCCGGCGATGTCCTCTTCGAGCTGCGCGATGCGCGCCTGGCGGGCGAGTTCGCCGAAATGGAATTCGGCGGGGCGGCCCAAGTGGCGCGCGCCGCGCCGCTCGCGGTGGTAGGCGTCGCGGGTGATCCATTCGACTTCGCGCGGCAGGTCGCGGGCGCCGTCGACGCTGTCGACGCGGCGGATGCGATTGAGCAGATCCGCCAGCCAGCGCGGGACCGGCGCCAAGAAGCGCGCGACCTCGGCGAGGCTGCGGGCGACCGCGGGCGGGGCCTCCTCGCGCTCCGGCACCACGAAGTGGCGGAAGCGCTCGCGCTCGCCGAACGCCCACGCGGCATGGCGATCGGACTCGCGCTCGAGGAGGATCACATGGCGATAGGGGCGCAGCACGGCTTCGAGCGCAGCCTGCCAAGTGGCGTCGGTGACCTCGACGACCTCGGCAAGGCCGCAGTGGGCGATGCCCTCGGTCTCCAGCACGGCACGGAAGCGGGCAACCTCAGGGTCGGACGGCGGCCCGGACCGGCTCTTGGCATTGCGCAGCGAAGTGGTCTTGTCCTCGAATTCGGCGACGAGGGTGCGCTCGCGCGCCTTCAATTCGCGCAGCGCAGCTTCGGCCGCTTCGTGCTGCGCCTCGAGCGCAACGGCATCCGCTCCGTGCTCGGCGGCAAGCTGGGCACGCAGATTGTCGCGCTCGGTAATGAGTTTCTCGAGATCGCGCACCGTGTCGTGCGCTGCGAGGTGGGTCGCCCCGGCGGCGTCGAGTTCGGCGCGCAGCGCGGTGCGCCGGCTATCCGCTTCCGCCTTTTCGGCCTGGACCACGTCGAGACGCTGACGGGCGGCGCGGCGTTCGGTTTGCCTGAGCGCGTATTCGCCACGCTGACGGGCGAGCTCGCCGCGCTCGGCGGCGACGTCGCGCGCGAGCTCGGCGGCCTCCAGGCGCGGGACGATCTCGGCCTCGAGCGCATGCGTCTCGTCCGCGAGCTGCTTCCACTGCAGGTAGTTGTCGGCTTCGAGGCGCCGCCCCTCGGCCTGGGCGCGCAGGCGGTCGAGGTCCAGGCCGAGGTCGCCGAGTTCGCGCTCGGCGCTCTTCTGTTCCTCGCGCGCGGCCTGGTAGTTGTCGAGCACCTCCTTGTCGCCGAAGACGTCGAAGACGAGTTCGAGCAGCGCGCGCGGGGAGTATTCGCACAGCTTGTCGGTGTCGCCCTGTTCGAGCGCGAGCACCTTCGAGATTGCGGGCGTGAGCCCGCCCCAGGCGAGCCGGTTCTGGTAGTCGCGCAGGCCGATCCAGTCTTCGGTCTGCTCCAGCGTCTCGATGGGCTGGTCGCCGTCGATGATGGCGTAGTCGCGCGTCCATTCGCCACCGGCACGGCGGATGCGGCAGGCGAGTGTGACTTCGTCGTGCAGGCAGGGGAAGAAGGGGCGGCGGCCGGAGGTGCCGGGCCTGTTCGCGACGACGGCGCGGATCCAGGCAAAGCTGCGTTCGGCGCGGCGCACGTAGCGGCGGAAGTCGCGCTTGCCCGAGCAGCGCAGCGCGAACAGGGTGCGCAGGGCGTCGAGCAGCGTCGTCTTGCCCGAGCCGTTGGGGCCGACGATGGTGATGATCTGTGCGTCCAGCGGCAGCGTGAACCGGCGCCAGTAGTCCCAGTGGACGAGTTCCAGTTGCTTGATGTGGAACATCAGACGTCTTCCTCTTGGTCATCGACGTCGGGCAGGACTTCGGCCGCCTCGAAGGCGTTGGCTTCGGGGACGGCGTGTCCTGCGTTCTTCAGCACGTCGGCGAGCGTGCCGTGGATGATGCGGTCGGCGAGCACGCGATAGTCGAGCGCGACGTCAAGCAGGGGCCCCTCGTACAGCACGCCGTTGCGCCGCTCGATGAAGCCCAGGCGGGCGAGTTTGCCGAGCATGAAGTTCTTGACCTTGGTCTTGCCCCCCAGCAGCGGGCCGAAGTCGGCGATGAGCGAGGCTTCCGTGAGTCCGCCGGAGACCGTGTCGCCGTGGACGACGGGCTTGTCGGCGCCGAACATGTCGCCCTGGCCGTCGTCGGCCAGTTCGCGCCGGGTCACCTGGCGTTCGCGCTTGGGCAGGATGATCAGTGACCAGATGACCACGAGCAGCGCGATCTCGTCGCGCGTGAGCCCGACGTTGCTCGCGGCGTATTCGCGCCGGGCGCCGAACACCGGCTCGAACATCTCCGGGGTGAGCACGGCGGCAACGTGGCCGGCGTAGGGGTTGTCCTGAAGTTGCAGGCCGACGGCGGCGAGGCGGTGGTCGAGTTCCACGCGGAAGGTTTCGTCGACCAGCGCGCGGCGCACCAGCCGGTCGTTGCGCGGGAGCCAGCGGTGGGCGAGCAGGCGCGCGGTGAGGGTCTTGAGTTCGTGTTCCATCAGGCGTCCATGAGGGGGCGCGCGTTCGCGGATTCCGGCGCTGCGGGGGTCTCCGGGCGGGGAATCACCCGGCCTTCGGACATGGCGGCGATCTCGTCTTCGCCGACCGGCACGAGCGTATCGCCGAAGTGAACATCCACGGGAAGGCGCATGAATTCGCCGACCGGGCCGTCGGCGGGACCCGCGGACTCGCCGTCGGCCAGCAGCGCCAGCAGCGACAGGCGGTAGGAGGCGGGCGCGAAGCCGCCGCCCGCCACCACGGTGTGCAGCGGGACGGAGTCGGGCAGGGTGTCGAGCCGCCGCGCAAAGTGTTCGAGCAGTGCGAGATCGTCCTGCTCGGGCGCGGCGTTCACCGCGGCGGCGTCCGGGGGCGGCAGTGCGGTGTCGGTCTCGCGGGCGCGGACCTCGTCGGAGAGCACGCCTTCGGCGCGGTCGATGAGCTCGTGGCCGCCCGCGAGCAGCGGCAGTTCGGGCACCACGAGGAGCGCTCCCTCGGCGAAAGCGGCGAAGGCAGCGGCGTCGAGCCCGCGCAGCCAGGCTACCACGTCGGACGAGGAGATGCCCGATGCGCCCAGGGTGACCCGCTGCGCTTCGATCTTGTTGAGTGCGCGCTGGAAACTCGCGTCGGCGCGTGCGAGCCTGGACTGGGCGAGGCCGATGCGCTGTGCGATGCGCGCGATTTCGAAGTCGACTTCGGGGTCGGCCAGCAGGCCCTTGAGAATCTCGGTGCCGCGCCCGAGCCAGCGCTCGTTGGCGGAAAGGCGGCGGCGTGCGCCGAGGATCTGGAACTCCGAGCCGGAGGCGATCGCCTCCTCGAAGTGCCAGGTGAGGTCGTTGAGCTTGGAGAGCAGGTGGCCGAGCGCTTCGGGCGTGACGCTGCCGACCGCCTGCAGGCCGGCGAGCTGGGCGGTGAGGAAACCGAGTTCCGCATCCTCTTCGGCCGAGAAGCGCAGCAGCATGGCGATGGCCGCCACGGCGTTGCGGCCGAGGTCCGAGAGGTGGTAGTTGCCGTCGTCCGCGTAGGCGAGGAGCTGGTTGTCGCGCAGGCGCTTCAGGACGGTTTCGAGCTTCACCGGGTCGAGGTAGGTGAAACGCGCGCGCAGGGCGTCGGGCGACCAGCGTGGCGATTCCGCTTCCTGGCCGATCTCGCGCAGCACCAGCAGGCGCAGCATGACCTCCGCCTCGGAGCCGCGGAACAGCGTGATGAAGGCGTCGATCAGCGGCCGCGCCGCGGCGAGCGGCGCGAGTTCCGGCACGTCGTCCGCAGCAACGCCCGGGGCGAGGAAATCGACGAGCTCAGGCGTCATGCGCGCGCGCGGGCAGGGCGGTTACACACCCTGCTTGAGGCTTGCCGCGATGAAGTCGTCCAGGTCGCCGTCGAGCACGGCCTGGGTGTTGCCGACTTCGTAGTTGGTGCGCAGGTCCTTGATGCGCGACTGATCGAGCACGTAGGAGCGGATCTGGTGGCCCCAGCCGATGTCGCTCTTGGAGTCTTCCAGCTTCTGCTGTTCGGTCTGGCGCTTGCGCAGCTCCAGTTCGTACAGACGCGCCTTCAGCATCGACATCGCTTCGGCCTTGTTCTTGTGCTGCGAGCGGTCGTTCTGGCACTGCACGACGACGCCCGTGGGCTCGTGCGTGATACGCACCGCAGAGTCGGTCTTGTTGATGTGCTGGCCGCCGGCGCCGGATGCGCGATAGGTGTCGATGCGCAGGTCGGCCGGATTGATGTCGATCTCGATCGAGTCGTCGACTTCCGGATACACGAACACCGACGAGAAGCTGGTGTGGCGGCGCGCGTTGGAGTCGAACGGACTCTTGCGCACGAGGCGGTGGATGCCGGTTTCGGTGCGCAGGAAACCGTAGGCGTAATCGCCGCTGACCTTGATCGTCGCGCCCTTGATGCCGGCGACTTCGCCTTCGGACTCTTCCATCAACTCGACAGTGAAGCCCTTGCGCTCGCAGTAGCGCAGATACATGCGCTCGAGCATGCCGGCCCAGTCCTGGGCCTCGGTTCCACCGGCGCCGGCCTGGATTTCGATGAAGCAGGAATTCGGGTCCATCGGATTCGAGAACATCCGGCGGAATTCGAGTGAGTGCACCTTCGCCTCGAGCGGGGCGAGATCGGCTTCGACGGCGGTCAGGGTGTCCTCGTCGTCCTCAGCCTGGGCGAGCTCGAACAGGTCCTTGAGGTCGACGGACGATTGCGCGATGTCGCGCAGGTTGACGACGACATCCTCGAGCTGACGTTTTTCCTTGCCGAGTTCCTGAGCCTTCTCGGCATTGTTCCAGACGGCCGGGTCCTCCAGCGCGCGGCTTACTTCTTCGAGTTTCGACGCCTTTTCATCGTAGTCAAAGATACCTCCGAAGTTCGCGACCGCGGGCCTGCAGGTCGTCTAGTTTCAGGGCAAGGGCGTTGATGCGTTCGGCTTCCATGGCGGGGCTCCGGGCGATTCTGGGAAACCGGTAAGTATACCCCGATCGCGTCGTGCCGCGCGCCTGCCTGAGGACGAGGACTTTCGGGCGATGCCAAGAACAACGGCGACCCACGGGTCGCCGTTGCGTGTGCCGGGGATGGCCGGATCAGAACTTGTAGCCGACGCCGACCATGTAGACCCACGGATCCACATCGACGTCGACCTTGACCTTGCCGACGCCGCTGAGTTGGGCGGTTGCCTTGGTGTTGAGATCGATGCGCCACACGGCAGCATTCAGGACGATGCGGTCGGTCAACTTGTAATCCACGCCAGCCTGCAGCGCGAGGCCCCAGGAATCGCTGAGTTCAAGCTGGGAGAAACCCATTCCGCGGTGACGATCGGACAGCTTTTCGTTGAAGAAGGCCGTGTAGTTCACGCCGGCGCCGACGTACGGCTGCAGCTTCGACGACGCGTCGAGCGGGAAGTACTGGACGGAGAGAGTGGGGGGCAGTTGCTGTGCCTCGCCGAAGCGGCCGTCGATCGCCCCGAGTCCCTTGACGCCGATGCGGTGGGTGAAGGGGGTAGCAGCGAGCAGTTCGACTGCGACGTGGTCAGCCACGAAATAGCTCAGGGTCAGGCCGAGCTGAGTGTCGTCGCCGACGGTCGCTTTCGTTCCGGGAATCTTCCCTCCGGCAACGCTGATCTTGGAACTGTCGGTTTGCGGATCAACCATCGCGGCGCCGGCACGGACAACGAGGTCGCCCGCCTTGTAGGCGTGTGCGAAGGGACTTGCAGTGCCCAGGGCGAGCATGGAGGCGATGACGAGCGATTTTTTCATGAGTTACTCCTCTTGCATGACGCGAATGAATTGTGGGGCATAGTACCCACTTTTCCGACGTGGCTATGTGCATTGCACAAAAATTTCACTCATGTTTGACGAATGTCAAAAAACATCCATGATGACAACACGGGATATATCCACCTAGGGTTGCGTCAAGCAGGACGCGGGTTTGCGGCCCGCTCGCAGGCGAGCGACACTCATTGCTCGCCGATCCGGTCGTGCTGTTGGTTAACCGCAGGGCGGAAACCTACCCGCTTTTGCTGCAGTGCTCCAACGAAACCGATGATGCGGATGCCACCGGGACGCAGGTCAGCGAGCAGGCGCAACCGACTGCGGTATGATGGTTCTCCGCCCAAAACGAACGTCCGAGAAAATACACGTGCCCGTCGAAGTCATTCGTGCCGATTATCACGACCCCGTTCATGCAAATGCCATTATCGAGTTGCTTGACGCCTATGCGCGCGACCCGATGGGTGGCGGCGAGGCGCTGCCGGCCGACGTCAAGGAAAGGGTCGTGCGGGAACTTGCACGCCTGCCGCATGCATTCAGCCTGATCGCCTACGCGGATGGGGTCGCGATAGGGCTGGTGAATTGCTTCGAAGCGTTTTCCACGTTCGCAGCAAGACCGCTGATCAATATTCACGATTTCGTCGTTCTCGCGGAATACCGCGGACGTGGCGTGAGCCAGCATCTGCTGGAGGCGGTGGAGGCGGCGGCCAGGGCGCGGGGATGCTGCAAGATCACGCTGGAGGTGCTCAGCGGGAATGAAGCGGCGCGGGCGGCTTATGCGAAGTTCGGCTTTCGCGATTACACGCTCGATGTACGCGCAGGCAGTGCGCTGTTCTGGCAGAAGCCGCTCGAAAACCGGCCGTAGCGGGGCGTCAGGGGCGGCGGATTGGCGTGCGCTTGTCGCAGGCGTGCGCCAGGGGACCCCTGATCAGCCGATCAATGCTGGGTCTCTTCGTTCGTCGGCGGCGTATGCAGGGCGGAGGAAGGAGCAAGGCCGATTGCGTCCTGCCAGTCCGCAGGCAGCCACGCGAGATCGGCTGGCTCGTCGATGTCGTGCAGGGGATGCGCAGTGCTTGCCCGCCAGCCCAGTCGGCCCATCCGGCACAGGGTTTCGAAGGCCACGCCGTCGGTGCTCCAGGGCATGTGTTCGAACAGACAGGGGTGGAAGCGACGCAGTGCGAGCAGCGCGTAGCCGCCATCGACGGTCGGAACGATCGCGGCATCGTGATCTGCGAGCGCCGCCGGGGCGTTGCGTGGGGGAGCCAGGGTCCGGACGTGTCCGCGCGCGTCGAATTTTGCCCCCCGTGTGCACCGAATTCTGACCCTGAGGGTTTAGCCGTTCATCATTGATCGGCTGTGGTAGGTGTAGTCGTGTCGACCGAGCGCGAGAAAGCGGAATGATTCGTTGCCCGGTATCCGTCCGGCAATCCCTGTCAGCAGTGGGGGCAGAGATCGACGAGGTGCCGCAGAAGCGGGAAGGAGACGCACCAGCGTTGACCGTCGCAGTCGAGGGTCGCGGTACTCTGACTGATGCGCACGAAGGTGCCGATGCGGGTCTGAAGGTGACGGTCCTCAAATGTCACGCAGTCGCCGACTCGGAAGGCTGCGCGGGTCGGAGGGGTTGGCTCGGGCACCGATTGCGCGGGGATCGAAGCGGCGTCCGGGATTTCGATGGCCGCATACGGCGATTTCCATTCGCGCCGGGTGCGGCCGTTCTGCACAATAAGTTGCGTGTCCTTCATCGGAACGATCCGCCCCGTGCGCATCGACATCTGGGTACCGGCTGTTGCCCGTCGAGGAAACGCACCGATTGCCCCTGCTGCAGTTGGCGACGGGTCTCGATGATCCGGGCCGGGTCTGACATCAGGCGTTCGAGGATGGTCGAGAGGTGGAACTGTTTCAGGCTGGTGGCGCGGTTAAGGGCTTCGATCAGGGCGGCGTTCAGGGCGTGTCGCGGCAAGTGCGGCCGTGTCACGCGAACGGCCGACCTCAGGCGCTCCGCGCTAGACAGGCTCCGTGACCTTCGTCGGTCGGCTGACATCAGGCACGTGGGGATTCGACCGGGCGGGGGCGAAGTTCAGACAACCGGACACCAACCGACTCACGGCCAGTTTGCGCTTTTCGCTCGTGTGAACGTCACGACGCATCGTGCCGTTACCTGCGAAGCGTTTGCGCGGGAATCAAGTGCCAGCGACGCGCCAATACATGGGCGGCAATGTCAAGGGAACTCCCATGGCAGGGCATCACTTCGATCGGGGGTGGCTGCGACACACTAACGCGGCCCCGGTCCTTCGCATCCGAGCAGCCATGGTCCCCTTCGCCAGAATAGAATGGCCTATGAATTTCTCCCATTTCGGGCCGCTAGGCGGTTTGTCGCGCCGCATCTATGCGGCCTTCCTTCTTGCCGCGGTCATCCCGACCGCGCTCGCCGGCGCGATCGGGGTCTATCTGTCGCTGCAGGCGCTGAAGGACGAGACCTTGCGCAACCTCGGCCAGGAAGTCACGGTCCGTGCGCAGGGGATCGGACGCTTTTTCGACCAGCTGTCGTCGGAACTGCTGTACCTCGCCCATTCGCGCGGCTTGGTCGACGTGATCGCGGCGGCGCAGACGCAGGATCAATGGCTGCTCTCGGCCGCCACGACCCGGCTCGAGCGCGACTATGCGGCGCTGGCGAGCCTGTACCCTCACATTTACCAGATCCGTCTGCTCGGAAAGGACGGCCGCGAATGGGTGCGCGTCGACCGCAAGGCCGACGGCGTGCATGTCGTGCCGCGCGATCGGCTGCAGAACAAGGGCGACCGTTACTATTTTCGCGAGGCCATGGCGCTCGAGCGTGGCCAGATCTACGTCTCGCCGCTCGACCTGAACGTCGAATTCGGCGAGGTGGAGAAACCCGAGCGGCCCGTGATCCGGGTCGCGACGGCGGTGGCGGGGCCCGATGCGGCCCGGACTGGCATCCTCATCATCAACCTCCATGCCGACATCCTGCTCGAGCAGATCCAGCAGATGGCCGATGCGCGCGGCGGCGCATCGTACCTGCTCGACAACCGCGGCCACTACCTGAGCCGTTCCGCCGGGGGCGCGACGAACGGCTTCGGGATGGAGCCCGTCGCCAGCCTCGGGGAGACTTTTCCGGCGAGCGTGGTCGAGAACCTGACCCGCGGTGCGTCGTCGCCGACCTTGGGTGGGGGCTGGATCGTTGCCCACGCGCCGATCACCTTCGCGCCCGACGCGATTGCCGCAAGCGCGAGCGCGCGGTGGCGCATCGCGCTCGCGTTTCCGGAGCGCGGCCTGTTCTTCGCGGTCATCAATCTTTACCTGCTGTACGCAGTGTTGTTCGCGGCGCTGGTGGTGACCGCGATCGGCGGCTATGCGCTGTCGCGCCGCCTGCTGCGCCCGCTCGAGGACTTGTCGCGCGAGACCGATGCCATTGCCGGCGGCAATTTCGGCGGCCGCGTATCGGTGTCCGGTCGTGACGAGATCGCCGCGCTCGGCGACAAGTTCAACGCGATGGCGCAGCGCCTGCAGGAATCGTCGAAGGCGATCCATGCGCACCGCGACCGCCTCGAAGAGGAAGTGCGCTTGCGCACGCGCGAGCTGGAGCACGAGCGCGCCTCCCTCGAAGCGGTGATCGAGCACACGGCGGACGGTATTCTCGCGATCGACCACGATGGGCGCATCCGTCTGTTGAACCCCGCTGCGGCGCGCCTGCTCGGCGGGCGATCCGTCGCGCTCGACCGCCGCATCGAAGATTTCTGGCCGCAGTGGCCGGACATCGCCAACGATGCGCGCAGCCGCCCGCTGCGCTGCGACGTCGAATTACCGACGCAGATCCTGTCGCTCGCGATCACGCCGACCTCGGCCGGCTTCATCGTCGTGGCCCGCGACGTCAGCCGCGAGCGCGAAATCCTCGACGAGCGACGCGAGCTCGATCGGCAGATGTTCCAGATGGAGAAGCTCACCACGCTGGGCGAACTCGCGATGGGGCTCGCGCACGAAATCGGCAATCCGCTCGCCGGCATGAAGGCCGTCGCGCAGGCATTGCAGTACGAGGACGACATCCCGCCGGCCGTCGCCGAGGCGCTCAAGCGCCTCGAATCCGAGGTCGACCGCCTGTCGAGCTTCCTGCGCAGCTTCCACGGTTTTGCCGCGCCGCAGGCCATCGCGCCCGCGCCGTGCGATCTGGGGCAGGTGCTCGACGACGTGCTGTTCTGGACGCGCAAGGACGCCCGCAGTCACGGGGTCCAGTTCGCGCTCGACGGCGTTGCGTCGCTCCTGCCCTTGCTGGCGGATCCGAACCAGTTGAAGCAGGTCCTCCTGAATCTGCTGATGAACGCGGTGCATGCGATGCCGGCGGGCGGTACGGTCACGATCGTCGCAGCGCGAACCGACGGCACAGCCCGCATCGACGTCCGCGACACCGGCATCGGCATCGAGCCGGCGGTGCTGAAACGCATCTTTGCTCCCTTCTTCACCACACGGCGCGAAGGCAGCGGCCTGGGCCTGGCGATCGTGAAGAAGATCGTCGAGCAGCACCACGCGACGATCGACGCGACCAGCGAGCCGGGGCATGGAACATGCTTCACGCTTGTCTGGCCGCTTGCCGGAGACCGCCATGCCTGAACCGATCCTGATCGTCGAGGACGACAACACCATCCGCGTGACCGTCGGCAATTTCCTCGCGCGCCAGGGTTTCGATGTCGAGGCCGCGGAGGACGGCGAGCAGGCGCTGGCGCTGCTGAAGACGCGTACCTTCAGCCTGATGCTGCTCGACCTGCATCTGCCTGACATGCACGGACTCGACATCCTCGCCAAGCTGCAGGAGTCGGACGACCGGCCGCTGGTGGTCATCATGACCGCCTACCCGGAGGTCCGCACCGCGGTCGCGGCGCTGAAGGCGGGCGCCTACGACTACATCAACAAGCCCTTCGACCTCGAGGATCTGCGCGAACTGATCGGACGTGCGGTCGACACCCAGCGCATGCGGCGCGAGCTCGCGTGGCGGCGGGCACAGTCCGACACCAGCGCGATCGAAGGCCTCATCGGCGCGAGCGAGCCCTTCCGCCGGATGCTCGACATGACCACACGCATCGCCTCGGCGGGCAAGGTGCCGGTGCTGATCCGGGGCGAATCGGGTACCGGCAAGGAACAGATCGCCCAAGCGATCCATTACCGTTCGCCACGCGCCGACGGGCCGTGGGTGACGCTGAATTGCTCGGCGCTGCCCGAAGGGCTGCTCGAATCCGAGCTGTTCGGCCACGAGCGCGGTGCCTTCACCGACGCCAAGCAGATGAAGCGAGGCCTGCTCGAACTCGCCGACGGGGGAACGCTATTCCTCGACGAGATCGGCGACCTGTCGCTGACGCTGCAGCCGAAACTGCTGCGTGTGCTCGAGACCCAGACCTTCCGGCGCCTGGGCGGCGCGAAGGAGATCCGCGTCGATGTGCGCTTCGTCTCGGCGACGCACCGCGACCTGCCCGGCATGGTGCAGGGCGGACGCTTCCGCGAGGATCTCTACTACCGCCTCAACGTCGGGGCGATCGACCTGCCGGCGCTGCGCGAGCGCCAGGAGGACATCCTGCCGCTCGCGCAGCATTTCCTCGCCAAGAGCGCCACCGCCATCGGCATCCAGGCGCCGGCGTTCGACCCTGCCATCGAGCCGCTGCTCAAGGCCTACCGCTGGCCCGGCAACGTGCGGGAGCTGCGCAACGTCGTCGAGCGCGCGGCGATACTGTCGGGCGGAGAGCCGATCGCGGTGCAGCATCTGCCCAGGGAAATCGCCGGCGAGACACCTCGCTCGGCCCCTGCGTCCGCCCCCGCGCTCGCGACGACGAGCGTGCGTCCGCTCGCCGAAATCGAGGCCGAGTACATCCGCCACGCGCTCGAACTGTGCCACGGCAACAAGACCCAGGCCGCCGAACTCCTCGGCATCACGCGCCTGACCCTGCGCAACAAGCTGCGCCCCGCAGATGCGGGTGGAGACGGCCGGATCGATCAGGAAGCGACCGGTCAGTAATTGACCGGCCGGTTGTTTTCTGACCGGCGCGTTTCCTCCCATCATCGCGAAATCCCAATGAAATCAGCGGTGTTCGCCTCTGGCACGAACACTGCATAACCCTCCCTGTGACGGGGCTTTTCCCGCCGATCTCCATCTCAGGGGGGACCATGAAAAACACGTATCCCAGGCGAATTTCGCAGGCACTGGGCGCCGTCGGGCTCGCGACGGCGGTCACGCTTGCTTGCGGCGTCCAGTCCGCTGGCGCCCAAACCAGTGCGCCCGATCTCGCGCCGATGCCCGAAGTGAAACCGGGCAACGCGGCGATGATCGAGCTCGGCAAGCACTTCTTCTTCGACCGCCGCCTGTCCGGCGACTGGGGCCGCTCCTGCGCGTCCTGTCATGATCCGGAGAAGGGCTGGGGCGACGGCCAGGCCCTGTCCACGGGTTATCCGTCGATGGAGTACTTCCGCAATGCGCCCACCGTGCTCAACGCCAAGCACCGCCAGCGCTTCCTGTGGGACGGGCGGCTCGACGGCAGCGACGCCGGCACCCTGGTGCGCGACATGATCACCGAGACGCACACGATGAACATGGACAGCCGCCTGATGCAGGAACGCCTCAAGCAGGTGCCCGCGTACGACGCGCTGTGGAAGACGTGGCGCAAGGACGACATCAACGGCATGCGCGTCTTCAACGTCATCGGCGAGTTCATCCGCAGCCTCGAGACGACCAACGCGCCGTTCGACAAGTTCGCGAAGGGCGATGCGGACGCGATCAGCGCCGAGGCGAAGGAGGGCTACGCGCTGTTCAAGGGCAAGGCCGGCTGCGTCGCCTGCCACAACGGGCCGATCGGCTCCGACGGCAAGCTGTACAAGACCGGCGTGCCGGAGCATCCGGACGTGCTGGCCAACCCGCTGCGCACGATCACGATGCTGCGCCACTACGCCACCAGCGGCATGCCCAACTACATGAACGCGCGCACGGACGTCGGCGCCTACGCGATCACCAAGAAGCCCGCCGACATCGGCAAGTTCCAGACCGCGCAGCTGCGCGACCTGAAATACACCGCGCCCTACATGCACAACGGCATGTTCGCGACGCTCGACGAGGTCGTCGCCTTCTACAACCAGGGCGGCGGCGAAGGCTCCGGGCTCGAGCCGCTGGGCCTCTCGGCCACCGAGCAAAAGGCGCTGGTGGCCTTCCTGCTCACGCTCTCCGGCGACCCGGTCATCGTCAAGGCCCCGGCCGAGCCCGAGATGCAGGTCCGCACTTTCGGCAAGAACTGAGGGACGAACCATGAAAACCCGCACTACGCTCAAGCTCTCGGCGCTCGCCGCCTCGTTCGCGGTGGCGCTCACGGCGACGGCCGCGACCGGCCAGTCCTTTCCGCCGCTCGCCCCGCTGCCGCCGGTTCCGGTTCCGAAGGACAACCCGCAGAGCCCCGAAAAGATCGCGCTCGGCAAGCAATTGTTCTGGGACGCCCGCCTGTCGGGCGACGGCTCCATGCCCTGCGTGTCCTGCCACCTGCCGCCGCTCGGCTGGGGCGACAACAACGCGATCTCGCGCGGCTATCCGGGCACGCAGCACTGGCGCAACTCGCAGACCATCCTTAACTCCGCCTACTACAACAAGCTTTTCTGGGACAGCAGTTCGACGAGCCTCGAGTCCGAGGCCGCATCCGCCGCCGAAGGCAGCGTCGCCGGCAACGGCGACCCATCGGTGATGGAGATGCGCATGCGCTTCATCCCCGAATACGTCGAGTCGTTCAAGAAGGTGTTCGGCAGTGAGTGGCCGCGCATGAACGACGCTTACCGCGCGATCTCCGCCTACCAGCGCACCGTCGTCTCCGATGCGTCCAAGGTGCCGTTCGACCGCTACGCCAAGGGTGACAAAAAGGCGCTGGACGACTCGCAAAAACGCGGCATGGGGCTCTTCAACGGCAAGGCCGGCTGCATCCAGTGCCACAACGGCCCGCTCGCCTCGGACCAGAAGCTGCACGACATCGGCCTGCCGGACTTCCCCGGCTTCAAGGACACGCCGCTGTATCAGGTCACGCATCGCTGGCAGCAGTATCAGAAGGGCGTAAGCGAGAACCGCTACCGCAACGCCGACCGCGATTACGGCCTGTTCTACGCGACGAAGAACCCCAAGGACGCAGGCAAGTTCCGCACGCCTTCGCTGCGCGAAGTGAAGTACACCGCGCCTTACATGCACAACGGCGTGTTCGCGACGCTGGATGAGGTTGTCGATTTCTACGACCGCGGCGGCGAGGCCGGCACCAACAAGAGCCCGCTCATCAAGCCGCTCGGCCTCACCGCGCAGGAGAAGAAGGACCTCGTCGCCTTCATCGCGGCGCTGTCGATGACGGAACCGCTGATCCACGACGACCCGAAGCTGCCGGGCGACTACCAGCCGCTGCCCGCGCCGGTGAAATGAGGAGCCGAACATGAGCCAGAAAACGATCCAGATCCAGTCGGCCCCCGAGCACGGGCACGACCATGAGCACCACCACGAAGGCGGGCGCGCCTGCATGAGCCGGCGCAGTTTCCTGCTGTCGGGCGGCTCCTTCCTCGCGCTCGTCGGCCTGGGTGCCGTGCCCGGCTTCGCCGAAGCTGCGCAGCTTTTGAAGGCGGGCTATGCGCGCCAGAAGATCGGCAGCCTGTCGGCGCTGAAGGCGGGTGAGCCCATCACTTTCAACTACCCCTATGCGGACGTCCGCAACATCCTCGTCAAGCTCGGCGTCGAGGCCGGCGGCGGGATCGGGCCGCAGAAGGACATCGTCGCGTTCAACCAGCAATGCACGCACATGGGCGGCCCGCTCGACGGCACCTACAAGCCCGAGCACCAGGTGCTGGGCCCGTGCCCGCTGCACCTGACCACCTTCGATCTGACGCGCCACGGCATGGTCGCCTCCGGCCATGCCACCGAAAGCCTGCCGCAGATCATGCTCGAAGTGCAGGGTGACGACATCTACGCAGTCGGCGTGATGGGCCTGGTCTATGGCTACAGCGCCATGACGACCCAGCGCCGCGCGTGAAGGAGATTGAGATGAGCAAGCAAGACAGCTACAAAGCCCCGGACTTCGTGCCGCTGCCGCCGAAGGATGCGGACGTCCTCACCACCGCCTGCGACTACTGCACGGTGGCCTGCGGCTACAAGGTGTACCGCTGGCCGGTGGGCAAGGAAGGTGGCGCCAAGGCCGCGCAGAATGCGCTCGGCGCCGATTTTCCGCACCAGATGATGATGAACGCGTGGGTCAGCCCGGCGATGCACAACGTCGTCACGCACAAGGGCAAGCCGCACCACGTCGTCGTGATGCCGGACAAGGACGCGACCGTGGTCAACGTCGGCGGCAACCACTCGATCCGCGGTGGCACCCTGGCCGAGAAGTGCTACAACCCGGGCAACCGCACCCGCGAGCGCCTGCAGCACCCGATGCTGCGCGTGAATGGCAAGCTCACCCCGGTGAGCTGGGACCTCGCGACCGAAGTGATGGCCGACATCTCGAAATACATCATCGCGAAGTACGGCGAGCACGCCTGGGGCGTTAAGTCGCACTCGTACCAGTACTTCGAGAACGTCTATGCGATCACCAAGCTCGCGATGACGACCATCGGCACGCCGACCTTCGCGTGGCACGACAAGTGTTCGGCGACCAACGACGCGACCGGCCTCGACGACGCGGGCATCGACTCCTTCGCCTCGAGCTACCAGGACTGGTCCGACTGCGAAGTAGCCTTCCTGTCCGGCGTCGATCCGTACGAGACCAAGACGACGCTATTCACCTCGCACATGATGCCGGGCGACAAGAAGTTCATCTTCGTCACCCCGCACATGACGACCGGCGTCGCGTGGTCGGTCAAGGAAGGGCGCGGGCTGTGGCTGTCGATCATCCCCGGCACCGACACCGTGCTGCACATGGCGCTCGCACGCATCATCATCGAGAACAACTGGCAGGACCAGGCCTTCATCGACAAGTGGATCGCCAAGCCGTGGGAAGTGGACGCCGGCTATGGCCGCGGCACGCGCAACACCGGCTGGCAGTGGCGCACGACCTGGGGCACTTGGCAGAGCGACTGGGAGGACTACAAGAAATTCATCCTGTCGCAGGAGGAATCCAAACTCGACGTCGCTGCGCAGATCACCGGCCTCAATGCCGACGACATCCGCAAGGCCGCGGAGTGGATGGCCAAACCCAAGGCCGACGGCAGCATGCCGAAGACCTCGTTCATGTGCGAGAAGGGCAATTACTGGTCCAACAACTACATGAACACGACGTCGTTCGCGTCGCTGGGTCTGATCTGCGGCTCGGGCAACCGACCCGGGCGCATGATCTCGCGCGGCGGCGGCCATCAGCGCGGCGGCCTGTCGGCGGGCGGCGGCTCGGGCTGGCTGTCGCCCGAGAAGCATCCGGGACGGCGCAAGAAGGACTTCAACCTCGATCTGTGGCTGATGCAGGGCAACATGCGCTTCGCGTGGGTCATCGGCACGACCTGGGTCGCGGCGATGATGGGCTCGAACGAGCTCGAAAGGAAGATGCGCGAGCTGACGGTCGACAATCCGCACCGGATCACGAGTCTGGACCGTGCCGAAATCTTCGAGGCGCTCAAAAAGCGCGTCGATTCGGGCGGCATGGTGATGGCCAACTCCGACCTGTATCCGGTGATCCCGATCGGCTCCGAGCTCGCCGACATCGTCTTCCCGGTCGCCTCGTGGGGCGAGGACAACTTCACCCGCTGCAACTCGGAGCGCCGCCTGCGCCTGTACAGCAAGTTCTACGACGCACCGGGCGAGGCCAAGCCGGACTGGTGGATCGTCCAGAAATTCGCGCAGAAGATGGGCTTCGACAAGGACGGCGGCTACGCGTGGAAGGACTCGAACGACGTCTTCGAGGAAGCGGCGCGCTTTTCGCGCGGCGGGGTGCTGAACTACCACCCGCTGGCGACGCAGGCCAAGGAAAAAGGCGTGAAGGCCCAGGAGCTGCTGCGCACCTACGGCACCACCGGCATCCAGACGCCGATCCGCGTCAAGGAAGGCAAGCTCGTCGGCACCCAGCGCCTGCACGACCCCGACAACAACTGGGGCGAGATCGAGCAGGCCGAAGTGCAGATCCCCGCGCTGTACGCGTTCAACACGCACAGCGGCAAGGCGATCCTGCTGAAGTCGCCGTGGAAGTACGCCGGCTGGATCCAGTTCTACGAGGCGGTCAAGCCGCGTGCGGAGAAGGGCGAGGTCTGGGTCACCAACGGCCGAGTCAATGAAACCTGGCAGTCGGGTTTCGACGATTTGCGCAAACCCTATCTGTCGCAGCGCTGGCCTGAGGCGTTCATCTTCATCCACCCCGACGACGCCGGGAAGAAGGGCATCGAGTCGGGCGATTACGTCGAGGTGGTGAACGACACGGTCTACATCCAGACTGGCCAGCCGCAGGGGGTGCTCGACGCCGATCTGACCTTCAACCAGTTGATGAAGGACGGACACATCAAGACCACGGTCGGCAAATTCCAGGCGGTCGCGATCGTCTCCAACGAGATGCGTCCGGGGGTGTGCAAGGCGAACTTCAACTTCCCCAAATCGCCAGCCAACGCAGTCGTCTCGGCAGTGCCGGACCCGATGACCAACAACTACCGCTACAAGCTTGGACGCGGCGTGCTGAACAAGGTGGGCGAGTCGCCGTACAAGCACGGCCTGACGCAGATGAGCCTGAAGCCGCGCAACATCGTTTGACCAACGTAAGCGCCGGTATTTAGTGGTACCTCCCGTTCGGGCGCGGCCTTGGTGCCGCGCCTCCTTTTTTGAGGACGCTGCGGAAATGCGTTTCGACGCCTGCCGCCGCACCATCGACGAGCTGCATGTCACATACGGGCGGGTGAGATGAGCCGCCGAAATGAAATCGAACCGCAGGGCGCGACGAAATACTGCCGCCGTTTTGGTCAGCTTGCCATGCAGTTGGGGTACATCGACGCCGACCACCTCGCCGCGGCGCTGCGGCGCCAGCGTGAGGATGCGGCGGCCGGGCGGCCGCATCGGCTGGTGGGTGCCATCCTGTTCCAGGAGGGCACGATGTCGACCGAACAGATTGAAGAAACATTGCGCGCCGTATTCCGGGATGTCCCGCGCTGAGGCGGGACGCCACAAGATCCATTGAAGGGAACGTTCGATGTTTTCAGGCCTGTCTTTGAAACGCAGATTCATACTTCTCGGGGTCGTGCTGCTGATTGGCATGGGACTCGCGACCGCCACGAGTCTTTCGCTCTTCCGAACCGTCGACGAATCGGATGCAGTGCGGGCGCTCGTCACGCAGCGTCAGGATCTCTTGCGGCGCATCAACGCCAGCCTGGGCTATGGGGGCATGATCCATAGCTTCAAGAACGCAGTGCTTCGCGGAGACGCGAAGTTCATCCAGCGCGCGAGCGAGGTCGCCGGTGCGCTGAACGGGCAGCTCGACGCCTACCGCAGCATCCCCGGAATCAAGCAAACGGAGCTTCAGGCGCTCGACGTGCTGGCGCAGACCGTCGCGCAGTACGCGGCAGCGACGCGGCAGGTGGCCGATATGCGGGAGCAGGGGGTGGTCATCATCTCGGAGATCGACCGCGCCGTGAAGATCGACGACGGTCCAGCGCTGAAGGCCTTCGCGGCACTCAACGACGAGTATTCGGCGCTGGAACGGCACACCGTGGAGCACACGAACGCGGCGATCGGTCGCAGCGCCACGATGATTCCGGGCTTTCTCGGCGCGAGCGCATTCGTGTTTTTCATCGCGCTTGGCATGAGTTTCCGGTCGCTGATGCGCCAGCTGGGCGGCGAGCCCGCGGTAGCCGCGGCGGCAGTGCGAGCCATTGCAGGCGGCGATCTGGGGGCTGAGATCGCAACGCGGCCCGGCGATACGGACAGCCTGCTCGCTGCGATGAAGCGCATGCAGCAAGACCTGCGCAGCATGATCTCCTCGCTCGACACGAGTGCCGGGCGCTTCCACGAAGCGGCCGGCCGCATGTCCAGCGCGTCCGCGCAGGTGGCAGCGAGTTCGTCGCGTCAAAGCGACGCCGCCGCCTCGATCGCCTCGGCTGTGGAGCAGGTGACGGTGAGCATCGGCCACGTCACGGCGAGCGCAGCCGATGCGCGCGAGACGTCGAGCCGCAATGAGGATTCGTCGCGTGAAGGCGAGGAGATCATTGGCGGCACTGCTGCCGAGATGGGGCTGATCGCCAACGCGGTGCGCGAGAGTTCGCAGGTCATCGAGGAATTGGGGCGCCAGACCGGACAGATCGGCAGCATCGCGCGCGTCATCAGCGACATCGCCGACCAGACCAACCTCCTGGCCCTGAATGCGGCCATCGAGGCTGCGCGGGCCGGCGAATCGGGGCGCGGCTTTGCGGTGGTGGCGGACGAAGTGCGCAAGCTTGCCGAACGGACCGCGCAGTCGACGGCGGAAATCGGTTCGATGATCGGAACGATCCAGCAGGGGGCCAGCCGGGCCGTGAGCGGCATGCAGCAGATGGTGCAGCGCGTCGGACAGGGCGTGGCGCTGGCGGAGCAGGCCGGAGGCTCGATGAGCGGAATTCGCAATGGAGCGCGGCAGGTGCTGGATGCGATCAGCGAGATCTCCGTCGCATTGCAGGAACAGTCGGCGACCAGCAGCGATATCGCCAAGCATGTCGAGCACATCGCCCGCATGTCCGAGGAGAACGACATGGCCGCCCGCCATACTGCGGAGGCAGCACTCGAACTCACCGCTCTCGCCGACCAGGTCCAGCAGGCGGTGCGGCAGTTCCGGCTTTGAACGAAATGGCGGCGCGGGGGGACGATCCTGCGCCGTCGCGGGGGAGTGCAACAATCCTTAGGCGGGGCATGATGCGTTTATTCGATTCGATTGCGGCTCGTTTTTCCAGCGGACGCCCACCCCTCGCATGCAGCGTGCAAGACGGCGAACGCGAAGTGGCTAATGTTGTGCCTCGTGTGGTGCATGCGGCAACGCTCGAATCGGCGCTCGCCGGGGCGCTCGATCGCAACGAGCTGTTCCTGCATTATCAGCCGCAGGCTTGCCTTGCCAGCGGCCGCATCGTTGCCGTCGAGGCCCTGTTGCGCTGGGAGTCGCCAATCTGGGGAAGGGTGCCGCCCGAAACCTTCATCCCGTTGGCAGAGCAATCAGGCCTGATCGTACCCATCGGGGAATGGGTGCTGCGAGAAGCGTGCGCACAACTGCGGGCGTGGCAGTCAAGGGGTTTGCCGCCAGTGGCAATCGCGGTGAATGTCTCGCCGCGCCAATTCTGCGAGGGGGATCTGGTCGCATCGGTGCGCGCCATTCTGGACGAGATGCGGGTGTCCCCCAGACTCCTCGAGCTCGAACTCACGGAAGGTCAGATGTTGCATGACCCGGAGCAGGTCGCCGCGGCACTGTGCCTGCTTCGGAAGACGGGCGTCAGGATCGCGCTCGACGATTTTGGCACAGGCTTTTCCTCGCTCGCTCACCTCCAGCGACTAGGCGTCGACACCATCAAGATCGACCGCTCCTTCGTCCGCAATCTCGGCAGGGATCCGCAGCGAGGCGTGATCGTCGGGGGCATTCTCGCCATTGCGCGCGGGCTGGGCTTGCGGGTGGTCGCCGAGGGCGTGGAGACGGAGAGCGAGCTAGGCTATCTGCGGGACCGTGGGTGCGATCATGTGCAGGGCTATCTCACCGGACGCCCCGTGCCGGGGATGGAAGTCGGACATCTATTGCGTGCGGGGGGCGTGGTTTGCCGGGGACGGCTCATGGACCTGGCGGCCAGTTGAGCCGTTTTTGGACCTGCGAGGATCGGTCATGGATGCTCGCGCGTCCACCTTCGATTAACCCGGAAACTCAATACCGTTCGGGCTGAGCCTGTCGAAGCCTTGCCAATGCCCTTCGACAAGCTCAGGGCGAACGGAGGTATTTGACTGCCGCCTTAATAGTCAGGCGGCGTGCCCATCTACCGGGGATCTGAAGCGACGCGGCAATTCTCGTTCTCTCCGACGAAGTGGATGTCCGCAAAACCCGAGCGCACTTGTTCCCCGGTGTTGTCGGTGTCGGCCGCGATGGCGAGCAGTTCCAGTTCGACCCGGTCCGTCCCGAAGGCTTCTCGCGCGTCCTTCAACACGTTTACCCGCTCGGCGACCCAGGTGCGCGCCTGCCGATCGCCGGTGCGCTGGACGACCATCAGCGTGCGCTCGGTGTAGGCATTGGGGCGACGCGTACCGACGGGGTAGCGGTTGTCCCAGACATAGCTGATCGCGGCGTCGGGAACGTCCGACCCGTAAAGGCTGCGGGCGAGGCTGAGCTTCGCTCGGGTGGCCAGGCTCAGTTCATCGGGGGGCAGACGGAAGGCGACGTACACGCGGGCCGCGTAGTCGTCGCCGCGCTTGGTCGTCATGTCGGCCGACGTCACGATGCCCTCGACCCGCCAGTGCCAGCACAGGGTCGGGGTGCGCCTCAGGTCGATGTCGACGGGCCTCGCGAGCAGGGCCATGCTGCGGTCCGCTTGTGCTTCGATCGCGTTGATACCGTCCCAGGACATGAGCCGGTACCGGGTCGCGGGCACACTGGTGTTGAGGCGGACGACGCGCCACGGTTCCGGCAGGGCATCCGAGTCGCTACCGAAGCGGCCCACCCAAACAGGTGAGGGAGCGCCCCAGGTCGTCGGGGCGAGCGCGAGGATGGTGGCGCCGAGAAGGGCGAACTGGAGTCGCCTCATCCGCGTGTCGCATCCCGAAGCCCGCGCGGGACGGCGAGGGGGGGTGTATCCCCGGCGGAAGACCCCGAAATAAACGGTGGTGTGGGTAGGGCGGATTCGCCGGGCGGGCTGGCATCGTCGTGCCAACCGGAGGGTAGCCAGGCGAGGTCTTCGGGTTCGTCGATGTCGTGCAGCGGCTGTGCCGACTTCACGTTCCAGCCGAGCCGCCCGATGCGGCACAGGGTTTCGAATGCGACGGCGTCGGTGCTCCAGGGCATGTGGGTGAACAGGCAGGGATGAAAGCGTCTCAGGGCCAGCAGGGCATACCCGCCATCGACGGTCGGAACGAGTGCCGCATCGTGGTCCACGAGTGCTTCGGCTGCCATGCGCAGATGGAGGGCCGTGAGACTGGGGCAATCGGTGCCGATCAATAGCGCTGCTGCGCCGGTGGCGGTCGTTCGCTCAGTGGCCCGTGCCATGCGGGCGCCGAGATCGCCGTCGCCTTGCTCGCTCCATTCGAGGCCGTCGGGCAGATCCAGAGTTTTCCAGACAGGGTGGCCTGGCGCGGGCGTGACGCACAGCTCGACGGCCCCCACTCGGGCCTCGAGAGCCGTGCGCACGGTGTGTTCGAACATTCGTCGTGCGAGCCTTGCCGCGCCCTCGGCCCCCAGCGCGGGTGTCAGGCGCGTCTTCGCGAATCCGGCGATCGGCGCTTTCGCAATGATGACGACGCGTGCCGGCTTCATCGGTAGGCCTGCGCCAGTTCGCTCGCGGGACGTCCGCGCCAGTAGGCCCAGCGCAGGCGCCACATCAGGAAGATCGTGCGCCATACGCCGCGTGTCTCCCAGCGCCGGCCCGAGGTCGTGACCTTGCTTCCGATACAGGCCGGGCGGGATCGCGCGCGCAGCTGGCGGGACATCTCGACGTCTTCCATCAGCGGCTGATCGGGATAACCGCCGACCGCGGCGTAGGCAGCGCGTGTCATGAACATGGCCTGATCGCCGGTGGCGATGCCGGTCAGGCGCGAGCGCCAGTTCATCAGGGCGGCGACCACCTTCAGCATTGCGGGGCGACCTTCGATGCGGACGTCGAAGCGGCCCCACTCGTGGCCCGCGATCAGGCAGGTCTCGACGCATCGCAGCGCGTCGGGCGGCAGTTGCGTGTCGGCATGGAGGAAGAGCAGGACGTCGCCTGCTGCGAGTGCCGCGCCGGCGTTCATCTGGCGTGCGCGCCCGCGTTCGCTGCGGATGACCCGAAAGCCCGCGCGCTCGGCCAGGGCGGGGGTGCCATCGGTGCTGCCGCCGTCGACGAGCAGCACGTCGACGCGTTCGTGCACGAGCGGACCAAGCTGTCGGACCAGCGCAGCAATGTTCGGCGCCTCGTCCAGCACGGGTACAACGATCGAAATTCTCATGCCTTCACCACCTTGCTCACGGGAGGGCGTTACCTCATTGGTCGCTGCAAGCCGCGGTTTCCTTACAAGCCGTCGATCCGGTTCGGGCGACACGTCCGGTATCGCAAACGGGACGCGCGGAGCCCCGAGCCGAACGGCGCCAGTCGTGGAATCGCCCGACCCATTCGAGCAGTTTTTGCGGCGCATGGGCACGTTTCCATTCACCGGCCGCGTACTTGTTCGCTTCCGCGAGCGTCGGGTAGATGTGGATGGTGCCGAGGATCTTGTTGAGCCCCAGTCCGTGGCGCATCGCCATCACATATTCGGCGATCAGGTCGCCGGCGTGCTCGCCGACGATCGTGACGCCGAGGATCTTGTCCTTGCCGGGTACGGTGAGCACCTTGACGAAGCCGTGCGCCTCGCCGTCGGCGATGGCGCGGTCGAGGTCCGCGATGTCGAAGCGGGTCAGCTCGAAGGGGATGTTGCGCGCCCGGGCTTCCTGCTCGTTCAGACCCACGCGCGCCACTTCCGGGTCGACGAAGGTCGCCCACGGCACCGCCGAATAGTCGGCACGGAACTTCTTGAAGGGCGCGAACAGCGCATTCACCGACGCGTACCACGCCTGATGGGCGGCGGTGTGCGTGAATTGAAACGGGCCGGCGACATCGCCTGCTGCGTAGATGTTCGGGAAGCTCGTCTGCAGGTATTCGTTGACCTCGATCGTGCGTCCGGTCGGAATACCCAGCTCCTCCAGCCCGTAGCCCTTCAATTGCGCGGCGCGCCCGACGGCGACCAGCAGCACGTCGAAGGGGATGCGGACTTCCTGCCCCTGGTGTTCGGCGATGAGGATCTTCTCGCCATCCTCGACGACGAAACGCCGGGTGCCGTGGCCGGTGCGCAGGTCGATGCCTTCGGCGCGGAAGCGTGCCATCACGATCTCGGAGACCTCCGCATCCTCGCGCGGCATGATCCGCTCGCCCTTCACGATCAGGGTCACTTCCGCTCCGAAGCGGGCAAAGGTCTGCGTCAGTTCGGAACCGATCGGGCCGCCGCCGAGCACGAGCAGGCGGCGGGGCAGCGCGCGCAGGGTCCAGATCGTGTCCGAGGTGTAGTAGCCGACGTCCTCGATGCCGGGAATCGGCGGCACGTAGGGACGGGCGCCGGCGGCGATGATGATGCTGCGCGTGGTGAGCGTCTCGTGCCGGCCATCGTTACGCGCGATCTCCACTTCCCAGGGCGAGACGATCTTCGCCCGGCCCTCGATCACCTCGACGCCGAGCCCGGTGTAGCGCTCGACCGAATCGTGCGGCTCGACGGTCTTGATGATCGCATGCACGCGTTCCATCACGTCGGCGAAGTCGAACTCCGCACGGGCAGAGCGGATGCCGAATTCCTTCGCGCGCCGCATGTGCGACAGCAGCTTGGCCGAGCGGATCAGCGCCTTCGACGGCACGCAGCCGGTGTTCAGGCAGTCGCCGCCCATCTTATGCTTTTCGACCAGGGTGACCTTCGCCTTCACCGCGGCGGCGATGTAGCTGCTCACGAGTCCCGCGGCGCCGGCACCGATGACCACCAGATTGCGGTCGAAGTGAGCCGGCTTCTTCCAGCCGGCGTAGATTTTCCGCGCCTTGACCACCTCGACGAGCTTCTTTGCGATCAGCGGGAACACGCCGAGCAGCGCAAAGGAGGCGAGCAGGGCGGGCGAGAGGATGCCCGACAGCGAGTCGATCTGTGCGAGCTGGGTGCCGGCGTTCACATACACGACGGTGCCGGCGAGCATGCCCACCTGACTCACCCAATAGAAGGTCCAGGTGCGGATAGGCGTAAGCCCCATCACCAGGTTGATGACGAAGAACGGAAACACCGGCACCAGGCGCAGTGTGAACAGGTAGAAGGCGCCTTCCTTCTCGATCCCTGCGTTGATCGCGCGCAGCCGTTCGCCAAATCGCGCCTGCACCGTATCGCGCAGGATGAAGCGCGAAGCGAGGAAGGCGAGGGTGGCGCCGAGCGTCGAGGCGAAGGAGACGATCAGCAATCCTGCCCACAGGCCGAAGATCGCGCCGCCGGCGAGCGTCATGATCGCTGCGCCGGGTAGGGAAAGGCCGGTGACCACGACGTACAGCACGAAGAAGATCACTGCCGCAGCAAGCGGACGCTCCTCCCGCCACGCTTCGATCCCGGCCTGCTGCGCCTTGAAGAAATCGAGGCTGAGGTAGTGGTCGAGATCGAAGATGAAAAAGACGAGCGTTGCGAGGGCAATCGCGGCTAGCAAGACAACTCGGTTTATTTTCATTGTGCTTATCCGGTGGGTTCGCAACGGGTGAAGTCGCCGCATATGACTTGGTCGTCGCAGGGGGCAAAACCCTTACAGAAAACCAACCGGAATTTCGTCACCCAGCGACGACGAGCCGGTAGTCGGGGGTTGGATTCAGCGGGCACGAGTAGAGATATTCGCCGGGCGTCAGCTCGATAGCGTAATCCTGGGTCTTGCCGGCGATCAGTCCACCGCCGGACACACCCGGCAGCCGGGCGCGCGCCACGAGCCCGTCCCCACGCAGCCAGAAGCCCAGTTCGTAGGGAACATTCTTGTTGCTGACCCGAAAGATGTAGGCGCCGGGCTTCAGGCGCATCACTTTGGCGGCCGCAATGCGTTCGGCGCCGGTACGGGCGTTGATGGTTTCGCAGTCGGCGGCCGTCGCGCTCCGGAATCCGTGGTCAGTGCCATTCTCGCTCTCGAGGAACTGGCAGGCGACCTGCATGAGCTCGATGACCTGCGGGGCCGCGTGAGCGTGGAACGCGGCGCTGGAGAGGATCGCCGCCGTTATGAGGCCTGGGATTTTCATCGTCGTCTCCTTTCAAGCTTGGTGCCGCCCTGCGGCACCCGGGTTTCCGGTCACAGGGCTAAGTCGTTGGTGAACCTCTATTCCTTACACGCCGGAGCCTTGCGCTCCGCGTCGTTCAAAGGCCGAAACCCGGGCGGAGCCTCGCGCCGATCCAGGTGCCGGGGAGCACCGCGGCGAACCACAGCCAGCCGTGCAGGCTGGTGGAGGCGATCCCAGAAAGGAGAGCACCGATGGTGCAGCCGAAACCGATGCGTGCGCCGTAGCCCATCAGCAATCCGCCTGCAACGGCGGCAATCAGTGCGCCGGGATGCAGATCGATGCGGACCGACCAGCGCCCGGCTGCGAGCGCGGCGCCGGTCGCACCCAACACCAGACCGATGTTCATGAGGGAGGTCACATCCGCGAGGATGCCATCGCGCAAGGCCGCCGATTGAAAGGCCCCCTGCCAGAACGGTGCCGATGAAGGATCCCAGCCGAGCGCAACGGCCGCCTTCGCCCCCCACAGCGCATACGCCCACGTGATCGTCCACGGGTGGCCGGCGAGGATCAGGGTAGCCAGGTTCAGAAGGGGCAAGGCCAGCACGGCCAGCCATAAGCGACGCGAATTCGGGCGTTGCGCTTGCGCGAAGAAGCGGGGACCACTGCCCGCCCGTGCGCGGCCCAGCCACCACCACAGCAGGCCGATCAACGCCGCCTGCCCACCCGCGGCGAGCGGCCATCCGAGCCGCTCGCCCAGCACGACCGGGGCCAGGGCCGGCAGTGCGGCCCACCATCCCATGTGCAGGCTGGCGAGGAAGGAGCCGAGGCAGAAGAAGGCGATCACGATGAGCATGCGGCCATTGCCGCCGCCCAGGCCGAATAGCGTACCTGAACCGCAGCCGCCGCCGAGCTGCATCCCGACGCCGAAGATGAACGCTCCGGCAGCGACCTGCACGGCCAGCGGTGCGGAGGCCGGCCCAAGCGATTGGCCGAAGGCCTCACCCGCGGCAAGTGCGGGCGCCAGCGCCAGCGTCGTCAGGGCGAGCAGCGCGAGCGGTGCGCGAAGCGCTTCCGGATCGCGTCCGGCGACGAAGCGCCGCAGGCTCCCGGTGAAGCCGAATTCGGTGTGCAGGAGCACCGCGCCGATCGCGAGTCCGACCCCAAACAGCGCTACCTGGCGGGCGCCCAGTACGTCGTAGGCCGCCGCAGCGACGGCGAGCACGGTGAGTGTCCAGCCGAATGCCGCGAGCCGACCCTTGGCACGCCGCACCGGATACGGTTCACTGGCCAGCATCGCGCCCGATCTGCTCGAACACCGCATCGAGTTCCCGCGCCATGTCGTCGAGTGCGGGGCTGCCGTAGGGCGCAAACACGCTGCTGGGCGTGCGCCACGAAAGCGTCGCGGTGCCGTCGGCGTTCTCGGTGACATAGTAGCGCAGCGGCGCTTCGATGCCGGCCGGAATGCTGGCTTCCAGCATGCGCACGGCGTAATCGTTACGGAACACCATCACCACGGTATTGCCAGCGATCTTGACGCCTCGTGCCGCGGCGCCCCGGCTCGCGCTTGCGGCCGCGACGACCACCATGCCGTGGCGCTCGACCGCGGCTTCCAGGCGCTGCACGAGCTCACCGAAGGCGTGGCGGGTCTGGATCGACCGAAGTCCATCCGGCGCGGCTTGGGCAATGGTCGCGAGGAAAAGGGCGGCTGCGGCGAACGTCGTGAGCAGCAACGCGCGTGACAGCGTTACGGACTGGGAAACAGCGCGCGCGGGGATCACAGCCAGGTCCCCAGATCACGGTGCTCGGTCGAGAGGACCCGTCGCAGCCACGCGTAATAGATGGGCCTCTCGGCATCGGGTCGATAAATCAGGCGTTGCAGGCCCTGCGCTGACTCCGATGCGGCCGACGGGAAGCCGGCGCCCGCGAGCTGGCGCTGCAGCCATGCGTGGGCATGGGCGTGTCCCGGTTCCGCACCTTCCGCCTGGCTCGCACGGACGACTGCCGGCCGCTGGGCCGTCAGGTCGTGATGCACGGTGCTGAACTGACGCTGCAGCCACATGGCCGGATCGGCGGCTGCAACGGGCATCGTTGCGAGAAGGGCGGCCCCGGTCAGGGCACTCAGCAGGATATGGGCAGGCGCTTTCATGGTCTCCTCCAGTCTGTCGTTCAGGGCGGGTCGTGCGCGCTCTTGGTGATTAGTCGTTACCAAGCCGTCGCCCCTTACAGGACTGGTATGTCTATGACGCCTCCAGCCCTAATTCACGGGGGAGCGCTGCAAGGGTCTCGATCTGTGCGTCCGGCAAGGCCGGGATGCCCTCCGGTTGCTGGCCGAATCGATTGCACCACAGCACGCGAAAGCCGAAGGCCTTCGCGGAAAAGGCGTCCCAGGCATTCGAGGAGAGGAAGCAGATGTGCTCCGGCTCGAGTTCGAGTCGTGACGGGGCGAGCTGGTACACCGAGGGGTGGGGCTTGAAGGTGCGCACCTCCTCGACCGAGAGTACGGCGTCGAAGACGTCTTCGAGGCTGTTTCGGCGCACGACCGCCGAGAGCATGGGCATTGAGCCGTTCGAGAGGATCGCCAGGCGCAGGCCCGCGGCCTTTAATGCGTCGAGCACCTGTGGCACCTCGGGGTAACAGTCGAGCTCCAGATAAAGCGCCATCAGGCGACTGCGCAGCCCCGGGCGGTTGAGCTTGAGGGTCGCGAGGGCGAAATCGAGCGCATCGCCAGTGACTTGCCAGAAGTCCGCGTAGTGCTCGCCAAGCCCGCGCAGCCAGGTGTATTGCAGCTGCTTCTGGCGCCACAGGTCCGACAGCGGCTGCCAGTCGTCGCCAAGCTCGTCGCGGGCGGCGCGCGCAGCTGCGTTGAAGTCGAACAGCGTGCCGTAGGCGTCGAACACGCAGGCCTTGATGTGGGTGATCGTTGTCATGCTCTCGCTCCGGGGTGGGGGTGATCGAATGCGGGCGTGTCAGCGCCCGAGGTCGCTCTCCACAAGCAGGCCTTCGGTCATCTTGTTGAAACCGCTGAAGAGGTCGACCACCGCCATGAGCTCGACCAGTTCGGCGTCCGTGGTGCCCATCGCCCGCAATGCGCCGGTGTGCGCGCGCACGCAGTAGTCGCAGCCGTTCGTCGCGGATACCGCGACCGCGATCATTTCCTTGGTGCGGCGGTCGAGCAGTCCGGGGCCCATGACGGCCTTGACGCGCATCCAACTGGCCTGCAGATACGCAGGGTTATGCGCCATCACCTTGAACATGTTCGGCACGACCGGGATGCCGAAGGTCTTGCGGATGTCGGCGTAGATCTCCGCGACCGTTCCCGACGCGTCGCGTTCTTCGATGTAGCTCACGCTCGCCATGAATGCCTTCCTCCCTCATTTTCCTGAAATGGTGTGGTGCCTGTAATGATCCGCCGGGAGCGTCCCGGTGGATGCGGAGCGCGGCCGCCTGCTCAGCGCGTATCGACCCAGCGGCGCGAGGCGAACATGTCGTCGAGCGGCGTGTGGAAGAGATGGTTGGAGTAGTTGCTGAGGGTCTTCACCGCAATGGCGAGGATGATCTCGAGGATCTGGCGCTCGCTGAAGCCGGCCGAGAGGAAGGCGTCGGTCTGGGTCCGGTCGGGCAGGCCGCGGCTGGCGACCAGCGCACGGGTGAATTCAGCCAGCGCCTGCAGTTTCGGATCGGCGATCGGCCGCCCGTCACGGATGGCGTCGGTGACTTCGCCGGGTACGCCAGAGGCCTTGTCGGCGAGGAAGCTGTGCGCCGAGACGCAGTACTCGCAGCCGTTCTCGCGCGAGATCACGAGGAACACCACTTCCTGTTCGGTCGAGGTGAAGCCCGACTCCTTGCGGAAGGCGGCGTAGCCCTCGAGGTAGGTGTACAGCACGCCCGGCGAGTGCGCCATGTTGGCGTACATGTTGGGGATGAACCCGACCTGCTTGAGGGCCTTGTCGAGCACTTCCCTGGTCTTGCCTTCAGCTGTCTCGAGGGTCTGCGGGGGGAGGGTGATCTGGTATCCGGCTAGCATGCTGCTCTCCTTCGGGTTAAATGGACTATACGGTCCAAAACTGGCACAAAAAAATCAGTGCAATGCCTGCACGGCAAGCGCCACGACTTTCTCCAGTTCGTCCGCCGGCAGGCCCGCCTTGACCATGGTGCGCAGTCCGGCCATGGTCGTGAGCAGGTAGTGCGCGAGCACGTCGGGGTTGGCGGAGGCCGGAATCTCGCCCTGCACCTGGGCCTTCTCGACGGCCTGGCGGAACATGCCGGCGAAATCCCTGGCCGCGGTGCTCACCAGTCCTGCGACGGCAGGATCGCGGCCGGCGAATTCGGTTGCCGTGTTCATGATCAGGCAGCCCCTGCGCGGGCCCTCTTGTCTTGCTTCGGCGGCGTTCGAGAGCAGCATGTCGCGGATGAAGGCGAGCGGCGAGGGCGCCCGCGCAAGCCCTTCGCGCATGCGCCCGACCTGGCGGCCGCGAAAGCGCTCCAGGCAGGCCTCGAAGAGCTGGTGCTTGCTGCCGAACGCGTTGTAGAAGCTGCTCTTCGACAGCCCCATCGCTTTCAGCAGATCGGGCAGCGAGGTGGCCTCGAAGCCGAGTTGCCAGAACACGGTCATGGCGGCGTCGAGGGCGACTTCGGGATCGAATTCGAGGGGGCGTCCGGGTTGCATGGCTTTATTGTGGACCAGTTGGTCCCCATGTCAAGCTGCCTCACCTGCGATGCCCGCGTGGGCAGGGGCAGGTTCGTCGTCCCACTGCAGCGAACGGTAGTCGAAACCACGTGCCAGCGTCGGCTTCACTACGTCAAAGTAGGGAGAGACGTCGAAGTCGCGTGGTGCGAAGAGACTGTGGTGGCGCACGTGCAGGAGTTCGTCCATGCAGTCCGGGCACATCGGGTCCGCCGACGCACGCCGTGTCACGATGGGCAGGATGGGGTAGCGCACCGACTGGAACGCCTGCGCGATCAGGGTCGAGCAGATCGCCCGGGTCGGGTCGCCGCTGCCCAGTGCGATCATCCGCCGTCGAAAGCGCTGCGGGACGGGAGGTGTCGGCAGCAGGTAGCGGGCAAGATCGAATACGTTGCGCAGGTCGTACTGGTGGCCGAGGCGCTCGATGGCATAGTTGACGACGCGCCGGCAATCCTCGTCGGTGAGGCCCCTGGGGCGGCAGATCCGGCTGTGCAGGCCGGCGAACTCGTCGATGCCCACGCTGCGCACGCCAGCCAGGATGTCGGCCTCGACGAAGCAATGCCCCGTTGATGCGCTATCGCGCAACGCGTCGCCGACATAGAGGGCCGCGTGTGACCATGTCGACTGCGTCAGATATTTGATGGCGGTGCTGATGCGCGAATGCCCCTCGACGAGAAGCACATCTCCCGGCTTCAGGCACGCGAGCAGTTCCTCCGGCGGGGTCGGCGGCGACATGCCATGCACGTGAATGGGGCGACTGACCGCACGACCGAGCCAATGTCCGATACCGTTCAGGAAGAATCCCATCGTGCAGCTCCCCGATAGCCCCGCGTGGTTTAGCGTTCGCCTCCAGCGCCTCCCTCGCGCAGTCGTCTGACCGCCTTGCGGAGAAAGTCCATGTGCTTGCCGTAATTGGTGCAGCCGATGCACATCATCGTGTGCATCTTCAGTGAAAGCCGCTCGCCGAGCGTGAGCTTCCGTTCGTACCCTTCCGACATGAGGCGGGTGACCTCCTTGCAGTTCAGCATTGGATTGCCTCCCCTTGGAACCAGTTGTTTTCGAGGCACTCGCGCAGCCCCAGGCGCGCGCGGTGCAGGATGACCCAGCAGTTGCCGTTGGTGATGCCCAACTGCCGGCAGATTTCCGCCGTTTCGAAGTCGAGGAACTCCCGCATCATGTACACCCGCGCAATCTGGTCCGGCAGGTGATCGAGGCAGGCATCGAAGATCTCCCAGAACTGCTTTTGCGAGAAGGAAGCGTCGGGATCGGTCCAGGTGGCGGGGCGATCGTCGGGGTTCCAGAACCCGCGCTGGTCGAAGAGCGCGTCGAAATCCTTCAGCTCCGCCTGCGGATCGGCCTGTTCGACCAGATCCGTGCCGCAGATTTCGCGCGAGGAGGCGCGGAGGTGGTCGACGATCTTGTGGCGCAGGATGCCGAACATCCAGGTCTTGAAGGCCGACCGCCCGGCAAAGCTCTTGGCGCTGTCCATCGCTGCGATCAGTGCTTCCTGGACCATGTCCTCGGCGGCGCCCGCATCGCGCAGCTGCAGTTGCGCAAAGCGCAGCATGTCACGCCGGATTGCCACGATCGACGGGTCGTCCCACAGGATCTTGGTCGCATCAGCACTTCCGTTCGTCATTGCTCGCTCCTCGTTCCGAATATTTTCGGGTGGCATTCAGGGCGGCACTATAGCTCGATACGCAATATGGGATCAGAAGGTTCAAAATGCCGCGCCCCCAGTCGATAGTCCCCCCATTGAGCAACGCTCCACCCTGATTGACCAGGTTGAGCAGCACACCCACGAACAGCGAGATCTTCAGTGACGCCCACGCGATTTCGGGACGGCACGCGGCACGCAATAGGGTCCGGATACGCCTCATGCGTAACTCTCCTCGTGGGCTCGCTCGAACATTGCGGACAGCGGGGCGCGCGTGACTGCGGCCTGGACGATGCGTGCAATGAGAGCGACATCGGCAGCCGGCTCCAGCGCGCGGGCATTGCCGCGGCGTCCCGTCGCCTCCACCCCGAGCATGCCGTCGGGGGATGCTGTGACGCGGTATTCCCCGCCGCAGGAGCGGCAATGCACCAGGTTACCGGGCGCACTGGCCCACGTCAGCACGAGCGTGGGCCCACACGTCACGCAGGCCTGCAAGGGGATGGCGTCGTCGCTGTGGCCGACGATGTGCTCGAGTAGCCCGCCGGCGGCGAGCTCGATGAAGTGGCCACCGAGATTGGCATCGAATTGCGTGCCCAAGCGCCCGGCGATGATGTCGAGCGCGGCCTTGATAGGCATCCCCACGCGATAGGGGCGGGTGCTCGTCATCGCGTCGAAGGCGTCGCAGATCGCGACGATCCGCGCATCGGCGGGAATTTCCTTACCCGGCAGACCGTGCGGATAACCGCGTCCGTCCGGTCGCTCGTGGTGGGATTCGACGGCCGGGCGTACGAGTGCAGCCAGCGGGTGCACCGCGAGCAGACGGCCACCGATGTCCGGATGAGTGCGGATGACGTCGAGCTCGTCGGAGTCGAGGGGACCGGGTTTTCGAAGGATGGCGTCGGAGATGCCGATCTTGCCCAGGTCATGGAGGAACCCGCCGATGGTCACGCGCGCGACGTCCGCGTTGCTCCATCCGACCTTCTCGGCGAGCAACTCGGCGTATCGCGACACACGCCACAAATGGCCGCCTGTGTACGGGTCGCGCGCCTCGACGATCCAGGCCATCACCAGCAGACTCGCAAGCAACTCGTGGCCGTGCGTGCCAGAACCGGGGGGCAGGAGGGGATTGATCCACCTGCCGATCATATGCCTGAAGTTCATTTTGTGGCCTCCTCCCGGATTCGTCGTTTCGGGGGCGCGAAACCTTACGTATGCGCGGAACTTCAGGTGGATTCCGCGAGAGCTGCGAGGAGGCGATCGACGGAAATCGGAAGAAGGCCGGTGATTTCGAGCGCGCGGTTCTCGAAGACGTCATCGTCCGGACGTGCGTTGAGGTGGGCGGCAATCATCGCATCGCGATGCCATAGCAGTCCCTCGATCCATGGACGATAGAGGCGCAACAGCGCGCTGATCCAGCGGTTGGTAGGCCACGACGGCCAGGCGTGGTCGATCACGAAGCGGTCCAGCATGCGGATCACGTCTTCGGCCGGGTACCAGGTCTCGCCGGTGACCCAGCGGTTGCACGCGAACAGGGCGATTGGTTCGCCCCAAGCGTCCACCGAGATCGCAATGAGATGGCTGATCGCCTCGTCGCCGGCCGGCCACGCTTCGGTGGCGTGCGCAAAGGGCAGGGGGCAGGCGCCGTCGGGCATGCCCGCGGCGCGCAGGAAGGTGTGGAAATGCCCGTGTTCGAGCTCGCCGCGATGGGCGTGGTAGTAGTACTGCGCGTGGGTCTCGGCGTCGAACACGTCGTCGCGCGGATAGTGCTCCATCTCGACGAACTCGCCCTGGTCGCGCAGCACCTCGCCGACCACGTTGAGGCCGACCTTGCTCAGGACGCGGCGGCACTCGAGCACCTCCCGTCCGGCCTGCAACAGGCCGCGGCGGGTCTCGCGGTCGAGGTCCTCGAGCTTGGGCAGGTAGTCGGCAAGGTCCGGGGCGGTCAGAAGTTCGACCGCCCCTTCGTGGGGGGAGGGGGCGGTCGGGTTCCCGGCGGTGTCGGCCGTGCTCACTTCGCGGCGCAGGGATTCTTCGCGGCGCATGGGTTCTTTGCGGCGCACGGATTCTTTGCGGCGCATGGATTCTTCGCCGCGCAGGGATTTTTGGCCGCGCACGGGTTCTTTGCCGCGCACGGGTTCTTTGCGAGATGGGCCTTGAAGCCCTTCTGCTCCTCTTCCATGTAGGCCACCAGCGCCGCAAGCTCCTTGGACTGCCAGTTCAGGGGTTTGCCCGCCATGGGCGTGACGACGCAGAGTTGCACCATTTCATCGAGGTGAATCTGCTTCATCCCGTACATGCCGTCAGCCATCTCGACCTTGTGCGGGAAGGGTTGCGCGAAGCTCTGCTTGTAGGCGGCGTAGCCCGTGTGGCAGGTGGCGCATGAGGAGTTGTTCGTCGACAGGCCGGCATCGGAGAAGAGCTTCTTGCCCGCTGCCACGAGTTCCGCACGATCGCCCTTGTAGGGCTTGTAGCCGGTGGGCCGCTGGATGGCCTTGGCCGCGCACGGGTTCTTCGCGGCACACGGGTTCGCGGCGCAGGGATTGGCGGCACGCGAAGTGCGCGCGCCCGCGGCGCAGGGGTTGGCCTGCGCGAAGGCCGCGAGCGGCATCCCCAGCGCGGCGCTCATCAAACCAGCCGAAATCATTGTCGTGACGGTATGACTCTTCAAAGCGTGTTTCATGGGATGCCCCTCCGTGTGAAGTTGGTGTTTTTTTGCCCGACGACCCATCCGGCGAGCGATAGGTCATGCATGTTGGTCGTAGCAGGGAGCAGCTTCCTTACAAGGCCGGCAAGAAATTTATTGTTGGGAGGGGCGGGCGCTGTAAGGGCGAGCCCGGCGCGGCGACTAATGATGTAGAGGGGAGTCGTACATACCGGAGGAGACGCCACGATGAGACGTTTCAGACAGTTCCTTGGCGCCGCCCTCCTGGGGCTTCCGATGCTGCTCACGCAGGCTTGGGCGTACGAGCTCAACGGTTTCCGCCTCGATGCTGCGTCGGTGCCACCGGGCGACATTCACCCGGGTGGGCCGCCGCGCGACGGCATCCCGGCGATCGACCGGCCGGTCTTCGTTCCCGCCGCGCAGGCGACACACCTCAAGCCCGACGACCGCGTCCTCGGCGTGGAGTGGCTCGGGATCGCCCGCGCGTACCCGATCAACATCCTCAACTGGCACGAGGTGGTCAATGATCGCTTCGGCGACGATGCGGTCGTCGTCACCTTCTGCCCGTTGTGCGGGTCAGGCATGGCCTTCGGCGCGCGCATCGGCGGACGGGACTTTCAGTTCGGCGTATCGGGCCTGCTCTATAACAGCGACGTGCTGCTCTACGACCGCCAGACCGAGTCCTTGTGGTCGCAGATCATGGCCAAGGCGATCAGCGGGCCGATGCGTGGCCAACGGTTGATCTTCCTCCCCACCTCCCACACCACGTGGGGCGAGTGGATCAGGCGTCATCCCAAGAGCGAGGTCCTCTCTCCCGAAACCGGTTATGCGCGGGACTACGGCCGTGATCCTTACCTCGGCTACCGCGAAAGCGCGGAGCTGATGTTCCCCGTCGCGATCCAGGATCGGCGGCTGCACCCGAAGGAGCAGGTGATCGGTCTGTCGCTGGGCGGGGAGCACAAGGCCTACCCGTTCTCGGCCCTGTCGCGCGGCGGCGCCAAGGTGGTCGAGGACCGTGTGGGCGGGCAGCGCGTGCGCATCGAGTTCGATCCGGAGGCGCGCACAGGGCGGGTGTTCGATGCTCAGGGGCGTGAAATTCCGAGCCTTATCGCGTTCTGGTTCGCGTGGCTGGCCTTTCATCCCGAGACGGCACTGTACGAGGCCAAATGAGGGCCGCGAACAACGCTTGATCCTGTAGTCGACTACAGAGTTATGTTGGGCCCAAGTTTGTTCATTGCACGCGGATCGTCGCGAATCAGAGGAGCTTGAAGCGGTGGAAAGTCGAACCCTTTTTCGAACGGGTATCGCCGGATCGGCGGTCGCTGCGGTGTGTTGCGCCACCCCGGTGCCGGTGATCCTGCTGGGCGCCGTCGGATTGTCCGCATGGGTCGGCTGGCTCGACTTTGTGCTGATTCCGGCCTTGCTTGGCTTCGTCGGTCTCACGATTTACGCGTGGCGGCGGCTACGAACCGAATGCGCCACCTGCGAGCCCCCGACCGAACCGGGGCCTGATTGGCCGAAAGGGCCTACAAAGGGATGAGCACCGCGGGGGAGCGCTTCCCAGGCGGGCGGCGCGCTGCGGCGCCGGCCCTCCCCGAGGCGGGCGACCTGGCCGAGGAGATGCTTTGAGCGCCGTGCCGTCGCATTCGCAACCGAATTCGCAACCGTATCGCGTCCGGTTCGCACACCGGCATCCGCGCGTGTTCCGCCTATGGGTTGCGACGACGATCGGCGCGTGGGCGGTGGCGTTCGCCGCGATCCTGCGAGTCATCAACGCCATCGATTTCGGGCCGGTCGGTCTGCCCGCAACGGTGGCGATCCGCTTCGCGGTGGAGACGGTGATATTCACCGCGATGGCGTACCTTGCGATCCGCAGCCTGCCGCTTGGCCTCAAGCCGGGCCTGCGCGCGACGATCGTGCTGGGGTTGTGGATCGCCCTCGTGGTGCTGAGCGACTGCCTGTCGCGCCTCGAGTTCGGCGCGCTGGACGCGTTGCTGGCGACGCTGCGCGAGGCGATGGGGCCCGTCGGTATCGTCCTCGTGATGTTCGCCTACATCCTCGCCTTGGCGCTGCCCTTCGTTCCCGGGGTCGAGATCGGCCTGATGATCATGATGCTGTACGGTGCGGCCGGAGCACTGGCAGCCTATGCGGCGACGATCGCCGGCCTGGGCCTGGCTTTCGCAGCCGGACGCCTGATCCCCGCGCGTATCTTCGCGCGCTTGCTGGAACGCCTGGGTGTCGCCGTTCCGGACGAGCCGCTGGATGCGGCGATGCGCCGGGTGGTTGCCCGCGGGAACGCGGGCGGCTCACGCTGGATGGGGGCATTCGCTCGCCTGCTGGCCTATCGCTACCTGACGCTCGGGGTCGCCCTCAACCTGCCGGGCAATGCGGTGTTTGGCGGCGGCGGGGGCATCGCCATGCTGTGCGGGGCGACCCGACAGTTCGCGTGGCCTTGGTTCCTCCTTACCGTGGCGGTGGCGACCGCGCCGGTGCCGCTGCTGGTGCTCGTGGGCGGACTCGACGTGCGGGACGTCGTGCGCCTGCACGATTTCGTGCTGGAGTTGATCGGCAGCGTGGGAGCCGATTGGTGGTAGGCGGCGCTTGACCTTGGGGCGTACTCCAAGGGTTAACGTGGCCGCGTCGGTGTGAATTGCAAACGACGGGAGTTGCTCATGAATATGATGAAAGTTGCACGACGCATGCTGCTTGCCTTCAGCCTCGCCGCGCAGACCAATGGTGCCACCGCAGCTCCGACCGCCTACCAGCTGCAGGTGGATGGGCTGGCATGCCCGTTCTGTGCCTACGGCCTGGAGAAGAAGCTCGGCGCGATTAACGGCGTCGCGAGCCTCGCAACCAACGTCAAGGACGGCACCGTGACGGTGACCATGCGGGACGGCGTTGCGCTCGACGAAGCGTCGGCCAGGAAAGCGGTCGAGCAGGCGGGATTCAGCCTGCGCAGCTTCGACGCGATGCAATCGGCGCCGCAGGCCGGGGGGCGGCAATGATGAGGCCCCGGGCCGGCGCCGCCTCGCTCGCCTTGTGCCTGTCGGCTGGCGCCGCCTGGAGCGCGCCGATCACGTTCAACACGGCGCTGCCGGTGCATGAAGGCGGCTTCGTGCTGCGCGAGCAGTTGGTTTTCATGAAGAACGCCGACGACCCGACGCCGGCCCGGCGCGACATGGAGGTCACCGGACTGGTGTCAGTGTTGGGCTATGGGGTGAGCCGCGATCTTGCCCTGTTCGGCATGCTCCCCTACGTCGACCAGCGGCTCGACATGCGCATGGGCGGGCAGGGCATCACGCGCAGCGCGGCGGGCTTTGGTGACCTCACCGTGCTAGCCCGCTACACCGCCTTCGAATCCAACGCGCCCGGGCGCACGCTGCGCATCGCGCCGTTCGTCGGAATCAAGGCGCCGACCGGCGAGGATGACGCCCGCGACCGCCTGGGCCGCCTGCCCCAGCCCGTCCAGCCCGGGACCGGCTCCTGGGACGTGCTCGGCGGCGCCGTCCTCACGTGGCAGACCCTCGAGTTCGAGATCGACGGCCAGTTGAGCTACCGCGCCAATCGCGAAGCCCGCGGCTTCGAGGCGGGCGATGTCATGGCGCTCGATGGCTCGCTGCAGTACCGGCTGTGGCCGCGCAGCCTCGGTGCAGGGGTTCCTGCGTTTCTGTACGGGGTGATCGAGGCCAATCTCGTCCACGCCGCCAAGGACCGCATCGACGGGCACGACGATCCGAACTCCGGTGGAACGACCCTGTTCATCACGCCGGGCCTCCAGTACGTGACCCGCAAATGGATCGTCGAGGCCGGGGTACGGATTCCCGTCAGCCAGAACCTCAACGGCACCGCGCTCGGCAACGATTACGTCGCCACGGTCGGCCTGCGCCTCAACTTCTGACGCGGGTCGCCCATGGACAGGAAGACGCTCCGCAAGATCGTTCGCCGTGGCCTCGCCGCGGCGGCGGTGCTCGTCGCGGCCGGCTGGCTGGCCTTCGTGCCCTCGGCCAAGGAGCCGCCATACACCTTCATCACCGCCTGGGGCGGCGAGGGCAGCGCGCCCGGGCTGTTCGACGACCCGACCGGAATCGCGATTGCCGGCGATGAAGTGTTCGTCTCCGATGCCCGCAACGGGCGCATCCAGGTCTTCGACCTGGACGGGCGCTTCAAGCGCCAGTTCGGCTCGCCCGGCGCGGGGCCCGGGCAACTCGGCCGTCCGATGAACCTGGCGATCCGTGACGGCGAGCTGTACGTCGCCGAATACTTCAACGACCGCATCCAGGTCTTCGGCCTGGACGGCCAGTCGCGGCGGCTGATCGGCAAAGCCGGCAATGGCCCCGGCGAATTCAGCGCGCCGGGCGGCGTCGCCCCCGACGGCGGCCTGTTCGTCGCGGACTTTTACAACCAGCGCATCCAGCAGCTCGGGGCAGATGGCCGCTTCGAGCGCCAGTGGGGCACGCCGGGAAGGGTCGGGATCCGGGCCGGGGAATTCAACTACCCGACGGACGTGGCCCTCGGTCCCGACGGCGCGCTACATGTCGCCGACGGCTACAACGACCGGATACAGGTGTTCGACCGCAACGGCATCTTCCGGCGCAAGTGGGGCGGTCCCTTCGCGATGAACGTCTTCGGGCCGTTCAAGGGCTGGTTCGCGACGGTCACGGGGGTGGCTGTCGATTGGCACGGAAATGTGTTTGCTGCCGATTTCTACAATCATCGCATCCAGAAATTCTCGCCGGAGGGGGCGTTCCTGACAAGCTTCGGGACGCCTGGCAGCGGCCCGGGGCAGTTCGATCACGCGATCGCGGTTGCGGTAGCCGGTGACGACACGGTGTTTGCAGTCGACTTCGGCAATGACCGCATCGAGAAGTGGCGGCCCGTTGGAGTCGCCTCGCGAGTGTCCTTCAAGGCCGGGCAGTGACTCATCTCGCGCTGGCGCGCAACTGCCGTCGCGACTCGTACAGCACGTAGCCGGAGCGTTCGGCCTGCCGCAGGGCCTCGCGGATCGCCGTACGCCCCTTGGTGTAGCCCGCGTCGCGCAGCGTCGCGCGGTAGAACTCGGCGTAGAAGGCGTCGGGCTCGACGCGGATGCGGGCGACGAGCGCGGCCGCGCCGGTTGCAATCGGCTGTTCGTACACGTAGCGGCGCATTTCGTCGGGCAGGATGCGGGTGTCGGAGCGTTCCTCGGAAAGATCCAGGCTCACGTCGCGCGCGATCAGATGGCGTTCGACGGTCGCGGGGAGAAACGTCCCATCGCCGGCTGCCTGGCCGATCTCGACGATGACCTTTGGCGTGACGTAGGTCGGGAAGGCGTGGCCGATGCCGTGGCTGGCGATCGTGAGTTCGGCCCGCACGCGGTTGGCGGCGGTCGCAGGCTGCGAGAATTCGATCGTCAGCCCGGATCGCACCACGTCCGGGTCGTGGATGCCGCGCCACAGGTGGCGCCGGTCGGGCATGTGGCAGGACTGGCAGCTGCGCTTGTCGCGGCCGTGGCGGCTTGCCCGCCACTCCTCGTAGGTATTCTCGAGCAGCTTGCCGTTGAGGCTGTAGCCGTCGGGCTCGAACTGGTGGCAGGCGGCGCAAAAGCGCGAGTCCGCAAAGGCCGCGGCGACCTGCCAGCCGCCGTGGGGCAGGGTGTCGCCGGCCGCCGGGCCACTGCCGTCGCGCCGCGGCGGGCCGAAGCGCCGGTGCTCGCGCACATGGCAGCCGGCGCAGCTGAGGCCGTGCGTGAAGGCAGCGCCGTCAGGCCGCGCAGCGAGGGCGCCGGTGGCGCGGGAAAGGCTTTGCTGCAGGTCGGCGGCCTGCTCGGCGAGCGGGGCGTGACAGCGCAGGCAGGCCTGGTGCTCGTCCACGGCGTCCGCCTCCATCTCCTGCAACTGGCCGACGAGGCCCGGACCCATCGCCTTGCTGTGCAACGTCGTCTGCCAGTCGGTGAGTTGCTGCGGGTGGCACTGGCCGCAGGCGGCCGGGTCGAGTGATGCCTCGAGCGCGCTGAAGGCCGCGGGCGCGCTTCCCTGAGGAGCGAGGGGGCGCTGCCAGTGCCGATCCAGAAACGATTCATGATCGGCCGGCGGCGACGTCGACGGAACGGGGGGCAAGCGGGGATCGGGACCGCAGGCGGCCAGCGCGAGCGTCAATCCAATGAGCAAGCCGCCAGCGCCCCCGTTCCCGATCGCCATGGCTGATTATTTTTTGGCTGCGCAGGGGTTGGCGGCCTTCGCTGCGCAGGGGTTCTTTGCGGCGCACGGATTCTTCGCGGCGCATGGGTTCTTGGCCGCGCAGGGGTTGGCGGCCTTTTTGGCAGCGCACGGATTTGCCGCGCAGGGGTTCTTGGCTGCGCAAGGGTTCATCGTCTTCGCGGCGCATGGATTGGCCGCACAAGGGTTTGCTGCGGCGACCGGGAGTGCCAGCGCGGCGGAAGCCAAGGCAGCCAGTCCGAGCGAAACGGTCCTGCGGGATAGCATTTTCATGGGGTAAGCCTCTCTGTCGGGTGATTGGAACGGCGGCGGTCCGCTATTCGGGATGCAGCATGTGCTCCCTCTGCTTAGTCGCGGCACGGCCTCGAATCCTTACAAACGAGCGCGATCCCGCCGTCGCCGGCTCACCCTTGCGGCACCGAAGGCGCGTCGCCGGTATTTCATTTGCGCCTAGTCGCAGCCATGCAGGGCCGCGATCAACGGACACGAGATCGTGCCGGGCTGCGTCTTGCATTCGCCGACCAGCTTCGCGAGTGCCGCCTCCATGCGCATCAGGTCGGCCAGGCGCGCGCGTACATCGGCAAGCCGCTGGCTGGCCAGATCGGCGGCCTCATTGCAATGCGTGCCGTCATCCAGCTTCAACAGCTCGCCGATCTCGTCCAGGCTGAAACCCAGGCGCTGAGCGGCCTTCACGAACCTGACCCGCGCCACGTCGGCGCCCGTGTAGCGGCGGATGCGGCCGTAGGGGCGATCCGGTCTCGGCAGAAGGCCCCTGAGCTGATAGAAGCGGATCGTCTCCACATTGACGCCCGCAGCATTGGCGACGGCGCCGATGGTCAGATTTCCGGAAGCGTTTTCGTTTTCCATGGCGCTTGATTCCGTAGTTGACTACGGAAGTAACCTTACAACATCGACCAAGTCCCCGGAAGGAAAAGCTCATGTCTGAACCCGGAAACGGCCGCAGCGCGCTGGCCACCGGCGGTCTCTCCGCAATCCTCGCCTCAGCCTGCTGCCTTGGCCCGCTTGTGCTCGTCGCACTCGGTTTCACCGGCGCATGGGTCGGCAACCTGACCGCACTGGAACCCTACCGGCCGATCTTCCTCGGCGCCGCCCTTGTCGCGCTGCTTTTCGCCTGGCGCGGCATCTTCCGGCCCATCGCTGCATGCGGAACTGATGGCGTGTGCGTCAGACCTCGAGTGCGGACCGCCTACAAGGTCCTCTTCTGGGCCGTGGCCGCCCTGATCCTGGTTTCCCTCGCGTTTCCCTACGCCCTGCCGCTGTTCTACTGAAAGGAGATTGCCGTGAAGAAGCCTGCGCTACACGTGGTCGTGATCGGAAGCGGTGCCGCGGCGATGGCTGCGGCGTTGAAGGCTGTCGAGCATGGCGCACACGTGACCGTGATCGAGCGGGGCACCATCGGCGGCACCTGTGTCAACGTGGGCTGCGTGCCATCCAAGATCATGATCCGTGCTGCGCACATCGCGCACCTGCGTCGGCAAAGCCCGTTCGACGCCGGACTGCCGCCCACGCCGCCGGCGATCCTGCGCGACAAGCTGCTTGCCCTGCAACAGGGGCGCGTCGATGAACTACGCCACGCCAAATACGAAAGCATTCTGGCGGGCAATCCCCATATCACCGTGCTGCGCGGTGAAGCGCGCTTCCTGGACAGCCGCAACCTCGCCGTGCAGATGAGCGATGGGAGCAAGCGCACGGTGACTTTCGATCGCTGCCTGATCGCGACCGGAGCCAGTCCGACCGTGCCGCCCATTCCCGGTCTCGACGGCACCCCTTACTGGACGTCGACCGAGGCATTGGCAAGCAGCGCGATCCCGGCGCGCCTGAGCGTCATCGGCTCGTCCGTGGTCGCGCTCGAACTGGCCCAGGCCTTCGCCCGGCTGGGTAGCCGGGTGACGATCGTGGCGCGCCGGACGCTGCTCGCGAGCGAGGACCCCGCTGTCGGCGAGACGCTGACGGCGGCGTTCCGTTCCGAGGCCATCGCGGTACTGGAGCGCGCCCCGGTGAGCCACGTGGCGTTCTCGAACGGCGAATTCGTCGTGACGACCGGCGAGGGCGAGTTGCGCGCCGACAAGCTGCTGGTGGCCACCGGCCGCAGCCCGAACACGTTGGGCTTGAACCTTGGGGCTGCGGGTGTGGCCGCGGGTCCGGAAGGCTCGATCCGCATCGATGCACGGATGCATACGAGTGCGCCGGAGATCTATGCTGCCGGCGATTGCACCGACCAGCCGCAGTTCGTCTACGTCGCGGCAAGCGCCGGCACCCGTGCGGCGATCAACATGACCGGAGGGGAGGCGGTGCTCGATCTTTCGGCCATGCCGGCCGTGGTGTTCACCGACCCGCAGGTCGCTACGGTCGGGCTATCCGAGGCGGAGGCAAGGAAACAGGGCATCGAGACCGACAGCCGCGAGCTCGGTCTCGACAACGTGCCGCGCGCACTCGTCAACTTCGACACGCGCGGCTTCATCAAACTCGTCATCGAGCAAGGCTCGCGCCGGCTGATTGGCGTGCAGGCCGTTGCGGCCGAGGCGGGGGAGCTGATCCAGTCCGCGGCCTTGGCGATCCGGGCCGGCATGACGGTCGAGGAACTGGCCGACCAGTTGTTCCCCTATCTGACGATGGTCGAGGGGCTCAAACTTGCAGCGCAGACCTTCAGCAAGGATGTCAAACAGCTGTCGTGCTGCGCCGGATAGTGCCGAGGACCGAGCATGTATAATCGAACTGTCTTCCGGTGCCTTGCCGCATGCCGACCTTTCGACGACTGATCGCACTGCTCCTGATGGTGACGCTGCCCGCGTATGCGTGGGCGGCGCTCGGCCTGTCCGAGCTTTGCCCAATGCAGTCGTCGGCGCCCATGGCGGAGATGCTCAACACCGACCACGCCTGCTGCGACGAAGCCGAAGGCGATCACGGCCAGCCGGACAAGCGCCATCCCTGCAAACCCGGCCAGGAGTGCAAGGCCGGCAGCCTGTATCAACCGGGCTTGCCACGCCTGCCTCACGCCTTCCCGCCGTCCGATACGGTCGCTGCAACGGCCGAATCCACCGTCCTTTCCCGCGACCCCACCGGGGTCTGGCGACCGCCCCGCTCGCACTGATTCCGTCCTCCTGGTCGTTGTTCCGGGCCGCGTCTTGACGCCTGCCGCCCGGAACGGCGTTTCGTGCTCGCCGTCTCGCGGCGACACCTGACCTGTTCGGATTCAGTCCATGTCAATTCCATTGGAAGGGGCGCGCGCCGGCGCGTCCTGCACATGCGCGTCGGTGCTCCGCCCCGAAGCTCCCCGCGCCATCAGGATCACCGTCGCCGTGCTCCTGGCGGCCGGATTGTCCACACCGATCGGGGCTCAGACCCCAGCGTCGGATTCGGCCCCGCTCTCGCTGCAAGGCGCCCTCGATGCCGCGCAGAGCCGCTCCCGCGCCTTGGCGGCTCAAGACGCCGCGGCCCGTTCGGCCCGTGAGCAGGCCGTCGCGGCCGGACGCTTGCCGGACCCGATGCTGCACCTCTCCCTCGACAACCTGCCGGTCGATGGGCCGCAGCGCTTCAGCCTGACCGAGGATTTCATGACCATGCGCTCGGTCGCTTTGAGCCAGACCTTCGTCCGCGCGGACAAGCGCAGTGCCCGCGCGGCGCGCTTCGAGCGCGAGGCCGAGTCGGCACAGGCCGCGCGCGCGATGCAGCTTGCGGAATTGCGACGCGGCACCGCGCTCGCGTGGTTCGATCGCTACTACCAGCAGCAGATGGTCGCGTTACTGTCCCAGCAGCGCGACGAGGCGGCGCTGCAGATCGACGCGGCCGACGCGGCCTACCGCGCCGGCCGCGGCCCGCAGGCCGACGTGTTCATGGCGCGCTCCAGCGTGGCCCGCATCGAGGACCGGATCCGGGCGGCGCAGGCGCGCGAGGCCAATGCGGCCACCCAGCTCGCGCGCTGGGTGGGCGAGTTCGCCGCCGCGCCGCTGGGCGATCCACCGTCGCTGTCGACGCCGCCGCTTGCCGCACATCGGCTCGGGCACCAGATCGAGCGGCACCCGGACATCGCCCTGATGGCCTCGAAGGAAGCCGTGGCGCTGGCCGCGGTCGAAGTCGCCCACCAGGACAAGCGCGGCGACTGGAGCGCGTCGCTGATGTACAGCCAGCGCGGCGAGGCCTTCTCCAACATGGTCTCGATCGCGGTGAGCGTGCCGCTGCAGTGGGACCAGCGAAATCGCCAGGACCGCGAGCTCGCTGCCCGGTTGGCGCAGGCCGAGCGGGCGCGGGCCGAGCGCGAGGAGATGACGCGCGCGCATCTGGCCGAGACCGAACGCTGGCTCGCCACCTGGCGCAGCCACCTCGCGCGGCTGGCCGATTACGACGCGACGCTGATTCCGCTTGCCGCCGAGCGCACCCGTGCCGCGCTGGCCGCCTATCGCGGAGGCGGTGGCGCGCTGGCGGGCGTGCTCGAGGCGCGCCGCATGGAGATCGACACCCGCGTCGAGCGGCTGCGCATCGAAATGGAAACGGCCGGGCTGTGGGTCGAGCTCGAGTACCTCATCCCGGACGAAGGCGACGCGCAAGATGCCGTTGCCGCGCCGCCGGTCCCGATGACGAACCTCCCGGAGCAAGCACAATGAACTTCAAGAATATCGTGATCGGCCTCGCGGCCGCCGCGGTGCTCGGTGGCGCGGGCTTTGGCCTCTACCGCATGGGCATGGCGCGGGGGATGGGCATGGCCGCGGGCGCCCCGGCCGCGGGCGCGGCCCCGGGGGGCCCAGCGTCAGCCGCCACAGACCCGTCGACCTGGGGCATCCCCGAGGGTGAGGCCGCGACCCGCCGCCACATCGAGGCCGGCCTCAAGGCCGGCATGGTCGACCCGCTCACCGGGCGCAAGATCCTCCACTACCACGACCCGATGGTCCCGGGTAAAAAGTTCGAAGCGCCGGGCAAGTCGCCCTTCATGGACATGATGCTGGTGCCGGCCTATGCCGGCGCGGAAGGGGCGGACGCCGGCACCGTCACCGTCAGTCCGCGCATCCGGCAGAACATCGGCCTGCGCACCGCGACGGTCGTCGAGGGCGCGCTCGCGCCGGCGGTGTCGGCGGTGGGCGCAATCGCGTGGAACGAGCGCGCCCAGGCCATCGTCCAGGCCCGCGCCATGGGTTACGTCGAGAAGCTCCACGTGCGCGCGACGCTCGACCGCGTGACCAAAGGGCAGCCGCTGGTCGACATCTACGTTCCGGACTGGGTGGCCGCGCAGGAGGAATTCCTGTCGGTGCGTCGCATGCGGGGCGTCGACATGGACGTACTGGTGGACGCCGCGCGCGCCCGCATGCGCCAGGCGGGTATGAATGATGCGCAGATCCGCCTGGTCGAATCGAGCGGCCGCGTACAAGCCAGGTTAACGATACAAGCACCGATCAGCGGAATCATTACCGAACTGGTCGCACGCGAAGGGATGACCATGATGCCGGGCATGACGGCGGCGCGCATCAACGGCCTGGATACGGTCTGGGCTAATGCCGAAGTGCCCGAGAGCCAGGCCGCGCTGCTACGACCGGGTGACCGGGTCGTCGCGACGAGCCCGGCGCTGCCGAACTTGAGCTTCGAGGGGCGCGTGCAGGCCTTGTTGCCGGAGGTAAATCCGCAGACGCGAACGCTCAAGGCGCGAATGGAGCTCGCCAATCCGGGGGCACGCCTGGCGCCCGGCATGTTCGTGCGGATGAGCTTCGCGGACGAGCGGGAACGCAAGACCCTGCTCGTGCCGACCGAGGCCATCATCGCGACCGGCAAGCGCACGCTGGTGATGCTTGCCGAGGAGGGCGGCCGCTTCCGGCCGGCCGAAGTCGTCACCGGGATCGAGACGGGCGGGCAGACCGAGATCCGGCAGGGCTTGCAGGCCGGGCAGCGCGTGGTGCTGTCGGGTCAGTTCCTGATCGACTCGGAAGCGAGCCTCGCGGGCATCGAGGCGCGTCTCGGCCAGGCGGCGCCCGCGGCCGCCGACACTCATCGCACCCGCGCGGTGATCGAGGCGATCGCCGGTGAGGTGCTGACCTTGAGTCATCCGGAGATTCCGGATCTGAAGTGGCCGGCCATGACGGTGGACTTCACGCTGGCGCCGGTGCTCGGGTCCCCGAAGCTCACGGTCGGCGAGGCGGTCGAGATCGAATTCCGCACACAGGAAGGCGAAGCGCCGCAGATCGTGGGTATTCGGCATGCCACGCCGGACTTGGCGCAAGGGGTGAGTGCGGGAGGCGCGAAATGATCGCGAATCTCATCCGTTGGTCGATCGCGAACCGCTTCCTGGTGCTGCTCGCGACCGTGGTGGTCACAGCGTGGGGTGTGGTTTCGCTGGTCCGCACGCCGCTCGACGCCTTGCCCGACCTCTCCGACGTGCAGGTCATCATCCGTACCACGTTCCCGGGCCAGGCGCCGCAACTGGTCGAGAACCAGGTCACCTATCCGCTCACCACGATCATGCTGTCGGTGCCCGGCGCGAAGGTCGTGCGCGGCTTTTCGTTCTTCGGCGACAGCTACGTGTATGTACTGTTCGAGGACGGCACCGACCTGTACTGGGCGCGCACGCGGGTGCTGGAGTACCTCAACCAGGTGCAGTCGCGCCTGCCGCCCGGTGCGACCTCCTCGATCGGGCCGGATGCGACCGGCGTGGGCTGGATCTACCAGTACGCCCTGGTCGATAAGTCGGGCACGCAGGACCTCTCGCAGCTGCGCACCTTGCAGGACTGGTTCCTCAAATTCGAGTTGAAGACCGTGCCCGACGTGGCCGAAGTGGCGACGATCGGCGGCATGGTGCGCCAGTATCAGGTGGTGCTCGATCCGGACAAGCTTGCGGCCTACCGCATCCCGCACGAGCGGGTGGTGGAGGCGATCGGCCGGGGCAACCAGGAGGCGGGCGGCTCGGTGCTGGAGTTGGGCGAAGCCGAGTACATGGTGCGCGCCTCGGGATACCTGCAGACGCTCGACGACTTCCGCGCGATCCCGTTGATGACCACCGACGCCGGTGTGTCGGTCCTTCTCGGCGATGTGGCGCGCGTGCAGATCGGCCCCGAGATGCGGCGCGGCATCGGCGAACTCGACGGCGAGGGTGAGGCGGTCGGCGGCGTGATCGTGATGCGCTCGGGCAAGAACGCGCTCACCACGATCCGCGCGGTGAAGGACAAGATGGCCGTCCTGCAGAAGAGTCTGCCCGAGGGGGTGGAGATCATCCCCGTGTACGACCGCTCGGGCCTGATCGAGCGCGCGATCGACAATCTCACCCACAAGCTCGTCGAGGAGTTCATCGTCGTCGCCGTGGTGTGCGCGGTATTCCTGTTTCACCTGCGCTCGGCCTTCGTCGCCATCGTCTCGCTGCCGTTGGGCATCCTGATGGCCTTCATCGTCATGCAGCGGCTTGGCGTCAACGCCAACATCATGTCGCTGGGCGGCATCGCCATCGCCGTCGGCGCGATGGTGGATGCGGCCGTGGTGATGATCGAAAACGCTCACAAGCATCTCGAAGCCTGGGCGCACGCGCATCCCGGCGAGAAACTCCACGGCGACGCCCGCTGGCAGGTGATCAATGAGGCCGCAGTGGAAGTCGGCCCGGCGCTGTTCTTCTCGCTCCTGATCATCACCTTGTCCTTCATCCCGGTGTTCACGCTGGAGGCGCAGGAGGGGCGCATGTTCTCGCCGCTCGCCTTCACCAAGACCTACGCGATGGCGGCCGCAGCGGGGCTCGCGGTGACGCTGATCCCGGTGCTGATGGGCTACCTCATCCGAGGGCGGATTCCCGACGAGCAGGCCAACCCGCTCAATCGCTGGCTGATCGCGGCCTACCGCCCCCTGCTCGACGGGGTGCTACGCTTCCCGAAGGCGACGCTGGGGCTCGCCGTGGTGCTGCTGTTAGCTAGCCTGTGGCCGCTGCAGCACATCGGCAGCGAGTTCATGCCGCAGCTCGACGAAGGCGATCTGCTCTATATGCCCACCGCGCTGCCGGGCCTGTCCGCCGGCAAGGCGGCCGAGCTGCTGCAGCAGACCGATCGCCTGATCAGGACTGTCCCCGAGGTCAAGAGCGTCTACGGCAAGGCCGGGCGCGCGGAGACGGCCACCGACCCGGCGCCGCTGGAGATGTTCGAGACCACCATCCAGTTCAAGCCGCGCGACGAGTGGCGGCCGGGCATGACCCCGAACAGGCTGGTCGACGAGCTCGACAAGATCGTGCGCGTGCCGGGCCTGACCAACATCTGGGTGCCGCCCATCCGCAACCGCCTCGACATGCTCGCCACCGGCATCAAGAGCCCGGTGGGGGCCAAGGTACTCGGGGCCGATCTGGCCGTCATCGACCGGCTCACCGGCGAGATCCAGCGCGCCCTTAAGAGTGTTCCCGGGGTGACCAGCGCCTTCGCCGAGCGCCTGACCGGCGGGCGTTACGTGGACGTCGACATTCGACGCGAGGCGGCCGCGCGCTATGGCCTCAACATCGCCGACGTGCAAGCGGTGGTCAGTTCGGCGGTGGGCGGCATGAACATCGGGGAGACGGTCGAGGGGCTGCAGCACTTTCCGATCAACGTCCGCTATCCGCGCGAGATCCGCGATTCGCTCGCGCGCCTGCGCGCGCTGCCGGTCGTCACCGCGCGCGGGCAACAACTCGTGCTCGCCGACGTGGCCGACATCCGCATCGCGGACGGTCCGCCGATGTTGAGGAGCGAGAACGCGCGGCTCGCCGGCTACGTGTATGTCGACATCGGCGGCCGCGACCTGGGTTCGGCGGTGCGCGACATGCAGCGCGTGGTGAGCGAGCAGATCGAGCTCCCGCCGGGCTACTCGGTGTCGTGGTCCGGGCAGTTCGAGTTCCTCGAGCGCGCCACTGCCAAGCTCAAGCTGGTGGTGCCCTTCACGCTGCTGATCATCTTCGTGCTGCTCTACCTCGCCTTCAAGCACTTCGGCGAAGCGCTGCTGATCATGACGACGCTGCCCTTCGCACTGGTGGGCGGCGTGTGGCTGCTCTACCTCCTCGACTACAACCTGTCGGTGGCCGGCGTGGTGGGCTTCATCGCGCTCGCCGGCGTGGCCGCCGAGTTCGGCGTGATCATGTTGCTGTACCTGAAGCAGGCGTGGTTCGAGCGCCTGGACGAGGGGAAAGCTACCGAGGCCGACCTGCTCGACGCGATCCGGGAAGGTGCGGTGTTGCGCGTGCGGCCCAAGGCCATGACCGTGGCGGTGATCCTCGCCGGCCTGTTCCCGATCATGTGGGGTGCCGGCACCGGCAGCGAGGTGATGCAGCGCATCGCCGCGCCGATGGTCGGTGGCATGGTCACCGCGCCACTGCTGTCGATGTTTGTCATTCCCGCGGCCTATCTGTTGATGCGCCGCCACGCACGCCTTAATGGCGACTACCGGCGATGACGCTCGGTATTTTCGTTCCAGGGTGGACGGCGCTGCCTTCGGGCGGCCGCGCGTCCCCCATTTTCCCAACCTCCTTGAAGGAGAAATCGATGAAGCACAAGACCAGACTCGCCATTGCCGTCGCCCTCGTCACGGCCAGCGCCGCCGCAACGGCGCAGATGGGCGACATGAAGGGCATGGACATGCCGATGAAGGACATGCCGATGAAACAACTTCCGGCGGCCGATCAGGTCCACAAGGCGACCGGTACCGTCAATAAGATCGACCACGCCAAAGGCGTCGTCACCTTCGCGCACGGCCCGGTCGCGAGCATGGGCTGGCCGGCGATGACGATGGGCTTTCGCGTGAAGGACGCGAAGCTGCTCGACGGCTTGGCCGTGGGGCGGCAGGTGGAGTTCGATTTCGTCAAAGAAGGCTCGGCGTACGTCGTGACGGCGGTTCGCTGAACGACCGGGCAGCCGGGTTCGGCACTCCGTCCCCGCGGCCTGCGGCGCCGCAGGGAGTGGACGCCTGTGCCCGGCAACGCGTCGACACGAGGAGGCTGCAATGAGTGTTTCCGGGAATTCAGTCCTCGCTTCACGATCGACTCGTCGGCGCGGGGGGCTGGCGAGATCTTCCCGCTCGTTCCGTAAGGCTCTGAGCGAGTGCGCAAAATGAAACCGAGCGAAGTGCGCTCTTTCTGGCGCGGACCGACTTTTCGGGTGCTCCGCGCCTGGGTTTTGATGTCGCTCGCGCTGCACCTCGCTTGGGAAATTGCCCAGCTTCCCTTCTACACCCTATGGCGTGAGGGTACGCCGACGTTCATGGCGTGGGCGGTCGTGCATTGCACCGTCGGGGACGGTCTGATCGCTGTGGGTACCTACCTCGCCGCGGCGGCGTCGGCCCGATCGGTCTACTGGCCCTGGACTGCGCCAAGACGAGGATTGGCGGTCCTGTGGGCAAGCGGACTCGCATGGACCGTATTCAGTGAATGGCGGCATGTGTTCAAGCTCGGATCATGGGCCTACGCCGATACGATGCCCACCATCGCCGGCATCGGCCTCGCACCGCTGGCGCAATGGGTGGTCGTGCCGGGGCTCGCGCTGTGGTGCTTGCGGGAATGCAGTTCCAGCCCGTTGGCGCGCGACGGATCCACGCGGGGAATTCGTGACGAAGGCCACGTCACTGACAAGTAGGGCGCGATGAGGTAGAGGTTGCTGCGACGCAGCATCCTGCGTAAAATCGCGCCCTTCCGCCAACGACCCGATCGGACCCTCCACCCGTGTAAGCCTCAATCTCCTGCGAGTCAGCCCGCCTCACCTCCCGCCACTCGCGGAGGCTTCACGCCCGATCGTCCTGGTCTTTCCGCACGTCCGCCTTCGTGGAACGTGTCCACGCTTTTCCGGCAAGTCCTGTCCACGTTCGGGCCTCAAAACCCCAACGGCCGCGCCGCTGCGCGGCATCCAGACGGAACGCACAACGACAATGAAATCCCTCCGACAGGACTGGTTCTCCAACGTCCGCAGCGACCTGCTGGCCGGCCTCGTGGTCGCGCTGGCGCTGATCCCCGAGGCCATCGCCTTCTCCATCATCGCCGGTGTCGATCCGAAAGTGGGCCTTTACGCCTCCTTCTGCATCGCTACCGTGATCGCCTTCGCGGGCGGGCGCCCCGGCATGATCTCGGCCGCGACGGGCGCGATGGCGCTGGTCATGGTCACCCTCGTCAAGGATCACGGCCTGCAATACCTGCTCGCCGCAACGGTGCTCACCGGTGTGCTGCAGATCCTCGCCGGCTGGCTGCGCCTGGGCGCGCTGATGCGTTTCGTGTCGCGCTCGGTCGTCACCGGCTTCGTCAATGCGCTGGCGATCCTGATCTTCATGGCCCAGCTGCCTGAGCTCACCAATGTCACGTGGCACGTGTATGCGATGACCGCCGCGGGCCTCGGCATCATCTATCTCTTCCCCTATGTCACCAAGGCCGTGCCTTCGCCGCTGGTGACGATCGTCGTGCTCACCGCCGTGGCGATCTTCCTCGAGCTCGACATTCGGACGGTTGGTGACATGGGCGAGCTGCCCGACAGCCTGCCGGTGTTCCTGATCCCCGATGTGCCGCTGACCTTCGAGACGCTGGCGATCATCTTCCCGTATTCGCTGACCCTGATGGTGGTGGGCCTGCTCGAATCGCTGATGACGGCGACCATCGTCGACGACCTCACAGACACCACCAGCAACAAGAACCGCGAGTGTGTCGGTCAGGGCGTGGCCAACATCGCCACCGGCTTCATCGGCGGCATGGCGGGTTGCGCGATGATCGGCCAGTCCGTGATCAACGTGAAATCCGGCGGCCGCGGGCGGCTGTCGACGCTCGCGGCGGGCGTATTCCTGCTCCTGCTGCTGGTGCTGCTGGGCGATTGGGTCGCGCAGATCCCGATGGCGGCGCTGGTCGCGGTGATGATCATGGTCTCCATCGGCACCTTCAACTGGGGCTCGATCCGCAACCTGCGCGAGCACCCGAAGAGCTCCAGCGTCGTGATGCTGGCGACCGTCGCGGTCACGGTGCTCACGCACGACCTCGCGCAGGGCGTGCTGGTCGGTGTGCTGGCTTCGGGCTTCTTCTTTGCGCACAAGGTCGGCCTCGTGCTGCACATCGGCTCGAAGTCGGAAGACGAAGGGCGCGCGCGCCGTTACCGCATCGTCGGCCAGGTGTTCTTCGCGTCGGCGGACCGCTTCGTCGCCGCCTTCGACTTCAAGGAAGTGATCGAGAAGGTCGTCATCGACGTCAGCCGCGCGCACTTCTGGGACATCACCGCAGTGAGCGCACTCGACAAGGTGGTCGTGAAGTTCCGCCGTGAAGGCACCGAGGTCGAGGTGATCGGCCTCAACGAGGCGAGCGCGACGATGGTCGACCGCTTCGCCGTGCATGACAAACCCGACGCCGTCGAAGCCTTGATGGGCCACTGAGGAGATGAACGCCATGAAAACCGACAACAAGGTGCTGGCCTGCGTCGACCGCTCGCACTTCGCTGACACCGTGGCCGACTGCGCCGCCTGGGCCGCGCGCCGCTTGGAAGCGCCGCTCGAATTCCTGCACGTGCTCGACCGTCACCCCGAGATCGGCTCGGGCGAGGACCACAGCGGCGCGATCGGCTTCGACGCGCAGCAGGCCCTGCTCGCCGAACTCTCCGCCAAGGACGAGACGCGCAGCCGCGACGCGCGCGAGGCCGGGCGGCTCTTCCTCAACCGCCTGCGCGAGCGGGCCATCGCCGCAGGGGTGCCTGAGCCCGACGTGCGCCAACGCCATGGCAATCTCGAGGAAACCCTGGTCGAGCAGGAGGAGGGCGTGCGCCTCTTCGTGCTCGGGCGGCGCGGCGAGTCGGCCGAGACCACGCAGCGCGACCTCGGCCGCAACGTCGAGCGCGTGGTGCGTGCGCTGCACAAGCCCATCCTCGCCGTGGCGGAAGGCTTTCGCGAGCCACGCCGCGTGATGTTCGCCTTCGACGGCGGCATCGTCACCCGGCGCGGTGTCGAGATGCTCGCGGCGAGCCCGCTGCTGCGCGGCGTGCCGATCCACCTGCTGATGTCCGGCAAGGAGAGCGCCGACGCGCCCAAGCAGCTCGACTGGGCACGCAAGACGCTGGAGGCCGCCGGCTTCGAGGCGCCTGCCACGCTGCAACCGGGGGACGCCGAAAGCGTCATCGCCAAGGCCGTGCACGAACAGGACATTGATCTGCTGGTGATGGGCGCCTACACGCACTCGCCGGTGAGGAGCCTGTTCCTGGGCAGCAAGACCTCCGATCTACTGCGTTCGGCGCGGGTGCCGGCGCTGCTGTTGCGATAGTTTCTCCCGGACTGCGGAGGGCGATCGCGGATTCCGCTGCTGCGGAGGCGTTGATCCTGAGTTACGATGCGTACATACCAACGAGCATTGGAATTTACGTATGGCGATACCCGCCGCCAACCGGTTGCTTTACGAACAGGTCGCCCGCATCGGCAAGGCCGTCTCCAGTCCGAAGCGGCTCGAACTGCTGGAACTGCTTGCGCAGGGTGAGAAGGCGGTCGAGTCTCTCGCTGCCGAACTCCTCATCGACGTGCGCCTGGCCAGCGCGCATCTGAAGGCGCTCCGGGAGGCGCGTCTCGTCACCTCCCGCCGCGACGGCCGCTACATCATCTACCGTCTCACGGGCGACGACGTGGCGCGCCTGTGGGTGAGCCTGCGCGAGGTCGCCGAGGCGCATCTGCTCGAGCTGCGCGAAGCCCTCGGCCAGATGCAGGCCGATCCCGCCAGGCTCGCCGGCGTCGCTCGCGAGGACTTGCTGGAGCGGGCGCGCCGTGGCGAGGTCGTCGTCATCGATGTGCGGCCGCAGCCCGAGTACGCCACCGCCCATCTGCCCTTCGCCCGCTCCATGCCGCTCGCGGAACTGGAAAGCCGCCTCGCCGAATTGCCGCTCGACCGCGAGATCGTCGCCTACTGTCGCGGCCCGTTCTGCCTGCTCTCCGACGAGGCCGTGCGTGTGCTTGGTGCGCGCGGATATCGGGCGCGCAAGATCAGCGACGGCGTGAGCGAATGGCAGGCCGCGGGAATGCCGCTCGAAGGCAGCTGCGGGGAGGCGGCGGCATGAAAGCACGCGAAAGCGGGATGCCGGACGAGGACTACTGGGCAAGCTTCTTCGATCCCGCCTGCGCGATGGACCGCCTGTGGGGACCGGGGACCGGGGGGCGGGCAGGGAGACGTCGTCGAGTTCGGCTGCGGCTACGGCACCTTCACCCTCGCGGCGGCGCAGCGCACGCCGGGCATCGTCACCGCGCTCGACATCGAAGGGGCGCTCGTAGAACAGGTGCAGGCCAAGGCCGCCTCGGCCGATCTGGCGAACGTGCGCGCCGCAGTGCGCGACTTCGTCGCCGATGGGACCGGGCTCGATGAGGCGTCGCAGGCGCAGGCATTGGTCTTCAACCGCTTGCATCTGGAGGCCCCGGTAGCGCTGCTCGACGAGGCCCGACGGGTGCTGCACCCCGGCGGGGGCGTGGCGGTGATCCACTGGCGCAGCGACATCCCGACCCCACGCGGCCCGTCGCGGGCCATCCGCCCGACGCCGGAACAGTGCGCGGCATGGCTCGCCGAGGCGGGCTTCACCGCGATTCGCACGATCGATTTGTCCGACTGCTGCCCCTATCACTTCGGCCTTGTGGCCACCCGTCCTTGATCCCTCAGGAGGCTCCTGCAATGAAGATCCTGCTCATCCTCAACCGCCCGCCCTACGACGGCACCGACGTCAGCTGGAATGCGCTACGCCTGGCCGGAAAGCTGCGCGACGGTGGGCATGAAGTCCGCGTCTTCCTGATGAACGATGCCGTGGACCTCGCGCGCGACGCATGTCGTCCGCCCGAAGGCTACGACCAGGACCTCGCCGCCCAACTGCGCGAGCTGATCACGCACGAGGTGGTCGTCAAGGCCTGCGGCACCTGCATGGCGCGCTGTGGCGTCCACCGGAACCAGCCGTATTCGGACGGCGTGGCGCAGTCGACTATGCAGGCGCTGGCGGAGTGGGTGGTGGACAGCGACCGGGTGATCTCCTTCTGAGCCAGCGAACGGCGGCCCGTGTTGGTCACAGCGGCCGGTGGGATTTCGAACCTGCACGCAGCTCCCGGCCACAGGTGGGCTTTGATGACGCCCATGACACGCCCATCACGATCCGAGAAGGGATGGATCAGATCGTAGTAGTAATACACCTCTGGTGTGTGTGCGAGTGCAGTTGCGGCCCGCAGGCGAGCGACGAATCCGCGCGGGGAATCGGTAACGAGGGTCATGCGCTGCGAATGACATTGAGATTCATGTCAGTGGCGACATTGTAAGGACTGGCCTCCCGAATTCGACTAAATCATTGAGCGGCAAGGATGTCGTTCAATCAGAACCACGGAGAGAGCCATGACAAGCAATACACCCCGGCGCGGATCGGGACAGCCCCGACATGTTCGCGCCTTCAAACTGGCGACCCGAATCGCATTTTCGGTAGCCGTTTTTACAGGTGCGGCCGGCGCGGCCGCGCATACCGAGTATTCGGAGAACGGTTCGGCCCACTGGCTCGAGCATGTCAGTTCGACGCCCGCTCAGCCAACGCATCGACAACTGGCGCCATACGGATATGCGGCGCCTGGCGCCACGCCGGCCCGCGCGATCACTATCGGCAAGGACACCCGTTATCTGAATGTCGTTCAGCTTGAGACGGTGGCAATTCGCATCGGTGACAAGACTGTCAACTGGACGTTCGACGCGTTCCCGCGGCGCAACTTCCCGCTCTCGGAGATTATCCCCGGCGCCGACGGCGTGACCGTGTATGTGGCCGAGAGTCCGCTCTACCGCGGACGTTGATGCGGATGCGGTGCAGCACGCCGTGGTTCGCCTCTTGTCCATGCGATTGGCGGTACGCCCAGGCGTGCCGTGAAGGCACGTGCCAGCGCGGCGGCACTGCCGTAACCCACTTCGTCGGCAACTATCTTGACTGGCCGCCCCTTGCGCAGCAAGGTCTGCGCAAGGCCGATGCGCCAGTCCGTCAGGTAGTCGAGCGGCGTCTGCCCCACCGTTTCACGGAAGTTCACGGCAAAGCGGGCGCGCGACATTCCGGCGCGCTCGGCCAATTCCTCCAGCAACCACTTGCGCGCCGGCTCGTCGTGCATGGCTTGGATGGCCTTGGCGAGACGCGGGTCGGCCAGCCCCGCGAAGAGGCCGGTGGGCATCAGCCGGTGTTCGATCGTATGGCGCAGGAGGTGGACCAGCACGACCTCGCACAGGCGGTCGACGATGGCCTGTCGGCCGGATCGCTGCTCGAAGGCTTCGTCGAGCAGGAGCGCGAGGGTGCTCGCGAGTGCGGGTAGCTCGGCGAGGCGGACCAGCAATACGGGGGGCAGGGCGCGGGCGAGCGGGTTGCCGAGTCCGCCGCCGAACTCGACCGACGCGCAGACGACATCCGCCCCCGTCTGGCGATCGGCGCGCAGGCGGTGGCTGGCCGGTCGGGGGTAGAAGAGCAGGCTGGGCTCGTCGATGTCGATCAGGCTGCGATCCGCGCCCTGCACCTGGAGGGGGCCGCGGCGCACGACATGCAGATGCCCGGCCTCGTCGCTCGCTTCGAAGGTGGTGATGCCGCACAGGGTGCCCGAATAGAAGACGCGGGCAGTGAGGGCAAAGCGGTTGAGTAGGGGTGAGAGGCGGTCCATGGGTATCGATACGTTGAGTATTGAAAACAATACTGCATGAGTCCTTGAGTATCGGATGGTCGCCCATTCTATGCACCGTGCACTCCCGCACGCAATGCATGAACGGAGATGACCATGCCCACGATTCATCCTTTGAAGATTTCCGATGCCGACGGACAGACCGCGGCCACGCTTGAGGCCGTGAAGGCCAAGCTCGGCGGCGTGCCGAACCTGCTGGCGACCCTCGCCAACTCGCCGGCCGCGTTGCAGGGCTATCTCCAGTTGTCCGAGACGCTGGGGGCGGGGCAGCTCACCGCGCGGCAGCGCGAGATCGTCGCGCTCGCAACCGCGCAGGAGAACGCCTGCGGGTACTGCCTGAGCGCCCACAGTCTCATCGGCAAGGCCACGGGTTTGAGCGAGGACGACATCCGCCTGGCGCGGGCCGGGACGGCGAGCACCATTCGTGACGCGGCGATCGCATCGTTTGCACGGCAGCTTGTGAGGGAACGCGGTCGGCTCGATGCACGGGCGGTGTCGCTGGCGCGCGCGGACGGTCTCTCGGACGCGTTGATCCTCGAGATCATCGCCAACGTCGCACTCAACGTGCTGACCAATTACACGAACCATGTGGCGGGGACGGTGATTGATTTCCCCGTCGTCGAAGTCGCTTGAGCTCGCGCTTGAAAGCAGCCAACAGACAGGAGTCCGAGATGAAAGACGACCAAATGGAAATCGTTGCAGGCCGCCGCAACATGATCAAGGGAGCCGCCGGTGCGGCCGCACTGGGTTTGGCCGCGGTGCTGTCGCCGGCAGCGCATGCGCAATCGAAGGCAAAGGCCGGATCGCCTTACTCCGACCCGGAAAAGAGCGCGCTGCCGCCGAGCACCATGGAACTCGCACGGGGGCGTACGGCCTTGCTGGTGGTCGATCCGCAGAACGACTTTCTCAGCGAAAAGGGCGTGGCATGGGGGGTGGTGGGCGAGTCGGTCCGCGAGCAAGGAACGATCGAGAACATCGAGCGTCTCTTCAAGGCCGCGAAGGCGGCCAACATCCCGGTGGTGGTGTCGCCGCATTATTACTACCCGAGCGACAAGGGCTGGAAGTTCGAGGGCGCGCTCGAGAAGGTGATGCACAACATCAAGATGTTCGACCGAGCCGGGCCGCTCAACATTGCCGGTTTCGAGGGTTCAGGCGCTGACTGGCTCGATCGGTTCAAGCCGTATATCAACGACAGCAAAACCATCGTCGCTTCGCCGCACAAGGTCTATGGCCCGCAGAACAACGATGTGGTGCTGCAACTGCGCAAGCAGCGCGTCGACCAGGTCATCCTCGCGGGCATGTCGGCCAACCTGTGTATCGAGAGCCACCTGCGTGAACTTCTGGAGACAGGATTCGAGGTCGCGGTGGTGAAGGATGCGACCGCCGGGGCGAAGATTCCCGACGGAGACGGCTACCTCGCCGCTCTGATCAATTTCCGGATGATCGCGAACGCGGTATGGTCGGCGGACGAGGCGACGCGCCGAATTGCGGCTGTCGCTGCCTGAGGCAGGACACGACCCCATTTGGCGATGTTGGCGGCGACTGCGGCGGCGTGCGAGGGTGACGCCGTAGTCGCCGGGACTGTCCGGACAAGAAAGTTGCCCGTGATTGTAAGGATCGGCGCGCTGGTCCGACTATTCACCATCACCGACAGAACGACTGCATCAGGAGCACCCTAAATGCACCCCACCTTTCCACTGCTCGCCGCGACCGACTTCCCGCGCATCCGACGCGGGACCATCGAGACGCTGCAGGTGAATCTCGGTTACCGCTGCAACCAGAGCTGCGTGCATTGCCACGTGAATGCCGGGCCGACGCGCACCGAGGAGATGTCGGCCGACACCGTGAATGCGGTGATCGATTTCATCGACGCTAGCCCCGCCATCACGACGCTCGACCTGACAGGCGGCGCGCCCGAGATGAACGCGAACTTCCGGCGCATGGTGACGGCGGCGCACGCACGTGGCCTGCGCGTGATCGACCGCTGCAACCTGACCATCCTCGAAGAGCCGGGTTACGAGGATCTGGCGCGCTTCCTCGCCGAGATGGGGGTGGAGGTCGTTGCCTCGCTGCCATGCTATCTGGAGGACAACGTAGACCGCCAACGCGGCAAGGGGGTGTTCGGGGCGAGCATCCGCGGCCTGCAGAAGCTCAACGTGCTCGGCTACGGAGTGTCCGGGACCGACCTGCTGCTGAACCTCGTGTTCAACCCGCAGGGCCCGGTCCTGCCGCCCCCACAGTCGACACTCGAACGGGCCTATCGCGAGCACCTCGGCGCCGAGTTCGGCATCCGCTTCAACCAGCTCTTCACGCTCGCGAACATGCCGATCAAGCGCTTCGGCAGCATGCTGGTCTCGAAGGGTCAGCTCCACGATTACATGCACACGCTGCGCGAGGCGCACCGTGACGACAACCTCGCGGCGGTGATGTGCCGCAGCCTCGTCAGCGTGGATTGGCAGGGCTACCTCTACGACTGCGACTTCAACCAGCAACTCGACATGCCGATCGCGAGCGACGCCCACCCGCGACTGCACATTCGCGACGCGACGGCCACGACGCTGGACGGCGGCGCGATCCGCGTCGCAGACCATTGCTATGGCTGCACGGCGGGGCAGGGGTCGAGCTGCGGCGGCGCACTCGCGGACGGCGAGACGGAAGCGGCAAAGTGCGCGGCCTGACGGCCGCTCGGCAGGTTCCGACTGATTTCGACACCCCGGAGTGATACGTCATGCATGACATCGTGAAAGACTATTACGGCAAGGCACTGCAGACGAGCGAAGACCTGCGTACCACGGCGTGCTGCGATGCGAGCCAGATGCCGGTGTGGCTCAAGCCGCTGCTCGCGAAGGTGCATCCCGAAGTGCTATCGCGCTACTACGGCTGCGGGCTGGTCTGCCCGCCGCTGCTCGGCGGCTGCCGTGTGCTCGATCTCGGCTGCGGTACGGGGAGGGATGTGTATGTGCTGTCGCAACTGGTCGGCGAGCACGGGCAGGTCGTGGGCGTGGACATGACCGAGGAGCAGTTGGAAGTCGCCCTGCGGCACCGGGACCATCATCGCGAAGCCTTCGGTCATGCGCGCGACAACGTGGATTTCAAGCTGGGCTACATCGAGCAGCTCGACGAGCTGGGGCTGCCCGAGGCGAGCTTCGACGTGGTGGTCTCGAACTGCGTCGTGAATCTCTCGCCGGACAAGGACGCGGTGCTGAGGGAAGTGTTCCGCCTGCTGAAACCCGGCGGCGAGCTCTACTTCTCGGACATCTACGCCGACCGCCGCGTGCCGGCGCAGGTGCGCAACGATCCGCTGCTCTATGGTGAATGCCTCGGCGGGGCGCTCTACTGGGGCGACTTCATCGCGCTCGCCAAGCGCCACGGCTTCGGCGATCCGCGTCTCGTCGAGGACCGGCCCATCGCGATCACCGATCCCGCGCTCGCCGAGCGGGCGGCCGGCATCGGCTTCCATTCGGCCACCTACCGCCTGTTCAAACTCGACGGCCTTGAGCCGCAGTGCGAGGACTACGGGCAAGCGGTCGTCTATCGCGGCACGGTACCGACGATGGCGCAGCGCTTCCGCCTCGACAAGCACCACGACATCGAGGCCGGGCGCGTCTTTCCCGTGTGCGGCAACACCTGGCGCATGCTCGCCGAGTCGCGCTTCCGCGAGCATTTCGACTTCATCGGCAGCTTCGAGCGGCACTACGGTCTGTTCGAAGGCTGCGGCAGCCAGTTGCCCTTCGACCGGGAAAACACGGCGGGTGCGGAGGGCGCATGCTGCTGAGAGGCATCTGCGATGGCCTGAAGCGAGCGCCGAGGCTCGCGGGAGCCATTGCGATGGCGGCCCTGATCCTGTCCGGCTGCTCCCGCGACGCCGGCGATCGCCTGGTGATCACCGGATCGAGCACCATCGCTCCGCTCGTCACGGTCATCGCCCAGGCCTTCGAGTCCGCTCACCCCGGTGTCAAGATCGACGTGCAGGCGGGCGGCTCGTCGCGCGGCATCGCCGACGTGCGGCAGGGGCTGGCGGAACTGGGCATGGTGTCGCGGGCGCTCAAGCCGGAGGAGGGCGATCTCGCAGCGGCGACGATCGCGCAAGACGGCATCGCCATGATCGTGCATCGCGACAACCCCGTCGGGGCGCTGACGGGCGGGCAGATCGTCGCGATCTACACGGGCAAGGTGCGCAACTGGCAGGAGGTCGGCGGACCGGATGCGCCGATTACCGTGGTCAACAAGGCCGAAGGGCGCTCGACGCTGGAGCTCTTCCTGAGCCACTTCAAACTCGACACGCCAGCGATCCGCGCCGATGTGGTGATTGGCGACAACCAGCAGGGGATCAAGACCGTCGCGGGCAACCCGCAGGCGATCGGCTACGTGTCGGTCGGCACGGCCGAATTCGAGGCGCGCCGTGGCACGCCGATCCGCCTGCTGCCGCTCGATGGCGTCGAAGCCTCGACGGCGCATGTGGCGCGGGGCGACTTCCCGCTCTCGCGGCCGCTGAACCTCGTTCATCGTGGGGAACCGGGCCGCGTCGCGCGCGAGTTCCTCGCGTTCGCGGCCTCCCCCGAGGTGCATGATCTTGTCACCGGTCAATACTTCGTTCCGCTCGCCGGCCGCTGACCGGGCGCTCTTTCGTGCGCTCGCCTTCAGTGCGGGCGCCGTCGCGGCGATCCTCGCGCTGATCCTGCTGTATCTGACCTTGGCCAGCGCGTCGCTGTTGTTCGTGGACGCGGGGCTGTGGCAGCTGCGCTGGCAGCCGTCGGCCGGCGCCTACGGCCTCGTCGCGATGCTGGTCGGTTCGGTCGCCGTGAGTCTGCTTGCGCTGCTGATCGCGGTGCCACCGGGGCTGGTGCTCGCGGTGTGGGGGCGCTTCTTCGCGCCGCCGTGGGTGGGCGGACTGTACCGCGGGGCGATGGGGCTGCTGGCGAGCATCCCCTCGGTGGTGTACGGGTTCTGGGGGTTGGTGGTCCTGGTGCCGCTGCTGAACCGCTGGGCCCCGCCCGGAGCGAGCCTCCTCGCCGCCGCGCTGGTGCTCGCGCTGATGATTCTGCCCATCCTCGTGCTACAGGCGGACCTGGCGCTCGACGAGGCGCGGCGCCGGCACCTCGCCGCGGCCATGGCGCTCGGCGCCTCGGTTAGCGGAACGGTGCGCCGCGTGCTTCTGCCTACCGCCGCGCCACAGCTGGTGCCGGCGGTGCTGCTGCAGCTCGGGCGCGCCCTGGGCGAGACGATGGCCGTGCTGATGGTGGCGGGCAACGTGGTGCAACTGCCCGATGCAATCACTGCGCCGATTCGTACCCTCACCGCGAACATCGCGCTCGAGATGGCCTATGCCAGCGGCGAACACCAAACGGCCCTGTTCGCGAGCGGATGGCTGCTGTTCGTGCTGGTGACCCTGATCATGCTGGGCGCGCGCGCAGTGGCCCGGCGCGCCGGGGAGGGGCGTGTCGATGCGCATTGAGACGCTCGATCACGCCAGCCGTTCCGATCGCCTGCATGCGCGCTGGATGGGCCTGGTCGCCGTCCTCACGCTGTTGGTGCCCGTGCTGCTGGTTGGCGAACTGCTCGCCGACGGACTGCCGGCGCTGACGACGGACTTCCTGCTGAGCGCCCCGGCCGATGCGGGACGCAGCGGCGGCATCGGCTCGGTTCTCGTGTCGACGCTGTGGGTGCTCGCGGTATGCCTCGGCGTGGTGCTGCCCCTGGGGCTGGGCTGCGCGCTGTTTCTCGTCGAACACGTGCGCGCCGGCAGCCGGCTCGAACGCGGCCTGCAACTCGCGCTGGACATCCTCGGCGGGGTGCCCTCGATCGTGTTTGGCTTGTTCGGCAACCGCTTCTTCGCGGTGGAACTGGGGCTCGGCTTCTCGATCCTGTCCGGCGGCCTGACGCTCGCGTGCATGGTCCTGCCGCTCTTCATCCGCGCTGCCGAGCAGTCGCTGCGCCAGTGCCCGGTCGGCTATCGGCAGGCGGCTGCGGCGCTGGCGCTGTCGCGCTGGGGCTTCGTGCGTCGCATCCTGCTTCCGACGGCGGCACCGGGCATTGCGCTGGGTGTGGTGCTCGCCTCGGGCCGGGCGCTGGCCGAGACGGCCGTGCTGCTCTTCACCGCCGGCTACGTGACGCGCTGGCCCGAGAGCTGGTTCAACTCGGGGCGCACCTTGGCCGTACACATCTACGACCTCGCGATGAACGTGTCGGGGGGCGGCACCAACGCCGCAGCGACCGCGCTGGTGCTGCTGGTGCTGGCCATCGGCATCCAGGTGCTGGCCGCCATCGTGGGGCGGATCTCGAAGGGAGCTTCACAATGATTGGCGAAAGAACGGTCGCGCCCGTACTCGAACTCGACGAGGTCTCCGTCTCCTACGGGGGGCGTCCGGCCGTCCAACACGCCCGCCTCGGCGTCGCTGCAGGCGAACTCATGGCCCTCGTGGGCCCCAGCGGCTGCGGCAAGAGCAGCCTGCTCGCTGCCGTCAATCGCATGACCGACATGGTGCCCGGGTGCCGCGTGAGCGGTGACATCCGGATCGATGGCGCTTCGGTCATGGGGCCGCGGGTCTCCCTGCCGCTGCTGCGGCGGCGGGTTGGCATGGTCTTCCAGCAGCCGAATCCCTTCCCGCTTTCGATCGCCGGCAATCTCCACTTCCCCTTGCGCGAGCACGGCATCGGGCAGCGCGAGGTGCGCGAGCGGATGGTGGAGCGCGCCCTGCGCGACGTGGGGCTCTGGGGCGAGGTCGCGGAGCGTCTCGACCAGTCCGCGCTGACGCTCTCGGGCGGTCAGCAACAGCGGCTGTGCGTCGCGCGCGCGATCATCCTCGCGCCCGAGGTGCTGTTGCTCGACGAGCCGTGCAGCGCCCTCGATCCGATCGCGACTGCATCGGTCGAGCGGCTCATTCAGGACTTGAAAGGGCGCTATACGATGCTGATGGTCACGCATAACCTCGCGCAGGCGCGACGGCTCGCCGACTCGGTCGCCGTGTGCTGGGTGGAGAACGGTTGCGGCTGCGTGGTCGAGAGCGGGCAGACCGAGCACATCTTCACCACGCCCGGCCATCCGGTCACGCGGGCTTACTGCCAGGGGCTTGCGGGTTAGCGATTTACAACGCCAGGCGACTCCCATTGGTGGCAAATTCGCGTCGTCTAGTCGTCGCCACCCGGCCCCGCGCCCTCAGAGCTCTTTCGGCGCCATCCGCGCCACATGCCGCAGGGACGGCAGCGCGAAGGCCAGGCCGACGACGACGCCGGCGACGACATCGAGCACGACATGCTGGCGGGTGGCTATCGTCGACCACAGGATGGCCGCGCAGAGCAGTGCGTTTCCCCAGCGCAGCGCCGCCGGCGCCTCCACCGAACGTGCGATGCGCTCGAGCCACAACGCCGTAAATACCGACGATGCGACGTGCAGCGACGGGCAGGCGTTGCCGGCGGCGTCCACATTCTTGATCGCTGCCAGCTGCGGGTACGCCGACCAGTCGATGCCCGCCGACGGTACCGCGGTCGGAAACAGCCAGTAGATGCCGAGGCAGAACACGCACAGCGCAGAGATCCACGCGCCGAACCAGAGCAGGGGGCGCAGGCTGCCAATGAAGGCAGGCGGCAGCGACACATACACCCACAAGCTTGCGTAGACCGGAAACGCAGCGGCGGAGAAGGGAATCCATTCATCGACGACGATGCGGGGCATCATCGTCGGCACCGTCAGCGGCTGGCGGAGAACCGTGAAGTACCCCCAGAAGAACAGCACCATGAAAATCATGGTTCCCGCCGCCTTCAATGGCCAGAGTATCGCGAAACGGGCAGCCAGCAGGCGGAACCAGGCGAGGCGAGGGGCCGCGACCAGCGGCAGGGCGGAGAGTGTCGGCATGGCCGCCGGATAGTATCAAACATCGGCGAACACCCATGAAACGACCTACGGATCTATGGTGAAACATTTGATTTCATATAAAATTCGCGCCCTATGAATTCACTTGCACTTATTCGCGAATTTCTCGACGAGCGCCTCGGCGTTGCGTCCGAAAAGGTCGTTTCAGACGCGCTCTTGGTCGACCTCGGCGTCGACTCGCTGATGATGCTCGAACTGATGTTCGCGTTCGAGGACCGCTTCGGGATCAAGGTCCCGAACGACCTCGAAAATCCGAACAGCGTGGGCGACATGGTGGCCGCCATGGATGGCCTGATCACCGCAGTGAACGCGAGCTGATTCATGGTCCGGCGTCGGGTTGCGATTACGGGCCTCGGGCTGGTCAGCCCCTACGGAGGCGATCTCGCGGATTTCTTCACCCGGCTGTGCGCCGGCGAATCGGCGATCCGCCACCTGCTTACCGACGACCAGCCGCGGCCCTTGTCGATCCCCTTCGTCGCGTGTCCCGCCTTCGATGCCGATGCCGCGCTCGGCAAGCCGCTGTCCGCGATGATGGACCGCTTCGCCCAGCTCGGCATGGCGGCCGCCTTCGACGCATGGGACGCCGCCGGCCTGGCGCGCACCGCCGGCGAGGAATCGCGCGATGACTGGGGCGTCTCCTGGGGCACCGCCCTCGGCGGCACCCTCGCCTACGAAAAGGGCTACCGCGAACTGTGGCAGCGGGGCCGCGAGCGCCTGTCGCCGCTCTCGGTGCTGCTCGGCATGAACAACGCCGCCAACGCCCACATCTCGATCCAGCTGGGACTGGGCGGCGTCAGCACCAGCCACACCGTCGCCTGCGCCTCCTCGGCAGTCGCGATCGGCGAAGCCTTCCGGCGCGTCCGCTCGGGCGAGGCCGCGATCATGGTCACCGGCGGCTCCGACGTGCCGCAAGCCTACGGCGTCGCGCGCGCCTGGGAAGCCCTGCGCGTCATGGCCCCCGGCGACGCCGAAACCTCGCCCGCCGCCTGCCGCCCCTTCGCCGCCGATCGCCGCGGCCTCGTGCTCGGTGAAGGCGGGGCCGCGCTGGTCCTCGAGGACTGGGAGCACGCCCTCGCCCGGGGCGCGACCATCCACGGCGAGATCGTCGGCTATGGCGCAAGCTGCGACCACAGCCACCTCGTGCGTCCCGAGGCTGCCGGCCAGATCCGCGCCCTGCAGGCGGCGCTCACCGACGCCGGACTGGCCGCGGACGACATCGACTACATCAACGCCCACGGTACCGCCACCGCCGAAGGCGACCCGGTGGAGATCGCGGCGCTGAAGGCCGTGTTCGGCGAACGCGCGAAAACGCTGCCGGTCAGCGCGACCAAGTCCATGCACGGCCACCTGCTCGGGGCCGCCGGCGCCATCGAGGCGATCGCCTCCGTGCTCGCGCTGCGCGACGACATCCTGCCGCCCACGGTCAACCTTGCCGACAATCTCGATCCCGCCTGTACCGGCGTCGAACACCTGACCGTCGCCCGTTCAGGCACGGCGCCGCGCGCCGCACTGTCGAATTCCTTCGCCTTCGGCGGCAGCAACGCCGTCCTCGTTTTCCGCTCCGTCAGCCAGTAAGGCGGGGAAGATCCGCCGTTTCGCCGGAGAGCCCATGAACCTGCCGATCGCAAATCTGCCGCTGATGCTCACCGGCACCGCTGGCCTGCTGTGGCTATCGCGCAAGCCGCTGCGCAATCCCGGCAGCCACGGCTTCTACCGCTTCTTCGCTTGGGAGACGATTCTCGCGCTGACCGTTCTCAATCGGGAACCGGCCGGCGACCAGCTGATATCCGAAACCCTGCTGCAGCTGAGCCTGCTGCCGTTGGTCTTCGGCTTCATCGCCTTGCGCCACCAAGGCAAGGGCGACGCCGCCCGACGCGAGGACAGCTCCCTCTACGGCTGGGAAAAGACCACCGAGCTGATTACCGGCGGCATCTTCGGTCTGATCCGCCACCCGATGTACAGCGCGCTGCTCGCCCTAGGCTGGGGCATGTTCTTCCGCGCCGCCAGTTGGCCGGCGTTTGCACTCGCGCTGTTCGGCAGCGCCTGCGTACTGCTGACCGCGCTGGCCGACGAAAGGGAATGCATCGCCTATTTCGGCCAGGACTATATCGACTACATGCGAGGCACGCGTCGCTTCATCCCGTGGCTGTTCTGATCGGGGACTAGCCGTGCGGAGGAGGGGCCGCTCGCACCGCGAAGCAGGGCCGCGGAGCTCAGGCCGGGATCTGCGCAAGATTGCTTCATGACATTGGGCAAATGCGATAATCGGCCCAAACGATTCTCGGAATCAGGCCTGATATGACCGAAAAAGACGCCACAACCATCGGTGAGCTCGTGGCGGGTTGTCGTGCGCAGATGGAAAACGACCTGTTCGAGTTGTTCGAGGAACTCGGGCCCTTGCTGATTCAGGTGGCGACCACGCGCTGCAATACCAGCCGTGACCGCGCCGAGAGCAGAGCCGCCGCCTCGCTCAAGCTGGCCCTTCCGACACAATGGGCAAGCGTAGCCTCTTCTCTCAGGGCCAATCTCGCGGCGCGCGCCGTGCAGGCTCCGAAGTCGGGCTACGGTTTGGCCGATCAGGAGAACCTGCGGCTGCTGAGCGCAGCTGAGGAATCCGTCCAGCTTGCAATGCGCGAGGTGCTGGATCGTGTGACCCTGGCCTGCCGTGACGAGACCAAGCTGCTGGAGCGGCGAATCAATTACCTCGTCCTGCGCAGGGCCATGCAGCCGGGTGACAGGACCTTCAATGTCTCGGCGCTGTGGTCCTGCATCGAGGCGGCCTGCGCCGAGGTCACGACCGACACGGGCCCGCTCATCCTGTTGCTGCAATTGATCGGCGACCAGATGGCCGTAGAGATGCCGCAACTCTATCGGGTGGTCAACGAGGCGATGATCGAGGCCGGCATCCTGCCGTCGCTCAAGCGCAGTTACCGCGACACGACACCGGTTGACGCCCACGAGGTGGCGGAGGAATCCACCAAGGTGGCAAGCGCCCTGGACCGCTTGGTTGAGGCGCGCACCAAGGAGACGGGCGCCAAGGAGATGCCCAAGTCAGGGACTGCCAGCCAGGAATTGTTCAACTCCCTGAAGACTCTGCAGGCGGTGCCGCAGCCGGGAACCCCCGGCACACACACCAACGTCGTGCGCATGGTGCGCGACAGCGGCGCCGCGCGCAACGTGATGCCCCTCGAGGCCGTGACGCTCGACATCGTCGTCAAGCTGTTCGACCTGATTTTCAGCGATCCCAACGTCTCGGATGGCATCAAGGCGCTGGTGGCCCGCCTGCAGACAACGGTGCTGCAAGCCGCCATGCTGAACCAGCGTTTCTTTGCCGACCGCAGCCACCCGGCACGGCGCTTCCTCGACAGTCTTTCGGTTGTCGCCGTGCGCTGGGGCAAGGTTGTTAACGCGGAGGACCCGTTTTATCTAAAGCTCTCCGAGCTGGTCGACAAGGTGCAGAGCACCTACGACGGCGACATGACGGTGTTCGATTCCGCCAATGCCGAACTGGACGCCTTCCTCTCCGAGTGCGAGGAACGGGACGAACAGCAGAACCGCGCGCTGGCCGACGCGGTGCTCGCCCGCGAGGAGCAAATGCGCCTCGAGCGCGAAGCCCAGGCACGGGCCCAGAAGATGGCGAATGCCTGCATCGCCCGTATGCTGGTACCGGAGACGCCGTTGGAGATCGAGGAGTTCCTCCGCAGCTACTGGCGCGACGTGGTGCAGAGCCGCATCTCGCAGTCCGGCGAGGAAGGTGCGCCGACCGCCGAGGCCCTTCGGGTCGCCACCGATTTGCTGTGGTCGGTCACGCCGAAGCATCTGGCGGGGGACCAGCAGCGGCAGGCCGCTTCGCTGCCGGCACTGCTGAGTGAGATCAACGTCGGTTTCGACGAGATCGGTTCGGCACCCACCGAGCGCAAGGCCTTTCTGGATACGCTGCTTGACCTGCAACTCGCTGCCATGCGGGCGAAAAAGCCCGGCGCTGCCAAAGCCGCAGCGGGCGTGAGGTCACGCACGCGCGGCGCCGGTCCGACGCTGCAGGTCAGCCACGCGACGGACATCGGTGTCCGCGTCCAGGACATCTCGCTACCGGCCAGCGAGGGCCTCGACGGGGAAAACACGCCGGATCGTGCGGATCTTCGCCGGGTGCGTCAGTTGGTGCGAGGTGACTGGGTGGACTTCACCACGGCGCGACGAACTCGCCGTGAGCGCCTGACCTGGATCAACCGGAGCCGCACGCTCTTCCTGTTTAGCAACAGCGCCTCGCCCTGTGCAATATCGATCACGCCGGAAGCGCTGGCCGTGCGACTGAAGAACGGAACGGCGCAGATCGTGCAGCTCGACCGGCCGATCTTCGAGCGAGCCATCCATGGCGCCATCAGGTCGCTCGACCAGCGTCCCTGAGCACGAAAGCCCGTTCTACCCCTCCGCTCAATCAAAGTGCTTGTGCCGGCACAAGGGCTCCCGCCTCGATAGCCGGATATTCCCCGTATCCATCCGGCCAAGGGGTAAGAATCTCGAACCCGTCCGCGGTCACGGCCACCATGTGCTCCCACTGGGCCGACAGCGAATGGTCCTTGGTGACCACGGTCCAGCCGTCGCCCAGTTCGCGGGTTTCGGGGCGGCCGGCGTTGATCATGGGCTCGATCGTGAAGACCATGCCGGGTTCGAGCGTCAGGCCGGCACCGGGGCGGCCGTAGTGGAGGACTTGCGGTTCGTCGTGGTACACGTCGCCGATGCCGTGGCCGCAATACTCGCGGACGACGGTGAAGCCTTCGCGGTGGGCGACGGTCTGGATGGCGTGGCCGATGTCGCCGAGCGTAGCGCCGGGGCGGACGGCGAGGATGCCGGCGCGCATGGCTTCGTAGGTGGTCCGGACGAGTCGCCGGGCAAGGATGCCGGGCTTGCCGACGAAGTACATGCGGCTGCTGTCGCCGAACCAGCCGTCCTTGATGACCGCGACGTCGATATTGACGATGTCGCCGCTGCTCAGGCGCTTGGCGGACGGGATGCCGTGGCAGACGACGTGGTTGGCCGAGGCGCAGATCGTCTTCGGGTAGCCGTGATAGCCGATGTTCGCCGGTATGGCCTGCTGCACGTTGACGATGTAGTCGTGGCAGATGCGGTCGAGTTCGTCGGTCGTGACGCCGGGCCGGACGTGTTCTCCGATCATGCGGAGGACGTCGGCGGCGAGCGCGCCGGCGCGCCGGGACATGGCGATCTCGGCCTGCGAGCGGATCGGGACCTGCTGCTTCTTTGCCATCAGGCCACCTTGCTCAGGTTCTTCAGCGGGGAGGGCGCTTCGGGTGCGTCGTGTGCCTCTTCCTCCTGGATCAGAATCTGGCAGATTTCGCGGTAGCTCAGCGTCGGATTGAGCTCCGCGAGCATGCCGACGCGCAGCCAATGTTCGGCCTGGCTGTTGATGGAACGGCTGAGTGCGCCGCTGGTCCGGCGCAGGGCCTCATGCATCTGCTCAGAGATCTTGACGATTCCCACAAGCTCATCCTATGTACGGTATGTATATGGTCCGTATATTAACATTGCCCGCTGACTCGGTCCGCGTCCTTCGCCGACCGAGCATTTCATTTTCTGGTTGTTCATTACGGAAACGTGCAGTTATTTTTGTGGTTTACATAATACCAATCGTTCCCTGCTCGGCCTGAGCCTGGGCGGCCGGCGCTGCCTGAGCTGACGGGGCAGGGGCGACCGCTCCCACGGCGAACACGACGCCGGCCGCAATGCCGCCGAACTTCTCGGCGATGGTTTCCCAGATCCGGCGCTGCTCGGCGCTCTTGGTGCGCTCGGCGTGCGCGCACGCGATCACATAGGCCGGCGCCTTGTCCAGCAACCCGGCAACCTTCGCCGCCTCTTCATCATCGAACTGCGATCGCCCTGAGCGGTAGTGCGAGATTCGCGACTGGCCTTTGTGCCCCAGGAATTTCCCTAAGGCGTAGTCGCTCGGCAGCCCGTATCGGGCCTTCAGTTCGTCCAGTAGCTGGTTCGTCGTCTGCATTGTCTTCTCCCGGTTGACAGCTTCCTTAGGCCGCAATCTAGGCCGCAATTGACAGCCCTTCAAGATTGACAGCCTGTGTACATGTGACAGGCTGTGCAGTAGTATCCGAATCGCCTACCGCGCCGGGGTGGTTTCTGAGGGTCTCCCGGCTCGCCAATCCCGCCGGTAGGTGCCCTGAAAGATGGGCAAGGGCAATCGGCGAGCAGAGGGAGACCGTAACCGGGAGCTACCCATCATGAAAGCCTCAGAACTGCGGGCAACGGCGCTTGAGCTGATAGAACAGCAGATTGCCGAGTGTCAGACGATGCGCCAGGAGTACCAGCAGGGCAGTAAGGATATCGACGACGTAATGCGCGTCTCGAACTGGCTGCACGGCTCTCTGAGGCTCGCCGCCCGTCTGGGCGCCATAACCTCGCATGAGTGGGAAGAGCTGCAGGCAAGGGGCGGCAAATGAACCCCGCCGCCCTCCCTGAGCAGCACGCCCCCAGCTGCCCGCTACCCGCCGACGAAATCGCCGCCTATGCCTCGCTGCTGCGCCGCGAGTTTTCCGCCGTGATGAAGATCGGCGATGTACTGCGCAAGGCGATCGCCGAAGAGGAACGCTTAGGGCTTGACGTGTGCACCGGCCCGTTTGAGGTGATGCTGCAAGAGAACTCCGCCGCCCTGAGGGCGCTGGTGCGTGAGTTCCAGCGTGTGGATTGCCGCCTTGAATCCGACCTGTCGGAGGGCGCTGCGGTGCCCTCCCAGCACTGAGGTCGGGGCCGTGCATACTACTCTCGGTACTAATGGGAAATCGATACACACGGGGCGGGCTGTGGCGGTACTTTTCGCTCGGGGCGACTCGATCTACAAGGGCATGGACGCTTGCGACGTGTTCGACATCGAACGCGATGCGCGGACCTATTCGGGCTGTCTCCCGGTAATCGCACATCCGCCGTGTCGAGCGTGGGGCGCCCTTCGCCACTTCGCCAAGCCGCGCCCGGATGAAAAAGCTCTCGCGCTGTTCGCCGTCGACCAAGTGCGGCGGTGCGGGGGCGTGCTCGAGCATCCGCTCGCTTCGACGCTTTGGCCGGCTGCTGGTCTGCCGGCGCCAGGCGAGCGGGATGAGTTCGGCGGCTGGACCTTGCCGATAGACCAAGATTGGTGGGGCCATCGGGCGCAGAAAGCGACAAAGCTTTACATCGTCGGATGTGCTCCGCGTGATCTGCCGGCGATCCCGTTCAAGCTGGAAGATCCGACGCACGTCGTTTCGTCTTCGAGCAAGATTCGCAAGGGCATGCCGCGGTATCGGCCCAAGTTGCGAGAAGCAGAACGCGAACACACCCCGCCGCTGCTGGCTGCTTGGCTCGTGGAAGTCGCGAAGCTCGCCGGGGGTGCTCGAGCATGAGCGTCCAACGGAAGAAAGACCGCTTCGAGCTCCTGCGCATGGCGTCCTCGCTGCTCTACCGCAAGGGCGAGGGTCCGCGTCAGCAGCACCCCACCGTCTGGTGCAATCGAGGGATCACGACCGGCACCGACCAGGCGGGCGTCTGGCGCGCGGTGGATGGCTCGAATGCTCGCCTCTCGGGCGTGATCACCTGCGGGGCCGTCTGGACGTGCCCCGTCTGCGCCGCCAAGATCAGCGAGGAGCGCCGCAAGGATCTCAGCCAGGCGATGGCCGGCCACGTCGCGGCCGGCGGGCATGCCTACCTGCTGACCCTGACCTTCCCCCATGAATCGGACATGCCCCTTGGCGAGCTGCTGGAAAAGTTCGCCAAGGCTCGCCAGTCCTGGGCGAACTCCCGCACGTACAAGCGGATCATGGGCGAGAAGGGCGACCGCGGCACCGCGGGCCGGCTCGGCACCGTCAATGCGCTGGAAGTCACGGTCGGCAAGGCGAACGGCTGGCACCCGCACGTGCACGCGCTGGTGTTCGCGGTACCGGGCGCCTTCGGCGAGGGCGACCCGATCAACCCGGCCGGGGATCTGGCCTCGGGCGCGATCGACGAGCTCAAGGGCGCATGGGTCAAGGCGCTGCAGAAAGCCGGCCTGTGCGCGGTGTCGCAGGTGTCGGACGTGTTCAAGCACGGGCTCAACGTGCGCGGCGGGGCGAAGGCTGCCGAGTACATCGCGAAATTCGGCAAGGACGAACGCTGGGGCGCGTCGTCGGAACTCACCCGGAATCACGCCAAGGTCGGCACGGTCGGCGAGATCGCCGGCGATATGCACTTCACCCCGTTTCAGCTGCTGCAATTCGTGATCTCGGGCGATGGCTGGGCCGCTGCGCGGTTCCGTGAGTACGCCGAAGCCTTCCACGGCCGGCGGATGCTCTCTTGGTCGCCGGGACTGCGCAAGGCGCTCCGGCTCGCCGACGACCGCGAAGATGACGAGATCGCCGCCGACGACCGGCCGGCACCGGAAGAGGAACAGGTCGGCACGATCTCCATTGAAGACCTGTCCGCGCTGGTCTCCCGCAACATGCTGGGAGACTTTCACCGGTACGTTGCCGAGTCGTGCATTCACCCGGAACGGGCGCAGCAGGACATCGACGATTACCTGCGCATGGTGAAGGCCATGCCGAAATTCGGCCGCGGGCAGGTGCTCAAGCGCGCGACCTTCGACAAGAACGAACGCATTCGGGCCGTTGAGCCTGTGGAGTATCGCGATGCTGCATGAGGAAGCAAACCGCCAACTGCTGGAAAGCCTGGATTCGGCCTTTAAGCGAGCGCAAGCCGGGTTTTTCCCTGCGAAACACGACCTCATCGAGATCGTCCTAAGCCTGCGCGGGCTGGTGGTGAATCTGGCCGATGAAGTCGCCGCGCTGCGGGCGGATCTGTCGGACAACGCGGGAAATCAGCGGCCGTAGGTCCGCTGGATTGCACTGTTGTACGAGCAACGCGGCGGGCTCTGATCGCCGCATCAACCGAAGGGGAAACACATGAGCAACTTTCAAGCGTGGGCGTCGGTGAAGGTCATCAATGAGCAGTCGGAACACTTCGACCGCGCCGGCGTCGTGCTGCGCGAGGAAGGCGCCGGCCTCGTCGTGCGCCTGGATGCGACCGCCGAACTGCAGGGCGCCGTGGTGAACTTCGCGCTCGCCGAACTGCGCGGTCTGTAACAGGGGGAGGGGGCCGGAATGGCGATTGCACGCAAGCGGCTGGGGAAGCACCCTTGCCCGGAATGTGGCACCGAAGCATGGGTCAAGGAATCCGAATCCGGCTCCCTGTCCTTCACCTGTCCTGACTGCGACTACGGCGTGTTGCTCCGCAAGGGCACGCCGGCTGCAGACAAGATGCGGGCGCGGTTCGCCGCACCGCCGGAAGCGAAGCCGGAACCGGCTCCCGCGAAACCTGAACCCAAGCCGGCCGCAAAGCCGGCTTTCTCCATTGGGGGGCTGTGATGGATCTCGACACCCTGAACGCGATCGCCGCCGAACCGGGGCCGGAGTCCGAAACCCTGCCGGAAGTGCTCGATGCCTCGCCGGCCGAAGTGCAGCAGGCGGAACAGCTGTTCACGGTCTTCTTCCAGATCCTCGGCGCCGCCTCGCCGAAGGTGCGCGACTACTACCCGCCGCAGCAGATCCGCGCGATCGCCGAAGCGTGGGTGCCAGTCGCACAGAAACGCGGCTGGGATGTGGGCGGCTGGATGCGCGACTTCGGGCCGGAAATCGCCCTCGGCTTCGCCCTGCTGCCGCCGCCGGTGCTGACGGCCGTACTCGGGAAGTTGGTCGATTGGGCGACCGGCAAGGACGCGGAGAAACCGAAGGAAGAACCCGCGCCGGCTGAGGTTGCCGCATGAAAAACATCTGCTTGCGCTGCGGTGCGCGGTGGCTATCCGGGTGCAGGTGCCCGAAGTGCGGCGGGGGGGGCGCATGAGTCGGAACCGGGCCTGTATCGTCGCCGTTATCGGCGCTTCGGGCTCGGGCAAGTCGCGGTGGCTGAAAGCGCGACTTGCTGAAGACCGCCCCGCCCGTATGCTCGTCTGGGACCCAATGGACGAGTACACGGGCGGATCCGTTTTCCGGGACCATCGCAAGCTCGCCGCCGCGTGCGCCAAGGCCGAAGCGGGGCCGCTGGTGGCGATCTTCCGGCCGGGTGATGCGCTCGCCGCCTACGGCGAGAAGTTCGGCGCGTTCTGCTCGATCGCGTTCGCGTGGGGCGCCTGCACCGTCGTCGTCGACGAGCTGGGCGACGTCACCAAGGCCAGTCATGCACCGGAACCGTGGGCGCGGATTCTGCGCAAGGGGCGACACAAGGGGCTGCGCGTGTTCGGCTGCGCCCAGCGGCCGGCGATCATCGACAAGACGATCTTCGGCCAGGCCACGATCATCCATTGCTCGCGCCTCAACTACGCCGAGGACATCCGCACCATGTCGGGCGTGCTGGGCGTGCCGCACGACGACGTGCGCGACCTCAAGGCGGACCCGGCAACCGACTGTTTCGAGTGGATCGAACGGGCCATGTCGACGGGCTCGACCACGCGCGGCACCCTGCCCAGCGTGAAAAAGCCGAAACCCGCAAAAAAAATCCCCAAGGCATCGCCGGAACCTCAGTTAGACGCCTAAGGCTGGATATTTGTACAGCCCTCCGAGACAACGCACCCTAGCGGTGCGTTTTCTTTTTCTCATCTCGGAGAGGCCAACATGCCCACTCAAACCCAAGTCATCCGCACCGGCATTGCGCTGGGCGTGCTCTACGGCGTCTACAAGTTCGCTCCGCATCAGGCGCTCAAGGCAATGGCGCTCGGCGCCGCCGGCACCGTGATTGCCAAGCAAGTCCCCTACGTGCGCGACTCGCTCATCTAACCGGGGCCGCGAACATGATCGAACTCATCAAGCTGAACCCCGCGAACAACGTCGTCGCATCGGGCGTCGCGAATATCGACCTGTCGAACCTGCTCGGCTACTCGATCGAAAAGATCTTCCTGCAGCTCGGCGGAACTTCGCTGACCAAAGCGATGCTGACCAGCATTCAGCTGAAGGCGAACGGAAAGATCATCCTGGACACCGACGGCTCGAAGCTGGACGCGCGCCTGTCGTACCGTCCGCGCACCGCCGACGCGACAATGCTGGAAATCGACTTCCTCGAAAACCTCGCGAAGTCGAAACTCGGCCTCCTGGGCGGCTCGCTCGACACCACGCTCGGCATCAAGAACCTGCGCCTCGAAATCACCATCGCGGGCGCGACCGCGCCGACGCTCGCCGGTTATGCCGAAGTCGCGCGGCCGCAAGTCGGACCAGAGTTCGCCCAGCTGCGCCCGCTGATCGCGCGCGTGCACCGCGTGACGCAATCCATCGGCGCCGCCGGTACGTTCCCGCTGGCCGTCCCGCACATGGACCCGGTATCCGGCGGCTCGATCTTCAAGCGTATCGCGGTCTTCTCTGCAAACATGACCGCCGCTCAGGTGTTCCGCAACGGCATCCTCGAGCACGACTCGGTGAAGGCGATCAACGAGTATCGCCAGAAGATCTACGGCCGCACGCCGCAAGCTTCGCTCTACATGATCGACAGCATGGTCGACGGACTGCAGGAAGACCGCGTGTATGACACCCGGCCGGCCTCGGGCTGCACGACTGCCCAGCTGATGGCGACCTTCTCGGGCGCCGAGACCATCACGATCGAAGTCGAAACGCTCGAACCGCTCGACGTGTATTGATAGGGGGCGGACATGGACCCGATCGCGGAACAACAGGCAACCAGCGTCTCGAACTGGTTCTACTACCTCGGGCGCGGCATCACGGACGGCGTTGACTCGCAAGTCCGCTATGCGCCGCCGCTGATGAACGGGGGCGTCAACTTCGGCATGGCCGGGGATGGCTCGCTCTACGTGCAGGGCTCCGCGGGCGGCTACGGCGCTCCGGCGCCTGCGGCCGGCCTGACCATCAATCCCACGCTGATCCTGATCGGCCTGGGCTTGTGGTTCCTGCTGAAAAAGCGGGGCTGACATGGGCGTTGCATCGTCGGGCGGAAATTCGTTCGTATCCGCGGCCGTCTCGGATGACATGAGCGGGGAAACCCGCTCGGGCATGTTCGGCGGCTCGCTCGGCATGGGTAACTCGGGCTGGACCGTCAACTTCGGCGGCAAGGGCCTGAACGTGCAGGGCGGGGCAACGGAAGTGCCCGGCTTGGCCGGGATTCCGTGGCTGTGGATAGCCGCCGGTGTCGCCGCGTGGTGGATCTGGAAAAAGGGGTAAGCAATGGGCTTGTTCGGGGGTAGCTCGAAGAAGTCGTCGACGTCGACGAACCAGACGGACCGCCGCCAGGTGATCGGCGAGCGTTCCACGTCGTCGGGGATGGATAACATCAAGATCGGCTCGAAAGGGTCGCTGACGAGCAACACCGTCAATAACGTGATCGACGCGGGCGCATGGGATCTCGTCGACGGCGTCGTGCGCAATACCGTCAGTGCGCTGGGCGACGGGAATAGCCGTGCGCTGTCGTTCGCGGATGGTGCTATGTCGAACGCCCTGGGCATGGCCTACGACTCGACCGGCCGCGCGCTGGGCTTCGCGGATGGCGCCATGTCGCAAGCGATGGACCTTGCGAACGCCTCGACGGCCGGGGCGCTGTCGCGGGCGCTGGGCTTCGCGGACGGGGCTATGTCGCGTTCGCTCGACCTCGCCTACGACTCGACCAGCGGCGCGATGAATCGCTCCCTGTCCTTCGCGGACGGGGCCATGTCGAACGCGCTGGGCCTCGCCTACGACTCGACCAGCGGCGCGATGAATCGCTCCCTGTCCTTCGCGGACGGGGCCATGTCGAACGCGCTGGGCCTCGCCTACGACTCGACCGGCCGCGCGCTGTCATTTGCTGACGGGGCTTTCTCTCAGGTGCTCGGCGTCGTCAATGACGCGATGAACACGGTAAAAGGCGGTTTGGCAACGGCCGCCGATGCTGCCGCGTCATCCGCCGGCATGGCAAAGGACGCCTATGCCGATGCCAAGGGCCGCGGGGCGATGACCGATTACCTGCTGCTCGCTGCCGTCGTCGTTATGGGCATCGTCGCCGTGCGCGCAAGGGGAAATTAATGCACGCCAGAATCTACGACTTCACCCTGACCGCGGGCGGCATGCAGCGCCTGCCGGTGGTGGGCGACTTTTTCAAGGTCCTCAGCTCGACCGGCACCATCAACGTCAACGTCGACACCGGGGCGTCGCTCGACCTGATGCCCGGTCAGGGTCTGCGCGAATTTAACTTTAATACCCTGACCATCACCGACAAGTCGGGCGCCGCAAACAGCGGAAAGATCCTCGTCGGCTTCTCGGGAATGATTGATGACCGTGTGACCGGCGAGGTTTCCGTAATTGACGGCGGGCGTTCGAGGACTTTGGCGGGAGTGGCTTTTTGGGGGAAGGGATACGCGGCGGCTGTTGCGGGGCAATTATCTTTCGTGGCGCTCTGTAATCCGGTCGGGAGCGGAAAAAAACTGTTGGTCGAACAGGTTATGGCCGGTTTGGTCGCGGGCGCGGCCGGTTCCGTGTCAGTCGGCTTTGGGGCTGCGGGAATCGGCGCACTTCAGCGTTACGGTACCTCGAAAATTAGTTCAGGTTCTGCGTCCGTGGGTGAAATCCGTTTCGGCTCGGGTGCCGCCTCGTCGATGGTTTCTGTTATGGCAGATCTCTACATACCCAATGCGCAGTATGGCCAGAACACGATTCGACTTTCTGAACCCGTCGTAGTGCTGCCGGGGTATTCGTTCTTGGCCGAAGGGATGGTCAATGCGGGGACTGGGTTCAACGTGGAATTCTTCGAGGAACCCGTGTGAACGTCTCCGTGATCGCCTCCGGCGTCCTGCTCGGCTGCGTCCTGTTCGTGCTGCTGCGCGACCGGGGCGTGACGATCTCCGACGACGGGGGCGTCATCGACACCGCCGCCGACTTTCTGGAAACGTGGGACATGACGAACGCCGAAGCACTCAACAATCCGAACGTGCGCGCCTTCCTGCAGCTCGTGCGCAAGGGCGAGGGCACCGCCGACGATGGCGGATATCGCCGGCTCGTCGGGGGCGGCTCGTTCGCCTCCTTCGCGGACCATCCGCGGCAATCCGTCTGGCTCTCGCGCCTGGGGCTCTACTCGACCGCCGCCGGGGCGTATCAGATCCTCGCGCGGACGTGGGACATGGTGCGCCTCCAGGCGGGGCTTTCCGACTTCTCGCCGGCCTCGCAGGATCTCGCCGCCGTGCAGCTGATCCGCAACCGCGGGGCGCTCGCCGACGTGCTCGCCGGCCGCATCTCGACCGCGCTGGAAAAGTGCTCGTATGAGTGGGCCAGTCTGCCGCCGTGGCGGTACAGCAAGCAGGGCACTTTGACGATGGACGCCGCGTTGACTGCGTTCGCCAACTATGGAGGTCGGGCGTATGTCTGACAAAACGATTCTGATCCTCGGGGGCGGGCTGCTCGTGTGGCTGCTGCTCAACCGCCGCCCTCCCGAAACCATGCGCCGCACCGATCCGGCGCCGACGCTGCACGATCAACAGGACTATTGGCTAAAGATGGCCGGCATCAATCTGGCCGGCGTCGGTATCCAGTCGCTCGCCAAGGCTGCCGCGGGCTGGAACACGGCCGGCAGCACCTCGACCGCCGCCGCGCTGATCGACGGCGGGGCGATCGACTACGACAGTGCATGGGGCTACGGACAGGAAGCCTACGGCGATATTTCGGAGTGGCTGTGATGAAGACCAATGACCTTTTCATGATGGCCGCTGCCGCCCTGGGCGTGTTCCTGATCGCGCGCACGATCTCCGGCGGGGGCTCGGCGCCCGTCGTCGGCGCCAACTTCAACCCGGCGACGACCGCGGCGGATGCCGGCTTCGGCAACCTGATCGCAACGTGGCAGGGCTGGCGCTACTACGACAGCGGCTACGGCAAGGACGCCGCCGGAAATATCTACTACCAAGGGCAGCGGGTGTCCTGATGGACTCGGGCCGCTCTGCCCTCCTGATGGGTGCCGCGCTCGGCGTGCTGGGCCTGATCGCCCTGCGGGCTCTGCAGTCGGGCGCGGCGTCCTTCTCTGTGCAGGATGCAGCGGCCGGCGCCGTGAGTGCGACCGTGGGCGCGCTCGGCGATGTGGCCAGCGGTGCCGTGCTAGGCATCGGCGATGCCGTCGGCGTGCCGCGCACGGACGCGATGCTGTGCGACATCTCCAAGGCCCGTGGCGACGTGCTCGGCGCCTCGAAATACTGCACCGCGGGCGACTTCCTGAAATGGACGCTCGCAGGGCAGCCGACCGGGGCGACCGCGCCGGCCTCGTCGCAGTCCGTGCAGCAACCCCACACGACCGACTTAACCGAAGGCTCCTACCAGGCGCCGGCGATGTTCTGGTCGCTGCATCCGAATGACGTTTTCTACGACTGAGGCCGCTTCATGAAATGGATTCTTTCCCGGCTCGCAGAGCCTTCCACCTGGGCAGGGCTCGCGCTGATCGCACAGGGCTTCGTCGCTGTTGCTGCAGACCCCAAGAACCCGCAAGCGTGGGCTGCCGCGCTGGGGGGCGTTCTGGCCGCTGTGGCGCCCGAGAAGGGGGCCGGTAATGCCTGACTGGGTGTTTCAGATCCTGACGGCCGGCGGGGGCGCTCTGGCCGTCTACGGCGGCATCCGCTACGACCTCGGGCAGCTGCGCGAGAAGGCGGAGAACGCGGCGCGCTCGGCTGAGAAGGCGCACGCGCGGCTTGATGGCCTGATGGGGGCGCACCGTGCAGCTTAAGTCCATCATCCCCAGCGGGCCGGAGATCCTGCGCGAAGCCGTGATCGTGCTCGCCGGGGCGCTGCTCGCAACCGTCGTGATTCGCATGCTGCCGGCAACCGCCAAGCAGTGGTTCACGTTCCCGACCACGACCACAACCAACCAGTGAGGACACCATGAGCAAACGCCGCACGCCGCCGCGCGACAGCAAGGGCCGTTTCCGCCGTCGCAAGGGCTGATCCAATGAAGATCCGCAACCCGTACCACGTCGACCCCACGGTCACCGCTGCCGACGCCATCAAGGCCGCGATTACCGCGCACCTGCAGGCGAACCCCGCCAAGGCCGTCGTAACGCTGGCCGAACTGAAAGCCGCTGTACCGGCGGTGAATGCTGCGCCTCGGCAGGTCGTCAATGCCGCGCTGCAGCTGCTGTCCATCCAAACCGAAGAAGACGGCCTATAACCTACGCTGGCCGGAAATGAAAAGGGCGCCCATGAGGCGCCCTTTGTGTTTGCTCGAGCAGACTACCGCAACTGCAACGCCAGTTCCGCGGCCAGCTCGCCGTCAAGGAACACCGTGCAGGTGCCGGTCTTCTTCTTCGCGTCGTCGGTGCGCTCCGAGCACTGCGCCGCTACCCGGTGCCGCTTCCATTCGCCGCGGAGGTTCGTCCCGGTCGCCTTCCATTCCTCTTCGGCTACGTCGTCGCCGTCGATGTAGATCGTCAAGTCGTCGTCGTCGACCTCGGCGGAGATCGTGTGTTGCTTGGCCGATTCGCCGGCCCGGTAGGTCGCGATATTGGACGTGCCGTAGGTGGAACAGCCGGCGAGAACCGCCACCAGGGCGGCAAGGGCGATGCGTTTCATGCTGTTGGGCTCCCTGTGATGATGGGCGAATGCTACGCGCTCACGCGGGCCAGCATCAAGCCAAGGCGGCTTTCCAGTGTCAGCTGGTGCCGGTACCAGTCCGCGCGGGCCTCGGCGGCGTCCTGCGCCGCGCTGGCGCGTTCCTGCTCGGTACGGGCGCGCGATACCTCGCGTTCCAGAATCGCGACCTGCTGCGAGCGGTAGAACATGGCTTTCAGTTCGCCGCACGAGAACGGCCGGCGCCAATACGGGTGCTGCAGGCCGTCGCGGGACAGGCTGAACCCGTCCCATTCGCTGCCGAGAAGTTCGCCAAGATCGAGGGCTTCATGAGCGGGAAGCCGGCCGCTACGCGGGGAAGATGCGGGCATGTCCAAAGGACTGCGAGCGTAGGCGAAAAAAAAGCCGCTGGGCAGCGGCTTCGAGTCGGGAGGACTTCGGATCGTCGCGGAATCCTCTGCGCCGCCGAGTAGACATAATACCAATTATGGCGGTTTTAGATCGATCGGCAGACCGGCTCAACGCACTCGATCGAAGCCGTTTTTCGATCCTACCGAACGCCCTCCGACACCTCGCCGCCCACCAGATCCGTTGGACGCCCCAGGTCGGGCTGGCGGTAATCGCACACGCCGTCGGGAAAGATCCGTTCGAGTCGCTCCGTGTACGATCTCATGTCTACCGGTTCGTACACGCCGCCATCGAGCGCGGCCGACACCGTCTGCAAGGCGCATTTGAAGCGGTCGCCGGTGATCCCGTCGCCGGCGACCATGCGTGAGCTGCTGTAGATCGGATAGGCGCGCATGCAGGCGCCTGCGGGAAGCTGGTTCCAGCTGCCGTCCCAGACCCGGTCGCCCTTGAACATGACCCGGCCGCGAGCGTCGAAACAGCGGTCGCTGGCCGTCCCCGGGCGAACTTCCGCCCACGAGCGCTCGGGACGCGCGCGTTTCGCGCGCAGCCACTGATCGATCGCGGCGAAGGCTCGGGGTGTCGGGTCGTAGGCCTTGTCGCTCACCCAGATCGCCTGATTCCCCGCATCGCCCTGGGCGGCGATCATCCGCGCCCGTGCGGAAAACGATGCCGCCGTGTGGTGCATGTCCAGTTCGGCTTCGAGATACAGGCGCTCGTCGATGACGGGGATGTCGATGCGGCCGAGGAAGACCTGGCCCGAGCGATACGCGGCCGCGATCGCTTCGCGGTCGCCCTCGAAGCGCGGTGCCGGACGATCGCGATCCTGGCCCAGGTTGATGTTATGGGCGCTCCAGGGTGAAAAATCGCGCAGTTCGCTCTCTCCGCCGTCGATCAGCCAGTAGTGCTCGGGCCTCATGTCGGCAGGCGACTTCCAGCTGCCGATGCGGGCGTTCAGCCGCAGGAACTGCTCCGGGCTGATCTGTTTGCGCTGCAGCGCCCGCAGGCCGTACTGCACGCCGACGTTGTCCCACGGAATGCGCGCGTAGCCCCGCGCGTCGGTGCCGAAGAAGCGTTTCAGGTCCTCGAAGTAGCTCCAGCGTACTTTCTGGAAAACGTCGCGCGTCAGATGCGATTCGAAATGCGCGAACCGTGGATTCAGGACGAGCGGCGTGAGGCCCCGCCAGGCGACCACGCATTCCGTGTCACCTTTTCGTTCGGGCACCGATTCGCCGCGCATCATGAAGGCCACCCGGGTCGTGACCTCGATCCGCATCAGACCGCCCGAACTTTCATGACGGTTGCTGGCATTGAAACCTTCGACCCATTGCCGGTTTTCGGCCTTGCGCCAGGTGCGGTTGTCGCCGTCGGTGACGTCGAAGTAATACTCGAGCAGTTCGCAGTCGAACACCGGGATCGTCTGCGTGATCATGTCCGGGTACGAATACTGGGCGATCGCCGCATCGATGAGACCGGGCCGGTTCTGCGCGAGGAGATACTGCTGGATCGCGCCCCCCGAGGCACCCACGCCGACCGTGTAATCGGGATCGCCGTACAGCGCGACGAACTGCCGCTTGACGCGCAGTGCGGTGTCCTCCGCGAGCCAGATGTCGAAGTGGTTCCGGCTCGTCGTTCCCGTCGATGCGACGACCGCGTAGCCCTGCGCAAGCTGTTCGCGGCGGTCCTCGAGAACGGCCTTCACGCTGGCCCTGCCCTGTCGATGGCCGATTCCGACGCCTCCATAGAACTGGTAGATCAGGCGCCGGTTCCAGCGGTCGGCGGCGGGAGCGTCGATGAACTCGCGCGCACCCTTGAGAACCGCGATGAGGTAGATGAAGCGGTTGATCGTGCCCATCTCGACACGCACGATGAAGGGTACGCGGACACCATTGACGGTGATCGTGTCGACGTCCTCCGACTGGCCGTTCCAGCGTGCAAATTGCTTCTCGCCCACCGGTTTGTAGAAGTACCAGGCCTTCGTCGGTGCCAGGCAATCCTTGCTGAAGGCCTCAGCCTTGCGCGTTGCGTGCGTGGCGTCGTCGGTGGAATCGACCGGCGTACCGATCCCCGCCGAATTGTCCGCGAGCGGGACACCCAGGCCCGACTTTGCGGTGTCGCAGATGAAGGGATATTGCTTCGGCCCGGCAAACAGCGGCTCGCTCGGACCGACCTGCCCGAGCATGATAGGAAAGCGGAAGGTTTCGGCCGGCCGTTCGAGGCGCGAGGGATGCGGTCCGGCATAGGGTTCGGCGGGCGCCCCGGCGTCGAAATCCGGCGGCAGACCGACGACTTGCCGATGGCCAAGTTGTCCGCGCCCGTCAGACTGGCCGCCGACGGCGAATCCGACGAGGAGCAGCCCCGGCCACAGCCATTTTTTTCCCTGCATCTTCGGCACCCTGCTGCGCGTCCCGTCCGGCGGAGCCGTCCATGATTCATGTATAGATCAGGGCGGCTCGATCGCAACGCACGACGACCGGTCTTGCGATCCGGATCGAAATTTCTTTCTTCAAGGCGCGGGCTGCGAACTCGAGCCGCCTGTCGATATTCCAAAGTAGACGAATTTAGTCGGCTATTATTGATTATCGAAACGAGGGGATCGTCCATGGCGACATTGCGATTGCCAGCTCCTCTGCGCGACAGGATCATTACGGCGGCGCAGTCGGGTTATCCCGACGAGGTGTGCGGACTCCTGCTGGGACGGCAGGATGCCGACGCCGTGACCGTGTGCGCGGTCCATCCGGCCCGCAACGTGCACCCGGAGCGCACCGCGGACCGTTTCCTGATCGAGCCGCAGGATTATCTCGACGCCGAATACGCGGCCGCCGCCGATGGGCTGCAGGTGGTCGGCGTGTGGCATTCCCATCCCGACCATCCGCCCCGGCCGTCGGATACGGATCGCGAATTCGCGTGGGAGGGCTGGTCCTATCCGATCGTCGCGGTCAATGCCGGCGTCGTCACCGAGTTGCGATCGTGGCGGCTGGAGGGCGAAACGTTCGGCGAAGAGGAGGTGTTGTCATGAGCCGCGTCATCGTTCGCATCCCGACTCCGCTGCGTTCCTATACCGGCGGCGCCGACGAAGTCGAGGTCGAGGCTGCCACGGTCGGCGATGCGCTGCAGGCCTTGGCCCGTCGTCATGAAGGACTGCTGCCGCGCGTGTGCGCGGCGGACGGCTCGCTGCGCCCCTTCGTGAATGTCTACCTCGGCGCGGAGAACGTGCGCGATCTGGGCGGACTCACAGCCGCCCTGCCCCATGACGGCGCCGTGCTCGCGATCGTTCCCGCGGTCGCCGGTGGGGCCGGCGGCGCGCGCGAGCGGCGGATCGCGGAACTGAAGGCGAGCGTGCCCGAGATCGATCCGCGCGAAGCCTTCGCGCGACAGGCGCAGGGCGCCGCGCTGATCGACGTGCGCGAGGCGGACGAAATCGCACAGGGGAGTCCCCGCGGTGCATTCCGCCTCGGTCGCGGTTTTCTCGAACTGCGCGTGGAGGAAGCCATCCCGGATACGGTCCGGCCGCTGCTCGTGATGTGCGCCGGCGGCGTGCGCTCGCTGTTTGCAGCCGAAGGTTTGCAGCGGCTCGGCTATCGCAACGTCGCGTCGGTGGCGGGCGGTTTCTCGCGCTGGAAGGCGGAAGGCCTGCCCTTCGAGACCCCGCACGGCCTCGATCCGCACGCGCGCGAACGCTATGCGCGGCACCTGACGATGCCGGAAGTCGGGGAAGCCGGACAACGGCGCCTGCTGGACAGCCGCGTGCTGCTGATCGGCGCCGGCGGTCTCGGTTCGCCGGCGGCCCTGTACCTCGCCGCGGCCGGGGTCGGCACGCTGGGCATCGTCGACCACGACGTCGTCGATCGCTCCAACCTGCAACGGCAGATTCTGCACAACGACGAGCGCATCGGCCAGCCCAAGGTCGATTCCGCGCGCCGCACGCTGCAGAGCCTCAACCCGTCCGTGAATATCGAGACCTACGCGGAGCGCCTGACTTCGGCCAACGTCGAACGCATCCTCGACGGCTACGAGGTGGTCGTGGACGGGTCGGACAACTTCCCCACCCGCTACCTCGTCAATGATGCCTGCGTGCGCTTGCAGATCCCCTGCGTACACGGCTCGGTGTACCGCTTCGAGGGCCAGGTGACGGTGTTCTGGCCGCGTTATCCGGCGCGCCGCGGCCCCTGCTATCGCTGCCTCTATCCCGAACCGCCTCCCGCCGAATTCGCGCCATCCTGCGCCGACGCGGGCGTGCTCGGCGTGCTGCCCGGCGTCGTGGGGCTGCTCGAAGCGGTCGAGACAATCAAGCTCCTGCTGGACCTGGGCGACCCGCTGGTCGGGCGACTGCTGCATTACGACGCCCTGCGTGCACGCTTCGATGAATACCGCCTTTCCGCGAATCCCGACTGCGCGCTGTGCGCCGAAGGGCGTGCGTTCCCGGGCTACGTCGACTACGAAGCATTCTGCGCGACGGCCGCGTAAGCGTCCTGCAACGGAAGACGGTCATGGCAGCGATCCCGATCCGCGAATCCGCCCTGCTCTCCGGCGTCGGACACGTCCCGCTGGTCGAGATCCACGCCGCCCGCGAGCTGGCGCCGGCGTGCCGCGTGTTCGCCACCCTCGAAGGGGTGAATCCCGGCGGCTCGATCAAGGACCGACCGGTCGTGCGCATGTTGATGAAGGCCCTTCAGACCGGCCGCCTCGACGGCGGACGACGGCTGCTCGATTCCTCGTCCGGCAATGCAGGAATCTCGTACGCCCTGTATGGCGCGGCACTGGGCGTGCCGGTCACCCTGGTCGTACCGGGCAACGCCAGCCGCGAACGCCTGGACCGCATCCGCGCCAGCGGCGCCGAGCTGATCCTCACCGATCCGCTGGAAGGCTACGACTTTGCGGTGGCGGAAGCTCGCCGCCTTGCGCGCGATCACCCCGAGCGCTACTGGTACAGCAACCAGTATTCGAACCCGGAGAACTGGCGCGCACATTACGACACCACCGGTCCGGAACTGCTGCGGGGCGTCGTGGCGAGCACCGGGAAACCGCCGGATGCGTTCGTTGCGGGCATCGGCACCGGCGGCACGCTCACGGGCGTCGCGCGCCGGCTCAAGGAAGCCCATCCGGCAACGATCGTGATCGCGGCGATCCCCGACGAATTCCCCGGCATCGAGGGCCTCAAGCCGCTCGGCCATCCCGGCGACATGGTGCCGGCGATCCTCGACGAGAGCCTGATCGACCGTCGCCTGCCGGTGCGCATGGAAGACGCGATCCCGATGTGCCGGAAACTGGCGAAAACCGGCCTGTTCGTCGGCCCGTCCGCCGGCGCGCTGGTGCATGTCGCATGCCGCGTGGCGGTCGACGACGGCTTGCGCTGCATCGCGACGGTGCTGCCCGACACCGGCGAGCGTTACGTATCGACCGGTCTGTGGGCCGGCGGGGACGGGTAACAGGGTAACGGGAACCACAGGGAGCAAGGAATGCATGGAGGTGTGACATGGCACTGCGATTAGGCGACGATGCACCGGACTTCACGGCGGAAACGACCCAGGGAACGATCCGGTTTCACGAGTGGATCGGGGACGGGTGGGCGATCCTGTTCTCGCATCCGAAGGACTTCACCCCCGTGTGCACCACGGAGCTGGGGTATATGGCCGGACTCAAGGAGGAATTCGACAAGCGCAACACCAAAATCATCGGCCTGAGTGTGGACAGCGTCAGCGACCACGACCGCTGGTCGAAGGATATCGAGGAGACACAGGGGCACCGCGTCGATTACCCGCTGATCGGCGACCCGGAGCTCAAGGTGGCCAAGCTCTACGACATGATCCACCCCAACGCCAGCGGCAGCGCCCAGGACCGCACGGCGCAGGACAACCTGACGGTGCGCTCGGTGTTCGTGGTCGGGCCGGACAAGAAGATCAAGCTGATGCTCACCTACCCGATGAGCACGGGCCGCAACTTCGATGAAGTCCTGCGTGTGCTCGACTCGATCCAGCTCACGGCCAAGTACAAGGTGGCGACACCGGTCAACTGGAAGGCGGGCGAGGACGTGATCATCGTGCCGTCGGTTTCCGACGCGGAAGCGAAGACCCGCTTCCCGGACGGATGGAAGGCTCCCAAGCCCTACCTGCGCATCGTTCCTCAGCCCAGATAGCGGTACTACCGCCGGTGAATGCGCGGCCGGCTCTTGCGGTCGATCGGGAAGGTGCTCTATACAGGAATTGACCAATCCCGAAGCAGAGGAGCCGATCATGCCGAGAAAAGCCATAAGTCATGCGTCCGCGCATGCGCCGCCGGTCGAGGCTGCGCCCGATGAATCGCACGCCACGTGGCCGTTTGCCGACATAACATCGGCCTGGATGGGGATGCCGTGGATCAACCTGTGGATGCAGTCTTGGGCGACGTGGCTCGGACAGCACGGCCCGGACGGTGCACCGGCGCGCGCCTCCGCGCGCGTCCGGTCGCCACGTCCGGAGCGCCGGCATGCAGAAATCCCATGGGTTCCCAAGATCGAGTCGACGGTGATCCCCTTCTGCCGCACGGAAGACGAGCCGGGGACGGAAGCGACGAGACTCTCGATGCGCATGCACGTGCCGACCTTGCCGTGGATGGGCGGCAGCAACGTGATCTCCATCGATACCGTGATGCCTCACGGACCGGACAAGAAGCGCGGCGACTGAACAGGTACGTCGCCCCCACCCTCGCACGCCCTTCCCGCCGCGGTCGCAATCGGCGCGCGGCGGGTTATCATTACCCCCGCATATCGGGTGTCGCGGCGGTCATAGGCTGAGCGCGACTCACTGAGCCGCCTGGCGCGGCTGACCTGATTCTGGGAGTGTGACGTGTCGAGATCCTTCTTGCGCCGCCTTGCATCGGCCGCCGCTGTTGTGGCTGCGCTGAGCACCGCCGGCTGCGGCTACAACGATTTCCAGCGCCTTGACGAACACAGCAAGGCTGCCTGGGCCGAGGTGCTGAACCAGTATCAGCGGCGCGCCGACCTGATTCCCAACCTCGTCGCGACCGTCAAGGGCGAGGCGAACTTCGAGCAGGAAACGCTCACACGGGTGATCGAGGCACGGGCGAAAGCGACCTCGATCCAGCTCACGCCCGAAATGCTTGCCGACCCGCAGGCGATGGAGCGCTTCCAGCAGGCGCAGGGCCAGTTGGGCAGCGCCCTGTCGCGGCTGCTCGTGGTCGCCGAGAACTACCCGAACCTGAAGGCCAACCAGGCCTTCCAGGATCTGCGCGTGCAGCTCGAAGGCACCGAGAACCGCATCACCGTGGCGCGCAACGGCTACATCAAGACCGTGCAGGAATACAACATCCTGGCCCGCAGCTTTCCGACGAACCTGACCGCGATGGTGTTCAGCTACGCACCCAAGGCCGGATTCACCGTCGCGAACGAGCAGGAGATCTCGCGGCCCCCGGCCGTGGATTTCGGCGGTGGCGCGCCCAAGCGCTGAAGCCGTCAATTCCCCTGCCCTGATGCCGGCCGTCGCCTGTCCCATGCTTGCGTTCGAATACGCCCTGCGCCTGGTGATGTGCATCTTTGCGCTGCTGCTGTGGCCGGGCGCCGCAAGCGCGCAGGAATTGATCCCGGTTCCCCAGCTGACGGCACGCGTCATCGACCAGTCGGGAACGCTGTCGTCCGACGAGCGCCAATCGCTCGAAGACAAGCTCGCCCGATTCGAGGCCGAGCGTGGCAGCCAGCTGGTCGTCCTGATCGTGCCGACGACAGCACCCGAGGACATCGCCGCCTTCGCCTATCGCGTCGCGGCGGACTGGAAAATCGGCCGGCGCGACGTCGGCGACGGGCTCCTGCTGGTCGTCGCGAAGAACGACCGCCGCGTGCGCATCGAGGTCGCTCGCGCGCTCGAAGGCGCGGTGCCCGACCTGGCCGCCTTCCACATCATCGACCGCGCCATCACGCCCGCCTTCCGCGAGGGCAGGTTCGCCGCCGGCATCGACGCCGGAGTCGAAGCGCTGTTTGCTCGCATCCGCGGCGAGAACCTGCCCCTGCCCGAGCCCGACGCCCGCGACTCGGGCGGTTTCGGCTCGCTGCAGGACATCGGCGTGTTCCTCATGTTCGGCGTGCCCATCGTCGGCGGCATGCTCGTCGCGGTCCTGGGCCGCAAGCTCGGCGCACTGGCAACCGGAGGCGTCTTCGGTCTCCTCGCGAAATTCCTGCTCGGCAGCCTCGTGCTGGGCATCATCGTCGGCGTCCTCGCCATCATTTTCGTCTTCGTGCTCGGCACCGGCGGTGGCGGACGCGGTGGCCGCGGTGGCCGCGGCGGTCCCGGCGGACCGATCATCGGGGGCGGTGGAGGGCGCGGCGGCTTCGGCGGAGGCGGTTTCGGGGGCGGCGGTTTCGGCTCGGGCGGCGGCGGAAGTTTCGGCGGCGGAGGCGCGTCCGGGAGATGGTAGCGACGATGAATTCCGCGATGGAGGGATGTCGATGAGCGCCCTCGCCCGCCTCGTCCGCCACCTCTGGCTGGACGCCGGCGATGCCCGACGGGCCGTCGGGCCGGACGCGCTGCAGCGCCTGGAGGCGCGCGTGCGCGAAAGCGAACGGCAGCATACGGGCGAGATCTGCCTGTGCGTCGAGGCCAGCCTTCCGCCGAGCTATCTGTGGCGCCACCTCAAGGGCGCTCCGATCGCCACCGTCGTGCGGGAACGCGCGGTGACGCTGTTCGGAAAGCTGCGCGTGTGGGACACCGAGCTCAACAACGGCGTCCTGATCTACCTGCAACTGGCGGAACACCGCATCGAGATCGTGGCCGACCGCGCCGTGGCGCGGGCCGTGAGCGACGCCGAGTGGCAGCGCATGATCGACGAGGTCACGCCTGAATTTCGGGCCGGCCGCTACGAGGAAGGATTGGGGCGCACGATCGACGCCGTCAGCGCGGTACTCCGCGCCGCCTTTCCCGCGACGGATACGGGCGACGAAGGTGCCGGGCGGGCGAACCAGTTGCCGAACCGGCCCGTCGTGCGCTGAGCGGCCCCCTTACCGCACCGCCTACCCGCGCAGCGCCCGCCACGCGAGCAGCAGCCAGCCGGCGATCATCAGCGTGCCGCCTATCGGGGTGATCATCCCCAGCACGCGCCATCCGCTCAGCGCCATGACGTACAGGCTGCCAGAAAAGACGAGCGTCCCGAGCACGAGCAGGATCGCCGCGGGGCCCGTATTCGGCAGCCGCCAGGCGCCGAGCGCGAGGAGCCCGATGGCGTGCCACATCTGGTATTGCACGGCGGTGTTCCACCAACCGAGCTCTGCGGCGCCGAGCACGTTGCGCAGGCCGTGGGCGCCGAAGGCTCCGAGGGCTACGCCCAGTCCTGCAAGCAGGCTGCCCGCGATCAGAATGGATCGATTCATGGTTTCGTAAAGCGTCGGGTTTCCGCACGGCACGCACCGCGCGGCAGAGTATTGGCCGATGCGCAGGCATCGGACACGCTGACGGCCGCTAGTGTCCGCCGCCCTCGTCGTCCGCGCAATGGCCCACCGCTACCGGGTGCCCGGCGCGGGCCCCCCCCGTCCGGAAACCGTCAGACACGCAGGCCCGACACGGCATGCCGCAGCCCGCCCGAGAGCAGCTGCAGCTCGTCGATGATGCTGCCCGTGTGACGCGCGGCGGCGTGGTTTTCGTCCGCCATCGCCGACATGCGCTCGATACTGCGCGCGATGTCGGTGCTGGCCTCGGTCTGCGCGCGCGTTGCATCGACGATTTCGCTCACGAAGTTCGCGGAACGCGATACTTCGTCATGGATGGAGTCGAGCGCCTCCCGGACCCGCGAGAAACTCGCCGAACTCGCGCCCACACGGTCACTGCCCTCGCGGATGCTGGCCACCACATCCTGTATGCCGGCGCGCATCTCGCGGATCGTCCCCCCGATCTCGCGCGTGGATTTCCCGGTACGGTCCGCGAGCTTGCGAACTTCGTCCGCGACCACCGCGAAGCCGCGTCCCACTTCGCCTGCCCGCGCCGCCTCGATCGCGGCGTTCAGCGCGAGCAGGTTGGTCTGATCGGCGATCTCCGAGATCACGCCCACGACCTGATCCACGTTGCGCGAGCGCTCCTCCAGTGCGAGCACGGCGTCGACCGCCCGCGCGATGTCCTCGACGACGCGCTGCATCTCGGTCTTTGCACGGTCCGCCACGTCGCGCCCTTCGGCGGAGAGATCGGCCGCCTGGCGCACGATACGGCTCGTGTCCTCGGCGTGGGCGGCCACCTCCTGCACGCTGACCGCGAGCTGCTGCACGGAACTGGACGAGTTGGCCGCGGTTTCGCTCTGCCGGCCCGAGGCGGTGGTCACCAGTCCGATCTGGTCGGTCAGGATGCCGGCAGCGGCTTGCGTGTCGCCCGCGGCCGCCGCGACCTTGCCGATGAGCTCGGCGAAACTTTGCGCCATCGCGTTGAAACCGTCGCCGACGTGACCGATCTCGTCACGTGTCCGCACCTCTACGCGGGTCCGGAGATCCCCCTCGGTCATCGAGCGGACGGCGCGTTCGAGTTCCCCGATCGAGCCGATGATCGACGAATAGGCACCGGCGAAGATCCAGCCGATCAGCACGATGCTCGCACCGAACACGATCAGGCTCGCGTTGAAGCTCGTCCGCGCCCTGGCTTCGGCCGCTGCCATCAGCCCGTCGATGCCCGGAACGAGCGCCGCGCCGAAGGCGATCGCCGCATCGAGGGCCGCACTGCCCTTGGCGTGGAAGTCGGCTGCGGGAATGTCGAACTCGGTCGTGCTGATGAGCTTGGTCGTGAGGAATTCCTGCAAGCCGAGGGTCGCGAGATTCAGCGTGTCCAGCGGCGCTGCGAGCGTCTTGCCGGTTGCCGGCGCGATCGCGCCCGTCTTCTCGACACTCTTGCTCATCCACGTCAGGAGCGTGTCGAAGCTGCCCCGCAGCATGCTCAACGCGTCGCGCTGCGACGAGCCGATGCGGCCGCGGACGATGAATCCGGTGCCGGTGTCGCGCGCCTGCCCGAGGTTCTGTACTAGGGGCACCAGCTGGTCGTTGAGGATACCGGTCGCAACCTGCACGGCAATCTCTTCCTGCAGGCCCAGCCCGCTGCGATCGACGATGGCTTCGCGCAGGCCGAACAGCTCATCCAGCATGCGCTCGTGCCCTTCGCGGACCTGATCGGCGTCTTCAAAGCGCCGCGCCGCGAGTTCGTCCCATTGCCGGCGGATCCTGCTGCCGTCGTCACCGGCGAGCGGATGAGCCAGAACGGCAGACGCAGCACCTTCGAATTCGCGGACCGACTCGGCGATACGCGTCTCGAGCGCGGAATCCCCGTGTGCCGCAGCGAGGGACGCGGCGAAGTGGTCCTGCACGCTGCGCACCAGACTCAGTACCGGCATCTGCAGAGCGAGCCCCTGTCGCTGCAGGACGATGCGGTCGATCGACTGCGACGCCCCATGCAGCAAGAGCGCAGTCGCGCCCGCCAGCGGTAGGGAAAACAACAGGAATGCGCCGAGCAGCTTGTGACGGAAATTCAGGCGTCCGGCAAGCCAGATCGCGGGTTGGAGGAATCGCTTGAGCACGGCCTTGAAATCGCTGGTGGCTGATACGAACCGGCGGAGGCTAACGGGGCCGTGTGTCGTGCGTATTACGGATCGCGATCTTCGGTGGTCGGCACCGCGGCGGCGTTGCACGTGAGGGGCGAGCGAGGTGGGGTCAAGCTTACAAAAATGTAATGCACCGGTCAGTGTTCTGTTCGTCCGCGGCAAGCATCATCGCCACCATCATCCACGCCAGCGCGGAACGGCCGCGTTCGCCCCGACCTCATGCCATTCCGTTCCGCCCTTTCCTCTCCCCGGATCGCCCGAGGCCGAACGAGCCGCCTGCCCTGGGGGTTGCTCATCGCGATCACCATTTCGTCTTCGCCGGGTGCCCAGCAGCCGGAATCCCGACCGGGTGGCGATGGCTCGGTCACGATCCGCTCCGTCGTCGCGACCGCATGGCAGCGCAGCGCCGCGTCGCGTGCGACCGAGGCACGACGTGAGCTCGCCGACGCACGACGCGACGCGGCAGGCGGCTGGATGGCGGCTCCGCCGAGTCTCACGCTGGTGCACAGCTCGGATCGCCTGAACCGCAACGACGGAATGCGCGAAATCGAGGCCGAACTCGAAGTGCCGCTGCGCACGCCCGGCGTACGTGCCGCGGGCGCGGCAACTGCCGAAGCGGAAGCCGTGGCGCTCGAAGGCGATCTCGCTTCCGCCCGGCTTCGCGTTGCCGCCGAGGTGCGCGAGGCCTTGTGGTCCCTGCGGCTGGCCCGCAACGAACTCGACGCGAACGAGCGCCGCGTCGCCCAGGCGGAAGCACTCGCCGCGGACGTCGAACGCCGCGTTCGTGCCGGCGATCTGGCCCGCGTCGATGCCAACACCGCGCACGCAGCGGCGCTGGTCGCCAAGGCCTCACAGGCCGAGGTAGCAGCGCGCGTGCGGCGCGAGCAAGGGCTCTACGAGGCGCTGACCGGAACCCCGCAGGTGCCGTCAGACGTGGAGTCAGCCCCTGCAACGGGCGACCTCGATGCCCATCCGGTGTTGATCGCTGCCCGTGGCACGACAGACCTGGCACGCGTCCGGCTGCACGAGGCGAGCACTGCGACGCGCGACAACCCGGAGCTGATCCTGGGCATGAAGCGCGAACGCGGGGACTTCGGCGAGCGTTACGCGAACACGACGAGCGTCGGCGTACGCGTGCCCTTCGGCTCCGACGCGCGCAACCGGCCGCTGATCGGCGCAGCGAACGCAGAACTCATCGAGGCCGAGACGACGGCCACGCTGCAGCGCGAGCGCCTGAACGCCGAGGCCGAGGCGGCCCGCGCCGAAGTCGAGCAGGCGAAACAAGCCGAGACGTTTGCCGCCGAGCGGTCCCGTCTTGCCGCCGACAGCCGGCAACTCCTGGTCAAGGCGTTCGAGCTCGGGCAGATCGACCTTCCCGCGCGCTTGCGCGCGGAAAACGAAGCGTTCGACGCCGACCTCGCACTCGGCCGTGCGCGTCTCGAATCCGGCCGCGCGGCATCCCGACTGAAACAAGCTTACGGATTGCTTCCATGATCCCCGTGCATCATCCCTTCATGCGACGCCTTCGATTGCTGGCCGTCGGCGGCAGTCTCATCATCGCGACACCCGTGTTCGCCGGCCCCGGGCACGAGGGTGGTCACGACCACGACGAGGTGCAATCGGTCGCATCCGGCCCGGCGGTCCCGCGCTTCGAGGCGCACTCGGAGCTGTTCGAGGTGGTCGGCGTCGTTTCGCGCGGCGCGCTGACGCTCACGCTCGACCGCTATGCAAGCAACGAGCCTGTCCCGGATGCGCAGATCGAGCTCGAGTCGGGCAGTTTCAAGGCGCAAGGCGAATACGTCCCCGAACGCCAGCTGTATCGCTTCGCCTCCGCCCCGTTTGGCGCACCGGGAAGCTATCCGGTAACGCTGACGATCACGGCCGGCGAAGATGTCGATCTACTGGCCGCAGACCTCGTCGTGCCGCAAGTCGAGGCCACGCCCGCTGCCGGAGCGGCTCGCACGTCGAACGGCATCCTGTGGTGGGGGGCCGGCGGTGCCGCCACGATCCTCGCACTCGCCTTCGGCCTGCGTCGCCGCCGCCCGGCTTCCTGAAATCAGCCCTCGCGGAAAAATCATGAAGAACCTCCCCCGCCCCGCGCCCGGCCGCGCGATCACGCCCTGGCTGATTCTCCCTTTCCTCGCAATCGCACTCGCCGGCCCCACCTTCGCGGGACCGGGCCACGACGGCGGTCACGACCACGATGAAGCGCCCGTGGTGACCAATCCCGACGCGCCAAAACGCCTGCCCGACGGTTCGGTGTTCCTGCCCAAGCTGTCGCAGCGCCAGCTGGATGTCCGCACCGTCGTCGCCGAATCGCAGTCCCTGCCCCGCACCTGGCAGTGGGTCGGCAAGGTCGTGATGGATCCCAACGCCGGCGGCAAGGTGCAGCCGACCATCGAAGGCCGCATCGAAGCCGGCCCGCGCGGCTTGCCGGTACTCGGTCAGGCGGTGCGCAAGGGGGAGGTGCTCGCGCACGTTCGCGCCTCTGCCGGCCCGATCGACCGCGCAGGACAGCAGGCGCAGGCCGCCGAGTTGCGCGCCAGTCTGGATACCGCGAAGAAGCAGCTCGCCCGACTGCAGGAGCTGGAAGGCAGCGTGCCGCGCAAGGAGATCGAGGCCGCGCAGGCCGAAGTGCGCAGCCAGGGCGAACGCCTCGCCGCAGTCGCGGGCAGCCTGAACACCACGGAGGCACTCGTCGCCCCCGTGTCGGGCGTCATCGCCGCAAGCAATGTGGTCGCCGGGCAGGTCGTGGAGGCACGCGAAGTATTGTTCGAGATCGTCGATCCCGCCCGCCTGCAGGTCGAAGCCATCGCGCACGACGCCACGCAGGCGGACGGCGTCGCGCAGGCCTCGGCCTCCGTCGATGGCGGCCGGACCGCCTTCCCGCTGACATGGGTCGGCGCCGGCCGGGCGCTGCGCGAACAGAGCCTGCCGGTGCTGTTCCGCACCGTCGAGGGCAAGGCGCCGCCGCTCGCCGTCGGGCAGCCACTGCAGGTCGTCGTGCAGACGCGCGAACGGATCACCGGGATCCCCGTCCCCGCTGCCGCGCTGGTGAAGAATCCCGCGAACCAGGAGATCGTCTGGGTCCACAACTCCGCCGAACGCTTCGTGCCGCGCACCGTGCGCCACCGCCCGCTCGATGGCGCGACCGTCACGATCACCGATGGCCTCGCCGCCGGCGACCGGGTCGTCGTGCAGGGCGCCGCCCTCGTGAACCAGGTGCGCTGAGGACGAATCATGTTCGACTGGCTCGTCAATCAATCCCTGCGCAACCGCCTCTTGGTGCTCGCGCTCGCCGCGGTGATGATGCTCTACGGCGGCATGACGCTGGTGCGCACGCCGGTCGACGTCTTCCCCGACCTCAACCGCCCGCAGGTCACGCTTCAGGTCGAGGCCGGCGGCATGGCCCCCGAGGAGGTCGAGCAGCTCATCACGATCCCGCTCGAAGTCTCGATGAGCGGCCTGCCCGGCGTGAGTGCGGTGCGCTCCGTGTCCTCGGTCGGTCTCGCTTTCGTGTATGTGAGCTTCGACTGGGGCATCGACATCTACCGCGCGCGGCAGATGGTGAACGAGCGCTTCACCACGGTGCGCGACCAGCTGCCCGCCGGCATCGAGCACGCCGCGATGGGGCCGATCAGTTCGATCATGGGCGAGATCCTGCTGATCGCGATCCCGATCGACCCGACGAAAATCGACCCCATGGCCACGCGCGAATACGCCGACTTCGTGCTGCGCCCGCGCCTGCTCTCGGTCCCCGGCGTCGCCCAGGTGATCCCCATCGGCGGCGAAGTGCGTCAGTACCAGGTGCAGCCCGACACCGCGCGCATGGCCGCGCTGGGCGTCACCATCGACGACATCGCCGGCGCGCTGAAGGGCTTTTCCGCCAACACCAGCGGCGGCTTCCTCGAACTCAATGCGCGCGAATACCTGATCCGCCACATCGGCCACACCACCCGGCTGGCGGACCTCGAACGCCTGCCGGTCGCCGCCCGCGACGGCCGCAGCATCCTGCTCAAGCAGGTCGCGGCGGTCACCTTCGCGCCCGCGATCAAGCGCGGCGACGCGGGCTTCAACGGCCAGCCGGCGGTGATCCTGTCCGTGCAGAAGCAACCCGACGCCGACACCGTGAAGCTCACGCGCGAGATCGAGACCGCGCTCACCGAGCTGAAGAAGTCCCTGCCCGCCGGCATGGACGCGCCGCGCGTGACTTTCCGCCAGGCCAGCTTCATCGAGTCCTCGATCGGCAACCTCCAGGGCAAGCTCGTCGCCGCCTCGGCCATCGTCGCGGTCGTCCTCTACCTTTTCCTCGCCAACCTGCGCACGACGCTGATCTCGCTCGTCGCGATCCCGGCGTCCATCCTCACGACAGTGCTGGTGTTCCGCTACTTCGGCATGTCGATCAACACGATGACGCTGGGCGGGCTGGCGATCGCGATCGGCGAGCTCGTCGACGACGCGGTCGTCGGTGTCGAGAACGTGCTGCGGCGCCTCAAGCAGGAGCGCCGGCGCGGCGCCGAGGGCCACGCCCGCCTGAACCCGCTCGAACTGATCGGCAAGGCCACGCTGGAAGTGCGCTCCGCGATCGTGTATGCGACCTTCATCATCGTGCTCGTGTTCGTGCCCCTGTTCGCGCTGCCCGGTATCGAAGGGCGCCTGTTCATGCCGCTGGGCGTCGCCTACATCACCTCCATCCTCGCCTCGATGCTGGTGTCCGTGACGCTTACGCCGGTCATGGCCTATTACCTCCTGCCGCGCATGAAGGGCCTGGACCACGGTGACACGCGGCTGGTGCAATGGCTCAAGGGTCGTTACGCCGCGGCGCTGGAATGGAGCTTCGATCACGCCCGTACGCTGCTCGCCGCCGCGGCCATTGCGGTCGTCGCCGCGCTGGCGCTGGTGCCGTTCTTCCCGACGACCTTCCTGCCCCCCTTCAACGAAGGCACGGTACTCGTCGGCCTGCGCCTGAACCCGGGCACCACGCTCACCGAGTCGGTACGCATCGCGACGCAGGCCGAACACCTCATCCGGGAGGTGCCGGAAGTGGTGCACGTCGGCCGCCGCTCGGGCCGTGCGGAGATGGACGAACATGCCGAGGGCGTGCATTCGTCCGAACTGGACATCGCGCTGCGCCCGGGCGAACGCCCGCTCGACGCGGTGTATGCCGACATCCGCGAACGCCTCGCGAGCCTGCCGGCGGCGATCGGCATCGGCCAGCCGATCAGCCATCGCATCGACCACCTGCTCTCCGGCGTGCGTGCGCAGATCGCGATCAAGGTCTTCGGCGACGACCTAGACACGCTGCGCGCCCAGGCCGATGCCCTGCGCGGCCGCCTCGCCGGCATCGAGGGCCTCGCCGACCTGGAGATCGAAAAGCAGGTGCTCACGCCGCAGATCAAGGTGCGCGTCGACTTCGACGCCGCCGAGGCCTACGGCCTGCCGCCCTCGAAGCTGCTCGAGGAGCTGAAGATGCTCGTCGACGGCGAGCGCATCACGCAGGTCATCGAAGGCAACCGCCGCTTCAATCTGGTGCTGCGCCTGCCCGACGCCGCACGCTCGGTGGACGGCCTCGCCAACGTCCTGATCGACACGCCTAACGGTCGCGTGCCGCTCTCCAAGCTCGCGCGCATCGACGAATCCGACGGCCCCAACCAGATCAGCCGCGACGACGGCAAACGGCGCATCGTGCTGTCCGCCAACGCGTCGCAGCGCCCGCTGTCGGACGTCATTGCCGACATCCGCAAGGTCATCGCCGATACCCCGCTACCGGAAGGCTACTTCATCGACCTGGGCGGCCAGTTCGAGGCGCAGGAAGAATCCAGCCGCCTGATCGGCCTGCTGTCGCTGGTCTCCGCCGCGATGGTCTTCCTCGTGCTCTACAGCCGCTACAAGAGCACCGCGCTCGCGCTGATGATCATGGCCAACATCCCGCTCGCACTGGTCGGCTCGGTGATCGGCCTGTGGCTTTCCGGCCAGCCGCTGTCGGTCGCGGCGCTGATCGGCTTCATCACGCTCGCCGGCATCTCGACGCGCAACGGCATCCTCAAGGTCAGCCACTACATCAACCTGTGCGCCTTCGAGGAAGAGAAGTTCGACCGCAAGATGCTCGTCCGCGGCTCGCTCGAGCGGCTGACGCCGGTGCTGATGACCGCGCTCGTCGCCGCCTTCGCGCTCGCCCCGCTGCTGTTCGAGGCCGAACAACCCGGCACCGAGATCCTGCATCCCGTCGCGGTGGTGATCTTCTCGGGCCTGATCAGTTCGACGCTGCTCGACACCTTCGTGACGCCCGCAATGGTCTGGATCTTCGGACGCAAGCCCATGGAGCGTCTCGTCGCCGATTCCGGCGGCGAGGCGTACTGAACGACCTTCCCCCTTCATCCGCCCCAGCATCGACATCAAAGGAGAAACCGATGAAATCCTTCAACGCCCTGGTCGCCGCCATCGCGATCCTGTCCGCCCCTGCCGTCTTCGCCGGTGCGGGTCACGACCTGACACCCCACCACGGTGGCGCCGTCGTCGAGGTCAAGGATGTCGTGTATGAACTGGTCGCGACGCCCGAGGCCCTGACGCTGTATCTCGACGATCACGGCAGGAAGGTCGACACGACCGGCGGCACGGCGAAAGTCACGCTGTTGAACGGTGCCGAGAAATCCGAAGCCACCCTCGCCCCCGCCGGCGACAACAAGCTCGAAGCGAAGGGCTCGTTCAGGGTCGGTTCCGGCACCAAGGCTGTGGCGGTGGTCACGCTCGCCGGCAAGGCGCCGGCAACGGCGCGGTTTTCGATCAAGTAGGACTGTTGCCCGGGCGCCCGCCCCGGTCACGGGACGGGCGCCCTCTAAAGTCTTACTCGGTCACGACACCGATTTCGCCAGCAAAGGCGAGCGGCTGCTCTTCTTCGGGCGCGTGGAATGCGTTGCGCGAGATCAGCGAGACCGCGAAGGCCGCAATGGCTCCGGGGATCGCGAAGAACAGGAAGTTGAAGTGCAGCGGCATTGCCATCGCCAGCAGCGTCCCGCCGACGATGGGGCCGAGGATCGCGCCGCTGCGGCCGACGCCCGAGGCCCAGCCGATACCGGTCGAGCGGATCGCCATCGGATAGAACTGCGCCGCATACGCGTACAGCAGGATCTGCGAACCGATGGTGGTCGCTCCGGCCAGCGCGACGAGCACGTACAGCATCGCGGTCGGACTCTTGTAGCCGAGCAGGCTGATCGAGACCGATCCAATCACGAAGAAGACCATCAGTACCGTCTTCAGGTGCAGCCGATCCGCGACGAGCCCGCCCCCAACGGCACCGAAGATGGCACCAAGGTTCAGCACCAGCAGGAAGGACAGGCTGGAGCCGAGACCATAACCCGCCTGCGTCATCAGCTTCGGCAGCCACGACGCCAGCGCGTAGACCATCAACAGGCACATGAAGAAGGCCAGCCAGAACATCATCGTGCTGAGTGCGCGGCCATGCTTGAACAGTCCCACCAGGGGAACGTGGCCGGTCTTGCCGGTCGGGAAGTCATAACGGTCGCCGGGCTGCGGAACGAAGCTTCCTTCGACGCGCGACAGCAGGATGGCCGCCTCCTGGTCGCGTTTCGCGTGCAGCAGGAAGCCGATGGATTCGGGCAGCAGGTAGAGGATCACGGGCAGCAGCAGCAACGGCAACCCCGCGACGAAGAACACCGACGACCAGCCGTACGCCGGAATCAGATACATGCCCAGCCCCGCCGACAGCATCCCGCCTACCGAATAGCCGCTGAACATGATCGCGACGAGCGTGGTGCGCAGCTTCTTCGGCGAATACTCGGTCATCAGGGCGACGACGTTGGGCATCACCCCGCCTATCCCCAGTCCCGCCAGGACGCGGCAGACCGCGAACTCGGTGACGTCGCGCGCGAAGCCGTTGAGGAAGGTGAACAGGCTGAAGAGGATCACGCACACCGCGATCACCTTCTTGCGCCCGAAGCGGTCGGACATCGGACCGAACACCAGTGCGCCGAACATCATGCCGAACAGCGCGTAGCTGCCGAGGGTGCCGGCCTGGATCGGCGTGAGTCCCCATTCCTTCATCAGCACCGGCAGCACGACCCCGTAGATCACGAGATCGTAGCCGTCGAAGATGATGATCAGGGCACACCAGAACAGGACTTGCCAGTGGAAGCGATTGAATGTCGCCCCGTCGATCAGTTTGTGTACATCGATGTTTCTCATGCCGCCGTGTCTCCTGGTATCGTTTTAATCCCGCAGGGCTCCTCGCGGAGCCGCGCAGTTCGTTGTCGGGCGCTCAGCTCACGCCCAGATGTTTGTGCAGCAGGTCCGGGTTCGCGCGCAGCTCGGCGCTGCTCGCCTCGTGGGCGACCTTGCCCTTCACGAGGATGACGTTGCGGTCGGAAATCGACGTGACCGCCGCGTGGTTCTTGTCGATGACGATGGTGGCGATGCCGGTGGCACGGATCTGGCGGATGATGTACCAGATCTCCTTGGCGATCAGCGGCGCCAGCCCCTCGGTCGCCTCGTCGAGGATCAGCAGGTCCGGGTTCGTCATCAGCGCGCGCCCGATCGTCAGCATCTGCTGCTCGCCGCCCGAAAGCTGGTTGCCGCCGTTGTTGAGCCGTTCGCCCAGCCGCGGGAAAGTGTCGAGCACGCGCTGGTAGGTCCAGTCGCGCCGCCCGTCGACGCCCGGCTTCGCCCCCATGATCAGGTTCTCGCGCACCGACAGGTTCGGGAAGATGCCCCTGCCCTCCGGCACGTAGGCGATGCCCTTGCGCGCGATGAGATAGGGCCGCGCGGCGGTCATCGTCTTGCCGCGCACCGCGACGCGGCCGTGGCGCGGGCGCACGTGGCCGAGCATGCTGCGGATCAGCGTGGTCTTGCCCATGCCGTTGCGGCCCATCAGGCCGACCGTCTCGCCGCGACTGATGTGGAAATCGATGCCGTGCAGGATGTGGCTGCTGCCGTAGAAAGTGTGCAGCCCTTCGGCTTCCAGGAGTACGTCACTCATCGTCCGGTTCTCCTTCACCCAGGTAGGCTTCCTGAACCGCGACGCTGTCGCGGATCTGGTCCGGCGGTCCGCTTTCGAGCACCTGCCCCGTCACCATCACCGTGATCACGTCGGCGACCGCGAACACCGCGTCCATGTCGTGCTCGACGAGCAGGATCGCGTGATCCGGCGTGAGCTTCTTCAGCAGCGCCACCATCGACTGCGACTCCTCCGGGCCCATGCCGGCGAGCGGCTCGTCGAGCAGCAGCACCGAGGGCGCGGTCGCGAGCACCATCGCGATTTCCAGTTGCCGCTGCTCGCCGTGGCTCAGCGTCGCCGCAACCACATCGCGCCGCTCGGCAAGCCCGGCCTGCTCGATCGCGCGGTCGGCGGCGTCGCGCAGGTCGGGGAACGCAACCGCCTTGGAGAAGATGCGCAGCGCCCGCGGCGTGCGGGACTGCGCGGCGAGGCGGCAGTTTTCGAACACCGTGAAGGCGGGGAAGATGTTGGTGCGCTGGTAGCTGCGGCCGATGCCGGCGCGCGAACGCTTGTCCGGGCTCCAGCCCGAGATGTCCTCGCCGCGGTAGAGGATCTGCCCCGCCGAGGGAGGCAGGTCGCCCGACAGCAGGTTGATCAGCGTCGACTTGCCTGCGCCATTGGGTCCGAGAACCGCGTGCAGCATGCCCTTGTGCATGTCCAGCGACACGTCCCGGTTGGCGTACAGGCCGCCGAAACGGCGCGACATCCCGCGCGCCGAGAGTACGAGTTCAGCCATTGCGGTTGCCTCCCCCGATCAGCAGGCCCTTGAGGCGTTGCGGCAGGCTCGAAAGGCCGCCGGGCAACACCATCACGACGGTCACGATGACGGCGCCCATCAGTAGCTGCCAGTGCTTCGTCAGTGCGGAAAACACCTCCTGCAGCACGACGAACGCGAAGGCTCCGATCGCGGCCCCGTTCAGCGTGCCCATGCCGCCCAGGATCACCATCAGCAGCACGTTGCCCGACTGGTGCCAGGACAGGATTTCCGGCGTGACGAACCCGTACTGACAGGCCGACAGGAAACCGGCGAGTCCGGCAAGCCCGCCTGCCGTGACGAAGCTCGCGAGCTTGTAGAGGAACACCGGGAAGCCCAGGGACTGCATGCGATGCTCGTTGCTGCGGATCCCCGCCAGTGCGTGCCCCAGCGGCGAGCGCAGCAGCACCCGCAGGAACACGTAGGCCACGACCAGGAAAGCCAGCACGATGTAGTAGAACTGCATCGGCTCGTTGAGGTCGAGCAGCACCTTTTCGCCGATGCGCAGTTCCGGTTTCACGTTCAGGAAGGCACCGTCCGAGCCGCCGCCGAGCGGCGTGTCGTGGAACACGAAGTAGATCATCTGCGCGAACGCGAGCGTCACCATGATGAAGTAGATGCCCTTCGTGCGCAGCACGAAGAGCCCCACGACGAACGCGACCGCCGCACCGGTGAGCACCGCAGCCGGCAGCACCAGCCACAGGTTCCCCGGATCGTACTTCGGCGACAGCAGCACCACGCTGTAGGCCGCCGCGCCGAAAAATGCCGCGTGGCCGAAGCTGACGAGACCGGTGAAGCCGACCAGCAGGTCCAGACTCAGTGCGAAGATCGCCATGATCATGATCTTCGCGATCAGTTCGTTGTAGTAACTCGAGCCGAATACCGGGAACAGGGCCAGCACCAGCAGCACGAGCGGCAGGTAGTTGCGGGTTTTGTTGCGCGGGAGCGGCATCGTCAGATCCTCCGGAAGATGCCTTCGGGCCGCCACAGCAGCACCGCAGCCATCAGCACATACACGGCAAGGCCCGCATAATCGGGCGCGATGACCTTGCCGAAGGTGTCGGCCAGGCCGATGAGCAGCGCAGCTACGAGTGCGCCCCACACGGAACCCACGCCGCCGATCACGACGACGACGAAGCAGATGATCAGCACCTGATTGCCCATGCCCGGATAAACCGACGACACCGGGGCCGCGAGCATCCCGGCGAAGGCCGCAAGCGTGACGCCGAGGCCGAACACGATGCGGTAGATCAGGTCGATGTTGATGCCCAGCGCCTGCACCATCTCGCGGTTCGAACTGCCCGCGCGGATCATCATCCCGAGGCGCGTGTGGCGGATCAGCCAGTACATCACGATCGCGAGCAGGATGCAGACGGCGGACATGAACAGCCGGTACACTGGATAACTCAGCGTTTCGCTGAGCTGGATCGACGCCGACAGCAGCTCGGGAATCGGTACGCCGTGCACGTCGTCGCCGACGAGCAGGCTGCGCAGCTCTTCGAAGATCAGGATCAGGCCGTAGGTCAGCAGGACCTGGTCAAGGTGATCGCGTTTATACAGCCTGCTGAACAGCGCCCACTCGAGCAGGAAGCCGATCAGCACGCTCAACGCGATCCCCACCAGAATCGCGACGAGGAGGTTGCCCGAGAGGGCAGTGAGCGCGAACGCCATATAGGCGCCCATCATGTAGAAGCTGCCATGGGCGAGGTTGATGATGCCCATGATCCCGAACACGAGCGTCAAGCCACTGGCCACCAGGAACAGCAGCAGGCCGTACTGCAACGCGTTGAGCAACTGGATCAGGAAGGTCGAGAAATCCATCGCCGTATCCTTCCGGGCGCGTCGAGGCACCCGAATGCAGGTGAAGCGGATCAGACGTTCGCCCGCAAGGGGCGAATGTCTGCCGCAGGCATGGTGCCGCGCCGGCGAGGCCTTGTCCGCGCGGGGGCGCCACTTTGCGTGCGCGCCCGCGCTGGCCCCGCCGGGGCAGGCAACCGGATTACATTCGGCAGCCGCGCGCAGGGTCGGCCAACGCTTTGGCCGCCACCGACACGAACTTGTTCTCCTTGCCTTCGACCTTGCGCAGATAGATGTCCTGCACCGGGTTGTGCGCCTTCGACAACGTGAACGCCCCGCGCGGACTGTCGATGGTCGCGGTTTCCATCGCCTTGATCATGTCGGCACGCTTGCCGACATCACCGTTCACCTGGGCGAGGCCTGCCGCAAACAGTTGTGCCGCGTCATAGCCCTGCACCGCGAAGACGTCCGGCTGCATCTTGAACGCCTTGAAATACGCCGCCTTGAAGGACTTGCTCTTTGGCAGGTCCAGGTTGTCGGCGTAATGCAGCGTGGTCAGCATCCCCTCCGCCGCCTCGCCCTGCCCCTCCAGCGTGCCGTCGGTAACAAAACCGGGACCGTACAGCGGGATCGAGGATCGCAGTCCGGCCGTCGCGTAATCGCGCACGAATTTCACCGCGCCGCCGCCCGAGAAGAACACGAATACGGCGTCGGGCTTGAGCGCCGCGATCTCGGTCAGGTAGGGCTGGAATTCGACGTTCGGGAATGGCAGGTACATTTCCTTCACGACCTTGCCGCCGGCCTTCTCGAAGGCCTCCTTGAAGCCCGCCACCGACTGTTCGCCGAACGAATACTTCCACGCAAGCGTGACGACGTTCTTGTGCTTGCGGTCGGCCATCACCTGGCCCATGGCGTAGGACGGCTGCCACGCGGAGAACGAGGTGCGGAAGATGTTGGGCGAGCACAGCGGGCCGGTGATCTCGTCCGCGCCCGCGTTCGGCACGATCAGCAGGGTGTTGGTCTCGCGCGCGACGCGCGCCATCGCCAGCGCGACGCCCGAATGGACGGTACCTACCAGCACATCGACGTTGTCACGCTTGATGAGCTTGTTGGCATTTTCCGGCGCTTTTGCCGCGTCCGACTCGTCATCGACGGTGAAGTACTCGATCTCGCGCCCGCCGAGCTTGCCTCCGCCCTCATCGACCGCGAGCTTGAAACCGTTGGTGATGGCGGTACCCAGCGAGGCGTAGGTGCCGGTGTATGGCAGCATCAGCCCGACCCGGATCTTCTTCGCCCCTTGAGCGAAGACCGGAGCTGCGGGCAGGGCAAGCCCCCCAGCGATACCGGCAGTGGACAGCAGGAAACGACGGCGATTGAATCCTTGCTCCATTTCACACTCCTCCTTTGGTTAGGCCGCTCGGGCGGCTCTGGTTATGTTTTTCGCGCGGGATCTACGCCCCTGACAGCGAACGCAGCTTGAATCGCTGGATCTTTCCGGTGGCCGTCTTCGGCAGCTCGTCGACGAATTCCAGCCAGCGGGGATACTTGTACGGAGCGAGCTTGCTCTTGACGTGGAGCTTCAGCTCGTCCGCCAGCTCGTCCGCGGGCATGCGTCCGGGCTTCAGCACGACGAAGGCCAGCGGCTTGATCAAGCCGTCATCGTCCGCCTTTCCCACCACCGCCGCTTCGAGCACTGCAGCATGCGTGATGAGGGCAGATTCGACCTCGATCGGCGAGACGTAGATGCCGCCGACCTTGAGCATGTCGTCGTTGCGCCCCGCGTAGACGTAGTTGCCGTCCGCGTCCTGGCTGTACTTGTCACCGCTGCGCGTCCATTGGCCGACGAAGGTCTCGCGGCTCTTCGTGCGGTTGTTCCAGTAGAGCGCCGCGCTCGTGGGCCCGCGCACCTGCAGTTCGCCGGCCTCGCCCGGCGCGACCTCTTCGCCGTCGTCGCCGATCAGGCGCAGCTCGTATCCCGGCACCGGCTTGCCGCTGGTACCGTAATGGACGTCCCCGGCCCTGTTCGACAGGAAGATGTGCAGCATCTCGGTCGAACCGAGTCCGTCGAGGATCTCGACGCCGAAATGCTCGGTCCAGCGCTTCCCCACTTCGGCCGGCAGGGCCTCGCCGGCAGAGGCGCAGCGGCGGATCGACAGCTCCTCGCGCCCCGGCAGCGCCGGGCTCGCCAGCATCGATGCGTATAGCGTCGGCACGCCGCAGTAGATCGTCGGCTGGTGCTCGCGCAGTACGCGGAACACTGCATCCGGGGTCGGCCGTTCGGCCATCAGCACGGCGGTGGCGCCCGCCGCGAGCGGGAAGGTCAGGCCGTTGCCCAGACCGTAGGCGAAGAACAGCTTCGCCGCCGAGAAGACGACGTCGTCCTCGCAAACCCCCAAGATCGGCGTCGCATACAGCTCGGCAGTGTTGATCAGGCTGGAGTGCAGGTGCACGGTTCCCTTGGGGGCGCCGGTGGAACCCGACGAATACAGCCAGAAACAGGGATCGTCGCAACAGGTCTGGGCCGCCTCGTACGGCGGACGCGGGGATGCGACGAGTTCGGCGAAGTCGAGATGCCCGCCGCGCGTGCCCGCATCGCCGCCCGAGACGACGACATTCTTGACGAAGGGGCTCGCTTCGATCGCGCTGGAAAAGGCCGGCAACAGGAGCGACGAGACGACCAGGCCGCGCGCACGGCTGTCGCGCAGCATGTAGGTGTAATCGGATGCCGTCAGAAGCGTATTGACGGGAATCGGCACGACGCCGGCCTTGATGCAGCCGAGGAAGGCCGTGGGGAAATCAACGGTATCAGTCAAGCACAGCAGCACCCGCTCTTCCATGCGGATGCCCAGTTCGCCCAGGGCATGCGCGAAGCGGTCGACCCGTTCGGCGAGCTGCGCGTAGGTATAGCTTCCCGCGTGGTCGATCACTGCAGTCTTGCTGCCGCGCCCGGCGCGCAGGTTGCGCTCGATCAGGTCGTGCGCCGCGTTGTACTCGCGCGGGATGGTGATGCGCGGAGGGCTGACACTTTGATCCGCGACGCTGAGTTCTGCCATTTACTCCTCCTCTACTTATGACTCTTGCTGGCGTGGCGTTGCGGATTTCTCAGTGGATCGTCATTCCGCCATCGGCCGCCAGAATCTGTCCCGTGACATAGCTCGACGCGTCCGAGGCGAAGAACACGAACACCGGCGTGATCTCCTCCGGTTCGGCCCAGCGCCCGAGCGGAATCCGGTCGAGGTACTTTTCCTTGAAGCGTTCGTCGGTGCGGATCGTCTCGGTCATCGGCGTGGCCGCTCCCGGCGCGATCGCATTCGCGGTGATGTTGTAGCGCGCGAGCTCCTTAGCGGTGCTCTTGGTCATGCCGAGCACACCGGCCTTGGCCGCGCTGTAGTTGATCTGCCCGATCGTGCCGAGCACGCCGGCAGTCGAGGTCACGTAGATGATGCGGCCGAACTGGCGCTCGATCATGCCGCCGACCACCGCCTGCAGGCAGTTGAACGCGCCCGTCAGATGGACGGCAAGCACCTGGTTCCACTGCTCCGGCGTCATCTTGTTGAGCATTGCCGTGCGCGTGATGCCGGCGTTATTGACGAGGATGTCGATACGGCCCCATTCGGCATTGACCCTGGCGGCCATCGCCTCGACCTGCTCGCGATTCGCGACATCGCAGGCCACGCCGATCGCCTGACCACCCGCTTCGACGATCTGTTCCGCGATCCGGTTGGCGGCGGCGAGATCCAGGTCGATGACTGCAACCTTCGCGCCCTCACGCCCATAGGCCGTCGCGACCGCCGCGCCGATGCCCTGCCCCGCTCCGGTCACGATTGCGACCCTGTCCTTCAACTGCATGCAAGTCCCCTTTAACCGCATGGCGGCCGATGCACCGCCGGTGAACTGCAAATGCTCCCCCGCGTCAGAAAAGGCCGGGGTGGAAGGAAAACGGCCGATGCCGCGTCCACCACCCCGGGAAGGGAGAGACCTTATGAAACTGTATGCACCAAAGCGTCAGGCCTTCGGCTTGCCCAGGACCTGCTCGGCGAAGTCCTCATCGAACATCGCGCCTTCGGCGATCAGCTGACGGTACTTGATGAAGTCGATCACGTCCTTGCCGGTCTGCTTCTTGCTGTCGAACGCCGTGAAACCCAGGTAGGCCTCGTGGTTCATGTTCGCAGCCAGCCAATGGCGGTTCGCGACCTTGAGCTGGTCCCAGAAGAACTTCTTCTTGCCGCGGATGCCCTCGATCGTCTTGACCAGGCAGTGCGGGAACAGGTTGGTGAACTTCCACACCAGCGCATTGACCGCTTCGTCGAGCTTCGCGAAGTCCGTCGTGCATTGCCCGATCAGCTCCTTCGCCGCCTTCGCCTGCTCCGGCGAGACGGGTTCGCCGTACACCAGCTCGCCGTCATCGACGTAGGAGTCGGTGCGGACGAGCGGGTTGCGAACCCACTGGCCGTCCTTCTTCAGCACCGGAACGACCTTCGTGACGAGGTTCTTCGCCTTCATCTTGTAGGCGCTCCACGGCTCGCACGAGATGCAGTTGTACATGGCGTCTTCCATGTTCAGCATCCACGGCAGGAAGTCGGTCGAGCCGCCATCGGGCGCGCTGCCGTGCTTCGGGCCGGCCTGGCCGAACACCGCCATGTCGGAGGTCACGGTCAAGTCGGTCGCCATGCCGATTTCCTGACCGCCGCCGACGCGCATGCCGTTCACACGGCAGATCACCGGCTTCTTGCAGTTCAGGATGCCGTCGACCATGGCATTGAACAGGTCCATGTATTCGCCATACTCGTTCGGGCGCTTGGAGTAGTAGCCGGCATACTCGGCGGTGTTGCCGCCGGTGCAGAAGGCCTTGTCGCCGACAGCGGTGAACACCGCTGCCACGACCGAGCGGTCCGACGACGCGCGCTGGAAGCCCGCGATGACTGCCTTGACCATCTCGGTGGTGTAGGAGTTGTACTGCGTCGGGTTGTTCAGGATGATCCAGGCGGCGTACAGGCCGGGAACCTGGTTGCCCTGCGGATCGGTAACCGGGCGCTTCTCGAAGATCACCGAAGGCGCTTCGGTGCCGAAATGCTCCTCGCCGAGGAGGGCGTGGTCCTTGAGATGGTTGTCGCGGCGCAGCCAATCGAGTGCCATGAGATGTCTCCTGTTTTATCCAGTGGTGTGCGTAATCAGAAATCGGGCGTCAGAATGACGCGCCGCTTGAGCTTGCCGTGGTGCGCCTCGTCGAACACCTGTTCGATCTGGCTCATCGGGCGGGTTTCGACGAAGGGGCCGAGCTTGATGCGGCCGTCGAGGCACATGTCGCGCACAGCGGCATAGCGATCCGGCGGGCAGCCCCAGGTGCCGATGATCTCCGCGTCGAAGGCCATCAGCTTCGAGAGCATGTAGTTGGTTTCGGCCGTGCCGTAGCCGACGATCACCAGCTTGCCGGTGAAGGACAGCAGCGACAGCGCAAGCTCCTGGCCCGGTTTGCTGCCAGTGACCTCGAAGATCTTCCAGCCGTAGTTCGACGGCAGGCCGCGCTCCTTGCAAAAGCCCTTGAAGAGCTCCTTCACGTCCTTCGCGCTCTTGTCCTTCGGGTTGATGACGAAATCGGCACCGAAGTCCTTCATCATCGTCAGCTTTTCTTCGTTGATGTCGATGCCGATGACGGCCTTCGCGCCCATGCCCTTGGCGGTCTGCACCATGAAGCTGCCGACACCACCCGCCGCGCCGATGACGATCACCAGATCATCCTTCTTCAGGTCCGCGCGCACGGCAGCCTGGTAAGGCGTGGTCACGGCATCCGCGACGACGGCGAGGTGTTCCAGCGGTGTGCTGCCGCGATTCTCGACCACGCACAGGTACTTCGACTGCGCGACGATGTGGCTCGAATAACCGCCGTAGATGCCCATCGAATTGCCCGGCATCTTCTGCGACAGGCAGCGGTTGCCGCGGCCCGTTTTGCACAGCTCGCACTCGCCGCAGGGAATCACGGCCGGCACGATCACTTCCTTGCCGATCATCGACGCTTCGCCGCCAATGATGGTGCCCGAGATCTCGTGGCCCAGCGACAGCGGGGGCTTCTGCACCGTCGGCACGCCCATGTAGTAGTAGGACAGGTCGGTATGGCACACGCCGCAGCCGGCGATCTTCACCACGACGTCGCCCGGTTGCAGCTCGGGCATCGGCACGCGGGTCTTCTGCAGCTTGCCCGGCTCCGTCATCTGCCAGGTATCGATGAATTCAGGAATCACGCTTCGTCTCCCACTGTTCCATTAATTCGCACAATAACAACGTCATTTTCTGCACGATTCACAAGAAGCCCCGCAGCAGCCCTCGTCGAGGCGTGTTTCGTGCCGAGGCGTCCGCTTGCGCCAACGAGGCGCGGAACACGCCTCGGCGAGGGCGGGCTACCAGCAAAAGCCCCGATCAGCTGTTCCGCCACACCGGCTTGCGCTTCTCCAGGAAAGCAGCCAGCCCTTCCTTCGCGTCGTCGGTGTTCATCAATTCTTTCAGGTAGATGTTCTCGGCCGTGTCGAGCGCCGCACCGAAGGGCTTGTCGGCCACGGCGCGGATCGTCTTGCGGGTGCTGGCGAGAGCCGCACGGCTCAGGCTCAGGAAGGGGGCGACGAAAGCCTGCACGTCGGAGGCGAAGGTCTCCTTCGCGAACACACGGTTCACCAGCCCGATCGCCTTAGCCTCGTCCGCGCCGATGTTCTCGCCGCCGAGCAGCAGCTCCAGCGCACGGGCCGGCGGCACCAGGCGCGGTAGCAGCACCGCGGCGATCGGCGGGAACACTGCGAGCTTGATCTCAGGCTGGCCGAACTTCGCGTTGGAGGCAGCGACGAGCATGTCGCACGCGATCGCGACTTCCATCCCGCCACCCAGCGCCACGCCATTCACCGCGGCCAGCGTCGGAATCGGCAGCAGCTGCATGCGACGGAAGATGCCGTGGAAGACCTCGATCATGCGGTCGACCTTGTCCGGCGTGTGGTCCGCGACCTCGACACCGGCCGAGAAGGCCTTCTCGCCCGCCCCGGTAATCATCAGCAGCTTGACGCTGGTATCGGCCTGGCACAGATCGAGGGCGACGTTCATCTCCTCCATCGTCGGGATGTCGAGGACGTTGAACGGCGGACGGTTGATCGTCAGCGTTGCGAGGCCGTCGGCCACGCCGTAGGTGATGAACTGGAATTGCGCTTTACTCATGGTGTCTCCCCTGGTTCTCGTTCGCTGTGCGCGTCTTCGGGCGTTTCAGTTTTCGTTCTTCATCTGCAGCCGGTAGGGACAAACCGCGTCGCAGTCCGCACAGCACACTTCGCCGTCGCAGCGGATGTGCCACAGGTCCGCGCCGCAGTTCGTGCACCGGCACTTGGCCTCGGGCTTGATGGACGGGCGGATCTCCTCCGCCGACCAGAAATCGATCACCTGTCCCATGACGTAGTCCTCAGAACAGGTCGTCCAGCTCGTCGGACCCGCCGCCCGGCATCTTTCCGTACTGCTGCAGGTAGGCCTGGATCATCTGGCTTTCACGCGAGGTGAAGAGCGCCGCTTCCTCGAACACGAAGTTCGTCGCGTCGCCACCACGTTCGAGCTGTTCCATGAGCCCGTCGCGCAGATTCTCGACGCCCTTGATCATCAGCACGTTCTTGTCGCCATCGAGCAGTTGGAACACACCCGACTCGGTCGGCACGGAGGCGATCGTTGCCTCGTCGAACTTCAGCGAGGACTCGGGCGGCAGGATCGCTTCGGCAATCTTCGGCGCGAGGTTGCACTTGAAGCAGCGAGCCGCTTCGGCACGGGCCGTCGCATCGTCGAAGCCGAGCTCGACCTCGTCCCAGCCGGTGCGCTGCTCCGGCGCCAGCATGATCGGGTGGAACTTGCGCGTCGTGTTGAAGCCGTCCTTGCGGCCGATGCGCGGGTTGGTCTCCCAACCGCTGCGCAGCAGCACTTCGGAGATGTCGCCATCGCCGCCTAGCACGATGTCCATCGCGGACGCCGCAGTGCGACCCTGGGCAACCGATTCGATCAGCGTCGAAGGTCCGAGCACGCAGTCACCGCCCGCATACACCTTGGGCCGGCTCGTCAGCATCGAATCCTCGCGCACCGTGATGCGGCCCTTGCGATCCGTCTCGACGCCGAAGCCCTCGAAACGGTTCGGAAACTGGCCGATCGCCGCGATCACCAGATCGACGCCCTCGACGACTTCCTCGCCGGTCTCGACCGGTCGGCGGCGCCCAGACGCGTCGGCCTCGCCGAGCGCCATCTTCGCGTAGGTGATCTGCAGCCGGAAACCGTTGGTGCCCGGCTCGATCTTCTTCGGCGCGAGCAGGTAGCGGATATTCACGCCCTCCTCCACGCAGCCCTCGAACTCCTCCAGGCGTGCCGGCATCTCCTCGCGGGTGCGGCGATACACCATGTCGACCTCGGCGCCGAAGCGGCGCGAGCTGCGTGCGTTGTCGGTCGCGACGTTGCCGCCGCCGATCACGGCCACCTTCTTGCCGGTCTGGATGCCCTCGGGGGTATTCACGAGGCCCATCGTCACGGCCTTGAGGTAGGTCGGGCTATCGACCACGCCGGGCAGATCGTCGCCGGGGATACCCAGATTGTCGCCGCCCTGCGCGCCGATGCCGACAAACACCGCGCCGTAGCCATCGTTGAAGAGCGTATCGACACTCTCGACCTTGGCACCGTAGCGGAACTCGACGCCCAGAGCAGAAACCTCCGCGACCTCGTTGTCGATGACTTCGGCCGGAACGCGGTAGGACGGGATACCGTAGCGCGCCATGCCACCCGCGGCCGGCTGTGCATCGAAGATGGTCACGCCATGTCCTTGCTTGGCGAGGTAGTACGCCACCGTCAGGCCGGCCGGACCGGCGCCGATCACCGCAGCCTTCTTGCCCGTCGCCGGCAGCTTCTTAGCATGCTCGCGCCACAGGCCCGTGTCGTTATCGGCAGCAATCCGCTTGAGATTGCGGATCGACAGCGGGTCGTCGAGATCCTTGCGCCGGCAGGCCGACTCGCACATTGCAAAACAGGCGCGGCCGAGAATACCCGGGAACGGGAGCCGCTCGCGCACCACGGCGATCGCCTCGCCGTACTTGCCCTCGGCGGCGAGCTGCACGTAACGCGGCACGTCGATCCCCGCCGGGCAGGCGCTCTTGCACGGCACCATCGACTCCTCGCGCTTCGCGGGGTCGAGCGTGCGGTCCATCAGCGCGCCGGTCGGGCACACGGTCACACAGGCCTGGCAGAAGGTACAGCCGGATTCGAGCAGCGTCGGCGCAATCGTGCCGACGTAGGTGCGCTTGCCCTGCAGCGTCTCGACTTCCTTGACTTCCAGACAGCCCACGCCGCGTACGTCGTTACAGGCGACGAGGCAGCGGCGGCAGTCGATACAGAGGTTGTAGTCACGATCGAAGAACGGCTCGTCCTTGATGATCGGAAGCTGCGCGGGCTTGTACGGCGGGGTGGTGTTCGGGATGCCGATGTAGTCGGAGACCTTGCGCAGCTCACAGGACGAGAAAATCGTGCAGCAGCGCGTTTCCTGCGGGTTGCCGTAGGAGCACTGCGAGCGCGAACAGCCGTCGCGCTGCGGACAGGTGAGGCAGACATGCGGGTGCGGACCGAGGACCTTCGCCAGGTTGGCCTGGCGCACGATCTGGATCGCCGCCGACTGGGTCGTCACGACCATGCCGGCCGTGACAGTGGTCGAACAGGCCTTCGAAAGGCCGTCCGTGCCCTCGATCTCGACCATGCACAGGTTGCAGCCGCCCTCACCCGCGCCGCGCTGGCCGGCAGGAGGAAGATCGGGGTGCGCGCACAGCGCCGGAATGTAGAGACCCGCGGCAGTCGCCGCATTCAGGACCGACGCACCGGCCGGCGCCTCAACCTCGACGCCGTCGATGCTCAGCTTTACCGGCGCGCCGAACTCGGCCATGCCGACCGGCTTGCTCGCCTTCCACCACCTGATTTCCGATGTCTGTACGGCTTCCATGTCTCTCTCGTCCTGTCTTCTTCGTGGGGTTCAACGTAGGGCGGGAAAGCGAAGCGCATCCCGCCGTTCAACCGCCGAGTAGCGGGATGCGCTTCGCTTTCCCGCCCTACGCTGCCTGCGCCATCTGGCCATAGCCCGGGTAGTAACTCCCCCGGCACGCTCCCGCCCGCACCGCCGCGATGAAGCTCGCCATGTCGCTCACCGGCTGCGAGAACCACGTCGCGCACCGCCCCACCGCAATCGTCTTGTGGCAATCGCTGCCGCCCAGCGCAGGCAGGGCCATGTGGCGAGCGGCACTGATTGCCAGGTCGTTGTCGCTGTCGAGATTGCCGCCGTTGTGCGTTTCCACGGCGGCGATCCCGGTGATGTCGAGCAGGCCGTGCAGCAAGCTCGACACTCCGACCTCGCGGAACGGATGGGCCGGCACGCAGATTCCGCCGATGCTGTTGATGTGCTCGATGACGTCGTTCATCGGGAGGTAGTTGTCGCGCCCCCAGATGTTCCAGCCGTCATCCTCGACACCGTATGCCAGCATGTGCCCGCGATCGGTTGCGATCTCCACGCCCCGCAGCACCAGGAAACCCTCGTCACGCCCCACCTGTTCGACAGGCAGCGACGCTTCGTACGAGTAGTGTTCGGTGATGCACACCCCGTCGAGTCCCAGTTCCTTCGCGCGGCGGATCAGATCCACCGGCTCGAGCCAGTTGTCGTAGGAGTACTTGGTATGGCAATGGCAATCGATCCACATGGGACGGACTCCGTGCGCCGGCCTGGCCGCTCAGGAAACGGTGTACTCGAGGTTGATGCGCTTGGACGGCGAGAAACGCTGGCGGGAGAAGAATTTCTCCAGCGCGAAGTCGTCCCAGTTCACCAGCGTGTAGACCTTCTTCACGCCCGCTGCCTTCATGTTCATCATGAACTGGTCCAGCAGTTCGCTCGCCACGCCGCGGTTCTGGAAGCGCGGATCCACGCCGATCGTGTCGATCGTTGCGCTCGAATCGGGTATGCCGAATTCGCCGAAATAGACGTCGCCCATGACGAAGCCAGCGACCTTGCCGTCGATCTCGCACACCAGCGAGGAGTTGATGTTGTGCTTGGGATTCAGGATCCCGTCGAGCTTGCGCTCGTAGTAGTCGCGACGATTCTGCTTGGAACCTGCCGCGTCGATTTCGACGATCGCGTTCAGGTCTTCCTTCTTCAGCACCCGCATCACACGCTTCTGGTCAGACATTTACCTATCTCCTTTGGCTGGCAGTTCCGCTTCTTTTAGCGTCACCGCCTCTCAGAACAGTTCGTCTTCCTGCTGGGGCTTCGTCGAGCGGCGCGTGTACACCGTGCCGATCACCTTCCCCATTTCCTGATCGGTGTCGAGGCAGGTCGTGCAGCCGTCACCTTCGGTCTTGTAACTCTCGACGTGCACCTCGAAACCCATGCCCCGGTACGCTTCGGCGATTTCCGACAAGCGCGGCTCGCCGATCGTCGTCAGCCGCTTCCAGCCTTCACGCAGCAAGCGCTCCTCGACGTCCTCTTCGCGCGCGGCCCCAGCCAGCTTGATCGGGATCGTCTTCTTCGTGCTCATTGCGGAACCCTCCGTCATCGCCGGGAACATGCTCTTCTCCTTACCAGGAATGCTTGATCGCGCCCGGCGTGCAGGCGGTGGTACAGGGCAGGCTGGTGTAGCCGCCCGCGGGCTTGCACCCTGCGCAGTCGTAGGCCAGCGCGCGCGTGCACTCCTTCTTCACCCACGCCACTTCGTCGTCATAGTCGTCGGTGATGATTTCGAACATGTTCTTGGGGCACGCGGTCAGGCAAGCCCGATCCGCGGCACAGTCGATGCACTTGTCCGTGTCGATGCTGATGTAATACTCGCCGGAACCGTCCTTGTAACCGTAGTTCGCGATCATGTTCGTCCTCCTGGATTCGTTTGCGCCGCGCCCCCGCCGGAACCCGCCATACCTCAGGCGGGTTCCGGCGAGGGTCGTGGCCCTGGCACCAATTACTTGGCGGCCTGCTTCTGCATCAGCGTGTAGCCGAACAGCGCCGCGCCCAGCGCGCCGGCGATCTGGCTGTCGATCTTGGTCTCGACTTGCTTGATGCCCAGCAGCCGCTCGATCCGCTTCACGACGCCCGGGTTCTTCGCGATGCCGCCGGTGATGAAGAAGCCTTCCTCGACACCGATCCGCTCCAGCAGGCTCACGACGCGCTCGGCCATCGCCTGGCAGTAAGCGGCGATAACCATGTTCTTCGTGTAGCCGGCCTTCAGCAGACCCAGCGCTTCGGACTTCGCGAACACCACGCAGATCGACGACACGGCTTCCGGTTCGGTTTCGACGTCGAAGGAACGCGGGCCCAGTTCGGCAATGGGGATCTGCATCAGGTCGGAGATGACTTCCATGCCGCGGCCGGTACCGGCTGCGCACTTGTCGTTCATCAGGAAGTTCGTGACCTTGCCCTTCTCGTCGCAGTGGATGGCCTTGCAGTCCTGGCCGCCCATGTCGAGGATGGTGCGCACCTTGTTGCCACCCATGTAGTTCGCGCCGCGGGCATGGCACGCGATCTCGGTGATCGCCTTGTGGGCGAAGGGCACGTTCACCCGGCCGTAGCCGGTGCCGACGACATAGTTGATGTCCTCGAGTTTCATGCCGATCTTGTCCATGATGCCCTGCAGGGCGTTCTTGGCCGAGTCCGGCGAGTTGTTGCCCGTGCGCATGCTGTTGTAGCCATACAGCTCGCCGTCACAGACCAGCACCGCCTGCGAGGACACCGAGCCGACGTCGATACCGCAGGTGATGATCTTGGCGTCCTTCCAGTTCTTCGTCTCGTCGAACCAGGTGTTTTCCTGCCAGCGCCAGAATTCCTTCTTCTCGGGGGCGGCGGTGGCGGCAGCAACTTCTGCATTCATTTGATCGCTCCTTAATCCGTGTCGTTTAGCGTATCGGTTCAGTGCTGGCGTTCGGCCGCAATCAGCGCGCAGCCGATGGCGCTGACGAATTCCGGCAGCTCGGGCAGCAGCACCTGATCAACGTCCATCGCGCTCTTCAGCGACTGGACGAAACCGGGGTTGTGCCCCATGCCACCGATCAGCACGACGTTGCCTTCGATACCCACACGGCGCACCATCGCGCACACGCGGCTTGCCACCGCGTCGAGCACCGCCTTGGCGATGTCTTCCTTCGGCGTCGAGGAGTGGATCAGCGACACCACCTCCGACTCCGCGAACACCGTGCATTGCGCGTTCATCGGGATGCTCTTGTCGGAGCGCAGGCTGGCTTCGCCGAATTCCTTGAGCGACAGCTGCAGCGCGCGGCTCATCGCCTCGGCGAAGGAGCCGGCGCCAGCGGCGCACTTCTCGTTACCAGCGAAGTCGATCGCCTTGCCGGCCGGATCCGTCTTGATACCGCGACCTTCCTCGGCACCGACGTCCACCACGGTGCGGGCCTGCGGATACATGAACACCGCACCACGCGCCCCGGCAGTCATCTCGGTGACGCCTTCGTTCGCGAAGGCGACCTGGCCGCGGCCGGCGCCGGTGGCGAAGATCGACTTCACTTGGTCACGGCTCACGCCTGCCTCGGCGAGTGCAGCGTCGAAGGCGGCCTCGGCAGCCTGGTCGGCGTCGAGATCACCCGGCATCATCAGATGCGCCTTCTTCACAGCGAAGCTCGGCTCCTTGGCCCCTTCCACCTTGATTTGTTCCAGCAGCACCACCTTGACGCTGCGGGAGCCCATATCGATTCCAGCGGTAATCATTCTCGTCTCCTCTTCGCTCTGTTTCAGATCAGGCGGCCTGACGGCGCACGCCAAGCTGTTCCATGAAGGCGTCGACCCGTGCCTGAGTACGCACTTCGTCGAACTCGCGCTCGTCGCCCATGTTTCCTTCGAACGTCATCACCGGAGTACCCGATTTCGCGATCGCGAGGCGGTTTTCCATGATGCCGACCGACAGACCTTCGCAACCGCGGTTCAAGTGCAGCATCACGCCATCGACCTGCCATTCCTTGATGATGCGCAGCATCATGTCGCTCTTGATGGTCGGATCGTAGAAGTGCTGCCACTGCGGCTTCGACAGGTTCCAGTCGGCATACAGGCGGACTGCGGTATCGCGGTCGTTGATTTCGATACCCTTGTCCCACGGCAACGTGCGACCACCCCAGGAACCGTCCGGCTTGTCTTCCCAGATACCTTCCAACGCGAAGGTGTAGAGCGAGCCGATCGACACCGCACCGTAGGTCTCGAGGTAGCGGAAGATCTTCAGGAAGGACCAGGGCGGCTGCGTATCCGTCATCAGGCGGATCGCCTCGTTCGGCACCGCGGCGATGCCGCGGGCGACGCGATCCTTCACTTCCTCGTACAGCTCGTCCATGAAGTCCGCGCACCACTGCGACGACTTCGACAGCGTGCAGAGCACGTACAGCGAGTACATCGTCTTCTCGTCGAGCGGCGCGGGCTTCACCTTGTTCAGCGCGCAGATGTCCGCCCAGCGGGAGGTCGAACGCATCTCGTTCTTCACCGCCTTGATGAACAGCTCGTCATCGAACTTGCGGCCGCTGGCCTTCTCGACGAACGCGATGCCGTCGTGCAGCTGGTTGGCGACGTAGTCGAGGCGGGCGTCCGTCATGTCCCTGTAAGGACCGACGCCGACGTCGAGGTAGAACTCGGGGATCTTCTCTTCCTTCGCGACGTGCTGGTACCACTTGGAGTGCGAGCAGCAGATCTGCGTCTGGAACACGAAGTCGGGCTTCGGGAACTCGCCGCCGAAGGCGTACTTGTTCAGGTGCATGCCACCCCAGTAGATCCGCATGTACGAGCACAGGTCACGGGCGAAACCGTAGGCTTCGGCCGCGTCCATGCACTCCTTCGCGAACTTGCGGTCGTGGGCGACGGCGGCGGCGTACGGCTCGCCGGTCAGCGAATAGACGTCCTCACCGAGACCGGCGGGAATGGCGTCGAGCGCCCAGGCCGAGCCGGACCAGCGGATGCCGCCCTTCTCCTTCGCCCGCGCGTAGTTCATGTAGTACTGCTCGCGCAGTTCCTTCGCCTTGCCCCAGAGCTTCAGCTGCTCGGTCGGATACTTGTTTGCCATTGCGTTCATCGTTAGCTCCGCAGTCTCGGTTCAGAACAGTTCTTCTTCGCTCAGCGTCTCGAGGAATGCCTCGATGCGGATGCGGAAGGGGCCGATCGGGTTCGTGATGTCGAACTCGAGGAACAACGTCGGAATGCCGTTTTCTTCGAGATGACGCTTCAGATCCGGGTAATCGCCCTCGTGCGGATCGCAGAACTTCTGCTGCAGGAAGATCGCGCCTTCGACGTTGTATTCCTTGGCCATGCCAAGAACGTGATCGAAGCGGGTGTGGGCCGGATAATCCTTGGTCGGACAGGCCGGACGATCGCAGTAGCGCTCGGCGATCGCCTTGATGACATCACCTTCCGGCTTCGATGCATTCCAGAAGTAACGGCTACCGGAGCACTGGTCATCGATGACGATGGTCGCGCCGACCGACTCCACCATGCCCATGAACGCGATGTCGTCGTTCTCGGAACCGATGGTCATGAAGCGCGCGCCCGTCTTGCGCTCGACCTTGCGGTTCGGCAGCGCAGCGAGAGTCTTCTTCAGCATCTCGTTGTGCTCGCGCTTGTCGATGAACTGCGCGGTCAGCGATGCGTACAGCGCTTCGACGCCGGTCACCTTCGGGTCGGCTGCCTTGCGGTATTCATACAGCTCGCGCAGCAGGCGGCGGTTCTCGTCGCACACGGCGAGCGCATCGCTCAGCATCGCGTCGGTGATTTCCTTGCCGGTCAGCGTCTGCAGGAACACGCGGAAGGCCTGCACTTCCTCGTAGTGAGCCTTGCGTGCATGCGGCGACTGGACTTCGTTGGGCATCGGCACGTAGTAGTCCCACTTCACGGTGGGGACGTGCAGGCGCCACGAACCAAAGGTCTGACGATACTGGATACACGACTGGGTCAGCGTGACGCCTTCCGCGTAGTCGAAGCGGCCCAGCAGGCCCTGTGCGAGCGAGTCGCGGCAGAACGGGCAGAACATGCCGAAGATGTGCGGCTCGGTCACGTTTTGCGGCTCGTGCGCACCGAGGACGCGCACCGGCAGCATGCCGGCCGCGATCAGCAGCTCTTCCGGCGTGTAGGTACACATCGTTGCAACAACCTGGCCACCTGTCCGCACCTTCCAGTCGCGTGCATAATCGTGGCGCTTCTCGTACCAGGTCTTGAACTGGTCGAACAAACCATCGCTCATCGAACTATCTCCTCTGATGTGTTGCGGATCCCGTCCCAGAGTCCGCGTTTGCTGCATTATTGTGCCTGTCCTGCATGATTTCGCATGTTACGCACTGCAGTGCAGGCGATGTTGATCTAAGTCAAACGTCCGGCACGTTTGCATGCACTGGACTGCATTTTTTACGCGAAATCTGTGGCATTTCGTGCCGCAGCGCAGCACAAATGCAGTTTTGTGCATTGCGCCACACGGCAAAGAACGAGACTCAGGGAAGTGAATGCGTGCCGGAACCGCTCTCGAACGCTGTGCGGAAAGGGCTTGCAGGCAAAACGGGAATGTCGGGAGACAGGACGGGAGCGCGTGATGCAGCATGCTGCACCGCGTCAGCTGCTTCTCCGAAGATTTACGGGCCCGGGGTGCCTTGCTGTCCGCTCGGGCGTCTTCGGGTACTGATCCGGACCCCACGCGCATGAAACTGCATGCGCTTGATGACTCAGGCGGCAATCAAGGCGCGCTGTTCGCCCAGCCCTTGTCGAAGTGCCATCGCAGGGTTTCGACAAGCTCGGCCCGCGCTGCGCCTTCTTGCCGGATCATTTATGCACGCTCAGCGTGCCAGCGCTTCGAGGATGTCCAGGAAGGATTGTTCGACCGTTCGGCCGGACGTGTCGATGATGGCGTCCGCCTTGCTGTACATGGTCGTCCGGCCGGCCAGGATGCGTTTCAGGTCTTCCATCGCCTCCTGGTTTCCGTGCATGGGGCGATAGTCTCCCTGCTCCATGACGCGAGCCATGTGCTCCTCGGGGGATGCGCACAGCCAGATCGTGAAGCACGATGACAGCAGCAGATCGAAGTTGGCCGGCTCGGACACGATGCTGCCACCCGCGATCAGCACAAAGGCCTCGTTGCTTGCGACCACCGACTCCAGCCCGCGGCGCTCGTAGCGGCGGTAAGCCGTCTGGCCGTACAGCGAAAAGATTTCGGACAGATCGGCCCCGGCTTCCTGTTCGATCACTTTCGCGAGCTCGAGGAAGGGCACGCCGAGGTGCTCGGCCAGCATCGTCCCCAGCGTGGTCTTCCCCGCCCCGCGCAAGCCGATGAAGGCGATGCGCTGCCTGCGCGCGCTTCGCCCCGAAGATTCGAGCTCATTCTGGAGCAGCCGCCGCGCCCATTCATGCGTCTTGGGCGGAAAACGGCTCAGGTACTGGATCAGCAGCGTCAACTCGGGAGACTGCTCCGCCTCCTCGCGCACGAGGTCGACGATGGGAAAGCCGAGCCCCTGCGCGATCTGGCGCAAGAGGATGATGGAGATATTGCCGTGCCCCGTTTCCAGCTGGGCAAGGTAGCGCTCCGACACCCCCGACTGCTGCGCCAGCATCTTGCGCGTCATTCCCCGCTGCGCTCGCAGGTCGCGAATACGGTCGCCCAACATCAGCAGGTAGTTGTTCTCTTCTAACGACAGGTCCGGGCGTTTGAGCCGTGATGAGTTCTCGTCGTTGGACATCGGGCTATCCCTATTTGTGCGGCAATAAAGTGCCGGTGAATTATAGTGCTCAAGGTCGGGCGCGATTGCAACATGCACGTGGGGTGTCGGTCATCCGTAGTAACCGCAAGAATCGCGCAAGACCGCTCGTGGTCGTGGGCGCGAGACACCGGATAATGCATATGGCATCATCCATATCCTCGCCAGCAGATGAACGTCATGAACCGCGGAAAACTGCAAGCCTTCGCCGTCGTCGCAACGGCTCTCGTCCTCGTCGCACCCGCATGCCCGGCGCAGGTATTCAAGTGCGTGTCCGGCAGCGGGCAGGCAAGCTATCAGGCACTCCCGTGCGAAAACGACGGGGCGCGCATCGACCTCCCGGTGCATGCTCCCGCCCCGGGGGAACAAGCGGCGGCGCGGACCCGTGCGCGCAAGGAACAGCGTTTTGTCACCGAAATCGAATCCGCGCGGGAAGTCGCGAGGCGCAGCGCGCGAGCCGAGCACAAGCAGCGCGACGAGGAGCGGCAGGCACACGCAGCACGCTGTGCGAGCTATCAGGAACGGGCGGAACGGGCCGAGGCGGACGCCAGACAGCACCTGCGGCGAAACCGCTACAAGCGCGATCACGAATTGCGTGCACGCACGCTGCGGGACCGCTACTTCAGCGAATGTCTCGCTGCCGATTGAAGCTCTACTTGCCCGTCTTTTCCTCGACGATACGCCAGTTGCCCGCCACGTTGTCGAGCACGACGGTCTTCCGGTCAACGGATTTCAGCGCATCGCTGCGGTAGTCCTGACGGAATTGCGCGACTGCACGGCTACCGTCGACGAGGATCTTCACGTCCGAGAGCTTCACATCGATGGAAGATGCACCGCCAATGCGTTCCCGCCGCAGCACGCGCCATTGCTCCAGCGGGCGACCATCGGCCGGACGAAAATCGGAAGCGTAATGGTCCAGGTAGGCGTCGATGTTGCGTGCAGACCAGGCGCCGGCCCAGGCCTCCAGAGCTTCCCGAACGGACGTCTCGGCGCCTTGCGGACTCGCCGGAGCGGCGCTCCCGGCAGATGGAGCCTCGTCTTGCCGCATGTCCGCGCCCGAAGCCTGCCCCGCCCCCGCCTGCACGGGCTTGAGCGGCAGCGCCTTCACGGGCCCCTTGGCCTCTGCTTCGTCGAACATGCCACCGATCCGTTCCATGTCGACGCGCACGGGATCGATGCTGTAGGTCGTGAAATTCAGCAACTCCATGAGAGCCGTGCGCCCTTTCGCATTGCGCAGACGGCCGTCGGCGCCCGCCTTGATCAGCGTATCGACGATCGCGACGTCGGATTCCGTGCGCGGGCGCATCGCCAGAAGATGCATGGCCGAATTGCCCACCGCATCCGCGGCGTCGGGATTCGCGCCGGCTGCGAGCAAGGCTTCGACGATGTCCTTGTCGCCACGCTGCACCGCGTGATGGAGCGCCGTGCGCCCCTGCAGCGGCTTGCGCGGGTCCGTCACTGCGAGATCACCGCCCTCGGCAATGCGGGCACGCAAGCGGAACAGGTCGCCGCAGGCCGCCGCGTCGATCAAGGTGCGCGGCAACGCGCCCGACTGCGGACAGGACACGCGGGCAACGGGACGATAATCCGGCCGGAACGGCTTGACGAACGTGCTGCTGCCAACCATTGCGAGCGCCAAACCGTTGAACCCGAACAGCGCGATGCCGGCGAATCCCCTGATTGCGCGCAGGTTTACGCGACGATGCAAGGCTTTAGGTTGCATTTTGTTACCGATAGCGGGAGGGGCGGATTCTAACAAATGCCGGGGCACGTCTTGCACACGCGAAGGGTCTGATCTGCCTGACAGAATCGGGAAATTGCCGACATTTTGATCGTCGTCAACCGCACCTCCCGCTGCGGGGGCCGCGAAACGCGACGGAGGCGCCCGCAGCGCCCCCGTTCGAAAGATAAAGGTTCGCAGCGCAGCCCGGTCACCGGCTGCACCCGCGCGCAACCGTCACACGTAGCGAGCCATGCGCGCGAGCACGCGCTCGCGGCCGAGAACCTCGAGCACGGCGTCGATTGCCGGGGTCTGGGCCACGCCCAGGGTCGCGACGCGGAGCGGAATGGCGACCTGGGGCATCTTCAGGCCATGCTCGGCCATCGTGTCCTTGATCGCCTGGTTGAGCGCGGCCTTCTCCCACGGCGCGGATTCCAGACGCGCCTTCAGGCCGGCGAGCGCGGAGCGTGCGCCGTCGGTGAGGTGCTGGGCGATGAGTTCGGGTGCCGGATGCACTTCGACGCAGTACAGCTCCACAGAGTCGGCCAGCTCGTTGAGGTTTGCGACGCGTTCCTTGTACAGCGCGATAATCGACTCCAGCTCAGGCCCGGCTTCGGGATCGACACCGCGGCGAGCGAGGCGGCGCGAGACTTCGGCCGCAAGGCGGGCGTCGTCGGCCTGCTTGATGTAGTGCGCGTTCAACCAGTTGAGCTTCTCGGTGTTGAACTGCGCGGCCGACGGCGTGATGTGGTCGAGATCGAACCATTCGACGAACTGCTCGCGCGAGAAGATCTCGTCATCGCCGTGGCTCCAGCCCAGTCGGCCGAGGTAATTCACGACGGCCTCCGGCAGATAGCCGTCATCGTCGTACTGCATCACGCTCACCGCGCCATGCCGCTTCGACAGCTTGGTGCCGTCGTCGCCGAGGATCATCGACAGGTGGGCGTACAGCGGGACCTGGGCGCCGAGCGCCTGCAGGATGTTGATCTGCCGCGGGGTGTTGTTGACGTGGTCGTCGCCGCGGATGACGTGCGTGATGCCCATGTCGAGGTCGTCGACGACGACGCAGAAATTGTAGGTGGGAGTGCCGTCGGCGCGGGCGATCACGAGATCGTCGAGTTCGGCGTTGGCGATCTCGATACGCCCCTTGACCAGATCGTCCCAGGCAACGACGCCCTCGGCGGGATTGCGGAAGCGCACGACCGGCTTCACGCCCTCAGGCGGCGTCGGCAGGACCTTGCCCGCCTCGGGGCGCCAGCGGCCGTCGTAGCGCGGCTTCTCCCCGCGCGCACGCTGCTCCTCGCGAATGCGGTCCAATTCCTCCGGCGAGGTGTAGCAGTGGTAGGCGGTACCGGCGGCCAGCATCTGCAGAATGACTTCCTTGTACCGGTCCATCCGCTGCATCTGGTAGAAGGGGCCTTCGTCGGCATCGAGACCGAGCCATGCCATACCGTCGAGGATCGCCTGCACCGCCTCGGGCGTCGAGCGCGCGACGTCGGTGTCCTCGATGCGGAGGATGAAGGTGCCGCCGTGACGACGCGCAAAGGCCCACGAAAAGAGCGCGGTACGCGCGCCGCCGATATGGAGGTAACCGGTGGGGCTGGGGGCGAAACGGGTGCGAACGTTGGAAGCCATCGATGAGGACTCTGGACCGGATCTAAAGACGCGGATTCTACGCCATCGGCCCTCCTCCACGACGCGAAGGCGATGACGGGAGCAATCCGTACGCAAAACAACAAAGGCCCTGGAACCGAAGCTCCAGGGCCTTGCATTGTGGTGGGCGGTACTGGGATCGAACCAGTGACCCCTGCCGTGTGAAGGCAGTGCTCTACCGCTGAGCTAACCGCCCGGAATTCCGTGCGTCTTCGTCATCGACTGGTGGGCGGTACTGGGATCGAACCAGTGACCCCTGCCGTGTGAAGGCAGTGCTCTACCGCTGAGCTAACCGCCCAGTGTGGCGAAGAGGCGCGATTGTAGAGGGACGGGAATTCCTTCGTCAAGCATGCGGCGAGACTTTGCGATGAAGCGTTCGTTCGGCCCCGCTTCACGGGCGGTTTTGCGGCCGGACCACGCCGCATGCCTTCGCGGTCTCGCGGCAGAGCCCCGAGTCATGCCAGAATCGTGCTGCGTCCCTCGACGGACGTTGCAGAAAAAATAACGAGGAGACATCGATGGGAGTGGTTTTCGCCAAGACGGCGAACGGGCAGGACGAAATTGCCAGCCGCAGCGGAGGGCTGTCGCCCCGCGTGCGCCGGGTGCTGATTCTGGTGGACGGCCGGAAGACGGTCACCGAACTTCGTGATCTGGTGGCGGCCGACGATCTCACCCATACCTTGGGTGCGCTCGAGGAGCTCGGTCTGATCGAGGTGCGCAAGGCGAATTCGGCGGGCGGTGGTGGCGGCGAGCCTGCCGGCCCCCTGCCGTCGATCACGGCCTTCCGCGAGTTGCCAGCGAATCGCCAGTCGAAGGAACTCGAGATGGCGCGCAATTTCATGATCAACACGCTGAAGAACTTCTGCAGCCTGTACGGCCCCATCTCGCTGATGAGCAACATCAACGCAGCATCCTCGCACGAGGAACTGCGCGAACTTTACCCGGAGTGGTACCGGCTCATCGTCGACAGCCGCTCAGGTCGACGCAGCGCGGAAGATCTGCGCAAGGATCTGCTGAAGGTGCTCTGAGGCGATTCAGTCCACCCACGACGATGGCAGGGCCGCGATCGTGGGCTTGGGAAGGCGCACGAGATCGGTCCACATCGGGAGTTCTGCAAGCGCATCCATTGCGAGCTTGCGGGTTTCTTCGGGCGTCAGGTCGAGAATGGCGGCGCGCAGGTAGATCGTCGCCACCGAATCCGGATCGGGTTGCGCTGCCAGGCAGGTATCGGCGAGCTTCGTCGCCAGTTGCAGTCCACAGGCGAGACGATAGGAGCGGGAATCGGGTTCGAAGCCGCCGCCCTCGGGGTCGCATTGCCAGTACACGACGTCTGCGAGCGAGGTCGGCAGTCCCCAGTCGGCCAGCAGGACGGCGGACAACTCGTGACGGTCGAATCCGAAGGTCGCGATTTCGACCGTTTCGACCGGATCGGTCCCGCGCGCGGCCTGCTCCAGCGTCAGGTCGTAGGTCGCAGGCGCTCCCGTGGCAAATGCGAGCGTGCCGATCTCGCTCAACAGCCCGAGGGTGAACGCTTCCGCCCCGGGCAGATCTCCCCGGTGGTGGGCCAGGGTTTCCATCACGGCCGCATTGAGGAGCGACGAAGTCCAGAAGGCGTTGTAGTCGAAGCGCTTGGATGTGACCTTCGGGCGATTCGTGACCAGCGACAGCGCGACTGCGTGCGCGCGCACGATGTTCATGCCCAGCCTGATGACTGCCTGCTGCAGGTCGAGCGAACGCTCCGTCCGGCCGAAACGTGCGGCTGAAGCGGCACGCAGGACGAAGCCCGACAGCGCGGGGTCGGAGCGGATCACTCGCACGACGGCATCGATGCGCACCTCAGGATCGCGTGCAAGCTCGATGAGTTTCAGCGCCGCGCCGCGCGGGCTGGGCAGCTCGTCGGCAGCGAGCAGGAAGTCGCGGATGTTTCCGGTCACCTGGCCGCGGTCTCGCTGATTGCTGGCTGAATTCATTCCCTTTACCTCTCGTGCAGCGCAGTCGGGCAAGGCTTTCGCCGTATCGCCGGCGCCCTCGCCCGACTGCTGGATTCTCGTTCATCTCGTGCCGGTTCGAGCGCCCCGGCGATCAGCTCCGCAATTCGTCGAGTACGTCGTCCACGGCACGGTCCAGGAGCGGTTCCTGATCGGCCGTGGACGCCTCCCCGTTCGCGAAGCGCCGCGTGAGTTCCGCCCGCGTCAGCGCAAGCGCGCGCTGTCCCTGGCGGTTGGCGAACAGGTACATGGTCCGCGCGGGACTGATCCAGGTGAGACGTACGCGACGCACCTCGCCGGACTCATCCCTGAGCTCCACCCAGCTGCCGCGGGTGAGCAGGTCGAGCTCCAGCATCTCCGGCGTGGGCTCTTCGCCGATGGGCTGAAGGCCGGGCAAGGGTCCGGTGGGCCGCGCCGGCGCATTCGACGCGGGGCGCACCGGAACCGGCGCGGGTGCGATCGGGGCTTTCAGGGCGGCCGCATGGCATTTGACCAGTTCCGAAAAGAATGCCTTCTGCTGTACCTCGTCGATGCCCGCGCCCGTCATGCTCGCCTTGAGGTTACGCAGGATCACGGGAAGCTGCTTCACCATGCGCTGGCGTTCTTCCATGCTCTGTCTGGGAAGAACGCTCCACACGAGCTCGCCGACCGCGGAGACCGCATTGGCCCAGCGCTCGCTGTTGGCGGGCGGCGCCGCCGTGGCGCCGCTCTCGAGGGCGGCGTGCGCCAACACCCTCGTCCACGTGTCGCGGATGAAGTCGCGCACGACTTCAGGTATTTCCTCGTTCGCGAGGTGGGCTGCCAGCGCATCCTCGCCGACCTGACGGGCAAGCTCGACGCGCTCGCGTTCGCGCAGGCGTTCCGTCAGCGTCGCCGCGCGTGCGTCCGCGTAGCGTTCCTGCTCGGCGAGATAGTTCTCGAGCTCCTGCAGGCAGCCTGCGAAGACGTTCGCATCGTCCGCGAACTGGTTCTGTATGCGGACGACGATGCCTTCTGCGACACGGTAGAGGGAGCTGTCTTCGGTCAGGGGGCCGTCCCACGTGACGCTTGCCTGTGCCAGCGAGTTGATCAGGCGGCGTGCGGGGTGGGTGCGGTTCGAGAAGAAGCCGTGATCCATCATCGCCAGCTTCAGCACGGGGATCTGCAGGCGGCCGATCAGCCCTTTCATGGCGTCGGGAACGCGCGAGTCGTCGAAGATGTAGTCGAACAGCGTGGCGACGACGTCGATGACGATGCCGTCGACGGAACTCGCCTGCTTGCTGAGACCGGCTTCGATCAGAGCGCTGATGACGTTGCCGGCGGCCTGGCCATCCGCCGGAAGCGCGAAGCTTTGCCCGCCGAACTGCAGGTCACCCCGTCCCTGTTGCAGTCCGTCCAGCAGCTGCATGAGGTCGGCCGTGCCTGCGCGCTGCCGCCAGTCGGCCTTTTCGACCGCTGCAGCCCTGGCTGTGAAGATCTCCTTAACGAGATCGGAAGGATCGGGTTCCCCGGGAAGCGTCGCGCTCTTGCGCACGGCCATGCGCTGCGAGGCCTTGCCGCGCCGCGCACGCGGCCGGACGTTGGGCATCACGCGCCGTGAGACGAGCAGCGCATTGACATCGTGATAAACGGTGGAAAGCTCGCCTGCGAGCCGGCCGATGAGCAGTTCGAGGGCGGTGGCACGCAGCCCCCCGGACGCCTCCTGCGTCCAGCAGATGTCCTTGAGCGCTTCGCAGATTGCGGTCGGACCGATCGGATTCGTGGCGTTGTCGACATCGCTTTCGCCAAGCATGAAGGCGACACGGGTCTGCAAGTCCTGGTTCTCGGCTTCGCACGCCCGTTCGAGTCGGGTCGCGAGGTTCTTCACGGCCAGGGTCTCGTCGATCTCGGTTTCGCCGACGAGCGAAAGTTCCGGAAAGAAGCCGTTTTCGCTCTCGTAGAACGAGCCGCCGACGTTCGAGGTCTTCGCGCGTTCCTGAAACTGATCTTCGAAGCCGGCGCTGAAGGCGCGATCGATATCGGCGCCGATGCCGCGCAGCAGCGCCTGCAACTCGATCAGCTTCTGCGCTTCCTCGGCATTCTTTGCGCCCATTCGGCGTGCCTGGACTTCATCGCCGAGCTCGCCGACAGCCCGGGCAAGCGCTTCGCGCACACGCTGGCTGACGAAGTCGCGGCATTCGAGCAGAACCCCCTGATGCGGACGGAACGCATCGGGAGCTCCGGTCTGGCGCGATGGTTGTAGGGTAGTCACGAGATGCTCCGCTTCGATGGCGGTACGGGACAATGGCGATTACTGTCGCCGGACTGAGGGCGAATCTCAAACTAGCTCAGTTTGACACATTTTGTTCGCCCCTTCGATGCTTCAAACGACGCTGCGACGCGGCATTCCGACGACCGGTCCGCGAGCGGGCACGAATGGCAGGCGCGTACCGGCGCATGGATGCCTTCTTTATACTTACGGCTCCGAGAACAATCTCTTTAGCGATTTCGCCATGCCACGAATCACGGTCGAGCTGCCCGAGCGTTTTACCTTCGCAACCGAAATCCCCGTGCGAGCACAGCACATCAACGGCGCCGGCCATGTCGACAATGCGCAGATGGTGGTTCTGATATCGGGCGCACGCGAGGCTTTTTTCATCGATCTCGGCTACAACCAGAACAACGTCGAAGGGCTCGGCACCGTCATTACCGATGCCGCATTCCAGTACATCTCGGAAGCCTTCGAGGGCGAGACGCTGGTCTTCCGGTTCGCGGCGAACGATTTCAACAAGTATGGCGGCGACATCGTCTGCCGTGTCAGCGAGCGCGGGAGCGGACGCGAGGTCGCGCGGGCGAAGCTGGGTTTCGTGTTTTTCGACTACACGACACGCAAGGTTGCCCCCATTCCCCCGCGTTTTCTGGAGCGCCTGGGCGCCGCCTGAGACGGCACGCCGGCTTCAGCCCGGATCGAGGCGCAGGATCCGCCCCTCCGTCTCGTCGAGGAGGTAGAGTTTTCCGTCCGGCCCTTGGCGCACATCGCGGATGCGGCTGCCCAGCTCCGTCAGCAGCCGCTCCTCGCGGACGAATTTTTCGCCGTCGAGTTCGATCCGCACGAGGAGTTGCCCACGCAGGGCGCCGACGAAGAGGTTGCCTTTCCACTTCGGAAACGCGTCACCCGTATAGAAGGCCATCCCCGACGGTGCGATCGACGGAACCCAGTATCGGACTGGCGGCACGACGTCGGCACGTTGCGCCCCCTCCCCGATGCTGAATCCGGTGACGTATTCTTTCCCGTACGTGACGACCGGCCAGCCGTAATTGGCGCCCGCACGGACGATATTGACCTCGTCACCGCCCTGCGGTCCGTGCTCGTGCGCCCACAGCTTGCCCGTGACGGGATGCAGCGCCGCGCCCTGCACGTTGCGGTGGCCGTAGGACCAGATTTCGGGCAATGCGCCGGTCTTGCCGACGAAAGGATTGTCGGGCGGGATGCCGCCATCGGGCCGGATGCGGACGATCTTGCCGAGATGGCTGCCCGTGTCCTGGGCGCTATCGCGATATGACTGGCGGTCGCCGAGCGTGACGAAGAGCTTGCCCTCGCGGTCGAACACGAGTCGCGATCCCCAGTGATTGCGCCCATCCGGATCGTCGCGCTGAGCGAACACGACCTCGACGTTCTGCAGGCTGCGTGAGTTTTCGTCCAGCCGCGCCCGGGCAACGGCGGTGCGGGCGCCTTTCTGTGTCGGCTGGGCGAAGGACAGCCAGATGAGGCGGTCGCGGGCGAAATCGGGGCCGATGACGACGTCGAGCAATCCGCCCTGCCCGGCCGCATGGACGCGCGGAACGTTCTGGATCGGCGCGGACAGCTTGCCGTCGGGCGTCACGATGCGCAGGCGCCCGGGGCGTTCGGTGACGAGCATGCTCCCGTCGGGCAGGAAGGCGAGCGACCAGGGGGTGTCGAGCCCGCGCGCGAGCTCGGTCACGCGTACCGGTCCCGCCTCGCTGCGGACCACCGTTTGCGCGGATGTCACTGGCGACAGGCACAGGGCCGACATCATCAGCACAGAGCCGATGCAGCGTGCAAGGCGCGCGTTATCGCGCGAGCCATCGACGCTCGGCGTGGCGCGAAGCAATGAGAACCGCGTCATGGAATCACCCTATCCATTCAATCCAACGAGTAATGCCGCAATCAGGGCGAACGGGTTTTGCTTGCCGGCGACCTGCCTGCCGCGAGCCTGGGTCGCGATTTGACGGGCATCAATGAGACGACGATCGCCTTGTTGAGATCCTTGCGCCATGAAGGAAGTTGCGAATGGCGCGCCGGCCCGGCGAATGCCGCCAACACACGAAAGGATAAGAGGTCTCGAATGAGGTTTCCCGATTTTTTTGCCGACGTGCGTCGGATCCAACTGCGTGACCCGCTGGCCGCCTTGCTCGGCGCGAGCGAGGGCGGCGTGATCGAGTACGGCTACGAGGATGCGGTGAAGCTTGCCGGCCATTCCTGCCCCACCGTTGCGTCGGCCTACATGATCTGCGTGCATGCGCTGCGCACGCTGTATGGGGATGAACTGCCCGAGCGCGGCGGCGTCAGGGTCGCATTCCGCGGACGTGTGGACGAGGGCGTCACCGGGGTGATCGCGAGCGTCGTCACGTTGCTGACGGGCGCGGCGCACGACGGCGGATTCAAGGGGCTGGGCGGCCGCTTCGTGCGCCGCGGCCTGCTGGATTTCGCCGCCGACCTGCCCGTGGCGATGCGCTTCACGCGCCTCGACACGGGGGCAGCCGTCGAGGCGCAAACGGACCTGTCGTCGGTTCCGGCCGACCCGGAAACACCCGAACTGCTGGCGCGCTGCCTGCAGGCGCCCGGGGACGCCGAACTGGCCGCACGCTTCGGCCGTCTCTGGCAGGAGCGGGTGCGCAGGATCGTGATCGACCACGGGGACGACCCTGCGGTCTTCCGCGTTGACGCTTGCGGCTGAGGCAAGCGCTTCGCCCCTTCCTCGACGGGAACGCGCCGGGCTGGAACCATCCGGCGGCATTCTGCGTCCTTTGGGCAAAAACAGGGAGGCCCCCGACCCCGAAGGAGCAGTCGATCATGAAAACAACCCACAACTTGCTGGCCGTGGCGGCGTTCGCCACCGTTCAGCTTTTCGCATCTCCGCTCGCCGCCCAGGACAAGAGGATCGAAACCGCGAACCTCGACGCGGTCGTCACGGCCAACCCGCTGCAGGCGGGCGGCCCGACGGCCAAGGTTATTTCATCGACGCGCGCCGGCAACAGCGAACTGCAGATCATCCGCATGAGCAAGATCCGCCTGCACCACCACACGCAGGAAGACCATGTGGTCTACGTCGCGCGCGGGAGCGGCACCGCGCGGCTGGAGAACGACGCAGGGCAGATCGAAGCCCGCCCCGTCAAGTCCGGCGACATCTTCAACCTGCCACGCGGCAAGAAGCACGCTTTCGAGCGAAGCGGCGCAGAGGACCTTGTCCTCCTGGTCGTCGCGACCGCGGGCTGGAAACCGCTGGAAGATACCGTCTTTCACGAGTGACAAGGCGCCCGCCTTTCGGGCGGGTGACGCCACGGCTGTGTGCGGCCCCGCCCCTGCGGGGAACGCGTTCGAGCACATTCGCTGGAGAACGCAGCATGACAACGAATACCCTGTTCGACCCCAGGGAACTCGAGTCCCGGGTCAAGACCATGTATTGCGCGGTCGCCGAGAATCCGCACGGCGAGTTCCATTTCGAGATGGGCCGCGGGCTCGCCGAGCGCCTCGGCTACCTCGCGGGCGAACTCGACCGGGTGCCGGCCGAAGCCATCGAGTCCTTCGCGGGCGTTGGCCACCATTTCGATCTCGCGGCGCCGGCCGCCGGTGAGGTCGTACTCGACCTGGGAAGCGGATCGGGCATGGATACCTTCATCGCGGCACTCCGCGTCGGACCGCAGGGACGCGTGATCGGCATCGACATGACCGATGCGCAGCGGGCGAAGGCCGAACGTCTGCGCGACACCTACGGTTTCGGGCAGATCTGCTACGTGAAGGGCTATATTGAGGAAGTTCCGCAGCCCGATGCGTCGGCGGATGCGGTCATCAGCAACGGCGTGATCAACCTTTCGGCCGACAAGCCGGCCGTGTTCCGGGAGGTCGCCCGCGTGCTGAAATCCGGCGGCCGTCTGGCAATTTCGGACATCGTCGCGGAGCGTGGGTTGCCGGAAGGCATCGTATGCAATCCGACGCTGTGGGCCGCGTGCATCGGCGGCGCCGCGCAGCAGGACGAATACCGCGAGATGATCGTATCCGCCGGGCTGCGCGTCGTGGAGATGCGCGACAACCCGGCGTACCGGTTCATCTCCGAAAACGCGCAGGCGGCGTGCCGGAAATACGGGGTGAAGAGCGTTTCGGTCCTGGCGACGAAGGCATGACACATGGAACACGGTTCGCTTCGCTCTGCGCACCAGCGCGGCCAGTCAGGGCGTGATCCGCCCGCGTGCGCAATCGACAACCGCACGTTCTTCACCCTGCGCGTCGAAGAGCTGGCAGACCGGCTCTACGGCGTCGCGCTGCGTTTCACACGCAACCGCGCCGCCGCGGAGGATCTGGTTTCCGAGACAGTGGTCAAGGCTTGGGCGCATCTGCCGCAACTGGAAGACCGGACGTGCTTCGAGAAATGGATCTTCCGCATTCTCGCGAACACCTTCTTCAGCCAGTGCCGTCACGAGCGCGAAGAGACCCTTGCGGCCGAGGAGGACGAGGATGGCTTTTCGCTGTTCGATCGCCTCCACCAACCCTTCCTGTTGTGGTGGGGCAATCCCGAGCAGGAACTGATCCACAAGCTGCTGTGCGAGGATCTCGACCGGGCCTTGGGCGCGCTGCCCGACTGCTATCGGGCGGTTGTCGTCTCGGTCGACCTGCTCGGCCACTCGTATGCCGAGGTCGCCGAGATGCTCGGAGTGCCGGTCGGGACGGTCCGCTCGCGGCTCAATCGCGCGCGCTCGCAGCTGCAGCGCGCGCTGTGGCATCAGGCGCAGGCGGCCGGCCTGGTGAGCGGCAGCCGTGACGAGGGAGATGCTCATGACTGAGCAGGAACGGATCCATTGCGAAGAGGTGGTCGCCAGCCTGCTGGAATACCTGGACGGCGAGCTCGACGACGCAAGGCGGGTACGGATCGAGGACCATCTCGCCGAGTGCCGCGGGTGCTTCTCCCGCGCCGAGTTCGAGCGGGCGCTGCGAAGCAGGCTGCAGGCGCTCGCAACTGCGCCTCCTCCCGACTCGCTCAAGCGCCGACTGAAAGCGATTCTCGACGAATTCTGATCGGACTCATGCGGGAGGAGATCATGGTTGCGATTGCCGGACTCCGGAAGGAGCAGATCTTCGACGCCGTGCAGCAAATGTACACGGACGTCGCCAGGCAGCCGGACAAGCGCTTTCACTTCCCGACCGGTCGCGCGGCGTGCCTGTTCGTCGGATATCCGGAAAACTGGTTGGACAGGGTTCCGCCGAGTGCGCAGGAGTCCTTCGCCGGAGTCGGCTTTCCGTTTGCGGCGGACGCGATCCGCAGTGGCGACAGGGTCCTCGACGTGGGTGCCGGGGCGGGCACGGATACGCTGATCGCCGCGGGGCTGGTCGGAGATGCCGGGCGCGTGCTGGCGCTCGACATGACGCCCGCGATGCTCGACAAGCTGCGCGTCAATATCGCACTGGCGGGGGTTGAAAACGTGGAGCCGATCGAAGGCAATGCCGAGGCCATTCCCCTGCCCGACGCGTGCGTCGATGTCGTCATGAGCAACGGCGTACTCAACCTCGTTCCGGACAAGGCGAAGGCGTTCGCGGAGATCTTCCGCGTGCTCCGCCCTGGCGGCCGTGTCCAGCTGGCCGACATCGTCGTGTCGCAGCCGATCGGGGAGAAGTCGCGCAGCAATCCCAGGTTGTGGGCGGAGTGCGTGGTGGGCGCGGTCATCGAGGAGATCTACCTCGACACCTTCCGCGGAGCGGGTTTCGACGTCGTGAGCATCCTGCGTCGATTCGACTATTTCTCCGGCAGCAACAGCGAGGAGACCCGGCGAATCGCCGCTGCGCTGGGGGCGCATGCGCTGGAGCTGATGCTGCATAAACCGGCCGCGACCTGATCGCTACGGTGCTATTGAGCGCCAACCGTCAGCGGGACAGCGGGCGAATGCGCGATGGGCACGGCGTGTGCCGCCGCGCCGGATGTGCTAGCCTCGGGCCGCCCGCTTGCCCAGGTATTCCGATGAACGCCCTGCCTCTTCCCGAACTGCTTGTCGTCTGCCTGTGCGCCGAATGGTGCGGCACGTGCCGCGAGTATCGCGCCGGATTCGAGGCGCTCGCGGCGCGATGGCCGCAGGCCGGATTTCATTGGGTGGACGTCGAGGACGATGCCGAGGTGGCGGGCGACCTCGACATCGAGAACTTCCCCACGCTGCTGATCCAGCGCGGCGATCTGGTGCTGTTCTTCGGCACGATGCTGCCGCAGCACGTCTTCCTGCAGCGCACGCTGGAAACCCTGGCTGCGCTCGGCGATGGCGAGGCGCGTGCGTACGCCTTCGCCAACGACGAGCGGCGGAGCTGGCAGCAGGAATGCAATCTTCGCCCGGCGCTTGCGAAGCATCTCGCGCGCAAGGCGGCCTGACCCGGCACTCCCCTCCTCCCGCTTCCCGCTTCCCCCCCATGCCAGTCCAGCCCGCCGACCGCAAGCGCTGCGTTTCGTGCAAACGCTGGGGCGGCGCGCGCAAGCCCGGGGCGAATCCGGGCGAAGTCGAGTATGAGGACGATGCCCGCGGTGCGTGCAACGAGGGACCGTGGCACGGCACCCTGCGCAGTCCCCGCAATGCCTGCGGACAGTGGGTCATGTGGGCCGAACTTAAGCTCCCCGACGCCTGAGCGCGACGCCGGGAAAATCGGCAAATCCTGATATTGCAGTGCAGCTTGCATTCCGTTACGCGGGCGGGTAATTTTCGCGCCTCTCCGTATAACGTATACGATCTTACACAAGACCCTCCACGGCTATGCCACTCGATCAACTCGCAGTCCCGCGTGTCTTGCGTCTCTCGGCATCCGATCAGATTGCCGGTTCGCTGCGCGATGCGATTGTCAGTGGGCACCTCGCGACCGGCGTGGTGCTTCGCCAGGATGAGATCGCGGCCCGCTTCCATGTCAGCAAGATCCCGGTGCGCGAGGCACTGAAGCGGCTGGAAGCCGAGGGTCTGGTACGCTTCACGAAGAACCGTGGTGCAGTGGTGGCCGGCCTGTCGCCGGCCGAGATCCTCGAATACATGGACATCCGCGCGATGCTCGAAGCACGCGCCGCCGGGCTCGCAGCAGCCCGCATCAGCGACGAACGCCTGAACGAAGCTCGCCACAAGCTGGCCGAGTTCGGCGCGTCGCAGGACCCCGGACGCTGGGGCGAACTGAACTGGCTGTTCCATTCGACGCTTTACGCCGACGCCGACCGGCCCATCCTGCTGGCCGAGATCCGCGCGCTCTACGACAAGCTGGAGCGCTACGTGCGCGCGCTACTGGCGATGACGGCGCAGACCGAGATGCCCAAGACGCAGAGCGAACACAGCGCGATCCTCGATGCGTTCGCAAGGCGCGACCCCGACGCTGCGGCGTCCCTGACGCGGGCCCATGTGCTCGATGCGGGGGCGTCGCTCGTGCAGTACCTGAAGGACCACAGACACCACGGAGGAAACACATGAAGAAGACCCTGATTGCGACCGCCTTCCTCGCGCTCGGCGCGCAGGCCCAGCTCGCCCACGCCGACCTGACGGTGGCGATCGCGGGCCCGATGACCGGGCAGTACGCCTCGGCCGGCGACCAGATCCGCCGCGGCGCGGAGATGGCGATCGCCGACATCAACGCCAAGGGCGGCGTGCTCGGGCAGAAGCTGAAGCTCGAAGTCGGCGACGACGCCTGCGATCCGAAGCAGGCGGTCTCCGTCGCGAACACGATGGTCAACAAGAAGATCGTGTTCATGCATGGCCACTGGTGCTCGAGCTCGACGATCCCGGCGTCGGAAGTGTACGTCGAGGCCGACATCCCGATGGCGACCGTGTCGACCAACCCCCAGGTCACCGAGCGCGGCCTGAAGAACATCTTCCGCATCATGGGTCGTGACGACCAGCAGGGATTGGTCGCCGGCGGCTACATCGCCGACAAGTTCAAGGGCAAGAAGGTCGCCGTGCTCGACGACAAGAGCGCCTACGGCAAGGGTCTGGCCGACGAGATGGCCAAGGCGATCACCGCCAAGGGGCTGAAGCCGACGCTGCGCGAGTCGATCACCGCGGGCGAGAAGGATTACTCGGGCATCGTGACCAAGCTCAAGCAGGCAGGCATCGAGGTGCTGGCCTATGGCGGCTACCACACCGAAGTCGCGCTGATCCTGCGTCAGGCGCAGCAGGCCGGTCTGAAGCTGACCGTGATGGGCGGCGACACGATGACCAACTCGGAGCTCGTCACGGCTGCCGGTGCCAACTCCGACAACGTGATGTTCACGTTCTCGCCCGATCCGCGCAAGAACCCGGATGCGGCTCCGATCGTCAAGCGCTTCCGCGACGCCAAGGTCGAGCCGGAAGGCTACGTGATGTACGCCTATGCCGCGATGCAGCTCTTCGAGCAGGCGGCGACGCAGGCGAAGAGCACCAAGTACGCCGACCTCGAGAAGACGATGCGTGGCGGCACCTTCAAGACGGTCATCGGCGACATGAGCTTCGACGCCAAGGGTGACCAGAAGAAGCCCGGCTTCGTCGTCTATCAGTGGAAAGGCGGCCAGTACGACTACGCCAAGTAATACCCCTTAGGTCTTGTCACCGGCCGGGCAACCCGCCCGGCCCACGCGCCGCCGGTCCAAAAAGCCGGCGGCGCACTCTCGCCGGATGACTTGCCGCGCGGACCATTCCCCTGGCCTGCCGGCGCCTGCCGCGAGACGCCTGCAAAACGACAAAGGAGACTGCTGTGGCATATGCATTGCAACAGCTCATCAACGGCCTGACGCTGGGCGCCGTGTACGGTCTGATCGCGATCGGCTACACGATGGTGTACGGCATCATCGGCATGATCAACTTCGCCCACGGCGACATCTTCATGGTGAGCGCGTTCATCGCGGTCACCGCCTTCACGCTGCTCGCGGCCTTCGACATCACGTCGCTGCCGCTGGCGATCACCGCGGTGCTGATCACCGCGATCTTCTTCACCTCGGCCTACGGCTGGGCGGTCGAACGCATGGCCTACCGGCCGCTGCGCGGCTCGACACGGCTCGCCCCGCTGATCTCCGCGATCGGCATGTCGATCTTCCTGCAGAACATGGTGCAGCTCACGCAAGGCGCGCGCGTGAAGCCGATTCCGCCGGTACTCGAAGGCGGCATCGAGATCTGGCAATCGGGCGGTTTCACGGTCCAGATCTCGTGGACGCAGATCATGATCGTGCTCATCACCATCGTGCTGATGGTGGCCTTCACGTACCTCATCACGCAGACCGCGTTCGGGCGGCAGCAACGCGCCTGCGAGCAGGACAGCACGATGACGGCGCTGCTCGGCATCAACGTCGATCGCACGATCTCGGCGACCTTCATGCTCGGTGCGGCGCTCGCGGCGGTGGCCGGCGTGATGGTGACGGTGTACTACGGCGTGGTCGACTTCTTCATCGGCTTCGTCGCCGGGATCAAGGCCTTCACGGCCGCGGTGCTGGGTGGCATCGGTTCGCTGCCCGGCGCGATGCTGGGCGGACTCATCATCGGCCTGATCGAAGCCTTCTGGGCGGCGTATCTCTCGCCCGAGTACAAGGATGTCGCCACCTTCGCAATCCTGATCCTGGTGCTGATGTTCCGCCCCAGCGGGCTGCTCGGCCGCCCGGAAGTGGAGAAGGTCTGATGAGCGCCGTCATCATCGCGCGCCACGCGCGCACGCCCGCAGAACGCTTCAAGGACGCCGCGTGGGTGGCCTTCGTCGCCCTGCTCCTGGGCATTCCGATGGTCGGGCTGACGACCGTGGATCAGGGCGGCGCCCTGACGGTCCAGACGCGCTTCGGCATGCTCGGGGCCTTCGTCGGCGTGTCCTTCGTCGGCCGCTTCATCTTCCGCTGGATCATCGACCAGTTCCGCAACCGCCGCGCCGCCAAGGCCGCGGTCGCAAAGGTCGACCGGACGCCGCAGGTGATCAAGCTGATCGGCTGGGTCGTCCTCGGCGCATCGGTGACGATGCCGATCATGTTCTCGGACAACCGCTACGTCATCGACACCGCAACCACGGTGCTGATCTACGTGATGCTTGGCTGGGGTCTGAACGTCGTGGTCGGCCTCGCCGGCCTGCTCGACCTCGGCTACGTCGCGTTCTATGCGGTCGGCGCCTACACGTACGCGCTGCTCTTCTCCCATTTCGGCTGGACCTTCTGGGAAGCACTGCCGGTCGCGGGTGCGATGGCGGCGACCTTCGGCATCCTGCTCGGCTATCCGATCCTGCGGCTGCGCGGCGATTATCTGGCGATCGTGACGCTGGGTTTCGGCGAGATCATCCGCGTGATCCTGGTGAACTGGACCGAACTCTCGAACGGCCCCAACGGCATCGGCTCGATCCCGCGCCCGACACTCTTCGGCCTCCCCTTCGACCGCAATCCGGCCGAAGGCACGCAGACCTTCGCGACCTTCTTCGGGATCGAGTTCTCGGGCATGCACCGGATCATCTTCCTGTACTACCTGATTCTGGTGTTGGCGCTGCTGACCAACGTCTTCGTGTCGCGCCTGCGAAAACTTCCGGTCGGGCGCGCGTGGGAAGCCCTGCGCGAGGACGAGATCGCATGCAAGGCGATGGGCATGAACGTGACCAACGTGAAGCTCTCGGCCTTCGCCATCGGCGCAATGCTGGGCGGTTTCGCCGGCGTGTTCTTCGCCGCGCGCCAGGGCTTCATCTCGCCGGAAAGCTTCACCTTCACCGAGTCGGCGACGATTCTGGCGATCGTCGTGCTCGGGGGCATGGGCAGTCAGATGGGCGTGGTGCTCGCGGCGCTGGTCCTGGTGCTGTTGCCCGAACTCGGCCGCAACTTCGCCGAATACCGCATGCTGCTGTTCGGCACCGCGATGGTGCTGATCATGGTGTGGAAACCGAGTGGCCTGTTGTCCTCGCGCGAACCCACGATTCGTCTCAACAAGGCCGCTGCCACCGGAGGTCAGCCATGAGCGCCGCTACCCTGCTCTCCGTCGAAAACCTGACGATGCGCTTCGGCGGCCTGACGGCCATCGACGACCTGTCGGTATCGGTGCCCGCGGGCAAGATCACCGCAATCATCGGCCCGAACGGGGCGGGCAAGACGACCTTCTTCAACTGCCTGACCGGTTTCTACAAGCCGACCACCGGAAGTGTGCGCCTGACGCATCCGAAAAAGGGCGACATGCGCCTGGAAACGATGACCGGCCACCGCGTCGCACGCGATGCACAGGTCGTGCGCACCTTCCAGAACATCCGGCTGTTCCCGAAGATGACGGTGCTGGAGAATCTGATCGTCGCGCAGCACAACTTCCTGCAGGATGCGTCGCGCTTTTCGATCGCCGGCATATTCCGCCTGCCAAGCTACCGCAGGGCCGAGGCCGAGGCGCTGAAGATCGCCGCGCATTGGCTCGACCGCCTGGGCCTCACCGACATCGCCGACGTCGCCGCGGGCGACCTGCCCTACGGCACGCAGCGGCGCATCGAGATCGCGCGTGCGCTGTGCGTCGATCCGGTGCTGCTATGTCTGGACGAACCGGCGGCAGGCCTCAACCCGCGCGAATCGGCCGAGCTCAATACGCTGCTGCTGTCGCTGTGCCGCGAAGAAGGCATCGCCATCCTGCTGATCGAACACGACATGAGCGTCGTGATGAACGTCTCCGACCACATCTGCGTGCTGAACTACGGCCGGAAGATCGCCGAAGGCACGCCCGAACACATCCGCAACGACCCGCAAGTCATCAAGGCCTACCTCGGCGAGGATGACGAGGAAACCGCATCCGGGGAGATCGCCGCATGATGCTGCACATGGAGGGCGTACACGCCCATTACGGCCACATCCACGCGCTGCGCGGAGTCGACGTCACCGTGCAGGTGGGCGAGATTGTGACGCTGATCGGCGCCAACGGCGCCGGCAAGTCGACGCTGATGATGAGCCTGTTCGGCAAGCCGGGCGCCTCGTCGGGCCGCATCGTGTTCGACGGCGAGGACATCACGCGCGTGCCGAGCCACCTGATCTCGCGCCGCGGCATCGCGATCGTGCCGGAAGGCCGCCGCATTTTCCCGCGGATGACGGTGATGGAGAACCTGCTGATGGGCACGGCTTTCGCCGACCCGGCGAATTTCAATGCCGACATCAAGCGCATCTACGCGATGTTCCCGATCCTCGAGGAACGCGCCGCGCAGCGCGCAGGCACGTTATCGGGCGGCGAGCAGCAGATGCTCGCGATCGGGCGCGCGCTGATGAGCCGGCCGAAGCTGCTGCTGCTCGATGAGCCGTCGCTGGGGCTTGCGCCGATCTACATCAAGCGCATCTTCCAGATCATCCGCGAGCTCAACACCGAGCACGGCATGACGGTGCTGCTGGTCGAGCAGAACGCCCACCACGCGCTGCGCGTCGCCCACCGGGGCTACGTGTTGCAGCACGGTGAGATCGTCTTGGCCGGTAGCGGGCAGGAACTGCTCGCAAGTGAAGAGGTGCGTGCGGCCTACCTGGAGGGCGGGCACTGATGAGCCACACCGCCGCCCCGCCGCCGCGCTGGATGCCCTTCGTCGTGCTGGGCATCGGGCTGATGGCGGTCTCCTTCGGCGCGATCTTCGCGCGCCTGGCGCAGGCCGAAGGGGTGCCCTCGCTCGCGGTCGCGAGCTGGCGGCTGGGGCTGGCGGCGCTGGTCGTGACGCCGATTGCGCTACTGCAGTCGGGGCACGCGCTCGCACAGATGAACCGTCGCCAGGGGCTGCTCGCCCTGGCGGCCGGTTTCTTTCTTGCGCTGCACTTCGGCACCTGGATCACCTCGCTGGAATACACGTCGGTCGCTTCCAGCACCGCGCTGGTGACCACCAACCCGCTGTGGATCGGCCTCGCGTCCTTCATGCTGTTTCGCGAGCGGCCCAGCCGCATGATGCTGGGCGGCATCGCGCTGTCCTTCGGCGGGAGCCTGCTGATCTTCTGGAGCGACAGCCAGAACGCCGGCGCCGGGTCGAACCCGATGCTCGGCAACCTGCTGGCGCTGATCGGCGCGTGGTGCTTCTCGGCCTACCTGCTGATCGGCCGCCGCTTGCGGGCGGGGCTGCCGCTACCGGCCTATGTGTGGCTTGCGTACGGCGCCGCAGCCCTGTTCCTGGTCGCGGCGAGCAGCAGCAGCGGCGCTCCGCTCAGCGGCTTCAGCGTCACCGCATGGGCCGTGCTGGCCGGCATGGCGCTCGGGCCGCAACTGCTCGGGCACACCGCCTACAACTGGTCGTTGCGCCACGTCTCGGCGACCTTCGTCGCGGTGGTCACGCTCGGTGAACCGGTCTGCAGCGCGGCGATGGCCTTCATCGTCTTCGGCGAAGGTTTCGCGCCGCTGCAGTTCGGCGGCTTCGCGTTGCTGCTTGCGGGGATCTATCTGGCGGCGCGCGGCGAGAAGCCCTGATCGCCGTCTTGCGGATCAGTCTCTGATCCAGCCGCGCTTCAGCGCATAGCTCGCGAGTCCCGCCGCGGTCTCAATTCCGAGCTTGCGGCGCAGGTTCAGGCGGTGCGTCTCGACGGTGCGCACGCTGACATCCAGTTTCTGCGCGATGCGCTTGTTGCTGTCGCCCTGGGCGACGAGGATCAGCACTTCCCTCTCCCGCTCCGTCAGGGCCGTCGCGTCGTCCGGCTGTGTCGCCAGCGCGGCGGTCAGGGCGCTGCTGAAGTAGACGCCGCCGGCGGCGACCGCCCGGATCGCCGCGATGATCTCGGCCGACGGGGCATCCTTGAGCACGTAGCCGCGTGCGCCGGCACGCATCGCCGACATCACGTAGCCCTGGCTGTCGTACATGCTCAGGATCAGCACGCGCAGCTCCGGGCGCCGCTGCGCGAGTGCCGTGGTCAGTTCGATGCCGTTGATGTCCGGAAGGCCGACATCGACCAGCGCGAGGTCCGGGCGCAGGGTTTCCGCGGCGGTCAGGGCCTGCTCGCCGTTGGCCGCTTCGCCGACGATGTCGATCTCCGGGATGTCGCCCAGCCGCGCGCGCAGGCCGTCGCGGACGAGCTGGTGGTCGTCGACGAGCAGCAGGCGAATCCGGGTGCCGGGATCGGTGGTATCGCTCATGACAGACTTCCTTTCTTCGCATTCGGGCACGGCAGCAGCGCACTGAGCTCGGTATGGCCGGGCACGGAGCTGACCGCAAGCTTCCCGCCATGATGCTCGATGCGCTCGCGCATGTTGCGCAGGCCGATGCCGCCGCTGCGCGGGTGGTCGATCCGGGAGGTGTCGAAGCCGCGCCCGTCGTCGGCGATCACGAGGCGGACTGCCCCGCCCCCGGACGCAAGGGCGATGCGGACGTGCTGGGCGGCGGCGTGACGTTCGATGTTCGTCAATGCTTCCTGCGCGATGCGATACAGCGTCGTCGCACCTGCCTCGTCGGCGAGCAGGTCGACCTTGCCGATGTCGGCGTCGACGACGATGCCGGTGCGCACGCGGAACTCGTCGAGCAGTTGCCGCAGGGCGGCGGACAGGCCGAGGTTGTCGAGCAGCGAAGGGCGGAGGTTGTGCGAGATGCTGCGGATCTCGCCGATCGCCACGCCGAGTCCTTCGAGCCCCTTGGTGATATGCTCCGCGACGTCGTCACGCCCGGCAAGCGCCCGCTCCTTGGCGAGTTCGAGGTGGAACTTGACCGACACCAGCAGCTGGCTGAGGCCGTCGTGCAGGTCGCGTGCGACGCGCGCGCGCTCCTCCTCGTGCGAGGTAACGATACGCTGTGCGAGCGCCTTCAGCCGGCGGTCGGCGAGCTGGTGTTCGCTGATGTTCAGCGCCATGCCGCCGGCGAACACGATGAGCGCCGCAACGATGCCCACGACGGTGAAGCCCAGGACGGTCGCCGCGATACGTGAGGACATCCGCTCGCGCAACTTGCTGCGGATGCTCTCGACCTCGTCGAGGTAGATGCCGGTCCCGAGCACCCAGCCCCAGCGGTCGAGCTTCACGACATAGCCCAGCTTGTCGGTTTCCTTGCCCGTCGAAGGTTTGTTCCACTTGCACTGGAGGAACCCGTCGCCGGAAACGGTTGCGGCAATCAGGCGCTGGATCACCGGAAGCCCTTCGGAATCCTTCTTCTCCCACAGGTTGCGGCCGACGAGTTCCGACTGGCGCGGATGCACGATGTTCAGGCCGGTGATGTCGTAGGCGAAAAAGTAACCGTCGTCGCCGTAGTTCATCTCGCTGAGGATGCGCTTCGCCTCCGCCTTGGTCGCCTCGTCGTCGCGCCCCGATGAATACAGGTGGTCGATCGAGGTCTGCGCGAGCTGGACGTAGTGCTGCAGCTCGGCACGCTTCGCCGCGAGCATCGCCTCGTTCAGCACGCTTTCCTGTTGTCGTTCGAGGTCGCGCGCCTGCATCGCGACGAGGATCGCGATCGCAGCCACCGCCGCGATGAGCGGCAGTACCGCCAGGACGATGACCTTGTGCTTGAGCCGCAAGCCTTCCTCTCCCCCGTTACCTGTTCGCGATTGTAGTGCCGCGCGGCAGTCCCCCGGCATGTCTGCGTAGTACTACGCAGACGCGGAAAGTAGTAGTGCGAATGGTCCGGAGGGCGCCGTTCCGCGACATTAACGAGTGATCCCCGGCACACGGGTGCCGGGACCCGGAACCAGATCCGGTAAGACCAGAGCCTGATTCAACGGCCTATCCGGAGAGAGGAGGAGTATAGATGGCCACGCTGTCGAGACACGCGCTGTGGGCGCTTGTCGGCATCTTCGGCGCTTTCGCGCTCGCATATATCGCACTCAATCGCGGTGAAACGATCAACGCCCTGTGGATCGTGGTCGCCGCGGTTTCCGTTTACCTCATCGCGTATCGCTACTACAGCCTGTTCATCGCGAAACGGGTGATGTCGCTGGATCCCGACCGCAGTACCCCGGCCTGCCGCAACAACGATGGCCTGGACTACGTGCCGACCAACAAGTACGTGCTGTTCGGCCACCATTTCGCCGCCATCGCCGGCGCCGGCCCGCTGGTCGGCCCGGTGCTTGCGGCGCAGATGGGCTACCTGCCGGGCATGCTGTGGATCCTCGCAGGCGTCGTGCTGGCCGGCGCAGTACAGGACTTCATGGTGCTGTTCGTGTCCACGCGCCGCGACGGCCGCTCGCTCGGCGATCTGATCAAGTCCGAACTCGGCCCGATCCCCGGCGTGATCGCGCTGTTCGGCACCTTCATGATCATGGTGATCATCCTCGCGGTGCTCGCGCTGATCGTCGTGAAGGCCCTGGCCGAAAGCCCGTGGGGCACCTTCACCGTCGCCGCGACGATCCCGATCGCAATCTTCATGGGCATCTACGCGCGCTACATCCGCCCGGGCCGTATCGGCGAGATCTCGGTGATCGGCTTCGTGTTGCTGATCGGGGCCATCGTGGGCGGCGGCAAGATCGCTGCCGACCCCGCGCTGGCGGCGCTGTTCACCTTCACCGGCACGCAACTCACCTGGATGCTGATCGGCTACGGCTTCGTCGCCTCCGTGCTCCCCGTGTGGCTGCTGCTCGCGCCGCGCGACTACCTGTCGACCTTCCTGAAGATCGGCGCGATCCTCGCGCTCGCGGTCGGCATCCTGTTCGTCGCGCCCGACCTCGAAATGCCGGCGGTCACGCGCTTCATCGACGGCACCGGCCCCGCCTGGTCCGGCAGCCTGTTCCCCTTCCTCTTCATCACCATCGCCTGCGGCGCCGTATCCGGCTTCCATGCGCTGATTTCTTCCGGCACCACGCCGAAGATGATCGAGAACGAGTCGCACATGCCCCTGATCGGCTATGGCGGCATGCTGATGGAATCGTTCGTCGCGATCATGGCGCTGGTCGCCGCGTCCATCATCGATCCGGGCGTGTATTTCGCGATGAACAGCCCGCTCGCGGTGCTCGGGCCGACGGCCGAAAGTGCAGCGCAGGTGATCTCGAGCTGGGGCTTCGTCGTCACCCCCGAAACGCTCACCGGCACCGCGGCCGCGGTCGGCGAGAACACGATCATCGCCCGTGCCGGCGGCGCGCCGACCCTCGCGGTCGGCATGGCGCAGATCTTCTCGAAGATGTTCGGCGGCACCGCGATGATGGGCTTCTGGTACCACTTCGCGATCCTGTTCGAGGCGCTCTTCATCCTCACCGCGGTCGATGCCGGTACGCGTGCGGGTCGCTTCATGCTGCAGGACCTGCTCGGCACCTTCGTGCCTGCGATGAAGCGCACCGACTCGTGGGCCGGCAACGCGATCGCGACCGCGCTGTGCGTCGCTGCGTGGGGCTACTTCCTCTACCAGGGCGTGGTCGACCCGCTGGGCGGCATCAATACCTTGTGGCCGCTGTTCGGCATCGCCAACCAGATGCTTGCCGCCGTCGCGTTGATTCTCTGCACGGTCGTGCTGTTCAAGATGAAGCGCGAACGTTTCGCCTGGGTGACGGTGCTGCCGATGGTGTGGCTGCTCGCCTGCACGCTGACCGCCGGCTGGCAGAAAGTGTTCGACGCCAACCCGAAGATCGGCTTCCTCGCGCAATCGTCGCGTTACCAGGACGCCCTTGGCCGCGGCGAGTTGCTCGCACCGGCCAAGACGCTGGACCAGATGCATCAGATCATCCTCAACAACCAGATCGATGCCGGACTGACCACATTCTTCATGCTCGTCGTGCTGAGCATCCTGGTGTTCGGCGCACGCACCTGCTACCAGGCCTACCGCGCGGCGCATCCGACCACGCAGGAAGTCGGCGCACCGGGCACAAGCTCGCAGGGCGCTGCGGCGTAAGCCCGTGTTCAACGACCTCTCCAAGCTGGGCAAGTATCTCGGGCAGGCCGCCCGCCTGATGGTGGGCCTGCCCGACTACGATACCTACGTCGCGCACATGAAGGCGACACACCCGGACCAGCCGGTGATGAGCTACGAGGAGTTCTTCCGCGAGCGTCAGGAAGCGCGCTACGGCGGTGGCACTGGCCGCTGCTGCTGAGGCACCGCTGAGACACCAGAACGGACCAAGGATCGACCATGCAACACCCCAACCCCTCCTCCGTCCCGATCCCGGTCACGGTCCTCACCGGCTTTCTCGGCGCCGGCAAGACGACGCTGCTGAACCGCATCCTGACGACGGCCCACGGCCACCGCATCGCGGTCATCGAAAACGAATTCGGGCCGGTCAACATCGACAGCGAGCTGCTGGTGCAGCAGAGCGCGGAAGTCGTCGAGATGACCAACGGCTGCCTATGCTGCACCGTGCGCGGCGACCTGGCGAAGAACCTGCTCGATCTGAAGTCGCGCCGCGACACCGGTGAACTCGCCTTCGACCGCATCGTCATCGAAACCACCGGCCTCGCCGATCCCGGACCGGTGATCCAGACCTTCTTCGCCGAACCAGAGCTCGCCGAGGCCTACCTGCTAGATGCGGTGCTCACGGTGGTCGATGCCGTACACGCCCCGCGCCAGCTCGACGAACACCCTGTACTGCTGAAGCAGATCGGTTTCGCCGACCGCCTGCTCGTGTCCAAGAGCGACATGGTGGCCGCCGATGCGCTCGACGCGCTGCTCGAACGGCTCGTGCGCATCAACCCGCGCGCACCGATCCGCCAGCTCGTCGCCGGCGAACTCGATGTCGGTTTCCTGCTCGACATCCGCGGCTTCAACCTGAACGAAAACCTGCTCGCCGAAGATGTTCCCGCCGCGCCGCGCTTCCGCACGGTAGCGAAGGGCGGCAAGCGCATGTTCGGGGGAACCGCGCACAGCGACGAGATCGGCTCGCTGCTGCTCGAACATTCAGGCGACGTCGACCTCGACCGCATCGACACTTTCGTGCAGGGGCTGCTCGACCGTCATGGCGACGACCTGCTCCGCTACAAGGGCGTGCTCGCGATTCCCGGCCAGGTGAACCGGCTAGTGTTCCAGGGCGTGCACCGTCTCGCCGGTTTCGACTACGGTGCGGAATGGAACGACGACGCGCGGCGCTCACGCATCGTCGTGATCGGCCGCCGGCTGCAGGAGGACGAATTGCGTGCCGGCTTTGCGGAGTGCGTGATCGCCGTCGGGTAAGGCGGTCATCGTGATCCGGAATCCACGAAGGTCGACCGCCGCACTTCCCAGTCGGCGATCCAGTCCGGTATCTGCTCGGGCGGCAGAGCCTTCGCGATGAACCAGCCCTGCGCCAGTTCGCAACCGATGGTGCGCAGGAAATCCCAGTCCTCCCGGTCCTCGACCCCTTCGGCAACCGTCTTCATGCCGAGCTGGCGTGCCATTCCGAGGCTCGCCTCCAGGATCGCGCGCAGCGAGGCGTCGCGCCACGCACCATGCACAAAGCCGCGGTCGACCTTCAACTCGCTGAACGGGATGTCGCGCAGCTGGGCGAGCGAGGAGTGCCCGGTGCCGAAGTCGTCGATCGACAATCCGATGCGCTTGAGCCGCAGGCGCGCCAGCACTTCCAGCGGCGTCAGCGGATCCTTCATCAGGCGGCTTTCCGTCACCTCCAACAACAGGCCGCTTGCCGCGATACCGGCCTCGCTGACGGCGCGTTCGACGAAATCGGGGAAGTCCAGCGAGACCAGATTGTCCATCGACACGTTGACCGCAACCTGCAGCGGAAGGCCGTCGTCGCGCCACGCGCGCGCGTGGCGCAAGGCCGTGCGCAACACCGATCGCGTCAGCTCGTTGATCAGTCCGCTCTCTTCGGCAGCCGGAATGAACAGATCGGGGAAAATCAGTCCGTCCTGCGGGTGCTGCCAGCGTACCAGGGTCTCGATCCCGGTGACGGCCCCCGATGCGAGTTCGACCTTGGGTTGGTAATGGTTGACGAGCTCGCCATCGGCTATCGCCTGCCGCAGGCGCTCGGCGGAGTAGGCCTTGCGTTCCGCAGACGGCTGGGCGGGGCTGTGCGCGCCGGCGCTTGCGAGTATTTGCCTGAGCCTGTCGATCGATACCGGTTTGTTGAGCGCGCCGAGTACCTTCAGCTTGTGGGCGCGGGCGAGCTTCGCCGCGGTCTGCACGACCCGCTCGTCCTCGCCGCTGACCAGCACCAGACCGCCCGCATAACCCACGCGCACGAGGTGACGGACGAACTCGACGCCGTCCATTTCCGGCATCTGCAGGTCGCAGAAAATCAGATCGGCACTTTCTCCCGGACGCCCGAGCAGCGACAGGGCCTCCTGCGCGCTCGCGCAGGGCTGCACGCGTTCGAAACCCAAGCGCCCGAGCTGGTGTACGAGGAGCTTTCGTACGAAAGGCTCGTCATCGATCACGAGTATATTCATTGCCTACCCCCGACTGCGGGATTCGATTCGTTCAGCGGTTCGGACAACAGTGCGGCGATAAGGGTTTCGGTCGCGATGACCACCTCGTCGAATCGCCCCATCTCCAGCTCCAGCGCAACCGGATCCGCAACCCGGACCGCGCTCTCGATGCGGTTGCACAGGTCCCCCAGGGCCAGGGCGCCGACGGCCCGCGACGAAGACTTGAGCTTATGGGAGCAGGCGGCTACCAAGCTGCTGTCCCGTGCGGCGAATGCAGTCCGCGCTTCCGCAACCAGGCCTCTTGCCGACGCGAGATAGTCGCCCAGGAACTCGCGAATGACGACCGGGTCGTCCCCCACCAGTCCGCCCAGCACCGACACATCGAGGATCGGCAGCGCGGACGCCGAGGCGTCCGGCGCCGGCCCGGAGGTAACCTGCTCCGCCGTCGCAACCGCCGTATCCTGCCGCGGCAGCCATCGTTCGAGATGCGCGCCGAGCACATCGAGCCTGACCGGTTTCGTCAGGTAATCGTCCATCCCCGCTTCGAGCGCCCGTCTTGATTCGCCCTGCAGGGCATTCGCCGTGAGCGCCACGATCGGTATGCGCGCCGCACCATCTTCCGCCTCGCGGATCGCCTTCGTCAGACTGTATCCGTCCATGTTCGGCATGTGCAGGTCCGTCAGGATCAGCGCATAGCCGCCGCGCTGCCACATGCGCAGGGCTTCGGCCCCGTCGTCGGCGATTTCCGCGGCCTGGCCGAGCAGCGCGAGTTGTTCGAGGATCACTTTCTTGTTGATCTCGTCATCGTCGGCGACGAGGATCAGGCGCCCCTGCCGGCGTGCCTCGGCGACGCTCGGCGCTTTCTTCGTCGCCGGCACGGCGGTCTCGGTGGGCACTGCGTGGAAGATTTCCGGCGACGCACGCCCGGCAGCGACTGCTACGGCGCGCAGCAGCGACTGGCGGCGCAGCGCGTTGCCGTCCAGCATGACCGTGTCGGGACCCGTGATGCGCGGACGCCGGCGCCTGCCGCGCGTGATCCTGACGCGAGCTGCAGCACTCGCGCCGAGTGCCTTGTCGCTTCCCGCATTCTGCCCCTCGCCGGCAAAGTCGATCAGCACCACCGGTGCGGTCAGGTTCGCCGCCTTGACACCGGCTGCAGCCTCGTCGTGCGCCGCGAACACGTTTGCGCCAGCGTGCTCCAGATACACGCGAAGGTCCACGGTGTTGAGTTCCGGGCTGTCGACGACGACGCAGTTCACCCCGCCAAGCTCCGGCAGGTTGGGCACCGGCTGTGCGTCCGATTGCACGAAGGGGACGGTCACCACGAACGTCGATCCGTTTCCCGGCTCGCTGTGAAGCTTGATCTCGCCCCGCATCAGGTTCACGAGTCGCCAGCAGATCGCAAGGCCGAGGCCGGTTCCGCCGAAGCGGCGCGTCGTGGAGGTTTCCGCCTGGGTGAAGGGATTGAACAGTTCCTCCACCTTGCCCGGATCGATGCCGATGCCGTTGTCCGCGATCGCGAACGCGAGCCGCAGGGGCGCGGTATCGGCCACCGTCACGCGGACCGACACCCGCCCGCGCACCTGCGGCCGGCCGGACGAGAACTTGATCGCGTTGCCGACCAGGTTGTAGAGGACCTGCCGCAGCCGCAGCTCGTCGGCCTGCACCCGCCCGGGCACCTCCGGCGCCACGAACACCGACAGATCCACCTTGCGCCGGGCCGCCACCGGAAGAAGCGAACCGGTCACGCCTTCGACCAGATCCGCGATCGATACCGCCTCGATGTCGAGTTCCAGCCGGCCCGCCTCGATCTTCGAGAAATCGAGGATGTCGTCGATGATGCGCAACAGCGTCGATGACGATTCGCGAATCGTTGCGACCAGATCGGCCTGATGATCCGACATCTGGCTGCGTGCGAGCACTTCGACCAAACCGATCACCCCGTTCATCGGCGTGCGGATCTCATGGCTCATCGTGGCCAGGAAGGCCGATTTCGCCCGATTCGCCTGCTCCGCGTCTTCCCGCGCCTGCGTCAGTGCGGCGACCAGTGCCTTGCGCGCACCGATGTCCCGCAGCGTGCCGATGAAAAACTGCTCGTCGCGCACGCGGTACTCGGCAATGCTCAACTCCAGCGTGATCGGGTGGCCGAGCTTGTGCTTCCCCTCCACCTCGCGGGTCGTTCCGATGATGTGCCTGACGCCGGTCTTCAGGTAGCGCGCCAGGTAATCGTCGTGCCGTTCCCGATGCGGCGAAGGCATCAGCAGCGAGACATTGTTCCCGATGACTTCATCACGCGCATATCCGAACACCGTCTCGACGGCAGCGTTCGCCCCGTGGACGATCCCCCGCGCGTCGATGGTCACGACGCACTCGAGCAGATTGTCCAGTGCCGCACGGAGCTCCTCCTGCTTCGCACCGAGCGCATCCAGGGCCGTCTGGCGCTCCGCGACGCGACGGGTCAGTTCGGCGTTGAGCTCGCGCAGGTGCTGGGCAGTCTCGTACCGTTGCGTGCAATCGCTCGCCGTCGCGAGTATCACCCCACCCGGCTGCGGCAAGGCTTTCCACTCCAGCCAGCGCCACGTACCGTCCTTGCAGCGATAGCGATTCTCGAAACCGATCGTCGTTTCCCCGTGGGCGAGGTGATCCAGCACCGCGAGCGTCGCCTCGACGTCGTCGGCATGCACGAAATCGAGGAAGGGCCGCGACAGGAACGCCTCGTCGCTCCAGCCGAGCGTCCGGCTGAAGGCCGGATTCACGCGTTTGAAATACCCGTCCACGCCTGCAATGCCGATCAGATCGAGCGACAGATCGAAGATGCGGTCACGCTCGTCCTCCGCGGCCAGCCGGGCATCGAGCGCGCGCTTGAGGTCGACGGTGCGCTCGGCCACCTCCGCCTCGATGGCCGCCGTGTGGCCGGCGCCGCTCAGTGCGACATAGGCCACGAGCATGGCCGCAAGAACCGAAAAGACCTGATAGATCCGCTCCTCGCCCCGATAACCCGCGTATCCGGCCGATCCGTCAGCCGCCATGTCCAGACCGAGCGTCCGCCCGCCGAACTTGATCTCCTTGCGCACGGATGGCGTCACGCCCGGCCGCATTTCATCGAGCAAGGTCTGTGCGGGTTCGCCGGCCGTCACGTCCGATACGCGGAAACCGATGCTCCGCGCACGCGCGGCGTCGGCCAGCGGACCGAACAGTTGCACGACGTCGAAGACACCCACGACATGGCCCAGCAGACCATCGGTTCCGGCCCGCCCGGCACCGATCCATGAAGCGCGCGCCACGCCACGCACCGGCTGGAACACGAGCAGCGCCATGCGTTTCGTCCGCAGCAACGGTATCGCGCGAACCAGTTGGGCCACGCCGCTTTCCGTCGCGCGCTCCATCTCGATGCGCCGACGCGGATCACGGCCGTGGTCGAGTCCCAGGACGCGCCGGCCTTCTCCCGCGGGTGCAGTGTACAGGACGGGGAAATAATCCGGCCGCTCCGTGGTCGGTCGCGGCTTGCCGTCCTCGCCGACCTCGCCGATGTAATAGTCGTGCATGCCCCCGGTGCGGACTGCCCGTTCGAAGCGCCCGCGTTCGTCATGCAGAACGCGTGGCGCCCAATCGATCGACATCACAGCCGGATGCCGGGTGATCCATGCCGTGAACCTCGCAAACTCGTCCGCGGTCACAACCGAACTCGCGCTGATGAAGCGCTCGACCCCTTCGAGCGGGACGATGACGCCCGGCAGGGGAAGAAAACCGATCTCGAACACCTCGTCCATCCGCTGGGCGATTTCCGCGCGTTTGCGGCCCTCCTCGAGGCGGGCGACACTGAAGCTGCCGGCCGACAGGATTGCGACGGCGACGAGCAACAGGAGGGAAATCCTCGTTCCCCCGCCCCGGCGCCCCCAGAGGCGGAGCGCTCCCGGCCATGCCAGCAGCACCAGCGGTGCGAACAGCAATACTCCCTGCGTGTCACCGGCCCACCAGGTCAGCCACTCGCCCGGCGCATCCGACCGGGCAATGCGCCCTAAGGCGACCAGCGCGCCGACGCCGATGCTCGACGACACCAGACAGGCCAGCGGCCCGGTCAGCAGCAGGAAACGCGCAATATCCCGATTAGGAGCGGGAAACGATGGCGAACGCAGGAAGCGCCTGCTGAGGCCGGCGCCGAGCACTGCCTGGAGCGTTGCCCCGGTCGCGCCGATCACGGAAACCAGCGCGCTGGTGGTCGTGCGATCGGGCAGGAAATCGATCAGGAAGGCCCCCAGCCAGACCCCCGGCCAACAC
>NZ_QVLR01000063.1 GCF_014822185.1 Azoarcus sp. Aa7
TCTTCATGGGCGGCCCAAAAAGGTAGGAAACTACACAAATTATGCCGCTGTGAACAGGGGCTCGCTAAGGTCATGAAAGTTAACAACCTTTGGTATTCTCATATGCCAAGTCGGTGCGATTGCCCTGGGACACCTCCGGCGTGGAGATCGTGCGCAACCCGACCGTGCTGAACTCGTTTCACCACGAGGGACACTGTGAAATCGTCTTCCGCAATGTGCGCGTGCCGGTCGGCAATCTGCTCGGCGAAGAGGGGAGCGGCTTTGAGATGGCGCAGGCGCGCCTGGGGCCCGGTCGTATCCATCACTGCATGCGTTCGATCGGGGGAGCTGAACTGGCGCTGGAGTTGATGTGCGAGCGTTCGCAGGAGCGCAAGACTTTCGGCAAGTACCTTTACCAGCATGGCAGCATCGGCGAATGGATCGCGCGCTCGCGTATCGAGATCGATCAGGCGCGCCTGTTGGTCCTCAAGGCCGCCTGGATGATCGACAAGGTGGGTGCCAAGGACGCGCGCAAGGAAATTTCGATGATCAAGGCACTGGTGCCGACGGTGTATACCAATGTTGTCGATCGTGCGATGCAGGTATTCGGCGCGATGGGGCTCACCCCGGATACGCCGCTGGCCGATCACTACACATGGGGTCGCTGTTTGCGCTTTGCCGACGGCCCGGATGAGGTTCATCTGCAGGCGATTTCCCGTATGGAAATCAAGAGTTCGCAGCAGACGCTAGGCCGCGCTGCGGCCTACCTGACGCCGTCGAAACGCCTTTGAGCGTGCAATCGTGACCGCAAGCCGCTGGTTTGCGGTCACAGCTCTTCAGATTGGCGGGGCAATGCGATGTTCGACAACGCAGGCTTATGGTGTTCTGATGGTCCCACGCAAGTCATGAACAGCTGGCAGGGCGCCATGAACCTGAGCAAGATCGACCTGAATCTCTTCGTTGTCTTCGACACCATCTATACGACCGGCAATCTGACGCGAGCCGCCGAAATTCTTTGCATTACCCAGCCGGCCGTCAGCAACGCTCTGGCCCGTTTGCGGGACACTTTCAACGATCCCTTGTTTGTGCGCACAGGCCAGGGAATGATGCCGACGCCCATGGCGCAGAATATCGTCGGCTCGGTGCGCGACGCCCTTCAGTTGCTGCGACGCAGCGTCCAGGAGGGTGAGCAGTTCGTCCCGGAAACCGCGGATCGGCTATACCGGCTGAGCATGGGCGACCTGATCGAGGCTATGCTGCTGCCGTCGCTGTTCCGGCGTGCGCAATCCGCCGCGCCCCGGGTCTGTTTGCAGGTTTTCCAGGTGCAACGGCAGGAATTGGCCAGGGAGATGGCGGCGGGGAGGCTGGATTTTGCTTTGGATATCCCGACGCTGGCGGATCCCCAGCTGCTGCATACGCCCTTGCTGGAGGATCGCTATGTCTGCGCCATACGCAGGGACCATCCGCTCGTGGATGGCGAACTGACGCTCGAGCAATTTCTTCGGCTGGAACATATCCACGTCTCAAGTCGCCGTTCCGGCATGGGGTATGTGGATGCAGCGCTGAATCAACTCGGTGAGCGGCGCCACATCGCGCTGCGCATGCAGCACCACCTGATGGCGCCGGACATCGTGCGCCAATCCGATCTGGCACTGTCGCTGCCCTATACCCTGGCGCGGCAGTTCGACCTGCAGCTGTTCGAGCTGCCCTTCGCGGTGGCGCCGCTCGAGCTGCATCTGTACTGGCACAAGAGCGCGGATCACGACCAGGCGAACCAGTGGATGCGCAACCTCATCCTGCAAACCGGTTAATCCGGTGATTGCAGGAGCAGGTCAATCCGTTGGACGGCCTCACATTCGGTGGTCTGCCGCAAAGGTCGATCAGCCAGGCCTGCGGAAGTCATCCTCAAGCCACGCCTGCGCGCTGGCCGTTGTCAGTTTGAATCCCGCATCCACGCGCAGCCGGGCCAGTTCTTCGCCCGCCGCGTCGTACGCGCCCAGCAGGGCATGGGGATCGTACTCGTCGACAATGATGTCGAGCGTGACGCTGACCGGGCCCGACTCCGTGTTCACGGTGAGTTTCTTGTGAAGCGTCGCATGCAGCTGTTGCTCGTGGCGGCGCAGCACTTCCGAGGCGGTCTTGACCAAGGTGTTGAATGCTGAGGCGTCAAGGGGCTTCGGGTTCTTCTTGTCGCGCCCCATCGTCCAGGGGCCGACCAAGGCGGGCTCGGGCTCGCCATCCTTGATCATTTCGACCGCCCATCCATCGTCGTCCATGTTTTTGATGACGCGGGCGGTCCAGCCGTCGTCGCACCACAGGCGCGGCTCTTTCACCGGGGCGGCTGCGTCGTCCGCTGCGGCTTCGTTCAGTGCATTCGATGTCATGGGCGGATTCTACTTCCCGTCCCGGTCACGATGCGAATCGTGGTTCGGAACGATCAGTCGAAGGACGGGTTCTGCCCCGACATAGGGCAGTAAGGGTGTAAGCTGCTCGGCTTCGCCCGCGATGATGCGGGTGTTCCCACCTTGACCCAAGAGATCTGAATGTCCCGGGCGAATTCGTGCCACGGGACGCCGCAATACCCTGCCAGCTCGGCCGCTCCGGCGGTCACGGCGGGCGTCGATCTTTCAATTCCACGCAGTTCAGCAGGATCAATTCATGCAGTCAGAAAGCTTCATCGCGGGCAAGGATGCCTCGCTCGAGTCCTCTATCGGCACCATGCAGGGGAAGCTGGAAGCGCTCGGCTTCCACGTCGAGGAGCGGTCGTGGCTCAACCCCGTCGATGGCATCTGGTCGGTGCATGTGCGCGACCGCGATTGTCCGCTGATGTTCACGAACGGCAAGGGCGCGTCGAAGCTGGCGGCGCGGGCCAGCGCGCTCGGCGAGTATTTCGAGCGGCTGTCGTGCAACTACTTCTGGAATCACTATTACCTCGGCGAACAATACGCCGAGGGCGGCGCCGGCCGCAGTTTCGTGCATTACCCGCAGGAGCAGTGGTTTCAGCCCGGCGAGGACGGAAAGTGGCCGGAGGGGCTGCTGACACGCGAGTTGCAGCAGTTCTACAACCCCAAGGGCAGCATCCACGCCGACAGCCTGGTCGACTTCAATTCCGGCAACTTCGAGCGCGGCATCTGCGCGATTCCCTATGTCCGCCAGCGTGACGAGGCCGTGGTGCATTTCCCGGTCAACATCATCGGCAACCTGTACGTCAGCAACGGCATGTCGGCGGGCAATACGCCGGCCGAAGCGCGTACGCAGGCACTATCGGAAATTTTCGAACGCCACATCAAATTCCGCATCATCAGCGAAGGGCTGTGCCTGCCGGACGTGCCGGAAGAGGTCATCGCGCGCTATCCGCGCATCGCCGCAGGCATCGCCGGGCTGCGCGCGGCCGGTTTCGGCATCCTCGTGAAGGACGCGTCGCTCGGCGGCAAATATCCGGTGATGAACGTGACCCTGCTGCATCCGCAGGACCAGGGCTGCTTCTCCAGCTTCGGCGCCCATCCGCGCTTCGAGATCGCGTTGGAGCGGGCACTCACGGAATTGCTGCAGGGACGCGCGCTGGATGCGCTCTCGGGTTTTCCCGAGCCCGGTTTCGATCTTGAGGAAATCGCCAGTTCGCCGAACATCGAAATCCACTTCGTCGATTCCAGCGGAATCGTCAGCTGGAACTTCCTCGGTACGCAGCCGGACTTCGCATTCCACGACTGGAATTTCGGCACCACGACGGCCGAGGACTACGCTTGGCTGGTGGAGAGCATCCACGCCGCGGGTCACGACATCTATGTGGCCGATTTCACCCATCTAGGCGTGTACGCGTGCCGCATTCTCGTTCCGGGCATGTCGGAGATCTACCCGATCGACGAACTGGAATTCGAGAACAATAGTGTCGCCAACGATGTCCGTGAAGCGATCGTGCATCTGGCCGAGCTCGACGATGACGAATGCGGCGATCTGCTCGATACGCTTAACGAAAGTGGCCTGACCGACGAGCGCCTGGTGGCTGCGCTGATCGGCCTGGCGGCCGGTGACGATGCTTTCTGGAGCGATCTGCGCGTCGGCGAGCTGAAAACCCTGCTGGCGCTCGCCGTGGGTGACGAGGATGCCATCGCGGAAGGTTGCGAGTGGGTGCGCCATTTCGATCAGGTCAATGCCGACCGTCGCCGGGTTTATCGCTGTATCGAATGCCTGATGAAACTCGACGATGATGCGCGCTATGCGCCGGCGATGGAAAGTCTCTACGGCGCCGAAACCCTGCGGCAGGCCAATGCACTGCTCGATGGCGAGCTGCGCTTCTTCGGCCAGCCTTCGCTCGGGCTCAAGCTAGCCGATTGCGACATGCACCAGCGTCTGCTCGCGGGCTACGCGAAGCTGCACAGGAGCTGATCGAAGGTATGAAAACGCCAAGCAGAATCGAGCCGCTGGTGACGGACGGTCTCGTCGACCGCGTCACGCGTCAGTTGATGAGCGGCAAGGAGGCGATGGTCTTCGTCGTCGAGTGTGGCGACGAAGTCCGCTGCGCCAAGGTCTACAAGGAGGCCAACAAGCGCGCTTTCCGTCAGGCGGTCGACTACACCGAAGGGCGCAAGGTCAAGAACAGCCGGCAGGCGCGCGCGATGGCAAAGGGTTCGCGCTATGGGCGGCAGGAGCAGGAGGCCGCCTGGCAAAGCGCCGAGGTCGATGCGCTGTATCGTCTGGCCGCGGCCGGCGTGCGCGTGCCGACGCCGTACAATTTCCACGAAGGCGTGCTGCTGATGGAGCTGGTGGCCGATGAAAACGGCGAACCGGCGCCGCGGCTCAACGACATCGCAATGAGCGAAGAGGATGCGCGGCGATACCACGCCTTTCTGGTGCGTCAGGTGGTGCGCATGCTGTGTGCGGGGATCGTGCACGGCGACCTGTCCGAATACAACATCCTGGTCGATGCCGACGGGCCGGTGATCATCGACCTGCCGCAGGCGATCGACGCGGCCGCCAACAACAACGCCAGCCGCATGCTGGAGCGGGACGTCGACAACCTCGCCGCCTACTTCGGCCAGTTCGCGCCGGAGCTTCTGACTACCGATTACGGCAAGGAAATCTGGTCACACTACGAGTCCGGCAGCCTGCACCCGGACATCCAATTGACCGGGCACTTCAAGCGTGACGAGAAGCTCGCCGACCTGGACGAAGTCATGCAGGTCATCGAGGCGGCGCGTACCGAAGAAGCCGCGCGGCGCGCGCGCATGGCGGGAGTCGATTTGGCTGAATAACCGCTTCGCGGCTTCAGCCCCTGCTTGCCGCTTCGATCTCCTCGGAAAGTTGCAGCCAGCTGTCCTCATGGGCGTTCAGGGTTTCTTCGATCTGCTGTAACTCCTTTCCCAATTCAGCGAGTAGCTGCACCGACGGCGAGCTGGCCAGCCGGGCTTCGGTGGCGTGCTTGCGCGCTTGTACCTCCAGGATCGTCTGCTCCAGCTTGCCCAGGTCGCGCTTGAGGCTCTTGAGCTTTTCCGGGCTGATCCGGTTGGCTGCAACCGGCGCGGGCTCGTGCTTGGGGCTCTTGAGTGAGGCCTTGAGCTCTTCGCGGGCACGGCGGGCTTCGTCGAGCAGGTATTGCTGGTAATCGTCCAGGTCGCCGTCGAAGGGCTCCACGCCGCCGCGGGCAACCAGCCAGAACTCGTCGCACACCGAGCGCAGCAGGGCCCGGTCGTGGGAGACCAGCATCACCGTGCCTTCGAATTCGTTGAGCGCCATGGCCAGGGCTTCGCGGGTGGCGAGGTCGAGGTGGTTGGTCGGTTCGTCGAGCAGCAGCAGGTTGGGGCGCTGCCAGACGAGCATGCACAGCACGAGGCGGGCCTTCTCTCCGCCGCTCATGGTGCCGACCGGCTGCTGGACCATGTCGCCGCTGAAGTTGAAGGTGCCGAGGAAGGTGCGCAGATCCTGCTCGCGACCGCTCTGGCCGGCCGGCAGGCCTTCGCGGGCCATGCGCACCATATGTTGAAGAGGGTTGTCCTCGGGGCGGAGCACATCCAGTTCCTGCTGGGCGAAATAGCCGATGCGCAGCCCCTTGCCCTCGGTGACGACGCCGCTGGTGGGGGCGAGGTCACGGGCGATGGTCTTCACCAGGGTGGATTTTCCGCGGCCGTTGGCGCCGAGGATGCCGATGCGTTCGCCGGCCATCACCGACTTGTTCACGCCACGCACGATCACCGTCGGCGGCGTGCCGGCGGGGGCGCCCTCGGGCGGCGGATAGCCGAAGCAGGCGTTTTCCATCGCCAGCATGGGGTTGGGCAGGTTGAGCGGTTCCTTGAACTCGAAGGTGAAGTCGGCGCTGGCGAGCACCGGCGCGAGCTTGTCCATGCGGTCCAGCGCCTTGACCCGGCTCTGGGCCTGCTTGGCCTTGCTGGCCTTGGCCTTGAAGCGGGCGATGAACTTCTGCAGATGGGCGATCTTGTCCTGCTGCTTGGCGTAGGCGTTCTGCTGCAACTCGAGCTGCAGGGCGCGGGTGTCCTCGAAGGTGGAGTAGTTGCCGCCGTAGCGGGTCAGCTTGTGGTTATCGATATGCACCGTTACGTCGGTGATGGCGTCGAGGAATTCACGGTCGTGGCTGATGACCACCAGCGTGCCGGTGTAGCGCTTGAGCCAGGCTTCGAGCCAGACGAGGGCGTCGAGGTCGAGGTGGTTGGTCGGTTCGTCGAGCAGCAGCAGGTCGGACGGGCACATCAGGGCCCGGGCCAGCTGCAGGCGCATTCGCCAGCCGCCGGAGAAGCTGTTCACGGGGTTGCACAGTTCGGTGGTCTTGAAGCCGAGCCCGAGGATCAGCGCCTGGGAACGCGCCTGGGCGTCGTGGGCGCCCGCGTCGTGCAGCGCCATGTAGGCATAGGCCATGCGCTCGCCGTCGTCGCTCGCTTCGGCTGCGGCGACTTCCTGTTGGGCGGCGAGCAGGGCGGTGTCGCCCTCGATCACGAAGTCGGTGGCCGACTGGCTGGTTTCGGGCATGTCCTGTGCGACTTGCGCCATGCGCCAGGCGGCCGGGATGTTGAAGTCGCCCGCGTCTTCATGCAGCGTGCCGTTGAGCAGGCCGAACAGCGAGGATTTGCCGGCACCGTTGCGCCCGACCAGGCCGACCTTTTCGCCAGGGTTGAGGATGACGGAGGTGTTGTCGAGCAGCACCTTGGCGCCGCGACGCAGGGTGACGTCCTTGAGGGTGATCATGAGTAAGGCTCTGGTATCTGGGGATTGCAGTTGCGGGCGGATAGGGGAACGAACGCGCACGGGACCGCACTGCGGAGCTCGACCGAATCGGGAAGGTCGCTAGGATACGTGCTTTGGGGAAGTGTTGGTGCTGCAGGCGAAGGCGCCGCCTGCTTCCGACGCGGTCAGATCGTCGATCGCCTGTGGGCGTGTGGTGTAGTGTTCGTCATAAACCCGTTCGACCGAACGGGACGCCGGAGGTGTGGGTCGACGCACGATATCGCCCAAGCCGGACGGCGTGTCGGCATGGCGGGCCCGGGAGGATTCGGACTAGGATGGAACGTGCGCTCTTCTTCGTGGTGCCCCATGTCAATGAATGCCAGTCGCCCCGAGCCGCGGCAAATCCGCCCCGCGCAGGTTATGGCCGCCGTAGCCTGCGGGTTGCGCGTCTTCGCAGACACCGCTCCCCTTTCCCTGTTGTATGCGGGCGGGTTCGCCGTGTTCGGCGTGGGGCTCGTTACCCTGCTCGCCACCGTCGGACTGGCGCCGATGGCATTGCCGCTGGTGGGCGGTTTCCTGATTGTGGCCCCGGCCCTGCTGGCGGGTTTCTTCGCCATGTCGGCGGCAAGGCGGGATGGACGCAAACCGACGTGGCGGGATGTCGGCGGGGGGTTCCTGCGGTCGCCCCCCGCGCTCTGGGGCCTCGTGCTCGTCTGCCTGTTTCTCTTCGTGATCTGGATGACCGACGCCGGCATCCTCTACAGTTTCATGCTGGGGCGCAGCTACGCTGGCTGGAAGATGCTGTTTCCCTTGTCGGCGGAACTCCTGCGTTTCCACCTGGGAGCGATCGTCGCGGGAGGACTGTTCGCGGTGATCGCCTTCTGCATCACCGCCTATGCCGTTCCCCTGCTCATCGAGCGCCGCGCAAGCCTGGTTGTCGCCGTGAGTGCGAGCGTCCGCGCGATCTTTCGCAGCTTCCCGGCGAACCTGACGTGGAGTGTCGTGCTCGGGGGCACGATCATCGTGTCGATAATCGTGCCGCTGCTGCTGACGGTGACGCTGCCTATCACCGCGTTTGCGACCGAATGCCTGTACCGGACGGTGTTTCCGGACGAGCCCGGTTGAGCCGGAGCAGCGTTTCAAGCCCAATCCGGAAGCCGGCACTCGCGGTCGCCCGCACCGGGTTACGGTCTGATCGGGGGTGCGACGACGCGCGCGCCCTGCCGAGCGCCGTGATGCCCGGGCGTGAGACCGCCTTCCGCAGCGCGATTGCCCTGTCATGAGTTCTTAACCTGTGCGGATTACCGTGCGTGCTCGCAAGAGGCATCGCGTAATCCCACAGAGGAACTCTCAATGAACGATCTGCAATCCCTGCGCTCCGACAGCGACGACGAATCCACCAATACCTCGGCAAATCCGGGCTTCGACAGCATCTTGCAGGCGCGCCTGTCACGGCGCCACCTCCTCGGCGGCAGCATGGGCGCCGCCGCGCTGGCGATGCTGGGGGGCGCGTCGCCGGCCTTCGCGGCTGCTTCCGCGCAAGGGGCTGCCGCTCCCGGCCGCAAACTGCCGAAACTCGCGTTCAACCCCGTGGCGAAGAGCCTCGCCGACACGGTGGCGGTGCCGGACGGCTATCGCTACACGGTCCTCTACCGTCTGGGCGACCCCATCGACGGCAGCGTGGGCGAATACCTGAACGACGGCACCGACCCGGCCGAGAGCTTCGCGCTCCGCGCCGGCGACCATCACGACGGCATGCATTACTTCGGCCTCGGCCCGAACGGCAAGCACCACAAGAACGAGTCCGAGCGCGGCCTGCTGTGCCTGAACCACGAAGCGATTACGCCGGCCTTCCTGCATCCGAACGGCGCCACAGTGGTCGGCGGCGTGCGCACGGTTGCGGAGGAGGTGCTGCGCGAGTTTTACGTGCATGGCGTGAGTGTGGTCGAGACCGTGCGCGAGGGCGGCGCATGGCGTTACCAGCGCGACTCGCATTTCAACCGCCGCGTTCACACGCTGACCGAAATGGAACTGTCCGGCCCGGCCGGCAAGACCCCGTACATGGTCACGAAGTACTCGCCGGACGGCAGCCGCACGCGCGGCACTGTCAATAACTGCGCCAGCGGCAGCACGCCGTGGGGCACCTATCTCACGTGCGAGGAAAACTGGGCCGGGTATTTCCGCCGCATCACCGCGATCGACAACCCCAACCGCAGCGCCCGGGAACTGGCGGCTCTGGCCCGCTACGGCGTCGCCGGCAACGGCCGCGAACTGTGGGCGACCGTCACGCCCGATACGCCCGATGACCTCTACCGCCGCTGGAACGCGATGAAACTCGGCAGTTCGGCGGACGGCAGCGACGACTATCGCAACGCCCCCAACACCTACGGCTGGGTCGTCGAGATCGACCCGTTCAGCCCGGACGCGACGCCGAAAAAGCGCACCGCGCTGGGCCGCTTTGCGCACGAAGGCGCATGGCTCGGCCCCGTTCGCGTCGGCCACCCGCTGGTGTGGTACATGGGCTGTGACTCGCGCAACGAGTACATCTACAAGTACGTCTCGAACGCCGCGTGGCACCCGGACGACGCCAACGGCGGCATGGCGGCCGGCGACAAGTACCTCGACGACGGCAAGCTCTACGTCGCACGCTTCGATGCCGACGGCACTGGCCGGTGGGTCGAGCTGACCTTCGGTGTCGGCAACGTGTCGCCCGCGAACCCCGCCTACGCGTTCGCCGACCAGGCCGACGTCCTCGTGCATGCCCGCCTCGCGGCCGACGCGGCCGGTGCGACGAAGATGGACCGTCCCGAATGGGGCGCGGTGAATCCGCGCAACGGCGAGGTCTACATGGCCCTCACCAACACCAATGCGGCGAGCCGTCCGCTCTCGCGTCTCGATGCCGCCAACCCGCGCTTCTACAACGACCGCAAGACCACGGGGCAGGACCAGCGCGGCAACCCCAACGGCCACATCATCCGCTTCGCCGAAGCCGGCGGCGACGTCGCCGCGACCTCGTTCAAGTGGGACGTGTTCCTGTTCGGCGCGCGCGCCACCGCGGATGCTGCGAACGTGAACATCTCGGGCCTGACCGATGCGAACGATTTCTCCAGCCCCGACGGTCTCTGGTTCAGCCAGGCGACCGGCGTGCTGTGGATCGAGACCGACGACGGCGCCTACACCGACGTCACGAACTGCATGCTCCTAGCGGCGGTGCCGGGCGAGGTCGGCGACGGCGGTCCGCGAACCATCGTGAGCAGCGACGGCACGAGCACGCGCGCGGTCGATACCTACGTCGGCAAGCCGCCCGGCGAGGAAAACCTGCGGCGCTTCCTCGTCGGTCCGAAGGAGTGCGAGATCACCGGGGTCGCGGAAACGCCGGACGGCAAGGCGCTGTTCGTGAACATCCAGCATCCGGGCGAAGACACCCGTCCCGACTTCGCCACGGGTACCTTCGGCAGCCATTGGCCGGACGGCGGGTTGTCGCGTCCGCGCTCGGCGACCATCGTCATCACGCGTGCGGACGGCGGCCGGATCGGCGTCTGAGGCGGGAGTGCATGCGGGCGTCGCTGACGCCCGACCACAAACGAAAAACGCGGCCGGGCCGCGTTTTTTGTTGAACCCTCCGGCTCGTCCCGGATGATGCCCTCCCTATGCGTTTGCGGGGCGACCGTACATCCGCAGGATGTTCTGGTAACTCCGATGACGTTCGTTCGGATCGTACTTGCTGAAGATTTTTTCCTGGCGTGCGCGGTTGAACGGCGGCAGTGCGTCCAGAATCACGCGGCGCTCGTTCAGGATGTGTTCGCGCATGCGGTCGTTTACGAAGACGAAGCGGACGGGATCGTAGAGTCCGTCGTCGCGTTCGCGGTGGAAGCCCGGATCGGCCGGCAGGAAGTTTTCTTTGGTGTGGCTTTTCATGATCGTCGGTGGTGTGGTTATGTCTGGTTTTGTTTTTTGGGGGATTGTACCCATCAAACGTTACGGACATATTTCCCGACGCGATTCCCGGCAGCATATGCCGCCGGGCGATCATGGCATCCACGCAACATACCCGCCGCGGCGGGCCGCGTGTCGCCCGCTCAGGCGGAGGGCGCCGCTTCCCGTGTGCCGGGCACGACGCGATAACACGGGTTGTACGTCGTCCCGGGCAGCTTCATGCGCCCCTGCGCGACGAAGGAGGCGAGCAGCGCGTCCATCGGCCCCATGATCTCGGGATCGCCGTGGATCTCGAACGGACCGTGCTGCTCGATCTCGCGGATGCCTTCGTTCTTGACGTTGCCTGCGACCACGCCGGAGAACGCGCGCCGCAGATCGGCCGCGAGCAGGTGCTTCGGCTCGCCGCGGTGCAGCTTGAGCCGCCGCATGTTCGCGTGCGTCGGCCGGAAGGGCTGCTGGAATTCGTGCTCGATGCGCAGCAGCCAGTTGAAGTAGTAGGCGTCGCGGTTCTCCTTGCGGAAGGCGCGTACCCGGCCGATGCCGCCGTGGAGTTCGCGCGCGACCGCGGCGGGGTCGTCGATGATGATGCGGTAACGGCTGCGCGCCTCGTCGCCGAGCGTCTCGCCGATGAAGCCGTCGATGCGGTGGAAGTATTCCTCGGCGCTCTTCGGCCCGGTGAAGACCAGCGGGAAGGGCTGCGCGGCATTGGCCGGATGTAGCAGGATGCCCAGCACGTAAAGGATCTCCTCGGCGGTGCCGACGCCGCCGGGGAACACGACGAAGCCGTGCCCGGCGCGGACGAAGGCCTCCAGGCGCTTTTCGACGTCGGGCAGGATCACCAGGTCATTGACGATGGGATTGGGCGACTCGGCGGCGATGATCCCCGGCTCGGTGAAGCCCAGATAGCGCGGCTTGCCGATGCGCTGCTTGGCATGTCCGATCGTTGCACCCTTCATCGGCCCCTTCATCGCGCCCGGGCCGCAGCCGGTGCAGATGTCCAGCCCGCGCAGGCCCATCTCGTAGCCGACGCGCTTGGTGTAGTCGTACTCCTCGCGGCTGATCGAGTGCCCGCCCCAGCACACCGCGACGCTGGGCTGGATCACCGGCTGCACGATCCCGGCGTTGCGCAGGATGTGGAACACCGCGTCGGTGATGCCGTCCGAGCTGCCGAGATCGAATCGCCCGGGGGCCGCGCCGCCGGTCGCACCGGGTTCGCCGTTCGCATAGACCACGTCGCGCAGCACGGCGAACAGGTGCTCCTGTATGCCGCGGATCATCTGTCCGTCGACGAAGGCGCTCGCCGGCGCGTTGCGGATGTCCAGCTTGATGCCACGCGAGCGCTGGATGATTTCGATGTCGAAGTCGGGGTAGCGGGCGAGGAGTTCCTTGCCGTCGTCGAGCGGGTTGCCGCAATTGAGCACGGCGAGGGCGCAATTGCGGAAGGTTTCCCTCAGTCCGCCCTGGCCCTGGCTGGAGAGACGGGCGGCTTCCGTGCGGGACAGCACCTCCATGCGCCCGGTGGGCGAAACCTGGGCGTCGACGACGGGGAATCTTGCTGAATGGTGGCTCATGGGACTCGATCTCGTGCTCGGGGTTGGCCGGCCGCGCGGGACGGTCGTCCCGTGCGCCGATCCGGAAGCGCGCATGTTATGCGCAATGGGCGCGGATAGGGTGGGGAGTGGGCCGAGGAATGCATGCCGGCGAGGCCGGCTGGGGCTCCGCAGACCGTCCGCTTCAGCGGCGGATGTCGAGGTGCACGACGAGGTTCGCCTCGTGCGCGTGCCAGCGCAGCGGGATCGCGAAGGGCACGCCCGTGGCGCGTGCGGCCGCCGGCGGCACCGTGCGCAGGCGGGCCGAAGGCGGCGAGATCGCCAGTTCCTCGCCGAAGTGGCGCCGTGCGCGGCCCGACATCATGTTGGCGATCTCGCCGACGACGTCTAGGCAGCGGTCCACCGAATGTTCGCGTTCGCCGATCGCTTGCAGCACCTGCGACAGCATGCCGTGCGGTGCCGAGAAGGTGATGCTTCCGCGGAAGCCCCCGGACACGTCGATCACCCCGTTGAAATCGCCCCACAGCGGCGAAGCGGTGCCGTCGAGCAGGTAGGCGGTGCGCACGACTGCAGGCTCGTGCGTCATGTTGAGGAAGAAGGCCGAGATCGCTTCGGAAAAGACTTCGATGTCTTCGTGGTTCAACGCGCGGTAATTCAACTCATCAGCTCCAGCAGGGCGGCAACCAGTTGTTCTTCGGAAAAAGGCTTGTGCAGGAAGCCGTGGGCGCCCTTGCTGATGGCGCGCAGCGCCGTGGTCTTGTCACTCAGGGCCGATACGACCATGATGCGCGCGCCCGGCAGGACCTCGGCAAGCCGTTCGATGCAGGCCTCGCCGTCCATGTTGGGCATGGTCAGGTCCATCGTGATGAAGTCGGGCTTCCGCGACATCGCGATGGCGAGCGCCTGTTCGCCGTCGCCGGCGAGGCCCACCAGGTCGATCGGCGGCAGCCGCTCGTCGAGCATCTGGCGTGCGATCAGGTTGCGGATGACCATCGAGTCGTCGACGATCAGAAGCCTTGCCTTCATGCGGGACTCCATTGCAGAGTGAAGCGCGTATAAGCGCGCGGGGTGGACGCGAGCTTCAGGCGGGCGCCCGTCTCGCGCGCGAGTGCCCCGACGACGTCGAGGCCCATGCCGCGGCCGGCATGCTCGCTGACCGTTGCCGCAGTGGATACGCCCGGCGCGAAGAGCGTCGCGACCACGTCGCGGTCGCTCATCGCGGCGACCTGTTCGGCCGGCCGATGCCCGTCTTCCGTCAGTCGGCGGCGCAGCGCATGCACGTCGATGCCGCGGCCGTCGTCGGTCACGCTGAGTTCGAGGCTGCCGTCCTCCGAGCGCGCCAGTTCGATGCGCAGGCGGCCTTCCTCGTGCTTGCCCGCGCGCCGCCGTTCCGCCGCCGCTTCGATGCCATGCACGACGGCGTTGCGGACCAGTTGGGGCAGCCCTTCGCGCAGCAGGCGGTGGACCGGCTCGGGAATCTCGCCGACGTGAGGGATCGAGGTTTCGACGCGCAGCTTCTTGTCGAGATCGGCGGCAACCGCCAGCGCGAGCCGCTGGATCCGCTGCATCGACTGGAGAACGCCGTCCTCGCCGGGCGGCATCTCGCTGCCCCGCGCGCCGGCGTCGGCTGCAGGCTGAGCGAAGGCCGCCAGGCGCGAGATCACGGTGTCGATCTTCGCCAGCTCCTGCAGCATGTGGCCGATCCCGGTGGCAACCGGGATGAGGTCGTTGCCGGTCAGCGTCCTGCGCTGGCGCAGTGCGCCCAGTTCGTCCTCGAACCGGTGGGCCTGCGTGGCGACCGCGCCGATCGCGAGCGCGGCCGCCTCGCCCTTGATCGAATGCACCTCGCGGAACACCTTCGTCACCGTCGTCAGGTAGGCACCCGCGTCCGGCGCGACGTCGCGCAGGGCGGCATTCAGGCCGTCGAGTTTCGCCCGTGCATCGTCGATGAAGCGGCGCACGTCCGCCGGATCCTTGTCGAGCACGTCGAGCAGCAGGGCCACCTCGCTGCGGGCACGTTCTTCGGCGTCCGCGAGTTCGCGTTCGAGCCTGACCTCCTGGCTCACGTCCGCCACCGCGACCAGCATCCCCGTGATGCCGGTCCCGACGTCGCCGCGCACGGGCTGGAAACTGAAGCTGAGATATTTCGGGCGCGACCCGCCGGGTTGCGCGAGCTGCACGCGCTGCAGCGGATTGAGGTCGGCCAGCAGGGCCGGCTTCACGCGTTCGTTGAGCAGCAGTCCGATGTACTGCCGGGCGGAATCCATCGTGTCCGGTGTCACCAGCGCGGCCAGCGTGACGAGAAAGTTCTCGCCCGGTGCCAGCGGATGGGGAAACACCCTGGCGAGGTGCTCCGAGCGCTGCGTGCCGATCGTGCCGTTGCGGTCGATCAGGAACAAGCCTTCGCGCACCGTGCGCAGGATGTCCGTCGTCTCGCGCCGCGCCTGTCCGGCCTCCCGGTCGCTCCGGCTCAGGCGGCGCGCGACGTGCACCACGATGAAGGCGAACATCAGCAGCGCGACGGCAATGGCGCCGGACTGCAGCACCCGCATCGAGCGGGTTCGATCCCCCGCCAGGCGTTCCTGTTCGTGCGTCAGGTCGTCGGCGAGCTGCAACAGGCGCACGTTGCGGGTGTTGCTCAGGGTGACCGCGGAGTCGATTGCGTCCCGGTCGGGCGTGGCGGAGGCCAGGACGGCGATTGCTGCGTCCCGGAGCGGCTGCCACTGCCGGTCGAGCTTGTCCGCGAGTTCGAGCGCGGGGCCGTCCTGCGAGGCCGCCGCGAACGCCTGCACCTCGGCGAGCGCCAGGTCGAAGGCCTGGTAGGCCTCCGAGATCTGGGCCTGGCTCGTCTGCACCGGCTCGCCCGCAGCCGATTCATGCGATAGAGTGAGCACCGCCTTGGCAAGCTGCTGCGAGTAGCCGCGCAGCTTGCCGCCCTCGTTGATGCTCTTCGCGTCGCGCTCGACGCTCTGCAGCAGGACGTAGTTGAGCGTATAGACACCCACGCTCACGAGGAAGAAGGCGGCGACGGCAAATACGAGCACGCGGTATTTGCCGCGAAGTAAGGTGTGCAGCAGGGGCATCCGGGGCGACCGAGGGAGTGGGGCAGAGGTCGCGGAGGCTACCGTTCCGTTGTTACATTTTTGCGTCGGGGGCGCGGACGGCGCGGGAATGCTTGGTGTCGAAAGAAATTCATCCGGACTGTGAAAGATTTTATGGCCGGACTCGGTTGTTTATGGTTGATGCATTCCGCAGTATCCCGGTAATATCCACTTACAAGTTCCACAGTCGATGCGGCAGTTTGCCGCTGTCATCGACATACGGCAAAAGATCCGATGTCCGCAAATCCGTCCTGGAAGCAGTTTACCGTCGAGCGTCTGGCACGAGAAATTGGCGTTTTGGGCGAGATCATCGTCGATGATGTCCTGTTCGATCTCGGATTCGAGGATGGCGAGCTGCCACCCCGCCAGCTGATGACCTTCCTTGCCCGGCTGCAGCGCGAGCTCCCCGAAACCCTCGATCGCGAAGCGATCATCCAGGAATTGGTCGCCGGACTCCTCTCAACTCCAAACTCCTGACCGTCATGACCATCCGAAACAAGCTGATCCTCGGTTTCTCCGTGCTGCTCGCGTTTATCCTCGTTCAGGGGGCCGCCAGCTTCTTCTACGGTTCGCGCACGCAGGGCCTCGTGGACACGGCCGTGAACCGGAACTTCATCGCGGCGACGGAGATCACCGATCTCCTCGCATCGGCGCAACAGCTGCGGCGCCAGGAAAAGGAATACCTGATCTACGTCGGCAACGTCGATGGGCGCAACGCCGTGCTCACGGACTGGAACGCCACGCATGCGCGCATCCTCGGTCAGCTTGAAGCGATGGTCGCCAACAGCAAGGGCATCTACCTGCCGGCCGACAGCACCGCGTTCACGCAATGGAAGGGCGCGCTGGACGACTACCAGAAAGGATTCGCCCGCATCGTCGAAGGCTTCAGCTACGACGTCTCGATGCTCGACGAAGGCGAAACGGCTGGTGGTTCGCAGACCTACAACAAGGCGGTCCGTGCCAACGAGGAACTGCGTCCGTTGGTGGATCGCTTCAACTCCGTCCTGATCGAGGGCGCAACGAAGTTGGCGCGCGCCCGTGCCGAAGAGTCGGCTCAGGCCTATCAGCGCATTCGCAGCAACTTCGATGTCGTCGGCTACGTGAACATCGGCTTGGCCGTAGCCGGACTGCTGCTGGCCGGTGCCCTGCTGGCGACCATCCCCACGTCGATTACCCGGCCGCTCGACTCGCTGATCGAATCGGCCGACAAGATGAGCCTCGGTGACCTCGGGAAGAAATTCGAAGCCGGCGGCGTCAAGGACTTCGAGCGGCTCGCCGCTTCGCTCGAGCGCATGCGCGTGACGATGGAAGCGATGATCGTCCGGCTCAAGGCGCGTTCCCGTTGAGAACCGACTCCTCTCCGCACCAATCCGCTTCATCCGGCAATTCTAGAGACAAGGAACTCCCATGCGTATCGCTCTCCGCCCGCTGCTCCTCGCCCTGACCCTGGGAACCGCCCTGGCGCTGCCTGCTCACGCGCAGCAGTCGGCTTCGGGCGCCGTCGCGACCAAGGCTGTCGCACGCCCCGCCGCCACCAAGCCCGCTGCAGGCGATCTCGTCGCCGGGGATTACGTGATCGACGTCGCTCACTCGCATGTCTATTTCTTCATTTCGCACCTCGGCGTGAGCCGCTTCATGGGGCGCTTCGACGACATCAAGGGCACCTTCGTGATCGGTCAGAAGCCGACCGAGAGCGCTGTCAGCGCGACGGTGCCGGTGTCCAGTATCAACACCAAGCACCAGAAGCTCGAAGATCACCTGAAGAGCCCCGACTTCTTCGATCTCGCGCAGTTCCCGACCATGACCTTCGAGTCGACGCGCGTGCGCTGGAACGCCCGCGGCGAAGGCGTCCTGTCGGGCAACCTGACGATCCGCGGCGTCACCAAGCCGGTCGATTTCGACCTGAAGCTGACGGGCGCAGGGAAGGGGCCGCGCGGCGACACCCGTGCCGGATTCGAAGGCACCACCACGGTCAAGCGTAGTGATTTCGGCATGACCTACGGCCTGCCGCGCGTCGTCGGCGATTCCGTCGAGATCGCGCTGTCGATCGAAGGCATCCGCCAGTAAGCATCCGCTGCCAGTGCGGCCCCGAAAGGCCGCATTGTCTGCATTCAGCACCACGTTCGGCCCTGCCATCCGGCAGGGCCGATTTTTTTCTGCGGGCCACGGCCGTGGCCCCGCGGAATCAATACTCAGTACTGGCTATTCAACTCTTCGGCGACGAGCTGTTTGAGCTGTTCGTAGCCGAAACTGGGCATCGGGCGGCCATTGACGAAGAATTCCGGCGTCTTCGTCACGTTGAGCGTCCGCGCGTCGGCCAGATCCTGCCTGACGATCGCGTCGATTGCCGGGTCGGCCATGTCGACCTTCAGTTTCGCAATGTCCAGGCCGATGCCGTTGATGAAGTTCCACACCATGTCGGGCTGGGGGTTGTGGTGCGACGCCCAGTTCGGCTGCGCCGCGAACAGCGCCTCGAGCGTCTCCCAGAACTTGCCTTGGAGCTTCGCCGCGGCCAGCAGCTTCACGACCTGTTCCGAGCCGTCGTGGAAGGGCGCGTAGCGCACGCTGACGCGGATGCGCCCGGGCGCCGCGGCCATCAGCTGCTTCACGTACGGGTAGAAGTCGCGGCACGTCTCGCAGGCCGGATCGAGGAATTCGACGATGTGCACGCGCGCCTCGGCTTCTCCCAGCGTCGGCGAGTGCGCGCGCACGAGGTTGGAACGGTTCTGCTCGGCGACCTCGTCGCGGCGGGTGCTTTTCTCCGAATCATGGACGAGCGTCGCGGCAGCGAATACGCCGACCATCAGCGCGACGGCGATTCCGAAAATGTACTTCTGGTTCATCTGGACATCCTGTGTTGGGCAAAAAGGAGCAATCCGGCGATCAGCGTGAAGGCGAGCAGCGACAGCATCGGAATGGTCAGGAAACCGAACCATTCGATCTGGATCTCCTTGCACGAGACGCCGCGCGAGCAGGGCTGGATGCGCTCGGGAATCACGCCCGCGACGAGCAGCAGGTGGAAAACCGCGACCAGCCACCCGGCGAGCGTCAGCGGCAGCACGTAGCGGATCACGCGGCAATCGAGGGGGAACATTCCCGCGGGCAGGATCAGCACGAGCGGGAACATCGCGATCCGCTGCCACCAGCACAGCACGCAGGGCGGCAGTTCCATGACCTCGCCGAGGAAGAGCGCCCCGAGCAGGGACGAGGCGGCCACCAGCCACGCGCCGAACAGCGGCGTCCAGCCGACCTGGGAGCTTGCGATGGGTTCAGCTTTCATACGAGATCAGGACGACGTCGGCGGCCTGTTCGCGCAGCGGGATCAGGGCCTGATAGACGGGCGAGTTGAACCAGCCGTTGAGCGAATCGATGTCGGGGAAGCGCAGTACTACGGTATCCGTGTGCGCGTGGTCACCGCCCAGCACGGTCACGCGCTTGCCCCGCAGCACCAGCTCTCCGCCCCAGCCCTCGAGCGTGCCGGGTACCCGGGAACGGTATTGGTCCCATTTGGCGGGGTCCTTGATCGTGATGTGGCCGATGACGTAGGCCGGGGCTCTCTGTCTCATCAGGTGTCCTGGAGGCGGGGAAGAAGGGGGCTCCGCGCGGCGTTGCTACGCCGGGGTTGGAATCTCGGCGGAAAGGCGCGGATTATATCCGAGTCATAGGGGCGCCTTTGGTTCCGCTTCCATGATGAGCGCGGGCATGCGGCTGGGGCGGCGCGATCCGGTCGAGCGCATGCGTTTGCATCGGGGCACGCTTATGGCGAAACAGAGCGGTAGCTTGGGGGCTTTATAGTGGATCTTGTTATATTGAAATAAGGTTTTATGCGTTGTCACGCATTCGGCCATCGGCTATCGTCAAGGCCTTTCCTGTTTATCGCCCGCTATCGGAAGCCGCATGAAAAAACTGACCAGCTTGTTGCTCGCAGCCGGACTCGCCTTTGCAAGCGGCGCATTTGCCCAGTCCAATCTGCTTAACGTCTCCTACGACGTTGCGCGCGATGTGTACAAGGATTACAACCCGCTGTTCCAGAAGTACTGGAAGGAGAAAACCGGTGAGACCGTCGAACTGCGTCAGTCGCATGGCGGGTCGTCGAAGCAGGCGCGCGCCGTGGCCGACGGCCTCGAAGCCGACGTCGTGACGATGAACCAGGCTACCGACGTCGATTTTCTCGCCGAGAAGGGTCTGGTTGCGAAGGATTACCCGAAGAAGTTCCCCGACAACGCGTCGCCCTACACTTCGACGATGGTGTTCATCGTGCGCAAGGGCAACCCGAAGGCGATCAAGGACTGGAACGACATCGCCAAGCCGGGCATCCAGCTGATCATCCCGCATCCGAAGAATACCGGTAACGGCCGTTACTCGTATCTCGCCGCTTGGGGTTACGCGCTGAAGCAGCCCGGCGGCAACGACAAGACCGCGCAGGAGTTCGTCGGCCAGCTGCTCAAGAACGCGCCGCTGTTCGGCTCGGGCGGCCGGGATGCGACGACCACGTTCATGCAGCGCAAGATCGGCGACGTGCTGGTCACTTTCGAGTCCGAGGCCGAGCTGATCGCGAAGGAGTTCGGGCGCGGCGAGTTCGAGGTGGTCTACCCCAGCCTGTCCATCCTCGCCGAATTCCCGGTCGCGATCGTCGACAAGGTCGTCGACAAGAAGGGCACGCGCAAGGTCGCGCAGGCCTACCTCGAATATCTGTGGTCGAAGGAAGGGCAGGAGAACGCCGCGGCGAACTACCTGCGCCCGCGTGATGCCGAAGTGCTGAAGAAGCATGCGGCGCAGTTCCCGCCGATCAAGACCTTTACCGTCGATGAGGTATTCGGCGGCTGGAGCAAGGCGGCATCCGCGCACTTCAAGGACGGCGGCAGCTTCGACCAGATCTACGTTCAGAAGTAAGATCCACGGTTTTTCGCGCGAAGCGGCCCCATCGCGGGCCGCTTCGCTTTTCGAATTCCACGACTGACGGTTCCCTTTTCGACATGTTTCCCGCTCCCGCCAAACGGGATGGCGTATTGCCCGGCTTCCGACTGGGGCTGGGCTATACGCTGACCTACCTGACCCTGCTGGTGCTGATCCCGCTCGGTGGCATGATCCTGATGACCGGCAAGCTGAGCTGGGGCAGTTTCTGGGAAATCGCGACCGCGGAGCGTGCGCTGGCCTCGTACCGGGTCACCTTCGGCGCGTCGCTCTTCGCGGCGATCGTGAATGCCGTGTTCGGGCTGATCGTCGCGTGGGTGCTGGTGCGCTATCCGTTTCCGGGCAAGCGCTTCGTCGACGCCCTGGTCGATCTGCCTTTCGCGCTGCCGACCGCGGTGGCCGGCATCACGCTCGCGACGCTGTACGCTGAGAACGGCTGGATCGGACAGTTCCTCGCCAAGCTCGGCATCAAGGTCGCCTTCACGCCGCTGGGCATCGTCGTCGCGCTGATCTTCGTGACGCTGCCTTTCGTCGTCCGCACGCTGCAGCCCGTGATCGAGGACATCGAGGCCGAGGTCGAGGAGGCCGCGGCCTCGCTGGGCGCGACGCGCTGGCAGACCTTCGTGCGGGTGCTGCTGCCGGGCATTTTCCCGGCCTGGCTTACCGGCTTCACGCTCGCGTTTTCGCGCGCGATCGGCGAGTTCGGTTCGGTGATCTTCATCGCCGGCAACATGCCGCTGATCTCGGAGATCACGCCCTTGCTGATCATCTCCAAGCTCGAGCAGTACGACCTGGTCGGTGCGACGGCGTTGGCGGTCGTGATGCTGGTGATCTCCTTCGTGATGCTGCTGACGATCAACCTGCTGCAGTGGTGGGCGGCCAACCGTCACGCGAAGGGCAACGATGCCGAACCGGCCGAGGCGCTCGCGCCCGGCGCACTGGTGGAGGCCCGTCCATGACCGTACGCCGTGCCACCGCGGAGCCGCGCTGGGTCCGCCTGCTGCTGACGGGCGTCGCCCTCGGCTTCCTGTTCCTGTTCCTCGTCCTGCCGCTGATCGCGGTGTTCTGGGAAGCCTTCGCGCACGGTGCACTGGCCTACTGGGAGGCGCTGAAGGATTCCGAGGCGCAATCGGCGATGCTGCTGACGCTGACCATCGCCGCGGTCGTGCTGCCCTTTAACATCGCCTTCGGCGTCGCCGCGGCATGGGCAATCGCGAAGTTCGAGTTCCGCGGAAAAAGCCTGCTCACGACGCTGATCGACCTCCCTTTCGCGGTGTCGCCGGTCGTCGCCGGCCTGATCTTCATCATCCTGTTCGGCGCGCAGGGCTTCTTCGGCTCCTGGCTCGCCGCGAACGACATCAAGATCATCTTCGCGCTGCCGGGCATGGTGCTCGCGACTCTGTTCGTCACTTTCCCTTTCGTCGCGCGCGAACTGATCCCGCTGATGCAGGCGCAGGGGCGCGACGAGGAGGAGGCAGCGATCTCGCTCGGCGCTTCGGGTTGGCAGATGTTCTGGCGCGTGACGGTGCCGAACATCAAGTGGGGCCTGATGTACGGCGTGATCCTCGCGAACGCGCGCGCGATGGGCGAGTTCGGCGCCGTGAGCGTCGTCTCCGGCCACATCCGTGGCGAAACCAACACGCTGCCGCTGCATGTCGAGATCCTCTACAACGAGTACAACCAGATCGGTGCCTTCGCCGCGGCGACCGTCCTCGCCTTCCTCGGCCTCGTGACGCTGGTCGCGAAGACCATTGTCGAGTGGCGCATGCGCAAGGAAACCGAAATGCTGACCGCCGATCTGCCGCCCGAAAAAACCGAACAGCCCCCGACCGTGGCCACGGAACGCCCATGAGCATCGAAATCCGCAACATCAGCAAGCGCTTCGGCAACTTCGTCGCGCTCGACGACCTTTCCCTCGACATCCCGACCGGCGAACTGGTCGCGCTGCTGGGGCCTTCGGGCTGCGGCAAGACGACGTTGCTGCGCATCATCGCGGGCATGGAGACGCCAGACTCCGGTTCGGTGCTTTTCGGCGGTCAGGAAGCGACGCACGTGCATGCGCGCGAGCGCCAGGTCGGTTTCGTGTTCCAGCACTACGCCTTGTTCCGCCACATGTCGGTGTTCGAGAACGTCGCGTTCGGGTTGCGCGTGCGCCCGCGCAAGGAACGCCCGAGCGAGGCCGAAATCCGCGAGCGCGTGATGGGCCTGTTGAAGCTGGTGCAACTCGACTGGCTCGCGCAGCGCTATCCGTCACAGCTCTCCGGCGGCCAGCGTCAGCGCATCGCGCTTGCCCGCGCACTGGCGGTCGAGCCCAAGGTGCTGTTGCTCGACGAGCCCTTCGGCGCGCTCGACACCAAGGTGCGCAAGGAGCTGCGCCGCTGGCTGCGCCGTCTGCACGACGAGATGCACATCTCCTCGGTGTTCGTGACGCACGACCAGGAAGAGGCGCTCGAGGTCGCTGACCGCGTCGTCGTGATGAACCGCGGCCACATCGAGCAGATCGGCTCGCCCGACGAGGTCTATTCCAGCCCCGCGTCGCCCTTCGTCTATCAGTTCCTCGGCAATGTGAACGTGTTCCACAGCCGTCTGCATGGCAGCTGGGCCGAGGTCGAGCGGGAAGGGGATGCGCGCACGGCCGGTTCGATAGCGTTTGTGCGTCCGCATGATATCGAGCTCGACGTGGCGCCTCTCGCCGGCGGCATGACGGCGGGAGTGCGCCATGTGCACCGCATCGGGCCGCTGGTGCGCGTCGAACTCGAGCACGATGGCGAGACGATCGAGGTCGAGCTGACGCGCGAACGCGCCGCGAGCCTCGATCTGCCGGTCGGCAAGACCGTGTGGATCAAGCCGCGCCAGGCCAAGGTGTTCGCCGCCGAAGCGACGGCACCGGCCGGAAAGCAGCCCTTCCTGTTCTGATCGCCGCGCGGAGGCGAGCGCGGGCCGGTGCCGCTTCGGCCCGCTCGCGTGTCCTTTCGGTCTGCGCCTAGGCTGTAGCCCCCTGCGCGATGGCGACCATGTAAACCGCATACAGCGCGAGCAGCACGACGCCCCTTCGCCGGCTGATGAAGCCGTCGCGGGGAGGCCATGTCACGCCGAGGGCGATCAGGCCGCAGACGAGCGCGACGGCGACCTCGCGCCAGTCGGCATGGATCGGGTGAATGATCGCCGCGACCGCGACGATGAGCAGTCCGTTGAAGATGTTGCTGCCGAGGATCGTGCCCAGGCTCACTTCGTCGTGGCCGCGCAGTTTGGCGATGACGGTGGTCGCGAGTTCCGGAGTGGAGGTGCCGATGGCAACCAGGGTCGCTCCGATGATGAATTCGTCGATGCCGTAGGTGGTCGCGATGCCCTTGGCGGCGACAACGATGACATTCCCGGCGAGGACAAGGAATCCCAGGCCGACGACGCCGGATGCGAGCGCCGCACGGACACGCGGGGTGCCCAACACGGCCTCGGCCGCGCTGCGCTGGCGTCGCGCCTCCACCACGGCAGCACTTAGCCAGGCGGCGAAGAGGGCCAGCATCAGCAGGCCGTCGACCCGCGATAGCACGCCGTCGAGAAACAGCACGCCGGTGATCACGGGCACGAGCAGCGCGACGGGAAAGTCGCGCTTGACGCTGTCGCGGGGACTCTGGATGCCGGCGATCACCAGCGCCAGCGCGAGTATCAGCGCGACGTTCACGACGTTGCTGCCCAGTGCGTCGCCGAGCGCGATCTCGGGTGTTCCGTCGAGCGCGGAGTTCACCGACACCGACAGTTCCGGGCTGGACGTGGCAAACGCCGCCACGGTGGCGCCGATGATGCCGGGCGAGATGCGCGCCCAGTGCGCGAGGCCCACGGTGCCGCGGACGAAAAGCTCGCCGCCGATGCCCGCGGCAGCGACGCCCGCGAGCAGACCGAGATAGTCGTTCATCGAGCGGGATCTCCGATCACGGGCGCTGCGATACGGGAATCGGGATCTAGTCCGCGAGATCGAACTGCGGGTTCCACACCACTTCCCACAGGTGGCCGTCCGGATCCGCGAAATAGCCGGCGTAACCGCCCCAGAACGTGTCGCCGGCCGGCTTGACGATGCGTGCGCCGGCCTGCCGGGCCTGGTCCATGACCGCATCGACGTCCTGTTTCGACGCAACGTTGTGCCCCACCGAGCATTCAGTCGAGGAGGGCGCACCGAGGGCCAGTCCCGTATCGTGTGCGAGACTGCTCCGTGGCCAGAGCGCCAGCTTGACGCCGTGCTGGAGGTCGAAGAATGCGACGGCGCCATGTTCGAACTCGGTGCCGATGATGCCTTGTGTGGGAAGGCCGAGACCCTCGCGGTAGAAGCGCACGGCGCGTTCGAGGTTGTCCACTGCAAGGGTCAGGACCGTGAGTCTGGGCTTCATGTTTGCCTCCGGATGTGTCGCCGCGTTGCCGGCCGCAGGTTCAGCGCGTGGCCCCCTTGTCGCGGATCAGTTCGGCGACGCGTCTGCCGTCCGGAGTGTCGAGCCCGCCAGCAAGCGTCAGGGCGGATTCGCCTTTCCGGGTGTTCGCGAACACGTCCGCCCCGTGTTCGACCAGGAGCTGTGCAATGTCGCCCACGCCCCCCGACAGCGACAGCAGGAGCGGGGTGTTGCCCAGCGGATCGCGCACGTTCACCTGCGCACCGCGGATGACGAGCGCTTCGGCAATACTGCGGTAGCCCTCGGTCGGCTTGCCGCAGGCGACGAGGAGCGGTGTGAGGCCCAGGCGGTCCCGGGCGTTCACGTCCGCGCCGGCGTTCACGAGGATGCTGGCGATCACGGTGAAACCGTTCTTCAGTGCGAAGAGCAGCGGCGGCGTACCGTCGACGTCGATGCCGTGGATGCTGAATCTGGCGCGCACGAAGAGATCGACGAGTTCGCGATCGCCGGCGCGCAACGCGGCGATGAATGTCTCCCGGTCGACCGTGATCCCGCGTTCGGCGAGTTCGCGGACCGCATGTTCGCGGCGCTCGGCTTGGCGGAAGGTTTCCAGTTCGCGGAATTCGCGCAGCGTGATGATGTCCGCCAGCACCTGGGGCGGGAAGCCCTGGCGGCCGCCGCGCTTGTCGATGAGGAGATCGCTGAAGTAGTCGTGGATCTCGGGCGTGTCCCACAGGAACTCGATGCGCGTGAGGATGCGGTCGAATTTCTCTTCGAGATGGATCGGATACTTGTCGCCCAGGCACTCGAAGAGAGGGTGCTTCATCGATGTGGTTCCACTTGTCGGGCGAACGCCGGCAAGGCGTACCCGTGGTTTCGTAAACGATTCCGATTCTTGCATGATCGACCACGTTTCGGGGACTCGGGCGGGGCGGACGCGATATGGCCCCGGACCGTGTCGCCGCAACGCTGAGGTCGGCGTGGCGGCGCGGCGGATCTGTCAGGCCCTGACGGCGTCGAGCAGTTCCCTGACGCCCTGCACGCGCTGCTTCAGATTGGGCAGGCTGGCCTTGCGGATCAGCCGGTCGGGGCCGGACATCTTGGTGTTGCGGTCCTTCTGGATCAGCATGATGACCTTGACCGGATCGATCGGCGGGTTGGGGCCGAACTGGACGCTGATCTGCGCGTCGCTGGCGTCGAGCTTGGCGACGCCGTAGGGCTTCACCAGCAGCCGCAGGCGGTGCGATTCGATCAGGGCCTGGGTCTGCGGCGGCAGCTCGCCGAAGCGGTCGATCAATTCTTCCTGCAGGCTGCGCAGTTCGTCGTCCGCTTCGCAGTTCGCCAGGCGCTTGTAGAGCGTCAGACGCTCTTGCACGTCGGGGCAGTAGTCGTTCGGCAGCAGCGCGGGCGTGTGCAGGTTGATCTCGGAGACGACTTCCAGCGGCTGGCTGAGATCGGGCTCCTTACCCGCCTGCAGATCGCGCACGGCGCGCTTGAGCATCTCGGTGTACAGGCTGAAGCCGACCTGCTGGATCTCGCCGGACTGGTTTTCGCCGAGCACTTCGCCGGCGCCGCGGATCTCCAGGTCGTGCATCGCGAGGTAGAAGCCGGAACCCAGCTCCTCCATCATCGTGATCGCGTCGAGACGCTTTTGCGCCAGTGCCGTCGGCTTGGCGTGGGCGTCCGTCAGCAGGTAGGCGTAGGCCTGGTGGTGGCTGCGCCCGACGCGGCCGCGCAGCTGGTGCAGCTGGGCAAGGCCGAAGCGGTCGGCGCGGTTGATGATGATGGTGTTGGCGGTCGGGATGTTGATGCCCGTCTCGATGATGGTCGTGCACAGCAGCAGGTTGGCGCGCTGCGACGTGAAGTCGCGCATCACGCGTTCGAGTTCGCGCTCGGGCAGCTGGCCGTGGCCGACGACGATGCGCGCCTCGGGCAGCAGTTCGGCGAGATCGTCACGCACGTTTTCGATCGTCTCGACCTCGTTGTGCAGAAAATACACCTGGCCGCCGCGCTTGAACTCGCGCAGCACCGCCTCGCGCACGATGCCCTTGCTGTGGCGCTGCACGAAGGTCTTGATCGCGAGGCGCTTCTGCGGCGCGGTGGCGATCACCGAAAACTCGCGCAGGCCCTCGAGCGCGAGGCCGAGCGTGCGCGGGATCGGCGTCGCGGTCAGGGTCAGGATGTCGATCTCGCTGCGCAGCGCCTTCAGCGACTCCTTCTGGCGCACGCCGAAGCGATGCTCCTCGTCGATGATGACGAGGCCCAGGCGCTTGAAGACGACGTCCTTCTGCAGCAGGCGATGCGTGCCGATGATGATGTCGACCTTGCCTTCGGCGAGCTGCTTGAGGGCTTCGGTCTGTTCCTTCGCGCTCTTGAAGCGCGACAGTTCGGCGATGCGGATCGGGAAGTCGGCGAAGCGGTCGGAGAAGGTCTGGTAGTGCTGCTCGGCCAGCAGCGTCGTCGGCGTCAGGACGACGACCTGTTTGCCGTCGGCGACCGCGATGAAGGCCGCGCGCAGGGCCACCTCCGTCTTGCCGAAGCCGACGTCGCCGCACACGAGGCGGTCCATCGGCCGGCCGGATTTCATGTCGGCGATGACGGCGTCGATCGCGCCCTGCTGATCGGGCGTGGTCTCGAAGCCGAAACCTTCGGCGAAGGCGTCCAGGTCGTGCTGCTTGAAGTCGAAGCGGTGGCCGGCACGGGCGGCGCGCTGCGCGTACAGGGCCAGCAGTTCGGCGGCGGTGTCGCGCACCTGCATGGCGGCCTTGCGTTTGGCCTTGTCCCACTGGCCGGAGCCAAGGCGGTGCAGTTCGACGGCCTCGGGGTCGGCGCCGGCGTAGCGCGAGATCACGTGCAGCTGGGCGACCGGCACGTAGAGCTTGTCGCCGTTGGCGTACTCCAGATCGAGGAACTCGGTCTGCCCCTCGCCGAGGTCCATGTGGATCAGGCCGAGGTAGCGGCCGATGCCGTGCGATTCGTGCACGACCGGGTCGCCCGGCTTCAGCTCGGAGAGGTCGCGCAGCCAGCCCTCCATCGTCGCCGCCTTGCGTGCGTCGCGGCGCGCGCGCGTGCGCGTCGTTGCGGCGTACAGCTCGGATTCGGTGACGATCGCGATCTTTGCGTCGGGCAGCAGGAAGCCGGTCGCGAGCGGGCCCACGCCCAGCGCGAGGGGCTCGGCGGACGCGAGAAAGCCCGCGAAGTCCGCACTCGCGGCGGGCTTCAGCCCGTACTCGGCGAAGAATTCCGCCATCGTCTCGCGCCGGCCCGGGGCGTCGGCCAGCACCAGCACCCGCCCGCCGGCCTCGGCCCACTCGCCTTCGAGGAAAGCCTTGAAACGGTGCAGCGGATCGGTCGCCTTGCGCTCCACGGACAGCTCGGGGAGCTGTGCCGCCGCGGCGGCGGTTTCGGCGCCGGCATCGGGTGCGGCGATGTGGACGCGCGGGCGATCCTTCAGCGCGGTGTAGAAGGACTCCTGACCGAGGAACAGCGCTTCCGGCGGCAGCACCGGGCGCGTGCGGTCGCCCTTGAGGAAGTCGTAACGCGAGCGCGTGTCGCGCCAGAACTCGTCGATCGCGGTCGGAACGTCACGGTGCAGGACCACCGCGGCATCGGCCGGCAGGTAGTCGAACAGGGTTGCCGTGTCGTCGAAGAACAGCGGCAGGAAATATTCGATGCCCGCCGGTGCGATGCCGTTCGACACGTCCTTGTACAGCGACACGCGCGAGGGGTCGCCCTCGAAAGTCTCGCGGAAGCGGCTGCGGAAGTGCGTGCGTCCCTTCTCGTCCATCGGGAACTCGCGCGCGGGCAGCATGCGGATTTCCGGCACCGGGTAGACGGTGCGCTGCGTATCCGGGTCGAAGGTCTTGATGCTCTCGACCTCGTCGTCGAAGAGGTCGATGCGGAAAGGCAGGGCCGCTCCCATCGGATAGAGGTCGACGAGGCCGCCGCGCACCGAGAACTCCCCGGGGCTGACGACCTGCGTGACGTGGGTGTAGCCGGCGATCGCCATCTGGTTGCGCAGCTGATCGACGTCGAGCTTCGTGCCCTGCTTCAGGAAGAAGGTGTAGGCCGCGAGGAAGGCGGGCGGCGCCATGCGATACAGCGCGGTCGACGCCGGCACGAGGACGATGTCCGCCTCGCCGCGGCTCACCGCGTAGAGCGTCGACAGGCGCTCGGAGATCAGGTCCTGGTGCGGGGAGAAGCTCTCGTACGGCAGCGTTTCCCAGTCGGGCAGCAGGTGCGTGCGCAAGTCCGGCGCGATCCATGCGATCTCGTCCTGCAGCCGTTGGGCGTCGAGCGGGTTCGCCGTTACCAGCAGGAGGCAACGCCCGCGCGACGCGAGCTGGGCGACCGCGACCGCGTCGGCGGAGCCGGCGAGGGCAGGGAGGTCGAGGCGTGCGCCGGGTTTCGGAAAAGCGACGGAGGCGAGTTGCGGAATCAGGGCGTCGAGCGGTCGGGACATCGGACTGTCGCGGCCGGGCCGCGAACGGATGTGTAGGGTAGGGCCCGAATTATAGGCGATGCGACGGCAGCGATTGTTCCGCAGATCCTCCGGATGCCGGCCCGGCAGCGGTGCCGTCATGGATGCGTTGCTCGACGGGGCCGGGCGCGGGCAGCTTGTCCCGCAGCCAGGCCGCCGCGAGTTCGCCGAAACGTTCGATGACTCCCGGTTCGCGGAATTCGTCCGACGCTCCGTCGAGCACGTGCCAGTCGTGCGGGCAACGCAGGTGTTCGCAGGCCTGGCGGACCATCCCGGCCTGCGGGTCGTCGCTGCCGACCACCATGCGTAGCGGGACGGCAAGGGTGTTGAGCGGCGTCAGGCCGGCGAGGTCGGGCCGGCCGGCGCGGCAGACGATCGCCGACACCCTGTCGCCCGCCTTCCATCCGGCGCGGACCGCGGCGCCGCTCGCGGTGTCGGAGGAGATCAAACCCACCCCCAGCCCGGCCAGCGGCGGCTGATGGCCGATCCAGTCGAGCACGGCCACCACCCGGTTGGCCATCTGCGGCACGTTGAAGCGGGCGTCCGGGTCGCGCGCTTCCTCGTAGGCGGTGAGCAGGTTGATCAGCAGCGTCGCGAAGCCGGCACGCTGCAACTCGCGCGCCACGCGCAGGTCACGCGACTGGGCGAATGGGCTGCCGGCAGGTCGCAGCACCACGGCAAGCCCATTCACGTCGGGCGCGAGGACGAGCTCGCCGCTGAGCCAGATGTGCTCGAAGGGAATGCTGATGTCTGTCGTTCGCAGTTTCACGATTGGGCGGGTCCGGATCAGGGCTTCGCGTGCACGGCGGGCTGCCGATGGATGGCGACCGGGATGCGGCGCGAACCGAAGGGCGCCGAATAGTGGCCAAAGCGGCCCGCGAGCGCCGTGCCGCATTTGCGGCAGGCGCCCTTGTCGTCGAGCGCGTAATCGAGGATTTCGTACCAGTCGCGCTCGATGAGCGCGGCACCGCAATGCGTGCAGCGCGTGATGCCGCCTTCGCGGTCATGCACGTTGCCGGTGTAGACGTGCTTCAGTCCCTCCGCAAGTGCGACGCGGCGCGAGCGTGTCAGTGTCGCGGGCGGGGTCGGCGGGAGATCGGTGAGCTTGTAGTCGGGATGGAAGGCGGAAAAATGCAGGGGCACTTCGGTGCCCAGCTCCTTCGCGACCCATTGCGACAGCGCGCGGACCTCGTCCTCCGAGTCGTTGAGCCCCGGGATCAGCAGCGTCGTGATCTCCACCCATACCTCGCTCTCGTGCACCAGCCACTTGAGCGTATCGAGCACCGGCTGCAGGTGCGCGCCGCATTCCTTGATGTAGAACTCGTCGGTGAACGCCTTGAGGTCGACGTTGGCGGCGTCCATGTGGGCGTAGAAGTCGGGGCGTGCGATGTCGGTGATGTAGCCGGCCGTGACGGCGACCGTCTTCAGGCCCAGCGCATGGCACGCCTTCGCCGTGTCGATCGCATACTCGGCGAAGATCACCGGGTCGTTATAGGTGAACGCCACGCTGCTGCAGCCCCAGTCCGCGGCCGTGCGCGCGATCTCCTCGGGCGCTGCGGAGTCCATCAGGCGGTCCATGTCGCGGGATTTGGAAATGTCCCAGTTCTGGCAGAACTTGCACGCGAGGTTGCAGCCCGCGGTGCCGAACGAGAACACGCTGGTGCCGGGATAGAAATGGTTGAGCGGCTTCTTCTCGATCGGATCGATGCAGAAGCCCGAGCTGCGACCATAGGTGGTGAGGACGATCGCGTCGCCTTCGCGCATGCGCACGAAGCAGGCTCCGCGCTGGTCCGCGTGCAGCCGGCAGTATCGCGGACACAGATCGCACTGGATGCGACCGTCGTCAAGATGATGCCAGTAGCGCGCGGGGTAGTTCATTTCACGGCTCCTTCCACTTCCGCACCGTGTAGGTCGCCGCCATCAGGTTCGGGGCGGGGCGATCCGGTGCGAGGCCGGCCTTCTGCTTGAGCGCAGCGAGGAACATGCGCGGTTCCGGAAGCTGCTCCCATACCTGTGGCAGGAAGGTCGCGCTGCGACAGCCGGAGAACAGCAGCAGTCCATCGACGCCGGGACGCAGCTTGCCGATCAGGTCGTCCTCGCCGGAGAATTCGACGAACTCGGGCGACGAGAGTAGCGACACCTCGATGTCGACCTTGTCGAGTTCCTCGCGCGACATCGGCGGAAATCGCGGATCCCTTGTTGCGGCACCCACCGCATTGATTACGACATCGTCGCCGAGCGATCGTTGCGGGCGGACGCTGCCGATGCAGCCACGCAACTCACCTCCGCGCTTGATCGTCACGAAGGTCGCGCCGCGTTCGGCCAGCCGCGGGTCGCCGGCGGGCGGGTCCTTCTCTGCGCCGAGTTCATGCGCGATCGCGTGGCGCGTACGGGCCAGCAGGATGTGGCCGAGTTCAGTGTCGGGCGGAAGCGGCATGGCTGGACGATTCGCAGAAGGCGATGCTGGTGTAGCCGACAACGCGCGAGCGGTCACCCGCCGTGTCTCCGGAATTGCGCAGGTCGAGCAGGTGCGGTTCGACGCCGTGACGCGCCGCGACGCGCAGCAGTCCGTTGATCGGCGTCGCGCCGCAGGCCTGGTCGTGATCGAGGCCGGCGCGCAGCTTGAGGATCTGCTCGACCGAGCTGCGGTCGGTGCAGCAGGCCTGCGCATAGGGTTGATAGTGCGAGAGGTCCGAGCTGATGACGATCAGCGTTTCCGGCCCGCCCCACAGCGCGTCGAGGATATCCGCCACCTGCTCGCCGCTGGCTCCGCCCACCAGCAGCGGAACGAGCTCGAAGGCGTCGAGGATGGTCTGCAGGAAGGGAAGCTGGACCTCCAGGCAGTGCTCAAGCGCGTGCGGCCGATCATCGACGACGACATCGGCGCGTTGCTGCAGCGAGAGCCAGTCCGTGCGGCTGACCGGCACGGGTCCGAGCGGCGTCGAAAACACCTGCGCCGCGGGGAGAGCGAAGGATGCGACCGGCACGCGGTGGGCGGGCCCCAGCAGCACCACGCGCCGCACCACGTCGCGTAGCCCTGCCGCGGCAGCATAGGCGCTGGCCGCGACCGGACCGGAATACACGTAGCCTGCATGCGGCACGATCAGCGCCTTCGGTGCGGACACCGCTTCCAGCGGCACGGCGGTCGAGAGCATTTCACCGATCTGCGCGTGCAGCACGTGCGGATCGTCGGGATAGAAGTAACCGGCGACCGCAGCGGGGCGAATGGAGGCAGTGGCCATGAAATTCCTTTCGGGTGAGGTGGCGGAGCCGAACTGGTCGTTCAGCGTTTGCTGATGAATTATAGGCTTCCCGGAAACATTGCGAGCCAGGCGATCCCGCTGCCCAGGCCGGCCGCCACCGCGCCCATGCCGCCGAGAATTTTCATGCCCAGCGGTCGGCCGCCTACGACGACGGCAATGCCGGTCTTGAACACGAGATTCGCGATCATCGCCAGGCAGATGGCGATCACCGCGACGTCGCGCGCGAGCTTCCCGAGGTTGAAGAGGCGCATGCTCGACAGTGCGATGGCATCCAGGTCGGTGAGGCCGGATACCAGCGCGAGGACGTACATCCCCTGCTTGCCGGCGATATCGGAGAGCCAGGCCGAGATGAAGAGCACCACGGCATAAACCGCACCGAAGCCGAGCGCGGCGCGCAGTTCGGTCGGGTTGCGCGTCTCGGGCATGAAGGCCTGGCCGCTGGTCTGCTCCCGCCAGTACCAGAACAGGCTGAGCGCGCCGAGGAGCAGGGCGGGGGCCACCGCAATGGCCAGCGATTTCACGACGCCCGGCGCCACCAGCGCCGCGATCACGGTGACGCGGACCATCATCACCAGATTCGCGAGCACGATCACGAGCGCGGCCACTGGGGCGGAGGGCGGCGCCTCGCGCGCATTGCGTGCATAGATCAGCGTCGTGGCCGTGCTCGATGCGAGTCCGCCGGCAATGCCGACGAGCGCCGCACCGTAGCGTGCCCCCACCAGTCGCAGCGTCGCGTAGCCCGCAAGGCTCAGGCCCGAGATCAGCACCACCATCCACCATACCTGGCGCGGGTTGATCGCGTTGTACGGGTCCAGGGTTTCGTTCGGGAGGAAGGGCAGGATGACCAGCGACAGGACGGCGAACTGGAAGATCGAGATCCATTCCTTTGCCTCCAGCCGCGTCGCGACGCCCCGCAGTTCGGTCTTGAAGTAGAGCAGGATCGTCGTCGCAACCGACAGGATCACCGCCACCATCGCATGGCCCAGCCATACGGCGACCCCCAGGCAGTAGCACACCAGCAGGGCGGCCACGGAGGTCGTCCCCGGATCGACCGGGTCCGGATGGCGCAGGTAGGCGGCGATGATCATTGCGCCGATGATCACCATCCCGACGACCACCGGCGCGATGGAGGCGAGGTGCTCGCCGAGCATCGCGGCCAGCGCGCCCAGCAGGCCGACGATGCCGAAGGTGCGGACGCCGGCCCGTGCCGACGCGACGCGCTCGCGCTCGAAGCCGATCAGCAGGCCGATGCCGATCGCGATCAGGAAAGCCTCGATCTGGGCAAAGTCGACCGGTTTTGCAAAAGGCACTTCGGGCTCTCCTTTCGCACGTTCCGTGCGGGTTCCGGGGGCGGCCGCGTTCCTTCGTTACATATTGCCACTGTATTCCAATCGCCGCCGGCGCGCACGCCGCGTGCGGCGTTTCGCCAGGCCTGGCACGGCACGGTTAGAATCCGCGCCATGCAGAACTTTCATCCCCGCCATTTCGCGATCGTCCCGGCCGCCGGCAGCGGCAGCCGCATGGGCGCATCGCAGCCGAAGCAGTATCTCGAACTGCTCGGCAAGCCGCTGATCCGCCATTCGCTCGAAGTGCTGTGCGCGACGCCGGAGATCGACAAGGTCTTCGTCGTGCTCTCGGTCGGCGATGCGGAGTGGAAGCGCCACGACTGGTCAGGCCTCGGCCCCAAGCTGGTGCCGCTCTTCTGCGGCGGCGCCACGCGCGCCGACAGCGTGCTGGGCGGCTTGCGCGCGATCGTGCGCGAGGCGGAGCAGTCGGACTGGGTGCTCGTGCACGATGCGGCGCGCCCCTGTCTCGCCCGTTGGCACATCGAGAAGCTCATCCGCGATCTCGCCCACGACGAGGTCGGCGGCATTCTGGCGGTTCCCGTCGCCGATACGCTCAAGCGTGCCGACGCGCATCGCCACGTGCTCGAAACCGTGCCGCGCGACAGCTTGTGGCAGGCGCAGACGCCGCAGATGTTCCGCTACGTGATGCTGCGCCGTGCGCTGGAGGCCGCGAGCAAGGTCACCGACGAGGCCAGCGCGATCGAGGCCGCCGGCCTGCGTCCCCGGCTGATCGAGGGCGACGCCACCAACCTGAAGGTCACCTATCCGCTCGACCTGCACCTGGCCGAGTGGATCCTCACGAACAGGGATTCCCGCTGACATGAAAGTACCCTTCCGCATCGGCCAGGGCTTCGACGTGCATGCCTTGGTGCCGGGACGCCCGCTGATCGTAGGCGGCGTCACGATTCCCTACGAAAGGGGGCTGCTCGGCCATTCCGACGCCGACGTGCTGTTGCACGCGCTGACCGACGCGCTGCTCGGTGCCGCGGGCCTGGGCGACATCGGCCGCCTGTTCCCCGACACCGACCCGCAGCTCGCCGGCGCGGACAGCCGCGTGCTGCTGCGCGAGGCCTACGCCGCCGTGCGCGCTGCCGGCTTTGCGGTCGTCAACGTCGACGCCACGGTGATCTGCCGTGCACCGCGGATCCTGCCGCATGCCCCGGCGATGGTCGCGAACATCGCTGCCGACCTCGGGATCGGCGAAACGATGGTGAATATCAAGGGCAAGACCACCGAGAAGCTCGGCTTCACCGGTCGCGGCGAAGGCATCGCCGCTCAGGTCGTGGCCCTGCTCGTGCAGGATGACTCGGCCGCCTGATCCTGCGCCCGGCGCAAGGCCGCGCGCGCGCGTGTTCTTCGCCCTCTGGCCGGCGCCGGCGGTTGCGCGCAGGCTGCACAAGGAGGGCGCGCGCGCGCACGGCCTCACCGGCGGTCGCCGCATGCGCCGCGACACCCTGCACCTGACGCTCGCCTTCATCGGCGACGTTCCGCGCGAGCGCCTCGACGAGCTGCGCGCGGCCGCCCGCAAGCTTGTGTTTTCGCCGTTCACGCTCAGGCTCGACCGCGTCGCCGGCTGGCGCCACAACCACATCGTATGGGCGGGGGCGAGCGACCTGCCGGGGGAACTGGAGTCGCTCGTGACCCGGCTCAACGCCGCGCTCGCCGAAGGGGGCTTCCCGGTCGAACGCCGCAAGTTCGCCGCACACGTCACGTTGCTGCGCAACGCACGCGGCGAGTTCCCGGCCGCGGAGCTCGATCCTCCGATCGAATGGGCGGTGGGCGAATTCGTGCTGGTCGAGTCCGATCCCAAGCCCGACGGGGCGCAATACACCGTGCTCGCATCCTGGCCGGCCGCTGCCGGGGCGCAGGACTGACCCTGCGGGCAGGGGCGCTGCCTACCTGCAAGCTCGCCGCCGGCATCCTAAAATGAAGGGTCGGCGAACGCACAGGGGCGCCGCAGGGAGGGTTTCCGGATCCCAATATCGCCAAGGGCGACGTACAAGAGTTGCCCGCACCTGATGACCAGGAGAACTGCCATGGCAATCCCGTCGAGAGTTCACGAATTCATGATGGAGCACGGTCTGCGCTACGACGTGCTGAGCCATCCCCATTCCCACAGCAGCATGGACACCGCGCACCTTGCGCGCATTCCGGCGAGCAGCCTCGCGAAATCGGTTGTGCTTGAAGACGACCACGGCTACCTGATGGCCGTGCTGCCGTCGACGCAGCACGTGCAGTTGGGCATCCTGAGCCGGGTGATGCATCGCGAGTTGCGCCTGGCGAGCGAGTCCGAACTGTCCGAGCTGTTCGGCGACTGCGAAGCCGGTGCGGTGCCGCCGCTGGGCGCGGCCTACGGTATGCGCATGATCGTGGATGAAAGTCTGGCCGACGAGGCCGAGATCTATTTCGAGGCCGGCGACCACGAGAAGATCATCCAGATGAGCCGCAGCGACTTCATGACCATGATGGAAATGGAGAATGCGGAGCGCATGCATTTCAGCGGACGCCAGTGGCGGCACTGAAGTAGCGCAGCGCACGGAGCGCAGGATCGGGATAGGGGCGGTCAGGTCACCTGACCGTTCCCCTCCCACACCACCCGGCATGCGGGTCCGCACCGGGCGGTTCGAGCAGTTGAGGTCATGAGAGCCGAGGTACGCCGAGTCGGTCG
>NZ_QVLR01000064.1 GCF_014822185.1 Azoarcus sp. Aa7
CTCTTCGCAAAGACGCTCGTGACGCCCTTGCCGACCGGGAAGTTGCGCGGATGCACATCGTAGGGCGTGCATTTCATCAGCAGCTCGCGCACGCACGGGCCGCTGAGTTCGAGCAGCGTCTGCCCGCCGCTCGTGTTCATCACCGCGTAGTGCCCGGTGAGCTGCCCGCGCAGCGCCGCCTCGGCCGCGAACTCCTGCCCCGCCGGCACGATGAGCAGCCACTCGTCGGGCGACATCCACTGCAGGCTCAGCCCGCGCGCCTCGTCGAGCGACAGCGGCCCCGGCTCCAACGGCAGTGCCAGGCCCAGCGCCCGCTCGACGCCGGCGCGGAAGGCGTCATCGCCCGCGTTGCCGCGCAGCACGAGGTGGCCGAGGAAGGCCTTCTCGCACACGACCACCCGCGCCTCCTGCGGCGAGGCCGCCTGCGAGGCCACCTGCACGAGGCGCGCACGGGTCATCGCCAGCGGCGACTCCGACTTCACCGCGCCGCGCGGGTTCAGTTCCATTTGGGCGAACTCAGGTGCGTACTCAGACATGATGACGTGCTCCTTCGGCGTCGTAGAAGACCGGGCTCACGACCTCGGCCGCATGCACCCGGCCGTCGGCCATCGGCAGATAAACGGTTTGTCCCAGGCGCTGGCTGCCGCCCTTCACGACCGCGAGCGCGAAGGCGTGGCCCAGCGTGGGGCTGAAGTAGCTCGAGGTGACGTGCCCGACCATCGGCATCGGGATGCGGATCTCCTTCTCGAGCACGATCTGCGCGCCCTCGTCGAGCACGAGATTGCGATCCAGCGGCTTGAGGCCGACGAGCTGCTTGCGATCCTCGCGCTGCGTATCGGGGCGCGACAGCGCGCGCTTGCCGATCCACGAGAACGGTTTCTTGTAGCCCACGCACCACTGCATGCCCAGATCCTCGGGCGTCATCGAGCCGTCGGTCTCCTGGCCGACGATGATGAAGCCCTTCTCGGCGCGCAGCACGTGCATGGTCTCGGTGCCGTAGGGCGTGAGGCCGTATTTCTCGCCCTTGTCGAAGAGCGCCTGCCACACGTGCAGCGCGTGGTTGGCCTGCACGTTGATTTCAAACGAGAGCTCGCCGGTGAAGGAGATGCGGAAGACGCGTGCGGGAACGCCCGCGACGGTGCCTGCGCGCCAGTCCATGAACTTGAAGTTCTCGCCCGAGAGGTCGATGTCGTCGGTGAGCTCCGCGAGGAGCTTCCTCGCGTTCGGGCCGTTGATCGCCATCGCCGCCCAGTGGTCGGTCACCGAGTTGAAGTACACCTCCAGCTCCGGCCATTCGGTCTGGTGCCACAGCTCCATCCAGTCGAGCACCGCCGCGGCGCCGCCGGTGGTGGTCGTCATGTGGAAGTGGTTCTCGGCGATGCAGGCGGTGACGCCGTCATCCATGACCATGCCGTCGTCCTTGCACATGAGGCCGTAGCGGCACTTGCCGACGTCGAGCTTGGTCCAGGCGTTGGTGTACAGGCGGTTGAGGAACTCGCGCGCGTCCTTGCCCTGGATCTCGATCTTGCCCAGCGTCGAGGCGTCGAGGATGCCGACCGACTCGCGCACCGCGCGGCACTCGCGCTGCACCGCCTCGTGCATCGTCTCGCTCCCGCGCGGGAAGTACCACGGGCGCATCCACTGGCCCACTTCCTCGAACTTCGCGCCGTGCTCGACGTGCCACGCGTGCAGCGCCGTGAACCGGCGCGGGTCGAAGAACTCGCGGCAGTGGCGCCCGGCGATCGCGCCGAAGGTGACCGGGGTGTAGTTCGGGCGGAACACCGTGGTGCCGGTCTGCGGGATCGTCTGCTTCAGGCAGCGCGCCGCGATGGCCATGCCGTTGATGTTGCCGAGCTTGCCCTGGTCGGTGCCGAAGCCCATGCCGGTGTAGCGCTTGACGTGCTCGATCGACTCGAAGCCCTCGCGCGTGGCGAGCTCGATGCCGGCCGCGGTGACGTCGTTCTGCGGGTCGACGAACTGCTTCGGCGCGCGCATCGCGGGTTTGACGTGCGGCACCTGGTACAGGGCCGCCGCCTTGCCTTCGCGCACCTTCGCGACCTTGGGCAACTTGGGCGTATCCGCCTTGAAGCCCGTGCGCTGGGCGGCCGCGGCACCCGCGGCGGCGCCGTCGGCGAGCGCCTCGCTGAGCGCGCCCTTGCCGTGCACGCC
>NZ_QVLR01000065.1 GCF_014822185.1 Azoarcus sp. Aa7
CCGCCGTGCGGGGCCGTCTTCAGTCGCGCTACGCGCTCCTTTCGACGGCCCCGCACAACGACCGGAAAAGCAACCGGTTCGGTACAACGACACAATACAAGGGCGGAAAAGCGAAGCGCCTTCCGCCACGCGGCGGTTGGGTTTGAGCGGCCGATCATACGGCGGTTCAGCTGGCAACATCGGCCTACGGCTCATCCGCCCTACGAACTACAGGATCAGCCTGCCCCCTGGCAGGCTTCCGGCCTGCTCCAGCCGGGTGACGGTGGGGCCGAGGTCCAGGCCGGCCTTTTCCTTTAACGCACGGGCGCGTTCGCGCAGTTCAGTCACCGGAATGTCGATCCCGTCGCCCGCTGCACCGAAGGCGACGACGTTGCCGCTGTCGCAGGATGGGAACGCGATCGCACGGTCGTCGAAGGCGGTGACGATGCGCTCGACGCTGGCGCGGAAGCCGCGCGAGCGTCCGAAGAGATTCACCGACATCAAGCCCTGTTCCGATAATCGGGTTCGTGCAGCCGCATAGAACGGCGCGGTATCCAGCGCACCTGCGCGGGCGTTGCGATCGAAGCCGTCGACGAGGATCAGGTCGAATTTGCGCTCGGTCTCCATCACGTAGCGCACGCCGTCGCCGACGTGGATCGCGAGCCGTTCGTCCTCGTCCGGGAGCTTGAAGAACTGGCGCGCTGCGGCGACGACGCGCGGTTCGATCTCGATGACCTGGGTGCGCGTCTGCGGGCAATGATGGTGCAGGAAGCGCGTCAGCGATGCGGCGCCGAGGCCGATTACGAGCGCGGTCCGGGGCCACTCTTCGGCCTCGCGCAGCAACAGCCCCGCCATCATCTCCCGTGTGTAGGCGAGTTCGAGCGCGTTGGGGCGGCGAATGCGCATCGCGCCCTGGACCCACTCGGAACCGAAATGCAGGTAGCGGACGCCGCCGTCTTCGCTGATGTCGATCGGCGTGCTCATGCGGTCATCCGCTTCAGCGCATAGAGGTGTTCGAGCGCCTCGCGCGGGCTGAGGCTGTCGGGATCGATCTCGGACAGTGCGGTGAGCGCCGGATGTGACAGCGGCTCGTCTTCCGCTTCGGGCAGCGCGGCGAAGAGGTCGGCCTGCGGGCCGGCGCCGACTTCGCGGTTTTCCAGCGCGCGCAGGCGGCGCTTGGCGTCGCGGATCACCGAGCCGGGGATGCCCGCGAGGGCCGCGACCTCGATCCCGTAGCTCTGGCTCGCGGGGCCTTCCTCGACGGCGTGCAGGAAGACGATGCGGTGCGCGTGCTCGACCGCGTCGAGGTGCACGTTCGCGCATTCGGGATAGTCGGCGTTGAGGCGCGTGAGCTCGAAGTAGTGGGTGGAAAAGAGCGTGAGGCAGCGGTTCTTCTCGAGCAGGTGGCGCGCGATCGCGAAGGCCAGCGCGAGGCCGTCGAAGGTGGAGGTGCCGCGCCCGATTTCGTCCATCAGCACGAGGCTCTGGTCGGTGGCGCCGTGCAGGATCGCCGAGGCCTCGGTCATCTCGACCATGAAGGTCGAGCGTCCCGATGCGAGGTCGTCGGAGGCGCCGATGCGCGTGAAGATCGCGTCGAGCGGGCCGATGCGCGCGGCCTGCGCGGGCACGAAGGCGCCGACGTGGGCGAGCAGCGCGATGAGCGCGACCTGGCGCATGAAGGTCGATTTACCACCCATGTTCGGGCCGGTGATCATCAGCATGCGGCGCGTCGGCGCGAGGCTGCAGTCGTTGGCGATGAAGTTCTCGACCTGGCGCTCGACGACCGGGTGGCGGCCGCCGACGATGTCCATACCGGGTTGGTCCGAGAACTGCGGGCAGACGTAGCCGTAGCGCACGGCCGCCTCGCCGAAGGCGCCGAGGCCGTCGAGGCAGGCGAGGGAGCGGGCGATGTGCTGCAGCGTCGGGATGTGGGCGGCGAGGTTTTCGAGCAGGGCCTCGTAGAGCATCTTCTCGCGGCCGAGCGCGCGCTCCTGTGCGGACAGCGCCTTGTCCTCGAAGGCCTTCAGTTCCGGGGTGATGTAGCGTTCGGCGTTCTTCAGCGTCTGGCGGCGGCGGTAGTCGTCGGGCACCTTGGCGGCGTTCGCGTGGCTGACTTCGATGTAGAAGCCGTGCACCTTGTTGAACTCGACCTTCAGGTTCGCGATGCCGCTGCGCTCGCGCTCGCGCGCCTCGAGCGCCATCAGGAACTCGCCGCAATTGGTCTGGATGCCGCGCAGCTCGTCGAGTTCGGCGTCGAAGCCGGCGGCGATCACGCCGCCGTCGCGCACTGCGGCGGCCGGTTCGGGGGTGACCGCGCGCACCAGCAGGTCGAGGGCGGCTTCCGGCACGCCGAGCGCGCCCACGAGCTGGGCGAGCAGTGCGGATTGCGGACGGCCGAGCACGTCGTGCAGTTCGGGTAGGCGTGCGAGGCTGTCGCGCAGGGCCGCGAGATCGCGCGGGCGGGCGCTGCGCAGTGCGATGCGCGCGGTGATGCGGTCGACGTCCGCGACGCCGCGCAGCGCCTGGCGGGCGTTCGACAGCATGCGTGCGTCGCCGGTGTCGTTGCCGATCAGCTCGCTGACGGCGCCGTGGCGCGCGGCGGCGTGATGACGGTCGCGCAGCGGGTGGTGCAGGGCGTGGCGCAGCCAGCGCGAGCCCATGCTGGTGACGCAGGAGTCCAGCAGCGAGAGCAGGGTGGGCGAGGGCTCGCCGCGCAGCGTCTCGGTGAGTTCGAGGTTGCGCCGCGTCGCCGCGTCGAGGCGGAGATATTCCGATTCGCGCTCGACCTTGAGGCTGGTGACGTGTTCGAGGCTCTGGCGCTGCGTGCTGCGCGCGTAGTCGAAGAGGGCCGCGGCGGCGCCCAGCGCGACCGGCATGCCTTCCACGCCGAAGCCGGTCAGGTCGCGCGTGCCGAAATGGGCGGTGAGCAGTCGCTCGCCGGTTTCGCCTTCGAATTGCCAGTCGGCAAGGCGGCGCAACACCGGCGACAGCGTCTCGACCAGCGGTAGCGCGAGGCCGTCGGGCACCAGTACCTCGGCCGGACGCAGGCGCTCGAACTGGGCCTGCAGGTGCTCGGCGGGGCATTCCATCACGCGCAGGTCGCCGTTCGCGAGGTTCAGCCACGCGAGGCCGAGCACGCCGCGGTGCAGGTTCGCCGCGAGCAGCAGCGAATCCGAGCGGTCGTCGAGGAGGGCCGCGTCGGTGAGCGTTCCGGGCGTGACGATGCGGCTGACCGCGCGCTCCATGGGGCCCTTGGTCGCACCGGGGTCGCCGACCTGTTCCGCGATGACGACCGATTCGCCGAGTTTCACCAGCCGCGCGAGGTATTGCTCGACCGCGTGGAAGGGGACGCCGGCCATCTTGATCGGCTGCCCCGCGGACTGTCCGCGCGTCGTCAGTGTGATGTCGAGCAGTCGGGCCGCCTTCTCGGCGTCCTCGAAGAACAGCTCGTAGAAGTCGCCCATCCGGTAGAAGAGCAGCGTGTCGGGGTGCTGCTGCTTGATCCGGAGGTACTGGACCATCATCGGAGTATGGCCGGCGAACTCGTCATCGTTCAGCGGCTTGGGTAATGTTTCTTTTTTCATTCAATAGCTTGATTGATTCTGTCGACGACTTTCCGATCACCTGCGCCATCTGTCGCCGGTCTTTGTCGCTGGGGGGGATTCCCGTGGATCGTTGGGGCGCTCCGCTGGCCGGGTCCGGTCCGCGACGGAAAAGTTCGTATTGTCTTCGAAGAGCACCCCGCACGCGAGCGCCAGATCATCGACGACGCGGTCGACTCTGCGCAGTCGCGATCCCCCGCCGCCGGTCTCGCGTCGAAAAATGAGGAGCTGCTGTCGCGTGCAGGCAAGTGGCCTCCCGACGACTCACGTAACTTGAGGGCGCATAACCGGAGGAGAGACATGCACAACACACAAGAAAAGCGCTGGACGCTGACATTTTCATGCCCCAGCGCTGCAGGCCAGGTCGCCGCGATTTCGGGCTTTCTTGATCGTCAGGGCTGCTACATCAACGAGTTTTCGTGTTTCGACGACGACCTCAGCGATCGTTTCTTCGTGCGTTGCGTCTTCAGCCGTGAAACCGAGGGCGCGGTCGACGTGGCGACCTTGCGGCACGAGTTCGCGCCGCTGGCGAAGCGCTTCGACATGGACTGGGCGATGCACGCGCTGTGCGAGCGGCCCAAGGTCCTGATCATGGTGTCGAAGCTCGATCACTGCCTGCGCGACCTGCTATACCGCTGGCGCATCGGCGAGTTGCCCATCGACATCGTCGGCGTCGTGTCGAATCACCCCGACCTGGAATCCCTCGCCGCGGCCGATGGCCTGCCGTTCCACCATCTGCCGGTGACCGCCGAGACCAAGCCGCAGCAGGAAGCGAAGCTGATGGCGATCGTCGTGGAGACAGGTGCCGAGCTGGTGGTGCTGGCGCGCTACATGCAGGTCCTGACCGACGACCTGTGCCGGCGTCTGCACGGCCGTGCGATCAACATCCATCATTCCTTCCTGCCCGGATTCAAGGGGGCGAAGCCCTATCACCAGGCGCATGCGCGCGGCGTGAAGCTGATCGGCGCCACGGCCCACTATGTGACCGGCGACCTCGACGAGGGGCCGATCATCGAGCAGGTCGTCGACCGCGTGACGCATGCGCACAGTGCCGAGCAGTTGCTCTCGGTCGGTCGTGACATGGAATGCCAGGCGCTCGCGCGGGCCGTGCTGTATCACGTCGAGCGTCGCGTCTTCCTCAACGGTACCCGTACGGTCGTCCTGCCCTGATCGTGTCGATTCCATCGGCCGGCGCCTTGATGGCGCGGGCGGTGCGTATAGACTTCGAACAGGAACTACGACTTTCAGGGTATCTCGATGAGCAATGCGATTCCCGGCCAGGGGCCGGGCCACTGGGCCGGGCGGGGCGGCGATGCGCCGATCCGCTTCGGCTTTCTTCTCGTTCCCGACTTCACGCTGATCGGCTTCGGCGCGGCGGTCGATCCTCTGCGTCTTGCGAACATGGTGGCGCGCAGGAAGCTGTACGAGTTCGTGACGATCACGATGGACGGCGAGCCGGTGCGTTCGAGTGCCGGCATCTGCGTGCAGCCCGACTATGCGGCGGCCGATGCGACCGACCTCGACGGCATTTTCGTGGTCGGCCCCAATCCGCTGCCGATCACCGGCACCGAGCCGATCCAGCGCTGGCTGCGCACGCTCGCGGGGCGCGGCGTCGCGCTTGGCGGGGTGGATACGGGCAGCTATTTCCTCGCCTGCGCGGGGCTGCTCGACGGACATCGCAGCACGATCCACTGGGAAGACATGGACGCGCTGCTCGACCGCTTCCCGCGCCTGGTGGTGTCGAACAAGCTCTACGAGGTCGACCGCAACCGTTGTTCGTGCAGCGGCGGTATCGCGCCGGTTGAGATGATGATCCACCTGATCGGCCTCGGCGGAGGAGGGCGCAAGGTGGCGAAGGCGGTGGCGGAGCTGCTGATCTACGAGTGCCGCGGGCCGGACGAGAAGCAGAAGACCTCGTTGCGCGACGTCTCCAACGCATCGCATCCCAAGCTCGTCGAGGCGATCAAGCTGATGGAGTGCAACATCGAGGAGCCGTTGTCGATGGAGGAGCTGGCGGCCCACATGCAGTTCTCGGCGCGCCAGCTCGAACGCCTGTTCCGCGAGACGCTCAACTGCACGCCGCGGCAGTACTACCTGCAGATCCGCCTCGAGCGCGCGCGCCAACTCCTCACGCGCACCAACCGTCCGATCGCCGACATCGTGATGGCCTGCGGATTCGTGTCCTTCGCGCATTTTTCGCATCGCTACCACGCCGGCTTCGGCATCTCGCCGAGCGCCGAGCGGCGGCGTCACACTGCAGACGCGGCAGGGGCGGCCAAGCCGGCCTGAGTCGCGCTGCAGTCTCCGTTTCCCTCTCCCACGGTCGTTCGGCGACCGGGTTGCACGCCTCCGGCCGGTTTCGGTCGGAGGCTTTTTTTCGTCGTTTTCACGAAACAGACTGTCGGCAGCCGGATATCAACGCAGGACGCCCGTCACTAGGATAGGGTTAAATACAGCCGGCCTGGCGGCGGTACCGAGCGCAGCGTTGCGTGACGGATGAAGCCAGCCGTGCAGGATGACCAGGGAGCTGGTGCTCAAAGACTCCCAGCATCACCGCATCGCCCCTTCGGGGGCGATGCGGCAAAACAAATACAAGGCAGCAAGGCCACACAAAGGAGGCAGTACGATGGAGTACGGTACAGCGAGAATCCCGCACGACAAGCGGGAATACGGGTTCGTCGACACGGTATTCACGTGGTTCGGATCCGGGGTCAATACGGGATCGTGGGTGTTCGGCGGCATGGCGGCCGCCCTCGGGATGTCGTTCGTGTGGTGGTACAGCGCCGTGTACCTGCCGCTGATGATGATCCCGTGGGCGATGGTGGCCTGGATCGGGTGGAAGCACGGCGCGTCCACGGTGACGTCGACGATTCCCTCGCTCGGTGTGAAGGGCGCCCGCTTCATGGGTGTCGGCGAATTCCTCGGGCTCATCGGCTGGCCCAGCATCAACACCTTCATTGCGGCAATCTCGCTGACGCATGTGTTCCATGCGATGTTCGACTGGCCTGCCTACGGCTCGCCCGGTTCCACGTGGCCGCTGGTCGCCGGCATCCTCGTGACGGCGCTGTTGCAGGGCATCATCGTGTGCATCGGTCACAGCGCGATCAAGTACCTCGAATGGCTGGCGGTGGTGCTGCTGCTGGTCCTCGGCATCTGGGAAACCAAGGTTGTGCTCGAGCATTGGGACTACGACAAGATCGCGAACTTCACCTTGCCCGCGGCTCAGCACTCGCCGGCGTTCTACATCGACCTGGCGTTCGGGTTCTGCTGGGGCTGGGCGCAGATCTGCGACTTCTCCCGTTTCTCGAAGAGTTCCGCCTCGGCCACCGTCGGCAGCTGGATCGGCGTGAACCTGGGGCAGGGGTGGTTCATGCTCGTCGGTGCGATCGGTGTCATCGGTGTCGTCCTCGAAACCGGTGTGTTCGATCCGAACAATGCCGATCCGAGTTCGACAATCGCTTCGCTCGGTCTGGGCATGGTGGCCTTCCTCGTGATCTTCTTCGCCACGGTGAGCACCAACGTCACGGTCCTCTACGGGGCCGGCATGGGGCTGGTCGGCGCCTCGCGCACGTCGAATCCGCGCAAATTCCTGTATTTCATCGCGGTCCTGCAGCTGGTCATGTGCTTCCTGCCGCTTGCGTTCAAGAACTTCATCCATTATTTCGAGTTCTTCCTCGGCATCGTCGGCGGCGTGTTCATCCCCTTGTGGACCCTTGTGGTGCTCGACTACTTCGTGGTGCGGCGAGCGCGCGTCCGCGACGAGGACCTCTTTGCCGGTGAGGACGCCCTCGGGCGCACCAAGAGTGCACTGGGCGACTGGAACATCTGCGGGTGGGTTGCGATGGTTGTGGGGCTGGCGGTGTTCTATCTGCTGCACTACGGGTTCAATGAAATCGCCATCGTAACGACGGCCTCGCTGCCCGCCATCGTGGCCACCGCCGCGACCTACCTGCTGCTGGTTGCCGTCAAGGGCGTTCCTGCGCAGCATCGGGTCGTCAAGCGCGCCTGATCAGCAGCGACGGATTGGAACGGCCCGATGCACGCGTGCAGCCACGGCAGCGTCGTCGGGCCAACAACATTCAAGGAGACGATTCGATGAAGAGTGTTCATATATCCGAGCTCGCGTGGCCGGAATACGATGCCCTGGTCCGCGATGGGCGCACCCCGGTGCTGATTCCCGTCGGCGCGCTCGAGCAGCACGGGCCGCACATGTCGATGAACCCGGACGTGCTGCTGCCCACGGCCATCTCGGAGCGGGTCGCCGATCGCATCGGCGCGCTGGTCGCGCTGCCCATCGCCTACGGCTACAAGTCGCAGCAGAAGAGCGGGGGCGGCAACCACATGCCCGGCACGACCAGCCTCGATGGCAGCACCGTGACGAGCACGATTCGTGACGTGCTGAAGGAACTCGCCCGGCACGGCGTGCGGCGCACGGTCCTGGTCAACGGCCACTACGAGAATTCCGCATTCATCGTCGAAGGCGTTGACCTGGCGCAGCGCGAGCTGCGCTGGGACGGCATCCGCGATTTTTCGACGGTCGTTTTGTCATATTGGGATTTCGTGACGCAGGAAGCCATCGACGCGATCTACCAGGGTGAATTCCCGGGTTGGGCCGTGGAGCATGGCGGGGTGCTGGAGACGTCGCTGATGCTGCATCTGCATCCTCATCTGGTGGATATGGATAAGGTCTGCGACCACGCGCCGGCGCAATTCCCGCCCTATGACTTCTTCCCGATCAAGCCCGAATGGACGCCGGCATCCGGTTGCCTGTCATCCGCGAAGCGCGCGAGCGCACAACATGGCGAAACCTTGCTGAAGGTTTGTGTAGACGGCATCAGCAGGGAATTGATGTCCGCCTTCGAGTGATCCCGCCGCGCCGCGCCGCCCCGGCGTTGCCGCTGAATTGAAATCGGCCCTGTCTGCGTCATGCGACGACGCAGACAGGGCCGATTGCCGTTTACGTCCGATGCAATTTCCCTCTTCTTTCGCTGATTCACCGACGAGTCGCTGAATCGATTTGGTGTGCGCCTTTTCGACAATCAGTCCGATGTCGTCAGCACGACAAGGCTTGTCGATATCAGGAAATGCGTCGGGGCTGCGCATTTCCATACTTGCCTCCACCGGATCCAGAAAAGTACAGCAACAAATAATTCGGATCGGGCAGGGTGCGCCGCAGGCGCCGGGCGACTCTCGTTTGATGAGGAGGAATTTGCGCAGATCGATTCGCGTGTCGGGCCAAAAACATTCCGGATGGCCATCGAGAACTGCAAGAGCAGTCGTGCCACGGAAATCAAAACAATGAATTAACACCAAAGGAAAGCGAATGAAGAGCATTGGACGGAAATCCGGGACCGCCTTTATTGCGGGCTGCTGCGTTGCTCTGGGGATGGTCGCAGGAAAAAGTGCGTTCGCCACGGAAAGCTGGCAGAACACCAACGTGACCGTCGGATATACGACGGAATCGAAATTCGATCCGGTATTCGGCACCGGCACGGCCGACAAGAAATTGACGACCGTGCGCCTCGAGCATTTCGGTGTGCATGAATACGGCGACAACTATTTCTTCTTCGATACCTATCACGGCAAGGAAGTCGGCAGCTTTTTCGGCTTCGGCGCAGGCTCATTCGGCGAGCAGACCAAGGACCAGTACTTCGGCGTGTGGAATCCGCGGCTGAGCCTCTCCAAGATCACCGGCGCGAATCTCTCGTTCGGATTCATTGCGGATGTGAATCTCGCAGCGCGTCTCGAACGCGGTTCCTATGCGAACTTCCGTGCGAACAATTTCGGCATTGCCTTCGACCTGAAAGTGCCGGGTTTCAGTTTCTTCGAAACGGACCTCTACGCACGCAGCGCGAGGTTTACGGGCGACGGAGGAAAGGACATCCACACGCTGTTCTGGCGCACGTTTGCGATGCTGCCGTTCGAGATCGGCGGGTTCAAATTCACCTGGTCGCCGTTGCTGCTCGTGAACTTCAACAACAAGCAGCGCGACAACACCGTCTTCGTTCAGCCCGACTTGTGGCTGAAACTCAACAAGCATTTCGACATCGGCTATCGGCACGAATACGCGACGTACAAGAAGACGCCTGGTGAAGGCGGGGGTACGTACTCGCGCACCACGCCGACGCTGCAGGTGCGCTGGAACTTCTGATTTTCCGCTGACCACGATCGGCCGCCACCGCATGCAGGTTCGCGGCCGACCGCCAATGTTTTCCGAATATTCGTCGTCTGGTCACGAGAGCTGCCTCAGCAGCCGCGGCCTGCCGATCCGTTCGTGCCAAAGGAGATCGAAATGAAAGAGGAAGACAAGAACCTGTTGTCGCCGTTCCGCCGCCGCTTCCTGCAGGGCAGCAGCGCCCTCGCCGTGGGCAGCGCACTGCCGCTGTCGCTCGTTTCCGCGAGCAGCAACGCGCAGACCGCCGGGCAGCCGCGCACGCTGACGATGCTGGCGTGGTATGGCCATGCCGAGCCGGACGTCGTTGCCGAGTTCGAGGCGAAGCACAACGTCAAGGTGAAGCCGAAGTACTACACCGGCGGCGACAACATGCTGGCGCTGATCTCGCAGTCGCCGGCCGGCACCTATGACCTGATCCTGTCCGACGCGGAGTATGTGCCGCAGCTGCGCAAGGCGGGCTACCTCGAGCGGCTCGAGGCGAAGGACTACGCGTTCGACGACTATTTCCCCGAGTTCCAGAAGTTTCCGGGGCACTGGGACGGCAACGACCTGTACGCCGTGATGGTCCGCTTCGGCTTCCTCGGCGTCGCGTACAACACGGATGCGGTGCCGGAGAGCAAGGCGCGCTCGTTCAAGGTGTACTGGGATCCGGCCTACAAGGGCAAGGTGGGGCACTTCGACTGGTATCTGCCCAACATGGGGGAGCTCAGCCTGTACGCCGGCCACAAGGCGCCCTACAAGCTGGAAGGGGATCAGTTCGCCAAGTTGAAGAGCGTGATGAAGTCGCTGCGTCCGCAGGTCGCGGGCTTCTTCGATTACGGCGGCACCTTCAGCGGCCTGAAGAACGGGCAGCTCCAGCTCGTGTGCGGCATCGGCGACTGGATCACCGGCACGCTGGCGCGCTCCGGGGCCAAGGTGAGTTCGGTCGTTCCCGACGAGGGCGGCCTGCAATGGACGGAGTCGCTGTCGATCGGCAAGGGCACGCGCAATCGCGATCTCGCCAACGCCTTCATCCAGTACATCACCTCGGCGCAGGGGCAGGTGAAGTCCGCGAAGATGGCCGCGTATCCGGCGCTGATTCCGAACCGCAAGGGCTGGGAGCTGCTGGGGCAGAGCGACCCGGCCGAGGCGCGCCGCCAGGGCATGGTGCTGCAAGGGCATAGCGTCATGGACGACATCCGCTCCGGGAAGATCGTCTTCCGCCAGTTGCCGGTGCAGCAAAGTATCGAGGACTGGAACGACTTCTGGTCCGAGTACAAGGAAAGAGCCTGAGCCTTCCCGCCACGCCGGGCGGGCCTCGCGCCCGTCCGGCGGCATTCCGGAGCCATCACCATGTCGTCCAATACCAGCCGTCGGCGGTGGCCGCTGCTGCTGCCTCCCCTGCTGTGGCAGTTGACCTTCTTCCTGCTGCCGCTGCTTTTCCTTTTCGTCATCTCGTTCTGGAGTGTCGTCAATTTCCGGCTCGAACCGGACATGACCCTGAAGAACTGGGACTTCATGCTGAGCCGCAGTTCCTTCTGGTCGGCCTACGGCCATACCTGGGCCTTGGCCCTGGGGGCGGCGGTCGTCACGACCTGCTGCTCCTTTCCCGCGGCCTGCAGCCTCGCTTTCACCGTGTCGGAGCGCACGCGCAAGCTCGCGCTGATGTTCCTGGTGGTGCCGTTCTTCACCAGCTACCTCGTGCGCGTGTACTCGTGGCAGGCCTTCCTGTCCGACAACGGCATCGTCAATGCGCTGCTGTCGCTCGTGGGCCTGGACGGGCTGCCGATGCTCAATTCCGATTTCGGTTCGCTGGTCGGCTACGTGACGCTGGCGCTGCCGCTCGTGACCTTGGTGCAGACGATGGGGCTGGCGCAGATCGACCGCAATCTGATCGAGGCGGCGCACAACCTGCGCGCCGGGCCGGTGCGGACGCTGTTCGAGGTGATCATGCCGCTGGCGAAACCCTCGCTGGTCGTGGGAGCGCTCTTCGCGTTCATCCTCGCCTTCGGCGATTTCGTCGCGCCGACCTATCTCGGCGGCGGTGCTCCGCCGACCTTGAGCAACCTGATCATCGACACCACCAAGTCCGGCCAGCAGTGGCCGCGTGCGGCGGTGGTCGCGATCGTGATGATCCTCACCCTCGTCGTCACCTCCCTCGCGGCGGTGCGGCTCGCCTACGGGAGGCGCAAATGATGTTGAGACTCGGCCGTTGGTTCGGGTGGGCCTACACGGGCTACACCTTCCTTTTCATCCTGGCGCCGATCGCCGCCAGCCTGGTGTTCTCGTTCAACGCGGATCGCTTCCCGTCCTTGCCGCTGAAGGGATTCACGATGGAATGGTACGGTGGCACCTTCACCGATCCGCTGGTCATCGAGGCCTTCCAGCGCAGCGTGATGGTGTCGATCCCGGTGGCGCTGCTGTCGACGATCCTCGGCTTCTGCGCGGCCTACTGCGACTTCCGCTTCGATTTCCGCGGCAAGTCGCTGTTCAGCCTGCTGATGCTGCTGCCGCCGACGATCCCCTCGGTCATCATGGGCCTGGGGATGCTGTCCTACCTCTCGCGCATGAGCCTCGCCGGGGAGGTGTGGGCCGTGCTGATCAGCCATGTCGTGATCGCCTTGCCGTTCGCGATGGCGATGATCCGGCTGCGCCTCGCGCAGATGGACAGCGCGCTGGAGGAGGCGTCGTGGAACCTGCGGGCATCGCCCGCGCAGACCCTGTGGCACGTCGTCCTGCCCTTCTGCAAGCAGAGCCTGGTCGCGGCTTTCCTGATCACCGCGGCGGTGTCCTTCGACGAATTCGCCGTCGCGTGGTTCGTGTCGGGCCTGAACGAGACGGTTCCGGTGCGCGTGCTGGTGTTCCTGCAGGGGCAGGTCAGCCCGGTGATCAACGCGATCGGCACGGCGGTATTCACCTCTTCGATTCTGCTCGTCGCAGTCGGCATGGCGTTTTCCGGAATGGGCAAGGCGAAACGCGCCGCCGCCGACACCCCCGCGCAGCCTCCGTGCGGCGTGCTGGTATCCAACAACGGTTTGTCTTTGTGAGAGACATCATGAGTGAAGCACTGGTAGAGATCGATCGCGTAGCGAAGAGGTTCGGCGACTACACGGCGGTGACCGAGACCTCGTTCGGCATCGGGCAGGGCGAGTTCCTCGCGATCATGGGCTCGAGCGGCTGCGGCAAGACGACCATGCTGCGCATGCTCGCCGGTTTGGAGGAGCCCAGCGCAGGCGAAATCCGCCTCGAGGGCCGGTCGCAGAAGGGTCTGCCGCCGTGGCGGCGGGACTTGCCGCTGGTGTGGCAGAGCCTCGCGCTCTTCCCCTTCCTGAGCGTGCTCGACAACGTCGGATTCGGCCTGAAGATGCGCGGCGTCGCGAAGGTCGAGCGCGACCGGCGCTCGTTGGCGTGGCTGCACAAGCTCGAGCTCGGCGAGTTCGCGAGCCGCAACGTGATGCAGCTCTCGGGCGGCCAGCGGCAGCGGGTCGCGCTGGCGCGGGCGCTCGTCACCGAGCCCAAGGTGCTGCTGCTCGACGAGCCATTGAGCGCGCTCGACGCGCACTTGAGTGTGCGCATGCAGGCCCTGCTGCGTTCCCTGCAGCGCGAACTGGGGATCACCTTCGTGTATGTCACGCACAGCCAGACCGAGGCCTTCTCGATGGCCGACCGCGTCGTGATCATGAGCCGTGGCAAGGTGGAGCAGATCGGCTCACCGCAGGCGATCTACCGCCACCCGGCGAACCGTTTCGTCGCCGAGTTCATCGGCAACGTGACGATCCTGCGCGGCAGCGTCGCGGAAGTCGGGGAGCAGGCGGTGCGGCTGAACACCGCGACCGGCGCGATGAGCGTGTCGCGCGGCAATTTCGCGGGTTCGCACGGGGCGCCGGCGGACTTCTACGTCAATGCCGACCAGATCGCGATCGGCGACGAGCCACGGCACGAGAACCACGTGCGTGCGCGTTTCCTGAGCCACAAGTTCATCGGCAACATGGTGACGCTGTTCCTGGAGGTGCCCGGCATCGAGGACGACCTCAAGGTCATCCTGCCCGAGAGGACCTACGACTGCCTTGGCATGCAGCCCGGCGACTCGGTCGTGGCGTCCTGGCCGGCCGCTGCGGCGCACTTCTTCGGCGGCGCCGCCTGACCCCGGGGGGCCGCGTTCCGTGCGTATTTTCGCCGTCGTCGTTTTCACGCAAACGCCCGTCGAAGTGCGGAAATTGGTGGCCTCGTTCCTTCTCTAGCATGGACTCACGTTGTCGGTGCGCAAGTTCTCAGGCGGCCGGCGATGGTATCCGGAACACCCTACACATATAACAGGAGCGGATGGACATGACGAATCTGGTTACCGGCATTCAGTCGATCAAGGAGATGAAGGACCTGCTGCGCATCGAGAACGGCGAGAAGGTGAAGCACACCTTTTCCGAGCAGGAGTTCCATAACCGCCAGGCGAAGCTGCGCGCTTACATGGCGGCAAACGACATCGACGCGGTGCTGTTCACGTCGATGCACAACATCAACTACTACAGCGACTTCCTGTACTGCTCCTTCGGCCGTCCCTACGGCCTCGTCGTGACGCAGGAGAAGGTCGTGTCAATCAGCGCCAACATCGACGGCGGCCAGCCGTGGCGTCGCACCGTGGGCGACTACAACGTCGTCTACACCGACTGGCGCCGTGACAACTACTTCCGCGCCATTCAGCAGGAAATCCCGAACAAGGGGCGCGTGGGCGTCGAGTACGACCACATCCCGGTCGATCGCCTGGAGAAGCTGAAGGCGGCGTTGCCGGCGGTCGCGCTGACCGACATCGGCGCGCCGACGATGCGCATGCGCATGGTCAAGTCGGACGAGGAAATCGCGCTGATCAAGCACGGCGCGCAGGTGTGCGACGTCGGCGGCGCGGCGCTCGCGGCGGCGGTGCATGAGGGCGTGCCCGAGCATGAAGTCGCACTCGCCTCGACGCAGGCGATGGTGCGCGAGATCGCCAAGCGCTTCCCCGATTCGGAGCTGATGGACACCTGGACCTGGTTCCAGTCGGGCATCAACACCGACGGCGCGCACAACCCGGTCACGACCCGCAAGGTGCAGAAGGGCGACATCCTTAGCCTGAACTGCTTCTCGATGATCTCGGGCTACTACACGGCGCTCGAACGCACGATGTTCTACGATCATTGTGACGACGCCTCGCTCAAGCTGTGGGAAGTGAACGTCAAGGTGCACGAGGCCGGCCTCAAGCTCGTGAAGCCGGGGGTGCGCTGCTGCGACGTCGCCGCCCAGCTCAACGAGATCTTCGCCGAGCACGGCCTGCTGCAGTACCGCACCTTCGGCTACGGCCACTCGTTCGGCGTGCTGTCGCACTACTATGGGCGCGAGGCCGGCCTCGAATTCCGCGAGGACATCGACACCGTGCTCGAGCCGAACATGGTCGTGTCGATCGAGCCGATGATCATGCTGCCCCAAGGAATGCCCGGCGCGGGCGGCTACCGCGAGCACGACATCCTCGTCGTGACCGAAAACGGCGCCGAGAACATCACCGGCTTCAAGTACGGGCCGGAGCACAACATCATCCGCCGCTAAGTCGACGGAAACCGGCCTGCCGCGCCCGCGGCAGGCCGCCAAAACCATGACTGCCCCGCAAGAGGGCAGCGATCACACCGGAGACACGTTCATGAAAAAAAGCCGCAGGGTCTCGTCCTAGAGCCCCCTTCGCGTCGATCCCCAAGAGGTCGCTGACGACCCGCCTTCCGTGCCGCACAACCGCGGCAGGGCCGACGCTGCCTGCCCACCCGGATTCAACGTTCCGCGCGCCCGTACCTTTCGGGCTCGCTGTGGCTCGCCGTGCGTGTCGGACGGATTCACACCTGGTTTCGTGGAGACAACATGAATACACAACAAGCCGTACTAAGCGGGTTCGCCGTGGATAGCGAACAGCGCCTCGTGCGTCGCGCCGCCGCCGGAAGCTTCATCGGCAATTTCGTCGAATGGTTCGACTACGCGGCCTATGGCTATCTCGCCACCATCATCGCGGCGGTGTTCTTTCCGAGCGAGGACCGCGCGACGGCATTGATGTCGACCTTCGCCGTGTTCGCGATTTCGTTCTTCGTGCGCCCGATCGGAGGGGTGATCTGGGGCCACATCGGCGATCGCATCGGTCGTCGCGATGCGCTCTCGCTGTCGATCCTGATCATGTCCGGATCGACCTTCCTGATCGCCTTCCTGCCCAGTTACGAGATGGTCGGCATCTGGGCGCCGATTCTCCTGCTAGTCGTCCGCCTGGTGCAGGGGTTTTCGGCCTCGGGTGAGTACGCCGGCGCTTCGGCCTTCATCGCGGAGTACGCGCCGCCGAAGAAGCGCGGCTTGTACACCAGCCTGGTCCCGGCCAGCACCGCGGCCGGGTTGCTGTTCGGCTCGCTGCTGGTCGCGTGGATGCACACGGTGCTGACGACCGAGGAAATGCATTCGTGGGGCTGGCGCCTGCCTTTCCTGCTCGCCGCGCCCTTCGGCCTGATCGGCCGCTGGATCCGCACCAACCTCGAGGACACACCGGCGTTCCGCGCGATGGAGTCGAAACACGCGCACAACGAGGCCGCGCCGATCGGACTGCTGCTCACCCGCTACCGCCGGACGGTGCTCGTCGCGCTGGGTGTCGCGAGCCTCAACGCGGTCGGCTTCTACGTGCTGCTGTCCTACATGCCGACCTATCTGAGTACCGAGCAGGGCCTCAGCGAGGCGGCATCCTTCCGCGCCGCGACGATCTCGCTGATGGCCTACATCGGGTTCATCTTCCTGATGGGCAAGCTCTCCGACATGTTCGGGCGCAAGACGATGCTGATCTTCGCGTCGGTGAGTTTCATGGCCATGAGTGTCGCGCTGTTCCAGGCCTTGCCGGGGGCCAGTTTCGAGATGATGCTGGCCATCCAGATCATGTTCGGCCTGTTGCTCGCGATGAACGACGGCACGCTCGCGTGCTTCCTCGCCGAGAGCTTCCCGACCTCGGTGCGCTACAGCGGCTTCGCGTTGAGCTTCAACCTTGCGAACACGCTATTCGGCGGTACCGCCCCGTTCATCTGCACGTGGCTGATCAAAAACACGGGCAACCCGTTCGCGCCGGCCTGGTACCTGGTCGCAGCCGCGGCCGTGTCGCTGGTCGCGATCCTCGCAACGCGCGCGCATTCGGGCGAGGATTTCATCGAAGCGAGAACCTGAGGGGAATGCGTCGCTGCCGACAAGCACGGGTCGCAGGCCGGCAAGCGACGCGCAGGCCGACTGCCTATGTTCGATCCACGTCACCGGCCCGGCGCCGGTGACGTCCCAATCCCACAGAGACCCCAGCCATGAAATTCATCACCGCTTCCTCCGCCGCATCGCCCGCCGGACCGTATTCCCCGGCCGTGCAGGCCGACAACCTGCTGTTCGTCTCCGGACAGATCCCGCTCGCCGCCGACGGGTCGGTCGCCGGCGAGGACATCACGACGCAGACCCGGCAGGTGTTTGCCAACCTGCGGACCGTCCTCGCGCATGTCGTGAAGACCACCGTGTTCCTGAAGGACCTCGGCGACTTCGTCCGGTTCGGCCGGTCATAGTGCGTTCCCGTACCCAGCGAACCCGCGCATTTCAAAGTGAAGATCGAGGCCCGTGCGGGTGCCGCGATCACGCAGTATTTCTTCAACGCGGACACCTGCGAGGACTTCCTCGAGCGGTGCGCGATGCAGGGCTGCGCCCATGACTATCGTTGATTATTGATCTACCTAGGAATAATAAGAGACTAAAGGTAAATAAACGAAGCAATAGTATTGGCTAGTATTCCTCCAGACAAAGACGCCCCGTCGCGAACTTGACCCCAACACTGCCTGGAGATGAATCAAATGCAAAGCCAACTCAACGACATGCTCAAGCAAGCCTTCGCCGAAGCGACCAAGCTGTACCAGGAGCGCGGCTTCCAGCGCCGCGTGGGCTTCGGCAAGAAGCCGGCGCTGATCAACGTCGACCTCGCCAATGCCTGGACCCGCCCGGGCAACCCCTTCACGTGCGAGAAGATCGACGACGAGATCATCCCCGGCGTGCAGCGCCTGCTGAAGGCGTGCCGCGAGAACAACCATCCGGTGATCCACGTGACGACCTGCTACCAGGTCACGGACCGCAACAATCCGCACACCGACATGGGCCTGTGGCACAACAAGATCCCGGTCGACGTCGTCAATCAGGAAGACGAGAACATCTGGGCGATCGACTCGCGCATCGCGCCGATCGCGGGCGAGCAGGTGCTGATCAAGAAGCGCGCGAGCTCGTTCCACGGTACCTACCTCGCCGGTTTCCTGCGTGCGGCGGGCGTCGACACCATCCTCGTGACCGGCGTGACGGCGTCGGCCTGCGTGCGCACGACGCTGTGCGACGGCCTGGCCGAGGGCTTCCGCACGATCGCCGTGCGCGAGTGCATCGGCGACCGCGTGCCGGGCGCCGTCGAGTGGAATCTGTTCGACATCGACGCCAAGTTCGCCGACGTCGAATCGGTCGATCGCTGCGTCGACTACCTCTCCACGGTCAAGGGCTGAGTCCGGCTTCGTGCAGCAGCGGGCGCGCGCGGTGCGCCCCCGTCACCCCGAATGGATACGTGGAATCGAAAATGGCAACGCGAGGCACGAATTACCCGGCGCTCCGGCGCGTAGTAGTGACCGGGCTCGGGCTTGTGACGCCGGTCGGCGTGGGCGTCGAGCACGCATGGTCGCAACTCCTGGCCGGGGCATCCGGCATTCGGCGCATCGAGCGCTTCGATGTTTCCGATCTCGCGTCACGGATCGCGGGGCTGGTGCCGGAGGCCACCTATGCCGATGGCGGTTTCACAGCGGATGAATGGGTGCCGGTCAAGGACCAGCGCAAGATGGACCGTTATGCGATGTACGCACTGTGCGCCGCGGACCAGGCCTTGCGCGACGCCGACTGGCGACCGACGACATCGGCGGCGCGCGAGCAGACGGGCGTGCTGATCGGCTCCGGCATCGGCGGCCTCCCGGCCATCTCCGAGGGGGCGGTGACATTGCACGAACAGGGAGCCCGGCGCATCTCGCCGTTTTTCATTCCCTCCACGCTGGTGAACCTCGCGGCCGGCCAGATCGCGATCCGTCACGGTCTGCGTGGCCCCACGCATGGCGTTGCCACCGCTTGCGCGAGTGGCGCGCACGCAATCGGCGACGCTGCGCGCATGGTCATGCTCGGCGACGCCGACGTAATGGTTGCAGGCGGCACCGAGGCAGCGGTATCGCGTCTCGGCATCGCCGGGTTCTGCGCGGCGCGCGCGTTGTCCACTGGCTTCAACGACGACCCGCAGGCCGCTTCCCGACCGTGGGACGCCGCGCGCGATGGCTTTGTGATCGGGGAGGGCGCCGGCGTTGTCGTGCTCGAGTCGTATGAGCATGCGCGCGCACGTGGCGCCCGCATTTATGCCGAAGTCCTCGGTTACGGGCTCTCCGGCGATGGCCATCACATCGCCGCGCCGCCCGAAGACGGCAACGGCGCGGCTCGCGCGATGCGGGCAGCCCTCGCGCGGGCCGAAGTTCCGCCCGGCGAGGTCGACTACGTCAATGCGCACGCGACCTCGACGCCGCTCGGCGACCTGGTCGAGTTGCGCGCGATCCGCGACGTCTTCGGTGATCATGCGGGCAATCTGTCGGTGTCGTCGACGAAGTCTGCGATGGGTCACCTGCTCGGCGCTTCGGGCGCAGTCGAAGCGATCCTGTCGGTGCTCGCGCTGCGCGACCAGGTCGTTCCCCCGACGCTGAACCTCGTGCAGCCGCCGGTGGAATTCGCCGACATGGATTTCGTCCCCGGCCACGCGAAAAGACGTCCCGTTCGCATCGCCTTGTCGAATTCGTTCGGCTTCGGCGGAACAAACGCGGCCCTGGTGTTGGGAGCCTGTTGATCGAGCCAAATCGCTCACCCATTCGATGTTTTCGGATTGACGATCCAGATGCCGTTTTCAAATCAAAACCGCTGAAAACTTTTATCGGCGGACATCCAGACGCCGTCCCGGATATATTTTTCGTCGAGCGCGAGAAGAATTGTCCGTGATGGTGCAGGATTCGACCAGGAAATCCAGCCTGGTTAGTTCGTGATCGGAAAGTCGAGCATCTGGAAGATATATTTCCAATTCGTAAGTCTTGCCTGAATTAGATCCGTTTCCGCATAAACAGAAATGCGCGAAGCAATCATGAAGGGCGAATCCAGTTCGATGTTGGTTCTCAATGTTGCCAATGAAGTCGGGCCGAGATCTCGTACGTGCGCACTCCGGTTTTCGACGCAAGGAAGCGTCTGAATAACCGGCGGTGCGCTCGCCAAGCAGTGTTCTGCGGCGCCGGGATGTGAGCGTATCTGATTGATATTGGGGGAATCCGGCGCGCAATGCGCCTTCCCTTGCGGCCGCTCGCCGCGGCTCTCCAGATTTTCCAGAAGCGACTTGTCCAGTCGAGTCCTTGCGCTCGCGTGGCTGCATTGCATTCCTTGAAAGGAAGGAAAGCGCCTCTAATTCATCCCCGGAAATCGACGGATTGAATTCGCAAGTCGTCAATCCGTCGAGATAAACGACAGAGTCGCCATTAAATTTGCGCCCCAAAACGAATCATGAAAATGCAAATCTGCACATGCTTGGTGCGGATTATTGTGGCTGTGAATTTGGTAATTGCGGACACGTTGCGAAAATTCCGCTGATTTGCGCCATTTTGCCCTGACTTCAATTCGAATTGCATTGATGAATATAGTGGCATGGCAATTGCTGTGGTTAATTGCCAAGTTATTCGTGAAGTTGTCAGTCGAGGTGAAAAATGCATGGCTGTGATTGTGGGTCTGTCCGAGTTTGCACGTCGTTCCACCGAACTCCCTGCGATCCGCGGGTACCAAAGGCGCGCGACCGCTGCTCACTCACGCAGGGCCATCTCGTTGGTTCCGTACCTGATTGCAGGTATAGAGGTTCCAGCAGTCGCTTCCTGGACGGTACCGCGCTGCCATCTCGATAGCCTGCTGATTGTTGCGGTGCATCGGGCCTGCTTTCGGCTTATCGATCGCGTCGGGCTCATCGGCATTTGCCGGATCGCCAGTCGTGTCCTGGTCAAGCGAATCCGCCGTGCGCGCTCGTCATATGCATGGCACGAGCGGCGGTGTGGAACATAGTGCGCTGCGAAATGAACTATTGAGTAAGGGCGCAATAGTCGGCAGAAAACAGTCAATAGACCAACAAGAATCTGACGCCTAGTATCCGGTTTATCTGTTAGCGCTTATGTGCTCATTAGATAAATGAATAGGAGTTGCCTGCGGAGTACCAAGCTGTCGCTGCCCATTGAGAGACGAACGCAATAATCAAAGGTGTAAAGGAGAAAGTAATGGCAAGAATCGGAGTGGATGTCGGGGGAACCTTCACCGACCTAGTTCTCGAGATCGAAGGCGAGAATGGGGCCGGCAATCGCGTCTATGTTCACAAAGTGCCAAGCACGCCGTGCGATCAGTCCGAAGGCGTGCTGCGGGGCATTCTCGAGATCTGCCGCATCGGCGGCATCTATCCAAGCGACGTGCGCATGATCGTCCATGGCACGACCGTCGCGACCAATATCACGATCGAACACAACGGCGCCGAAGTCGGCATGCTGACGACGCGCGGTTTCCGCGACATCCTGCACATCGGTCGGCACAAGCGGCCCGAGAACTTCTCGCTGCAGTTCGACGTGCCATGGCAGTCGCGACCGCTTGTGAAGCGCCGCAACCGCATCGCGATCAGCGAACGCGTCATGCCGCCGCACGGGGAGGTGACGCAGGCGTTGGCCGAGGAGGAGGTTCGCGCGGCAGCGGAGCTCTTCAAGGCGCGCGGCATCAAGTCCGTGATCGTCTGCTTCCTCTATTCCTTCCTCAATGCTGCACACGAGCGCCGGGCCAAGGAGATCATCCAGGAAGTGCTGCCCGATGCCTACGTGTCGTGCTCGTCGGAAGTCGCGAACGTCATTCGCGAGTACGAGCGCTTCTCGACGACCGCGATGAACGCGTACGTCGGCCCGAAGACCTCTCATTACCTGAAGAATCTCGAGCAGAAGTTGCTCGACGCGGGCATCAAGGCCCATCTGCGGATCATGCAGTCGAACGGTGGGGTGTCGACGGTCGATAAGTGTTCGAAGGAGGCGGTTTCGATCCTGATGTCGGGGCTTGCCGGGGGCGTGATGGGCGGACGCTGGGCCGGTGCGCTGTCGGAGGAGAAGAACATCATCACCGTCGATATCGGCGGCACGTCGGCTGACTTCAGCACGATCCCGGATGGCAAGGTGAAGATCATGAACCCGCGCGACACCTACGTCGGCGCATATCCGATCCTCGCACCGATGATCGACCTCGCGACGATGGGCGCCGGTGGCGGCTCGATCGCCTATATCGACGAGGGTGGCGCCTTCCGCGTCGGGCCGCGTTCGGCGGGCGCCGACCCGGGCCCGGCCTGCTACGGCAAGGGCGGCACCGAGCCGACGGTGACCGACGCGCAGGTCGTGCTGGGGCGTCTCGATCCGGACCATTTCCTCGGAGGTGGCATCCAGATCGACGCCGAGCTGGCACGCGAAGCGATCCGTACGAAGGTCGCAGAGCCGCTGGGGCTCACGGTCGAAGAGGCCGCGCTCGGCATCATCCGCATCCTCAACTCCAACATGTCGCTCGCGATCCGCGCGAATTCGGTCGCGAAGGGTTATGACCCGCGCAAGTTCGCGCTCGCACCCTTCGGCGGCGCAGGCCCGCTCAATGGCGTGGCTCTGGCCGAGGCAGTGTCGGCGCGCGAGGTGATCGTGCCGCCGGCGCCGGGCATCACCGCCGCGATCGGGCTGCTCGTCACCGACATGCAGTACGAGTTCATGCGCTCTGTTCCAACCGTGCTGAAGAACGTCGAGCAACCCGCGCTCGACAAGCTCAACCGCGTGATCGAAGAACTGACCGCGCTGTGCCGCGAGCGCCTCGACGACGACGGCGTGCCGGCCGAAAACCAGCATTTCGTTCGCATCGCCGAGTGCCGCTATCACGGCCAAGGCTTCGAACTGCGCGCGGACATCCCTGATGGTCGACTCGACGGCGAGAAGCTCGCTGCGGTCAAGGAGAGCTTCAAGGCACAGCACAGCCGTGACTACGGTTGGGCCTTCGACGACGTTGATGTCGAGATCGTCACGATCCGCATCATCGGCATCGCCCGCACGCGTCCGCTCGCCTGGCCGGAACTGGAGGACGCCGCGGGGAGCAGCCTGGATGCGGCCCTGATGTACGAGCGGCCGACGATCTTCGATGACAAGAAGACCTACGCGACGCCGCGCTACGACCGCAAGAAGCTGAAAGCCGGCCATCAGCTTTCCGGCCCCGCGATCATTGTCCAGCACGACTCGACGACGCTGGTGCCGCCGGGCTACGTGGCCAAAGTGTCGGCCAAGGGCAACATCCATATCAATGCGCAGCGCGTCTAAGGAGAAGCAGATGAACCCGTCCAGCCCCAAGGTCGACCCGATCACCCTGCAGGTCATCAGCGGCGCGCTGCACACCATCGCCGAGGAGATGGGCCACGTGCTCTATCGCATGTCCTTCTCGTCGATCATCCGCGAGTCGCAGGACATCGGCGCAGGCCTCTTCGACCTGCAGTTCAACACGCTCACCGAGTCCGAGGGCTCGCCGCTGCACATCGGCTCGATTCCCGCCTACCTGCGCGGCATCGACCAGTGCTTGCAGGGCGGGGTGTGGAACGAGGGCGATGTCGTCCTGCACAACCACCCCTATTATGGAGCGAGCCACAGCCCCGACCTGTGCATCGTCGTACCCGTGTTCTGGCGCGGCGAGCTGGTCGCCTTCGCGGCCAACACCGCGCATCACGTCGACATCGGCGCGGCCACGCCGGGCCTCATCATCGACATCCCCGACGTCTTCGCGGAAGGCATGCTCTTCGCCGGTATCAAGCTCTATGAAGGCGGCAAGCGCAACGAGGGCCTGTGGCAGTACATCAGCCACAACAGCCGCACCGCGAAACAGACCAAGGACGACATCGACGCGCAGATCGCCTCGGCCATGCTCGGCGCGCAGCGCATGCAGGAGCTCCTCGACACCTACGGCAAGGAGACGGTGTTCGGTGCGGCCGACCAGCTGATGGACTACACGGAGTCGATGATGCGCGCGCGCATCGCCGAGATTCCGGACGGCGAGTACTTCGCCGAGGGCTATCTTGACGACGACGGCGCGAACCGCGACAAGCGCCTGCCGATCAAGGTCTGCGTGCGCGTCACCGGCGACAGCGTCGAGGTCGACCTCACCGGCTCGGCCGACCAGGTGCCGACCGGCTTCAACGTGCCGTTCGAGGGCTCGACGAAACCGGCGTGCTACTGCGCCTTCCGCGCGATGCTGACGGACTCCGCCCTGATGGAGGTGAAGCTTCCGCCCAACGAGGGTTCCTTCCGCCCGATCAAGGTCACGGCGCCGAAGGGGTCGATCTTCAACCCGATTTATCCGGCGGCGGCCGAAGCGCGCTTCACGCAGTGCAACCGCATGATCGACCTCATCATCAAGGCGCTCTCGCCGGTGATCCCGCAGCGCGTTACCGCGGGCAACTCGGCGACGCTGTCCTTCGCGGCCTATTCGGGCATCAAGCCGGACGGCGACTACTGGGTGTTCCTCGAGGTCAACGAGGGCGCCTACGGCGGCCGGCCGCATTCCGACGGCCCGGACTCGATCGACAACCTGATGGCCAACACGCGCAATAACCCGATCGAGGACCTCGGCATGCACCTGCCGATGGTGTGCGACCGCTACGAGCTGCGTGACGACGTGATGCCCGGGGCCGGGCAGTTCCGCGGCGGCATCGGTGTCGTGAAGACGCAGCGTATGCTCACCGATGGCGCGATCACGCACGAATCCGAGCGCCATCTCGACGTGCCCTGGGGCGCATTCGGCGGCACCGACGGGGTTGCGGGCAGGGTGGAGATTTTCCGCGCGAACGGGACGAAGTACGACACCTACGCGAAGTTTTCGAACCTGCGCGTGGCGGCAGGCGGCGGCATGTCGTACTACGCGCCCTGCGGTGGCGGCTACGGCGACCCGCTCGATCGTCCGGCCAGTCAGGTGCTGGAGGACGTGATGGACGACTTCTGCACCCTGGAGCACGCCCGCAACGTCTATGGCGTGATCATTTCCGAGGATCTCGTCCTCGACGCGGCGGCCACCCAGTCCCGCCGTACGCTGCTCCGCCTGGAGCGGCAGATGGTTGCCTCCCCGCAATCGCCCGTGACCGCGCCGGCCTGACCGGCGCGGCAGCACCCTCTCTTTAGTCAGCAGCTCCCGCACACCCGGCCGCAAGGCCGGGTGGGGAGGCGTGCGCGCGCGTTCCGGCACAGGCCTCCCGTTCTTTGTTCGTCATCCCAGGAAATGTTTCGTCACCGAGGAGAAAGTGCATCATGAACAACGTTGAAGCGGCCACCGCGCCGACCGCAGGCGGGGCCACCCGGTCCCACCTGCTCGAAGAATCGATCCTGCCCGTGCTCAGTAGGCAGCGCACCATAGGCACGCTGGGTTTCGTGTGGATCTGGATCGGGCTCGCCGTCATCATCGCGACCTTCCAGCTCGGCGCGACCGGCGTCGAATCCCTGCCGCTGTGGCAGGTCGTCGCCGTGATCCTTTCCGCCAACGTCGCGCTGGCGCTGCTGATGACCCTCACCGCCGATATCGGCACCGAGCACGGCCTGTCGTTCGCGGTGTACCTGCGAGCGCCATTCGGGACGACCGGCACGCATCTGCCGGCCCTGTTCCGCGGAGTCGTCGCGGCAGTCTGGTTCGGCATCCAGACCTACCTCGGCGCGCTGGCCATCAACGGCATCGTCGAGTACCTGACGGGCTTCTCGAACTGGCCGCTGTGGTATGCGATCTTCGCGATCGTGCAGATCTGGAATACCGCGTGCGGCATCAAGGCCGTGGAAAAGCTCGCCGACATCGCCGCACCGGCCATCATCGCGATCTCGATCTGGATGTACTACACGCTCGACGTGATGGCGCAGACCAAGGGCCTCAACATCTGGAACTGGGTCGGCGGCAAGGACACCACGATCCTGACGCTGTTCCTGGCCAACATGGCGTTCTGGTCGACGCTCGCGGTCGACATTCCCAACATTACGCGCTTCCTCAAGGTGGAGGAGGGTACGCGCAGCTTCGTGCGGCGCAACCGCCACGTGTTCCTCGCGCAACTCGTCGCGTTGCCGGTCACGCAGACCTGGGTCGCGGTGATCGGTGCGGCGTCCTTCATCGCGGCCGGCAACTGGGATCCGATCACGGTGATCCAGGGCAGTGCGACCGGGTTTTCGCTCATCCTGCTGCTGGTGATGGTGGTGCTCGCGCAGTGGTCGACGAACAATGCCGCGAACCTGATCCCGGCTGCGCTCACCTTCGTCAATGCCGGCGCACCGCGCATCGGCTATCGCAGCGCAATCGTGCTCGCCGGTGTGATCGGGACGCTGTCGATGCCTTGGCTGATCCTCGACAACCTGTTCAGTTTCCTCTTTTCCTACGGTTCGTTCCTGTCGACGATCGGCGGAATCATGGTTGCCGACTACTTCGTGATCCGGCGCCGTCGGCTCAATGTGCCCGAGTTGTATGAGGTGCACGGTCAGTTCCGCTTCGTCGGCGGTGTCAATCCGGCCGGCTTGTTGACCTGGCTCATCGGTGGCGCAGCCGCCTTCTACTCGGGCTCCTGGGCCTTCGTGGTCGGCTTCGCGCTGGGCTTCACGCTGTACCTGGCGTTGATGTGGCTGTGGGTGCTGCCGCGCTACCCGCAGGCGGAGATCACGTCCCGCTACAGCGACCGCTTCCTTGCGACCACCGTCGCGCACAACTGGACCTATTCGGCCGCGCGCGGCTTTGTACGCATCCCGTCCTCCCAACTGAGCGACGCGCACAGCCGTCGTGAAGACCTCTGAATCTTCGGACCATTGAAAACGAGAACAGGAATATCTGCGATGAAATTGTCATTTGAATGCAATTGGTCGGGGCGCGTCCTCGCGCGGGGGCTACTGGCGCTGGCGCTGATATCCGGTGCGGGCCAGTCGGTTGCAGCCGACTGGAGCGAGACGGATGTGCAGGTGATGAACGGCACCCGCTTCCGCGATCCCGGCAACCACGACAATGTGACGAAGACAACGGTCACGCTGCAGCACGTGAGCGGCTACGCCTACGGTCGCAACTACTTCTTCGTCGATTCCTACTGGGGAACGAAGAACGCGCCGCGGTCTAACGACATCTACGGCGAGTACTACCATTATCTGAGCCTGGGAAAGATCACCGGGGCGAAATTCGGCGAGAGCTTCCTGAAGGACGTCAGCCTGACCGCCGGCGTCAACGCCGGGTCATCGACCGGAGGGGCCGGCACGCGCATCCTGCTGTATGGCGTGACGCTGGATTTCGCGGTGCCCGGGTTCAGCTACTTCAACGTCGATCTGCTCGCCTACGACGACCGGTCGCAATTCGACGGCGTACCGAACCATTACCGCAAGAGTTATCAGGTGACCCCGGTGTGGAGGCTGCCGTTCACCCTGGGGGGTACGCACTGGAGCTTCGAAGGCTTCTGCGACTTCATCGGTGCGCGCGGGCAGGGCACGGTCAGCCAGGTGCTGTGCCAGCCGCAGCTGCGCCTCGATGTAGGGCATCTGGTGTCCGGCCGCCGCGACGCGTTCTACATCGGGACCGAGTACCAGTACTGGCGGGACAAGTACGGGATCGACGGCCTGAACGAGAGCTTTCCCAACGTGATGGCAGTCGTGAAGTTCTAGGCGATTCTGCGTCCGGCCGGCCGGCGCTGGGCAGGGCATCGGCCCACGATGCTGCATGCCCTTCCTGCGGCGTGCCGGCAAGGCGGATAAGTAGCCGGCCTGAAACCGGCCATGAGGGGGCGGGAGGGACATGGGCATTTGTGGCAAGCGCGTGCCGCGCGCAGGCAGGTCGCCGCCCAAGTGTTTTGCTGTAGTGGAAAGGTGCCGGGGCATGCCGGCGGAGAGTTCGCCGGGCGCTCCGTGCTCGGTTGTCCCCCGAAAGTTTCCAACGGAGAGAAATCATGAAATTCGCAAGACTGAAAAGTGTTCTGGGCGCCGCGTTGTTCGCGGTCGCAGGTCTGGCCGCGGCCGAGACCATCGAGCTGAAGATGCACAGCCAGATCGTCGAGTCCCGCCCCGAGGCGAAGTACCTGCAGCAGTTCGCCGACGACGTCGCGGCGCGCTCGAACGGGCGGCTCAAGATCAACGTCTTCCACGCCGGCTCGCTGGGCCTGAAGGACGCGGACCTGCTGCGCATCATGCAGGTGGGCGCTGTGGACATGGCGATGCTGTACGGCGAGTACTTCACCCGCGATGCGCCTGAGCTGGGCGTCGTGTACGTGCAGGGCGCAATCCGCTCGCCGCAGCAGCACCTGCAGCTGCTGCCGACGATGCGCGCGATCTACGAGGAGGGCTACGCGAAGTGGCGCATCCACACCGTCGGCGGCGTCGTGAGTCCGGTGTTCAACGTTGGCGTGCATTGCAAGGAGCCGGTGAACAGCCTCGCGCAACTGAAGGGCAAGAAGCTGCGCGTGTGGGGGAGTCACCTCGTCGGCACCTTCCAGGGGCTGGATGTCGCGGCGCAGGTCATCCCGCAGAACAGCATGTACATGGCGCTGCAGACGGGGGTCGTCGACTGCGCCTACTACCTGTCGACGGTCGCGAAGACCGTGTCGCTGCAGGAGGTCGCGAAGTACGAGGCCTACATGCACCCGTGGGCGGCGGTGCCGTGGATGTTCGGCGTCAGCGACAAGGCGTGGTCGCGCCTGCCGAAGGATCTGCAGACCGTGCTCGTCGAGGCCGGCGAGGCGATGTGGGCGAAGACGCGCGACGCCGCGGTGAGCGCCGAGCGCGAGAACGCTGCCGTCGAGGAGCGCAAGGCGCTCGGCATCACGATGCTGCAGCCCTTCTCGCAGGGCGACGTGAGCACCTTTGTCGCGTCGTCCGACAAGGCCTGGGCGGAGATGGCGAAGTCGGCCGGGCCGAAGGGCATCGAGTACTACCAGCGCATGAAGGATGCGATCGCGAAGCTGACGCCCTGACGCGACGTTGCAGGGGGGCCGCCGCAATGCGTGGCGGCCGCCCCGATAGTTCCGGAATCAATCGCTGGAGACCAAGATGCAAGTCCTGATCCGCTGCTTCGAAAGGCTCGCGCTCGGCATGAACCGGCTCGCCGCCGTCGCCGCCGTGCTGATGAGCGTGTTCGTGTTCCTGGGCGTCGTGATGCGCTATTTCGTCGGCGCACCATTCGCCTTTTCCGATGAATTCATCGGCCTGCTGTTCGCCACGATGGCCTTCCTCGCGATGCCGCTGGGCCTCGTGATGCGCCGTCATATCATTCTCGACATCGTTACGCGCGGCTTGCAGGGGCCGCTGCGCCACCTCGTCGATGTCGGTGCCACGGTGATCCTCACGACCTTCTGCGTGTGGTTCCTTGCCCTGTCCTACGACTTCGCGGACTATTCGCGCCTGCTCGACGCGCGCTCCGACATCGGTGCGATGGTGCTGTGGCCGTGGATGGCGATGCTGCCGCTGTGCACCGTGGTGCTGGTGCTGGTGAGCGTCGGTCAGCTCGTCGACAGCCTGCGCCAGCTCGCCGGCCGACCGTCGCTGTTCACGCTCGCGAGCGAGGAGGAAGTGTTATGACCTGGGGCATCCTCTCGACCAGCCTGCTGGTGCTGATGGTGACCGGCGCGGTGCTGGGCGCCGCGCTCGGCCTCACGGGCCTGATCCTGCTGCAGTTCCAGGTCGGTGACGCGACCTCGCTCGCGGTGCAGGCGGTGTGGAACACCTTCACCGACTTCACGCTGAGCGCGGTGCCGCTGTTCATCTTCCTCGGCGACATCTTGATGGCCAGCGGCATCTCGGGGCGCATCTACAACGGCCTCACGCCGCTGTTCCATCGCTTCTCGGGCAAGCTGCTGCACACCAACATCGCCGTATGCACGGTATTCGGCGCGGTCAGCGGCTCGAGTTCGTCCACGGCGGCGGCAATCGGATCGGTCGGCTATCCCGAGCTGGTGAAGCGCGGCTACGACCCGTCCACGGTGATCGCCTCGCTCGCCGCCGGCGGCACGCTGGGCCTGCTGATTCCGCCCAGCCTGTCGCTGCTGATCTACGGCGCGACGCAGGACGTGTCGATCGGCAAGCTCTTCCTCGCCGGCATCGTGCCCGGTCTGCTCCTTGCGGGTCTGTTCTCGGTCTATATCGCGGGCCTATGCTACTTCCGCAAGGACCTGGTGCCCGCGCGCGACGAGCGGCCGAGCTGGGGCGAGATCCTGCTCGGCCTGCGCGCGATCTGGCCGCTGCCGATCCTGATCTTCTTCGTGCTCGGGACGATTTACATGGGGCTGGCGACGACGACCGAGGCCGCCGCGCTGGGCGTGGTCGCGGCCACCGCGCTGGGCTTCGTGTGGGGTGACCTGACGCTGCCGAAGCTGTGGCAGTCGTTCAAGACCTCGGTGCTGATGTTCGGCACGATCGCGATGGTGCTGCTCGGCACGCTGATTCTCGCGCAGGCGATAAGCATCCTCGGCCTGCCCAAGGAACTGGTCGACTGGGTCGCGAAGATGGGACTGAGTCGCTACGAGGTGCTGCTCGCGATCGTGCTCGTGTATCTGGTGCTGGGTTGCTTCTTCGACGGCATCTCGCTGCTCTTGATGACGCTGCCGATCGCCTTCCCGCTGATGATGTCGATGCAGTTTGATCCGATCTGGTTCGGCATCATCGTCACGATCCTGATGGAGGTCGGCATGATCACGCCGCCGGTGGGGCTCAACCTCTTCGTGCTCGTGACGATCTCCAAGCGCAAGGTGAGCCTCGGCGAGGCCTCGTGGGCCACGGTGCCCTACTGGCTGATCATGCTCGGCGTGATCGGGCTGTTCACGGTGTTCCCCGAGATCGTCACCTTCGTGCCGAACCGATTCTTCTGAGTTCGTACACGGTCATCCCGTGACGGCCCGCACGTGGTTCTGGCCTGCGGGCCGCGCCTATTCCTGTCCCTCATGTGCGATGCCGAATTCGTCCGCGTTGTCGTGGAGGAACTGTGCGAAGCGCTCGACGGTCGGCGTCACGACATCCTTGCGCCAGCAGGCCATGAGTTCCAGCGTCTTCTGTCGCCCTGCCAGGGGCCGGATCACCAAGCCCTTGCGCTGGATGTTCTCTGCGCAACGCGTGTACAGCGCGACGCCGATGTTGGCCGCGACGAGGCCGAAGATCCCGTCGCTGGTCGACGCCTCCTGTGCGATTACCGGCGAAAAGTTCGCCGCGTGACACAGCGCGAAGAAATGCACCCGGAAGGCCTCCCATGAATCCTTCGAGCCGAGGATGAACTTCTCGTTCATCAGGTCCCGGATCGATATCGACGGCTTTTCCGCGAGGGGATGCGCCGCCGGCAGCAGCACGACAAGTTCCTCCTTGGCCACGGTCACCTGGCTGATCGTGGGGGACTCGAACGGGCCGATCAGGAAGCCGATGTCGATTCGCGACTCGAGCAGTGCTTCCTTCTGCTTCGAGCTCGGGAAGTGAAACAGCTCGACCTTGATGCCCGGGTGTGTCTTCAGGAACTTCTCGATGATCGCCGGTAGGATACCGTTGATCGCGAAGTCCATGTAGGCGATGCGCAGGTAGCCGACCTTGCCGTCGGCCGCCGCTTGCGCGAGCAGCGAGGCCTTCTCGATGTGACCGAGGGCGAGGCGGCATTCGTACAGGAAGGTGCGCCCGGCCTCCGTGAGTTGCACGACCCGCGTCGTGCGCGACAGCAACTCGGCGCCGACGGCCTCTTCCAGGTGCTGGATCGTGCGCGTGAGCGCCGATTGGGTCATGTACAGACGTTCGGCCGCGGGGCGGAACTGCAGTTCTTCGGCGACTGCGACGAAGGCGCGCATATGGCGGATTTCGAAACGCATGGTGAAATCGGCTCCGGCTGGCGAGGGGCAATGAATAGTGTTTGTATGATGCAATAATAGCTGAGCAATTGTAAATATTGAAAGCAATAGTATTGGCTAGTATTCCTCCAGACAAAGACGCCTTTGTCGCAACCCGAACCCAACCCTGTCTGGAGACGAATCAAATGCAAAGCCAACTCAACGACATGCTCAAGCAAGCCTTCGCCGAAGCGACCAAGCTGTACCAGGAGCGCGGCTTCCAGCGCCGCGTGGGCTTCGGCAAGAAGCCGGCGCTGATCAACGTCGACCTCGCCAATGCCTGGACCCGCCCGGGCAACCCCTTCACGTGCGAGAAGATCGACGACGAGATCATCCCCGGCGTGCAGCGCCTGCTGAAGGCGTGCCGCGAGAACAACCATCCGGTGATCCACGTGACGACCTGCTACCAGGTCACGGACCGCAACAATCCGCACACCGACATGGGCCTGTGGCACAACAAGATCCCGGTCGACGTCGTCAATCAGGAAGACGAGAACATCTGGGCGATCGACTCGCGCATCGCGCCGATCGCGGGCGAGCAGGTGCTGATCAAGAAGCGCGCGAGCTCGTTCCACGGTACCTACCTCGCCGGTTTCCTGCGTGCGGCGGGCGTCGACACCATCCTCGTGACCGGCGTGACGGCGTCGGCCTGCGTGCGCACGACGCTGTGCGACGGCCTGGCCGAGGGCTTCCGCACGATCGCCGTGCGCGAGTGCATCGGCGACCGCGTGCCGGGCGCCGTCGAGTGGAACCTGTTCGACATCGACGCCAAGTTCGCCGATGTCGAATCGGTCGACCGCTGCGTCGACTACCTCTACTCGATGAAGGGCTGATCCCGCGCCCGGCGGGGGTGTCGGCGCTCCTGCCGGCCCTTCGGCGGGCGTCACGCTTGAATAAACAAGGGCGGTCCGCTGGGGCCGGCGCTTTTCCGGCCCGGATGACTCGCCCGCGCCACCCTCACGGATAGCCAGTCGAGCAGGGCGGAGCGAAGGAGGGCGGCCTGATCGCGCGCGGCGGCTGCGACATCCTGCGCTTCCTTGTTGGTCGCTTCCATCGCTGTGTTGAACCCCTGCCACGACCCCGCGCCGGCTATGAAACCCCCGGTGACGAGTACCCCCAGTCCGATCCTGACGGAGGGCTTGAGGAACAGGTCAGGGGTGTTGCCGGTTCCTGCGTGCCTGGCTCGGCGACTGGCCGAAGAACTCGCGGTAACAGCGGCTGAAATGCGGCGCCCCGGTGAAGCCGCAGGCGACCGCGATGCTGGTGATCGGGTCGCAGGTCTGCAGCAGCAGGCGGCGGGCGCGGGTGATGCGCAGTTCAAGGTAGTAGCGCGCGGGGCTTGCGTGGATGTGGCGCTTGAACAGGCGGTCGAGCTGGCGTGCGGAGATTTCGGCGTGGCGGGCGAGGTCCTCGATGCAGAGAGGTTCCTCGATGTTGTTTTCCATCAGTTCCAGCACCAGGCGCAGCGGAGCGGGCAGCGCGGGGCTGTGCGCGAGGGCGGGCATCGCGGTGCTGCGCAGGTCGTCCTTGCCGCGGTCGCACGCGAGGATGTCTTCGATGCCCTGCACCACGTCGTCGCCGTGGTGGTGGCGGATCACCGCGAGCATCATGCCGAGGGCGCTGTTGGCGCCGGCGCAGGAGATGCGGTTGCGGTCGATGACATAGGGCTGGGACTGGATCTGCACACGCGGATGGGACTCCTCGAGGCCGGCGCGGCTCTCCGGATGGACGGTGCAGGCGTAGCCGTCGAGGAGGCCGGCTTGGGCGAGGAGGTAGCTGCCGTTCCACAGGCTGCCGAGGATCAGCGGCTGGCGTGCGGCTTCGCGCAGCTTGTCGAGCACCGCGCGCGGCGGCTGCAGGCGCGAGCGGTAGCCGCCGCATACGATGAGCATGTCGAGGCCGTGGGGGTCGAGATCGGCGAGCAGGCCGTCCGCCGAGACCTGGATGCCGAGGTCGCTGCGGACCGAAGCAGCGTCCAGGGCCAGCGTGCGGAAGCGGTACAGCGGGTCGCGGCTCAGCAGGTTGGCTGTGACGATGGCGTCGAGCGCGCCGGTGAAGGCCATCATCGAGAAGTGCTCGAGCAGCACGAAAACCACCTGGCGGCTGATCGGGGCGTGTACGTCGTCGCCCGCCGGCTTCTGCAGGAAGGCCTGGTTGCTGTGGCGCAGGGGGCTGCCGAAGAGGCGTGCCGGCGGATCGGGGAAGTTCATGGCGTTGTCGAAGTTGTCCGTCGGCGGCGAGAAGGCCACCATGTTTTTTAGCTTAGGTTCGCCACTCGTTCGCGTCAAATGCATAGTGTGGCCGCTTTGTTGCGTTTGGGTATAAGAACGTCCGCCTGCCCAATTCTCCGGAATGCTGCTTGTGCACATGGGGCGCCCGTCCTTACCCTCGGTCCGTATCAAGCAAACGCGTGACGGATACAGGCAAAAGCGTCGAGGGCGAACTTCCTAACATCTCCTCCCATGAAGCCGCCATCCGCCGCGGCCGCTGTCGGCAACGACAGTCCCAATCCGAGGAGACACAACGCATGTTTGCACTGACCGACCGCATTGCCGATTTCGACGACGAGCTGCAGGCGGCGATGGACGCCGAGTTCGAGCGCCAGGAATCGCACATCGAGCTGATCGCCTCCGAGAACTACACCAGCCCGCGCGTGCTGGAAGCGCAGGGCAGCGTGCTGACCAACAAGTACGCCGAGGGCTACCCGGCGAAGCGCTACTACGGCGGCTGCGAGCACGTGGATGTCGTGGAGCAGCTGGCGATCGACCGCGCGAAACGGCTCTTCGGCGCGGACTACGCGAACGTGCAGCCGCACTCGGGCTCGCAGGCCAACGCGGCGGTGTACATGGCGCTGCTCGAACCCCACGACACGGTGCTGGGCATGAGCCTCGCGCACGGCGGGCACCTGACGCACGGCGCCAAGGTGAACTTCTCCGGCAAGCTCTACAACGCGGTGCAGTACGGCCTCGACGAAGCGACCGGCGAGATCGACTACGCCCAGGTCGAGGCGCTGGCGCGCGAGCACAAGCCCAGGATGATCGTCGCGGGCTTCTCGGCCTACTCGCGCGTCGTCGACTGGAAGCGCTTCCGCGAGATCGCGGACCTCGTCGGCGCCAAGCTCTTCGTCGACATGGCCCACGTCGCCGGGCTCGTCGCGGCGGGCCTGTACCCCAACCCCATCCCCTTCGCCGACGTCGTCACCACCACCACCCACAAGACCCTGCGCGGCCCGCGCGGCGGCCTGATCCTCGCGCGTGCCAACGCCGAGCTCGAGAAGAAGCTCAACGCGGTGGTGTTCCCCGGCATCCAGGGCGGCCCGCTGATGCACGTCATCGCCGCCAAGGCCGTCGCGCTGAAGGAGGCGCTGCAGCCCGAGTTCCGCGCCTACCAGCAGCAGGTGGTCAAGAACGCGCGGGCGATGGCCGGCGTGTTCATCGAGCGCGGCTACAAGATCGTGTCGGGCGGCACCGACGACCACCTGTTCCTCGTCGATCTGGTCGCCAAGGGCCTCACCGGCAAGCAGGCCGATGCGGCGCTGGGCGCGGCGAACATCACGGTGAACAAGAACGCCGTGCCCAACGATCCGCAGTCGCCCTTCGTGACCAGCGGCATCCGCATCGGCACGCCCGCGATCACCACGCGCGGCTTCAAGGAGGCCGAAGCGAAGGAACTCACGCACTGGATCTGCGACGTGCTCGACCACATCGACCGCGTTGACCAAATCGAGTCGGTGATCGCCGCGGTGCGCGAGAAGGCCAAGGCCTTGTGCGCGCGCTTCCCGGTCTACCCGGCCAGCCGCTGAGCCGCCACGGGAGCGACACGCCATGGCGATCAGCGTATTCGAGATGTTCAAGGTCGGCATCGGCCCGTCCAGTTCCCACACCGTGGGGCCCATGCGTGCCGCGCTGACCTTCGCGTCCGGCCTCAAGGACGACGGGCTGCTGCCGCGTGTGCGCCGCATCCGCGCCGAGTTGTACGGTTCGCTCGGCGCGACCGGCAAGGGCCACGGCAGCGACAAGGCGGTGCTGCTGGGCCTGGAAGGGGAGGCGCCCGACCTCATCGACCCCGACACCATCGACAGCCGCCTCGCGCGCATCCGCGAGGGCAGGCGCCTGACGCTGCTCGGGCTGCATGCGGTGGCATTCGAGGAGAAGACCGACCTCGTCTTCCTGCGTCGCCAGACGCTCCCGTTCCACCCCAACGGCATGCGCCTGACGGCCTTCGGCGACGGCGACGCGGAGCTCGCGAGCCGCGTGTATTACTCGGTGGGCGGCGGCTTCGTCGTGAACGAAGAGGCGGCCGGCGCGGACCGCATCGTCGAGGACGCGACCGAGCTGCCGTACCCCTTCCACAGCGCCGACCAACTGCTCACGCAGTGCGCGGTGAACGAACTCTCCATCAGCCAGTTGATGCTGGAGAACGAGAAGGCCTGGAGGAGCGAAGCCGAGACGAGGAACGGCCTGCTGCACATCTGGAAGGTGATGCAGGCCTGCGTGCGCCGCGGCTGCGAGATCGAAGGCACGCTGCCCGGCGGCATGAAGGTCAAGCGCCGCGCCGCGGCGATGCACCGCACGCTCTCCGGCACCCCCGAGGCCTGCCTGCGCGACCCGCTCACGACGATGGACTGGGTGAACCTCTACGCGCTGGCGGTGAACGAGGAGAACGCCGCGGGCGGGCGCGTCGTCACCGCGCCCACCAACGGCGCGGCCGGGATCGTCCCCGCGGTGCTGCATTACTACTACCGCTTCATCCCCGGCGCGACCGAGGACGGCGTCGTGCGCTTCCTGCTCACGGCCGCGGCGATCGGCTTCCTGTTCAAGGAGAACGCGTCGATCTCGGGCGCGGAAGTCGGCTGCCAGGGCGAGGTCGGGGTGGCGTGCTCGATGGCGGCCGGTGCCTTGGCCGAAGTGCTCGGCGGCACCCCCGAACAGGTCGAGAACGCCGCCGAGATCGGCATGGAGCACAACCTGGGGCTCACCTGCGACCCGGTGGGCGGCCTCGTGCAGGTGCCGTGCATCGAGCGCAACGCGATGGGCTCGATCAAGGCGATCAACGCCGCGCGCATGGCGCTGCGTGGCGACGGCAAGCACTTCGTGTCGCTCGACAAGGTGATCAAGACCATGCGCGAAACGGGGCGCGACATGAAGGACAAGTACAAGGAGACCTCCCGCGGGGGGCTCGCCGTGAACGTCATCGAGTGCTGAAGATCAGGAGAACAGAGTCATGCAACATTACTCAGGATTCGGGCTCGTCAAGCACGCGCTCACCTACCACGAGAACTGGCAGCGCGCGTGGCGCAACCCGACGCCGAAGAAGAAGTACGACGTGATCGTCGTGGGTGGCGGCGGCCACGGCCTCGCGACCGCCTACTACCTCGCCAAGGAACACGGCATCACCAACGTCGCGGTGGTCGAGAAGGGCTGGCTGGGCGGGGGCAACACCGCGCGCAACACCACCATCGTGCGCTCGAACTACCTGTGGGACGAGGCCGCGTGGCTGTACGAGCACGCGATGAAGCTGTGGGAAGGCCTGTCGCAGGACCTCAACTACAACGTGATGTACTCCCAGCGCGGCGTCATGAACCTGGGGCACACGCTGCAGGACATGCGCGACATCCACCGGCGCGTGAACGCCAACCGCTTGAACGGCATCGACGGCGAGGTGCTCGACGTGAAGCAGATCCAGGAGATCGTGCCGATCATGGATGTGTCGCGCAACACGCGCTACCCGATCATGGGCGCCTCGTGGCAGCCGCGCGGCGGCGTCGCGCGTCACGACGCGGTGGCCTGGGGCTTCGCCCGCGGTGCCGATGCGCTGGGCGTCGACATGCTGCAGCAGACCGAAGTCACCGGCATCCGCAAGAGCGGCAACAAGGTGCTGGGTGTCGAGACCAACCGCGGCTTCATCGCCGCCGACACGGTGGGCGTGGTCACCGCCGGCAACTCCGGCGTGCTCGCCAAGATGGCCGGCTTCCAGCTGCCGATCGAATCGCACCCGCTGCAGGCGCTGGTGTCCGAGCCGATGAAACCCATCCTCGACACCGTCGTGATGTCGAACAAGGTGCACGGCTACGTGAGCCAGTCGGACAAGGGCGACCTCGTGATCGGCGCCGGCATCGACGGCTACAACGGCTACGGCCAGCGCGGCAGCTACTCGACCATCGAGCACACGCTGCAGGCCATCGTCGAGCTCTTCCCGATGTTCTCGCGCGTGCGCATGAACCGCCAGTGGGGCGGCATCGTCGATACCTGCCCGGACGCCTGCCCGATCATCTCGGCCACGCCGGTCGGGGGCCTCTTCTTCAACTGCGGCTGGGGCA
>NZ_QVLR01000066.1 GCF_014822185.1 Azoarcus sp. Aa7
CGCTCCACGCTTCCTCCCCACGCTCAGTCGCCCTCACGCAGTTGCGCTTCGCTTCGTTCGCTGTGATCAACTTACGGCGGGACTTTCACCCGCAAGAGTGCGCCCATGCTGGGCGCACCAAAAAAAAAGCCAGCGCATTGCGCTGGCTCCTTTGGATTGCCGGCCCCGCCCGCTCAGGGACAAGGCCGGCGGAACTCGCCGTCAGGCGTTCACGGCAGCAAGCACCGCGTTGAGCGTCGCGCTCGGACGCATCACCGCGTCGGTCTTGGCCGGATCGGCATAGTAGTAGCCGCCGATATCGACCGGCTTGCCCTGCACGGCGCTGAGTTCGGCGACGATCTTCTGCTCGTTCTCCGCCAGCGTCTTGGCGAGCGGCGCGAAACGGGCCTTCAGATCCGCATCCTCACCCTGCGCAGCCAGCGCCTCGGCCCAGTACAGCGCGAGGTAGAAGTGGCTGCCGCGGTTGTCGAGCTGGCCGGTGCGGCGCGACGGCGACTTGTCGTTGTCGAGCAGCTTGCCGGTCGCTTGGTCGAGCGTCTTCGCGAGCAGCTTCGCCTTGGCGTTGCCGGTCTTGAAGCTCATCTCCTCGAGCGACACCGCCAGCGCGAGGAATTCGCCGAGCGAATCCCAGCGCAGGTGGTTTTCCTCGACCAGCTGCTGCACATGCTTGGGCGCCGAACCGCCCGCGCCAGTCTCGTACATGCCGCCGCCGGCCATCAGCGGGACGATGGACAGCATCTTTGCGCTGGTGCCCAGCTCCATGATCGGGAACAGGTCGGTCAGGTAGTCGCGCAGGATGTTGCCGGTCACCGAGATGGTGTCGAGGCCGCGCGCCACGCGCTCCAGCGTGAAGCGCATCGCGCGCACCTGCGACATGATCTGGATGTCGAGGCCGGTCGTGTCGTGATCCTTGAGGTACTTCTGCACCTTCTTGATCAGCTCGTTCTCGTGCGGGCGGTACGGGTCGAGCCAGAAGATGGCCGGCATGCCGGAGTTGCGCGCGCGCGTCACGGCGAGCTTGACCCAGTCGCGGATCGGCGCGTCCTTGACCTGGCACATGCGCCAGATGTCGCCTTCTTCCACGTTCTGCGACATCAGCACTTCACCGGTGTCGAGGTCGGTGATGTTCGCGACGCCGTCTTCCGGCATCTCGTAGGTCTTGTCGTGCGAGCCGTATTCCTCGGCCTGCTGCGCCATCAGGCCGACGTTGGGCACCGTGCCCATCGTCGCCGGGTCGAAGTTGCCGTGCCACTTGCAGAAACTGATCATCTCCTGGTAAATGCGGGCGAAGGTCGATTCCGGCATGACGCACTTGCTGTCGTACTGTTTGCCGTCGGCACCCCACATCTTGCCGCCGCCACGGATCATTGCGGGCATCGACGCGTCGACGATGATGTCGTTGGGCGAGTGGAAGTTCGTGATGCCCTTGGCCGAGTCCACCATCGCGAGGCGCGGACGATGCTCCTGGCACGCGTGCAGGTCGCGGATGATCTCGTCACGCTTCGATTCCGGCAGCGTGTTGATCTTCTCGTACAGCGTGGCCATGCCGTTATTGACGTTGATGCCCAGCTCGTCGAACAGCTTGCCGTGCTTCTCGAACGCTTCCTTGTAGTAGATCTTCACGCAGTGGCCGAAGACGATGGGGTGCGAGACCTTCATCATCGTCGCCTTCACATGCAGCGAGAACAGGATCCCCGCCTCGCGGCAGTCGTCGAGCTGCTTCTCGTAGAATTCGTACAGCGCCTTCTTGCTCATGAACATCGAGTCGATGATCTCGCCGTCCAGCAGCGCGACCTTCGGCTTCAGCACGACCGCCTTGCCGCTCTTCGTGATCAGCTCCATCTTCACGTTGCGCGCGCGGTCCAGCGTCATCGACTTCTCGCCGTGGTAGAAGTCGCCATGCTCCATGTGCGAGACGTGGGTCTGCGACCACTGCTTCCACTCGCCCATCGAATGCGGGTGCTTCTTCGCGTAGTTCTTGACCGCCGCAGGCGCGCGACGATCGGAGTTGCCTTCGCGCAGCACCGGGTTCACCGCGGAGCCGAGGCACTTGCCGTAACGGACCTTAAGCGCCTTTTCTTCCTCGGTCGTCGGGTTCTCCGGGTAGTCGGGGACCGCGTAGCCCTTCGACTGGAGCTCCTTGACGCAGGCGATCAGCTGCGCAACGGAGGCGCTGATGTTCGGGAGCTTGATGATGTTGGTGTCCGGATCCTGGGTCAGGCGGCCGAGTTCGGCGAGGTTGTCCGGGACCTTCTGAGCGTCGGTCAGATAATCCGAGAATTCAGCCAGCACGCGGGCCGCGACGGAGATGTCGCTCTTCTGGATCGTCACACCGGCCGGTGCCGTGAACGTCTCGATGATCGGCAACAACGAATAGGTCGCCAGCAGGGGCGCCTCGTCGGTGAGCGTGTAGATGATCGTCGAACTCTTGTCTGTCATGCATTTCTCCCGGATTATCTCTATATGGCGCGAAGCCAGGCCGACGCTTGAACCGACCGGAGTACCCCCCCAATTGCGGGATTGCACCCGGACCTCTTTAGACGACCGCCTATTATAAACCTGCCCCGGCAGCAGTTTGGCGCAATTCCGATAAATCCGATCTTATATAAGACACAAGATGTTTCAGAAAGCATAAACGCCGGACCGGATCGACGCGCCCCGAACGAAGGTGCGACGCAGGGCCAGCGCCGGCAGGCAGCTGCGCGGTCGCCATGATCCGTGGGGCAACGAGTTCGCAGCGCGCTAGAATCGAGCGCAGTCGTCCTGTTGCCACGCCGCCATCACCATGATGAGGAAGCCATGGAAGCACCGACGGGAGAAAACGTCCTTGCCCAGTCGATCGCACAGGCCCTGATCGAGGGCTTTAATAAGCACTACCGCATCTTCCGCGAGACCTCCCGGCGCGCGAAGGAAAGCTTCGAAGCCGCCGACTGGCAGGCGCAGCTCGCTGCGGTGCGCGACCGCGTGCAGTTCTACGACGACCGTGTCGAAGAGACGGTGCGCCGCCTGCATGAAGAGTTCGATGCCGACTCGGTTGACGACGATACCTGGCAGCAGGCCAAGCTCCACTACATCGGCATCCTGATCCGCCACAAGCAGCCGGAACTCGCCGAGACCTTCTTCAATTCGGTGTGCTGCAAGATCCTGCACCGCACCTACTTCAACAACGACTACCTGTTCGCGCGCCCGGCGATCTCCACCGAGTACATGGAGTCCTACCCGCCGGTGTACAGCAGCTACTACCCGCGCGATGCGGGGCTGCGCGCGACCGTGTGCCGCATCGTCGAGGACTTCGACTGGCAGCGCCCCTTCGAGGACCTCGACCGCGACATCGACCTGATCCTGCACACCGTGCACCGGCACCTCGGCGAGTGGCCGGACATGGAGGTCAACTGCCAGATCCAGGTACTGTATTCGGCCTTCTACCGCAACAAGACCGCCTACATCATCGGCAAGAGCATCAACGGCTACCAGGAATACCCGTTCGCCATCGCGGTGCGCCACAACGCCTCGGGGCGCCTGGAGATCGACACCATCCTGCTCGACCCGTGGCGCATATCGGTGCTGTTCTCGCTGTCGCGCGCGTATTTCCTCGTCGACATGGAAGTGCCGTCCGGCTACGTCCAGTTCCTGCGCTCGATCATGCCCAACAAGCACCGCTCGGAGCTCTACACGATGCTGGGGCTGGGCAAGCAGGGCAAGACGATGTTCTTCCGCGACCTCATCGCGCACCTGCGCCACTCCAACGACCAGTTCGTGATCGCGCCGGGCATCCGCGGCCTGGTGATGCTGGTGTTCACGCTCCCGTCCTACCCCTACGTGTTCAAGATCATCAAGGACGTGTTCGGGGCCTCCAAGAACATGGATCGCGCCACCGTGAAGCGCAAATACGTGATGGTCAAACGTGTCGACCGCGTCGGCCGCATGGCCGACACGCTGGAATTCTCCAACGCCGCCCTGCCGCTGGCACGCTTCAATCCGGAACTACTCGAGGAATTGCGCACCCTCGCGCCGACCGCCTACGAGATCGACGGCGATTCGGTCATCATCAAACACCTGTACATCGAGCGCCGCATGACGCCGCTCAACATCTACCTCGAGCGCGCCACCGACGAACAGGTCGAGCACGCCGTGCGCGAATACGGCAACGCGATCAGGGAGATGGCCACGACGAACATCTTCCCCGGCGACATGCTGTGGAAGAACTTCGGCGTCACGCGCTACGGCCGCGTGGTGTTCTACGACTACGACGAGATCGAATACATGACGGACATGAACTTCCGTCACATCCCCGAGGCGCCCTACCCGGAGATGGAGATGTCGAGCGAGCCGTGGTATTCCACCGGGCCCATGGACGTCTTTCCCGAGGAATTCGCAACCTTTCTGCTGGGCGCCCCGCGCGTGCGCCAGGCCTTCCTGAAACACCACCGCGACCTGCTGACACCGGCCTTCTGGCAGCGCACGCAGGCGTCTATCCGCAGCGGCTACGTCGAGGACTTCTTCCCCTATCCCGACGAACTGCGCTTCTGTCACCTGCATCCGTCCCGCGACCGCCGCAGCGGCGCCTGAGACGCTACGCCACCCGGATCGCGTCGCTGCGCGTGTCGCCGAGGTTGTCGCGCCAGCTCACGACGATCTCGTCGCCCGCAGCACCGCCGGTGATGCTGAAGGCGAGATAGGGATTCGTTGCGATCGACGGGCCGAAGTCCGCCGCCAGCACGATTTCCCCGTTGCGCCGCACGCTTACCTCGGTGATGAAGTGCGCCGGAATGCGATTCCCCTCGGCATCCTTGCGCAGACCGTTCTCCATCGGGTGCGAGAACAGCATGCGTAATTCCGTGCCCCCGTCCTTGAGCGTCGCGCGGATGCGGGTCGGCGTGCTCATGTCCCGCACCCCCCGACCGTCACGGTAACCTCCCGCCGCGCCGCGAAGAGGCGCCCGTCGGCCTTCACCAGCGCATGCACGCGCGTCGAACGCGCCATCTTGACCCGTGTCTGGATCGACGGAGCCATCGCAGCCGAGAGACGGAAACTCGCGGCGACCTTCCAGGGATTCTCCTCGATAAGGATCACGATCTGCTCCGTCCGCGGGATGTCGCTGACCACCGAGATCGCGACCGCACGCCCGTCCTCCGCCACATCCGGGGCCACGATGCGGATCGCACCGCTCTCCGCGGCGTTCCCGGCATCCAGCGCCCGCAAGGCGTCGTCGAGAGTGGTGGCCTCGAACGCAGCCACGTTCCTCGCATCCTGAGCCTGCGCCGGCGCGACGATCCCGGCGGCCGCCAGCACGGACCAGAGGCCCAGTCCGCCGCCCGCCTTCAGCACATCCCTGCGCCGACTATCCATCCCCGCTCCCGAATCTTCGTTCACTCCACACCTGCCCGGCCGTCGCCCGGACGCAACTGCCGCGCGCGCTATACTGCGCAGTCCCGCGCATGCGCCACCGCATGGAGAACGTCCGTGACCGGCAAGTCTACCCTCGCCGCCCTGTGCCTGCTTGCCGGCACGACTCATGCCACCGACCCCGCCGCCCTCCAAGCGCGCAATCTTGCCGCCAACTGCACCCCCTGTCATTCGGCCGATGCCCCCGAGCCGAACGCGATCCCGCGCATCGCCGGCCTGCCGGCGGACCGGATCCTGCAGCGGCTGCGGGCATTCCGCAGCGGCGAGGCGCCCGCAACCGTCATGCACCAGATCGTGCGCGGCTACGGCGACGAACAGCTCGCGCTGATCGCCACCCTCCTCGCCTCCAGCCCCTGACCCGGCACCGGACCGACGATGAACCGACGCCGTTTCCTGCGCAGCCTGGGCCTTGCCGCGACCGCCGCTCCGTTCCTTGCCGCGTGTTCGTCCGCCCCGCGGCGCGGCGCCCCGCGCGTCGTCGTGGTCGGCGGCGGTTACGGCGGTGCGACGACGGCAAAGTACCTGCGCATGTGGAGCGCCGGGCGCATCGACGTCACGCTGGTCGAGCGCGATGCGCGCTTCGTTTCCTGCCCGATGTCCAACCTCGTCCTCGCAGGTCTGCGCAATCTGGACGACCTCACCGCCAGCTACGACCGCCTGCGCTCGCGCTGGGGCGTGCGCGTCGTCAGCGACGAAGTCGTCCGCATCGATGTCGCCCGACGCGAGCTCCGCCTCGCCCGCGATGGCGAGATCGGCTTCGACCGCGTCGTGCTGGCGCCCGGCGTGGACTTCCTCACCGAACAGATCACCGGGCTCGCGGGCAACTTCGAGTGCATCCCCCACGCCTGGAAGGCCGGCCCGCAGACCGAACTACTGCGTCGCCGGATCGATGCGATGCCGGAAGGCGGCGTATTCGCGCTGCACGTCCCGAAGTCCCCCTACCGCTGCCCGCCCGGCCCCTACGAGCGCGCCTGCCTCGTCGCGCACTACCTGCGTACCCGAAAGCCGCGCGCGAAGCTGCTCCTGCTCGACGCCAACAGCGAAATCCAGTCCAAGAAGACCTTGTTCGCGGCGGCCTTTGCCGGACCGTACAAGGACATCATCGAATACCGCCCCGACAGCACCCTGCTGTCGGTCGATGCCCAAACCCTGAGCGCGGAACTGGAATTCGACAGGGTTCGCGCCGACGTCCTCAACGTCATTCCGCCGATGCGCGCGGGGCGCCTCGTGGATGGGCTGGGCATCCCCCTGACCAACGGCCGCTGGGTCGACGTCGACTGGCGCACGATGGAAGCGCGCGACCTTCCCGGCATCCATGTCATCGGCGACGCGGTGCTCGCCGCACCGGGCATGCCGAAGTCCGGCCACATCGCGAACCAGCAGGCGAAGCTCGCCGCCGCCGCGATCGTCGAACTGCTCGAAGGACGTTCGCCCGACCCCGTCCCGACCCTGCTGAACACCTGCTACAGCTTCGTCGATGACCGCAACGCGATCCATGTCGCGACCGTCCACCGCTACGACGCCGCCCAGGGAACCGTCCTGCCGGTCGCGGGCGCAGGCGGCCTGTCGTCGGCAGCGAGCGAAGAGGAAGGCCGCTACGCCACCGCGTGGGCGCAGAACATCCGCGCCGACATGCTCGCCTGAAGCAACGGGCGGCCCCTCGCCGCCCCCTTCTCAGCCACTTACCAACCGAGTTCCAGCAGCCACGGCCCCTCGCCCGCGGCCAGCGCTTCGCGCACGTAGGCCACGGTATTCGGCGGTAGTTCGCCGCGCGCGAACCAGCCCAGCGCGTCGCACTTGCCGGGCTCGCAGATGTGCGGCTCACCCGACCATGCCTTGGCGCGCAGGAAGAAGTCGACCCGGTTCGTGTCCGAGCGGCGATGCACGACGCCCATGTTCGCCAGATCTGCGGGATCGATGTCGATCCCGAGCTCCTCGCGCATCTCGCGCACTGCTGTCCGGGCCAAGGATTCACCCGACTCGACGTGACCGCCAGGCAGGCTGAAGAGTCCGTCGAAGAAGCCCGTGCCGGCACGACGCATCAGCAGGACGTCCCCGTCGCGTTCGAGCAGGACATGCACCCCGACGGGAATCCCCGCATGCATCAATGCTTGCCGGTGCTGCCGAACCCGCCCTCTCCGCGATCGCTTTCAGGGAATTCATCGACGACGTTGAATCCGACCTGCAGCACCGGAACCACGACCAGCTGCGCGATGCGCTCCATCGGCTGCAGCGTGAAGCTGGCGCGACCGCGATTCCACACCGATACGAAGATCTGGCCCTGGTAATCGGAATCGATCAGACCGACGAGGTTGCCCAGCACGATGCCGTGCTTGTGGCCCAGCCCCGAACGCGGCAGCACCATCGCGGCGAGCCCCGGGTCGGCGAGGTGAATCGCGAGGCCGCTCGGGATGAGCGCGGTCTCACCCGGATGGAGCGTCACCGGCACATTCAGGCAGGCGCGCAGGTCCAACCCGGCCGAACCCGGGGTGGCATAAGAAGGCGTGTGATCGCGCAAGCGATCATCGAGGATCTTGACATCGATTCGGTGCATGTTCGCTCTCAGTTGGCAGCCGTCTTCAGCAGACCGGCCAGATGTTCGACGATCCTTCGCGCAACCTCGGTCTTGGGCGCGCGCTCCAGCGGATGACGACCCGCGTCGTCGTACAGGATCACCAGGTTGTCGTCGCCGCCGAGACCGTCCTGCACCAGGTTACCCACCAGCATCGGCAAGCGCTTCGCCTGCCGCTTGCCTTCGGCGTAGGCATCCAGGTCGCGGCTCTCCGCAGCGAAGCCGACGCAGAACGGCGCATTATCGCGCGCCGCGACCTCGGCCAGAATGTCGGGATTGGGCGTCAGCCGCAGCGTCATGTCGGCCGACGACTTCTTCACCTTGTGCTCCGCGGCCGCGGCCGGACGATAGTCCGCCACCGCTGCCACGCCGATGAAGACGTCCGCCCCAGGTAGTGCCGCCATCACAGCATCGCGCATCTGCAGGGCGCTGCGCACGTCCACGCGCCGCACCCCCGCCGGCACGGGCAGGCCCGTCGGGCCGCTCACCAGCACGACTTCCGCACCGGCCCGCACGCACGCCTGAGCCAACGCATAGCCCATCTTGCCCGAGCTGGTGTTGGTGATCCCGCGCACCGGGTCGATCGCCTCGAAGGTCGGGCCGGCCGTCAGGACGACCTTGCGGCCCGCGAGCAGCTTCGGCTGGAAGAATGCGATCACGTGTTCGAGCAGCCCCTCCGGCTCCAGCATCCGCCCCATGCCCACTTCCCCGCAGGCCTGGTCGCCGGCAGCCGGCCCGAGCACCGTCGCGCCGTCGGCAACGAGCTGCGCCACGTTGCGCTGCGTCGCGGGGTGTTCCCACATCTGGCGGTTCATCGCCGGCGCCACCAACAGCGGACACTCGCGCGCGAGACACAGCGTGCTCAGCAGGTCGTCCGCCCGCCCCTGCACCAGCTTCGCGATCACGTCCGCCGTGGCCGGCGCGATCAGCACCGCATCGGCACTGCGAGTGAGATCGATGTGCGCCATGTTGTTATCCATGCGCGCATCCCACAGGTCCGTCCACACCGGATTGCCCGACAGCGCCTGGTAGGTCACCGGCGTCACGAAGCGCGCACCGCCCTCGGTCAGCACGACGTGCGCATCCGCCCCGGCCTTGCCCAGCAGCCGAACGAGTTCCGCCGCCTTGTATGCGGCTACCCCACCAGTCACGCCGAGGACCAGCTTGCGCCCCTTCAATTCGCACATGGCATATGCCTTACAATTATCCATTCACCCACAACCTGCTCCCGACATGGCTATCACCGACTGGCCGGAAAACGAACGACCGCGCGAAAAACTCCTCGGACGCGGACCCGAAGCCCTCTCCGACGCCGAACTCCTCGCCTTGTTCCTGCGCGTCGGCGTCCGCGGCAAGAGCGCCGTCGATCTCGCCCGCGACCTGCTCGAACGCTTCGGCTCGCTCACCCGCCTGTGCGCCGCGCCGGCAGACGATTTCTCTGCAGTCCCCGGCATGGGGCTGGCGAAGTATGCCCAACTGCAGGCGGTCATGGAACTGGCGCGGCGCGCGCTGAGCGAGGAGATGGCCGCGCGCGACGTGTTCGACTCGCCCTCCGCGGTGCGCGACTGGCTGCGGCTGCGCATCGGCAGCCTGCCGCACGAGGTCTTCTGCGTGCTGCTCCTCGACGCCCGCAACCGCCTGATCGAAGCTGTCGAACTTTTTCGCGGGACCCTCACGCAGACCAGCGTCTACCCGCGCGAAGTAGTCAAGCTCGCCCTGTCGCGCAATGCTGCCGCGGTCATCCTCGCGCACAATCACCCCTCCGGCGCCAGCGAACCGAGCGGTGCCGACGAGTTGCTGACCCGCAACCTCAAGCAGGCACTCGACCTCGTCGACGTGCGCGTCCTCGACCACTTCATCGTTACCGCCCACGCACGGCCGCTCTCCTTCGCCGAACGGGGCCTGCTGTAAGGCAGGTCTCGCCCATGACACCGACCTTGTCGGGCAATCGCACGCCGGACTTGCCCCCGTCCCGGAACATCGGATATCATCTTGCGTTTTCCGCAATCCGAATTCCCTGGAGCAACCTATGGCTCGCGTTTGCCAAGTGACCGGTAAGGCACCGATGGTGGGAAACAACGTTTCCCACGCCAACAACAAGACCAAGCGTCGTTTTCTCCCGAACCTGCAGAATCGCCGGTTCTGGAGCGAAGCTGAAAATCGCTGGATCCGCCTGCGTGTATCCAACGCAGCGCTGCGCACCATCGACAAGAAGGGCATCGACGTCGTCGTGTCCGAGCTGCGCGCCCGCGGCGAGAAGGTCTGACACTGCGAGTTTGACACTCAGTCTGACACTGCGGATCCAAGCACTGCACCACGCAGCGCTGTAACTGAACGGAGATTCAAATGGCTAAAGGCGGCCGCGAAAAGATCAAGCTGGAATCGACCGCAGGTACCGGTCATTTCTACACGACCTCGAAGAACAAGCGCACCACCCCGAACAAGCTCGAGTTCAACAAGTACGACCCCGTCGCGCGCAAGCACGTCCTGTACAAGGAAGTGAAGCTCAAGTAAGCACCCTCGCAGGCTGCGGCCTGCTCCAGGGACGCAGCGCGCAAAACAAGAGGCCGCCGGAGTGATCCGGCGGCCTCTTGTTTTTCCTGAAGACCTTTCGCTGGAGCGTACGGCCTTCGGGACTAGAGGGACATCAGGCCTTCTGGATGTTAGAGGCCTGCTTACCCTTCGGACCCTGGGTGACTTCGAAGGAGACTTTTTCGCCTTCCTTCAGCGTCTTGAAGCCGGGCATATTGATCGCGGAGAAGTGAGCGAACAGATCCTCGCTACCATCGTCCGGAGTAATGAAGCCAAAACCCTTGGAGTCGTTGAACCACTTAACGGTACCAGTTGCCATGTTGCCTTAATCCTTCAAGATTGCTTAAAACGATGCGGGGTCTCCCCCTTCAGTGCATCAACGCTCAGTGAAGCCCTACCTGCACTGCCAAGCCTGGGGCCCCGAAAACAGCCAAGACCACATCACCAGTGCATGGAACTTTGCATCTCGCACCCGTCCTGCTTTTACGCATTTGTCAGCACAGCGTCAACAATTTATTGCCCTCCCGAATTGCTGCATCGCAGCGACGAAAACCCCCTGAATATGCGCACTTTGGCGCGGTCTGCAGTCAATCCAAAGCGATTATCCATCGGCGGACATTCGTTGCGCCGCAATATGCCGCTTGTCGCATCGGCGCACTTCCGCGAACGCGCAAACGCCTTGTCCGGGCCGTCCGGCAGCTGTTGCACTCCGCTTCCACTTGATTAGAATGGGCCGCATGGCCACGCAAAAACAGGGCGAGTTCATACTCGAGGCGGAGCGCTCTCGCACCAAGCCCCCGCCGCTATACAAGGTGCTGTTGCTCAATGACGACTTCACACCCATGGATTTCGTCATCGTTGTGCTGCAGAAATTTTTCGGCATGGACCGCGAACGGGCTACGCGGGTCATGCTCCAAGTCCACAGAGAGGGCATGGGGGTCTGCGGCGTCTTCGCGAAGGACGTCGCGGCGACCAAGGTGGAACAGGTCGTATCCTTCGCCCGTCAGCACCAGCATCCGCTGGCATGCGTGATGGAGGAAAACTGAGAATGATCGCGCAAGAGCTTGAAGTCAGTCTGCACATGGCATTTGTCGAAGCCCGACAAAAGCGGCACGAGTTCATCACCGTCGAACACCTGCTGCTGGCGCTGCTCGACAACCCCTCTGCAGCCGAGGTCCTGCGCGCCTGCGCAGCGAACGTCGAGGAACTGCGTCGGGAACTGGCGAACTTCATCAACGAGCACACTCCCAAGGTCGAGGGCACGGACGAGATCGACACACAGCCGACGCTCGGCTTCCAGCGCGTGATCCAGCGCGCGATCCTGCATGTCCAGTCGTCGGGCAAGAAGGAAGTGACCGGCGCCAACGTGCTCGTGGCGATCTTCGGCGAGAAGGATTCGCACGCCGTCTATTTCCTGCAGCGGCAGAACATCTCGCGCCTGGACGTGGTGAACTTCATCTCGCACGGCATTTCCAAGTCGCCGCAGCAAGGGCAGCCGCCGGCGGGAAAGAACGAACCCCAGGAACAGGGCGAACAGGAAAGCGAAGGGGCGCAGGGCAACAGCGCGCTCGAGAACTACACGCAGAACCTCAACCAGCAGGCCCTGGTCGGCAAGATCGACCCGCTGATCGGCCGCGAGCGCGAACTCGAGCGCGTTATCCAGACGCTGTGCCGGCGGCGCAAGAACAACCCGCTGCTCGTTGGCGAGGCGGGCGTCGGCAAGACCGCGATCGCGGAAGGCTTGGCGCGCTGCATCGTCGAAGGCCGCATCCCGGAAGTGCTCGAAGGGGCGCAGGTGTACGCGCTCGACATGGGCGCACTGCTCGCCGGCACCAAGTATCGCGGCGATTTCGAGCAGCGCCTGAAGGCCGTGCTGAAGCAACTGCGCGAAACGCGCAACGCGATCCTGTTCATCGACGAGATCCACACGCTGATCGGCGCGGGCGCCGCGTCGGGCGGCACGCTGGATGCATCCAACCTGCTCAAGCCGGCGCTCTCCTCCGGCCAGCTGAAGTGCATCGGCGCGACGACCTATTCCGAATTCCGCCAGATCTTCGAGAAGGACCATGCGCTGTCGCGGCGCTTCCAGAAGGTCGACGTGACCGAACCCTCGGTCGCGGAAACGGTGGAGATCCTCAAGGGACTCAAGAGCCGCTTCGAGGAGCACCACGGCGTCAAGTATTCGGCGGCCGCCCTGAGTTCGGCGGCCGAGCTGTCGGCCCGCTATATCAACGACCGCCAGCTGCCCGACAAGGCCATCGACGTGATCGACGAAGCGGGCGCCGCGCAGCGCATCCTGCCCAAGTCGAAGCAGCGCAAGACGATCGGCAAGGGCGAGATCGAGGACATCGTCGCGAAGATGGCGCGCATCCCGCCGCGCACCGTGTCGAGCGACGACAAGGCCGCACTGAAGAATCTCGACCGCGACCTGAAGAACGTCGTGTTCGGCCAGGAGGCGGCGATCGAAGCGCTCGCCAAAGCGATCAAGATGTCGCGCTCCGGCCTGGGCAATCCGACCAAGCCGATCGGCAGCTTCCTCTTCTCCGGCCCCACCGGCGTCGGCAAGACCGAGGTGGCGCGCCAGCTCGCCTTCACGATGGGCATCGAGCTCGTGCGCTTCGACATGTCGGAATACATGGAGCGCCATGCGGTGAGCCGCCTGATCGGTGCGCCGCCGGGATACGTCGGCTTCGACCAGGGCGGACTGCTGACCGAGGCGATCACGAAGAAGCCGCACTGCGTGCTGCTGCTCGACGAGATCGAAAAGGCGCACCCGGACATCTTCAACATCCTGCTGCAGGTCATGGACCACGGCACGCTGACCGACAACAACGGACGGCAGGCGGATTTCCGCAACGTGATCATCATCATGACGACCAACGCGGGCGCCGAGATGATGCAGAAGTCGGTGATCGGCTTTTCGGCCAAGCGCGAGGTCGGCGACGAGATGGGCGAGATCAAGCGCATGTTCTCGCCGGAATTCCGCAACCGGCTGGATGCGACCATTTCGTTCAAGCCGCTCGACAACGAGATCATCCTGCGCGTCGTCGACAAGTTCCTGATGCAGCTCGAAGCGCAACTGCACGAGAAGAAGGTCGAGGCGCACTTCACCGACGAGCTCAAGGGCTGGCTGGCCTCCGAAGGCTTCGACCCGATCATGGGTGCGCGGCCGATGGCGCGCCTGATCCAGGACACGATCCGCTCGGCGCTCGCCGACGAATTGCTGTTCGGTCGCCTCGTGCACGGCGGCAAGGTGACGATCGATCTCGACGGAGAAGGCAAGGTCATGCTGGTCTTCGACCAGACCGAAGCGGCCACTGTCTGAGCGTTCGAGCGCCGCGCAGCGTGCGCAATCGGAAAGGGCGACCTGCGGGTCGCCCTTTTTTTGGTGCGCCCAGCATGGGCGCACTCTTGCGGGTGAAAGTCCCGCCGTAAGTTGATCACAGCGAACGAAGCGAAGCGCAACTGCGTGAGGGCGACTGAGCGTGGGGAGGAAGCGTGGAGCG
>NZ_QVLR01000067.1 GCF_014822185.1 Azoarcus sp. Aa7
GTGCGCACGATAGTCCTGCTCGTCACGAATCAGGTGTTCCCAATAGCGCCTCTGCCATATCCCCCGCTCTCCACGCGCCCGGGGAACCGCGGAGCGCCTCTCGGTGGCAGGCAAGACCTTTGAAAAGCCTACCCTGATCAATCGCTTGCGGGTTGCGAAATCCGTATCCGATGACGGCAATTCCAACGCGCTATGCATGTGTTCCGCCAGCTCGTGAGGCCCGATCGTGCGGCTCACGAGCTCAAGCCCTCAGATGAGCCCCAACTCCAAGGCTCGCGCGACGGCCTGCGTGCGGCTGCGAATCCCGAGTTTTCCGTAGATTCGGCGCAAATGGGTTTCGACGGTGTTTTCTGTCACGAACAGCTTGCGCGCAAGTTCCTTGTTGGAGTGCCCTTCCGCGAGGAGGCGGAGGATCTGACCTTCCTTGGGGCTGAGGCGCATGGCCTCATCCTGCGACTGGCCTTTGGGGGCGACCGGTTCGGTCCTGGTCGCGGCGGCGCGGAGGTTCTGAAGATAGCCCGGCGAGGCAGCACATTTCCGGTCGGCGAGCGCTTGCAGCAAGTCGTGGAGATGCCAGGGCTCGTCCGCAAAGACGCGAAGCATTCCGCCGGGCTCGGCCTGTACGAGGGCCCGCTCCAGCGTTTCGAGGGCTTGGGGGCGGCGGCGGGCGATCTCGAAAGCTTGGGCGAGAAGACATTGCAGCCTTGCGACGCGTCGGCGCCGGTTCAGGCCGTTGGCTTCGCAGATCGCGTCCTGCAAGCGGGGAATGACGGCGCGCACCGACCCTTCAACCAAGGCCAGGCGGGCGTCCGAAACCAACGGATCGTCGAGATCTTCGGAGTAGAACGAAAATCCCGCCGAGGGCTGCCACACGGATGCGTCCGCGATCAGCGGCGCCATTCGCTGGGCGGCCGCGACGTCGCCGGCCAGCAGCGCGAGCCGATGCTTGTCGATCCGGGACGCTGCCGAAATGCGCGGGATCGATCGTACGTCGCCGAGGTCCTGCAGCGTGTCGAGGGTCACCAGGGCTTTCGCATACTGCCCCTGCTGCGCCTGGATGCGGGCCAGCACCCGGTACGCGACGATGATGTGGTCGGGCAGGCAGCCGTCATGGATGACCGGCAAGTAGTCGATGAGGAGCGTTTCGGCCGCGTCGATCTCGTTGAGTTCGTAGAGGGTTTCGGCGAGGTGGGCGGCGACGTTCGCGGTTGATGTCGTGTAGCGGTGGCCGCCTGCGATGACCGCCTCCAGTGTGCCTTCGAAGCGCGCCCGTGCAGCTTTTGCCTCGCCCTGCAGCAGGGCGATGGCGCCTTCGAAGCTGACGCTGTAGTTGAGGGCATGGACGGCGCCGATGGGCTCGAGCAGGCGCTTCGCCGCAGCGATCTCCTGCATCGCCGCGATGTCGCTGCCCAGCGCGATGGCTTCGTAGGCGAGGGCATTGTGGATCAGTCCGGCCACGTAGGGGGGCATCACGGCGAGTCTTGCGCGGGCAGATTCCCCGATCCGGAAGGCTTCCGCGAGCCGGTCTGACCATGCGCACAGCATGATCCTGAGGGCGACCAGTTCGGCGGAAATTGCCTCGTCGATCTGAGCCTCCGGCGGGAGCAGTTCAATGAGCCGTGACGCCTCGCCGTACCGATGGAGGAAGGTTGTCGCATATGCGCCTGCGATCAGCAGGTTCGCATGCGTCGCGAGAATCGCGTCCGGAATGGCGGCGACCCATTTTGCGACGGTGTCGAACTGCCCGACCCGCACCAGGGCTGTAGCGCGCGTGGACATTATGTCGGCCGCAAGCGCGTGGTCACCGGCGGCCAGGGCATAGGGTACGGCCGGGAAGGGCCTGTCGTGGTTGGCGAGCCAGCGGGCGGCGTTCAGTTGCAGGGTCGCAATGCGCTCCGGCGTCAGGCCCGAGTGGCGCAGTTGCGTGCTCAGGAATTCCCGGAAGAGCGGGTGGTAACGATACCAGGGGCCGTCATTGTCGATGCGCTGGAGAAACAGGTTGTCGCGCTCCGTGGCTGCGATGCATTCACGGCTGTCGGTGACTTCCAGCGCTGCGTCGCACATCGCGGGCGAAAAGGCGTCGAACAGGCTGGTCGTGAGCAGGAAATCGCACAGGCGCGGCGGAAGCCGGGCAAGGACGTCTTCGGCGAGATAGTCGGAGATGTTGCGTGACGATGCCGCCAGCCCTTCGAGGAGGGCCGCGGTATCAGAGCGACCGGTAAGCGCCGCCGCCGCGAGCTGCAAGGCCGCGGGCCAGCCGTCGGTGCGATGTTGCAGCGTATCCAGTTCCGCTTCGTTGAGGAAGCAGGGCAAGCGGCCGGCGATGTAGAGCCGGGATTCCTCGCGGTCGAACTTGAGGAGATCCGCGTCGATCTCCAGCAGGCGGCCACTGACCCGCAGGCGCCCCAGCGGGAGATCCGGTGTTTGCCGTGAGCCGAGGACGATCTGCTGGCCAGGGGACAGGGCGGCGACGATTTCGCTGACGAGCTGGAGGACCTTGGTCGAGCCGATTTCCTCGAATTCGTCGATGAATAACACAAAGGGGGCTTCCGCGAGATCGAGGGTTTCGAGCAGCTGCTGCACGCGCGCGCTCGACGCCGTCGAGCCATCGAGGCCCGGCCCGGCGCTCTCCGGTTCATCGACCGCCTCGAGCACGCTGGCGAGCGCGGCGCGAAGGTAGAAGGTGAAGCGCCCGAGATCGTCGTCCGACGCGTCGACGGTCAGCCAGCAAGCCGCCCGGCCGGCGGTGCGCATCTGGCAGTAGAGCTGGCTCAGGGTCGTCGTCTTGCCGTAGCCGGCCGGTGCGGTGACGAGCACCAGGTTCGCGTTCGAGTGATCGACCAAGTCGAAGATCCGGCTCCGTTCCACCTTTCCCGCGGCGTCGTAGGACGGGCGCAGCTTGCGTGTATTGACGCGGATGCCGGGACTGGAAAGGGTTTGCTGGTGCATGAATTGGACGTAAGTAGCGTGGCCGGGGCGTATTCGACGCTTTCAGTATGAATCCGGAAAGCGGTGATGGAAACAGACGCGCATCTTGCGCCGCAGCAGTTGTCACGGTTTTCCGGGACGACGGGTCCCGGGAAAAGTCATGGGTTTGCGCGATTGAGAGGTTTTATCGACGGATAAAGAATTCTCCCCGTGCCGACAGCGTTTCGGCGTCCCGTTCCACCACGGAGGAGATTCCAACATGAACGACCGGACCCCGAGTCCCATCACCGCAAAACTGGGCGCGCTGGGCGCAGAGCCGCCGCTTTCCGAAACGGCGGCCATGATCCTCGAGAGCCTCGAGCGATTTGCAGTCGAGGTGATGCGTCCGATTGGAGCCCGCCTTGACCGGATGACGCCCGACGAGGTCGCCGCCGCCGGTTCGCCGTACTGGGAAGCCCGCAGCAAGTTCGTCGAACTCGGGTTCGGCGTCGAGGCGCTGCTCGGATTCGAGCCGGAAGAACGCGGCAAGATGATGTGTCTGCTGTTCGAAACCTTGGGCTGGGGTGACTCCGGCCTCGCGATTTCCTTCGGCGCCGCCATGCTGCCGCAGTACATGTGCGCGGTGCTCGGTCGCGACGACCTGCTCAAGCTGTACCCGGACGCGGTGCTCGGTTGCTGGGGGATCACCGAGCCGGACCACGGCTCCGATTCCCTCGATCCGAACCGGATGATCTTCCATCCGCAAGGGCAGTACGGCCGTCCGAATTGTTGGGCGCGGATCGACGGCGACGAGGTGGTCATCAACGGGCAGAAGTCGGCTTGGGTCTCCAACGGCACCATCGCCGATGTCTGCGTGCTCTACTGCGCGACCGACACGGGTACGTCGCTCGATCCGCAACGTGGCTGCGTGGTGATCGTGCCGATGGATGCGAAGGGCGTCTCGCGCGGCAAGCCGCTCGACAAGCTTGGCCAGCGTGCGCTCAACCAGGGCGAGGTCTATTTCGACAACGTTCGTGTGCCGCGCAGTCACCTGCTGGCGGGGTCGGACGCGGGGTTGGTCGATTTCCAGGCCGCGGTAAAGATCATCCACATCGCCGCCAATGGGCTGATGGGCGCGACCTTCACCGGTGTGGCGCGGGCGGCGTACGAACACGCGCTCGACTATGCCCACGAGCGCAAGCAGGGCGGCGTGCCGATCATCCGCCACCAGTCGGTGGCGCAGCGCCTGTTCCACATGTTCCGCAAGGTCGAGGCTGCGCGGGCACTGACGAACCGCGTCGTTCACTACAACTTCATCTCCCCCGCGCCCTCGCTGCATGCGGCCATGACCGCCAAGGTGACCGCGACCCAGACCTCGTTCGAGGTCGCCAGCGACGCCTTGCAGATCTTCGGCGGCAATGGCCTGACGCGCGAGTATCCGGTCGAAAAGCTGTTGCGCGATGCCCGCGCCTCGCTGATCGAGGACGGTTGCAACGAAATCCTTTCCATCAAGGGCGGCTACTACCTCGCCGACCCGGATCGTCTGTGATGCGCGGCTCGCAACAGGAACCGGAGAAGTCCCAGCCATGACCGCAAGAGACGAACAGATTCTCGCGAACCTTATCGCGAACCGGGCCGAAACCCACCCGGACCTGGACGTGGTGACCTTCGAGCACCCGGGTTGCCCGGACGAGGTGCGCACCTATCGGCAGCTCCGGGACAACGGCCGGCGTGTCGCGGCGGCCCTCAAGGCCGGGCGTGTCGCCAACGGCGGGCGCTTCGCGCTGTTGATGCAGAACCACCCCGAGTTTGTCGACGCCATGGTCGGCGCTTCGATCAGCGGAGCGGTCTTCGTGCCGATCGATCCGCGTACCAAGGGCGACAAGCTGGTGTACATGCTGCGCCATTCCGGCTGCCGGGGCGTGATCTGCGCCGACTACGTGCTCGACAACCTGGAGGCGGTGCGCGCGCAGCTGCCGGAACTGGAATGGATCTGGGTCATCGACAGCGGCGCGCGGACGGACAGGCCGCTGGCCGAGTATGCGGGCGTGCGGCGCCTGGCGGAGGTCCTCGACGGTTCGGTGCCGGAGGTGGAGATCGTCTCCGACGATCCGGCGAAGCCGATGCAGATCATGTACACCTCGGGCACCACAGGAGACCCGAAAGGCGTGGTGATCCCGCACGCGCGCTTTTCCGCAGTGGGGAACTGGCATGGACTGCTCGGCTACCGTCCGGACGACCGGCCCTATACCGGCCTGTCGCTGACGCACGGCAACGCGCAGCTGGTGACCCTGTCCTGCGTGCTCAAGCTGGGCATGCGGGCGGTGATCAGCCGCCGGTTCTCCAAGTCGCGCCTGTGGGACGTGGCCCGCAAGCACGGCTGCACCACCTTCACGCTGCTGGGCGGCATGACGACCGCCATCTACAGCGAGCCGCCCCGCGCCGACGACGCCGACAACCCGGTGCGCTTCGTGATCAGCGCGGGCATGCCGGCCGCGATCTGGCGGGACTTCGAGCGCCGCTTCGGCGTCGAGATCCTGGAGTTCTACGGTGCGGTGGAGGGCGGTCTGAGCATCAAGCCGGTCGGCGAAGGACCGATCGGAAGCGTCGGAAAGCCGCCTGCAACGCTTCGCATGCGCATCGTCGACGAGTACGGGCAGGACGTCGCGCCCGGCGAGCGCGGTGAAATCATCTTCAAGCCCGCCGACGGATCGGCCCCGGCGGTCGCCTACCTCCACAACCCGGAAGCCTCGGTAGCCAAGACGCGTGGTGGCTGGCTGAGGATGGGGGACATCGGCCACGTCGACGCGGACGGCTGGCTGTTCTTCGATTTCCGCATGGGCGGCGCGATCCGTCACAACGGCGACTTCGTCGACCCCGCTGCGATCGAGAAGGTGCTCGCCGAGAGCCCGATGGTTTCCGACGTCTTTGTTTACGGCATCGATGCGGCCTCCGGTGCCCCCGGCGAGAAGGACGTGGTGGCCGCGATCGTCCCCGAGTCCGGCGTCGAGCTCGACCCCCGGGTGCTGTTCGCGCTATGCCGCGAGAAGCTCGATAGCTCGAGCGTCCCGAGCTACCTGCAGGTGGTGGCCGAAATTCCCAAGACCGCGTCGGAAAAGCCGCAGGAGCGATTCCTGAAGGATGCCTTCAAGACGGCCGGTGCCGAAATCCACGAAGAGCGCCGCGCCGAGTCGGTAGTGCGTTAGCCGCCGACCCTCAACATCAAAGGAGAAAGCAATGGAGACGAATTACGAAGTGGTGGTGTACGGCGCCAGCGGCTATACGGGCAAGCTGATCGCCTGGAAGCTTGCCGAGCGCGGCATCCCCTTCATCGCCGCGGGCCGCAATCAGCAGCGGCTCGAGGAGGAAATGGCGCGCGTGCCCGAGCTGGCGGGGCGCGACTACCGCTGCGTTGCAGTCACGCACGATGTGGCTTCGCTCACCGAGCTGTTCCGCGGCAAGAAGGTCGTCATCAACGTGACCGGCCCCTTCATGCAGATCGGTGAACCGGTGGTGCAGGCCTGCCTTGCCGCGGGGTGTCACTACTTCGACACCACCGGGGAAGCCGACTGGATGTCGATGCTCAAGGCCGAGTACGGCAAGCGCTTCGCGCAAGCCGGCCTGGCCCTGTGCCCGGCCAATTCCTACATGTGGGCGGAAGGGCTGCTGGCCGCGGAGATCGCCCTGGAAACACCGGGCATCGATTCGCTGGAGATCGCTTATCTCGCGGACTCGCAAACCAGTGTTGCGTCGACGAAATCCTTCCTGCGGATGTGCACCAAGCCGCAGTACTACATCAAGGACAAGACGCCGACGATGTGGCCCTACGCGACCGCTTACACGCTCACGCTGCCGGGCGAGCACGAACTGTTCAACGCGCTGCCGTGGAGCGGCGGCGGCGAACCGGTGTGGTACCAGGGCGACGAGCGGGTACGCAACTGCCGCGTGCTGGTGTCCTTCCGCAACCAGGTGATGTTCAAGGCGGTGCTGGGCATCCTCGAGCGCTTCGAGAAGGAGTGCCGCGGTCTGCCTCCCGACGAGCAGGAGCGCGTCACCAATCAGTGGGGTGGCGAAGTCACCGCTGTGGAGCCGCCGCGCGAGGATCCGGAAATCAATCGCTGCGTGCTGTCGTGCTACGGCCGCGGCAAGACCGCCTCGGTCAACGTCGTGCTGCGCGGCAATTCGCCCTACATCCAGACCGGCGTGCTCGGCGCCGAGGCCGCGCGGCGCGTGCTGCGCGGCCAGCTTCAGGCGGTGGGTTTCGTGTCGCCGGCGCAGGCCTTCGGCGCCCGCAACCTGCTGGCGGCACTGGCCGAGGAAGGCCATCTCGCCTGGCAGGTGTACAGCGCCTGAGCGCGCCCCGTCCCTGTCCCCAAACCCGGATCATCCCGAGAGAGCGAAATGAATCAACGAGTGTATGTAGCGGGCGTCGGCATGACGCCCTTCGGCAAGCATCTGGGCGCCAGCGTGAAGCAACTCACCCGCGTCGCGGTCGAGCAGGCGCTGGCCGATGCCGGTTGCCAGGCGAGCGATGTCCAGATGGCCTTCTTCGCGAACGCTGCGCAGGGCCACATGGAGGGGCAGGACATGATCCGGGGTCAGATTGCGCTGCGCGCGATGGGCTTCGAGGGGCTGCCGGTGGTCAATGTGGAGAATGCCTGCGCCAGTGCGAGCACCGCCTTCCAGATGGCGGTGGCCTTGGTCAGCGGCGGTACGGCGGACGTCGTGCTCGCCGTCGGCGCGGAAAAGATGTTCTCCGACGACAAGGCGCGCACCTTCGGTGTCTTCGACGGTGCGTGGGATGTGCATGACGTGGCCGCCGGGCGCGACCGGCTGCTGCGCATGGGCGAGGGCATCGAACCGCCGCCGGGCAGTGTCTCGCCGAGGCCGTACAGCGTGTTCATGGACATCTACGCCGGCTTCGGGCGCATGCACATGCGCGAGTACGGCACCACGCAGCGCCAGTTCGCCGCCGTGTCGGCGAAGAACCACCGCCACTCCGTGCACAACCCGCTGTCGCAATACCGGCAGGACTACAGCATCGACGAGATCCTCGCTGCACCGCCGATCACCTATCCACTGACGCTGCCGATGTGTTCCCCGGTGAGCGACGGCGCGGCGGCGGCGATCGTGTGCAGCGAGGCTGGGTTGGCGCGGCTGGCGGGGCGGACGTCCCGTGCGATCCGCGTGCTCGGCTGGGCGCTGCAGGGAGGATCCGATCGCGCATCCGAAGCGTTCGACCAGCACCTGGTGCGCGCCGCGGCGCAGAAGGTCTATGAGCAGGCCGGTGTGGGACCGGAAGACATCTCGGTCGCGGAGGTCCATGACGCCACCGCCATCGGCGAAATCATCCAGTCGGAAGTGCTCGGCCTGTGTGCTCCGGGCATGGGAGGCGTGTGCGCAGAGCGGGGCGAGACCCGCATCGGCGGGCGCATCCCGATCAATCCGTCCGGTGGCCTGGAATCGAAGGGGCATCCGATCGGCGCGACGGGGCTGGGCCAGATCCACGAACTCGTCACCCAGTTGCGCGGCGAAGCCGGCATGCGCCAGGTCGAGGGGGCGCGGCTCGCACTGGCGGAGAACGGCGGTGGCCTCTGCGGCATCGAGGAGGCGGTCGCGTGTGTGACGCTCCTCGGGCGATGAGCGGATCGCGGACGGAACTCGCAAGTAACAAGAAAAGAACGAAGCGCTCGGCCCGCTGCAGGGCTGAGCTTCGATAACAGAAGGCAGGTTGGAGACAAAAAAATGGAGGCAAAGGAATTGCGCCATCGGTTGGCCAGGTTCGCCCTCGGTCACCGGTTCCTGGTGCTGACAGTGATGGCGTTGGCGACGGTGTTCTTTGCCGTCGGCCTGCAGCGCATCGAGGTGCGGACGATCTTTTCGGATCTGTTCCCGAAGAACCATCCCTTCGTCCAGGCGTACAAGGACCACCCCAACTTCGGCAATCCGCTGACCATCACCGTGATGGTCAAGCGCAAGGACGGGAAGGACCTGTACCAGCCGGAGACGATGAAGAAGATCTGGGACATGTCGCGCGAGATCGATCTCGCGCCCGGCGTCGACCACGACCAGATCCTCTCCATCGCCACCGAAAAGGCCCGCTACACAGTCGTGACGGCCGACGGGATCTATTCCAACCCGATCATGGACGACCATCCGCCGACGACCGTCGAGGAACTCGCGGAGGTGCGCCGTCGCGTGAACGAGTCGGCCGGCGCGCGCACCTTCCTCGTGTCCGAAGACGGTACCGCCGCGGTGATCAATGCGACCTTCATCGAGCGGCTGGTGGATTACGGCGAGCTGTTCACCTTCGTGCAGGATCTCGTCGCCCGTGAGCGCGATGAGGCGCACGAAGTCTATGTCGCCGGCTGGCCGATGCTCACCGGCTGGGTGTACTTCTTCGGCTCGGATACCGCAAAGATCTTCGGCGTCACGCTGGCGCTGATGTTCGTGTTGCTGGCGCTGCACATGCGCAACGTCGCGGGCATCCTCACGCCGCTGATCGTCAGCGCCGTTTCGGCGGTGTGGGGCTTCGGCCTTGTGGGCTGGATCGGGCATCCGGTCGAGCCGCTGCTGATGGTGGTACCGCTGCTGCTCATCGCACGCTGTTTCAGCCATTGCGTGCAGGCCACCGAGCGCTACTACGAGTTGCTGCAGCAGTTCGGCGACAAGCACAAGGCGGCTGAAACCTCACTCGTTTCGCTGATGTGGCCGGGCACGCTGGGCATCTTCACCGACGTCGTCGGCCTGCTGCTGGTCGCGATCGCGCCGATTCCCGCGCTGGAGCGCTTCGCACTCTTCACCGGCCTGTGGGCGATCAACCTCGTGCCGACCGGCGTGTTCCTGACGCCGGTGTTGCTGAGCCTGCTGCCGCGCCCGAAAAATCTCGACCACCTGCTGGCCACGGCAGGTCAGGGCGGGGCGCTGCAGCGCGGGATGCAGACGCTGCTCGTCGGCATCGGCCGCTTCGCCGTGGGCCGCCGCGCCCGTTTCACCGCAGCCGTCTTCGTCGTGCTGAGCGCGCTGGCCCTCGTCGAGATGTTCCGCATCCAGGTCGGCAATCCGGTGGAAGGCAGCAACCTGCTGCGCGACGATTCGCAGTTCAACGTTGCCGTGCGCGAGATCAACCGGAACTTCCCGGGCCTGATGACGCTGGAAGTGATCTTCGAGGGCAAGTCCGGACGCATCGTGCGCCAGGCCGACACATTGGGCACGATGCGGGCCCTGCAGCACTGCCTCGAAAGCGGCCCCAATCCGCCGACCGCGACGCTGTCCTTCGCCGACTACGCGCCCGAAGCCAACCGCGTCTTCAACGGCGGCAATCCGAAGTGGGCGCCGCTCGACCCGGACGACGCCTCGGCCGCGGCGGCCGCCGGTGCGCTGATGGTCGGCACGAACGCCAAGGCCTACCTGCATGTCACCGACTTCGAGCAGGAAAACGGCACCGTTTCGCTGTGGTACCCCAACAACAAGCAGGCGACGGTGGACGCGGCGCTGGTCGAAGCGCGCAAGTGCATCGAGCAGGTTGGTGCCGCCCATCCGAGCTTCCTGATCCGCCTCGGCTCCGGCTCGATCGCACTTCAGCAGTCGATCAACGACACCGTGGATCTGTACCAGTGGTACATCCTCGGCGCGCTGAACCTCGTGATCCTGATCGGCTGCTCGCTCGCCTATCGCTCGCTCGCCGCCGGGCTGGTGCTGCTGGTGCCGGTGAATCTCGCCAACGTCTTCCTTACTGCCGCGATGTCGCTGGTCGGACTCGGCCTCGACGTGAATTCGCTACCGATCCTCGCGATCGGGATCGGCGTCGGGATCGACTACGGCATCTACCTGCTGACCCGTATCTGCGAGGAATACCACCTCGCGCACAAGGACCTGCCGCAGGCGATCCGCGGCGCGCTCACCACCTGCGGCAAGGCGATCTTCTTCACCGCCAGCCTGATGACGCTCGGCATCGCGCCCTGGTACTTCCTGTCGGAGCTCAAGTTCCTCTCCGACATGGGCCTGATGCTGGTGGTGGTGATGCTGATCAACATGGTCCTGGCGCTGCTGCTGGTGCCGCTGCTGGTGTACCTGTTCCGCCCCCGTTTCCTCGAATCGGACATCTCGGTGCTTTCGGAGTCGGTCGAAGCACCGGCTCCGGGCGCCCTGCGGGTCTCGGTGGCGACGCTGTAAAGACGACGGGACCCATCCCGAACACAAGGAGGAGTGAGACATGCATATCCGCAAATTCGACTTCGATTACAGCCGGCGCAACTTCATGGAGAAGACCGCCAAGGGCATCCTCACCGCCGGCGTGCTGACGCCGCTGTGGCCGCTCATCGCCCATTCGGCCGACATCACCAAGGCCTATCCTGACGAACTGCTGTCGATCGAGGGCTACACCAAGGGCAAGATCAAGACCGGCGACGTCATCACCGCCGACAACGTCGAGCTCGTCAAGAGCCTGCTTGATCCGGTGGCGTACAAGCAGGTCAAGGAGATGGGGCGGCGCATCCGCATCGTCGCCTCGACGCGCGACGTCACGCGGATGTACCCGCACGAATACCTGGAGGCCACGCTGCGCAACAAGGGCAAGGCGAAGCTCGACCAGGACGGCAACGTCGTCACTACCGACGGCAAGCCGTGGATCGGCGGGAACCCGTTTCCCGAGGGCACGAGTGCAACCGAAGTCTTCTCGAACCTGACGCTGTGCTGGGGCCGCCATGACAATTCGGTGTATGCCGTGCGTGATTGGGAGATCGGACCCGACGGGGACGTCTCCTACCAGTACGACTTCGTGTGGGTCGAGGAAAACACCGTCGCGCGGGTTGGCGCAGGTGGCCCCTACCTGAAGGGGCTCGAGGACAAGCTGCGCCTCCAGTCGGTGTTCTTCACCTCGCCCGCGGACGTCAAGGGCACGTCCTACCTCAACACCTGGCACTACGACCAGCGCAAATTCCCCGACCTCGTCGGTTACCTGCCGGCCTTCAAGCGCGTGCGCAAGTTCCCGACCAATCAGCGTTTCGAGCCGCTCGTCGCGGGCATGGCGCTGTACCTGTCGGATGCCTGGGCGGCCGGCGACCCGATGCTGACCTGGGGCAACTACAAGATCGTCGGCCGGGGCCCTTTCCTCGGCGCGGTGTCGGAGAACTGGTACGGCGATCATGCCAACTGGGAACGCCCGGTGCACGGCGGCCCGAAAGGCCAGACCTTCTTCGAGACGCAGATGGAGCTGTGCCCGGAGGTGATCGTCGTCGAGGCCGAGCCGGTGGGCTACTCGCGCGCCCCGGTGTCGAAGAAGCGGGTGTGGATCGACGTGCGCAACATGATGTATGTCGCCTACGTCACCTACGACCGTCGCGGCGAGATCTGGAAGCAGTTCGAGCCCCATTACGGCCTTTACGAGAAGGGTGGGGCGCGCGTCCTCGACGGCAAGAACACCGCGTGGTCGTGGACCGGCGTGCATTGCCACGACATCCAGTCCAACCGGATGACGCGCTTCGTGCAGGCCAAGACCGTCGCGGGCGGTGTGTCTTCCGGCTACAACCAGGCCGGCCTGTACGACAAGTACCTCACCGAGCAGGCCATCCAGCGGCTGGGGACCTGATCGTGAAGGCGCTCAAGTCCAAAATCATGCTTCGCCGCGTGCTGGCTGCGTCCCTGTTGGTGTTCGACGGCGCCAGCGTCACGGCGTCGGAAGTCCCTGCGAGTCCGTCGCCGAAGGCGATCCGCAGCGGCGGCGCCCACGACGCCCTTTTCGATCTCGCCTTCGACGGACGCCAGGGCATCGCGGTCGGCGCCTTCGGCACCATCCTCGGCAGCCATGACGGCGGGGCGAGCTGGAGCGCGCTTGCGGTGCCGCCGAAGACCCCGGTGCTCCTCGGCGCGGCGATCCGCGGCGGCCACTGCCTCGCGGTGGGCCAGCTCGGGACGATCCTCGCCGCGGACGACTGCCGCCAATGGCGAGCCGTCGCTCCGGCCGGCAACGCGCGGCTGATGGCGGTCAGCCTGAACGGCCGGGGGCAGGCCTACGCGGTGGGCGCCTTCGGAACCGTGCTGCGCTCCACCGACGGCGGCCATGCGTGGCAGCCGGTCGCGATCGACTGGACCGGAATCGGCGAGGGCGGCGCCGAACCGCATCTCTACGACGTCCATGTCGCCGACGACGGCATGGTCACGGTCGTCGGCGAATTCGGCGTGATCCTGCGCTCGGCGGATGGCGCGCGCTGGCAGGTCGTGCATCGCGGGGAACAATCGCTGTTCGGGCTCGCGCAAGCGGGCGACGGCAGTACCTACGCGGTGGGCCAGGCGGGAACGGTGCTGGCGAGCACCGACGGCGGCGCGAGCTGGAAAGAACTGCCCACCGGTTCCGCAGCGATTCTCACGGGCGTGTGGGGCGACGGTCACGGGCGCATCGTCGCCTCCGGCATCAACACAATCCTGCGCAGCGACGACGGTGGTGCGAGCTGGCGCCGCATCGACTCCCGGCTCGTCACCCAGGCCTGGCATCAGGCCGTGGCCGCTGCCCGACGGGACGGCGAAGGGCAAGGCGCGTGGCGGGTGATGACGGCCGGCGCAGCCGGAACGCTGCTCGAACTCGCGCCGTAACGCGACACGACACAACAAGACAAGGTAGGGGACACGATGAACACCAAGGCATTCGGCTTCACGCGCAGCAGCCTGTGGATCGCTGCGCTTCTCGCCCCGGCGTCGGCATTCGCGGCCGACTGGCAGTTTTCCGGCTTCGTTAGGGAGGAAATCGCGGTACGGGTCGGCGGCGAGGACAATCCGGCCAACCAGCAAGGCAACGTTTTCAACGGCAAGGCCGCGCCGAACACCGGCCTCGGCCCTTTCCTGGCGCCAGGTGTCGCGCCCGCGACGCTGAACCGGCCGGGATCGCTGAAGGATTCCAACACCTTCAACATGTTCGCCACACGCGTGGAACTGGCTGCGGACGGCAAATTGAGCGAGTCGCTGGCGGCCCACGTGAAGCTTCGGGGGTTCTACGACGGCATCGGCCAGGTCGACGGCGCCTTCAGGAACGAGAACCTCTTCGAGCAGGAATTCCGCGGCAGCCGCGGCGGCACGCCGTTCGAGGTCGCGCGCAAGGACTGGATGCTTGATATCCCGGCCGCCTACCTCGACTACAACAACGGCCCGCTGTGGCTGCGCTTCGGCAACCAGCAGATCGCGTGGGGTGAATCGATCTTCTTCCGCGTGCTGGACGTGCCCAACGGCATCGACCTGCGCCGCCATTCGATACTCGACGTCGCCGCCGAGGAATATTCCGACAAGCGCGTGCCCTCGCTCGCGCTGCGCGGCAGCTTCCGCGTGAACAACGACTGGGAGGTCGAAGGCTTCACGCAGCGCTTCCAGCCCACGATTCTCCCCGGCGACAACTCGCCGTACAACACCATTCCGTCGCAATTCGCGGTACAGGAGCGGGCGGGTTACGACAAGGTCAGGGACGACTGGACCTTCGGCGGACGGGTGCGCGGAAAACTCGGCGATTTCGGCGTCCAGCTGATGGCGGTGAATCGCCGCAATCCCGACGGCGTCGTGAAGTGGACCGATTCGCGCAAGGGCGTCCTCGCCGGCACGGCCTTCGAGGCGGGGACGGGGCAGGGCATCTACAGCGCCGCGGAATGGTTCCACTATGCCAGTCTCGTCGGACTGGACGGCATTGGCGGACTGGAAAGCGCGCTGAATGAATTCCCCGCGACGCTGGGTCTGGGCTCGGCCGCGGTCGCAGCGGGCTGCGGCGGCACGGTGAGCGGAGGGAAGATCTCGCTGCCCGACAAGGCCGCGACGTCGTGCGTGCTCGACACCTTCTTCGATCCCGTGGTGGGCCTCGGCAACCTCCGGGGTCACATCGCACGCGAGTTTCCGCGCGAGAACGTGTTCGGCTTCAGTGTGAACCACGTCTTCGAAGGCGAGCCCGATTCCTTCCTCGACCAGCTGGTGGGCCGCTTCGAACTGTCCTGGACGCCGGACAAGAAGTTCACCAACCCGACGCTGTCGCGCCGCTACCTCGAGGAGAACGAGACCCAGTTCGCCTTCATCGTCGAGAAGTATCACAAGTTCAGCGCCGAGATTCCCGCCACCTACATCGTCGCCCAATGGCTGCACAAGACTTCGAGCGATCTCTTCGGGCGCCACCTCTCCGGCGTCGACAACAAGCCCGGCGAGCGTCCGAAGGGGCTCGACAGCTTCAATGCCGTGGCCCTGGCGATCCAGCAACCGTCGAAAACCCTCGAGTGGCGCGGCGACCTCACCATGCTGACTGACCTGCGCGGCGGGTGGCTGATCCAGCCCGGGGTCAAGTGGAAGCCGAGCAAGGCGTTCCAACTCGACCTCTATGGAAACATCCTGCGCAGTGACGGCGGCGGGGACGACTTCGGCGCCAACCTGCAGTCGGCCAACGAAGTGTTCATGCGCGGCACCTTCTACTTTTGAGCAGCGCATTCATTGATTAGGAGTCAACCGATGAGCAGAAAGACCGTCACCGTATTCGCGGCCACCGGTAGTGCCGGGTCGGCCTGTGTCGAGGAGTTGCTGCGCCAGGACGTGTTCAACGTGCAGGTGCTTGCGCGGGCGGGGGGGCTGCAGGAAAAATCCTCATCCGGCCTCCTCAATTCCGTCGATACGAAGCAGCAGCGCTGGGACGACTGGCGCCGGCGCGGCGTGGTCGTCAAGCAGGCGGACGTCACCGATCATGCCTCGCTGATCCCCGCGCTCGAAGGCACCGACTACCTGGTGTCCTGCGTTCCGCTGTTCGCGACCGAGTCGCAATACCCGTTGATCTGGGCCGCGAAGGAGGCCGGCGTGGAGCGCTTCGTGCCCTCGGAATTCGGCTTCATTTACGAGTGGGAACAGTTCTGGCCGACCGACAATGCGCACAAGACCGCCGCCCGACAGAAGGCGTTCATCCGGCGCGTGATTGAGCTGGCCGGGCTGGATTTCACGATCATCCCGGCCGGCTTGTGGATCGAGTATTTCATGCCCGAGCCGGTGGCGGTGATGGGTGACGGCAGTACCAAGATTTCCTGGTCAACGGCGCAGGACGTGGGGCGCATCATCCCCCACGTGCTCGCACACCCCGCCTCCCGCAACGCCGTCTGCCCGGTGGCCGCTACGGCCTACCTCACCTGGAACGAGCTGCTCGACGCACGCGAGCGCATTCTCGGCCGCAAGATCGAGCGCGTGTATCTGGGGCACGAGGACTGGCTCAAGGCCTATGACGAAACGCCCGATGGCCCGATGAAGGCCATCGTCGGCATCGGCGTGTCCGCCACTGAGTGTCCGGAAGGCATGCCACTGTGGGCCCACTGGAACGCCATGCACCTGCCGGAGTTCAAGGGCACGCCGCTGGAGCAGCTCTTCCCGGAATACATCGAGCCCCGTGTCAGGGAACTGCAGGCCATGCTCGGCGCCGCCTGATTCAGCAAAGGAGAGAACATGAGCATGATAATGAGCACGACCGTGTCGGCTGGCAGCGGCAGGTTTTCCGGCTGGCGGCTGATGTTCCGCCTGGCGGGTATCTTCAATATTGCCGTGGCAGTCCCGCTATGGATCGCTCCGGTGGCCCTGTCGAAACTGTTCGGCTTCGAACCGGTACCCGTCGACATCCTCTACACCGATCTCTTCGCCGTATTGGCCATCACCTTCGGCATCGGCTACTGGCGGGTCGGGGCCGACCCGGTGCGCAACCGGGCAATCGTCGAGATGGGCATCCTCGGCAAGCTGCTGGTGGTGCTGGTGGGCTATCAGCATTTTCTCGCCGGCGCCACCAGCCTGCCATTCGCCGCGCTGGTGACCGGCGACCTGGTATGGGCCGCGCTCTTCTGGCGATACCTGCGCACCCATCCGGAAGGAGCTTGATCGTGTTCAAGGCAATCCTGATCGACAAGGTCGAGAACGGTCATGCGGCAACACTGGCCGACGTGGATGACGAACGCCTGCCCGAGGGCGACGTGACCGTGCGGGTCGAATATTCATCCCTCAACTACAAGGACGGTCTGCTGATCACGGGGCGGATTCCACTGATCAGCCATTTCCCGATGGTGCCCGGCATCGACCTCGCGGGGACTGTCGAGGCCAGCGACCATCCGGATTGGCGGCCCTGCGACAAGGTCGTGCTCAACGGCTACGGGCTGGGCGAGCGTCACTGGGGCGGGCTGGCCCAGCGCGCGCGGGTGCGCGGCGACTGGCTGGTGCCGTTGCCGGCGGCATTTACCGCGCGCCAGGCGATGGCCATCGGCACCGCTGGTTACGCCGCGATGCTCTGCGTCCTGGCGCTGGAGCGCCACGGCATCCGCCCGTCCGACGGCGAGATCCTGGTCACCGGTGCGAGTGGTGGGGTGGGGAGTGTCGCGGTCGCGATCCTTTCACTGCTCGGCTATCGCGTCGTCGCCGTAACCGGGCGCACTGCGGAGACGCAATACCTCACGGCCCTCGGCGCGGCAGAGGTGATGGATCGCGCCCTCCTCGCCGAACCGGGCGCACCGATGCAGGCCGAGCGCTGGGCGGGGGCGATCGATACCGCGGGCAGCCACACGCTGGTGAACGTGTGCGCGTCCGTGCGCTACGGCGGCGCGGTAGCGGCGACGGGTCTGGCGCACGGAATGGATTTCCCCGCGACGGTGCTGCCTTTCGTGTTGCGCAATCTCGCCCTGTATGGCGTCGACAGCGTCATGGCGCCAAGGGAACTCCGGCTCCGGGCATGGCAAAGGCTCGCCCGGGATCTGGATCCGGACAAGCTCGCATCGATGATCCATGACGTCGGTCTGAGCGAAGTGGTCGGATTGGCCCCCGAGATCCTGGCGGGCAGGGTGCGCGGGCGAATTGTCGTGGACGTCTGGAAATAGGGCGATCGGCCCATCGCGTTCGACCAGCGGAGCCTCCTCTCTCCTCCCGTTGGGCGATTTACCCATCCAGCACATGTGCTGGATGGGCCTTTTCCCCTCGACGAGCGTCGGATTTCCGGCGCAGGAGACGGGAAAGCCCTTGCTGAACTGAGAATACGAGAGCCGCTCTGGGGACAAGGACTGCGTCACGTGTGCTCGATTCACCGTTTGGAGGTTACCGAAAGCCTCGATGGCTGGTCGGACGATGACGTGGTCCATGTGCTGGCAATGCGGGGACACGACCAGAGCGGTGATCTGATTGTTGGCGAGCGCGCCTGCCAGCGGCATCTGGATGCGCGGCGCGACCGGGAATCCCGCCTGGTAACGGACACTCGGCGCAGATAATCAATAAAAACAGTCACGTAGAAATCACAACTGAGTTGTGGCTCCAGTTGTCACCGGCTCGATCTCGGTATGTCGCCCCAGTATCAAGTAAGCAGGCGCCCAGTGGGCGCCGGTTTTATTTTCTGCGCCGCCCTTCGATATCGATTTCGCGTATTCCTTTGGCTTTGTGAATTGATGGCGCCCGTACATCCCGGGCCGATGTGGAAAATCGAGCCGCTCGGGTTGGAATTTTCCGTGGCTTCGCGGTCATAATCGGACTCCCAATACGACGGACGAGGAGGTTCACCATGCCTGCGATGCCCGATGTGGAATCCGTCAGCGCAGTGCTGCGGCAGGTGATCGATCCCGAGGTGGGCGTCAATATCGTCGATCTCGGGCTGATATACGGTATCGACATCACGCCCGAGCAGGTCTCCATCCGCATGACGATGACCTCGCCGGCCTGTCCCATGGGCGACATGATCATGAGCGACATCGACGCCGCGCTCGATGCTGCGCTGCCGCCCGAGATCGGTGTGGTGGTCAATCTCGTGTGGGATCCGCCGTGGACCCCGGAAATGATGAACAAGGATGCGCGTGGTCATTTCGGCTGGTAAGGACGCCCCGCGAGATCGACGGGGTCGGGAATACGGAGGTGGGGCGTCGTGAGTTCTGATCCGCGGCTTGTTCCGCGCGTGCTGTTGCTGGTGCTGGGGATGCTGTCGCTTGTGGCCGGTGTCGGCGCCGGCCTGGCGCGCTTGGGCGCAGACGTCCCCGCGCTCGCATCGGCGCTGGCCGGGTGGCATGCCGCGCTGATGGTCTGCGCATTCTTCGGGACTGTGATCGGACTCGAGCGTGCCGTAGCGCTCGGGCACGCCATCGCCTATGCGGGGCCTCTGGCCTCGGGGCTCGGGGGTATCGCACTGCTTGCCGGCTTGCCTTTGCCGTGGGCGCAACTGCTCTTCGTCCTCGCTTCATTGGTGCTCGTCGGTGGGGCGATCGCGGTCGTGCGCCGGCAGTCGGCCCTGTTTACGCGGACCCTGGCTGTCGGGGCAGGGTGCTGGCTTGCAGGGAACCTGGCCTGGGTCGCGAGCGGCATGATCCAGCCTGCGATTCCGTGGTGGCTCGCATTTCTTGTGGTGACGATCGCCGGCGAGCGGCTCGAACTCACCCGCTTTCTGCCTGCGCGGCGCGAGGCTGCGCCACTCTTCCGCATCGCCGTCGCAGCCACGCTCGGCGGCGCCGTGGCGGCCTGGTTTTCGCCCTTCGGGCTCGTGTTGTTCGCGGCCGGCCTCTTCGCGCTGTCGCTGTGGCTGCTGCGCTACGACATCGCACGGCACAACGCGCGGCAACGCGACCTTGTGCGCTACATCGCGCTCTGCCTACTGTCCGGCTATGCGTGGCTGGCCGTCGGGGCCGCAATCGGGCTCGCGGGCGGCTTCGCGCCCGGTCATCCGTTGCGCGATGCGGCCTTGCATGCGATCGCGCTCGGTTTCGTGTTCGCGATGGTGTTCGGTCATGCCCCCATCATCTTCCCGGCCATCGCGCGGGTCAGGATTCCCTATCACCCGGTCTTTTATCTGCCGCTCGTGCTGCTTCACGTCTCGCTTGCGGCGAGGATTACCGGAGCGCTCGCGGGCGGTGATGCGGCGCCCCTGCTGCTGGCGGGCGGGCTGGTCAATGCCCTCGCCCTCCTTGCCTTCATACTGACGATGGCGGGGAGCGTGCTGCGCGGCCGTCTGGCCGGCCGAGGCTGACGCCGGGGGGCGCGTGCGACAACTGCTAGAATTGCGCCCTCCCTGTTCCACTGCATGCATCCACCCCAAGAAATGAAAAAACTCGAGTCGGCCTTCGAACACATGCTCTTCGCCAGCCGCTGGCTGATGGCGCCCGTCTACTTCGGGCTGATCCTGGCGCTGGTTGTGCTTCTCGTGAAGTTCGGCAAGGAAGTCTGGTACCTCTTCAGCCACATCATGAGTGCCACCGGGTCGGAGATGATCATCGGGGTGCTGTCGCTGGTCGACATCGCGCTGATCATGAGCCTGCTCATCATCATCATGTTCAGCGGCTACGAGAACTTCGTGTCGAAGATGGAGGATCTGCATTCGCATGCCGACCGCCCCGAATGGATGGGGCATATCGGCTTCTCCGACCAGAAGATCAAGCTCATCGGCTCGATCGTGGCGATTTCCGGTATCGAGCTGCTGAAGGCCTTCCTGAACGTCGAAAACGTATCCGACCGCCACCTCGCGTGGATGGTCGGGATCCATGTGACCTTCCTGGTGTCCGGCGTTCTCTACGCCTTGATGGATCGCCTGCAGGGCAAGGGCCACTGACGCCCCGCACCTGCGCCCGTGTGCCGGGGCGCAGCGGTTTTCGGCACCCTGGATCGGGACGCTAGACCTGCAGGCGTTCGAGCAGTTCGCGCTCGACCTGCAGGATCTGGCCGTCGAGCGCGAGGCGCCCCCCGCTGATCAGGAAGGTGTCCTCGGCGCGCTCGCCCAGCGTCGCAATCTTCGCCGTGTGCAGGCGGATCTCGTGACGTGCGAGCACCTCGGCGACCGAGAACAGCAGGCCGGGGCGGTCCGCTGCGACGAGCGAAAGGATGAAGTGCTTGCCAGGCTCGTCCGGCTGGATGCTGATCTGCGGGGTGATCGGGAAGTGCTTCATCTGGCGCGAAAGCCTGCCTTGCGTCGGGCGGTCTGCCGCGCCGGGATGTTTCAGCTTTTCGGTCAGTTCATGTTCGATCAGCTGGATGACGTCGCGATAGTGCGCGGTGTTGCCCGGATCCCGCAGGATGAAGCTGTCGAGCGCATAGCCATGACGCGTCGTGTGCACCTTCGCGTCCAGAATCGAGAAGCCGAGCCGGCCGAAGAAACCGGTCATGCGCACGAACAGGTCTTTCTGGTCCGGGGTGAACACCATCACCTGCACCCCCTCGTCGCCGTCGAGAACCCGGGCCTTGACCACCGGCTCGTCGCTCTGCGGGCGGAAATAGAGGATGCGCGTGTGCCATGCGATTTCTTCGGCGGAATGGCGCATGAAGTAGACCGCGTCGAGCTGCGTCCATAGCGCTTCCTCGATGCCCGGGCGCAGGCCGTGGTAGCGCAGCAGTTCGCGGGCGTCCTCCTGACGATCGTCGAGTCCCAGCGCCTGCTGCGGCGTGGCACCGCGCAGCAGGCGCTGCGTGGCGAAGAACAGGTCTTCGAGCAGCTTGCCTTTCCAGCCGTTCCAGACCTTCGGGCTCGTGCCGCGAATGTCCGCATGGGTCAGCAGGTAGAGGGCGGTCAGGCGCCGTTCGCTCTGCACCGTGTCGGCGAAGCGGCGGATCACCTCGGGATCCGTCGTGTCCTCCTTCTGTGCGACCTGCGACATCGTGAGGTGGTGTGCGACCAGCCACACGACGAGCTCCGCGTCTTCCGGCGGCAAGGCGTGGTGCTCGCAGAATTCGCGGGCGTCGCCCTTGCCCAGCTGGGAGTGGTCTCCGCCGCGCCCCTTCGCGATGTCGTGGAACAGGGCGGCGATATACAGCAGCCAGTGGCGCTCGAATCCCAGGATCAGCCGCGTCATCAGCGGGTATTCGTGCGCGTGCTCGCCCATCGTGAAGCGGCGCATGTTGCGCAGAACCATCAGGATATGCTGATCGACCGTGTAGACGTGGAACAGGTCGTGCTGCATCTGGCCGACGATGCGCCGCCACGCGGGCAGGTAGTGGCTCAGGATGCCGTACTGGTTCATCCGCCGGAATTCATGCACGATGCCGCGCTTCTGTTTCAACAGCTCCATGAACAGCGCGCGGTTGGCCGGATCGGCGCGGAAGGCCGCGTTGATGCGGGTGCGGTTCAGCCACAGCGCGCGCAGCGTGCGCGCGGTCATGCCCTTCAGTTCCGAGCGCTGCTGCAGCAGCAGGAAGCACTCGAGGAGCGCCAGCGGATGCCGCTCGAACGTGTCCTCGCTGCGGATGTCGAGCAGTTCGCGTACCGCCTGGAAGCGCTCGTTGATCACGAAGGCGGCGCCGCCCCGGTTGGGAAAGATCTCGGCGCCGTAGTTCTGTAGCAGGATGGTGTTGGTCTGCGTGACCTTCTTCGCGTTCACGTAGTACCGCTGCATGAACACTTCGGAGGCGCGCTTGGCTGCGGTCGCCTCGACGCCGAACGCGCGCGCGAGCCTTTCCTGGTGATCGAACAACAGGCGATCCTCGGCGCGTCCCGTCAGATAGTGCAGGCGGATGCGCACATGCTGCAGGAAGCGCTCGATGCTGCGCAGTTCGCTCGCCTCCGCGCCGGTGATCAGGCGCCGCCGCGCGAGGTCGCGCCAGTTTCGCCCGAGCCCGGCGGCGCGTGCGATCCACCCCAGCATCTGCAGGTCGCGCAGTCCGCCCGGGCTCTCCTTGCAGTTCGGTTCGAGCGCGTACGGGGTGTCGTTGAAGCGCGCGTAGCGGTTTTCCTGTTCGAGCTGCTTCGCCTTGTAGAACGTGCGTACGTCGAGCTGAGCCCGGTAGCGTCGCACGAACTCCTCGAACAGGTCCGCGTTGCCGTCGAGCAGCCTGGCTTCCAGCAGGTTTGTCTGGACGGTGATGTCTTCCTCGGCTGCTTCCAGGCACTCGTCGAGCGTGCGGACGCTCTGGCCGATCTCGAGGCCGACGTCCCACAGCGCTCCGATCAGTGTGCTGATGCGTGCCTGCAACGGGCTGTCGGCCGGAATCGGCAGAAGCACCAGCAAGTCTACGTCGGAGTGCGGAAAAAGTTCTCCGCGTCCGTAGCCGCCCACGGCAAGCAGCGCGACCTCACTGGGCATGGCGCACGCCCGCCACAGGTGGAGGATCGCCTCGTCGACCAACTGGGCACGCCCTTTGAGAACGGTCGATGTCGCCGGATGGGCTTCGTAGGCGGCGCGGATGCGCGCCGTTCCGTTCGACAGGTGCTCGCGGGCATGCGCGAGCGCCGCCTGGAAGTCATCGATCGACATGGCGCTCATGGCTGCCTCGGGAGATTTGCGCTTACCGGACCGATGGCACGGCAATCGCGGGGGCGGGCGGGCAGCCCGGCGACACCGTCAGGACTTCGACTCCGGTTTCCGTGACCAGCACCGTGTGTTCCCACTGCGCGGACAGGCTCCGGTCCTTGGTGACGATGGTCCAGCCGTCGGGAAGTTCCGAGATCGCAGCCTTGCCGGCGTTGATCATCGGCTCGATCGTGAAGGTCATGCCGGCCTGCAGCTCCGGTCCGGTGCCCGCCTTGCCGTAGTGCAGGACCTGCGGCTCCTCGTGGAACTTCGCGCCGATGCCGTGACCGCAGAATTCGCGGACGACAGAGAAGCCGTTGCCTTCCGCGTGTTTCTGGATGACCTGGCCGATGTCGCCGAGCCGGGCCCCGGGCTTCACGACCGAGATGCCCAGCCACAGGCATTCCAGCGTCACCTGGCACAGGCGCTTCGCGAGGATGGATCCGTCGCCGCCGACGATGAACATCCTGCTCGTGTCGCCGTGGTAGCCGTCTTTGATCACGGTGATGTCGAGGTTGACGATGTCACCCTTCTTCAGCACCTTTTCGCCGGGGATGCCGTGGCACACCTGGTGATTGATCGACGTGCAGATGGACTTGGGGTAGGGCGCGTATCCGGGCGGTGCGTAGTTCAACGGTGCGGGTATCGTCTGCTGCACGTTGACCATGTAGTCATGGCACAGCCGGTCGAGTTCGCCCGTGGTGGCTCCGGGCTTGACGAAGGGTTCGATGTAGTCGAGCACTTCGGCCGCGAGCCGGCCGGCAACGCGCATTTTCTCGATTTCGTCGGGTGTTTTTATGGTGATGCTCATCTTTGCAGGGGTTGGCGCGTAAATGAGGAAGGCTAGCGCATGGCGGAAGCCGCGGCAAATCCGACGCGCAGTGGACACGCCTGCCCGCGCGTGCGGGCATCTCGATCTTGAGTGGGGTGGCGCGAACCTGCTATCATCTTGGGCTTGTCTGCCAATGGTGGCAGGCAAAATCCACACGCCCGGCAGAATGCCGTGAGGGTCCGTCGCAAAGCCATGTGCTTGGGACGGTTCGGGTCATCCTGGAATGACCATGTCGGGCGGAGGCTCAACCCTTATAGTTCGGAGTAACAAATGTCCGTCACGATGCGTCAGATGCTGGAAGCCGGCATCCACTTTGGTCACCAGACCCGCTTCTGGAATCCGCGCATGGCCCCCTACATCTTCGGCCAGCGCAACAAGATCCACATCGTCAACCTCGAAAAGACGATGGTCAAGTACAACGAAGCGATGGACTTCGTGCGCAAGCTGTCGGCCAATCGCGGCACCATCCTGTTGGTCGGCACCAAGCGCCAGGCTCGCGAGATCATCGCCGAGGAAGCAGGTCGCGCCGGCATGCCGTTCGTTGACGAGCGTTGGCTCGGCGGCATGCTCACCAACTTCAAGACCGTCAAGCAGTCGATCAAGCGCCTGAAGGACATGGAGGCGATGGTCGAGGACGGCTCGATCGAGCGTCTGTCCAAGAAGGAAGCGCTGATGGCCTCGCGCGAAATGGACAAGCTGCGGAAGTCGATCGGCGGCATCAAGGACATGGGCGGCCTGCCGGACGCGCTGTTCGTCATCGACGTCGGCTACCACAAGATCGCCATCACCGAAGCCCAGAAGCTCGGCATTCCCGTTGTCGCGGTGGTCGATACCAACCACTCGCCCGAAGGCATCAACTACGTGATCCCGGGTAACGACGACTCGTCGCGCGCGATCCGCCTCTATGCCCGCGGTGTCGCCGACGCCGTGCTGGAAGGTCGCAGCCAGGTCCTGCAGGATATCGTCGCGGCCGGTTCGGACGAATTCGTCGAAGTCGACGAGTCGTCGTCCGGCGAGCAGGCCTGAGTTTCCTCGGCCCTGCAAGCAGGGCCGATATGCATACGAATTTGAGGAGTTAGCATGGCGGAAATCACCGCAAGCATGGTGAAGGAACTGCGCGAGAAGACCGACGCGCCCATGATGGAATGCAAGAAGGCTCTGGCCGAGGCCGCCGGCGACATGGGCAAGGCCGAAGAGATCCTGCGCGTAAAGCTCGGCAGCAAGGCGACCAAGGCAGCGTCGCGCGTTGCCGCCGAAGGTGTCGTTGCGATCAATATCGGCGCCGACGGCAAGCTCGGCAGCATCCTCGAGATCAATTCGGAAACCGACTTCGTTGCCAAGAACGACGAGTTCCTGAAGTTGGCCGCCGACTGTGCCGCCCTGGTTGCCGAGCGCAATCCGGCCGACGTCGCTGCGCTGTCGGCTCTGCCGCTGGGTGACGGTACGGTCGACTCCGTGCGTGCGGGGCTCGTTGGCAAGATCGGCGAGAACATGACGCTGCGCCGTTTCGTGCGTGTCGAGGCCAAGGGTCGTCTGGCGTCGTACATCCACGGCGGTGCCAAGATCGGCGTGCTGATCGACCTCGTCGGTGGCGACGAGCAGCTGGCGAAGGATCTGGCGATGCACATCGCCGCGGCGAAGCCGAAGGCCCTGGACGCTTCGGGTGTCGCGGTCGAGCTGATCGAGTCCGAGCGCCGCGTTGCGCGCGAGAAGGCTGCCGAGGACGCCGCCAAGTCCGGCAAGGCGATCCCCGAGGATATCCTCGCCAAGCGCGTCGAAGGTTCGGTGCAGAAGTTCCTGAAGGAAGTCACGCTGCTTGGCCAGCCCTTCGTCAAGGACGACAAGCTCACCGTCGAAGCGCTGCTCAAGTCGCGCAATGCCTCGATCTCGAGCTTCACGCTCTTCGTCGTGGGTGAAGGCATCGAGAAGAAGGTGACCGACTTCGCCGCCGAAGTCGCTGCCCAGGCTGCTGCAGCCAAGAAGTAAGAGGTCCATGATGAGTGTCGCCGCCTACAAGCGCATCATGTTGAAACTGTCCGGCGAAGCCCTGATGGGTGACGACGCGTACGGCATCAACGAAGAGGTGGTCAGCCGCATCGTCGCCGAGATCGCCGAGGTCACGCACCTCGGCGTGCAGGTCGGCGTGGTGATCGGCGGCGGCAACATCTTCCGCGGAATGAAAGGCGCTGCGTCCGGCATGGATCGCGCCACCGCGGACTACATGGGCATGCTCGCGACGGTAATGAATGCGATGGCGCTGGCCGACGCATTCCGCCGCGCCGGCGTCGAGGCGCGCGTGCAGTCGGCGTTGCGCATCGACCAGGTCGTCGAGCCCTATATCCGCGGGCGCGCCATCCGCCACATGGAGGAAGGTCGCGTCGTCATTTTCGCGGCCGGTACCGGCAACCCGTTCTTCACGACCGATACGGCCGCCGCGCTGCGCGGGTCGGAAATGGCCGCGCAGATCGTGCTGAAGGCGACCAAGGTCGATGGCGTATATACCGCCGATCCGCACAAGGATCCGCTGGCCAAGCGCTACCACCGCATCAGCTTCGACGAGGCGATCGGGCGCAATCTCGCCGTGATGGACACCACCGCGTTCGCGCTGTGCCGCGACCAGAAACTGCCGATCAACGTGTTCTCGATCTTCAAGCCGGGTGCGCTCAAGCGCGTCGTGATGGGCGAAGACGAAGGCACGCTGGTTCATTCCTGAGGATTCGAGAATGATTGCCGAACTCAAGAAATCGACCGAGCAGAGGATGCACAAGTCGATCGAGGTGCTGAAGGTCGACCTGAGCAAGGTGCGCACCGGTCGCGCCCATACCGGTCTGCTCGATCACGTGATGGTCGAATACTATGGCAGCCCGGTTCCGATCAACCAGGTCGCCAACGTCACTCTGATCGACGCACGCACGATCGGCGTCCAGGCGTGGGAAAAACCCATGCTGGGGAAGATCGAGAGGGCGATCCGCGACAGCGACCTGGGCCTCAATCCGGCGAACATGGGCGAGATGCTGCGGGTGCCGATGCCGGCGCTGACGGAAGAGCGCCGTCGCGACCTGACGAAGGTCGTGCGCCACGAAGGCGAGAACGCCAAGGTGGCCGTGCGCAACCTGCGCCGCGACGCCAACCAGCAGCTCAAGGATGCGGTCAAGGACAAGACGATCTCGGAAGACGACGACCGTCGCGCCCAGGACGACATCCAGAAGCTCACCGACAAGCACATCGCCGAGATCGACAAACTGCTCGCACAGAAAGAGCAGGAACTGATGCAGATCTGATCCCTCCGGGATCGGATCTGACGGCGGGATACCACGCGGGAGACGCATGATGGCGCGTAAGCCCTTTACCAGCTCCACACGCGAAATCCCGGCTGTGTCCGGCGTTCCGCAGCACATTGCCATCATCATGGACGGCAACGGGCGCTGGGCGCGCAAGCGCTTCATGCCGCGCGTTGCCGGTCATGGCAAGGGCGTCGAATCCGTTCGCGCGGTGATCCGGGCATGCATGGCGAAGGGTGTGTCCCACCTGACATTGTTCGCCTTCAGTTCCGAGAACTGGCGCCGTCCTGCCGACGAAGTCTCGTTCCTGATGCAGCTCTTCATGCGTTCGCTGCAGAAGGAAATCGATCGCCTGCATGAGAACGGCATCCGCTTTCGGGTGATCGGCGATCTGTCCAGATTCGAGCCTGGGCTCGTCGACATGATCAGGCGCGCGGAGGAGCTGACTGCGTGCAACGACCGGCTCACGCTCACGATCGCCGCCAACTACGGCGGGCGCTGGGACATCCTGCAGGCCGTCGAGCGCATGCTCGCGAAGAATCCCGAGCGCCGTTCGGGATTCACCGAAGAGGACCTGAACGCGGAGCTGTCGCTCAACTACGGTCCCGAGCCGGACCTGTTCATCCGTACCGGAGGCGAGCAGCGGATCAGCAATTTCCTGCTGTGGCAGCTCGCATATTCCGAGCTCTACTTCACCGACACGCTCTGGCCGGATTTCGACGAGAAGGCGCTCGATCTGGCGATTGCGTCCTACAGGTCGCGCGAGCGCAGGTTCGGCCGTACCAGCGAGCAGCTGTGCGAGTCCGAAAAATCCGCGAAACAGGAAGAGGCGAGCCGGGATTCGGCGGATCATGCTTAAGACCCGGGTCATTACCGCATTTGTGCTGCTGGGCGTCCTGCTTGGCGCGCTTTTTTTCCTGCCGCCCCTCGGGTGGCTGGCGTTCGCCAGCCTGATCTGCGGCGGGGCGGCGTGGGAGTGGGGCGGGCTGGGCCGATTTGCCGGCGCGCAGCGTGCGGCGTACGCGGTGCTGATGGGTGCCGCGTGCCTGCTGCTGGGTGTCGTTTCAGGACTCGCGGGCGATCCGCCGCCGCCGCCGGTCGGGCTCGTCGGCTTCTATGCCCTCAGCGCGGCATTCTGGCTTACCGTGGTGCCGTTCTGGCTGAAGCGGAAATGGCGGCTGCAAGGCAGTGCGAGCACGGTGCTCGTCGGCCTGATCGTGCTGCTTCCCCCTGCGCTCGCGATGGCCCACCTGAGATCGGTCAGTCCGCTTCTGCTCCTCGCGGTCATCGCAGCCGTGTCGGTCGCGGATATTTCGGCCTACTTCACCGGCCGCGCATTCGGGCGGCGGAAGCTTGCGCCCGAAATCAGTCCGGGAAAGACCTGGGAGGGGGCCGGCGGCGCCGTCGCGGGGGTCGTGATCTTCGGCGTGGTGCTGGCGCTGGGCGCCTCGCTGGAATTCGCGCGCACTCCGCTCGTCGTCGTGCTGTTTCCCCTGCTGGCCGGATTCACGGCCGTGAGCATCGTGGGCGACCTGTTCGAGTCCCTGCTCAAGCGGCAGGCCGGACTCAAGGACAGCGGCACCTTGCTGCCCGGGCACGGCGGCATCCTCGACCGCATCGACAGCCTCACCTCAACCCTCCCGCTGGTGGGGCTCGCGGCCCTCTGGCTCGCAAATTGATCGATGTCTGAAACCACAATTCAACGTGTGACGGTGCTCGGGGCCACGGGCTCGATCGGCATGAGCACCCTCGACGTCATCGCCCGCCATCCCGACCGCTTCGAAGCCTTTGCGCTTACGGCGCAAGACAGCGTCGAGCGGATGGCGGAGCTGTGCATCCGCTTTCTGCCGCGCTTCGCGGTGATGGTGAACCGCGCGGCGGCCGCGCGCCTGCGCGAACGGCTGCAGGGCGCGGGGGTGAAGACCTGCGTGCTCGACGGCACCGATGCGCTGATCGACGTTGCGCGCCACGAAGAGGTGGATGCGGTCATGGCCGCGATCGTCGGCGCCGCAGGGCTTGCTCCGACACTGGCCGCGGCGCGTGCCGGCAAGCGTGTGCTCCTCGCCAACAAGGAGGCGCTGGTTCTTTCCGGCGCGCTGTTCATGGAGGCGGTCGCCGAGAGCGGGGCGGAGCTTCTGCCGATCGACAGCGAGCACAACGCCGTGTTCCAGGCCCTGCCGCACGACTTCCGGCGCAACGCGGACGAACGCGGGATCCGGCGCATCCTGCTCACCGCGTCGGGAGGCCCGTTCCGCGAGCGCTCGGCCGAAAGCCTCGCCAACGTCACCCCGGACGAGGCGTGCGCGCATCCGAACTGGGTCATGGGGCGGAAGATCTCCGTGGATTCGGCGACGATGATGAACAAGGGGCTCGAAGTCATCGAGGCGCACTGGCTGTTCGGTCTACCGGCAGAACGCATCGATGTCGTTGTCCATCCGCAGAGCGTGATCCACTCCATGGTCGAGTACGCCGACGGCTCCGTCCTCGCCCAGCTCGGCAACCCCGATATGCGCACGCCCATCGCGCACGCCATGGCTTATCCGGACCGCATCGACGCGGGTGTGCGTTCGCTGGATCTGTTCGAGATCGCGCGCCTGACCTTCGAACGCCCCGACTTTGAGCGTTTCCCCTGCCTGGCGCTGGCCTATCAGGCGCTGCGCGAGGGTGGCGCTGCGGCGGCGGTGCTCAGTGCGGCGAACGAGGAGGCGGTGGCGGCCTTCCTCGATGGGCGTCTCGGTTTCCGCGGGATTGCGGACGTGATTTCGGCGACGCTGGAACGCGCGCACGGCTTGGCGGTCGACTCGCTCGACGCAATTATCGATGCGGATGCGAGGGCGCGTGACATCGCGTGTACCGAGATCCTCGCCCGCGGCACGAGCCAATGAATCTTTTCGAATACCTGATTCCCTTCGTCCTGGCCCTCGGGCTCCTGATCCTCGTTCATGAGTTGGGTCATTACCTCGTTGCCCGCTGGTGCGGGGTCAAGGTCCTGCGCTTCTCCATCGGTTTCGGACGTCCGCTGCTGAGTTGGACCGCCGGTGCCGATCGCACCGTGTGGGCGCTTGCCCTCTTTCCACTCGGCGGCTACGTGAAGATGCTCGACGAGCGCGAGGGGGAGGTGGCGTCCGAGGAGCTGCACCGCGCCTTCAACCGGCAGAAGGTGGGGAAGCGCTTCGCGATCGTCGCGGCCGGCCCGATCGCGAATTTCCTGCTTGCCGTGGTTCTCTACTGGGGCCTCTTCGCGACCGGTACCGAGGAACTCAAGCCGCAGCTCGCGGTGACCGGTCCCGCTACGCCGGCTGCCGTCGCCGGGATCCGCGAGGGCGATCTGGTGCTGGCCGTGAATGAGGAGGCCGTGCGGAGCTGGCCCGAACTGCGCTGGGTGCTGTTGCGCCACGCGCTCGATGCGGCCCCGGTTTCGCTCCACGTCCGCACCGCGGAAGGCGTTGAAACCTATCGTTCGCTCGATCTCTCCGCAGTGAAAATCGAGGACGGCGAGCAGGATCTGATCGCGAACATGGGGCTGCGCGCCTGGCGTCCGCTGATCGCGCCTGTCGTCGGAAAGGTCATCGAAGGCGGGGCAGGGGCGCGCAGCGGTTTGCTGCCTGGGGACCGCTTCGTCGAGCTCGACGGGGCGAAGCTCGCATCGTGGAGCGAACTGGTCGAGCGCGTGCGCCAGCGGCCGGGGCGGACGATTGCGGTCGTGGTCCAGCGCGGCGAGCAGCGCATCGAGCTGAAGCTGGTACCGGATGCCGTCGATGAGCGTGGCACCCAGGTCGGCAAGATTGGTGTCGCGGTGGCCGATAGCGGTGCGAGCAGGGAGGCCCTGTTTGCCGTCGTCCGCTATGGTCCGGTCGAAGGGCTTGGCAAGGCGCTCGCGCAGACCTGGGAGACCAGCGTGCTGAGTCTCAAGATGATCGGGCGCATGCTGACCGGCGAGATTTCGTGGAAGAACCTGTCGGGGCCGGTCACGATCGCCGATTACGCCGGGCAGTCGGCAAAGCTCGGCCTCGACCATTACCTGAAGTTCGTCGCGCTCATCAGCATCAGTCTGGGGGTGCTGAACCTGCTGCCCATCCCGGTGCTGGATGGGGGGCATTTACTGTATTATGTGATAGAGATTATCAAGGGCGGTCCCATCCCCGAGCGCATCATGGAGATCGGTCAGCAGATCGGTCTGGTCGCGCTTGCGATGCTGATGGCGTTTGCCTTCTACAACGACATAACCCGTCTCATTTCCGGCTGACTCCCCGATGAAACTGAAGCTTCTGTCCGGGCTCGTAGCGGCCCTTTTTGCCGCTGCCCCGGTGTTTGCATTTGAACCGTTCGTCGTCAAGGATATCCGCGTCGAGGGCATCCAGCGTACCGAGGCCGGCACCGTCTTCAATTACCTGCCCGTGCGCGTCGGCGAGACCTTCAACGAGGCGCAGGCGGCAGAGGCCATTCGCGGCCTGTTCGCCACCGGGTTCTTCAAGGACGTGCGCATCGAAGCCGAGGACAACGTCCTCGTCGTGCTCGTCGAGGAGCGTCCCGCGATTGCGCAGATCGACTTCGTCGGTGTGAAGGAATTCGACAAGGATGCGCTCAAGAAGGGCCTGAAGGAAGTCGGCCTCGCGGAGTCGCGGATCTTCGACCGCGCGCTGCTGGAGCGTGCCGAACAGGAACTCAAGCGGCAATACCTGAGCCGTGGCAAGTACGCCGCCGTGATCGAGACGACCGTGACGCCGCTCGAGCGCAATCGGGTCGGCATCAACTTCAAGGTCGATGAGGGCGATGTCGCAAAAATTCGCCAAATCAGCATCATCGGCAACAAGGCCTTCAAGGAGTCGGAGCTGCGGGACCTCTTCCAGCTCACGACGCCGGGCTGGCTGACGTGGTATACGAAGAACGACCAGTATTCGCGCCAGAAGCTGTCGGCAGACCTCGAAACGCTGCGTTCGTACTACCTGAACCGCGGTTATCTCGATTTCAACATCGACTCCACGCAGGTGTCGATCACCCCGGACAAGAAGGACATCTACATCACCCTGAGCATCACCGAGGGTGAGCGTTACTCGGTGTCCGCCGTGCGCTTTGCCGGCGATCTGGTGTTGCCCGAGGAAGAGTACAAGAAGCTCGTCGTGATCAAGCCGGGCGAGATCTTCTCGCGCGAGAAACTGACCGAGACGACCAAGGCCGTGGCCGACCGGCTGGGCAATGAAGGCTACGCCTTCGCGAACGTGAATGCCGCGCCGGAAGTCGACAAGGAGAAGCGTGAGGTCGCGTTCACGATCTTCGTCGACCCCGGTCGTCGCGTGTATGTCCGCCGCATCAATGTCGGCGGCAACACCAAGACCCGCGACGAGGTCATCCGCCGCGAGATGCGCCAGATGGAAGGCGCATGGTACGACGCCGCGCAGATCAACCGGTCGCGCACGCGCGTCGATCGCCTGGGGCACTTCGAGGAAGTGAACGTCGAGACGCCTGCCGTGACGGGCACGACGGACCAGGTCGATGTGAACTTCAACGTCAAGGAACGCGCGACCGGCAACCTCTCGCTGGGTGCCGGCTTCTCGAGTTCCGAGAAGGTGGTCCTGTCGGCGTCGGTGTCGCAGCAGAACCTGTTCGGTTCGGGCAACGCGCTGACGCTCGCGCTCAATACCAGCAAGTCGAGCCGGACCTATGCGCTGTCCTTCACCGATCCGTACTACACGATCGACGGCGTGAGCCTGGGTTGGGATCTCTACCACCGCACCTACGACCCGTCGAACACGCTGTCCGTCGCACCCTACAAGACCGTGTCGACCGGTGCCGGCATGCGCGTGGGCTATCCGATCGGCGAGGACGACTCGATCAACTTCGGTCTTGCGGTCGATCGCACCAAGATCACGACGTTCGCCGACAGCCCCGTCCAGTACATCAACTTCTGCAAGGAGCAGGGTTGCAGCAACGACAACGGCATCGGCAACGTCACCGTCAATAGCCTGCTCGCGTCGGCCGGGTGGGCGCGCGACACGCGCGACAGCGTGATCTATCCGCGCAAGGGCAACTTCCAGCGCGTGTTCGGCGAAATCGCCGTGCCCCCGGGCGAGCTGAAATATACCAAGCTCAACTACCAGTACCAGCACTGGTTCCCGTTCGGACGCGACTACGCGCTGATGCTCAACACCGATCTGGGCTGGGCCAAGGGCTACGGCGGCGAGACGCTGCCGTTCTACAAGAACTTCTATGCAGGCGGTATCGGCTCCATTCGCGGCTTCGAGCAGAGCTCGATCGGTCCGAAGGATCCGGTCAGCGAAGACGCGGTCGGCGGCAACCGCCGTGTGATCGGCAACGCCGAATTCTATTTCCCGCTGCCGGGCTCCGGCATGGACCGCTCCTTCCGCATGTCGGCCTTCATCGACGCGGGTACCGTGTGGGCATCGGGCGACAAGGCGAAGTTCGGCGACCTGCGCTACAGTACCGGTCTGGCCTTCTCGTGGAGTTCGCCGATCGGTCCGCTGAAGTTCAGTCTCGGCATTCCGCTCAAGAAGGAAAAGGACGACGACCTGCAGAAGTTCCAGTTCCAGCTTGGCTCGGTGTTCTGATCGCCAGGGCCAATCTGATATCCGTTGGAGAGATAAGTGAAAGCAACGACATTGTCCGTTCTCGCCGCTGCGGTTCTGAGCATTGCGGCTCCGACGGCATTCGCCGAGTCGAAGATCGGATTCGTGAATTCCGATCGCGTGATGCGTGAGGCGGCTCCGGCCGTGCGCGCGCAGCAGCGCCTGGAGAAGGAGTTCGAGAAGCGGGACCAGGAGCTCCAGCGTCTCGGCAAGGAACTGCAGACAACGCAGGAGGACCTCGAGCGCAACGGCGTCACGATGGCGGAAGCCGATCGCCGCACCAAGGAGCGCACGTTCAACGACCTGAATCGCGACTTTCAGCGCAAGCAGCGCGAGTTCCGCGAGGATCTCAATCAGCGCCGCAACGAGGAGCTCGCATCGGTCCTCGATCGTGCCAATCGCGCCGTGAAGCAGATCGCCGAAGCCGAGAAGTTCGACGTGATCCTGCAGGAAGCCGTTTACGCCAGCCCGCGGATCGACGTCACCGACAAGGTGATCAAGGCCCTCGCCGACACGAAGTAAGGCGGGTATCGCGCCACATGTTCAGGCTGGAAGAACTGGTCGCCCGTTTGGGCGGCGAACTGGTAGGGGATCCGGCCACGGTCGTGCGGCGTGTGGCGACCCTGGATCAGGCGGGGGAGGGCGATCTCGCCTTCCTCGCGAATCCGAAATACCAGTCGCGCTTGCGCGACTGCAGGGCCTCGGCCGTCATCGTCGCTCCCGCTGCACGGTCGCTCAGCGACCGCCCGCTGATCGTCACCAACGATCCGTATGCTTATTTCGCGCGCGTCGCGCAGCTGTTCAATCCGCCCGAGGCGTTTGCGCCGGGCGTGCATCCGACGGCGAACATCGCAAGTCCGGTCCCGCCGTCGGTGGCGGTCGGAGCGGGGGCGTCGATCGATGCCGGCGTGACGCTGGGCGAAGGCGTCGTGATCGGCCCGGGCTGCCGCGTCGCGCGGGGTGCGAGCATCGGAGCGCGCACGCGGCTGCATGCGAATGTCTCGGTGTATGCCGATTGCGTGCTCGGTGCAGGCTGCATCGTGCATTCTGGGGCCGTGATCGGTTCCGACGGCTTCGGTTTCGCGCGCGAGCGCGACGGCAGCTGGATCAAGATTCCGCAGGTCGGACGCGTCGTCGTCGGTGACGACGTGGAGATCGGCGCGAACACGACGATAGACCGCGGGGCGCTCGACGATACCGTGATCGGCAAGGGCGTGAAGCTCGACAACCAGATCCAGATCGGCCACAACGTGCGCGTCGGCGATTACACCGCGATCGCCGGTTGCGTCGGCGTCGCGGGCAGCACGACCATTGGCGCGCGCTGCATGATCGGCGGCCAGGCGGGGATCATCGGCCATCTGAGCATCGCCGACGACGTGGTCGTGTCCGCGGGTACGCTGGTCACGAAGTCGATCATGAAACCCGGCGTGTATACCGCCAATCTCCCGGTGCAGGGTCACGCCGACTGGGTCAAAAACTTCGCGCATCTGCGCCATCTCGACGCGCTCGTGGATAGAATACGCGCCCTCGAACAACGCCTCGACGAACACAAGCCTGAGTGAGCTCCATGGACATCAACGAAATTCTCCAATACCTGCCGCATCGCTACCCGTTCCTGCTCGTGGACCGGGTGCTGGAGCTCGAGGAAGGCAAGCGCATCCTGGCGCTGAAGAACGTCACGATGAACGAGCCCTTCTTCCCTGGGCACTTCCCGCACCATCCGGTGATGCCGGGCGTGCTGATCGTCGAGGCGATGGCGCAGGCGGCGGCGCTGCTGTCGTTCAAGACGATGGGCATCAAGCCGGACGAGAATTCGGTGGTGTATTTCGCGGGCATCGACAACGTGCGCTTCAAGCGCCCCGTCGTGCCGGGTGACCAGCTGCAGTTCGACGTCGAGATCACGCAGAGCAAGCGCAACATCTACAAGTACAAGGGGGTCGCGCGCGTGGCCGGCGAGATCGCGGCCGAAGCTGAACTGATGTGTGCCCTCAAGACCCTGTCATGATTCACGCGAGTGCCATTGTCCACCCCGGAGCTAAACTCGGGGAGAGCGTTTCGATCGGCCCGTACTCGATCATCGGCGAACACGTCGAGATCGGCGACAACACGCGCATCGGCCCGCACGTCGTGGTCGAGGGCCGCACGAAGATCGGCCGCGACAACGAGATCTTCCAGTTCTGCTCGATCGGCGCTGCGCCGCAGGACAAGAAGTACGACGAGGAGCCCACGCTGCTCGAGATCGGCGATCGCAACACGATCCGCGAGTTCTGCTCGTTCAACGTCGGCACCAGCCAGGATGCGGGCGTCACGCGCATCGGCAGCGACAACTGGATCATGGCCTACGTGCACGTTGCGCACGACTGCCACGTCGGCGACCACACGATCTTCGCGAACAATGCGACGCTCGCGGGGCACGTGCACGTCGGCGACTGGGCGATCCTCGGCGGCTTCACCGGCGTGCATCAGTTCGTGCGAGTCGGCGCGCACAGCTTCTGCGGTGTCGGCACCGTGCTGCTGCAGGATCTGCCGCCCTATGTCACCGTCGCCGGCAACCCGGCGAAGCCGCATGGCATCAACAGCGAAGGGCTGCGTCGGCGCGGTTATTCGGCGGACGGCATTGCCGCGATCAAGCGTGCGTACCGTGCGCTGTACCGTGCGGGCCTGAGCCTCGACGATGCGCGCGCGCGCATCGGCGAGATCGCTGCCGAGCATGCGGAGGTTGCGTCCTTCGCCGGCTTCATCGCTTCGTCGGAGCGCGGTATCGTCCGCTGATGCCATGGCAATCCGCATTGCGATGGTGGCGGGCGAGGCCTCGGGAGACCTGCTCGCGAGTCACCTGATCCGGGCGATCCGGCACAAGATCCCCGATGCGGAATTCTTCGGCATCGGCGGGCCGAAGATGCAGGCCGAGGGCTTCGATGCGCGCTGGCCGTGCGAACGGCTCGCGGTGCATGGCTATGTCGATGCGCTGAAGCGCTATCGCGAGTTGTCGGGAATACGCCGGACGCTGCTCAAGCAGGTGAAGGCCGAGCGGCCCGACGCCTTCATCGGTGTCGATGCACCCGACTTCAACCTTTGGCTGGAGCGCAAGATCCGCGGCGCGGGCATGCCGGCCATCCATTTCGTCAGTCCGTCGATCTGGGCTTGGCGTGGCGGGCGGATCAAGGGCATCGCGCGATCGGTGTCGCACATGCTGTGTCTCTTCCCGTTCGAGCCGGCGCTGTACGAGCGGGCGGGGATCCCGGTTACCTATGTCGGTCATCCTCTGGCGGACACGTTTCCGCTGCATCCCGACCGCGAGCATGCACGCGAGCTGCTTGGCCTGCCGGCCGGGGGGCGGGTGGTTGCCTTGCTGCCGGGAAGCCGGCAGTCCGAGGTGCGCAATCTTGCGCCGACCTACATCGAAACGGCGAAGCTCCTGCTCGAACGCCACCCCGAGGCGTCCTTCGTCGTGCCGCTGGCGACGCGCGAGACGCGCCAGCTGTTCGCCGAGGCGTTGTGTGCCGCGCAGGCGGAGGAACTGCCGATCCGCATGCTGTTCGGACATGCCGTGGAGGCGATGACGGCGGCGGACGTGGTGCTCGTCGCGAGCGGTACGGCGAGCCTGGAAGCGGCCTTGCTGAAGCGGCCGATGGTGATCAGCTACCGCATCGGCAAGTGGCAGTATCGGCTGATGAAACGCATGGCGTATCTGCCGTGGGTGGGTCTGCCGAACATCCTGTGCAACGAAACCGTGGTGCCCGAGCTGCTGCAGGACGATGCGACGCCGCCGGCGCTTGCCGATGCGCTCGACCGCTGGCTCGGCGACCCCGATGGCTGTGCGCAGCTCGCGCAGCGTTTCGACGCGCTGCACCGGCAGCTCCGTCAGAACACCGCGGAGAAGGCGGCGGCGGCGATCCTTCCCTACCTCAACAGGACGCCCGAATGGAATCCGTCCCGGCAACCGGCCTGATCTGCGGCGTCGACGAGGCCGGGCGCGGACCGCTCGCCGGTTCGGTGGTGGCTGCGGCGGTGATCCTCGATCCGGCACGGCCGATCGAGGGGCTCAACGACTCGAAGAAACTCAGCGAACGTGCGCGCGATCGGCTGGCGCCGGTGATCCGCGAGCGGGCGCTGGCCTGGGCCGTCGCGGAGGCGACGGTCGAGGAGATCGACCGGCTGAACATCCTGCATGCGACGATGCTGGCGATGCAGCGGGCGGTCGCTGCGCTTGGTTGCGTGCCCGATCTCGTGCGCGTGGACGGGAACCGGTGCCCGAAGCTGGACGTCCCGTGCGAAGCTGTCGTGAAGGGTGATGCGACGGTGCCTGCGATCGCCGCGGCATCCATCCTCGCCAAGACCGTGCGCGACGCGCAGATGCTGGAGCTGGATGCGGTTTTCCCGCAGTATGGCTTCGCCGCGCACAAGGGCTATCCGACCGCCGCACACCTCGCCGCCTTGCGGCGGCACGGGGTGATCGACTGCTATCGGCGCAGTTTCGGCCCGGTGCGCGCCCTGATCGACAATCCTGAACTCTGGCCTGTGGGGACGCTGCTGTGACACTTCGGCATCTGGTGCTCTTCCTTCATCTGGCAAGCGTGATCGTGTGGGTGGGCGGCATGGCATTCGCTTACCTGTGCCTGCGTCCGGCTGCGACGGCACTTCCTCCGTCGCAGCGCCTGCCCTTGTGGGTGGGAGTGTTCGAGCGCTTCTTCCCGATAGTGTGGGTGGCGGTCGTGCTGCTCCCGGTCACCGGCATCGGCAGGTTGGTCGAGGTCGGCTTTGGCAACGCGCCGCGCGCCTGGCATCTCATGATGCTGACCGGTCTGGTGATGATTGCCGTGTTCCTGTCGATCTGGTTCGGGCCGTGGCGGCGCCTGCGGGCTGCCGTGGCGCGCGAGGAATGGGCGGTGGGAGCGGTGGCACTGAACCAGATCCGGCAGCGTGTCGGCTTCAACATCGTGCTTGGCGCCGTGACGGTCGCGATCGCGACGCTGGGGCTGGGCGTCTGAGGCCCGAGGTTTTTCCGGTGCAGTCTTGAAAGCGATCACTTCCCGCGACAATCCCAACGTGAAGCGTCTGCATGCGCTCGCGACCTCGTCGCGCGAGCGGCGCAGCAGCGGGCTGACCCTGCTGGATGGAGCCCATCTGGTGCAGGCGGCGCTCGATGCCGGTTGGCCGCTGCGCGAAATCGTGGTGAGCGAGCAGGGGCTGCAGCGGCCGGAGATCGGCGGGATCGTCGAGCGCTGCGGGGAGCTGCCGGCGCTGCAGCTGACCGACCCGCTGTTCGCGCACGTGAGCCCGGTGGATTCGCCGTCGGGCATCCTGGCGGTGATCGACATTCCCCATGCGCAGATGCCCAAAGGGCTGACCGATTCGCTTCTGGTGCTGGATGGGGTGCAGGATGCGGGCAATCTCGGCACCATCTTGCGCACGGCGGCGGCGGCGGGGTTGAAGGAGGTGCTGCTCACGCCCGGATGCGCGCAAGCGTGGTCGCCGCGCGTGCTGCGCGCGGGGATGGGTGGGCATTTCTGCCTGCGGATTCATGAGCACGTGCAGATCGCCGAGGTGTTGCGCGGCTATCCGGGGCAGATCCTCGCAACGGGCCTCGGTGCGGGCGCGCTCCCGCTGTATGACCGCGACCTGCGCGGGCCGGTCGCGTGGCTGTTCGGGGCGGAAGGGCAGGGGCTGTCGGCCGAGGTTGCTGGGCTGGCGAGCGGCCTGGTCGTGATTCCGATGCCGGGCGCCGTCGAGTCGCTCAATGTCGGGGCGGCCGCGGCAATCTGTCTGTTCGAGCAGGTGCGCCAACGGCGCGCTGGCGCAACAGGCTAGCCGGGTTCGACTAGTCCGTCCGGCAGGTGCAGGGCGTCGGCGGCAATCGCCGGATTGCCGTCCGGGACGTGCGGGACGACTCCCAGCAGGGGGGCGGGAATCCTTGCCTGCAGGGCCGCGAGGTTTTCATCGAAACGCAGCATCGCGGGATCGACACGGTTCGCGATCCAGCCGGCGAGGTGCAGGCCGCGCGCCGCGAGCGCCTCGACCGTGAGGAGCGCGTGATTGATGCAGCCCAGGCGCATGCCGACGACGAGGATCACCGGTAGCGCGAAGTCCACGGCGAGGTCTGCGGTGTCGTAGCGCTCGTCGAGCGGGACGCGGAAGCCGCCGACGCCTTCGACAATGACCACGTCGGCGCGTACGGCGAGTTCCTCGAAGGCGCGCAGGATGCGTGCGGGTTCGATGCGGACGCCTTCCTCCGCGGCAGCGATGTGGGGGGCGATCGGGCTCGCGAGGCAGTACGGGTTCAGTATGCGCAGGCCGGGATCGAAGCTGCCGGCGGCGCGGATCCGCGCGGCGTCTTCATTGACGCGCTCGCCATCGACGAGGTCGGCGCCGGCGGCGACGGGCTTCATCCCGACCGCGCTGTGGCCGGCGGCGCGCGCGGCGTGGAGCAGCGCGCAGGTGACGAAGGTCTTGCCGATTTCGGTGTCGGTTCCGGTGAGGAACCAGGCGCGGCGCTCAGTCATGATTTTTCTCCGATTTCTTGAGAGCAAGCAGGATGAGGTCGTAGGTCGCCGGCAGAAGTCCGTCGGGTCGGCGGTGCGGCTCGTAGGCGGCTTCCAGCGTGCGCCATGCGGCGCGTCCGAGGGGTTTGCGGCGCCGTTGTTCGCCGACGCTGTGCGCGCCGATGGCCTTGATGTCGCGCAGCAGGCCGCGCAGGTCGGGGGCGAGTGCGTAGGCGGGTTCCAGATCGTGGGCGACGGGCGAAAGGCCTGCTTTCTCCGCGGCTGCGATCCACTCGGACGGCGGGTGGAAGCGGATCACGTGGCTCGCTTCGTCGACACGTGCGAAGGCTTCGCGCAGTTCCCACAGGGTCGCGGGGCCGAGGGTCGCGATCCAGGCGACGCCGCCCGGGCGCAGGGTACGGGCGATCTGAGCGAGCGTGAGGGCCGGGTCGCACCATTGCAGCGCGAGGCTGGACCAGACTGCATCCAGACTATCGGCTGCCAACGGCAGGGCTTCGAGGTCGGCGCACAGGGGGGAGACCGCGGCGGCCGGGCTGTTCTGGCGCAGGCGCGCGAGCATGGCTGGCGCGAAGTCGAGCGCGACGATGTGCGCTGCCGGATGGACATGCGCGATCAGGTCCAGCCCGAAGCCGGTGCCGCAGCCGGCGTCGAGGATGCGGGAAACGGACCCGGAAGGGGGTGTTGCGGTCGCGAGGGCGGCGAGGCGATGACAGACTTCGCGCTGGACGGCGGCGGCGCGGTCGTAGCTGTCGGCGGCCTGGTCGAAGGCCTTCCGTACTTGCTGCTTGTGGCGGTGCCGCTCAGTCATCGAGGCTTTCCGCGATGAGCGTGGCACAGTCCTGCGGACGGGACAGGAAGGGGGCGTGGCCGCAGTCGTCGAAGCGCGTGAGCCGTGCGTTCGGGAGCTGGCGGGCGAGCCACTCCGCTGCGGCGAGCGGCATCAGCGCGTCGCCCGCGCCGTGGATCAGCCGTGTGGGTTGGCGGACCTCCGGAACGCAGGCGCGAAGGTCGGTGTTGGCGAGGAGTTCCAGCCCGCAGGAGAGGCCCGGAGCGTGGACAGGCCCGGCATCGGCGAGGGCGGCGGCGAGTTCTGCCGCGACGGCCCGTCGGTGTGCGTCGCCGAGCGACTGCAGGGCGATGAATTTCTTCTGCGTGCCTGCGGGATCCGTAGCAAAGCTTGCGTTGAAGGCGGCGACCGTCGCGGCGTCGAGACCGTGGGGCCACGGGGCGTCGCCGTTGCGGGCGACGAAGCAGGGGGTGGTGCCGATGAGGATCAGGCGGGCGACCCGCTCGGGATGGCGGCGGGCAAGGTCGAGCGCGATCAGGCTGCCGAGCGACCAGCCGCACAGCACGGCACGTTCGGGCAGGGCGGAAAGCAGCGCATCGCTCCATGCGGCGAGATCGGCGGAGGGGGGCGGGAGGGCGTCGCCGTGGCCGGGCAGGGCCGGGGCGAAGGTGGCAACCCCGGCCGGGAGGGCTGCGCGCAGGCCGGACCAGATGCGCGGATCGAGGCCCCAACCGTGCAGCAGGACCAGCGGCAGCGCGCTCAAGCGGCGCGCTCCAGCTGCATCAGTGCCGTTACGAGGCGCTCGACGTCCTGATGCGTGTGCGCGGCAGTCAGCGAGATGCGCAGGCGGGCGCTGCCTTGCGGAACGGTGGGCGGGCGGATCGCCGGTACCCACAGGCCGGCGTCCCACAGCGCGCGCGCGGCGGCGACCGTCTCGGCGTTGTCGCCGATCACGACCGGCTGGATAGGGGTGCGCGAGGGCATCAGCTGCCAGCGCCGGAGTTTCAGGTCCGTGTGGAGCTGCGCGATCAGGGCGGCGAGGTGGCGGCGACGCTCGGCACCGTGCTCGATGAGGTCGAGGCTTCTCAGCAGGGCTGTCGCGAGCGCGGGCGGGGCGCCGGTCGTGAAGATGTAGGTGCGGGCCTTCTGCATCAGCCATTCGACGACGTCGGCCTGGCCCGCGATGAAGGCGCCGGAGACGCCGGCGGCCTTGCCCAGCGTGCCGATGTAGACGAGGCGCCACGACGCGAGGCCGGCTTCGCGCAGGGCGCCGCGGCCGTCCGGGCCGAGCACGCCGAAGCCGTGGGCATCGTCGACCATCAGCCACGCGTCGAAGCGGTCGGCCAGCGCGAGCAGTTCGGCCAGCGGGGCGACGTCGCCGTCCATGCTGAACACGGAGTCGGTGACGATCAGCTTGCGTTTGACCGTGCTCGCGGCCAGCGCGCGTTCGAGCGCACTGAGGTCGGCGTGCGGGTAGCGGTGCAGGTCGGCACGCGAGAGCAGGGCACCGTCGACGAGGGAGGCGTGGTTGAGGCGGTCGGCGAAGATCGCGTCGCCGCGGCCGACGAGGGCGGGGATCACGCCGGAATTGGCCATGAAGCCGGTCGACAGGTAGAGCGCGCGTTCGCAGCCGACGAAGGCGGCGAGCCGGCGTTCGAGCTCGTCATGCACGGTGTAGTGGCCGCTGACCAGATGCGAGGCGCCCGAGCCGCTGCCCCAGCGGTCGGCGCCGGCCTTGAGCGCTGCAGCGAGTTCGGGTGCAGCGGCGAGACCGAGGTAGTCGTTGCTGCAGAAGGCGAGCATGTCGCGGCCGTCGACGCGTGCGTGCGGGCCGCAGGGCGTGTCGAGGCTGCGGCGCACGCGGCGTAGCGATTGGGCGTCGAGTTCGGCCAGGTCGGCCTGCAGTGAATCGAGCAGCATGAACGGTCAGGCGAGCGCTTCGGCGAGCGCGGCGGCGGCCCCGGAGGCGAGGTGGGCGACGTGGCCGTCGTCGAGCACGTAGGGTGGCATGAAGTACACGGTGTTGCCGATCGGGCGCAGCAGGACGCCGTGTTCGAGCGCAGCGGAGAAGAAGCGGCGCGAGAAGTCGGGGCGTTCGCACGCGACGTCGAACGCGAGGATCATGCCGCGCTGGCGCAGGTGGCTGATCGCCGGGTGGTCGCCGAAGCGGGTGCGGACCGCGTCGCCGAGCCGTTGGGCGAGGCCGCGGTTGGCGGCGAGGACGTCGTCCTGCTCGAAGATGTCGAGCGTCGCGAGCGCTGCGCGGCAGGCGAGCGGGTTGCCGGTGTAGGAGTGCGAGTGCAGGAAGCCGCGGGCCGTCGCGTCGTCGTAGAAGGCGGCGTAGATCGTGTCGGTCGTGAGCACCAGCGACAGGGGCAGGTAGCCACCGGAGATGCCTTTCGACAGGCAGATGAAGTCGGGCCAGATGCCGGCTTGCTCGCACGCGAAGAAGGTGCCGGTGCGCCCGCAGCCGACGGCGATCTCGTCGGCGACGAGGTGCACTTCGTAGCGGTCGCACAGCGCGCGGGCGAGGCGCAGGTATTCGGGGTCGTACATCACCATGCCGGAGGCGCCCTGCACCAGCGGTTCGACGATCAGGGCGGCGGTTTCGGCGTGGTGTTCGGCGAGGTGCGCTTCGAGCGCTGCCGCTGCGCGTCGGGCGATGTCGGCCGCCGATTCGCCGGGCTCGGCGAGGCGGGCGTCGGGGGTCGGCACGATGCTGCCGGGGCGCACGAGCGGGGCATAGGCGTCGCGGAAGATCGCAACGTCGGTGACGGCGAGCGCACCGACGGTCTCGCCGTGGTAGCTGCCGGCGAGGCTGACGAAGCGCGACTTTTCCGGCCGGCCGACGTTGCGCCAGTAATGGGCGCTCATCTTCAGCGCGATCTCGGTCGCGGAGGCGCCGTCCGAGGCGTAGAAGGCGTGACCGAGGCGGTGGCCGGTGAGGGCGGCGAGGCGCTCGGAGAGCTGGACCACCGGTTCGTGCGTGAAGCCGGCGAGCATCACGTGTTCGAGACGCTCGAGCTGGTCGCGCAGGGCGGCGTTGATGCGCGGGTTGCAGTGACCGAAGAGGTTCACCCACCAGGAGCTGATGCCGTCGAGCAGGCGCCGTCCGTCCGCATCGATCAGCCACGGCCCCTCGCCGCGCACGATCGGCACCAGCGGCAGATGTTCGTGCTGTTTCATCTGCGTGCAGGGGTGCCAGACGGACTTGAGGGATCGGTCGAGCAGGGAGGCGGCGTGCATCTGGGGTTCCGGCGGGGGGAACCGTTAAATGTCGCGCAAGTGGGGTTTCCTGTCAAACCCGGTGGGGCCAAGGCAATCGCACGACTCGGATGGGGCAGGAAAGCGTGCCGCCTCCCGCCAATCCAGGCGCGAAACTCCGGTCGAGCGCCGCGTGGCGGGAGGCGCTTCGCTTTCCCGCCCTACGTATCCAGCCAATGATCGGCATGATGGCACCACGCCGATTGCGTTCGTGCGATCGTCCTGCCGGGCGGCGACCAGTGAGGGCGCGGGCGGCGCGTTTTGCTAACATGTGGCGTCCCCAACCCGAAGAACCGATCCCCATGATTTTCGTGATCTCCCCGGCCAAGGCGCTCGACTACGAAACGCCGCCGGTGACCGATGTGCATACGCAGCCCGACTACCTCGACGATGCGGCCGAACTGATCGCGGTGATGCGCGAGAAGTCGCCCGCGGAGGTTTCCGCGCTGATGGATATTTCCGACCAGCTGGCGACGCTGAATGTGGCGCGCTACGAGACCTGGGCGCCGCCGTTCTCGCTCGCGAACGCGAAGCAGGCGGTGCTGGCGTTCAATGGCGACGTGTATGACGGCCTGGATGCGACGACCCTGTCGCCGGCAGAGCTCGAATGGGCGCAGGCGCATCTGCGCATCCTGTCGGGCCTGTACGGCCTGCTGCGGCCGCTGGACCTGATGCAGGCGTATCGCCTCGAGATGGGGACGCGGCTGGCGAATCCGCGCGGGAAGAACCTGTATGCCTTCTGGGGGGACAAGCTGACCGTGGCGCTGAACGGACTGCTCGCGCAGGAACGCGAGACGGGCGCGGTGCCGGTGCTGGTCAATCTGGCTTCCGAGGAGTACTTCAAGTCGGTGGTGCCGGCAAAGCTCGCGGCGTCGATCGTGACGCCGGTGTTCGAGGACTGGAAGAACGGACGCTACAAGATCATCAGCTTCTACGCGAAGCGTGCGCGCGGCCTGATGTGCCGCTATGCGATCCGCAAGCGCGTCGAGGACGTCGAGGGGCTGACGGGTTTCGACCTGGACGGTTACGCGTTCGCGCCCGATGCGTCCGACAAGGACACGCTGGTGTTCCGCCGGCGCGTCGAGTGAGGGGGCGGACATGAAGATCAGTCACGGTTTCGACTCCGGCGCGATCGAGGTGCTGAGCCTCGACAATCCGGAGGACATCCGCCTGCGCCTGCGCGCGGACAATGCGGCGGAGTTTCGCCAGTGGTTCCACTTTCGCGTGCAGGGGGCGGCGGGGCGGAGCCTGCGCATGGTGTTCGAGAATGCCGCGGAGGCGGCGTACCCGGACGGATGGCCGGAGTACCGCTGCGTGGCGTCCTACGACCGGCGCAACTGGTTCCGCGTCGGGGCGACACGTTACGAGGACGGCCAGCTGATCGTCGAGCATACGCCGGACCACGACAGTGTCTATTACGCGTATTTCGAGCCGTATTCCTACGAGCGCCACCTCGATCTCGTCGGATGGGCGGAGACCTCGCCCTTCGCGCATGTGGATAGCGTCGGATCGACGGTCGAAGGACGCGAACTCGACCGCATCGTCGTCGGGCGGGAGGCGCCGGCGCACCGGCCGGTGTGGATCCTCGCGCGCCAGCATCCGGGCGAGACGATGGCCGAGTGGTTCATCGAGGGCCTGCTCGAGCGCCTGCTGGACGCGGCAGACCCGGTCGCGCGCCGAATCCGCGAGCGGGCCGTGCTCTACATCGTGCCGAACATGAATCCGGACGGGGCGATTCACGGCAACCTGCGCACGAACGCGGCGGGGCGCAACCTGAACCGCGAATGGCGCATGCCCGACGTGCAGGCGAGCCCCGAAGTCTTCCACGTGCGGAACGCGATGGAGGCGACCGGCTGCGAGCTGTTTCTCGACATCCACGGCGATGAGGCCCTGCCCTACGTGTTCTTTTCGACCGCGGAGGAGGTGCCGGGCTTCACCGCCGAGGCGGCAGCGCGGCAGGCCCGCCTGGTCGCGGCGCTGTCGGCGGCGAGTCCGGACTTCCAGACCGAACACGGCTACAAGCCGGGGCGTTTCGGCGAGGAGCTGCTGACGCTGGCGAGCAAGTGGGTGGCGCACCGTTTCGGCTGCGTGTCGCTGACGCTGGAGATGCCGTTCAAGGACAACGCCAACATGCCCGACGGCCACGCGGGCTGGAGCAGTGCGCGCAGCAAGCGGCTGGGCGCGGCGATGCTGAACGCGATCCTCGCGCACCTGGAAAGTGCGTGAAGGTCGGGTAGGGCGGATGAGCCGCGTAGCGGCGTTATCCGCCGCGTGGGCGGCGCGAAGGCCTCATCGCTGCGGCTAATTGAACGGATTCAAAGGCCATGCGGCGGAAGGCGCTTCGCTTTTCCGCCCTATGAGGGCTACGCCAGTCGATGAAGGTACGAATCGTAGGGCGGGAAAGCCGAAGGCGCATCCCGCCACACGGCGCTCGAGGCACCCCCGCGGTCCGATTGGCGGGATGCGCTGCGCTCCTCCCGCCCTACGTTGCTTGCCTGCTATGCGAAGAGGTTCAGCAGGCCGTCCAGACCGACGTGGTCGAGGCGGCAGTCGGCGATCTTGCGCAGCACCGGTTTGGCGCGGAAGGCGACGCCGAAGCCGGCTTCGGTGAGCATGGGGAGGTCGTTCGCGCCGTCGCCGGCGGCGATGACCTGATCCGGGCGCAGGCCGAAGCGTTCGCGCGCGGCGCGCAGGTAGGCGGCTTTGGCGGCGCCATCCACGACGGGGCCGCTGACGCGCCCCGTAAGCTTGCCGTCGACGATTTCTAGCTGGTTGGCGTGGGCTTCGTCGAAGCCGAGGCGGGCCTTGAGGCGTTCGGTGAAGTAGGTGAAGCCGCCCGACACCAGCACGGTGTGGATGCCGGCCGACTTCAGTCCGCGCATCAGCCGTTCGGCGCCGGGGTTGAGCTGCAGGCGCTGTTCGTACACTTCCGTCAGCGCCGATTCCGGCAGGCCGGCGAGCAGGCTCACGCGGCGGGTGAGCGATTCGGTGAAATCGATCTCGCCGCGCATCGCGGCCTCGGTGATCGCGGCCACTTCGGTCTTGAGGCCCTGCATGTCGGCGATCTCGTCGATGCACTCGATGTTGATCAGCGTCGAGTCCATGTCGGTGACGAAGAGGCCGAAATCGGCGAGCCGGCGCCCGGGACGGACCCAGGCCCAGTCGAGCGCGGCGGTGGCGCACAACGCGTCGATCTCGCCGTTTTCATGCCCGCCGACGAGGCGGAAAGCCTGCGGGGTGATCTGTTCGATGGCGCTGGCGCCGGTGAGCTTTGCGACGGTTTTCAGGGCGACCGAATCGACGTCCTCGCCCTGCACGACTAGATTCATTCGGCGCTGCTCCGGCGTTGCAGCGCATCGCGCAGGACGGCGTGCGCCTTGCGGATCATGTCCGCAGTGTCGTCCCAGCCGACACAGGCGTCGGTGACCGAGCAGCCGTACTTGAGCTGCGACAGGTCGGCGGGAATCGACTGGTTGCCCGCCTCGATGAAGCTCTCGATCATGAGGCCGACGACCGACTGGTTGCCTTCGCGGATCTGGTGGATGACGTCCTTCATGACCAGCGGCTGCAGGTCCGGCTTCTTCCACGAGTTGGCGTGCGAGCAGTCGACGACGATGTTCTGCGGCAGCTTGGCCTTCGCAAGCGCCTGTTCGGCGAGCGAGATCGACACCGTGTCGTAGTTCGGGCGGCCGCCGCCGCCGCGCAGCACGACGTGGCCGTAGCGGTTACCGCGGGTGCGCAGGATGGCCGACTGGCCCTGGCCGTTGATGCCGAGGAAGCTGTGCGGGTGGGAGGCGGAGACGATGGCGTTGATCGCGACGTCGAGGTCGCCGTCGGTGGCGTTCTTGAAGCCGACCGGGGTCGACAGGCCGGACGACATCTCTCGGTGGGTCTGCGATTCGGAGGTGCGGGCGCCGATCGCGGTCCAGGAGATGAGGTCGCCGTAGTACTGCGGGGCGATCGGGTCGAGCGCCTCGGTGCCGGCGGGCAGGCCGATCTCGTTCACGTCCATGAGGAAGCGGCGTGCCTTCTCCATGCCTTCGTCGATGCGGAAGGAGTCGTCCATGTACGGATCGTTGATGTAGCCCTTCCAGCCGGTGGAGGTGCGCGGCTTCTCGAAATACACGCGCATCACGAGCAGCATGGTCTCGGAGACTTCGTCCGCGAGCGCCTTCAGGCGGCGGGCGTAGTCGACGCCGGCGACGGGGTCGTGGATCGAGCACGGGCCGACGACGACGAAGATCCGGTTGTCCTTGCGGTCGAGGATGTTGTTGAGCGCCCGGCGACCGGCCAGAACCGCCTCGGCGGCTTTTTCGGTCAGCGGGACGCGCGCCTTGATCTCCTCGGGCGAGGGCATGTGATCGAGGGCGACGATGTTGAGGTTTTCCGTATTGGCGACAGGCATGGCGCGCTCCGCAGTGCAGCAAAGAGAAAGATTGTAACCCGAAGCGCGGAGGCTCCGGGACGGGGGAGCGCGCCCGCCGTGTCAGCCAAGTGCGGCGGGGGTTTGCGTCGTGAGTGCCTGTTTGCGGGCGGTGGCGGCGCCGAGCAGGGCGAAGCCGAGCAGCGTGCCGTCGGGCGCGAGGAACTGCGCCTCGACGCCCCCTTCGAGGCCCCCCTCGCCGTCCGGCGTGGGCAGGATGTGCCAGCGGCCTTCGGCGTTCGCGGCCGGGGGGCAGACGACGGTCGGGCACGCGGGCGTTTTCACGACGACAGGCATCGCGGGGTAGGCGACCGGCGTCGGCTTGCCGGCCAGTGTGGCGGCCAGCGCGCGTGCCTGATGCATGATGGGCATCACGAAGGGCAGCACGAGGCCTTCGACTTCGGCGCAATCGCCGAGTGCGTGGATGTGCGCGTCGGATGTGGCGAGCCGGCGGTCGACGCGGATGCCGCGATTCACGTCCAGGCCGGCAGCGCTGGCGAGCGCGGTGCGCGGACGCAGGCCGACCGCGGAGAGCACGAGGTCGGCATCGAGGACGCTGCCGTCGTCGAGCGTGACGCGGTAGGCGTCGCCCTTGCGTTCGACGGTGGTGGCCGAGACCTTCATGCGGAAAGTGACGCCGGCCGCTTCCAGTTGCTGGCGGAACCACGTGGCCGCGGCTTCCGGCAGCAGGCGGCCGAGCGGCCAGGCGGCGATGTCGATGACGGTCGGGGCGATGCCGCGGGCGAGCATGTCGTTGGCGAATTCGCAGCCGATCAGGCCCGCGCCGAGCACGACGACGCGCGTCGCACCGTCGAGCCGCGCGGCGAAGCGGGCGAAATCGTCGAGATCGTTCACGGACAGGATGTCGGCCGCGCCGTCGCCGGCGATGGGCAGGCGGATGGGATCGGCGCCGATGGCGAGGACGAGGTCGCGGTAGGCGATGCGTTCGCCGCTGGTCAGCACCGCGCTGCGGTTTACCGGCTCGATGGATGCGATCTCGACCTGCGGACGGATCGTCGCCAGGACTTCGCCGGCCATCTTGTCCGCGGATTTCATGACCAGGGTCTCGGCCGTCTTGTTGGCCGACAGCGCGTTCGACAGCATGGGCTTGGAGTAGAAGCCCGCTGCGTCGCGGCTCAGGATCATCAGCGGGGTGTCACGGTCGAGCTTGCGGAATTCGCGCGCGAGGTTGTATCCGGCGAGGCCGCTGCCGGCGATGACGATGGGCTGGGTCATGAAGGCGATCTCTTCGTGGATATTGTGATTATTCGCGGGCGAGGAGCGATGGGGGGCGCCTGCCTCCACCCGGTACGACGTTGGGGTCGGGGGCGAAACGGGGT
>NZ_QVLR01000068.1 GCF_014822185.1 Azoarcus sp. Aa7
CTTCCGCAAGAACCCGCGCGGCCTGCACCACGAGCTGTGGTACCACGCCGCCGGCTGCCGCAAGTTCTTCAACATCACGCGCGACACCGTGAGCTACCAGATCCTCGAAACCTACAAGGTCGGCCAGCAGCCTTCGGTCACCCAGCAAGCTTCGTCCAGCAAGGGGGCGGCCAAATGAGCCAGGATAATCGCCAACTCAATCGTCTCGACAAGGGCGGGCGCATCGACCGCAGCCGCCCGCTGCGCTTCAGCTTCAACGGCACCGACTACCAGGGCTTCGCCGGCGACACGCTCGCCTCGGCCTTGCTCGCCAACGGCGTCGATGTCGTGGGTCGCAGCTTCAAGTACTCGCGTCCGCGCGGCATCATGGCCGCCGGCGCCGAGGAACCGAACGCGATCATGCAGCTGGGCGCCACCGAAGCCGGCCAGGTGCCCAACGTGCGCGCCACGCAGCAGGCGCTCTACGGCGGGCTGGTGGCCGCGAGCACCAACGGCTGGCCCAACGTCGAGCGCGACGTGATGGGCGTGATCGGCGGCATCGGCGGGCGCTTCATGCCCCCGGGCTTCTACTACAAGACCTTCATGGCCCCCGCGTCGATGTGGCCGAAGTACGAGAAGTACATCCGCAAGGCCGCGGGCCTCGGGCGTGTGCCGAAGGAGAACGACCCCGACATTTACGACCACATCAACCGTCACTGCGACGTGCTCGTGATCGGCGCGGGGCCGGCGGGGCTCGCCGCGGCCCTCGCGGCAGGGCGCTCCGGTGCGCGTGTGATCCTGTGCGACGAGCAGGAGGAGATGGGCGGGTCGCTGCTCGATTCGCGCGAACTCGTCGACGGCCGCCCGGCCGCGGCCTGGGCGGCTGCCGTGCTCGCCGAGCTGGCGACCCTGCCCGAAGTGCTGGTGCTGCCGCGCACCACCG
>NZ_QVLR01000069.1 GCF_014822185.1 Azoarcus sp. Aa7
GAGATGGGCGGGTCGCTGCTCGATTCGCGCGAACTCGTCGACGGCCGCCCGGCCGCGGCCTGGGCGGCTGCCGTGCTCGCCGAGCTGGCGACCCTGCCCGAAGTGCTGGTGCTGCCGCGCACCACCGCCAACGGCTACCACGACCACAACTTCGTGACGCTGCACGAGCGCCGCACCGAGCATCTCGCGGACCTCGCGCCCAGCCTCAACGGCCGCCGTCAGGTGCGTGCCCGCCTGCACCGCGTGCGTGCCGGCGAAGTCATCCTCGCGACCGGCACGCACGAGCGTCCGCTGGTGTTCTCGAACAACGACGTGCCGGGCAGTCTTGTCGCGGGCGCCGTGTCGACCTACATCCGCCGCTACGCGGTCGCGCCGGGCCGCCGCCTGGTGCTGTCGACCTCCAATGATCACGCCTACCGCGCGGCGCTCGACTGGGCGGACGCCGGTCGCGAGGTGGTCGCGATCGTCGATGCGCGCGAGCATCCCGAGGGCGACCTGGTGAACGAGGCGCGTGCGCGCAACCTCCGCATCATCCCCGGCTCCGCGGTGATCGAGGCGCAGGGCAAGAAGCGTGTCAGCGGTGCGTTGGTCGCCCGCATCGACATCGGTGGCTTCCGCGTCGCGGGCCGCGTCGAGACGCTCGCCTGCGACACGATCGCGAGCTCCGGTGGCTACAGCCCGGTCGTGCATCTGGCCGCGCACACCGGCGCGCGCCCCGAGTGGCGCGACGACCTCCTCGGCTTCGTCCCGGGTAAGGTGCCCGGCATGACCCCGG
>NZ_QVLR01000070.1 GCF_014822185.1 Azoarcus sp. Aa7
CAGGGCAATCGCACCTTCATGTCATAACTCCGAGCAACTCGGCGCGAAATTCATCGAGGGTGGCAGCCAGCATGCGCTTCGACTTGATGCTCGCCTTGCGGGTGGTATTGAGCCGCAACAGGTTCATCACGATGTGGCGAACGATGGCCAGGTTGTTGGCGGCATAACCGCTGCGCACACGTGACTGATCCTCATTGAACTGCACATCCAGACACCAGTGAAGGCGATTCTCCACCTCCCAGTGACTGCGTACGGCACGAGCGATGCGCTCGGCGTCGGCGGGCAGACTGCTGATGTAGTAGGCGCGCTCGGTGCTGGTGCGATTGCCCACAGTGCGCACGCGCTCGACCACGGCAAAGCTGGCGACGTCCTGCCAGTCCTCGGCCTTGTAGAGCTGATCGGTCGCATCAAAGGCCCAGCATCGCCTGACTTCGGTACGACCGTGACCAGGGGTCTTGGTCGCGTGCGTCGAACTCGGTGTCAGCGGTCCGCTCGGACCGATGCCGGCAAACATGATCGAGTCGAGCAGCTTCGGATGGTTGTCCTTCACGCACAGCACGTAATGGGCGCCACGCTCGCGGATCGTGCGCGCGATCTTCGTCTGCGTGCCCATCGCGTCGATCGTCACCA
>NZ_QVLR01000071.1 GCF_014822185.1 Azoarcus sp. Aa7
AACCCCGCGCTGCTGAGCTGAACCTTCCTCCGCCCATGAGCAACCAGATCGAAGCCCTCTTCACCACCGCACTTGGCCTGCAGCCGCCCTGGCACGTTGCCAAGGTCGAGCTCAACACAGGCAAGCGGCGCATCGACTTCGAGGTCGAGCACACCGGCAAGCGTGCGGCCTGCCCGGCGTGCGGAGTCGAGCATCAGTTGATCCACGACCGGGTACGCCGCAGCTGGCGCCACCTCGACTTCTTTCAGTTCGAGGCCTGGTTGCATGCGGAGATTCCGCGCGTGCAGTGCACGGGCTGCGGCAAGACCACGCAGTTGCCGGTGCCGTGGGCGCGCGAGGGGAGCGGCTTTACCTTGCTGTTCGAGGCGCTGGGTCTGTCGCTGTGCCGGGAGCTGCCGGTACGCCAGGCCGCCAATCAGATGCGGGTGGCGGCCAAGCGCTTGTGGCGGCGGGTCCGCCACTACGTCGAGGTGGCCCGTGCCAAGGACGACATGTCGGGCGTGCGCCATGTGGGCATCGACGAGACCAGCGTCAAGCGTGGGCACCAGTACATCACCGTCGTGCATGACCTCGAGGCCCGGCGCTTGCTGTTTGCCTGCCCCGGTCGTGACCATCAAACCTTGGGGGCCTTTGCCGATGACCTGCGTGCGCACGGTGGCGATCCGGCCACGATCGAACACGCCTGCATCGACATGAGCGCGGCCTACGCCAAGGGGATTGGCCAGTCGCTGCCCAACGCACAGATCAGCTACGACCGCTTTCACGTCATTGCCCTGGCCAATGCGGCAATGGATGAGGTGCGCCGCGAGGAGATGCGAACCTCGGCGGCGGCGGTCCGCGAAGCGGTCGGCGCAGACAGCAAAAAAACCCTTCGCCAGTTGCTGTGGGGCATGCGCAAGGACGCGGCGAATTGGACCCGCGCGCAGTTCGAGGCGATGCACTGGCTGCAGCGCTCGAACCTGAAGAGCGCGCGGGCCTGGCGACTCAAGCAGGCCCTGCGGCTGGTCTACGGCGAGGCGCGCGACAGTAACAGCGAAGAGATCGCCCTCGGGGCATTGACGAAGTGGATGAGCTGGGCGCGACGCTCGCGGCTCGAACCGTTCAAGCGTCTGGCTGCCACGTTGAAGGAACACTTCGGTGGTGTCGTACGCGGCATGCTCGACGGACGCAGCAACGCCTACGTCGAGGCGATGAACGGACTGCTGCAACAGGCGAAGACCGCCGCTCGAGGCTTCCGGGACCCCGAGAACTTCATCGCGATTGCCTACCTGCGCATGTCCAAGCTCGTGCATCTACCGAACAACCCCTTGGCGCCGGCCATCGCCCGCGACTACGGGCGCCACCGTCATGTTTGTTGAGAAGTCAATTTCCACGGGAAACGGCATAGAGCC
>NZ_QVLR01000072.1 GCF_014822185.1 Azoarcus sp. Aa7
GGGGACACCCATTAGCCGGCCGGCGTCAAGCGAGCAAACGACTCCATGGCGGCGCCAGCCGCCAGTTTTCAATGTTTCCCTACGCCGCTCACAGTTGCCGACCGCGCCCGTTTCTTCAAGTCATGGCTGCGACGAATCGCGCCAGACACCCATCAGGATCAAGCGAGCGGCGATGAATCTGCCTGTCGCCCTGGCGGCTTCGCCGCCCCAGAAGAACGTTGGTGCCGCAGCGTGTCCAATGGATTCATCACAGACCCGTGGCTGCCGGTTTTCCGGCGCCAATCCCTTGCTGGCTCACGTTGCGGGCGATCCGCGTTTACTGCAAATCGGTGACGGCACCCGGCGTCCAATTCAGATCAGTTGGCTGTCGCTCCAGTCCCCAATTCTGGCTCACCGGTGCCGTCGAAGCTCATGCGAAGCAGCGTGTCACGTCAAACGGTTTGCACTCCTTCAGAATGTGGAAGCACGCCCGTGCCAGCTTGTGCGCCAGCGCCTTGATCGCCACCACCTTGTTGGTCTTGGCTTTCTTTCGTTCGTAGAACCGTTTCGCCTCGGCGCAGTAGCGCAACGCAAAGTTGGCCGCCTCGACGAAGGCCCAAGCCAAGTACTTGTTGCCGTTCCTGGTGTTCCCTTCCCCTTTCTTCTTGCCGTTGCTGGTATGCACACTGTCGACGCAGCGCGCGTAGGAGGCGAAGTTGCCGGCGGCGGCAAAGCGGTCAATCGGTCCCGTTTCCAGCAGGATCGTGGTCGCCAGCACCTGGCCGATGCCGGGCACGCTGGTGAGCAGCCCGTACTCCGCTCGCGCCCCCACCTTTTCCTGCAGACGCTTTTCAAGAAGGTCGATCTGCGTGGAAAGCGTTGCGATGACCGCTACATTGGTCTTGATCGCCAGCGCCACATCCTCCGGCAGCGGCATCTGATCGATGATTTCGGCCGTCAGACGCTTGACCTGATTGCTACTGATCCGGGCACCGTGCTGGCGGGCTGTGATGTTCTCGACGGCCAGGATGTGCGTGGTGCGACTCCGCACCAGTTGCATGCGCTTCCTGGCCAGATCGCGCACGGCGCGTTGCTCCGGCGGCAGGATGGTTCCTGTCGGCAGGATCCCCAGTCGCAGCAGGTGGGCAAGGTAACGCGCATCGGATTCGTCTCCGCTGTGCTTGAGCCCTTCATACTTCTTGATCGCCGTGGTGTTGGCCAGTAGCACCTTGAAGCCCGCCGCTTGCAGACCATCGACCAGCCAGTACCAGTTGAAGGTCGATTCGACGACGACGCCTGCCAACTCCTCCCGCCACGGCATGAGAAATCCCAGAATCTTTGCCAAGTCGTTGGGCAGCCGCTTCTCCGCCACGACCCGATCTTCCTCGTCCACCACGGTCACCACGCTGTTGTTCGAGTGCAGGTCAATTCCGCTATATTTCATCTCGGCCTCCAGTGGTTAAAGCCAGTTCGCAAACTCACTTTAACCCCGCTGCCACTACGGCCGCGGGAGGCCGGCTAGATGATTTTCAGACCACG
>NZ_QVLR01000073.1 GCF_014822185.1 Azoarcus sp. Aa7
CCCCCGAACCGGCGAAAACCGCGGCACCCGTCGCCAGGGCACGCCGCGATCCGCCGGCATCCGAACTCCCGGCGCAGGCCGCGGAGAGCGCACCGGTCCGCCGCAGCGAATCGGCTTCGCGAAAGTCGGCCGAGCCCGTGCCCCCCTCGCCGTCTCCCGCTCCGGCAGCGAACCGCAAGGGATCCGACGGACGCATCCTTAGCATCCACGAACTGCCGCCCGCGGTACGCGGCAGCCTGCCGCGCCTCGACATTTCCGGCTTCGCGGCGGCACCGGATTCGGGCAAGCGCATGGTCGTGATCAACGACCGACTCGTGCAGGAAGGCGAGGAAGTCGTGCCCGGCGTGACGCTCACCAGCGCCGAGAAGGACGGCGTGGTGCTCGACTTCCAGGGCTACCGCTTCCGCGCCCAGCAGTAGGCGCGGATGACTGCGGGCTAGCCGCGCTCCCAGTAACCGGGCGTGTTGTAGATCCCCTTCAGGTACTCGATGAAGTGCCGCACCTTGGCCGGCAGATAACGCTGCTGCGGATACACGGCCTGGATGTCGTAGGTGGGCGCGGCGAACTCGTCGAGCACGGTCACGAGCTCGCCGCGCTTGAGCTCGGCCTGGATCTCCCAGGTCGAACGCCAGCCGATTCCGAGCCCCTGCCTGACCCAGCTGTAGAGCAGCTCGCCGTCATTGCAGTCGAGGTCGCCATCGACGCGCACCGCGACCAGCTTGCCGTCGCGCACGAAACTCCAGCCGCGCTGTTGCCCGCCTTGCAGGTTGAACGCGAGGCAATTGTGGCGCGCCAGATCCTCCAGCACGCGCGGCTCACCATGGCGCGCAAAGTATTCCGGCGTGCCGCAGACGACGCGCCGGTTCTGAAAGAGGCGGACGGCGACGTAGTTGGGATCGGTGACCTCGCCGATGCGGATGCCCATGTCGTAGCCCTCGCGCACCAGATCGACGACGCTGTCGGTGAGGTTGAACGACAGCCTCAGCTCCGGGTAGCGCGCCTTGAAGGCCGGCGCGTGGGCGGCGACGTGGCGGCGGCCGAACGCCGCGGGGGCAGACACGACGAGGTGGCCGCGCACGGTGTCGCGTCCGGCGCTGACGCTGGTCTCGGCCTCGTCGAACTCGTGGATCAGGTGGCGGCACTGCTCGAGGAACTGCTCGCCGAGGTCCGTCAGCGTCAGGCCGCGCGTCGAGCGGTGCATCAGGCGCACGCCGAGACGCTTTTCGAGACCGTCGAGGCGCCGGCCCATGACGACGGGCGTCACCCCTTCGACCAGCGCGGCGGCGGCGAAGCTGCCCTTTTCGGCGACGAGGACGAAGCTGCGGATTTCGGTGTAGCGGTCCATGCGGTGTCCGGTCAGTCGTGCGAGCGGTTCGGGATCTGGCGCCGCCGCTCGTGATCGGCGAGCCGTTCGGCGAATTGTACGAGCCCGGCGCGATCGGCCATTTCGCGCGGAGTCTCGCAGTCGTCGATGCGCGTGCGCAGGCTCGGATCCGCCCCCGTCTCGAGCAGGCGTTCCAGCGCGGCAAGATTGCGCTCGCCCACCGCCATGTGCAGCGCGGTGTAGTCGTTGATGCCGCGTTGATCCGGATCGGCGCCGAAGGCGAGCAGCAGCGCGACGATCTCCGCCACGTCCTTGCGGCCGGGCGCGCCGGGATGCGGATTCGTGCACGACAGCGCTGCGATCAGCGACGGGAAGCCGCAATCGTCCGGGGCATTCGGATCCGCGCCGAGCTCCAGCAGCGTGCGGATGAACGCCAACGGGCTGTGGTAGATCGCGTATTCCAGGCAGGAGCCGATCGTGAGCGGCATCGGCCCGTTCGGCACATGCTCCGGGTCATCGACCGCGGCCCGCAGCGCGGCGAGATCGCCGCTGCGGAAAGCCGCGTCGATCTTCGCGAACTGGCGGTATTCGGCGCAGCGCTCGTCATCCTGCCCGGACATGGCTCCCCCGCTCCTCCGGGCGCAAGCATTGGGCCGCGCTCACGACCGGCTCACCGGTCGCGCGCTGGACGAAGCCTTTCGCTTCGAACTCGATCTCGCCCTTGGGCCAGTTGATGGCGATCTTCCAGACCTGCGCCACATAGCGTTCCCGCGGCTCGTCCCGGCGCTCGATGGCGTGGATCGAAAATGGCCCCATTGCGGCGCTCGCGCTCGCGTAGTCCAGCGACAGCCGCAGGTTCGTGACTTCCAGAAAACTGAGCGTGGCCGGAACGATACGGAAACTGCAGCCCTCTGCGTCGCAGATCCACTCGACGATGTAGTCCAGGTCGAGCACCAGTTCCCCCGCGCCGTACGCGCCTTCCACGACGCGCAGCGCATGCACGTGGTTGTCATGCCACGACATCTCGTCGAATTGCCGGTCGGTCCAGAGGTAATCGGGCATTGGGACGGGGCATGGGGGCCGTCGGCCGCTCCATGCGGAGTTGGTCATTCCACGAACTGTACCGCATGCGGGCGACTGCGCGGTCGCGCCCGCCCCGCCCGTCAATCAGATGGCGGCCCCGGCAGCGCCCGCAGCACGCAGCGCACGGGGACGGTACACACGGCGCAGCAAGCGGCCCGCCCAACGAATCGGCCACGGCGCATCGGCAACGAGGCGCACGTTGCCGCGCGGCACCCCTTCGATCAGCACCAGTCCCTTGGTGGCAACGCGCATCCCTTCGCCCGCGTCGAGGAAGAAATCGCCCGCCTGCCCTTCCACCGTCACCCAGATCCGGCCGTGGGTGCATTCGACGCGCAGCCCGCTGGCGTCGCGCAAGGCGAGCGGACTCCATTCGTCCAGTTGGATCGTTCCGCTGCTCGATAACATCCGCATGATCTCTCTCCTGAAATCGTCATTGATCGCGCAATGCCAGTCTAGGAATCGCGGACGCTCCAGTACAGACACACGGAAACGAAATTGACATCGATACAGTCTGAGGTTTTTCAAAGTGTACTGGTCTGAAATGGGGGCAACTGTGCCTTTCGGTCGTAGACCGGCGGCGGGACAATGGCCGGGAACGCCTTGCCTGGACGGGACCGACATGGACCAACGCACGCTGCGCTATGAACAGCTCGCCGACGAGCTGGGCGGCATGATCGCGGAGCGCATCCTGCGCCCGGGCGACCGCCTGCCTTCCGTGCGCACGATGGCGCGGGAGAAGAAGCTGTCGATCTCGACCGTCGTGCAGGCGCTGCGGCAACTGGAGGAGCGCGGCCAGATCGAGGCGCGGCCGCAGTCGGGCTTCTTCGTGCGCCCGCCCGCCGCCTGCCAGACCGCGCAGCTCGAACCGCAGCCGCGCCCGCGCCGCACGCGCCCCGTGGCGGTCGACATCAGCAGCCGCATGATGCGCGTCGTCACGCTGAACAACCGTCCGGACATGGTGCCGCTCGGCGCCGCCTTGCCCGGCCCGGAACTCCTGCCGATCGCGACGCTGCAGCGCCTGTACGGCCAGATCGGGCGCCACGCCGAGCATCTTCTCGACGCGGCGAGCCACGCAATGATCAATCACCCCGAACTCGTGCGCCAGCTCGTGCGGCATTCGCTGACCTGGGGCCAGGCGCTCGCCGCCGACGAGATCGTCGTCACGAATTCCTGCACCGAGGCCCTGCTGCTGTGCCTGCGCGCGGTGACCAAGCCCGGCGACACCGTCGCGGTCGAATCGCCGTCCTACTACCTGATGCTGCAGCTGCTCGAACAGCTCGGCCTGAAGGCGCTGGAGATTCCGACCCATCCGCGGCTCGGCCTGTCGGTCGATGCGCTGGAGATCGCGAGCCGCGAACGCCGGATTGCAGCCTGCCTGCTCGTCGCCAACTTCAACAACCCGCTGTGCAGCCTGATGCCCGACGAGGAAAAGCGCCGCCTCGCCGCGCTGACCGGCGAGCGCGGCATCCCGGTGATCGAGGACGACATCTTCGGCGAGCTGTATTTCGGCGCACAGCGCCCCTGGCCGCTCAAGTCCTTCGACACGTCCGGCAACGTCATGCTGTGCTCGTCGCTGTCGAAGACGCTGATCCCGTCACTGCGCCTCGGCTACGTCGCAGCCGGGCGCTATCACGCCGAAGTGCTGCTGCAGAAGACGCTGACCTCGGGCGCGACGAACCCGGTGACGCAGGCCGTCGCCGCGCGCTACCTCGAATCGACGGCCTCGGACCGCCACCTGCGCTTCCTGCGCCGCGCCTTCCACAAGCAGGTGATGCAGATGTCGGAAGCGGTGCTGCGCTACTTCCCGGCGGGCACGCGTATCTCGCAGCCGCAGGGCGGCTTCGTGCTGTGGGTCGAGCTGCCGACCGGCGGCGACGGCATGGCGTTGTTCGAAGCAGCGGCGCAGGACGGCATCGCGATCGTGCCCGGCGAACTCTTCTCCGCCGCCGCCCACTTCCGCAACTGCCTGCGCCTGAATTGCGGCAACCCGTGGTCGCCGCGCATCGAGGACGCGATCCGGCGCCTCGGGGCGTTCGCTGCGGCTCAGCTTGCCTCGGATCGTAGGGCGGGAGGAGCGTAGCGCATCCCGCCATGCGGCGGTCGGGCGGCCGCCACGGTTTGGTACGCGGGATGCCCTCATAGAGTCGAAACGCGGAAATCATCTGCAGCCCTTCGCCTGCCTGGCGTCGAATACCGAAAAACGTGGCCCGTCCGCTCGTGCGTTCCGCCCGCCTCGAATGCACATGTGAAACCTTCCGATGGCAGCTGCTAGCCGCCGACGCCGCCCTGCCTGACCGTCCGTCCCATGAAAGCGGGGTCGGCGAGGCACTTCTCGATCGCCATCGCAGATGCTTCGCCTTCCGTGGAAAGAGCGCACATGGCCCGCTTGTAATGAACCTTTGCCGCGCACTCGGTAGAAAAGGACCTTCGCCGGCCGTCATCAATGCAGTCGGAGACCGCAATTTCATCGTCCGTCTGCATCTTCAGCATGCAGTAATCGGCGACCCACTGGATGACCTCGCCCGGAACCGTGCACTCGCGCGGAAGCCCCCCTGCGGCTGCAGGTACGCAGACGAGGAATATCGAGGCCGCGGCAGCGACGCCGAATGCTCTCGTCACGGTCTGGCGCGTCGACAATCGACGCCCACGCGACGGCGATCGTTCGCAGGCGCCCCGCGTGCCGGAGACCGGCCCCCAATGTGATGACAGGCCAGGACGCGTACGCTTCATTGCTTTACCTCGATCTCTGCCTCGTACTTCTCCAGCCGGTCCATCACCATCCGGTTGTCTCCGTATCTCGCTTTCAACTCCCGAAGTGCCTGATCCGAACCCTTGCAGTATTGATGCAACTGGGCGGCAATGAAGTCTCGCCGTTCCCGCTCTTCGCTCGAGCCCCCCTCGGGCCAGGGCTCCGAGCGGAAATGGTCACATATCTCGCGACGCGCGATGTACCCGGCGACATCCTGCGGGTAGTTCTCGGTCGCGAGTGCCGCCCCTGACAAGAGGACGCTGAGCGCTGCGATTAATTGCTTCCTCATATACCACCTGACAGTCCCCTGCCGGCGCTGCAGCGCCTGCCGCGCAGCCTCCCGCAAGACCAGCATCAAGACCAAACACCCTCTGGCCGCCACATCCGACGAGTTCCGGGCCGAGCTGCTGGGCTTCGAACCCGGCCACGAGGAGGGAAATGCATGATACCTGCATAGCCACGGAAGCCCTGTTGCCGGAGGTCCGGTCGATTGACGCCAGGCTTCGATGTGCATAGAAGTGGCGTACGATGTGTATAAGCTAAACGAGGAGTGACGGCCATGCGCACGAACATTGAGATTGACGACAAGCTGATGAAGGACGCACTCAAAGCCACTGGCGCAAAGACCAAGCGCGAGGCGGTAGAGCTTGGGCTGAGAACGCTGGTGGACTTGTGGCGACAGGAGCAGGCGCGACAGTTGAGGGGAAAAATTGCCTGGGAAGGCGATCTTGATGCGATGAGGACGGACAAGTGATTCTGGTCGATTCCAGCGTTTGGATCGACTATTTTCGTGGGGCAGAAACACCGCAAGTTGAACTGTTGGACGGGATGTTCGGAAGGACACGCCTTGCGGTAGGCGACTTGATCGTGGCCGAAGTGTTGCAGGGCGTGAAGGACGACCGCCAGTTCAACTTGGTTCGGAGAACCCTCGACGCCTTTGCGCAGATTGACATTGGCGGCCATGAAATTGCCGTGAAGGCGGCGAAGAATTTCAGGGCGTTGCGCAGCCGCGGGATAACGGTGCGCAAGACGATTGACTCGCTGATAGCGACGAGATGTATAGAAGACGGGCTTACCCTGTTGCACAGCGACCGAGACTTCGTTCCGTTCCATACGTACCTTGGGCTCCACGTGGCGTATTCAGAAACCTGACGTGGTCCAACCGGTCCATCACCGCCTGGTTGTCCCTGTATTTCGCCTTCAGCTCCCGAAAAGCCTGATCCGAGCCCTTGCAGTAATGCTTCAGCTGGGCGGCAATGAAACCCCGCTGTTCCCGCTCTTCGCTCGTCTCCCCCTAGCAAGACTGCTGTCGAGGCCAAGAATAGAAGAAATTGGGGACACAATTTCAAAACCGTGGTCTGAAAATCATCTAGCCGGCCTCCCGCGGCCGTAGTGGCAGCGGGGTTAAAGTGAGTTTGCGAACTGGCTTTAACCACTGGAGGCCGAGATGAAATATAGCGGAATTGACCTGCACTCGAA
>NZ_QVLR01000074.1 GCF_014822185.1 Azoarcus sp. Aa7
CTACCTGCGCATGTCCAAGCTCGTGCATCTACCGAACAACCCCTTGGCGCCGGCCATCGCCCGCGACTACGGGCGCCACCGTCATGTTTGTTGAGAAGTCAATTTCCACGGGAAACGGCATAGAGCCAGAAATGTGGCCTATTCATTCCAGCGGTGTTGCCGCAATGATTGCGTATCCGATCCTCGGGCTAACCCATCAATGCACCGGACCTGCGCAAAAGGCCGCGCAGGCCGGTGATTTCACACGTTAGCCCTGTCGTCATCACAGAAACTATCTATGTCAAATACGCCTGATACATCACTAACACGCTCAGTTGCAACAGAATCTCTTGCAGATTTGCTTGGGAACATTTCAGAAACCGCCATTGATTCGGTGATCGAGTCTGGAATGCTGCGAGACATACCAATCATTGGAACAATCACGGGATTGATGAAGGCCGGTCGCGATGTTAGATCCGCTCTATTTCTGAGAAAAATTGCGGTTTTTCTACAAGAACTTTCACAAACCTCTCCAGAAGATCGCAGGAATTTTGTTGCTCAATTCGATAGTGAAGAAAAGCGACATGAGTTCGGACAAACAGTGTTGATGCTGCTCGATCGTTCAGAGGACATTGCCAAACCTCGCCTTATTGCAAAAATTGTTTCTGCACATATTCAGGGGAGTATTGAGTACGCAAAGGCTATGCGCCTCTGTGCAATCATCGACAGATGCTATTCACAAGATTTGGCAATGCTAAAAGAGTTCAGGGAGGGTACGCAAGGTGACTCTACCCCCATCGCAGAGTCATTGTTAGCTGTTGGCTTGTTGTCGAACGGCGGATTTGATGGAGGAACAGCTGGCGGAAATGATGGTGGGGTCATTTATGTCCTGAACGAATACGGCCGACTTCTAATCCAGTATGCATTATGAAACCGCGATGGCTAACCCATCATTCCACCGGACCTGCGCAAAAAGCCGCGCAGGCCGGTGAATCCAGACGTTAGGCATCACGACCTCAAGACACCTTTCGAGCGGAATGAATGGCAGAGTTCATATACAAAAGTACGATCTATGGCCCTCAGAAATTCACTGTGCCAGACGAAGGTGGAATCGTGGAGCTGAAAGGAAAGCAGCTTTCCACTTTTGGGGGCTACGTGACAGCAGGTTCACAGAAATCTGCCCTTCGGGCAGATGCAAGGTCGCTTGAGGCGGCAGCACGCGCGTGGTGGAAAAAAAGAAACGCACATTTATCAGTCTTTGGTCACAAAGCAAACGGGGTCGAACCGTAAAAAACGTTAGGCAAATTAAATTGCCGTGAAGACGTACAAATTCAAGAAACCTTATGGAGTTACCATGTCCATAGCCGAACCTCTTAGCTTCATATTAAAAAAAGAAGGAAATCTTGTTGAGGATGCGTGCAAATACGTTCTTGCGGCGGCGCAGCATGCAATCTTGCATGGTAATTCACGAAATTTTCTTGACGCCCTCGATGCGCTAAAGTCCATGGGTGCAATAACCAAATCCGGCCGAATCGCATTTAATCGAAAAGGCGCGACATATCGCGCACTTCAAGACGCGCTGATTTCGTCAAGAAAGGAGCGCGAAGAGTTCGTTTCTTTGTACTCTCATCACAAAGGCCCTCCAACAGAAATAATGGAAGCTAATGCAAAATCAAGGGCGTCCTCCATTACTACGACGTTCAAAGAAACGTTTATGGCAAAAAAGTAGCCGCCCTGGCATATGGTGCACTACGACAACCATGAAATATCCTAACCAGCGCTTGCAGCCGACCGTCAAAAAGCTGCGCTTTTTGCCGTCGGCTGAAGCTTCACGTTGGGCGTCATGAAATCGGCACCTCTTCGTGGTGGTGACAAAAGGCACACATGAGCGTAGGATGGTTCTATGAAACCATTCCGTTGGAGCCCGGAAAAGAATGAGATCCTCCGAGCCGACCGAGGCATTTCCTTTGAGAACGTAGTAGTCGCAATCGAGTCTGGTGGGCTGCTGGACATCTTGGCGCACCCAAACCAGGCAAAGTACCCGAGGCAAAAGGTACTCGTCGTCGAGTGCGACAACTACGCTTATTTGGTGCCGTATGTCGAGGAAGAGGATTACTTCTTTCTGAAGACCGTGATTCCGAGTCGCAAAGCGACTCGGGACTACCAGAATCAAGGTGAAGCAGATGCCGAGAATTGACCCGGAAGAACTCGAAATTCTGGAGGCCTACGAGAAGGGGCAGCTTAAATCTGTTGCCACCAAGGCCGAACTTGCGAAGTTCAAAGCAGCAGCGAGGGCCACGGCGATCAAGGATCGCCGGGTCAATATTCGTCTGTCGTCAGGCGATCTCAGCGACATTCAGGTAAAAGCACTCGAGGAGGGCATTCCCTACCAAACCCTCATCGCCAGTGTTCTCCACAAGTATGTCACTGGCCGGCTCACTGAGCGTCCCGAAAGTGGCGTTAAACAACCACGCAGCTCCGCAACGAAGCGCCGTACTACATCGCGTAGCTGAGGCGCCGCCGCCCAACGAATAAGGATAGATCGTGCGAAGCCACGATCTGATCCGTTTGTTGGACGAGCCCGGTCCCCGAGCGCCGCTCGGACCTCATAGAAAATATGTATTTTGGAATGGCCCCGGTTTGACGTGCGACCGGGCAGACGAGCGTCGGAGCGCCCGTTTCACGGCTGCCGTTGCAGCAGCCGATGTCGGATTTGAGCGTTATGGGCCGATTGCGCGCCGATTTGAGGCAAGCCGGCGCCTCGGCTTGCGGGCGCCGATCTCCGTTGACCTGCCGAGGGGCGGTTCGCTCACATGGTCAGTGCGCCCCCGGTGCGGCACTCGGCCCCGGGATCGTCCTGCAGTCCCCCGCCCGAATCCGCGTCTTCACGATCGCCATCGCCGCGCCGCAGCACGTGCACCGGATCGGCGCCCGTTGCTTGACCCAAGCCATCGAGCGGCCGGGCGCGAACTTCAGCAGCACGTGCAGCAAGCAGGGCAATCGCACCGACTTGGCATATGAGAATACCAAAGGTTGTTAACTTTCATGACCTTAGCGAGCCCCTGTTCACAGCGGCATAATTTGTGTAGTTTCCTACCTTTTTGGGCCGCCCATGAAGA
>NZ_QVLR01000075.1 GCF_014822185.1 Azoarcus sp. Aa7
CGTTACGGTGCCAGTACAGCGCTTTGAGTTTGTCGCGGCGACGATTGATGAACAGGTACAACGCGTCGCCAAAGGGATTCAAGCCCAGCTCCTGCTCGACCAGCGCCGACAGCCCGCCGATCGACTTGCGGAAGTCGATCGCCGACCGGTACAGATACACCGTGCCGATGCTGTGCCCCGGGTGCATCAGCGCCCCCGCTCGCGCAGTGCCGCCGACAGTGCGGCCAGCCAGTCGACGGCGGGCAGCGTTGCGCATTCGAGCCGCAACCCGGCATCGATCACCACCGTGCAGTCCCCACCGGCTGCCATCGAAGGCTCGATCTGGATCGGGACAAATCCGCTGAGTTTGGCGCGACTGCGGCGACCGCCGGCCACCAGGCGCTTGCGCCATTGATAGAGCGCCTGCGGCGACAGGCCCTCACGCTCGGCATACGCCTTCGTGGTGATGCCCTCGACCTCGATCGCCGACAGGTGCGACCACCAGAACTCGCTGCGCTCCGACATGCTCCTGCTCCCAGAAAAACGGAAGCCAGAGCATGCGGGCTCACCAGCGGCTACATAAGGATGGGGTTCGTGGAGCGCTTACCCTTGAGCGTGACGGCACGATCATTGCCGACCGGATCCGGTCGCGCTGAACCACGTTGGCACCAGCGTCCCCCGAACGATACCGTCAGGGTACTACGCGAAGTCGGTGAACGTAAAAAAGCCGCTGACCCTGGAGTAGGGGAGCGGCTTTTTCAGGTGTAGGTAGTCTGACGATGACCTACTTTCGCACTCACGAAGAGCACTATCATCGGCGCGGTCCTGTTTCACTGTCCTGTT
>NZ_QVLR01000076.1 GCF_014822185.1 Azoarcus sp. Aa7
ACGCCCATCACGTCGCGCTCGACGTTGGGCCAGCCGTTGGTGCTCGCGGCCACCAGCCCGCCGTAGAGCGCCTGCTGCGTGGCGCGCACGTTGGGCACCTGGCCGGCTTCGGTGGCGCCCAGCTGCACGATCGCATTCGGCTCCTCGGCGCCGGCGGCGACGATGCCGCGCGGGCGGGAGTACTTGAAGCTGCGGTTCACCACATCGACGCCGTTGGCGAGCAAAGCGGACGCGAGCGTGTCGCCGGCGAAGCCCTGGTAGTCGACGCCGTTGAAGGTGAAGCGCAGCGGACGGCTGCGGTCGATGCGTCCGCCCGTCGCGAGGCGGTTGTCCTGGCGATTCTGCTGACTCATTTGGCCGCCCCCTTGGTGGAAGACTGGGAAGGTTGGCCCGTGACCGAAGGCTTCTGGCCGACCTTGTAGGTTTCGAGGATCTGGTAGCTCACGGTGTCGCGCGTGATGTTGAAGAACTTGCGGCAGCCGGCGGCGTGGTACCACAGCTCGTGGTGCAGGCCGCGCGGGTTCTTGCGGAAG
>NZ_QVLR01000077.1 GCF_014822185.1 Azoarcus sp. Aa7
CGCTCAGTCGCCCTCACGCAGTTGCGCTTCGCTTCGTTCGCTGTGATCAACTTACGGCGGGACTTTCACCCGCAAGAGTGCGCCCATGCTGGGCGCACCAAAAAAAACGGGCGCCGAAGCGCCCGTTGTGGTCACACGATCCGGGAAGGATCAGAAGTTGTGACGCAGACCGACACCAATGGAGGTGTTGTCCAGCCCCAGGCCCGTACCCGACAGGAAGCTGTAGGCGCCGCCGCCGTCATACGCATCGCCGTTGTCGAGCGACGACTTCTGCTTGTCGTTGTCGATCTTGGTCCACTGTGCATAGACCTTGGTGCGCTTGGACAGGTTGTAGTTGTAAGCCAGCGTGATCTGCTTGGCGCCGGTGTCGTCGGTGCTGCTCCAGTCCTGCGCGACGCCGTAGTTCACGTGGAACTCGTTCGCACCGACCGGCACCATCACGGCAACACGATAGTAATTGCGCGACTGGTCGCCCGTGAGACCCGTGATGTCCTGCAGGCCACCGTTCTCCGACTTGCTCCGCTCTGCGAGCGCGCCGACGACAACCGCCTTGAAGTCATACACGGCAGCCAGCGCCAGCATGCTGTCCTTGCTCTTGCCGTCGTCGAAGTTGTAGAAGCGGTTCGTCTGTGCGTAGCCGAAGCCGACGTGCAGCGGGCCGTTGTCATAGTTCAGCGTGGCCGAGTAGTGCGTCGGACGGTCGTTGCGCGTCGCCGTATCGGCAGCCTGCTCGTTCAGCGCCGAGTACTGGGCCTCGAAGGTGAAGCCGCCGCCAAACGTCGGGCTGGCGTAGCTGACGGAGTTGCGAACGAAGAAGTTGTCGGGATCGAACGCCTGATACCACAGGAAGGGATCCGACGAGTTGCCGGTGTCGTGGTTGTGCATGCCCAGGTAGTCGTGCGTCGCGTAGTACAGCGGGCTGGTGATGTAGCCCAGCTTGACGGTACCCAGGGTGTTGCTCTTCAGGCCGACGAAGGTATCGCGGCTAGCGAGGTTGCCGCCACCCGAATCCGAGCGGAAGCCGCTTTCGATCTGGAACAGGGCCGACAGACCGTTACCGAGATCCTCATTGCCGCGGAAACCGATACGCGAGGAATTGTTGACCATTTGGGTAACGCTCTTCTCGCCCTGGACCTTGGTCTGTTCCAGCGAGGTATTCACACGACCGTAGACGGTCACGTTGGTTTGGGCCTGGGCGGCTCCGGCGACACCGATAGCGGCCAGCGCGATGGCCAGCTTCTTGACGTTCAGCATTGATTCGACTCCCCACTTGTAATGGATTGATTGTCGGCTTTCTGCAACCTTGTCCGCACAGGATCCCGTGTGAGGATCTAGGCCCGCTGCAGAGCGCACGGGCCGATTATAGGAGCAGCAGCAATCCGCGTAACGGTTAGACCATCCATTCGTCACGCAACTGTCGCATGCATGCAACAACACCCATAAAGGGCATCAGGAAAGCCGTGTCAAGAACGCCGCAAACAGCGACAGCAATGCGTGGCATAGCCCCCAATCCGCGCGACTTACGCCACACGAGCCGACATCGGGATAGGGGCGGTCAGGTCACCTGACCGTTCCCCTCCCACACCACCCGGCATGCGGGTCCGCACCGGGCGGTTCGAGCAGTTGAGGTCATGAGAGCCGAGGTACGCCGAGTCGGTCGAAGTAG
>NZ_QVLR01000078.1 GCF_014822185.1 Azoarcus sp. Aa7
ATCCCGGCGCGGGTTGCGGGGGTGGGGCGGGCTCGGCTGCGACCGTCAGATGCACGACGCTGCCGCGCGGCACCTCGGCCTCCGCGCCGGGATCCTGCGCAATCACGATTCCCGGGCGTGTTCGCGCGACTTCCCGCGCCGTGCTTGCCCGCAACCCGCCCTTGCGCAGCATCGCCACGGCGAGCGCTTCGTCGCGTTTGCGCAGCTCGGGCACGCGAACGAGCGAGGCATCGGAGACATGCAGCGTCACGATCGTTCCGGTCCGCACCCGCGTCCCGACCGGGGATTGGTCGATGACCTCGTAGCGCGCGGCGCTCGACGGGCGTGTCACGGTACGCACGCTGAGGTGATGCTCGCGCGCCAGTTCGCGTCGGGCGATGTCCGCGGGCCGGCCGATGTAGCTTGGCACCCACACGAGCGGCGCTGGTTCGGGCGCGGGCGGGGCGACGTCGTCGGCGGGCCGGACGGGTGCGGTGCGCAGCTCGGGGCGGAATTCAGGTCGCAGGTCGGGCAGCGGGATGGCCGGGGTTCGCGCCGGCCGGGGCTCGTCGGTGCAGGCGCCCCGCCTGCGCGCCGTTTCCCGTTCGGCCAAGGGAACCTGGTCGCACGACGGGCGCGTCTGGGCGTGGACGCTCGCCGCGCCCCCGATCAGGCTCGCGGCGACGGTCAGCAGTGCCGCGAGCCGCCATGCGGGGAGGCGGCGCACGGCGAATCGGTCCCCGTCGGAATGGATGACATCCGGCCCCTCGGCGCTCTGCCCCATCGCGCACCTCCGCAGTGCGACGCTTCACCCCGGGCCTCGTCGGCGACCCGCTATCTCGTTATATACGCGCCGCACCTCTTCCGCACCGTGACGGCGTTCCAGTCGCCGCACGACGAAATGCCCGCGCGCCATGTCCTGGAAGTGGTCGATGAAGACGGTGTTGATCAGCGCGCCGCCGACGGCGCCGAGCACGGGCACGGCCTGTGCCGCGACCTTCTGCGACACGGTGATCGAAAAGCGCGAGGCGATTTGCGCGATCAGGCGCACGATGGCCGGTGCGCCGTGCAGCACGGCGCCCTGCTGTGCGAGGTAGCGTGCGGCCTCCGATACGGCCTTCGCCATTGCGGCGCGGGCGGCGAAGTAGGCGGTTTCGGCCGCGTCGTCGCCTGTCGTACGGCCGCCCAGCGCGAGCACCTGCAGGCACTGCAGGCGCGCGTCCACCCCGCGCAGGTCCTCCCCCTCGCTGCGCGCGATGTCGGCGATCGAACGCAGCATGATCGTCGTCGATACCGGCAGTTCGATCGCCAATGCCGCGAGACCGAAGGCGCCGCCGGCCGCGCCGGTGGTGCCGACGGCGAGCTTGTGCCAGCGATTGGCGGGGGCGTCGGTGCGCTCGTGGTCCAGGGTGCGCAGCGCGACGTCGAGTGCCGTCTCGATGGCCTTGTGTGTCGCGCTGGTCACGGCGGCGTTCCAGCGTTTCGGCAGCATGTCGAAGCCGCGCTCGATCGGCGAACCGAGCGCGTCGCTGATGCGTGCGGCGAGGCCCGGATGCTCCAGCAGCGCCTTCGCGGCACGCAGTTCCTCGATTTCTGCAGTCGTCAGTGCCATGTCTCTCCCATGAAGTCGCGCACTATGGGTATCCCGGGTTTCGATCCGCAATCGCCCGCGAACGTTCGCGCGGTGCCCCCATGCCGTCGCCACGATTGCGCGGAGCGACCGGGGCGTTTATCTTCCACGGGTTTTGCATCGACTGCACGAGTCCGTAATGGGGAAGATCCGCCCGCTGTCCGAAAACCGGGGACGACCGAGCGCATGAGCGTGCTTGCCCCCGCGCGCCCGCGCGACGTCGCCGTGCTCGGCCAGGTGTTCACGCCCGCGGCAGTCGTGCGCGCGATGCTCGCGCTGCGCCGCAAGCACGGGCGCGTGCTGGAGCCGTCCTGCGGCGACGGCGCCTTCCTGCGCCACTTGCCGGGCGCGGTCGGCATCGAGTACGACGCCGCGCACTGCCCGCCCGGCGCGACGAACATCGATTTCTTCGCGTATCCGGAAAGCGAGCGCTTCGACACCATCATCGGCAATCCGCCCTACGTGCGCTTCCAGGACATCCCGGCTGCGACGCGCGCGCTGCTGCACGACGAGCATTTCGACGGGCGCTCCAACCTGTATCTGTTCTTCATCGAGAAGTGCCTGCGCCACCTCGCACCGGGCGGCGAGCTGATCTTCATCACGCCACGCGACTTCCTCAAGGTGACTTCGGCGGTGAAGCTCAACCGCCTGATGATGGCGAGCGGCACGATCACCGACGCGATCGAACTCGGCGACGCGCGCGTGTTCGACGATGCGGTGCCGAACTGCCTGATCTGGCGCTTCGAGAAGGACAACTTCGAGCGCAGCGTGCGCTACTCGGAGATCGGCGTCGCCGACCGCCTCGCCGATGCGCTCGCGGCGCCTGCTTGGCAGACGCGCCACCTCGTCGAGTGCGCCGGCCACCTGATGTTCGCGCGCGGCGACTATCCGTTGCGCTTGTCGGACGTCGCCTTCGTGAAGGTCGGCGCGGTGTCGGGGGCGGACGATCTCTATGCGGACGTGCTTGCCGGCAACCGCGACTTCGTGTGCTCGGCGACGGTGAAGACCGGCCGCACGCGGCGTATGCTGTGGGTGGACCCGGCCGATCCGCCGCCCGCGGCGCTGCTGCCGCACAAGGAGCGCCTGATCGCGCGGCGCGTAAACAATTTCGACGAACGCAACTGGTGGCACTGGGGGCGCGGCTATTTCCAGTCTGCGCGTCCACGCGTGTATGTGAATGGGCGTACGCGCCAGTCGCAGCCCTTCTTCCTGAACGACTGCCGGCACTACGACGGCGCGGTGCTGGCGGTGTTTCCGCGTCGCGAGGACATCGATCTCGCGGCCTTCCGCGACGCGCTCAACGCCGTCGACTGGGGCGACCTCGGCTTCGTGTGCGACGGGCGCTACCTCTTCACCCAGCGCAGCCTCGAAAATGCGCCGCTGCCCGAGCACTTTCGCGCCTTTGCCGCGGTCTGAATCGCTGCGGGGCAGGGTGATGTAGTATTCGGGCAAAACCATTGCCGCCGGCGCGCCTCGCCGACGGCATCCATTACGGGAAAATTTCCATGGTTCCTCACCTTACGACGGCCCTCACCGGTCCGCTGCTGGAGCTGGAGAAGCACTTCCTCGGCCATGCCACGGAGATCGAGCGCTGGATGCGCGTGCAGTGGCAGGACCATATGCCGCCCTTCTACGCCTCGACCGACCTGCGCAATTCGGGCTTCAAGCTCGCGCCGGTCGACCTCAACCTCTTCCCCGGCGGCTGGAACAACATCAACGATGTGTTCATGCCGCTGTGCGTGCAGGCCGCGCAGGACGCGATCGAGCGCATCTGCCCCGACGCGCGCCAGCTGCTGCTGATCCCCGAGAACCACACGCGCAACCAGTTCTACCTGCAGAACGTCGCCAAGCTGGTGACGGTGCTGCAGCTCACCGGCCTCGACGTGCGGGTGGGCTCGCTGCTGCCCGAGATCACCGCGCCGACGTCGCTGGAGCTCGCCAACGGCGGCACGCTGACCCTGGAGCCTCTGGTGCGCACCGGCAACCGCGTCGGACTCGCCGGCTTCAATCCCTGCGCGATCCTGCTCAACAACGACCTGTCGGGCGGCACGCCGGCGATCCTCAAGGGCCTGGACGAACAATGGCTGATCCCGCCGCTGCACGCCGGCTGGCACACGCGGCGCAAAACACGCCATGCCGCGGCCTATGACCGCGTCGCGCGCGAGTTCGGCGAGGTGATCGGCATCGATCCGTGGCGCATAAACCCCGAATTCGGCGTGTGCAGCCAGATCAACTTCCAGGAGCGCACCGGCGAGGAAAGCCTCGCGGCCGAGGTCGACAGCCTGCTCACGCGCATCCGCGCGAAATACAAGGAATACGGCGTCGACGAGACCCCCTTCGTCGTCGTCAAGGCCGACGCGGGCACCTACGGCATGGGTGTGATGACGGTGCGCGACGCCTCCGAAGTCGTGGGCCTGAACCGGCGCCAGCGCAACAAGATGAGCGTCGTGAAGGAAGGCCTGCAGGTGCAGGAAGTGATCATCCAGGAAGGCGTGCATACCTTCGAGACGGTCGATGACGCGGTCGCCGAGCCGGTCGTGTACATGATGGACCGCTTCGTCGTCGGCGGCTTCTACCGCGTGCATACCGAGCGCGGACGCGACGAGAACCTCAACGCGCCGGGCATGCACTTCAAGCCGCTGGCGTTCCAGACCTGCTGCTCGCTGCCCGACTGCCGTCAGGCGCCGGACGCCGCGCCGAACCGCTTCTACGCCTACGGCGTGGTCGCGCGCCTCGCGCTGCTCGCGGCCTCGGTCGAGATCGAGGAGACCGAACCGGCCGAAGCGGACGTCGCGTAAAGGGCGCCCATGGCCGACCGTCTCAGGATCGCCTTCATCGTCGACCCGCTCGACCGCCTGAAGGCCTACAAGGATTCGAGCATCGCGATGATGCGCGCGGCCCACGCGCGTGGGCACGAGGTGTTCGCGATCCGGCGCGAGGCGCTGACCTGGCGCGATGGCGTCGTGTCGGCGCGTGCGCTGGCGATCCGCCCGACCGCCGACGACCATGCGTGGTACCTGCCCGGCGAGGAGGCAGTGTTGCCGCTCACGGCCTTCGATGCCGTGCTGATGCGCCAGGATCCGCCCTTCGACTTCGAGTACGTGACCGCGACCTGGATGCTCGAGCGTGCGGTCGCGGCCGGCGCGCGCGTGTTCAACGATCCGCGCGCGATCCGCGACCATTCGGAGAAGCTCGCGATCTGCGAATTCCCGCAGTTCGCCCCGACCACGCTGATCGCGCGCGACGGCGCCGACGTGCATGCCTTCATCGACGAACTCGGCGACGTGATCCTGAAGCCGCTCGACGGCATGGGCGGCAGCCAGATCTTCCGCGTGCGCGCCGACGACCCGAACCGCAACGTGATCGTCGAGACGCTCACGCACGAGGGCGCGCGCACCATCATGGCGCAGCGTTTCCTGCCGCAGATCGCCGAGGGCGACAAGCGCGTGTTGATCGTCGGTGGCGAGGTCGTGCCGTACTCGCTCGCGCGCATCCCCAAGGCCGGCGAGACGCGCGGCAACCTCGCCGCGGGCGGGCGCGGCGTCGCGATGCCGCTCACCGACCGGGAACGCGAGGTCGCGGAGTACCTCGCGCCCGTGCTGTGGGGGCGCGGGCTGCTGATCGTGGGGCTGGACATGATCGGCGGCCAGCTCACCGAGATCAACGTCACGAGTCCCACCTGCTTCGTCGAGATCGCCGAGCAGAGCGGCTTTTCGGTCGCCGCGCTGCTCGTCGACATGCTCGAGGAGGCCTGCGCCCGATGAGCGTGCGCGAGGCGCTGCGGCATGCCGCCACAGTCCTGCTGGCCCTGCTGTGTGCGGCGGTGCTGACGGCGTGCACCAATGCCGAACTGCACAAGCAGGAGGCCTACGTGTTCGGCACGCGCGTCGACGTCACCGTGTATGGCGAGACGCGCGAGACGGCCGAGGCGGCGATGGCCGAGGTGCTGCGCGAGTTCGACCGCCTGCATCGCGCCTACCACGCGTGGCAGCCGTCCGAGTTGACCGCGCTGAACGACGCGATCGCGCGCGGCGAGGTCGCGACCGTGTCGAACGAACTCGCGGCCATGCTCGCGGATGCGAGCAGGCTGTCGGATACGGGCGACGGCCTGTTCAACCCCGCGATGGGCGCGCTGATCGAGATGTGGGGCTTCCAGGCTGACGAGTTCGTGCCGCGCCGTCCCGATCCCGCGGCGCTGCGGGCGGTGCTGGATGCGGCGCCGCGCATGTCCGATCTCGTCATCAACGGCAATCAGGTCGAAAGCCGCAATCCGGCCGTGAAGCTCGACCTCGGCGGCTATGCGAAGGGCTACGCGCTCGACCGCGCGGCGGCGATCCTGCGCGCGAAGGGCATCGAGAACGCGCTCATCAACATCGGCGGCAACATCCTGGCGCTGGGCAAAAAGGGCGACGGCCCGTGGCGTATCGGCCTGCAGCATCCGCGCGAACCGCAGCCGCTGGCGACGCTGCCGCTCTACGACGGCGAGGCGATCGGCACCTCGGGCGACTACCAGCGTTACTTCGAACTCGACGGCAAGCGCTACTCGCATCTGCTCGACCCGCGCAGCGGCGGGCCCTCCGACGCGACGCAGTCCCTGACCGTGCTCGTGACCCCGCGCGAAGGCGCCGGTACGCTGTCCGACGCCGCGAGCAAGCCGCCCTTCATCGCCGGCGACAACTGGCGCCAATACACGCGCCGCTACGGCATCGACCACGCGCTGCGCGTCGCCGCCAACGGCCACATCGAGGTCACGCGCGAGCTGCGCGCGCGCCTGCAGTTCCCGTCCGGCACGGCGCCCGTGACGGTCGTCGACTGATGCCGCCGCTGCGCCCCCATCTCGATCGCCTCGCGGTGTCGATGATGGTCGTGCTGTGCATGATCTGGGGTCTGCAACAGGCCGCGATCAAGATCACCAACGTCGGCATCTCGCCGCTGTGGCAGGCCGGCTGGCGCTCGGCCGGCGCGACGGTGCTGATCCTGCTGTGGGCGCGCCTGCGCGGGGTGAGGCTCGTGGAGCCCGACGGCACGCTCGCGCCCGGCGTGATCGCCGGCCTGCTGTTCGCCGCCGAGTTCGCGCTGATCTTCGCCGCGCTGCAGTACACCACCGCCTCGCGCGGCGTGATCTTCCTCTACACCGCGCCCTTCATGGTCGCGCTCGGCGCCGTGTGGCTGCTGCCGCACGAGCATATGCGCCGTGCGCAGTGGATCGGCATGGGGCTGGCGTTCGCGGGCGTGCTGCTGCTGTTCGGCGAGGGCCTGCTCGATCCGTCCGGAAAGGCCTGGATCGGCGACCTGATGATGCTCGGTGCGGCGGTGGCGTGGGCCGCGACGACGCTCACGGTGAAGGTGAGCCCGCTCGCGCGCGCGTCGGCGGAGAAGACGCTGCTGTACCAGCTCGGCGTCTCGGCGCTGACGCTGACGCCGCTGTCGCTCGCCCTCGGCGAGGCGGGCGTGTTCGCCGCCGACGCGCGCGTGTGGACGGCCTTCGCCTTCCAGACCGTGGTCGTCGCGGCGGCGAGCTACCTCGCGTGGTTCTGGCTGATCTCGCAGTACCCGGCGACGCGCCTGTCCTCGTTTTCCTTCCTTACCCCGGTGATGGGCGTGCTGGCGGGCGTGCTCGTGCTCGGCGAGGCGATGACCCCGGCGATCTGGCTCGCGCTCGTGTTCGTCGGTGCCGGCATCTGGATCGCCAACCGCCCGGCGCCAGCGGCCTGACGGCGGCGCGTCGGCCGCCTCACGCGCTCGCCGCCGCCTCTTCGCGCAGCCAGTCGGCGAAGCGTGCGACCTCGGGGCGCGCCGCGCCCGGCGCGAGCACCAGCCAGAAGCCCCGGTCCGCGATCTCGCGCGTGCCGCTGCCGACGCGCGCGAGCCGCCCGTCCGCGAGCAGTTCGACGAGCAGCCGGGTGCGGCCGATCGCGATGCCCTGTCCGGCGACCGCCGCCTGGATCAGTTGGTCGTAGTGGTTGAACACCAGCACTGCGCGCGGGCGCAGCTGTTCCAGTCCCATCGCGGCAAGCCAGTCGCTCCAGCGCAGCCACGGGTAGCGCGGGTCGTCGAAGTCGAGCAGCACGGTCTGCGGCAGCGTTGTCGCATCGAGCGGGCGCGCTGCGAGCGCGGGGTTGGCGACCGGCCCCACCGATTCGCCGAACAGCCGCTCGGCGCCGGGCGGGGCGTCGCGGTCGGCGCAGTAGCGCACCGCGAGGTCCACGTCCTCGCGCGCGAGGTCGACCATGCGGTTGCTCGCCGCGATGCGCACGTCGATGCCGGGGTGGCGTGCCTGGAAGCGCGCCAGGCGCGGCACCAGCCACAGTGCCGAGATGCCGATGCTGGCCGTCACGGTCACCGGCCGCGGGCCGCGCGGGCGCAGCATGTCGGCGAGCGTTGCATACTCGGCCAGCCAGGCCTCGGCAGCGCGGGCGAGGCGGGCGCCTTCTGCCGTGAGCGCGAGGCTGCGCACCCCGCGCACGAACAGCGCCACCCCGAGCGCGTCTTCGAGCGTCTGCACCTGGCGGCTGATCGCCGACTGGGTGAGGAACAGCTCCTCGGCCGCGCGCGTGAAGCTGAGGTGCCGGGCCGCGGCGACGAAGCCGCGCAGCGGGTCCAGCGGCGGAAGGTGGGAGAGGGGGGTATGCATGATCAGAACGCATGCGTGCGATGCGTTTTATCCGTTTGTGTGACCTTGATGTGCTGACGATACTGCAGACGTGGCGGTACGCATAGATGCGCTTCGTGCATCCGTGATCGCCGCGTGGGAGATCGTCATGGACGTGCGTACGGAACTCACCCGTCTGGCCCTCGGACCGAGCGAAACGATGGTCCTGGATCACGCACTCGGCGTCGAGGTGATCGGGCGCAAGGGCTGCGTGTGGCTGACCCAGTATGGCGACAGTCGCGACATCGTGCTGGGGCCGGGGCAGTCCTTCACGCTCGAGCACGCGACCGGCGTCGTCATGACGACGGCGCGCGGCGCGGAGTTCATCCTGCGCTCGTCGCCGCGCGTGGCACCGTCACGGGCCGGCGGCTGGCTGCGGCGCCTCGCGGGCTGGCTCGATCCGCGTGCCGGCAGCCGTGTCGGTGCGGCGCTCGACGGCCGCGTGCGCCTGCACCGCGTCGCCTGAGCCAGGCGGGGGCGCATCCGCGCCCCGGATCGGCTACAGTGATCGTTCGTCCGCCTCTGCAAGGGGAGCAGCAAGATGTCAGGCCCGAAGATCGAGTTCTGGTACGAGTTCGCGAGCTCGTATTCCTATCTGGCGGTGATGCGCATCGAAGCGCTGGCGCGTGACGCCGGCGTCGCGGTGGAGTGGAAGCCCTTCCTGCTCGGCCCGGTGTTCCTCGCGATGGGCTGGAACGATTCGCCGTTCAACATCTATCCGCCCAAGGGGCGCTACATGTGGCGCGACCTCGCGCGGCTTGCGGACAAGTACGGGCTGCCCTTCCGCATGCCCAGCCGCTTCCCGCGCAGCGGCCTGCTCGCGGCGCGACTTGCGCTGCTGGGTGTGGAGCAGGGCTGGGTCGCGGAGTTCTCGCGCAAGGTGATGCTCGCTAACTTCGCCGCAGACCGCGAGATCGGCGAGCCCGAGGTGATCGGCGCGATCCTCGCGGAACTCGGCCTGCCGGTGGAGGAGCTGCTGGCGGCCGCGGTGACGGAGGACAACAAGCGCGCGCTACGTCGCCAGACCGAGCGCGCGGCCGAACTCGGCATGTTCGGTGCGCCGAGCTTCCGCGTCGGCGAGGAACTCTTCTGGGGCAACGACAGGCTGGAAGACGCGCTCGCGTGGGCGCAGCGCGCGGCCGGCTGAGACGGTTGTATTTACCTGCCCGGCAACGCGTACCGTTCGGGCTGAGCCTGTCAAAGCCCTGCGATTGCCTTCGACAAGCTCAGGGCGAACGGTGTGTGTGATGCCGTCTTGCTGGTTGAGCCCGCCTGAGCCTCAGTTGGCCGGCTTCGCGGCGTCCCGGGCCTTCTCGGCCTCGCGCTGGCGGATGCGCTCCTCGTAGCGCGCGCGGTCGCGTGCCGCCGCTTCCGCGCGGCCGGCCGCTTCGGCTTCGGCCTGCGCGCGCGCTTTGGCTTTTTCCGCATCCTTCTGCTTGCGTTCCGCTTGCTGTGCTTCCTTCGCGCGGACCGCGTCGGCCTCGCGCTGGCGCCGCGTGCTGTCCCCCATCGGATCGGGCTGGATCGTGAAGGCCCCTTCCGGCGCGGGCTCCGCGGGCTGGGTCGGTGCGTCGGTGCGCGTGCGCCCGCTTTCCGCGGCGGCGCGCTGCTTCTGCGCCAGTTCGGTGCGGCTCGCCTCGGCTTCGAGCGCGCGCGCCTTGCCCACGGTCGCCAGGCGCGTGTCCTTCGCCTCGGCGATACAACGATTCACGAGGAAGCGCTCGTAGCACTTCGGCAGCTGTGCGGCGAGGGCGTCATCGGCCTGCTGGCGCAGCGCCTTGGCCTCGTCGCGCAGCTTCGCGGCACGTTCCAGCTCGGGGTTGGCATCCGGGGCGGCGTCGGCGGCAATGGCGCCTCCGCAGGCGAGGGCGAGCAGCAGGGGCAGGAGAGATGATAGGAGAGAGGGCACGATGTCCGGCGGCGGTCGGGTTCGGGGATGCGTAGAATAACGTCTTTGCCCGAAGATGCGCTGACGTGATCCAGTTTCGCAACCTCCGCCTCGCCCGGGGCGCCAAAGTCCTCGTCGATTCCGCCTCCCTGCAGATTCACCCCGGCTGGCGTGTGGGCCTGACCGGCGCCAACGGCACCGGCAAGTCCAGCCTGTTCGCGCTGCTGCGCGGGCTGCTGCATCAGGACCAGGGCGACCTCGAGATCCCCGCCGGCTGGCAGATCGCGCACGTCGCGCAGGAAACGCCGGCGCTGGCGAAGCCGGCGATCGAGTACGTGCTCGACGGCGACGCCGAGCTGCGCGAGGTCGAAGCGAAACTCGCCGCGGCCGAGGCGGCGCACGACGGTGCCCACATCGGCGAACTGCATGCGCGCTTGCACGAGATCGGCGGCTACGCGTCCCGCGCCCGCGCGGCGGCGCTGCTCGACGGGCTCGGCTTCGTCGGCGACGACCCCGAACGGCCCGTGTCGGACTTCTCGGGCGGCTGGCGCATGCGCCTGAACCTCGCGCAGGCGCTGATGTGCCGCTCCGACCTGCTGCTGCTGGACGAGCCCACCAACCACCTCGACCTCGACGCCGTGATTTGGCTGGAGCAGTGGCTGCGCGACTACCGCGGCACGCTGCTGCTGATCTCGCACGACCGCGAATTCCTCGACGCCTGCGTCACCCACATCGCCCACATCGAATCGCAGCGCCTGACGCTGTACTCGGGCGGCTACTCGGACTTCGAGCGTCAGCGCGCCGAGCGCTTGGCGCAGCAGCAGGCGATGTTCGAGAAGCAGCAGCGCGAGGTCGCGCACATCGAGAACTACATCCGCCGCTTCCGCGCCCAGGCGACCAAGGCGCGCCAGGCGCAAAGCCGCATCAAGGCGCTCGAGCGCATGGAGCGCATCGCCGCCGCGCACATCGACACGCCCTTCGGTTTCACCTTCCGCGAGGGGCCGGCTGCGCCCGATCCGCTGCTGCAGATCGAGGACGGCGCCGTCGCCTACGGCAGCCGCACCGTGCTCGACCGCGTGCGCCTCACGCTGCGCCCGGGCGAGCGCGTGGGCCTGCTCGGGCGCAACGGCGCCGGCAAGTCGACGCTGATCAAGCTGCTCGCAGGCGAACTGCAACTCGCCGCGGGCAGCCGCAGCGAAGGCAAGGGCCTCGCGATCGGCTACTTCGCCCAGCACCAGCTGGAGACGCTGCGTCCCGACGAATCACCGCTGCAGCACATGGTCCGCCTCGACTCGCGCGCCCGTGAGCAGGAGCTGCGCGACTACCTCGGCGGGTTCGACTTCCGCGGCGACGGCGACGGCGACGGCGGCACCTCGACGCCGGCGACGACGCCCTGCGGCCCCTTCTCCGGCGGCGAGAAATCGCGCCTCGCGCTCGCGCTGATGATCTGGCAGCGCCCCAACCTGATGCTGCTCGACGAGCCGACCAACCACCTCGACCTCGAGATGCGTCACGCGCTCACGCTCGCGCTGCAGGACTACGAGGGCGGCATGGTGCTGGTGTCGCACGACCGGGCGCTCTTGCGTGCGACCTGCGACCGCTTCCTGCTCGTCGACGACGGCCGCATCCAGCCCTTCGACGGCGACCTCGACGACTACCGCGACTGGCTCGCGACACGCCGCGCGCACGCCGCCGAGGCCGCGAAATGCCCCGACCGCGAGGCCGACAAGGCCGCGCGCAAGGCCGACCGCGCGCAGTCCGCGGCCGAACGCCAGGCACGCCTCGCCGCGCGCCGCCCGCTGGTGAAGGAGATCGACCAGATCGAGAAGAAGCTCGCCGGCTGGCAGGGCGAGAAGAAGTTGCTCGATGCGCGCCTCGCCGACCCGTCGCTGTACGCGGGCGGCGATTCTGCCCAACTGCAGACGCTACTCAAGCGCCAGGCGGAACTCGCCGGCTGGGTCGACGCGGCGGAGCTGCGCTGGCTGGAGATCTCCGAGGCGCTGGAGGCGATGCCGGCCGATTGAGCCGGGAGGGAGCCGTAGGGCGGGATGAAATCCCGCCGAACCGGCCTTCCCGCGGCCACGGCGGGATTTCATCCCGCCCTACGCGCGCCGGCGCCCTCGTCCGTTCGTGCTCAGGCCGTCGCCGGGATCCATCTTGCCGGGTCGATCTGCCACTGCGCGAAATCCTCGTGCTCGACGATCGCGTCGTACGAGTCCGCGAGGTTCAGCTCGCGCGGCGTCGTGTAGCAGCGCTGTTTCAGGTCGAAAATCACCAGCACCCGTGGCTTGAGCAGGTTGTCCGCGTTCTGCTCCTGCACGACCGCGAGCGCCTTGCTCTGCAGGCTCACGAGCGAGCCGGTCGGATAGATCCCGATCGAGCGGATGAAGGCGTGCACGAGCTTCGGCGCGAAGTGGAACTTGCTCCATTCGAGCAGCTTGCGCAGCGCCAGCGTCGGCGGCATGCCCTGGTGATAGACGCGGTTCGACGTGATCGCGTCATACACGTCGACGATCGCGGCCATCTGCCCGTACAGGCTGATGTCGTCGCCCGCGAGGCGGTTCGGGTAGCCCGTGCCGTCGAAGCGCTCGTGGTGCTGCGCGGCGACGTCGAGCGCGATCTCGCTGATGCCGGGCGTGTTCTGCAGGATGATCTTGCTCTGCACGACGTGCGACTTCATCGCGTCGAACTCGGCGTCGGTGAGCTTGCCCGGCTTGTTGAGGATGTCCTCGGGCACCTTGGCCTTGCCGACGTCGTGCAGCAGGGCGCCGATCGAGATCTCGCGGATCACCTCGCGCGGCAGCTCCAGCGTGCGCGCGAAGCTCGTCATCAGCGCGCACACCGACACCGAATGCATGAAGGTGTAGTCGTCGTGATCCTTCAGGTGCAGCAGCGGCAGCAGCGCGTCGGACTTGCGGAAGATCGACGCGACGATGTTCTCGACCAGCGGTTCGATCTGTTCCAGTTCGATCTGCTTGCCGAGACGGATGTCACCCATCATGTCGCGCACGATGCGGCGCGCTTCGCCGTGCAGGCGCCGCGCGCGATAGCGTTCGGCCTCGGGCGAGATCGCCAGCTCCTCGGTCGGCCGCGTCGTCGCGATGCGGTCCAGCGTCGCGTCGAGTTCGCGTGCGGCCTCGTCTGCGCTCGGCGCGTCGGCCACGTCGCCGCCGCGTGCAGTGTCGATGTAGATCTCGCGCACGCCGATCGCGCGCACGCGCGCCAGCGTCGCCGCGTCCTTGACGAGGAAGCGGCTGAGCACGAAATCGTGGTCGATCCAGTCGCAGTTCAGGTCGTGGATGAACATGCCCCGCGCGAGCTGTTCGGTGCGTATCAGTTTGATCATCGGCGGGATGCGGTGCGGGACTGCGTGTGGTTTGTCGGGCAGTTCCGATTTATACCGCATATCGGTGGCGCCGTGCGACCGCCGCCCCGTCTACGCTGCGCTGCCGGGCGCGCGCCGTTTGCGGCTAAAGTGGCGTATGGGAGCCCGTCGTGTCTCCGCGCAACCCTTGCCCCGAGGTCCCCCGCATGCCTGCTGCCCTGCCGCTCGACCTGCCGGCCCTGCTCGCCGCGCGCGAGCGCATCCGCGACGCCATCCTGCGCACCGTGCAGTGGCAGAACGATCCGCTCTCCGAGGAGCTGGGCGTGCCGCTGCGCCTCAAGCTCGAAAACCTGCAGCGCACCGGCTCGTTCAAGCTGCGTGGCGCCACGCACAAGATCGGCCGTCTGCTCGCGGGCGCGCATCCGCCCACTGGCGTCGTCGCCGCGTCGGCCGGCAATCACGCCCAGGGCGTCGCGCGCGCCGCCGCGCAGTGCGGACTGCGCGCCGTCGTCTGCATGCCCGTGAACGCGCCGCTCACCAAGATCCAGTCCTGCCGCAAGCTCGGCGCCGACGTGCGCCTGGTCGGCGAGACGCTGGAAGTCGCGACCGACGAGGCGATGAAGCTGGCGCAGGCCGAGGGCCTCACCTTCCTCCATCCCTACGACGACTGGGATGTGATCGCCGGGCAGGCGAGCTGCGGCCTCGAGATGCTGGAGGACGCCCCCGACATGAGCGTCGCGATCGTGCCGCTGGGCGGCGGCGGGTTGATCTCGGGCATCGCGCTCGCGCTCAAGCTGCAGAATCCGGCGATCCGCGTGATCGGCGTGCAGGCCGAGGCGGTCGCGCCGTGGCGCACCTATCTGCGCGACGGCGCGCTGGAGGAGGTGCCGCCCGGCGCGCACACGATCGCCGACGGCATCAAGGTGAAGCGCCCCGGCAAGCTCACGCGCCAGGTCATCGCGCGCTACGTCGACGAGATCGTGACCGTCGACGACAACGCCATCGCCGAGGCCATCGTCACGCTGCTCGAACGCACCCGCACGATAGGCGAGGGCGCCGGCGTCGTCGGGCTCGCCGCGCTGATGCAGAAGAAGATCGCGCTGCGCCCGGACGACCGTGCGGTGGTGGTGATCTCGGGCGGCAACGTCGACATGACGCTGGTCGGGCGCTCGATCGACTACGGCCTCGCGTCGAGCGGGCGGCTGATGTGCGTCGCGGTGACCATCTCCGATGCGCCCGGCCAGCTGCTCGCGGTGCTCAAGACGGTCGCCGAGCTGGGCATGAACGTGCGCCACGTCGAACACCGGCGCGGCGAACTGCACGTGCCCGTGGGCATGACCGAGGTGATCCTGCAGATGGAGACGCGCGACTTCGAACACCAGGACGAATTGCGCGTGCACTTCGCGCAGCAGGGCCTGCGCGTGCGCAACCTGCTGGGCGGCTGAGGGGCGCCCGGAAAAGAAAAACGGGACGACCGGAGTCGTCCCGCGAAATGGCCTCCATCGGCCAAGGGTTACGCATTTAGCCCTGCCATTATAGGGCCATATTCCCCAGACCGCTGGTCTTCTAATAGGTTCCCGGTAGATTAAATATTTTGACCGCGGCGGCCTCCGCGTGTGGCGGCCGGCGACTGCTAGAATCCACGGTTTCTTTATTCGCCGATACAGGAAGCTTGCCGTGCAGATCGTCTGTCTCGACCTCGAAGGTGTGCTGGTCCCCGAAATCTGGATCGAATTCGCCGAGCGTACCGGCATCCCGGAACTGCGCCGCACGACGCGCGACGAGCCGAACTACGATACGCTGATGAAGTACCGGCTCAAGATCCTTGCCGAGCGCAAGCTGGGCCTGCCTGACATCCAGGATGTGATCGCGAGCATGGGGCCGATGGCCGGCGCGCGCGACTTCCTCGACGACCTGCGCGAGAGCTACCAGGTCGTGATCCTCTCGGACACCTTCCAGGAGTTCGCCAAGCCGCTGATGAAGCAGCTCGGCTGGCCGACCCTGCTGTGCCACCGCCTCGAAGCCGACAAGAACGGCGTGTTGGTGAACTACCACTTGCGCATGCCCGACCAGAAGCGCGAGGCCGTCAAGCGCTTCAAGGAGCTGAAGCTCACCGTCGTCGCCGCCGGCGACTCGTACAACGACACCGCGATGCTCGGCGAGGCGCACGGCGGCATCCTGTTCCACCCGCCTGAGAACGTCATCCGCGAATTCCCGCAGTTCCCGGTCACGCGCAGCTACGCCGAGCTGCGCCGCGAGATCGACAAGGCCTTCGCGCGCGTCGCGTAATCCGATGCATCGCGACCGCTTCTACACCCTGTCGGCGTCCTGCCCCGACCGCGTCGGCATCGTCGCGCGCGTGTCGGGCTTCATCGCCGAGCACCGGGGCTGGATCCTCGAGACCTCGCTGCACGCCGAGCCGCCCGCGGACGGCGAGGCGGTCGCGCGCTACTTCATGCGCATCGAGATCAAGGCCGACTCGCTGCCCTTCCACCTTGCCGAGTTCCGCGAGCGCTTCCGCCCGATCGCCGAAGAGCTGGAGATGGACTGGAGCATCACCGACTCGGCGGTGAAGAAGCGCGTCGTCGTGCTGGTGTCGAAGCAGGAGCACTGCCTCTACGACCTCCTCGCGCGCTGGCAGTCGAAGGAGCTCGATATCGAGATCCCGTGCGTGATCTCGAACCACGACACCTTCCGCGGCTTCGTCGAGTGGCACGGCATCCCCTTCCATCACGTGCCGGTCACCCCGGACACCAAGGCGTCCGCCTATGCCGAGGTGCAGCGCATCGTCGAGGAGGTGCGCGGCGACACGATCGTGCTCGCGCGCTACATGCAGGTGCTGTCGCCGGAGCTGTGCGCCGCCTATCCGGGGCGCATCATCAACATCCACCACAGCTTCCTGCCCAGCTTCGTCGGCGCGAAGCCTTATCACCAGGCGTGGACGAAGGGCGTGAAGCTGATCGGCGCGACCTGCCACTACGTCACGTCCGAACTCGACCAGGGGCCGATCGTCGAACAGGACGTGATCCGCATCGACCATTCCGACTCGGTCGAGGACATGGTGCGCTACGGCAAGGACATCGAGAAGACCGTGCTTGCGCGCGGCCTGCGCTACCACCTCGAAGGCCGTGTGCTGCTGCACGGCAACAAGACGGTCGTGTTCCGCTGAGTCTATATCCGTTCGAACACGAACTCGGGGCGCCGCAGGGCGCCCCGATGCGTTTACGGCCTTCACGCCACGGTAAACGACAAACGGGCGCCCCCGAAGGGGCGCCCGCTGCAGGGCCGGACGCGGGAGCGATCCGGAAGGATGCTCAGATGTGGTAGGCGGTCTCGCCGTGCGCCGTGATGTCGAGGCCTTCGCGCTCCTCTTCTTCCGGCACGCGCAGGCCGACCAGCACATCGACGATCTTGTAGGCGACCACCGACACGACGCCCGACCACACGATCGCGACGACCACGCCCCAGACCTGGCTGGTGACCTGCGCGGAGGTCGAGAACGGGGCCACTGCGTTGGCGACGTAGTCATACACGCCGACACCGCCGAGGTCCGGGTTGGCGAACACGCCGGTCAGCAGCGCGCCGAGGATGCCGCCCACGCCATGCACGCCGAACACGTCGAGCGCGTCGTCGGCACCGAGCATGCGCTTGAGGCCATTCACGCCCCACAGGCAGATCACGCCGGCGAGCAGGCCGATCACCAGTGCGCCCATCGGACCGACCCAGCCGCAGGCCGGGGTGATCGCCACCAGGCCGGACACCGCACCCGAAGCCGCACCCAGCAGCGAAGGCTTGCCCTTCATCAGCCATTCGGCCGCCATCCACGACATCGCCGCCATGCCGGTCGCGACCATGGTGTTGAGGAAGGCCAGCGCGGTCAGGCCGTTGGCTTCGAGGTTGGAGCCGGCGTTGAAGCCGAACCAGCCGATCCACAGCATCGAGGCACCGACCATCGTCAGCGTCAGCGAGTGCGGAGCCATCGATTCGCGACCGTAGCCGATGCGCTTGCCGATCATGAAGGCACCGACCAGGCCGGCGACAGCGGCGTTGATGTGCACCACGGTACCGCCGGCGAAGTCGAGCGCGCCCTTCTGGAACAGGAAGCCTGCGGTCGCGGCGGCGGCTTCACCCGCGGCAGCGTCGATGTAGGCATCCGGGCCCGCCCAGTACCACACCATGTGGGCCATCGGCAGGTAGGAGAAGGTGAACCACAGCACCATGAACAGCAGCACCGCGGAGAACTTCATGCGCTCGGCGAAGGCACCGACGATCAGCGCCGGGGTGATCGCCGCGAAGGTCGCCTGGAAGATGATGTAGGCGAACTCGGGGATCGCGACGCCCTTGCTGAAGGTTGCGGCCATCGAATCGACCGTCACGCCGCTGAGGAAGGCTTTCGACAATCCGCCGACGAACGCGTTGCCTTCGGTGAAGGCGAGGCTGTAGCCGTACACGAACCACAGCACGATCATCAGCGAGAAGATCACGAAGACCTGCATCAGCACCGACAGCATGTTCTTCGAGCGCACGAGGCCGCCGTAGAACAGCGCGAGGCCCGGGATCACCATGAAGGCGACCAGGGCGGTGGAGGTCAGCATCCAGGCGGTGTCGCCCTTGTTGACCGTGGGGGCGGGCGCCGCGGCGGCTGCGGGGGCGGCGGCGGCCGCGTCGGCGACCGCGGTGACGGCCTCGGCCGCAGCCGGGGCATCCTCGGCGCTGGCAAGCCCGGCGAAGCCGAGCGCGAGCACCGCAAGCAGTACAGCAAACAGTTTTTTCATGGTGTTCTCCCTTACAGCGCGTCGGTGCCCGTTTCGCCGGTGCGGATGCGGATGGCCTGCTCGAGGTCGAAGACGAAGATCTTGCCGTCGCCGATCTTGCCGGTCGCGGCGGATTTCTCAATCGCCTCGATGACCTGTTCGAGCAGCTCGGTGCGCACGGCGGCCTCGATCTTCACCTTGGGCAGGAAGTCGACGACGTACTCGGCGCCGCGGTACAGCTCGGTGTGACCCTTCTGCCGGCCGAAGCCCTTGACCTCGGTGACGGTGATGCCCTGCACGCCGATCGCCGAGAGGGCCTCGCGCACTTCGTCGAGCTTGAAGGGCTTGATGATGGCGGTGACGAATTTCATGATGGTTTCCTTTCAGTCTTGCGGGGCCGGGGCCCCGCGGCGTTGCAGGCTCAGAAGGTCTTGCCGAGGCTGAGGACGTAGCGGCCGTCGGCGTCGAAGTCGCTCTTGTCCTTCATGTTGGTATCCACGTAGTGCAGGCCCAGCGTCACGCCCGCGACGACCTGGCTCACGCCGACCTTCCAGTCGGAGTAGGACTCGACCGGGCCGGCGATCATCTGGTGGCCATAGTGGGCGTTGAGCGTCGTGCCCGGCATCACCTCGTAGGCGGCCGACAGGTCGAAGTACTGGCTGCCCTTGGAGTCCGGTGCGCCGAACAGGTTGGTAACGGAATTCGAGTACTTGAACGACAGGAACTGCCACGACAGGCCGAGGTAGCCTTCCAGCGTGTTCGGGTTCTTCAGGCCGATCGTGCTGCGCCAGCTGGAGTCGAATTCACCCGGATACACATACTGCAGCACGCCGACGTCGTAACCGAAGTCGCCCATCGTGCCCTTGTAGCCGGCATACACGTCCAACTCCAGGCTGTTGCCGGAGTTCTCGTCCGTGCCGCGCTCGAGATCGCTCAGCCACGACACGTTCGAGCCCCACACGCCGATGTAGAGGCCGCTCGAATGCGCGTAGTCGAACCCGCCCTGCAGCGCCGGCTTCTCGTCCGTCTGGCTGATGCCGCGGTAGGCATAATCCGAGACGAGAGCTACGTTTGCGGCGATCGGGCTGTCGGCGGCGATGGCCGTGCCGGAGGCGATCAGCGGCAGGGCAGCGGAAACTGCCAGGGCGATGATGCGCTTGTGCATGGTGTTGCTCCTTGATGGTTGGTATTTGATGTCTGGCAGTCCCTCCTTTGCACGTGCCGTGCCAAGTCGCGTTTATGTGCCGTTAAGTATTTGTGGTGAAAGGAAAATGTTGGTCTGGCGCGAGTTCCGGGCAGCGATTTCTTGTGCACACGCAAAAGATGCGGGAACTCTCGATGCACCGGTATGGTGCGTTATAGTCGATTTTGTGGTGCGTAGCGGCCACTCGTGCGGCTGCGCTCACCGCAATGGGGCAGGGCGGGGCCCCCGCGGCTTGCAGAAAGGCGTCCGTGCTAGACTCCCGCCTTTGATTCAGCCCTTTGAGGTGCCTCCATGGCAGGTCCCCGCTTCCTCGACGAAATCGGCGCCAAGCTCTCCGAACTGGCTGCCAGCAATCCCGCCAAGGACTTCGAGAAAAATGCCAAGGCGCTGCTCGGCAGCGCGTTCGGCAAGCTCGATCTGGTGACCCGCGAGGAGTTCGACGTGCAGCGCGAAGTGCTGGCCCATGCACGCCAGAAACTCGCCGAACTCGAAGATCGCGTTGTCGCTCTCGAATCCGAACTCCTGCGCGCTCGCGCCGACCGCGAAAACGACTGAGTGCGCCACGCCCGCCTCGCGCGGGTTTCCGGTTTAGCTGTTTGTCATTGTCGGGACCTCCGGTAGACTGCGCGCAGTCCATTCCGGAGGTCCCGATGTCGCTGGCTCTCGTACGCACCCGCGCGCTTGCAGGATTAGGCGCGCCCGAGGTGACGGTGGAAGTGCATCTCGCCAACGGCTTGCCGGCCTTCAACCTGGTCGGTTTGCCCGATACCGAAGTGCGCGAGGCGCGCGAACGCGTGCGCGCCGCGATCGCGACCTCGCAGTTCGAATTCCCGCAACGCCGCATCACCGTCAATCTCGCTCCCGCGGACCTCCCCAAGGAGGGCGGGCGCTTCGACCTGCCGATCGCGCTGGGCATCCTCGCCGCATCCGGGCAGGTCGAGGCGGCAGGCCTTGCGCAGCACGAATTCGTCGGCGAACTCTCGCTCGACGGCAGCTTGCGTCCCGTGCGTGGTGGTCTCGCGATGGCACTGGAGAGCGGGCGCAGTGGACGCGCGCTGGTGTTGCCGGCCGCGAACGCTGACGAAGCCGCGCTCGCGCGCGACGCCAGCGTGCTGCCTGCACACAGCCTGCTCGCGGTGTGTGCGCACCTCAACGGCCACACGCCCCTCGCGCGCCGCACCGCGCCGCCGCCCGCCGAAGGTGGCTTTGACGACGCCGATCTCGCGGAAGTGAAGGGTCAACTGCAGGCCCGGCGCGCGCTCGAAGTCGCCGCAGCAGGCCAGCATTCGCTGCTGATGTTCGGGCCGCCGGGTACCGGCAAGTCCATGCTCGCGCGGCGCCTGCCGGGCCTGCTGCCGCCGCTCGACGAGGCCGAGGCGATCGAGAGTGCGTCGATCCAGTCGCTCGAAGGCGGTTTCGACGCCCGCCGCTGGGGCCGCCGGCCGTACCGCGCGCCGCACCACTCGGCGTCCGCGCCGGCGCTCGTCGGCGGCGGCGCGAACCCGCGGCCGGGCGAGATCAGCCTCGCACACCGCGGCGTGCTGTTCCTCGATGAGTTGCCCGAATTCGACCGCCGGGTGCTCGAAGCCCTGCGCGAACCCCTGGAAACGGGCACCGTGACGGTGTCGCGGGCACGCCAGCGTGCGGAGTTTCCCGCCCGCTTCCAGCTCGTCGCGGCGATGAATCCCTGTCCCTGCGGCCACGCCGGCGACAAGGGCGGACGCTGCCGCTGCACCCCGGACCAGGTCGCGCGCTATCGCGGACGCCTGTCGGGGCCGCTGCTCGACCGCATGGACATCGTCATCGAGGTGCCGCTGCTCGACCACGCCGAGATGACCGGACAGCCGGCGGGCGAGCCCAGCGCGGCGGTGCGCGAGCGCGTCGCGCAGGCCTGGGCGGTGCAGTGCGGGCGCCAGGGCGGGGCGAACAGCCATCTCGCGCCGGGGCGCGTCGATGCGCTGTGCGCGCCCGACGAGCAGGGCAAGGCATTGCTCGACCACGCGATCCGGCGGCTGAATCTGTCCGCACGCGGGTATCATCGTATCTTGAAGGTCGCCCGCACGGTCGCGGACCTGGCCGGCGCCGAGCGCGTCGGTCCCGCGCATGTGGCCGAGGCGATCCAGTACCGGCGCGGCCTCGACTCGCGCTGACGCGGCCTGCGGGCGCTCGGGGGGACGCCCGGTACCGGACAACAACGACCCCAGAGATCCCCCTGATGCCCGCCACCTCGCCCTGGCTCGCGTTTGTCCTCGCGGCGCTCGCCGCCATCGGGCCGTTTTCGATCGACACCTACCTGCCCGCGTTCGGCGCGATGGGGGCGGACCTCGGCGCCTCGCCGCTGCAGATCCAGCAGACCCTCACCGCCTACATGGCGACCTTCGCCTTCATGGTGCTGTGGCACGGCGCGCTCGCCGACCATTTCGGGCGCCGGCACGTGCTCATCGCCGGTAGCGTGCTGTTCGCGCTGGCCTCGCTGGTGTGCGCGCTGGCACAGTCGATCGAATGGCTGTGGGTGGGGCGCGCGCTGCAGGGCATGGTCGGCGGCGCCGGCATGGTGGTCGGGCGCGCGGTGATCCGCGATCTGTTCGACGGCGCGCACGCGCAGCGGCTCATGTCGCGCGTGATGCTGATCTTCGGCGTCGCTCCGGCGATCGCGCCCATCATCGGCGGCCTGCTGCTGGCCGCAGCGGGCTGGCGCGCGATCTTCTTCTTCCTCGCCTTCTTCGGCGCCCTGCTGGCCGTGCTCACCTGGCGCTTCCTGCCCGAGACCCTGCTGGCCGAGCACCGCCATCCGCTGCATCCGGTGCTGCTCGCCCGCGCCTACCGGCGGGTGCTCGGCAGCGGCGCCTTCGTGCTGCTGAGCGCGGCGGCGGCCTTCAACTTCAACGGCTTCTTCCTCTACGTGCTGTCGGCGCCGGCCTTCCTGATGCAGCACCTGGGCCTCGGCCCGCAGGAATTCGGCTGGCTGTTCGTGCCCGCGGTGGTCGGCATGAGCGCGGGCTCCGCGCTGTCGGAGCGGGTTGCCGGGCGCTGGCACGTGCGCCGCACGGTCGCGACCGGCATGACGATCATGGCGACCGCGGCGCTCGCGAACCTGCTGGTCGCGACGCTGCTGCCGCCGGGCCTGCCGTGGTCGGTGCTGCCCATCGTGCTGTACACCTTCGGCATGGCCCTGTCGATGCCGAGCATGACGCTGCTGGCGCTGGAGCTGTTTCCCTCGCACCGCGGGCTGGCGTCGAGCTGCCAGAGCTTCCTGCAGGTCGGGATCAATTCGACGATCGCCGGCGTCTTCGCGCCCCTGCTGTGGCATTCGCCGCTGACGCTGGCGGCGGGCATGGCGGGTTTCCTGACCCTCGGCGGCATCGGCTTCGTCGCCTGGTGCCACCGCGCCGGCGGCTGCATGCGCTGAGGTGTGCGTCGATGCATGCGTGTGCTGCGGGGCAGCACGCCGGGTCGGCGGGGCGGCCATAACCATAATGATGAGATGGATTTGCAGAAAATCATGATCTCCGCTTCATGATCCTGCCGTGTCGCGCCCGGGCGCATGTGTCGATGATGTCGACATGTTCGCAGGCGTGACCCGGAGGGCGATGGAATGGATTTCGTGATGCCGCAGCTGGCCGTGGGCAGCCGCGCCGACGCTGCCGACGGCGCAGGGCTGCAGGCGGCGGGCATCGACACGCTGCTGTCGCTGGCGCCGCTGGCCCGCCCGGCGGAGGTGGCGCTGCAATTGGGGCTGGCGGTGGCCGACCGCGTGGCGCTGCCCGTCGCGACCATCCGTGAGGCCGCGGCATTCCTCGCCGGCCGCATCGCCGCCGGACACCGCGTGCTGATGCACTGCGAGCAGGGCATTTCGCGTTCCCCGGCGCTGGCCGCGTGTTTCATGCACGAGCACCTCGGCGTGCCCCTCGACGAGGCCTTCGCCCGGGTGCGCGCCGCCCGCCCGCAGGCCGACCCCCATCCCGCGCTGGTCGCGTCGATCCGCGCGCATTACGCCGGCACGGACGCCTCCGCCGTCGATCTGTCCGGCAACGAAAACCCCTTCGGACCCTCGCCCGCGGCCTGCGCCGCGATCGCTCGCGCGAGCGCCCGGCTGCATCGCTATCCGGCGGCCGACAGCGCCGAACTGCGCGACGCGCTTGCGTGCCGGTTGGGGCTCTCCGCTGCACAGCTGGTGATCGGCAACGGCGCATGCGACCTGATCGACCTCGCGCTGCGCGCCTTCGTCGGCGCCGGTGGCGAGGTGCTGATCCCCGATCCGGCCTTCCCCGCCTACCGCTCGGCGGCCGCCCGCGCCGGGGCCCGGGTTGTCACGGTGCCGATGGCCGGAAGCGAATACGCCGTCGAGGAATACCTTGCACGCCTGAGCCCTGAAACCCGCCTCGTGGTCGTCGCGTCGCCGCACAACCCCACCGGGACGCTGATGGACCCGGCGGACTGGGCGCGGCTGTGCGATGCGCTGCCGGCGGGAGCCGTGCTGCTGCTCGACGAGGCCTACCGCGACTACGCCGAGGGCCACGCGCTGATCGACGCGGCGGCGGACGTGCGCCGTGGCGCCTTCGTGCTGGTCTTGCGCTCGCTGTCCAAGGTCGAGGGGCTGGCGGGCCTGCGCGTGGGTTACGGCTTCGCGCCCGAAACCTTGATGCGGCGGCTCGCCGCGCTGTGCCCGCAGTACCACGTCGGTTCGCTGGTGCAGGCCGCCGCGCTCGCGGCGCTCGATGACGAGAGCCACCGCCGCGCGAGCATTGCCGCCAACGCGCGCGGGCGCGAGCTGCTGATGGCGGGGCTGGCGCGTCTGGGCGTCGAGTTCGTGCCCTCGGCGGCGAACTTCGTGCTGCTGCGCGCGCCGCGCGCTGCGCTCGCACGCCTCGCCGAACGCGGCGTCGCCGTGAAGTGCATGGCCCGCTACGGCCTGCCCGGACACATCCGCGTGAGCGTCGGCCTGCCTGCCGAGAACGCGCGCTTCCTCGCCGCACTGAGTGAACTGCTGCGCGAAGACCAGGACTGCCGGAACGCCGTTCCGGCCTGAAGGAGAGCAAGCATGGTGATGATGATGGCCCCCGGCGGCACGCTGGAGATGGCGAAGGCGGTGCTCGACGAGGGCGCGGACGCGGTGTACGTCGGCGTCGTCGGCTGGAGCCGGCGCGGCGCGCAGGATGAGCTGAACGACGACGAGATCCGCCACACGATCGACTACGCGCTGGCGCGCGGCAAGGAGGTGCGCGTCGTCGTGAACACCCTGCCGAGCTCGACCGAGCTGCCGATGTTCGTCGAGCGCGTCGAGCGCTACGCGGGCTGGGGCGCGCAGGGCTTCATGATCAGCGACCTCGGCGCGATGCGGCTGGTGAAGGAGCGCCTGCCGCACGTGAATGTGCATACCAGCGTCGGCTGCGGCATCACGAACTACGAGGACGTGCGCTTCCTGCGCGAACTCGGCGCGGACTACGTCGTGCTGCCCTACCGCCTGTCGGTCGAGGAGATCCGCCAGATCAAGGGCGCGGGCAAGGTCGGCATCGAGGTCTTCCTGTTCAAGACGCCGTCGGGCGGGAAGATCTGCCCCGGCAAATGCAACATGAGCAGCTACTTCAGCTTCCGCCGCTGGCTCGACACCGAGGGCAAGGACCACTTCTTCGGCTCGGCCTCGCGCGGCGGCGACTGTCTTCGCGTGTGCCAGACGGACTGGAACTTCAAGGTCGACGACATCGATTACCGCCTGCCGATGACGATCAAGACCAATCCGGCGCTGTGGCTGGAGGAACTGCCGGACTACCTCGCCGCCGGCGTCGACTGCCTCAAGGTGCCGGGGCGCGACCGTTCGGCGGTGCTGGTGCGCGACATCGTGCGCGTCTACCGGCGGGCGGTCGACGCCATCCTCGAATCGGATCGCCCCGACCTCTCGGTCTTCGCTTCCGAGCTGGAGACGCTGCGCGGGCGCTGGATGACCGAGCGCAGTAAGCGCGACAACCGCCTGCTGCGCCAGGCAATCGATGAATCCGCGCGCGTTTCCGCGGGCGTCGCGGCCATGACCCAATAAGCAAGGAGACACACCATGTTCGAACTCTCGACCGACGTCGGCAACCTCAAGGAACTGCGCGAGGGCGATTTCTCGGCCTACGACGCGATCTACCTCGGCGACTTTTCCTGCCCCGAATATCCGAACAACTTCAGTTCGCACGCGGAGCTGCTCGAAGCGGGGCTGCAGCACGTGCATGCGCGCGGCCAGAAGGCCTACCTGCGCCTCTACGCGGTGCCGGGCAACGACGACCTTGCATGGGTCGGCGACGTCATCGACACCGCACTCCAGCTGCCCTTCGACGCGCTGGAGGTGCACAACCTCGGCGTGCTGCGCATGCTGCGCGAGCGCGGCTGTACGGCGCCGGTCCACCTCGGCGTGTTCGGCAACCTGTACACACACGAGACCGCGAAGGTGCTCAGGGACTTCGGCGTCACGCGCGTGTATCCGAATCCGGAGCTGTCGCTCGACGAGGTGCGCTACATCGCCGAGCACGCCGACATCGAGGTGCTGGTGCCGGTGCACGGCAAGATCCCGCTCGTGATCTCCGAGACCTGCTTCATCCTCGAACACAGCGAGGAGGGCGCGGAGGGCGCATGCGGCGACGGCAGCTGTTCCTACCAGTGCACTCAGGAACACTGGCTCAAGCGCGGCCGCGACGACGGCAGTCGCGCCGACTGGTCGCTGAAGGACACCGGGCGGATGACGCTGTCGGGCAAGGACCTGTGCATGGTCGAGCACGGCGAGCGGCTCGCGGACATGGGACTGAAGCACTTCTACGTGCATAACAAGGGCGAGGCGCCGGGCTACGCGGCGGCGGTCGGACGCATCTACCGCGACGCGCTGGCGCGGGCCTTCGCCGGCGAGGCGGCGCCCGATTTCGCGCCGGCACTCGACACGCTCGCGGGCCTCGCGCGCGAAGGCCTGTGCAACGGCTATTACTTCGAAGGCGCGGGCCAGCGCTACATCGGGCGGAGCTGATGATGGTGAAGCTGCTCGCTCCGGCCGGCTCGATCGAGATGGCGCGCGCGGCGGTCGACGAGGGCGCCGACATCATCTACGTCGGCCCGCTCGGCTTCTCGCGCCGCCCCTACGAGTCGGAGATGAGCGACGACGCGATCCGCGAGGCGGCCGCCTATGCGCGAGGCCGCGGCGCCGAGTTGCGCGTGGTGCTCAACACCTTCCCGACGCCCTACGACTTCGGCCGCTTCGTCGACAAGGCCGTGCGTTACGCGGCGGATGGCGCTTCCGGCTTCATCGTCACCGACATCGGTCTGCTGCGCACGCTGCGCCGCGAGATTCCGGACACGGTGCTGCATGTGAGCATCGGCAGCGGCATCAGCAACCTCGCCGACGCGGCCTTCTACCGCGACGCCGGCGCCGACGTGATCATCCTGCCCTACCGCTGGGACGTCGCCGAGATCGAAGCCGTGCGCCGTGCGAGCGATATCGGGCTGGAGACCTTCCTGTTCGAGACGGTGCAGACCGGCAAACTGTGCCCCGGCAAATGCATCATGAGCAGCTACCTGCGTTTTCGCGACTGGAAGGAGATCGAGGGCAGCCGCGATTTCCACGGCAGCGCGAACCGCGGCGCGAAGGAGTGCTACCGCGTGTGCCAGGCGAACTGGGAATTCGGCGCGGCGGGCGCGGCCCCGGTCGAGCTCAAGCTGCGCCGCGACGCGCGCCTGATGCTCGCGCAGCTGCCGGGCTTCGTCGCGGCCGGTGTGACCTGCTTCAAGCTGTCGGGGCGCGAGCGGCCGGTCGGCATGATCCGCGACCTGGTGCGCTTCTACCGGCGCGCGATCGACGAGGTCGTCGCGGGCGCGCAGAACCTCGATCACCACGCCGCGGAACTCGCCGAGCTGCGCGGGCGCTGGGTGCGGGAGAAGACGAAGCGTGTCGATACGCTGATGGACCGGGCGGCGAGTTATGCCAAATGAGATGTCGCGTGAAGTACGACGGTACGTAGGGCGGGAGGAGCGCAGCGTATCCCGCCAACCGGCGCGTCCGACACCGCCCGGCCGCCGCGTGGCGGGATGCGCTTTGCTTTCCCGCCCTACGTTTGCCGGCATCGGAAGGGGGGCGTCGAATGTCCGCCCTTGACTCCTTGCCCACCCTGCGCGCGGCCTTCGAAGCCACCGGCAGCGGCGCCTGGCTGATGCGCGCGATCGTCGCCTGCGGCCTCGACGAGGCCAACGGCTATCGTCTCGCGCTGCAGCTGGGTGACGACCGCATGCGCGGCGAACGCCATGCGACCGAGGCGCGGCTGATCGACGGCGAGGTCGAGCTCATCGACACCGACTGGCTGTCGCTCGCGCGCCATCGCGCCGCCGGCCTGCCGCTGGTCGCGGCCGCCCCGTATGGCGCGATCTTCGGCGGCCTCGTCGCCCCCCGCGGTGCCGTGCTGCGCGGACTCGCGGACTTGCCGGGCAAGCGCATCGGCGTCGTCCATGCGCAGGACAAGAACTGGCTGTTGCTGCGTGCCGCGTGCCGGTTGCGTCACGGCTTCGATCCGGCGGAGGTGTCGCGTTGCGTCGCCGCGGGCTCGAAGAGCGCCCTGCACGAGGCCCTGTGCGGCGGCGGGCTCGATGCCGCGCTGCTGTACTGGCACCAGGTTCCCGCACTCGTCGCGGGCGGCGCCTTCCGCGAGGTCTGCGACCTGGCCGGACTGCTCGCGACGTTTCCCGTTCCGCGGCCGCAGGTGCCGACGAGCTTCTTCGTGTGCCACGAGGATCTGCCACGCTCTGCGCCCGCCCTGCTGCAGGGTTTCGCGCGCTCGGCGGGTGTGGCGGCGGCCCGCCTGCGCGCCGATCCCGGCCTGTGGTCGCGCATCGCCGGCGTGCCCGCGGGCAGCTGGGCCGGCGCCGCACTGCGCCGCAAGTGGCTCGCGCGCGTCGGCCTTCCGTGGGCGCCGGAGATGGCCACGCGGCTGCAGGAACTTGCCGAGCTGATGGCGCCGCCCGGTGCTCCCCGACACGCACTGCCGGCCGGCTGCCTTGCCGCCGGTCTTCTTCTGTGAGGTGAATGATGACGATCCTGATGGCCCCCGGTGGCAGCCTCGAAATGGCCTTCGCGTCGCTCGCGCGCGGCGCCGACTCCGTCTACGTCGGGCCGCGCGGCTGGAGCCGCCGTCCGGCCACCGACGAGCTTGACGACGGCGCGATCGCCGAGCTGGTCGTCGAGGCCGCGTGCGACGGCAAGGACGTGCGCGTCGCGATCAACGTGATGCCCGCGCCCGACGAGGTCGGCCTCTTCCTAGACCGCGTCGCGACCTTCGCGAAGATCGGCGTGAGCGGCGTGATGGTGTGCGACCCCGGCCTGATCCCGCTGGTGCGCCGCGCGCATCCCGCGCTGGACATCCACGTCAGCGTGACCGCCGGCGTGTTCAATGTCGAGGACGTGCGCTTCTATGACGAGCTCGGCGCCGACTACGTCGTGCTGCCCTACCGCTGGGGCGTAGCCGAGGCCGCGCAGATCCGTGCCGCGAGCCCGATGAAGCTCGAAGCCTTCCTGTTCCAGAACCCGCATCGCGGCCGCATCTGCCCCGGGCGCTGCTATTCGAGCAGCTACTTCCATGTGAAACATCTGCGTGGCGAGGACGACAAGGATCTCTACCTCGGCTCGGCGGCGCGTGGCGGCAGCTGCTACCGCATCTGTCGCGGCGAGTGGTCGCTCACCGCCGGCGAACGCCGCCATCCCGATTCGCCGCGTCTGAAGAGCAGTCCCGAGCTGCTGCTGTGGGAAGTGCCGGAATACGTCGCGATGGGCGTCGAACGCTTCAAGATTCCCGGCCGCGAGCGCACCGCAGCGCTCGTCGCGGACATCGTCGGCTTCTACCGGCGCGTGATCGACGCGGCGTTGCGCGGCGAACGCATCGAAGGCTTCGCGCCGGAATGGCTGGAACTCAAGGACCGCTGGAGCGGCGAGCGCGACAATCGCGACGACTCCCGCATCCGCGGCGCGGAACGGGCGGGCCGCGCGATCCGCGCCGGGGTCGCGGCGTGACAGCCGCGGAGGGCGCGGCCGGGAGCGCGCCGGTGTCGTCGGGCTGGATCCGCGACCTCGCCGCGCTCACGCCGGCCGATGCCCGCGCCGTGGGCAACAAGGCACTGCGCCAGGGATTGCTGCTCGCGGCGGGCTTCCCGGTCAGTCCCGGTTTCTGCGTCAGCGCGGCGGCTATTGCCGCGTGGCGCAAGGGCGGATCCGAGCGTGAAGCGGTGTGCGCTACGCTGCTGGCGGCCTATCGCGCGCTCGGCGGGCGCATCGCGGTGCGCAGCTCCGCGATCGAGGAGGATGGCGAGGGTGCGAGCTACGCGGGCGTGTACGCCACCGAACTCGGCGTGCAGGGCGAGGCGGCGCTGCTCGCCGCGATGGAACGCTGCATCGCCTCGTGGGCGGAACCGGCCGCGGTCGAGTACCGCGCGCGACTGGGGCACGCCGATGCGGCGCTGGCGGTGCTCGTGCAGCGCCTCGTCCCGGCCGTCGCCGCCGGCATCGCCTATACGCGCGCGCCGCTCGACACGAAGCGCCGCGAGGTGCACGTCGATGCCGTCTGGGGGTTGGCGGAACCGCTCGCCGCGGGGCGACACGTCGGCGATAGCTTCGTCCTGTCCCACGCCGGCCGCCTTCTGCGCAAGCGCATCGGCCACAAACGCGAGGCGCTTGCCGTCGACGGTCCGCACCCGGTGCGTCCGCAGCGCGTGCGCGTCGCCTGCCTGACGCCCGCCGAGGCGCGCGAGGTCGCACTGCTCGCGCTGCGCGCCGAAGCCTTCTTCGGGGGGCCACAGGATGTCGAATTCGCCGTCGACCTGTGCGGCGTGTGGCTGCTGCAGGCGCGCCCGCTCGTCGCCGCGAGCACGGCAGGCGGGGCAGACGGGGTAGGACTGGAAAGCTACCTCGCCGGCGAGCGGCGGCGCCTCGCGCGCAAGTTCGCCGACCTGCGCCGGCGCGGCGTGCTGCACGGCAGCCAGCTCGTGCTCAGCAACGGCAACGTCGGCGAGCTGCTGCCGACGCCGACCGCGATGAGTTTCGGCCTGTTCCGCGACATCTTCGCCGGGCGTCGCGGCGCGATCGTGACCGGGCGCCGGCGCCTCGGCTACCGCTTCGACCCGCTCTGCGTCGATCACCTGTACGAGCTGGTCGCCGGGCAGCTCTGCTTCAACCTCGAAGTCGACGCGGCGACTTTCGGCGATGGCGCGGAGCCGCCGGTGGACGACTACCTCGACCGCGTCGCGGCCGACCCCTCGCTCGCGAACTATCCGGAAGTGCGCCTGTACGGCCGGCTTGCCCTCGATGCTCCCGCCGCCGCCGTGCGGGAACGTTTCGAGCGCGGCCTGCGCACGGCGGCACGCGACTACCTCGCCCGCTACGAATCGCAGGTCGCCCCACGCCTCGGCGTGCCGGTGGCGCTCGAGCAAGCCGTCGCCTCGGGCGATCCCCGCCGGGTGGTCGCCGCCGTGTCGGGTCTCGTGCGCTTCCTGCGCACCGGCCCCTGCGTCGAATTCGTCATCGCCGCGCGGCTCGGCTTCCACTTCGCGGCCGAAGTCCGCCGCACGCTCGAAGCCCTGTTCGGATCGGACAGCGAAGCGCTGTGCGCGCGCCTGCTGTCCGGCTTACCCGGCAGCCTGATCACGCGCCAGGCGCTGTGGCTGGAGGATGTCGCCGAGGGGCGCCGCAGCCGCGCCGACTACCTCGCCGCCTACGGTCACTGCGCCGACAACGAACTCGAACTCGCCGAACCGCGACTCGCCGAGGATCCCGTCCGCCTCGACGAGCTGCTCGCGAACCTGCGCAGCAGCGGTCGCCGGCCTGCGGCCGAATTCGCGCGCCAGCAGGCCGCCCGCCGCGCGGCCGAGGCGGAACTCGGGGAGCGGCTCGCTGCCGCCGGCGTCGACGAAGCCGCGCGCGCGGCCCTCTTCGAGGCGCTCGCCTTCGCGCAGCACTTCCTGCCGCTGCGCGAGACGATCAAGCACCACTACACCGCCGTCCATGCGCTGATCCGCCACGCCGCGCTGCACCTTGCCGCGCACCTCGACTGGCCGGAGGCGCTGATCTTCCACCTCCACACGCGCGAACTGCCTGCCGCGCTGCGCAACTCCGCAGCCCTGCGCCGGCGCGCCGAACGCCGTGCCGCCGAACACGCGATGGCACGTCTCGCCGCGCGCCTGCACTGCGTCCCGGCCGTCGTGTTCGGCTCGCGCCTAGACGTCATCGGCGTGCCGACCGCGCGCGCCGGCGAGGGGGGCGATGCTGGCGAGGGGAGCGCCTGGAGCGGCGCACCGCTGTCGGCCGGCAAGGTCAGCGGCGTCGCCCGCGTGTTCGCCCCCGGCGAGCCCGTGCCGACCGAGGGCTGGCGCGGCGACGAGATCCTCGTGCTGCGCGCCGCCAACCTCGGCGTCACGCCGCTCTTCCGCATCGTCGCAGGGCTCGTCGTCGAAGTCGGCGGGCTCCTCGCCCACAGCGCCTGCCAGGCGCGCGAAGCCGGCATCCCGGCGATCGCGCTGCCCGACGCGACGCGCCTGATCACCGACGGCGCGCGCATTGTCCTCGATGGTGCCAGCGGCCGCATCGCCCTGCTCGAATCCTCCACCGGAAGTCACAGTGATGAATCCCTCCACGACCCCGCCGCCCAACTCCCAGAACAGTTCGCCGCGGTTTGACCTCGACGGCCGCGTCGCGCTCGTCACCGGCGCCGGCGCCAACGGCGGCATCGGTCACGCCCTTGCGCTGGGCCTCGCGGGCGCCGGCGCCCGCGTCGCGATCGCCGACATCGACGCCGAGGGCCTCGCGCAGACCGCACGCGAACTCGCGACGATCGGACCCGCGCCGCTCGCGCGCGTCGTCGACATCGCCGACTCCGCCGCCGTCGAGGGGCTGTTCGCCGCGATCGACGAGGACATCGGTTATCTGGACATCCTCGTCAACGTGCCTTTCGCCTTCCCGTCCCGCGTGCGCCCGCACGAACTGGCCCCCGCCGACTGGGACCGGATGCTCGCCGTGAACCTCACCGGCTACTTCCTGTGCTGCCAGGCCGCGCTGCGCCGCATGCTGCCGGCGGGGCAGGGCAGCATCATCAACATCGGCTCCAACTCGGGCGAATCGGCGCTCGGGCGCGGCGCGCTGCCGTACAGCTGCACCAAGGCGGCCGTGCACCAGATGACACGCGAACTCGCCGTCGAATACGCCGGCGCCGGCATCCGCGTGAACGCGATCCTGCCCGCGCAGACCCTCACCCCGGGGCTGCGCGGCCACCTCGACAACCCGCGCTTCCGCGACCACGTCTTGCCGCGCATCCTCGCCGGCCTGCCGCAAGGGCGGCTGCTCGAACCCGAGGACTACGTCGGCCCGGCCGTCTTCCTCGCCTCCGATGCCGCGCGCGCCTTGAATGGCGTACTGCTGCCGGTCGACGGCGGCAACCTCGCGATGAACGCCGGCGGCAGCCACACCTGGCCCGCGTGATGGAGATGGCAGAAGCGTGAAGCTCGTCCGCTACGGCCCCCGCGGCCGCGAACGCCCGGGCCTGATCGACGCCGACGGCGTGCTGCGCGACCTCTCCGCGCACGTCCCGGACATCGGCCCGTCCACGCTCGCCCCGGCACGCCTCGCCGCGTTGCGCCGCCTCGATGCCCGCGCCCTCCCTGCCGTGCCGCGCCGCCCGCGCCTCGGCGTGCCCGTCGCCGGCGTCGGCAAGATCGTCGCCGCCGGCCTGAACTACCGCGCGCACGCGGCCGCGGGCCACACCCTGCCGGACGAACCCATCCTGTTCCTCAAGGCCACGTCCGCGCTGTGCGGCGCACGCGACACCGTGCGCCTGCCGCCGGGCGCCACCCGCGGCGACTGGGAAGTGGAACTGGCGCTGGTGATCGGCCGCCGCGCGAGCGCCGTCCCCGTCGCCCGCGCGCTCGACCACGTCGCCGGCTACTGCATCGCCAATGACGTCTCCGAGCGCGCCTTCCAGTTCGAGCGCGGCCCCACGTGGGACAAGGGCAAGAGCTGCGACACCTTCTGCCCGCTCGGCCCCTGGCTCGTCACCCGCGAAGAAGTGCCCGACCCGCAGGCGCTGGACCTCCGGCTCACCCTCGACGGCGAGACGATGCAGGTCTCGAACACCGCCGACATGCTGTTCACCTGCGCCGAACTCGTCGCCCGCGCGAGCCGCTACATGACGCTACACCCCGGCGACGTGCTGCTCACCGGCACGCCGCCCGGCAGCGGCTTCCTCCGCGCCCCGCCGCGCTACCTGCGCCACGGCCAGACGATGCGCCTCGGTATCGCCGGGCTGGGGGAGCAATGCTCGCGGGTCCTCAGCCAGCGCTGTCGGTCAGCCATGGCGGAATGAGCGACAGCAATGCCGGGCGGATTCAACCGGTAGATGCAACACACCAAAGACTGCGTAAGCAGGGGGAGTGTTGCAGATGAAGCAGAGACGCCGCCCGTTTCCGCTCGTCCGCGTCAGCCCGGACTGCCGTTCCCCGCGAGCGTCACATCCGCGAACCACACCGCCTTCCAGCGTGCGACCTTCTCGTCCGCCCCCAAGGTCTGCGGCGACACCGCCGTGGCGTTCGGGAAGCCGGGATCGCCCTCGATGACGCGGCTATTCACGGTCGCGTACAGGCAGCCGCCCTCCGCGTAGGCCACCCCGACGAGCACGCCGCAGGTCTTGCAGAAGAGGAACTCCGCCAGCGCGTTCCCTTGCCGGTAGCGCCCGAGCGCGGCCTGGTCGCGGACCGCGATGTGCAGTCGTCCCGCGGGATCGGACAAGTAGGCTGCGCCGTGCTTGCGGCAGAAAGAGCAGTCGCAGGCGCGCGGCGTATAGTCGGCCGGCGCGCGGGTGAGTTCCAGTTCGACGCGGATCGCGCCGCAGTGGCAGCCGCCGCGCAGCGAATGTGCAGGCATGGTCCAGTTCCTCGTGACGCCGGACGGGGCGTGCGGCGGCGCCGATTGTAGCCCCGTAAACGGACAACGGGCGCGGAAGCCGGAGCCCCGCGCCCGTCCGGACCGCAAGCCGGAATCTCGTCAGGCCGCTTCGCCCAGATAGGCGGCGCGCACCTTCGGGTTGGTCAGCAGTTCCGCGCCGCTGCCGGTCAGCGTGATCTTGCCCGATTCCATCACGTAGGCGCGCTGCGAGAACTCCAGCGCGAGGTTGGCGTTCTGCTCCACGAGCAGGATCGTGACGCCTTCCTTGGCGACCGACTGCACGACCTCGAAGATCTTCTCCACCACGAGGGGCGCGAGGCCCATCGACGGTTCGTCGAGCAGCAGCAGCTTGGGGCGCGACAGCAGCGCGCGGCCGATGGCGACCATCTGCTGCTCGCCGCCCGACAGCGTGCCGGCGATCTGCGCGAGGCGCTCCTTCACGCGGGGCAGCATGCTGTAGACGCGTTCCAGGTCCTGCTCGATGGCGTCCGTGTCGTTGCGCGTGTAGGCCCCCATGCGCAGGTTTTCCTCGACCGTCAGGCGCGTGAAGATGCCGCGCCCTTCCGGCACCAGCGCGATGCCGCGGCGCAGGCGCTTGTGCGCGGGCAGCACGTGGATCTTTTCGCCCTCGTAGAGGATCTCGCCGCCGGCGATCTTCAGGCTGCCGGCGATGGCGTTCAGCGTGGTGGTCTTGCCGGCGCCGTTGGCGCCGATCAGGCTCACGAGTTCGCCGCGGTAGAGTTCGAGGTCGATGCCCTTGACGGCCTTGATGCCGCCGTAGGCGACCTGCATGCCGCCGAGCTGGAGCAGGGGAGAGGTGGGATTAGTGTGCATGCTTGTGGCCTCCGCCGAGGTAGGCGCCGATCACGGCTTCGTTCTTCTGCACCTCGGCCGGAACGTCCTCGGCGATCTTGCGCCCGAAATCGAGCACCGCGACGCGGTCGCACAGGCCCATCACGAGCTTCACGTCGTGCTCGATCAGCAGGACGGTGATGCCGTCGCCGCGGATTTGCTCGATCAGGTGCTTGAGCTGGCCCGTCTCGGTCGCGTTCATGCCCGCGGCCGGTTCGTCGAGTGCGAGCAGCTGCGGCTCGGTCGCGAGCGCGCGCGCGATCTCGAGCCGGCGCTGGTCGCCGTACGACAGGTTCTTCGCGGTCGCGGTGGCGAAGCGCTCGATCCCTACGTACTTGAGCAGCTCGTAGGCGCGCTCGGTGGTCAGGCGCTCCTCCTCGACGGTGTGCTTGTTCTGCGTGAGGATGCCCCACACGCCCGCAGTGGTGCGGATGTGGTGTCCCGCCATCACGTTCTCGAGCGCGGTCAGTTCGCGGAACAGGCGGATGTTCTGGAAGGTGCGCGCGATGCCCTGTGTGACCACCAGGTGCGGCTTGCCCGAGGGCAGCGGCGCGCCATTGAATACGAACTCGCCGCCGTCGGGCGTGTAGGCCCCCGTCAGCACGTTGAAGAAGGTGGTCTTGCCGGCGCCGTTGGGGCCGATCAGGCCGTACACCTCGCCCTTGCGGATCGTCAGCGAGACCTCCGAGAGCGCCTGCAGGCCGCCGAAGCGCTTGCCGATGTTGCGGGCTTCGAGCAGGGTGATCATTCGGTCACCCCTTTCGCCTTCAGGTAGCGGATGTGGGAGTACTTGGCGTTGGCCGGGATCAGGCCGGCCGGGCGGAGCAGCATCATCAGGATCATCGCGAGCGACAGCAGCAGCATGCGGAGCACCTCGGGGTCGAGCAGCACGTGGCCGAACAGGGCCTGCTGCACCGGTACCGCGAGGTGGCGGAGGATTTCGGGCAGCGCGGACAGGATGATCGCACCGACGATGGCGCCGGCGATGTTGCCCATGCCGCCGAACACGACCATCGTCAGCACCGCGATCGACTCCATCAGCGAGAAGGACTCGGGCGAGACGAAGCCCTGGAAAGTGCCGAACAGCACGCCCGACACGCCGCCGAAGGTCGCGCCGAGCGAGAACGCCAGCAGCTTCATGTTGCGCGTGTTGATGCCGATCGCCTTGGCGGCGAGCTCGTCGTCGCGCATCGCGGCCCACGCGCGGCCGACGCGGGACACCTGCAGGCGCGAGATGAACAGGATCGAACCGGCAACGCAGGCGAGGAAGGCGTAGTAGTACAGGAACAGCGAGTTGATCGCCAGATCCTCGCTCACCTGGATGTTGCGCGACAGATCCCAGCCGAACAGCATGATCGGGTCGAGCGAGTTGATGCCCTGCGGCCCGTTGGTGATGTTGATCGGGTAGTTCAGGTTGTTCATGAAGATGCGCACGATCTCGCCGAAGCCCAGCGTGACGATCGCGAGGTAGTCCCCTCGCAATCGCAAAACCGGAAAGCCGAGCGTGATGCCCGCCGTCGCCGCGAAGCCCGCCGCGAGCGGCAGCACCACCCAGATCGGCAGATGCACATCGAAGTGTGGCGAGGCGAGGAAGGCCGCGGTGTAGGCGCCCACCGCGTAGAACGCGATGTAGCCCAGGTCGAGCAGGCCGGCGAAGCCGACGACGAGGTTGAGGCCCAGCGCGAGCAGGATGTACAGCAGCGCGAAGTCGAGCACGCGCACCCAGGTGCGGCCGAACATCATCGCGATCATGGGCGCCGCGATCGCGATCGCGATCACCACCCAGCGCGCGGCCTGCGGATTGCGTTTGCCCAGCCAGGGGACGGCCAGTGCGAGTTCGTTCATGGTCTGGTCACTCCCGCGTTATGCCCGGTCGGACACGCGTTCACCCAGCAGGCCGGTAGGCTTGAAGATGAGCACGAGGCCGAGAATGATGAAGGCGAAGATGTCCTGGTAGGACGAATTGAGGAAGCCGAAGGTCGCCTGCTCGATGTAGCCCGCGCCGAAGGATTCGACCAGGCCCAGCACGACCCCGCCGAGCATCGCTCCGCCGAGGTTGCCGATGCCGCCCAGCACCGCGGCGGTGAAGGCCTTCAGGCCCGGCATGAAGCCCATGCCATAGTGCGCGATGCCGTAGTTGCTGGCGAACATCACGCCGGCGACGGCCGCCAGCGCCGCACCGATGACGAAGGTGAGCGCGATGATCATGTTGGTGTCGACGCCCATCAGCGCGGCGACACGGTGGTTCTCGGCGGTGGCGCGCATCGCGCGGCCGAGCTTGGTCTTGGTCACCAGCAGGATCAGGCCGGCCATCATGAGGGCCGAGACGATGATGATCGTGATCTGGATCGGCGTGATGAAGACGCCCTCGATCGGCTGCACCGGGGTCGTCGAGATCAGTTGCGGGAAGGTGTGGTAGTTGCGGCCCCAGACGATCATCGCCAGGGTCTGCAGCAGGAAGGACACGCCGATCGCGGTGATCAGCGGTGCCAGGCGCGGCGCGTTGCGCAGCGGGCGGTAGGCGAGGCGCTCCATCGTGAACGCGAGCAGCATGCACACCGGGATCGCGACGAGCAGCGACAGCGTCAGCATCGCGACCGGCGACATGCCGGGGGCGACGCCCATCAGGAACATCATGGTCTGCAAGGCCGTCAGCGCACCGACCATCACCAGGTCACCGTGGGCGAAGTTGATCAGGCCAAGGATGCCGTAAACCATCGTGTAGCCCAGTGCTACCAGCGCATACACGCTGCCTACCACGAGCCCGTTCACGATCTGTTGAAGAAAGATTTCCATGTTTACCCTCGGGATGTCGGGTGCAGGCCGCACAGGGGTGGATGTTGCGGGGTGGCCGTCGTGGGGCCGGTCCGCAGCTCGGACGCTGGTTTCGCGTGCGCCGTTCGCGCGCGCATCGGGTTCGGCACGGGTATGTCGGCCGGACCGCAGGGAGACGAAAAAAACATCGGGTTACATGTCGCGAGAGTCACAAAAAAGGGGTCGCGATCGTGCTGCGTGATCGCAACCCCTCACTTCGGGTCATCCAGACTGATGTGCCGGAATGACCGCCGGTCTTACATCGGTGCCCAGGTGCCCGCCTTGAACTGGTACATCGTGATGGCGCCTTCCTTGATGTCGCCCAGGTCGTCGAAGGACACCGTGCCGGTCACGCCGGGGAAGCTGCTCTTCTTGAGCTCGGGCAGGTACTTGGCCGGTTCGGGCGAATTGGCGGCCTGCATTGCATTGATCATCGCCATTGCCGCGTCGTACGCATACGGCGAGTAGATCTGCACGTCGGCGCCGAAGCGTGCCTTGTAGCGGTTGCGGAACTCCGCGCCGCCCGGCATCTTCTCGAGCGGCAGGCCGGCCATCGAGCAGTACGCGTTGGCGCCGATCGCCTCGCCGGCGAGCTTGATCATCTCGGGGCTGCAGCCGCCGTCGCCGGTGACGAACTTGGCTTCCACGCCGAGTTGCTTCAACTGGCGCAGCATCGGGCCGCCCTGGGCGTCCATGCCGCCGAAGAAGATCACATCGGGCTTCGCGCCACGGATCTTGGTGAGGATGGCGTTGAAGTCGGTCGCCTTGTCGGTCGTGAATTCGCGCGCGACGACCTTGCCGCCGCCAGCCTTCACGGCCTTCTCGGTTTCGTCGGCGAGGCCCTGGCCGTAGGCCGTGCGGTCGTCGATGATCGCGACGGTCTTCGCCGCGAGCGGGCCGACGATGAACTTGCCGAGTACGCCGCCCTGCTGCACGTCGTTGGCGATCGTGCGGAACACCGCCTTGTAGCCCTGGCGCGTCAGCGTCGGGTTGGTTGCCGACGGCGAGATCATCGGTACGCCGGCCTGGTTGTAGATGCGTGACGCGGGGATCGTCGTGCCGGAGTTCAGGTGGCCGACGACGCCCTTCACGCCGGCATCCATCAGGCGCTGCGCGACGGTGGTGCCGGTGCGCGGGTCGGCCTGGTCGTCCTCGCCCATCAGCTCGAACTTGACCTTCTTGCCGCCGATCGTGATGCCCTTGGCGTTGGCGTCCTCAATTGCGAGGCGCGCGCCGTTTTCGTTGTCCTTGCCCAGGTGTGCGATCGTGCCGGTCAGCGGTGCGACGCTGCCGAGCTTGACCACCATTTCCTGTGCGTGGGCGCCGGACAGTCCGATACCCATGATCGCGAGTGCGACGACGGTTTGCTTCATGTTTCTCCTCCAGCGAGATCGTGTGGTGCGATTGAGGGTCTGACCGACACCTTTGGCCTTCGTGAGCGCCGGAGTGCCGTCAGGATGCTGCACGTGATACCGCTTTTCTGTTCGCTCCCGACTATCACCGCTGCGGTACAACGGTCCCGGGGGGCTGAAAAGTCCGCGTATTCTGCCCAAAAACGGACCGTGATGCGCAGATTGCAACAGTGATGTGCCGGTTCGTGCCTTCTGCAGTGCAGCATGAACCGGCAGGGATCGATCATTGCCGATGACGTTAGGCTATGTTCACGGAATTGATCGTGGGCTGGTGCGGGTTTCGAACGGAGCGGCCTGTGTTTGCACGCATGATGCAACGCACAAGTCGTGCCAGATTGTGGAAAACCCTAATGCCGTCATCCCGCGCCGGTCGGCAGCGAGCCGGGGGCCGGGCGGCGGGCGCCCGGCGGCAAAAAGAAGGGGCGCCGCAGCGCCCCGATCCGGTTCATTTTCGTTGCCCGCCGCACGGCCGTGGTGCGCGGCGGGCGCTGCGCGCGCTCAGTTCAGCGCTTCCCACTTGCCGCCCTGGAAGCGGTACAGCGTCACGCCGCCGTCGCGGATGTCGCCGTTCTTGTCGAAGGCGATCGTGCCGGTCACGCCGGGGACGTTGAGCTTCTGCAGCGCGGGCAGGTACTTGGCCGGTTCGGCCGAACCGGCGGCCTTCATCGCCTCGATCAGCGCCATAGCGGCGTCGTAGCTGTACGGGGCGTAGAGCTGCACGTCGCCCTTGTACACTTCCTTGAAGCGCTTGTTGAACTGAGCGCCGCCGGGCATCTTGTCCATCGGGATGCCGGCCTGGGTGCAGTAGGTGTCGCCGCTCATCGCGTCGCCCGCGAGCTTGATCATCTCGCCGGTGCAGGTGCCGTCGCCGCCGAGGAACTTGGCGCCGAGGCCCAGCTGCTTCATCTGGCGCAGCATCGGCGCCGATTGCGCGTCCATGCCGCCGAAGAACACCGCGTCGGGCTGCTTGCCCTTGATCTTGGTGAGGATCGCGGTGAAGTCGGTGGCCTTGTCGTTGGTGAACTCGCGGCCCACCACCTGCACGCCTTCCTTCTTCAGGCTTTCGGCGAACGCGTCGGCGAGGCCCTGGCCGTAGGCGGTGCGGTCGTCGATGATCGCAACCTTCTTCACGCCGAGCTTGGTTGCGTACCCGGCCATCGCCGCGCCCTGCTGCAGGTCGTTGGCGATGACGCGGAAAGTGACCTTGTAGCCCTGTTGGGTCAGCTTGGGGTTGGTCGACGACGGAGTGATGACCGGTACGCCTGCCTGTTCGTAGATGCGCGAGGCGGGAATCGAGGCGCCCGAGGTGACGTGGCCGACCACGCCCTTGACGCCGCTGTCGGTCAGGCGCTGCGCGACGGTCGTCGCGGTGCGCGGGTCGGCCTGGTCGTCCTCGCTGACGAGCTCGAACTTGACCTTCTGGCCGCCGATGGTGGTGCCCTTGGCGTTGGCGTCTTCGATCGCGAGGCGCACGCCGTTCTCGCCGTCCTTGCCGATGTGGGCGATGGGGCCGGTGAGCGGGCCGGCGTGGCCGATCTTGACGACAGTCTGGGCGTGGGCGGCCGACAGGCCGGCCGCGGCGAGAGCAAGGGCGATCAGGGTCTTCTTCATGAACCGTTCTCCGAAGCGTTGTATGCGGACAGGGGGCCGGTTCGCGATTGTGCCGCGCCCCGGTATGGTGCGATTCTAGCCCACGCCCGCGTACGCCGACATAATGTGGTGCGCCGGCCGTACCCGCCGTCCTCGAGGAAAATACGCCCGATGAATCGCCTGTTCGCCCTGTTGTGCAGCCTGCTCGCGGCGCTGGGGCTCGCCGCCTGCGATCACTTCAACCTGAAGGAGCTGGAGCCGGGCGTGTCGACGGCCGCCGACGTGCGCCAGCGCTTCGGTCCGCCGCAGATGGAATGGCACAACGACGACGGTTCGGTGACGTGGGAATATTCGCGCCAGCCCATGGGCACGGAGTGCTTCATGATGACGATCGGCTCCGACGACGTGCTGCGCAAGGTCGAGCAGGTGCTGAACGAAAACAACTTCGCGCGCATCCAAAGAGGCATGACCGGCGACGAAGTGCGTCGCATCCTGGGCGCGCCCGGCTCGCGCGAGCGTTTCGGGCTCGCGAAGGAAACCGTGTGGGGCTGGCGCGTCGGCAAGGAGGCTTCGGGCGATCCGGTGTTCTTCCTGGTGCATTTCAACGACGATGCGCGCGTGGCGCGTACCAGCCGCTTCGTCGAACAGCGGGGCTGACGCAAGGAAGGTGAGGCAAGTGAAGCATGGAGCCACAGTCGCGAAATGGGGACGCATCGCTGCGCTGCTCGCAGCAGCGGCGATCGCTGGCAGTTGCGCGACGACTCTCGGTTCCCGCCCGCTCGTGACCGAGGCGGAGGCCATCGCCGTGCATGGCGAGCCGGCGCGGCGCTGGCAGAACGAGGACGGCACGCGCACGCTGGAGTACCCGACGCAACCCTTCGGCCACGTCACGCTGATGGTGACCGTCGACGCCGGGGGCGCCGTGCTGCGGCAGGAAAACGCGCTGTCCTTCGAGAACCTCACCCGCGTCGAGCGCGGCATGACACGCGAGCAGGTGTCGCGCCTGCTCGGCACGCACCGTACGGTCGAGTTCTTCCGCCTGAGCGGCGAGGAAGTGTGGGACTGGAACATCGAGAACGACGGTCCGGGCATCTACACCTATTTCAACGTGCACTTCATCGACGGCAAGGTCGTGCGCACCAGCCGCACCTACATCTTCCCGCACGACGGGCCCTTCATGGGCGGCGGGCTCGGCTTCCCATCCATGCACCCCGCCCCGTTCCCCTTGCGCAAGCTGATGCGCGGACCGGGCCCGGCGGCAACTCGTTTGGGCTGAGCGCAGCGAAACCCAACAAGCCCTCCTCACGCCCGGCAACGGGGGTCCGGGCCGGGCGGGGGGGGGTCGGTCCCGACAAAATTTCCGTGCATGATCGGCTGGCGGAGCGTTGGGCTTCGCTGCGCTCAACCCAACCTACGGCGGCTGCGGAAGCGACAACCGTCCGCGGCGGTTTATACTGCGCTGCAACATGGGCTGCCAGCGGGTATTGCGATGATCCATTTTCTCGCCGACGACGGCGAACACATCCACGTGAAGATCGAAGGCGAGGGGCCGCCGCTCGTGCTGCTGCACGGCTGGACCGCGAGCCACCGCGACTGGAGCCCCTTCATCGACGCCTTCGCCGTGCGCCATCGTGTGTATCGCTGGGATGCGCGCGGCCATGGCGGCCACGCCCTGCATGCCGACACGCCGCCGAGCGCAGCGCGCATGGCGCGCGACCTCGAGCAGATGCTCGAACACTGGAACCTGCGCGACGCGGTCGTCATCGGCCATTCGATGGGCGCGCTGACGCTGTGGCAATACATCCGCGACTTCGGCTGCGGCCGCCTGCGCAAGCTCGTGATCATCGACCAGTCGCCGCGCCTCATCACCGACGAACACTGGCGCTGGGGCATTTATGCCGACTTCGACGCTGCGCGCAACGCCGCCTTCGTGCGTTCGCTGCGGGAAGACTTCGCCGAAGGCGTGCTGCGCCTGGTGGGTCACAGCCTCAACGAACGCGCGCGGCGCAAGTATCTCGAGAACGGCGAGGGCATGGAACTCGCGCGCCAGCGCCTGCGCGAGATGATGCCGCAGCCGCTGATCGATTGCTGGTCCAGCCTCGCTGCGGCCGACTACCGCGACGTGCTGGAGAAGATCGACGTTCCCGCGCTGCTGGTCTACGGCGGCGCGAGCAACTTCTACCACACGCGTACCGCCCACTACGTGCGCGACAACATCCCCAACGCGCTGCTGCACATCTACGACGACGTCGACCACGCGCCGCATCTGTGGCAACGCGAACGCTTCGCGCGGGATGTGCTCGATTTCATCGACAGCGAAGACTGAGCGCGCGCGGCGGCTGGGACCCTACTTCGGCGAGCAGAACCACAGCTTGTTGCCCTCGCTGTCGAGGAAGGCGCCTATGTAGTGGGCGCCGTCGTAGAGCTCGACCGCGTCCGAGATCTTCACGTCGAGACCGCGCAGCGCGGCTTCCAATGCGCGCGCGTCCGCGCATTCCAGCGTGATGCGCGGATTCGGCTCCGCGGTCGGCGCGCCGTACCAGTCATCCTTCAGCATCAGCACGATGCCGCCGAGTTCGAAACCGACCTGCCGGCCGCCTTCGCTGGCCGGGGCGAGGCCCAGCGTTTCGCCATAGAACCTGTTCGCGCGCGCGACGTCGCGCACCGCGAGCGCGACGACCTTCACGCATTTCAATCCGGATGCGGGGTTGGTCATGATGATCTGCCATCGAAGCGGAGTCCGTCGGCACGGGCCGGCTTCTGTGTCCGGCAAGGGGGCGGACCCCGGAGGAGGAGGGCCGCCGTGCCTGCCGGCGCGGCGGGGTGGTCGCGGCCGCAGGGGAAAAGGGGCGGCCGTTCATGCTTCACGCTAGCACGTGCAGGACGAAACGCCAGGCCCGCAGAGCGCTTGGGTGCCATGCGGGGCGGTTTTGTTAGTCCAACCCGGAGCGCATGTCAATCGAGTCATTCGTCTAGTCGCCCCCTCCATCGTCTGGATGTTTTCCCCCGGCAGGGGCGCGTAGCCTGCGTCGGTGCATAGGGCAGCACCCATGCCGCGGCCGATGCAGCGGGCCCCGGCTCCAGCGTTCGACAACCGGAGGAAAACCGACATGTCACACCGCACCCTGCGCGTCCTCTTCGGGCTCGCACTCAGCGCCGCAGCCGCCGGCGCGCTCGCCGGCAGCGGGACCGATCCCGCCGACTACAACGCCTTCTACGCGCCCGCCTACCAGATTCCGGACCCCGACCTGATGAGCACGTCGGCCGCGCGCGGCAAGGACATCTTCCGCTCCACCTACCGCTACCTCGGTGCCGAGAGCGGCAACGTCGCGGCCAACGGCAAGCCCTATGTCGGCAACAAGCTCGCCTGCAGCAACTGCCACATGGACGAGGGCACGCGCCCCTACGCGGTGCCGCTCGTCGTTGCCGCGATCGAGTACGCGGACCCGAAGTTCAGCGCGCGCGAGAACGTCGCGCGCGACCTGCCGATCCGCATCAACGGCTGCTTCGAGCGTTCGCTCGCGGGCGAGATGATTCCGACCGACAGCCAGTGGATGAAGGATCTCATCGCCTACGTCGACTTCCTGTCCACCGGCCTGCAGCCCGGCTACACCTGGCAGCAGGTGCCCGGTCAGGAAACCCGCAAGCCGGCGGCCCTGTCGCGCGCCGCCAGTCCGACGCGCGGCGCCAACATCTACAACGACCGCTGCCGCAGCTGCCATCAGGACGACGGCTCGGGCGTGTGGCGCGACGACGAGCAGCGCTACCGTTATCCCGCGCTGTGGGGGTCGAACAGCCACGGGCTGATGGCAGGCATGGGACGGCTCCAGACCGCGGCGGCGTTCGTCTACAGCAACATGCCGCACGACAAGGTGAACGCGGTGGACCCCAACACGCTGATGGCCGCCGAGGACGCGTGGGACGTCACCGCCTACCTGCTGTCGAAGCCGCGCCCCTTCAATCCGCGCCACATCGTGCAGGACTGGGCCGGCGTCGGGCCCGACGGGGTGCCGAATGCGCTCAAGCGCGCGGTCGACGCCAGCTACGATTACACCATGCCGCGCAAGGATGCGGCCGGCGCATGGTCGATCGACCCGGCCAATCCGCCCGCCTTCCCGCGCAGCCAGCACATCTACGGCCCGTTCCAGCCGATCACGGACGCCCTCAACCAGGCGCGCCAGTCGCTCGGTTACTGATCAGCCGTTCCCGCAGGTGTCGCGAAGAGGTCCGGCGTGCCGGGCCTCTTTCATTTCGTGCGCACGGAGGCATCCTTTCGCGAGGCGCCGGGAAGGGTGCATTTATTACCCTGAATGCGTATCCTTCGATCCTCCCGGGCGCGCTTTTCCCCAATCTTCCGCACTGTTACAATTCTTTTCAGGGACTTGGCGCCCTCCGGTATCATGTGTTCCGAATCCGTTCGGGCATGCGCGGGGAATTTCACCCGGGTCCGTGCCGCCCGGTCTTTCCGCAGCTATCCCGGCTGGACATTCGCGTATGACTTACGACATATTCATCGCCCGCGTGGGCCATCGCGAGAGCGCCCGGCGTGCCGGGCGGGCAGGCTTCACGCTGATCGAACTGATGATCGCCGTCGCGATCGTCGCGATCCTCGCAGCGATCGCCATTCCGTCCTATACCGGGTACGTCCAGCGCAGCCGCATCTCCGAGGCGATCAACGAGCTGGCCACGCTGCGCATGCGCCTCGAACAGTACTACCAGGACAACCGCAACTACGGTTCCACGGCCTCGGCCTGCGGTGTCGCGGCGCCGTCCGCGGACGCCTTCGACATCACCTGCAACAACGGCGGCGGCAGCAACCAGACCTTCCTCGCGACGGCGACCGGCAAGGCCTCGCGCAACATGGCCGGCTTCGCCTTCACGATCAACCACGACAACCTGCGGCAGACCACGGCCTTCCCTGGCGCAAGCTCCCTCCCGCGCGACTGCTGGCTGCTCCGCGCGGGGGATTCGTGCTGAATCGACGCCGAAGCGTCGGGCGGCAGAATGGCTTCACCATCGTCGAGGCCCTCGTGGCCATCGGCGTGCTCGCGATTCTGGCGTCCCTTGCGGCGCCGAGCTTCGAAACGACTCTGGTGAATTTCCGCGTCCGGGTTGCCGCAGAAGGGCTCGTCTCCGGGCTGCAGCTCGCGCGCGCCGAGGCGTTGCGCCGCAACCAGCCGGTGCGCTTCACCCTGACCGATGGTCGCGGCAACTGGTCGGTTGCGACCGTGAGTCCCGTCAGCACGATCCAGGAGGCCAAGGGGACCTCGGCAGCCGGGGTGACGATCGCGACGAATGCGTCGCAGACCAATGTCGTCTTCCTGCCTACCGGCCTTGTGGATACCGCTTCGCCGCGTATCGAGGACATCGACCTCACTACGCGCGTGCCGGGCGTGAATAGCCTGCGCGTCCAGGTGCATGGGGGCGGTTTGGTGCAGATGTGCGATCCGGCCGCGACGGGGAGCGATTCGAGAAAATGCTGAAGGGCGCGAATCGGTTCGGCGCGCGCAGCGAGCGCGGTTTCAGCCTGATCGAGGGCCTGGTCGCCCTGCTCGTGTTCTCTGTCGGCGCGCTCGGCCTGATCGAGATGCAGGCGCGCGCCGTCCAGTTGAGCACCGAAGCGCACGATCGCGCGAACGCCTCCCTGCTCGTGAATCGCCTGTTTGCGGAAGTCGCCCTGAAGGACACCGCCGACACCCCGGACCCGTCGGAAAAGTACCTGCTGACGCGAACCGCCTGCACGGACGGCATCTCGAGCTCGCATCCGGCTTATACCTGGACCCGGCAGGTGTGCGCGGAATTCGACGACGCGAGCATCATCATCGAGCGCCCCGCGGGCGTGTCGGCCTATTCGCTGATGGTGACCCTGGAGTGGGCGGGGCGCTACAAGAGCAAGGACGGCACCGTCGTGACGCGCGACCCGCGTCGTCATCAGGTCACCAACCGCTTCCATTGGCAGTGATCATGCAGCGTACCCCGCGTGTAACCCGATCCGCCGCCCCGCGCTCCAGTCGCGGCATTTCGCTGGTCGAACTCATGATCGGCCTCGTCGTCGGGCTGATCGTCACGCTCGCGATCACCTCGTCCGTGGCGACCATAGGCAAGCAATTCCGCATCACCGGGGCAGGGCACACCGCGGCGGAGGGAGCGCAGGTCGCGGTGGCGCTGATGGATCGCGACCTGCGCAGCGCCGGGGCGGCGCTGTTCAACGGGTCGTTCGCCAACCTGTGCCCCGGCTTCAACATGTACGACAAGGGCGTGGTGACCGCCGACAACGGCAACCTGTACAGCCTCCACTATCCCGTACGCATCGAATCGGGCGGAGCGTCGGCGCCGGACGTCGTCGAGATCATGGTCGGGGTGCCCGAGTTCTACTCCGGGGAGATCCTGCCGATCGTCAAGGAGATGCCCAGCTCCTCGGACATCATGAAGATCAGCGACCCGAATCTCGCGTCCGAGGACCAGCTGCACGTCGGGGATACGGTGCTGGTGGTCCAGGCGCCGCCCAACGAGGCGAAAGCGCCGTGCACGCGCTTCAAGGTCACCAAGATATCCGGGCAGACCCAGAGCGATCAATGCACCAACTTCAAGACCGGGTGCAACGTCCATTTCGGCAGCACGGCGGGCGACGTGACCAATGATTTCAATCCGGTCAATCCGAACACGACCTACACGAAGCCGGTTTCCTACAGCGCGGGTTCGCTGATCTTCAAGATGCCGCCCGGTTGGGCGAACCCCGAGTTCGAGTACGTCCAGTATGCCGTCGGATGCGGTGCGCTGTTGCGCTACGACCCGAAAAAGGTCGATCCGCTCAAGCTGCGCACCGAGTGCCCCGCTTCCTACAAAAATTACGCGATGGCCGCGGACATCGTGATGCTGAAGGCCCAGTACGGCATCTCGACCGACGGCAGCGATCAGATCGCAGTATGGGAGGAGGCGCCCACCGCCGCCCAGTACAGCGCCTTCAATGCGACGCAGCGCGACGACTACCACAAGAAGCTGCAGCGCGTGAAAGCGGTGCGCATGGCCATGGTCGCGCGCAGCCGCGAACCCGACACCGGCACCGTCACCGCCCAGGCGCCCGGCGTATTCGACGGGACGCTCACGCTGAATCTCGGCGGCGCTGCCGTGCCGGCCGGCAAGACCTGGCAGAACTACCGCTACCGGGCGCATGAAACGGTCGTTCCCCTGAGAAATCCGCTATGGAACCGATGAGCTCACGCGCCTTCCCCGCGGGCCCGGGCGGACGTCGCGCCGAGGCGGGCGTGGTCCTCCTCATTGCGCTGATCATCCTCGTGCTGATGAGCCTCGCCGCCGCCTCGGTGATCCGCTCGACCGACACCGGCACTCTCGTCGCGGGCAACCTCGCGTTCCGCCAGGCGACGATGTACGCCGGGGATATCGCGATCAACCGCGCGGTCGAGGAACTGCAGTCCGGCGCCTACACCGCGCGCACCTACTATCGCAGCGCCTTCTACTTCAAGGATGCCGCGGGGAAGCCGAACTTCAAGGACGCCGGCCGGATCGCCTCCGACGCGATCTGGGAATCGACGGCCGTGCCCTGCATCGACGAGAACGGCCGTGCGACGGACTGTGCCGCCGATTCCGGTAATTACCGCATCCAGTACGTCATCGAGCGCCAGTGCAAGTCCGATCCGGTGCTGACCGATGGCGAGGACATCCGCAGCAAGTGCACCGTCGACCCCGAAACGGTCGCACTGGCCGCGGCCGACGCCTTCGCGAAAAAAAGCGGCGCCACCGTGCCGCCCATCGAAGCGGGCACTCTCGACGTCTATTACCGCGTCATCATCCGTGCGCGCGGCCCGCGCGGCGGCGTGAATTTCTACGAAGCGATGCTCGCCGCCAAGGCCCAGCCGGGCACGTGAGCGGGCGCCGTCGCTCCTGGAGCAGAGTCATGCACAAGCCGATTCGACGAATCGCCACGCTGTCGTCGTATTTCGTCGCCCTGCTGGTCGCCTGCATCGCCCCTCCGCTGGCGGCGCAGACGGACCTCGCCGATTCCCCGATGGTGGTCGGCAACAATGCCCCGCCGAACTACCTGTTCGTGCTCGACAATTCGAGCTCGATGAAGAACATCGTGCCGGAGTCGCCCTATTCGGCCGCGTCGGGCGCGTACTCGTGCCCGGCCGACAAGCAGATCGATGGCGCCAATCCGGTAGACCTGATGATCATGAATGGCGAGCCGCGCGTGCGTCTGGGAAACGCAGTCGGTAGCGGCAAGAGCGCAATCAGCTGTACGGATGCGTCTCCGTGCGCCGTCGGAGCCGCATCGGGGCAGGTTTGTTTTGCCGACGCCACGAACTATGCGAACGTGCGCCTGCTTGTCGCGCCCGAGGGAATGATCTACGCCCCCGGCCGCTACTCCGGACATTATCTCAACTGGTATTTCCGCGACGGCACCCTGACCGGCTGGGCCGGCCGGAAGCCGAATGCGAGGACGCGTCTCGACGTTGCGAAGGCAGCACTCAAGGACGCCGTTGCGGCGATTCCGGCGTCGTCGACGGGCGGCGGCGTGAGGGTGGGGCTTGCTACCTACAACGGCGGCGAGGGCGGACGACTGGTCCGGGCCGTGGAGGCGCTGAACATTACCGCCTTCAATACGAGCGTCGACGGAGTCAGCGCCGCCGCGAGTGTCGATGCCGCGCCCTTGTCCGAGACGCTCGCCGACATCGGCCAGTATTTCAGCCTGGGTTATACGGGCACGCTCAGCCTGCGCACGGGCGGTACGGCAACCCTGGGCGAATTCTTCCGCCAGGACACTTCCGCCCCACACCGCCTCCTGGACCTCGGCACCGCGACGGCGCCGGTGCAGAGCGGCTACTGGTGCCAGCGCAGCCACGCCTTCCTGATGACCGACGGTCTCTCGTCCGAGGACCGGGCCCTGGCGTCCAACACCTACCTGTGCGATTACGATGCCGACAGCGGCGGGGGCGGCAAGTGCAGCAACGGTTTCGACATGAAGTCGAACAGCGGCACGCCGCACGCGGGGCACCTCGCACCGAACGGCGAAACGCACCTGTACGGCACGAACGGCAGCGACTTTGTCGACGACGTCGCCCAGGCGCTGTACGAAACGGACCTGCGCCCCGACATCGTCCACCCCAGGGGCGAGAAGAAGTCCAACAACGTCCGCACCTACACGATCGCGTTCGGCGATGCATTCACCGATCCGCTGAAGGATCCCCGCAAGGACTCGCTGCTGCTGGAAGCCGCGAAGCAGGGCGGTGGCGTATCCGCCAAGGCGGGGAGCCAGTCCGATCTGGTCCGCGCCTTCACCAGCGCCGTCAATACCGCCTCGCAGCAGGACAGCGCTGCGGCGGCCGTCGCCGTGACCAGCCAGCGCATCGCCGCTAACACCATCGGCTACGAGTCGGTGTATCAGTCCGGCTACTGGACCGGTGACCTCATCGCGCACTCGCTGGACCTTTCCACCGGTCTGCCCATCGGCGATGCGCTCTGGTCGGCGCAGAAGAAGCTCGACGGACTTGCCAGCCCTGCGAGCAGCCGCAAGATCGTTTCGCTGAAAGGGTCGAGCGGTGCGGCATTCACCGCTGCCAATTTCGCCGATTCGGCGACCGGACTGACTGCGCCGGTGATCGACTTCCTCCGCGGCGATCGCAGCAATGAAGGAGTGGGAACGAATCCCTTCCGGATTCGGCAGCACCTGCTCGGCGACATCATCAACGCCGAGCCGGTGTACGGCAGCTTCACCAGCGGCCCGGTGGTCTTCCAGGCCGCCAACGACGGGATGCTCCATGCGTTCGGTGGCGGCGACGACCTGAACAACGACGGCGGCGACGAGCTGTGGGCCTACGTGCCGAAGATGCTGCACGGGGAGCTGTCCCGCCTGACCGACCCGAATTACGCGCACCGCTATTACATCGACGCGACCCCGGCGTTCGCCCAGGTCAGCAGCGCGAGCTTCACCGGGACGCTCCTGGTCGGCGGGCTGGGCAAGGGCGGGGCCGGCTACTACGCGCTGAACGTCACCAATCCCCGCCCGGCCACGCAGGACGCCGCGGCCGCGATGGTGAAATGGGAGACGGTTCCCTCCACGACCGGCAGCGGCTTCAGCTTCGGCACGCCGCTGATCGTGCGCACGCCCAGCGACGGCTGGCTGGTGCTCGTCACGTCCGGCTACAACAACAGCGACGGCAAGGGCACCGTGTGGGCGCTCGATCCCGCCGACGGGCGGATCGTGAAGACGATTTCCACCGGCGTCGGCTCGGGCACTTCGCCTGCAGGGCTTACCCATCTGTCGCGCCTGAGCATCGCTGCGGCGGACGACGTCGCTTACTACGTGTACGGCGGCGACCTGCTCGGCAACGTCTGGCGCTTCGATCTTGCCAACTGGACGGCGGTGAAGATCGCGGAACTGAGAGACGGTGCGGGCGCGGTTCAGCCCGTCACGAGCGCCCCCGCGGTGGGCCAGGTCGCGGGCGATGCGAACAAGTTCCTCGTGTATGTCGGCAGCGGGCAGTATCTCGGCGAAACCGATATCCCGGGGACGGGCCAGAATGCCCATGCGACGCAGACCCAGACGATGTACGGCATCATCGATGACGTCAGTTCGGTCTCGCCGGCCCTGCCCGACATCCGCGGCGGCAATGGCAGCAGCTGTCCGACGGGCGGCGGAAACGGCGCCTTCGTGTGCCAGGGCACGGCCAGCCTGCAGACGACGACCGTGACGCTGACGACGAACCCGCTGCAGGCGGGCGTGCACCGCGGCTGGTACTGGGACATTCCCATGCAGTACGGACGCGTGAATACCAACCCGGCACTGGATCCGTCCGGCGTCCTCGTGTTCACCGTAAACGTTCCCGTGCGGGAAATCTGCGGCAAGGGCGGTTCGAGCTGGTTGATGATGATCGATGCGGGCACGGGGGGCGCGATCGCCAAGACGTCCACTTCGACCGAGTTGTACGCCAGCGGGCAGTTCATCGGCGACGTCCTTGCCAGCCGGCCCGTGATCGTCGTGACCTCGAAGGGCAAGTTCGTGCTGACGCGCACGACCGGCGCCACGACGATTTCGAAGCAGCTGCCCAGCCGGCCGGGCGGCGGGGGTGCCAAGGGCGCCCGCGTGATCTACTGGCGGCCGCTGATGTGAGGACTTCCGGGTTTTCCCGCCGGCTTGGCACCGGCGGGAAAATTCCATAGAATCGCCCGCTTGCCGAGGAGCGCTGCGACCCGAACTGACGGGCCAGGCTCGGCAACCGAACAACGGCGCTCGCAAACCACCACCGGGGTTTGCCGCGCCGTTTGCTTTTGCGCTTCTGCGGCTTCCGCCCGGTGCCTGAATCGACCGAGGTAGAACCATGCAAGCCGACCGCTCCAACGAAATCCGCGATCTTCTCGCCCGCCGCATCCTGATCCTCGACGGCGCGATGGGGACGATGATCCAGCAGCACAAGCTGGGCGAGTCGGACTACCGCGGCGAGCCTCATCTGTCACGATTCAGGGCGCACCCGAAGGACCTCAAGGGCAACAACGACCTGCTGGTGCTGACGCGCCCGGACGTCGTCGCCGGCATCCACCGTGCCTACCTCGAGGCCGGCGCGGACATCATCGAGACCAACACCTTCAACGGCACGCGCGTGTCGCAGGCCGAGTACGGGCTCGCCGACCTTGCGTACGAGATCAACGTCGCGGGTGCGCGGCTGGTGCGCGAGCTGTGCGACGAATACACCGCGCAGAACCCGGCGAAGCCGCGCTACTGCGCCGGCGTGCTCGGGCCGACCTCGCGCACGCTGTCGATCTCGCCCGACGTGAACGACCCGGGCTTCCGCAACGTCACGTTCGATGCGCTGGTCGACGACTATTACGACTCGGCGCGCGGGCTGCTCGAAGGCGGTGCGGACCTGCTGCTGATCGAGACGATCTTCGACACGCTGAACGCGAAGGCCGCGGTGTTCGCGGTCGAGAAGCTGTTCGCCGAGATGGAAGAAACCGGCGGCCACCGCGTGCCGGTGATGATCTCCGGCACGATCACCGACGCTTCGGGCCGCACCCTGTCGGGCCAGACCGCGGAAGCCTTCTGGAACTCGCTCGCGCACGCCCGGCCGATTTCCTTCGGCCTCAACTGCGCGCTCGGCGCCAAGGAATTGCGCCAGTACGTCGATGACCTGTCGCACGTCTGCGACACGCACGTCTCGGCGCATCCCAACGCCGGCCTGCCGAATCCGCTGTCGCCGACCGGCTACGACGAGACGCCCGAGCAGCTTGCGACCGACATCCGCGAATGGGCGTCGTCCGGCCTCGTGAACATCGTCGGCGGCTGCTGCGGCACGACGCCGGCGCACATCGCGGCGATCGCTGAAGCCGTCGCCGACCTCGCGCCGCGCAAGGTGCCGGAAGTCGAGAAGAAGCTGCGCCTGTCGGGCCTGGAGCCCTTTAACGTCGGTGCCGACAGCCTGTTCGTGAACGTCGGTGAGCGCACCAACGTCACCGGCTCCAAGGCCTTCGCACGCATGATCCTCGAAGGTCGTTTCGACGATGCGCTGGCGGTCGCGCGCCAGCAGGTCGACAACGGCGCCCAGGTCATCGACATCAACATGGACGAGGCGATGCTCGACTCGATGGCGGCGATGGAGCGCTTCCTCAAGCTCATCGCCTCCGAGCCGGACATCTCGCGCGTGCCGATCATGCTCGACTCGTCGAAGTGGAGCGTCATCGAGGCGGGCCTGAAGTGCATCCAGGGCAAGGGCGTCGTCAATTCGATCTCGATGAAGGAAGGCGAGGCCGAGTTCCTGCGCCAGGCGCGGCTGTGCCGCCAGTACGGCGCGGCAGTGATCGTGATGGCCTTCGACGAGAAGGGCCAGGCCGACACCTATGCGCGCAAGACCGAGATCTGCAAGCGCGCCTACGACCTCCTCGTCGGCATCGGCTTTCCGCCCGAAGACATCATCTTCGACCCGAACATCTTCGCGATCGCGACCGGTATCGAGGAGCACGACAACTACGCCGTCGACTTCATCAACGCGGTGGCGTGGATCAAGGCCAACCTGCCGTACGCGAAGACTTCGGGCGGCGTGTCCAACGTGTCCTTCAGCTTCCGCGGCAACGACCCGGTGCGCGAGGCGATCCACACGGTGTTCCTGTACCACGCGATCAAGGCGGGGATGGCGATGGGCATCGTCAACGCCGGCATGCTCGGCGTGTACGACGATCTCGATTCCGCGCTGCGCGACAAGGTCGAGGACGTGGTGCTGAACCGCCACGCTGGAGCCGGCGAGGCGCTCGTCGAGTTCGCGCAGGGTGTCAAGGAAGGCAAGGCCAAGAACGCCGGACCGGACCTCGCGTGGCGCGCGCTGTCGGTCGAGGAGCGGCTGTCGCATGCGCTGGTGAAGGGCATCACCGAGTTCGTCGTTGCCGACACCGAAGAGGTGCGCGCGCAACTCGAAGCCGCAGGCAAGCCGCCGCTCGCGGTCATCGAAGGGCCGCTGATGGCCGGCATGAGCGTGGTCGGCGACCTCTTCGGCGCGGGCAAGATGTTCCTGCCGCAGGTGGTCAAATCCGCGCGCGTGATGAAGCAGGCGGTTGCGCACCTGATCCCGTACATCGAGGCGGAAAAGCTGCGTACCGGCGCGAGTTCGAAGGGCCGCATCGTGATGGCGACGGTGAAGGGCGACGTGCACGACATCGGCAAGAACATCGTCGGCGTCGTGCTGGGCTGCAACGGCTACGAGGTGATCGACCTCGGCGTGATGGTGCCGGCCGAGAAGATCCTGAATGCCGCGCGCGAGCACGGCGCACAGGCGATCGGCCTGTCGGGCCTGATCACGCCTTCGCTGGAGGAAATGAGCCACGTCGCGGCCGAGATGCAGCGCCAGGGCTTCGCTGACGGTGTGTCGATCCCGCTGCTGATCGGCGGCGCGACGACGAGCCGCGCCCACACCGCGATCAAGATCGCGCCGCACTACGAGGGCCCGGTGGTGTACGTGCCGGACGCCTCGCGCGCGGTCGGCGTCGTTACGGCGCTGCTGTCCGAAGGCGGCGCGGCGGACTTCAAGTCGCAACTCGCCGCCGATTACGACAAGATCCGTGCGCAGCACGCGAACAAGAAGGGCGTGCAGCTCGTGAGCCTGGAGGCCGCGCGCGCGAACGCCTTCCGCACCGATTGGGCCGCGGAGCCGGTGGCCGCGTGCAGCAACAGCCACCAGGCGGGCTATCAGCCCTACGTACCGCCCAAACCGAACACGCTGGGCGTGCAGGCGCTCGATGCGCCGCTCGCGGAACTCGTCGAATACATCGACTGGGGTCCGTTCTTCCAGACCTGGGACCTCGCCGGCAGCTTCCCCAAGATCCTCGACGACTCAGTGGTCGGCGAGACCGCGCGCAACGTCTTTGCCGACGGCAAGGCGATGCTGGAGGAGATCGTCGCCGAGGGCTGGCTGCAGGCGCGCGCGGTGTTCGGCCTGTTCCCCGCCAACCGCGTCGGCGACGACATCGCCTTCTACGCCGACGAAGCGCGCGCAGAACTGCTGATGAGCTGGCACGGCCTGCGCCAGCAACACGAGCGCCCGTCGGACAAGCCGCATTACTGCCTCGCCGACTTTGTCGCGCCGAAGGACTCCGGCGTCGCCGATTACGCCGGCGCGTTCGCGGTCACCGCCGGCATCGGCATCGAGGCCAAGCTCGCCGAGTTCGAGGCGGCACATGACGACTACCACGCGATCATGCTCAAGAGCCTTGCCGACCGTCTCGCGGAAGCCTGCGCCGAATGGCTGCACGCGCGCGTGCGGAAGGAGTTCTGGGGTTACGCCGCGGACGAGGCGCTCGACAATGACGCGCTGATCCGCGAGCAGTATCGCGGCATCCGCCCGGCGCCGGGCTATCCCGCCTGCCCGGACCACACGTCGAAGGGGCCGCTGTTCGCGCTGCTCGACGCGCCGAACAACGCCGGCATGACGCTGACCGAATCCTTCGCGATGAGCCCGGCGGCGGCCGTCAGCGGCTTCTACCTTGCACACCCCGAGGCGCGCTATTTCGCGATCCCCAAGATCGGCCGCGACCAGCTCGAAGACTGGGCGCAACGCGCCGGCATGCCGGTGGAGCAGGCCGCGCGCTGGCTCGCTCCGCTGCTGTAAGCGTTTCGGGGCGTTACGCGTGCTTACCCCGGGAGGGCGGGCGCTGGCCTAAACTGCAAGCGCACACAGCGCGTAGGGCGGGATGAAATCCCGCCATTGTCGGCGTGTGATGTGCGTCGGCGCACTTCGCGGCGGGATTCCATCCCGCCCTACGGTGGAGTGCATCGACTGGTCCTGATGCATTTTTTCGATAGGAGAGACCCGACCATGCAAGTACGCATGCGATTCAGCCGGTCTCGCGGACCGGCTCCCGTGACCCGTTTCCTGATCGGCCTGGCCCTCGCGCTGGGCGTGACGACCTCGTTGTCCGCGGCCGAACAGGGTTCGACCACCGCCGAGGACGTCGGCCACGGCGTCGGCTCGACGATGCACGACATCGGCACCGGCGCACGCGATGCCGGCAAGGAAGTGGGGCATGCGGCCGGGAACGCCGGCAAAGCGGTCGGCCACACCGCGCGCGACGCGGCCGTCGTGACCTGGGACGCGATGAAGCGCACCGGCATCACGATCGGTCACACCGTGCGCGACGGCAGCAAGGCCTTCGTGCGTGGCCTGAAGGGCGAGCCCGAGCGCTGAGCCTGCACATGCTCGCGCCGATTCGTCCCGGCTGAGATACGGAACCACGATTTTCGAGCGAGAATCGTGGTTCTTTCCTTTTGGAGCTCCCCGGCGACGCCGGGAGGGGCGTGATGGATCTCAGCCAGATTACCGAAGCGATCCAGCGTGACGCCGTTTGGGTCGTGTTCGTCAATGTGCTGCTGCAGCAGCTGGGACTGCCGGTGCCGGCGGTGCCGACGCTGCTGGTCGCGGGCAGTCTCGCGGCGGGCTCCGGCCAGGCGGGCGCGATGCTCGCCGCGGCGGTGGGTGCCTCGGTCGTCGCCGACTGGGTGTGGTACCTCGCCGGGCGCATCTTCGGCTATCGCGTGCTATCCGGCCTGTGCCGGTTGTCGCTCAATCCCGGTTCCTGCGTGACGCAGACCGAGGCGCGCTTCATGCGCTGGGGCGTGTGGTCGCTGGTCGTCGCGAAGTTCGTGCCGGGTTTTTCGACCGTCGCGCCGCCCATCGCCGGTTCGCTGCGCATGCCGCTGCCGGGATTCCTGGTGGCGGCCGCAGCAGGGGCCGCGCTGTGGGCGGGGGGCGCCATTCTCGCCGGCTGGTGGCTGCGCGACGAGTTGCAGAGCGCGCTCGCGGCGATGAGCCGCCACGGTTCGACGATGATCGTCGGGCTGGCGATTGCGCTGGGCGGATGGATCGCCTGGAAGCTGTGGCAGCGCTACCGCTTCGAGAAGCTCGCCGCGATCCCGCATGTCACGCCGCTGGAACTGATGGAGGCGCTCGCGTCCGACACACCGCCGCTGCTGCTCGACCTGCGCAGCGCGTCGATGGTCGCGGAGACCGGGCCGGTGGCGGGGGCGCGCACGGCGGATGTGCAAAGACTGATGGACGTCGTGGGCGACTGGCCGCGCGATCGGCCCATCGTGACGATGTGCGCGTGCCCCGCCGATGCGACCGCGGTGCGTGCCGCACATGTGCTGGGCGATCTGGGTTACGCCGCCGCGCGACCGCTCAGGGGCGGCTACGAGGCCTGGCTGGCGGCGAATCGGCCGGCCTGAGCCGGTACGACGCTACTCGAACAGCGCGCCGACGCTCTCGCCGCTGTGGATGCGCTCGATCGCCGACGCGAACAGCGGCGCGACGGTGAGCTGGGTGATCTTGTCGAGGCGCTTCCCCGGCGGCATGTGCACGGTGTTGGTGACGACGATCGACTCGATCGGCGCGTCGCGCAGGCGGTCGATCGCCGGGCCGCACAGCACCGCATGCACGGCACCGACGTGGATCGAACGCACGCCGGCTGCTTTCAGCGTGCCGATCGTCGACAGCAGCGTGCCGCCGGTCGAGATCTCGTCCTCGAAGATCACGACGTCGCGCCCCTTCACGTTGCCGACGACCTCGCCGTGGGTGACGTTGGTGTCGCTGACGCGGCGTTTGTCGATGATCGCCATCGGGATGCCCAGGCGCTCGGAGAAGCGCCCGACGCGTTTCGCGCCGCCGGCGTCGGTCGCGACCGCGACCATGTGCGCGAGGTCGTGGTGGCGGCGGAAGTGCTCGGCGATGGTCGGGATCGCGGTGAGGTGGTCGACCGGCACCGAGAAGAAGCCGTGCACCTGGTCGGCGTGCAGGTCCATGGTCAGCACGCGGTTGGCGCCCGCGGTCTGCAGCATGTCGGCGATCAGGCGCCCGGTGATCGAGATGCGCGGGGCGTCCTTCTTGTCGGAGCGCGCATAGGAGTAGTAGGGGATCACCGCGGTCACGCGCCGCGCCGAGGCGCTGCGGAGCGCGTCGAGCGTGATCATCAGTTCCATGATGTGGTCGCTGACCGGCTCGGTGAAGGACTGCACGACGAACACGTCGCGCTCGCGCACGTTGTCGCGGATCTGCACGTGCAGGTTGTCGTTCGAGAAACGCGAGATCTCCAGCGGGCTCAGCGCCAGTCCGAGCGTGTCGCAGATTTCCGCGGCCAGCGCGCGGTTGGAGTTGCACGCAAAGATGCGCAGGGCGTCGTTCATCGCATTCGCTCCGGTAGCGGTCGTGCCGCGCCGTGGGGCCGGCGCAACATCTCGTTGCGAATTGTAGCTGCCGGGACGGGGCCGCGGCAGCATGCGATGACGCGGGAAGGCGATTCACGCGCCCGGAAGCGCCCGCGCTTCCGGGGTCAGGAATGCGCCGAGGGGGCGGGCGCAGATCTCAGGTGCGCGGATCCATGTGCTGGAAGTAAGCCACCCATTCGGTACGGCTGATCTTGCCGTCGGAATCGGTGTCGATGTCGCCGAAGTACTTCACCAGCGGCGCCGAGGCGCGCGCTTCGTCGCCGTCGATGCGGCTGTCGCTGTTGCGGTCGAGCAGGCCGAAGACGTAGTTCGCGTCCGGCTCGGGTTCCGTGGCGCGCTGCGACTGGGAATCGAGGGCGGCGGGCGTGAAGGCCCCGGCGGCGGCGGCGACCAGCGGGGCCAGCACGCTCAGTGCGAGCGTGGCGCAGATCAGGCGTTTGGGTAGCACGTTGTTTCTCCATCCTGGTGGATCCTGCGGGAAACGCAGAACACCGCCGCCACTTTGCAAGCGACGGGCCAGTCATGGAAAAGTGTTTTGTATCAACGTGTTGAAGCCATTGGCATGGCCGCGGAGGGGCGTGCGGGCGCAAAAGCGTCGCCACGAGGCGACGGAACGGCCGGCCTGTGCGCCGAAAGCCGCGTGTAGCGCGGCCTTTGCGCTGTCGCCGGCTGTCGCCGGCTGTCGCCGGCTGGCGACAGCGTTGGGGATTTGCTGCGCTGCGGCGCGGATGGTGCGGGAGGAAGTTACAAAGCTGCGCGCGGCGGGCTGGGTGCCGGATGCTGCGGCGCGGCGATCCGGGGCCGTGTCGCCGCGTTGCGTCGTTCAGCGATACAGCAGGAAGGGGTCGCGCGCCGCGGTCCATTCGCCCTCGTCGGGGACGGTCAGGGCGTCGAGGTCGGCCGGCGTCGCGGCCGGATCGTCCACCCAGCGGCGCAACAGCTCGCTGCCGTTGATGAGGTCGATCGCGAGCCGGTCGTGCTCGTACTCGTAGGGGAAGTCGCGCCACAGCGGATAGTCGGGCTGCAGGGCACGCAGCGCCTTGAAGGCGAGCGCCTGCAGGCGCCACGGACGGAACGCGGCATGATCGTAATGGGTCGGATCCTCGACGTGGATCTGCAGGCCGCTGCACAGCCGGCCGGCGTGCTTGTGGAAGGTCGGCTCGAACCAGCACTCGCGCAGCACGCAGCCGGCGAGCCAGTGCGGGGCGAGACGCTGCATCTCCGTGCGGATCGCGCGCGCGTCGATGTCGGGGGCGCCGAAGAGCTCCAGCGGGCGCGTCGTGCCGCGGCCTTCCGACAGCGTCGTGCCTTCCAGCATCACGGTGCCGGCGTAGGCGCGCGCCATCGACAGGTTGGGGGCGTTGGGGCTGGGATTGACCCAGCTGCGCTCGCCCTGCGGCCATCCGTAGCCTGGCGCCGCGTCCGGCCGCCAGCCGTCCATCGTGACGACCTGGCAGTCGAGGTCGAGCTTCAGGGTCGCGACGAACCAGCGCGCGAGCTCGCCCATCGTCAGGCCGTGGCGCATCGGCAGCGGGCCGGCGCCGACGAAGCTTTCCCAGCCGGGGCGCAGCAGCAGGCCTTCGGCCGGCCGGCCGGCGGGGTTGGGGCGGTCGAGCACCCATACGGCCTTGCCGTGCCGCGCGGCGGCTTCGAGGACGTAGCGCAGCGTCGTGATGAAGGTGTAGATGCGGCAGCCCAGATCCTGCAGGTCGACCAGCAGCACGTCGAACGTGTCCATCATCGCGTCGGTCGGCCGGCGCACCTCGCCGTACAGGCTGAACACCGGGATGCCATGTGCCGGGTCGATGAAGTCGGGCGACTCGACCATGTTGTCCTGCTTGTCGCCGCGCAGGCCGTGCTGCGGGCCGAAGGCGGCGCTGAGCGTGATGTCCGGCAGCGCTCCGAGCGCGTCGAGCGAATGCGTGAGCTCGCGCGTGACCGAAGCGGGGTGGGCGAGCAGGGCGACGCGGCGGCCGGCGAGCGGGCGGCGCAGCGCAGGGTCTTCGAGCAGGCGGTCGAGGCCGAACCGGATTGATGCGGTCATAGTATGCGGGACGTTTGCGCCGCGTTCAGGGCCGAGCCAGGGTCAGCGTGAAGGCGTCGCGCAGGTGGAAATCGGGGCGGGCACCGGGGTGGTGCAGGGCCCAATAGGATAGCGTGCCGTCGAGCGTTTCGACGACCGTCGTGAGCCCGAGCTCGAGCGCCGAGCCCTGCGGAAGGGCCGCTGTGTCGAGCGTGACGTCGAGCACGAGACGGTCCGTTTCGAGCCTCGACGCGATGAAGGGTGCGGGCGGGACGATCCCGGGCGCGCTTCGCTTGCGGTAGGCGTCGAAGTCGTAGATCGCCCATTCGCCGGAGGGCGAGAAGTTGAACTCGCGGTAGGCCGGGCTGCCGGGGAGCCCGACGAAAGTCTCGCAGCAGGTGTGCGCCCACAGCCCGTCCGCCATCCGCGCGGCGCGCGGGCCGGGGATCGCCACCCGCTGGACGTTCCCCACGAGTTCGAAACGCAGCCGTAGCCTGCCTCCGTCCTCGCGGCAGACGCTCACCGCGATCGCATCGATCGGGCAGGGCGGACTCGCCGGGTAAAGACGAAGCTGCGCGGTCGCTGAAGCAGTCACGGGCGTTTGCCGCGCTCCAGCGCGATGCTGAGCGAGAGGTACGCGACCGGGCATACCTCGTTCACCGGGTCGTTCGAGCCGCTTGCGGCCTGCTGGCTGCGGTCGGCGAATTCCTGGTGGCGGGACCCGATGTTCTGCGCGGTGAGGCCCCACTGCACGGTGTGACCGGCGACGCGGGTCGTGTAGGTGATGTTCGCGTCACCCGTCGTGTAAGGCCGGGCGACGAAGCGGTAGCGCGGCACATAGCCGTCGCCGCCGGCAAGCGGCCCCATGCGCATGACGCTGACCATGCTCTTCCAGCCGCCGCCCCAGTCCTGCAGCCAGCTCACCGCCGCGGAGTAGGGCGCGCTGCGGTCCTCGATGCCGGGGTGCCGGCTGTCGCGGTCGAGGATGGCGTGCGCGACGCGCAGCTCGGTGCCCGGCCGGGGGCGCGTCGACAGCTCGTATTCGATGCCGCGCAGGCGCACCGCGGAGTCGAGGTTCTCGTAGCGGGTGGAGCCGAGGAAGGACGACAGCAGAGGCGCCGGCACGGGATCCGGCTGCGGCACGCGCACGACGAAGTCGTGGATGTCCTCCTCGAATACCCGTACGTCCAGCATCGTGTTCCAGGTCTCGAAGCGGCCTAAGTAGCCGATTTCGCGGGCGCCGACGCGCGTCTGGTCGAGGTCGGGATTGGGCAGGTAGGGGCGGACCAGCACCTGGCCGCTCGACGGGTCGATCGCGCGGATGTCCGCGTAGCGCGCGAACACGTTGTTCTGGCGCAGGCCGCGGGAATAGCCGGCGCGCAGCGTGTGTCCGGGTGCCGCCTGCCAGTTCGCGAAGGCGCGCGGGCTGAGGTGAGTATTCGCGCCGGAATACCTCTCCACGGCTCCACCGAGGTTCAGCGTCACGTCGTCCAGCGCGCGCCACTCGACGTTGCCCGATCCGCGGTACAGGTATTGGGGGTCGGGGTTGCCGCCGAAGTATAGGAAGGGCGCGTCGACATCCTCGCGCTGGGCCTCGAGCCCCCACACGAGCTGCAGGTCCGGGGCGGGCGCGCTGCGCCGCTGGATCCCCACGCTGTCGCGTACGCTGTTGCGGTTGCGGTCGAGCGGCACCGCCGGGAACATCGATGCGCTCGCGAACCATTCGTCGCGCACGCGCTCGTGATTGCGGTAGTAGTTGAGCAGCCACTCCGTGTCCGCGGACTCGTTGTGCTGCCACTGCAGATGGAAGTTGTGGCTGTGGTTCCTGCTGTGGCGAGTACCGTTGTTGTCGAACACCGAACCCGGATAGCCTTCGCCGCGCGCGCCGGTGTTGCTCGCAATCCGCACGAGCAGCGCGTCATCGGCGCCCATCTGCAGGTCGCCCCGCAGTGAGAAGGTGTCGGTGCGGCGAGTGTCGTGCAGGCCGTCGAAGCCTTCGTCCCGCTGCGTCGCCGCGCTCACGCGCAGGGTCAGCGGGTCGCCGCCCCCGGTCCAGGTAAATGTCGCATCGCGGATGCGGTCGTCGCCCGCGCGCAGGTCCATCCGCAGTCCGGGGTTCTCGACGCTGTGGCGGGTGATGATGTTGATGACGCCGAGGAAGGCGTTGGCGCCGAAGCTGCTCGCATTCGTCCCGCGCACCACCTCGATGCGGTCGATCTCGTCGAGCGTGAGGGGCAGTCCGGTCCAGTCGACACTGCCGAAGGCGCTGCCGTTGATCACCGAGCGGCCGTCGACCAGTACCTGCATTTCGGTCGGGTAATCGCTCGACAGGCCGTGGTAGGTCACCCACTGCGCGTGCCCGCGCTCCTGTCCGATCTGCATCCCGGGCACGAGCCGCAGTACGCGCGCCAGATCGCGGTAGCCGGTCGCGGCGATCAGCTCGCGGTCGATCACCGTCACCGCGCCGGGCACCTCGTGCCTGGGCTGGGGCAGGCGGGTCGCGCTCAGCACCAGTGGCAACTCCTCGAAATAGGGCGATTCGGTCGCGGATGCGGGAATCGCGACGCTTGCGATCAGTGCGAGCGTCAGGTGCAGGCGGAGGGGGCGGATCGACAAGGCAGGCAACTGAATCTCGGTCCAGGCGCGGCGGGTAACAAACCCGCAAGCATACCCTGTTCCCTACCTCCATGGTGATAGCGCGGGTATTTCCGCAGGACAATCGCACGAACCCGCGTAGGGCGGGAGAAGCGAAGCGTATCCCGCCATTTCGGCCGTCGGAGTCGCCCCGAACGCCGCGTGGTGGGATACGCTGCGCTCCTCCCACCCTACGAATCCGTGCCTTTACGACCAATTCCGCGAGCGAAATGACGACACGCGCATTCATGCGATTGCCCTTGGAATTTTCGCTGATTATGCTGGCGGGTTCGGCTCCGCCCGCGCTGATCCCCAGTCCGGCTGCGCGCCAGCCACCGTCAATCAGGAATTCCGGAACCTTTGCTGCGGTTCCGCAATTCGCGTTTCTTGCCGGCAGCATGCTATATAACGGGATTCTCCGTTTGATGACCCGCCATGATCGAATTCCTCACCGACCCGCAACTCATCGTCGCCTTCCTGACCCTCACCGCGCTGGAACTGGTGCTGGGCATCGACAACATCATCTTCATCTCGATCCTCGTCGACAAGCTGCCACCCGAGCGGCGTGCGTTTGCGCGTCGCCTGGGCCTGTTCCTCGCGATGTTCATGCGCCTCGCGCTGCTATCCATCCTCGCGTGGCTCGCCGGCCTCAACCAGGCGCTGTTCGAGCTGTTCGGTCATGGCTTTTCGGCGCGCGACCTGATCCTGCTGGGGGGCGGCCTGTTCCTCGTGTGGAAGAGCACCGGCGAGATCCATCAGCTGATGGAAGGCGAGGAGGGTGAGGCGTCGTCGGCGGTCAAGGCGACCTTCACCGCCGTGATCATGCAGATCATCGTCATCGACCTGGTGTTCTCGCTCGACTCGATCATCACCGCGATCGGCATGGTGAGCAACCTGACCGTGATGATGGCCGCGGTGGTCGCGTCGGTCGGCCTGATGATGGTCGCGTCGGCGCCGATCGGCAACTTCGTGTCGGAGCACCCGACCGTGAAGATGCTGGCGCTGTCCTTCCTGATGGTGGTCGGCGTCGTGCTGATCGCCGAAGGCTTCGGTCATCACGTGCCGAAGGGCTACATCTACTCCGCGATGGCCTTCTCGGTGGTCGTCGAGATGCTCAACATCCGCATGCGCAAGCGCGCGGCCCATCCGGTGGTGCTGCACGAGCCCTACGTCGCGGAGAAGCAGCCGGCACGCTGATGCTGGCTGGCCGCGCCGGGGAAACCCGGCGCGCCGACGGCGGCGCGGAGGCTCAGCCCTTCGCGCCGCCGTTGCCGTTTACGCCCTGCTCGCGTTCCTCGCGCGCGACCGCGGAAAGATCGCGCAGATACCAGGCCGCATAGCCGAATCCCGCTGCCGCGACCAGCGCCGTGAACATCAGCTTGCTGTCGAAGGGCATGCCGCTGGCGAGGTTCGCGATCACGACGTAGCCGAGGTAGCAGGCGGCGACGAGGCCGCCGAGGATGCGGGTGAGGGCGAAGATCTTGCGCTGGCGGAGCGTGGGGGCGGCTTTGGGCATGGTCATGCACGGATGCGAAGGGACGAGGCGCGCATCATCGCAGATTTTCGCGCCGGCACGCCGCGCGTGGCGCTACGCGCGCGCTGCCGCGGGGGATTTCCACGCTTTCCGCCCGTTTCCCAGCGGATCGCCCTAATTCCTTGATAGAATTGCGTTTGTCTCCGCCTCGCCGATTCCGGCCGGCGGCTTTGTTTTTTCGCGAACCGATCCATGGCCGACATCCCCTATCCGCCCGAACTGATGCGCGACGTCGCAAAACGCCGCACCTTCGGCATCATCTCCCACCCCGACGCCGGCAAGACCACGCTGACCGAGAAGCTGCTGCTGTTCGGCGGTGCGATCCAGCTCGCCGGTACCGTCAAGGCACGCAAGAGCGCGCGCCATGCCACCTCCGACTGGATGGAGGTCGAGAAGCAGCGCGGCATCTCGGTGACCAGCTCGGTGATGCAGTTCGAGTACCAGGATCACACCATCAACCTGCTCGACACCCCGGGCCACCAGGATTTCTCGGAAGACACCTATCGCGTGCTGACCGCCGTGGATGCAGCGGTGATGGTCATCGACGCCGCGAAGGGCGTGGAAGCGCAGACGATCAAGCTGCTCGAGGTGTGCCGGCTGCGCAACACGCCGATCATCACCTTCGTGAACAAGATGGACCGCGAGGTGCGCGAGACCTTCGACCTGCTGCAGGAGATCGAAGAGGTGCTGAAGATCGACTGCGCGCCGATCACGTGGCCGATCGGCATGGGCAAGACCTTCCGCGGCGTGTACCACCTGCTCGAAGACCGCGTGCTGCGCTTCACCGCGGGCGAGGAAAAGCGCAGCGAGGGCGAGCTCATCAAGGGCATCGCCAACGCCCAGCTCGACGAACTGTTCCCGCTCGAAGTCGGCAAGTTGCGCGAGGATGTCGAGCTGATCCAGGGCGCATCGAGCCCGTTCTCGCTCGGCGACTTCCTCGCCGGCAAGCAGACGCCGGTGTTCTTCGGTTCCGGTATCAACAACTTCGGCGTGCAGGAGATCCTGCAGGCGCTGCTCGACTGGGCGCCGCCGCCGCAGCCCCGCGTGGCGGGCGTCAACGAGGCGGATTCCCGCCTCGTGCAGCCCGCCGAGGCGCCCTTCACCGGCTTCGTGTTCAAGATCCAGGCCAACATGGATCCCAAGCACCGCGACCGCATCGCCTTCTTCCGCATCTGCTCCGGGCGCTACGCCTCGGGGATGAAGGTCAAGCACGTGCGCATGGGGCGCGAGATGAAGCTCGCCAACGCGCTGACCTTCATGGCCAACGAACGCGTGCTGATGGAGGACGGCGTCGCCGGCGACATCATCGGCATCCACAACCACGGCCAGCTGCACATCGGCGACACCCTCACCGAAGGCGAGAGCCTCGGCTACAAGGGCATCCCGTATTTCTCGCCGGAACTCTTCAGCGCCGCGCGCCTGCGCGACCCGCTCAAGTCCAAGCAGCTGCAGAAGGGCCTGCAGGAGCTCGGTGAGGAGGGCGCGATCCAGGTGTTCGAGCAGGAAGGCGGCAACATGCTGCTCGGCGCGGTCGGCCAGCTGCAGTTCGAGGTCGTCGCGCAGCGCCTGAAGGACGAGTACAAGGTCGACGCGATCTTCGAATCGGCCGACATCCACACCGCGCGCTGGCTCACCTTCCCCGACGAACTCACGCGGCGCAACTTCGAGCGCGAGCAGTCGATGCGCATCGGCAAGGACGTGGACGGCAACCCGGTGTATCTGGCCTCCAGCCGCTACAACCTCGAAGTGACGATGGAGAAGTGGCCCAAGGTCGGCTTCCACGCGACGCGCGAGCACGGTCAGGTGCTGGCCTGAGCCACGCCGCCCCGGCGCGCCACTCCCGTTCGTCCTGAGCCCTTCGACTTGGCTCAGGACAGGCTTGTCGAAGGGCATACGAGGGCTTCGACAGGCTCAGTCCGAACGGTGTCGTAGCTGTCCGGCTGGCGGGGAATGGTGCGCCGCAGCATGGCGCAGCTGTTTCCTTCACGCAACACGGGTATCTGCATGGCGTGCCGATGCTGGATAATCCCCGCATCACATGCACTCGGGCGCCAACGTGTCAGGTAACACCAGCAACAAGAAGCCGGAACGGCGAGGGTGGTTCAGGGCGCTGCGGCGCTCGCTGTTCTGGTTGTGTGTCCTGGCGATCATCGTCGGCGGCGTCGCGGCGTATTACGAAAGCGAAACTTCCTGGCTGCAGTCGCGCGAGGTCCCGCGCTACGCGGCGAAGCTCTCCTACGCGCTGCAGTCCGGTCCGAGCGAGGCGATCCGCTTCCCCGAGCACGGTCCCTTCGACCAGCGCCTGGGCTACACGCAGCTGGAAGAATTCTCCGAGCGTCTCGCTGCACGCGGCTACGCGATCGAACGCCAGGCGCGTTTCTCCGAGGCGCTGTTCGACTACGCCGGTCGCGGCTATTTCCCCCCGTACCGCGAAAAGACGCACACCGGCCTGGCGGTCAGCGATGCACGCGACGAATCGCTGTACGCGACGCGCTACCCGATCCGCCATTACGACGAGTTCGACAGCATCCCCCCGCGCATCGTGCAGGGGTTGCTGTTCATCGAGAACCGCGACCTGCTCGACCCCGAGCGGCCGCACATGAACCCGGCCGTGGACTGGGCGCGCTTCGGCCGCGCGATCGTCGCCCAGCTCGCGAAGGTCGTCGACGAAGACCTCAACACCCCCGGCGGCAGCACCCTCGCCACGCAGATCGAGAAATACCGCCACTCGCCCGACGGCGTCACCCACTCGCCGCAGGAGAAGCTGCGCCAGATGGTGTCCGCGAGCGTGCGTGCCTATCGCGACGGCGCGGAAACGTTGCCGGCGCGTCGCGAGCTGGTGCTCGACTACCTCAACACCGTGCCGCTGTCGGCCGCGCCCGTGTATGGCGAGGTGCATGGCCTGGGCGACGGCCTGTGGGTGTGGTTCGGCGCCGACTTCGCGCGCGTGAATGATCTGCTCGCGCGGGACGAAGCGAGCGGCGACGAGCTCGCCGAGCAGGGCCTCGCGCTGCGCCAGGTGCTCGCGCTGATGATCGCGCACCGCCGCCCCTCGCACTATCTGGGCCGCGGCCGCGACGACCTCGCCAAGCTCGCCGACGCGCACCTGCGCATCCTCGCCGAAGGCGGGCTGATCGGGCCGGGCCTGCGCGATGCGGGCCTCAAGGCGAAGCTCGTGTTCCGCGACCCGGCGGTCGATCCCGCGCGCGTGCCGGTGCCCGCCGACAAGGGCTCGACGCTGGTACGCACGCGCATCGCGGGCATGCTCGACGTGTCGCTGTACGACCTCGACCGCCTCGACCTGCGGGCCTCGACGACGCTCGACGGCAAGCTGCAGGAGGTCGTCACCGAGTACCTGCAGCGGCTTGCCGAGCCCGAGTTCGGCCGCAACGCCGGCGTCATCGGCGAGCGCCTGCTCACCCCGGCGCAGCTCGACAAGGTGCATTACAGCTTCACCCTGTTCGAGCGCACGCCGGGCGGCAACCGTGTGCGCGTGCAGACCGACACCACCGACCAGCCGCTCGACATCAACGAGGGCAGCAAGCTCGAACTCGGTTCCACGGCCAAGCTGCGCGTGCTCGCGACCTACCTCGAAATCATCGCCGAGCTGCACCAAGCTCACGCGGGGCAGTCGGTGGCCGAGCTGCGCGCGGTCCAGATCGACGCCCACGACCACATCAAGCGCTGGGCGATCGACTACCTGATCCGCACGCCCGACCGCAACCTGCCGGCGATGCTCGAAGCGGCGCTCGAACGCCCCTATTCGGCCGGCCCCGGCGAGGCCTTCTTTACCGGCGGGGGCTTGCACACCTTCAACAACTTCCGCAAGGAAGACAACGGCCGCGTGCCGACGATCCGCCAGGCGCTGCAGGCGTCGATCAACCTGCCCTTCGTGCGCCTGATGCGCGACATCGTGCGCCACACGATGTACGAGGTGCCCGGCAGTACCGCGAAGCTGTTGAAGGACGACGACGATCCGCGCCGCAGCGAATATCTCGCCAAGTTCGCCGATCGCGAGGCGCAGGTCTTCATGCGGCGCTTCTGGCGCAAGTACAAGGGACAGAGCCCGGAGAAGATCCGCGCGACCTTCATGGACGGCCTGCGCCCGAGCGCCGACCGTCTCGCCGCGGCCTACCGCTACCTCAACCCGGAGGCCGACCTGAAGACCTTCTCGGCCTTCGTCGCGGAGCGTCTGCCGGCTGCCGGGCTCGGCGAGGAGCGGCTGGGCGCGCTGTACAAGCACTATGCGCCGGGCTCCTTCGATCTGCCCGACCAAGGCTTCATCGCGCGCGTGCATCCGCTGGAGCTGTGGCTCGCCGGCTACCTCGCGACCCACCCCGAGGCGAGCTTCGACGAGGTGGTCGCCGCGAGCAAGGCCGAGCGCCAGGCCGTGTACCGCTGGCTGTTCCGCACGCGCTACAAGGGCGCGCAGGACACACGCATCTATACGATCCTCGAGGTCGAAGCCTTCCTCGACATCCACCGCCGCTGGGTGCGTCTGGGCTATCCGTTCAACCGCCTCGTGCCCTCGCTCGCGACCGCGCTGGGCAGCGCCGGCGACCGCCCCGCGGCGCTCGCCGAGCTGATGGGCATCATCGTCAACGACGGTGTGCGCCTGCCGAGCGCGCGCATCGACCGCCTGCACTTCGCGCCGGACACGCCGTACGAGACGGTGTTCGCGCGTCGGCCGAGCGAGGGCGAGCGCGTGATGGCGTCCGACGTCGCGACGGCCCTGCGCGGGGCCCTGTCCGAAGTCGTCGAAGGGGGCACCGCCCGCCGCCTCGCCGGCGCCTTCACGGCGCCCGACGGCACGCCGCTCGCGGTCGGCGGCAAGACCGGCACCGGCGACAACCGCATCGTGATCTCGGGCGCGCGCGGCCAGTTGAAGGGGGGGGTGGCAATGAACCGCACCGCGACCTTCGTCTTCTACCTCGGACCGCGGCACTTCGGCACCTTGACCGCGTACGTGATCGGGCCGGACGCCGCATCGTTCAAATTCACATCGGGCCTGCCGGTGCAGATCCTCAAGTCGATGGCGCCGACGCTGCTGCCCTACCTCAGTCAGACTGTCGCCGAGCCCGAGCCGGCGCGTGTGCCCCCGACAGAGGCCGCGCGCGATGCAGACGCGTCCGCCGAGGAGCCCGCACGCAGCAACGCCGATGCGGGCATGGCCACCGGCGAGGTGCGGCCGCTGGTGCCGGCGCCGGAGGGGCAGGTCGAGGCGGAGCGCGCACGGCCGCAGAATTGAAAGGATTTGTATGGGTAGTCGGCATTGGCTCTCCATGGCCGTTGAATGCTCAGGATCCCGGTGCGTGCGCGGATGACGCGAGGCGCGCCGGATCTGCCCGCCCCGGCAGGGGCTAGTCCGGAGTGACACCGAAATGGTCCGCAACCTGAAAAACGCCTTGCGACAGCTGTTCATCGTGCCGCTGGTGCTTGCCCTGACGGGCGCGAGCGGCGCCGTCCTGGCCGACCCGCCGTCGCGTGCGGGGCGGCTGTCCGTCGTCGAGGGTGAAGTCGCCCTGCGCCGCGACAGCAGCCGCGACTGGGCGAGCGCGGCCGTGAACGTGCCGGTCACGACCGGCGACGAGATCGCGACCGAATCCGACGCGCGCGCCGAACTGCGCATCGGATCGAGCGTGCTGCGCCTCGACCAGGCGACCTCGGTCGAGGTGCAGCGGCTCGACGACGAGCGTATCCGCGTGCGCCTCAAGGAAGGCAGTGTTGCACTGCGCATCCGCAGCGCCGACCGCGAGGACGCGATCGAGGTCGAGACGCGCGACGGCGTTGCCATCCCCGCCGCGCCCGGCCAGTACCGGATCGACTATGTGGATTCGGGAACGCTGGTGAGCAATCACCGCGGTCATATCGACTTCCGCACCGACGACCGCCACGTCGGCGTCACCGAGGGCCGCCGCGCCCAGATCTGGAGCGACGGGCCGACCGACGTCCAGTGGGACGAGCCCGACGAGGACGACTTCATGGAGTGGTCCTTCGCGCGCGACCAGCGCGACGACCGCCTCGCGCGCAACAACTACGTCTCGCCCGAGATGACCGGCGCCGAGGACCTGTACGAATACGGCGACTGGCGCGAGTACGACGACTACGGCCCGGTGTGGTTCCCGCGCGAGGTGCCCTACGGCTGGGCGCCTTACCGCTATGGCCGCTGGGTCTCGATCGCGCCGTGGGGCTGGACCTGGGTCGACGATGCGCCGTGGGGCTTCGCGCCTTTCCACTATGGCCGCTGGGTACGCATCCGCGGCGTGTGGGCCTGGGTGCCGGGCCGCTACATCGCGCGTCCGGTCTACGCGCCGGCGCTGGTCGCGTGGATCGGCACGCCGGGCGTGAGCATCACCTACACCTCCGGCCTGCCCAACGTCAGCTGGTTCCCGCTCGCGCCGCGCGAAGTGTACGTGCCGCACTACCGCTACAGCCCGACCTACGTGCGCCAGGTCAACATCACCCACGTCACCAACGTGATCGAGATCGACCGCGTCGTGAAGACCCCGCGGCAGGTGCGCTACACGTTCCGTGACCGCAGCGAGGCGGTGACGCGGGTGTCCGAACGCATCCTGCGCGCGCCCAAGCCGGTCGCGCTGGACGTCGAGCGGCGCCGCGAGCACCGCTTCCGCGAATGGGAGCGGCGCGGCTTCCCGGCGCGCGAGGTGGTGCGTCCGGACGGGACGCGCGTGCGCACCGTGCAGCCGGCCCAGTTCACGCAGCAGCGCGGCGACCGCGACGAGCGTCAGCCGGCCGTGCGCGAGCAGCGCCAGGACGAGCGTCAACGCCTCGACTCCCGCCAGGAGCGCACCGAGGCGCTGCGCCAGCAGCAGGCGCGCGAGCGCGACGAGCGGGCTGTACGCGAGCAGGAACAGCAACGCCAGCGCCAGCTCCAGCGCGAGCAGCCGGAACAGCGCCGCGAGCAGCTGCGTCAGGAACGGCGCGACGAGGCGACGACGCGGCCGGAGCGCCTCGAGGCGCTGCGCTCGCAGAACGCGCGGGAGCGTGAGGAGCAGGGGCGTCGTGAGGCCGCGCAGCAGGAAGAACCGCAGCGTCAGCGCTCGGTCCTGCGCGAACAGCAGGACCTGCGGCGTGACGAGGCCCGCCGCGCCCAGCGCGAGGAAGGCGAACAGCGCCAGCAGGAACGTCAGCAGCGGCTCGACGCGCAGCGCCAACAGGAGGCGGGCGAGCGTGACGCGCGCCGGCAGCAGGTCGAGCAGCAGCGCGAAGAACGCAGCCGCCAGCAGGCGATGCAGGCGCAGGAACAGGAGCGCCGGCGCGACGCGATCCGGCAGCAGACGGAGCAGCGCGAGCGTGAGGTGCAGCAGCGCCAGGTGCAGATCCAGCAACAGCGCCAGGTCGAGCAGCAACAACGGCAGGCCGAGCAGCAGCGTCAGGCCGAACAACAGCAGCGTCAGGCTGAGCGCCAGCGCATCCAGCGCGAAGCGCCGCAACGGGAAAACCGTGGCAGCAGCGAGGAAGAACAACAGCGCCGCCGCCCGCCCTTCGGCCAGATCGAGGGCGGACGCTGACGCAGCATCCCGCAGCACTGTTGCAGTGCAGCAGTTGATTTTGGGGGGGCGAGGTTCTATCTTCTCGGGTCGCCCCTCCGAGTCCTGCTTCCTTGTCCGTCCATCACCCCAAACTCCGTTCTGTCCCGGATCGCGCCCGGCAGGTGATCCTGTTCGAAATCGGCGGCCTCGCGCTCATCACGCCGCCGTTTGCGTGGCTGAGCGGCGTGCCGATGGGCGATTCCCTGGGCCTGCTCGCCGTCACGGCGCTGATGGCCGCGCTGTGGAACGCGGTCTATAACACCGCCTTCGACTGGATCGAAGGCCGCCGCACCGGCCGCACCGCCGACCGTCGTCCCTTCGCGCTGCGCGCCGTGCATGCGCTCGGTTTCGAGAGCGGGCTGCTGCTGATGACCTTGCCGGTGATCATGGCGTGGACCGGCATGGGCTGGCTGGATGCGTTGATCGCCGATCTCGGACTCGCGACCGCGTACGTGATCTATGCCTTCGCCTTCAACCTCGGCTACGACCGTGCCTTCCCCATCGAATCGACCGCGACCGAGGCACTTGTCCGTGCGAAATGAGCTGTCCATGACCGCCGCCATGCCCGCGATCGTGTCCGATGCCGACCTGCGCCCCTTCAATACCTTCGGTCTGCCGGCGCGCGCTGCCCGCCTTGCGACGATCGAGGCCGCGGCCCAGGTCGGCGCGCTGATGGCGAGCTCCGAATGGACGCTGCCGCGCCTGGTGCTCGGTGGCGGCAGCAATCTCGTGCTCACGCGCGACTTCCCCGGCCTGGTGCTGAAGGTCGCGATCGCCGGGCGCCGCCTCATCGACGAGGATGCCGACGCGTGGTACGTCGAAGCGGGCGCCGGCGAGAACTGGCACGACTTCGTGCGCTGGACGCTCGCGCAAGGCTGGCCGGGGCTGGAGAACCTGTCGCTGATTCCCGGTACCGTCGGGGCCGCTCCGGTGCAGAACATCGGCGCCTACGGGCTCGAGATGGCCGAGCGCTTCCACTGCCTGCAGGCGGTGTCGCTGGACACCGGCGAGGCGCTGCGGCTCGGCGCGGCGGACTGCCGCTTCGCGTATCGCGACAGCGTGTTCAAGCAGGCGCTCGCGGGCTGCGTGCTGATCACCGCGGTCACCTTCCGCCTGCCCAAGCGCTGGCAGCCGGTCACGGGGTATGCCGACGTCGCGCGCGAGCTTGCCGCGCGCGGCATCGCGCAGCCCGCCGCGCTCGACGTGTCGGACGCCGTCATCGCCATCCGCCAGCGCAAGCTGCCCGATCCCGCGCACCTCGGCAACGCCGGCAGCTTCTTCAAGAATCCCGTCGTCGATGCCGCGGTGCTCGCGCGTCTCGACACCGCTCACCCCGACCTGCCGCGCTACCCGCAGCCCGACGGGCGCTTCAAGCTCGCGGCCGGCTGGTTGATCGACCGCAGCGGCTGGAAGGGGCGCGACCTGGGCCCTGTCGGTGCCTACGAACAGCAGGCGCTGGTGCTCGTCAATCGCGGCGGCGCGACCGGCGCCGATGTCGAACGCATCGCGCGGGCGATCCAGGACGACGTCTTCGCGCGTTTCGGCGTGCATCTGGAGCCCGAGCCGGTCTTTGTCTGAGCGTGTGCCGGGGCCCGTGGACCCGGGACCTGAAACCATGCTCAAATGCGGGCTTTTGTCCGGCGGCGGCCTTGCTGCTGGCATAACCGCGTGCCGCATGGCCCGCCACTCTCCCCGGGGGAAACGAACATGATCCGGAGCCGTCTGGCTCTCTTCGCGGCGCTGCTGATCGGCGCCTGCACCGGCACGGCATTCGCCGGCAACGAGGCGGTGATGCAGTTGATCGCAAAGGCGGCGGCCGATCCCGCAGCCCGCGCCGCCCTCGTGCGCGAAGGCGATGCGGCCGCTTTCTTCTGCAAGAATTGCCACGGCGACAAGGGCATCGCCCGCTATCCCGAGGTGCCCAACCTGGCCAGCCAGAATCCGGCCTACATCGTCAGCCAGATCGACGCCTTCCTGTCGGGAAAGCGGCGCAACGAGTTCATGCAGGGTCTGATGAAGGTCCTGGGCGACCGCGAGAAGGCGGCCATCGCTCTGTTCTATGCGAACCAGCCGTCGACGCCTGCCGTCGCCCCGCCGCCGCCCGCCGCCACCGCCGGTGCAGACCACTACAAGCGCCTGTGCGTGTCCTGCCACCAGGCGGACGGGCGCGGCACGGAGACCTTCGCGCGCATCGCCGGCCAGCAGCCGACCTACCTGCGCGTGAGTCTCAAGCGCTACCTCGCGCGCAGCGGCGAACGCACCAATCCCGAGATGAGCGCGTCGGTCGCCCAGCTCGGCGAGGCGAACATCGAATCCGTCGTGCAGTACATGGCGAGCCTGAAGTAGGCTCGCTCCTTCTTCAGTCGGCGCGCCGTGCCGCGGCGAGGCCGCCGGCCGTGACGCAGGCGGCGACGCCGGTGGCGATCTCCTCGGCCATGCGCTGCTGGCGCTCCGGATCGCGCAGCAGCAACTCCTCGTCGCGGTGCTTGATCACGCCCGCCTCGAACAGCACGGCGGGCTGGCGGGCGCGGTAGAGCACGACGAGGTTGTCGTAGTAATGGGTCGCATGCTGCGCGTCGGCGTACTCACGGCGGCGACCGTTCTTCTCCGTCGGCACGAAGCCCGCGCGCTGCAGCCGCGCGCCGATCGCCGACGCGCACATCAGGCTGGCGCCGACGTCGGGATTGCGGCGCGACACGAAGAGCGAGTGGCCCGCCCACAGATCGCTGAAATCGAGCGCCATGCCCTGCCACTCCCAGGGCGTGAGGTACTGCTCGCCGACCGAGTCGTGGTGGATCGAGATCAGGAAGACCGCCTGTGCGGCGCGCTCCGGCCGCGCCTGCAGTGATTCGATGCGGCCGTCGGCATTGATCAGTTCGGCACTCAGGCCGAGTTGCTCGACGGCGGCAACGACGCGCCCGGCGAGTTCGCGGTTGAACTCGAACTCGGTGCGCCCGCGCGCGCTGATCGCGCCCGGGGCGTCCAGCGTGTGGCCGACGTCGACCGCGACGAGCGGCGGGCGGGTTTCCTGGGCGGCGGCAGGCGAAGTCAGCGCCAGAGCGGCGAGCCAGGCGAGCGCGTTGCGCCGACATGCGGGAGGGCGGTCAGCGGTGACGGCCATGACGCGAGATTGTCGCGAGCGCGGCGCGAACTCCGTCCGCGAACAGCGCATCATCGAAAGCTACCGCCACGAAGACCGGTTTGCCGTGCTTCGTGACGACCGATAGTCTTCCGGTTTCGGTACTCCGGATCAGCTCCCCGGTACGTTCGCGCAGGTCGCGGACGGTGAAGGTTTCCATGGCGGTTTCCCCGGGAGATTGCGCGACCGGAAGATAGCACAAGCTCGGCCGCCCCCCGGATTCCAGTGATGCGGCTCGTCGACCAAGTGCCGTGCTCAGCATCGCGCCTCGTCACCGAGGGGTGATGTCCATGAACGGAACGACGATCGCCCCCTTAGCTAGCAGTTAACTTCGAACAAATTTCGTCAGGGGACCGATATCCCCGGCGTCCGCTGCTCTCAGTGCATCCAAGTACCGCGTACGCGCTTCACCGGGGCCAACCAGATTCTGTCCTCCCCAGCTGAACGGTGGCGCCCCCGAGGCCTTCAGCAACACATCCGTCATCATTCGGGCGTGACGCCCATTGCCGTTGGGGAAGGGATGGACCACGACAAGACGATGGTGGAACCGCACCGCAGCCTCGTCCGTGGAATAAACCCCGTGCTCGAACCAATACCTGGTGTCGTCGAAGAGTGCGCGCAAACGGACTGCGACGTGGCGCCAATCGACGCCGATATTCTTGTCCGACCGGCGGAACTGGCCGGCCCACTTCCACGTTTTGCCGAACATCCGCTTGTGGAGCTCACGGCAGAAACCTTCTGTCAGGACTTCCCGATGGCGCTTGGTCGCCAGCCACTTGATGGCTTCCAGGATGTTCGCCTGCTCCCACTCATTGAGGTCTCCCTGAGTGGTGATGTGCTTTGCAATCAAGCCCGCGGCTTCGTCAGGGTCCAGAGGAGTCTGCCCCGGGGACGTGTCCAGCTCTAGCGCCATAGCTTCGACCAGTTCCCGGCGATTAGCTGTTCACGTCGGTCGGCAAGCTGCGCAGCAACGAAGGCGTCTGAGGGCCGTTGCTGCTCGAGGCTCATCGTATGGGTGACGCCGAGCACTTCGGCCTTGGCGACTCGGTCCGCTTGCGCCTCCAGTGTCTCCTGCAGGGACTGCCGCGGTACGAGGCCATACACCAGTTCGCAGTCCAACGCAGCGGCGAGCTTGCGCAACTGGGCGACGGTAATGCGCTCCTCTGCCTCAGCCTTCTCGGCCTTATGCAGCGTCGGCCCGGCAATGCCGGCTCGGAGCGCTTGCTGTCGGACAGTCAGCCCCAATGCGGTACGAATTGCCTGGAGCCACCCGCCCGGGGGCGCTTTCTTTCCACGGAGGGGTTCGAACGAGGCAAGCATTCTGCTCGTCTGTTCAAGGCGGAGTTTTTGCGTATCCATCGAACACATCCGTTGCAAGGGAGGCTAACAATTGACGTTAATATGTTAGCTCATATGGCAACGGTTATACATGTATAGTTTCACTATAGGCTAACATCTGAACGTTATGTGTTAGCTTATATGGAAACAAAGTCGCCAGCCGAGACTGCTGGGTTTCTCCTACGGACCCCTTGTCATCGACGGGTGATGCGCATGTTCAGGATCTCGACCGAGTGCGCGAGGATGTTTCAATCCACACCCCTCGTCACCGAGGGGTGATGCCCGCTGTTGCGGCTGCGCGTCGAGACGCTGCGACTGTTTCAATCCACACCCCTCGTCACCGAGGGGTGATGCGAATTTGTGCGCACGACTTACCTGCGCGCTGCCATTGTTTCAATCCACACCCCTCGTCACCGAGGGGTGATGCCGCGAGCCGCGCACCGAACGCCCGAAGGCCGAAAGGTTTCAATCCACACCCCTCGTCACCGAGGGGTGATGCAAAGACGTGACCAAGCGCATCGACAGCATGATCGAGTTTCAATCCACACCCCTCGTCACCGAGGGGTGATGCCCCGCGGTGCGATGGCGGACCGTCACGGGCTGGCCGTTTCAATCCACACCCCTCGTCACCGAGGGGTGATGCGCAATCTTGCGGGAGGCGTTCCGCCTGTTCTGCGACGTTTCAATCCACACCCCTCGTCACCGAGGGGTGATGCGCTCGGCATCACCGGCATGCAGCGCCAGATGCCCAAGTTTCAATCCACACCCCTCGTCACCGAGGGGTGATGCCGGATTCCCGCAAGCGGTGCGCCGCTGCTACGTCGTTTCAATCCACACCCCTCGTCACCGAGGGGTGATGCGTCATTGGCATAGATGCCAGTATCGACGACGGTCGTTTCAATCCACACCCCTCGTCACCGAGGGGTGATGCCGTGATTGGGGGTGGGATGCGATCAATCACACCTGGTTTCAATCCACACCCCTCGTCACCGAGGGGTGATGCATGGCTGCAGGCGTACCGCGACAGCGGCCAAGTCGTTTCAATCCACACCCCTCGTCACCGAGGGGTGATGCCGTGCTGCCGGGGCTGGTGAAGCGCCGCCAGGCTGTTTCAATCCACACCCCTCGTCACCGAGGGGTGATGCGCGATCTACACCCGGTTCAGCACCGACCGCCAACGCGTTTCAATCCACACCCCTCGTCACCGAGGGGTGATGCGGTAGCGCGAGGCGTACATTACCGCCGCACACAGGTTTCAATCCACACCCCTCGTCACCGAGGGGTGATGCGCAGGGTGAGCTCGCGAGGCGCGTCCTCACCCTTGTTTCAATCCACACCCCTCGTCACCGAGGGGTGATGCAGAGTTGAGTCGAGCCGGATGTAAGCTCGCCGAAGTTTCAATCCACACCCCTCGTCACCGAGGGGTGATGCTTCTGCTGCGGGTTCGAGCGCCGCGGGGCTGGGCGTTTCAATCCACACCCCTCGTCACCGAGGGGTGATGCATGGCTGGCACGTCAGGCTCGCGTGACGCTGATGGTTTCAATCCACACCCCTCGTCACCGAGGGGTGATGCGGCATCTTCCGCAACCTCTCCGGCGAGCACGTCACGTTTCAATCCACACCCCTCGTCACCGAGGGGTGATGCACTGGCGCAATCCGCACCGGCGCATCCCGATCGCGTTTCAATCCACACCCCTCGTCACCGAGGGGTGATGCTCTTCGCACGTAATACATTGATTCGCCGACGAGTCACGGACGCGTTGCGCGAACGTGCGTGCGAAGGAGTCCGTCGGTTCGATTTGATAACGTGAATCCAGATGGAAAGATAATAAAAGCAAGCGGTTACAGAACGCGCGAACCGGTCGCTGGATGGGCGCTTACTCAGGGTTCGCGCAACCGTATCCTACAACACCAGGGGGCCGTCGAAATCCGTTGCGCGGAAAGTTCCATGTTCGCGAACTTCTGCGCCTCGGCTGTCCGGAAGGCGATACAGGCGGAGATTGTCTTGGGTGAGATCGACCTCGGCGAGCAGGCGTCGTTCGAGCTCCTCGAACTGCATCAAATTTATCTGGAACTCGAAAACCGATTTCTGGACGCGCTGGCCGACCCCTTCGCAGACTTTTGCCACGCGCCGCAGGCGTCGCCGGCCGGCTGCTGTTTCGGTATTCACGTCGTAGCAGACAATTACCAGCATGGCCGTCATTTCATGAGGAACGGGAGGTAGGTGTCCATTTCGCCGCGCAGCGTCCGGGCCATCAGGCGGGCCTGCACGAGGGGCGCCAGGCCGAGCGGAATGGCCTGCGCGAGCAGCGGATGGGTGAGCTCTTCCTGCTTGCGCTCCTGCCAGGCGACGACCACCGCCTTGCGGGCGTCGCCTTCGAGGAGCACGGCGCCGCCTTCGCGCTCGACGAAGTTGCCGCCTGCGATCTGGCCGCGATTGATGAGGGTGAGCGCGAGGCGGTCGGCAACCCAGCGGAATTCCTCCATGAGGTCGAGCGCGAGTGCGGCGCGACCCGGGCGCAGGGCGTGCAGGAAGCCGACCTGGGCGTCGAGTCCGGCCGCTTCGACCGCCGAGCGGCAGTCGTTCATCAGCATGGAATACAGGAAGGACAGCAGCGCGTTCATGCGGTCGCGGGGCGGGCGGCGGCTGCGGCCATCCATCTGGAACGCGGGGCGGGCGTCGTCGCGCACGAGCAGGTTTAGGGCGGCGAAATACTGCCGGGCGGCTTCTCCTTCGATACCGCGCAAGGCGTCGTGATCGGCGGCGCCGGGCACGCCACGCAAGGCCGCGGCGAGATCATCCGCCGCCTTGGCGATGCGTGCGGACTCCTCCTCCTTGCGGGCTTCGCGCGCACCGCGCAGCAGCACCTGGCGCGCGTTGCGGATCTTGCCGGCGACGCAGCTGCGCGCGAAGCCGAGCGAGAATGCGGCGTCGTCGCTGCGGAGGTGCTGGGCGCGGCGCAACAGCACGTTGCCCGACACGGGGCCTTCCAGCCGGGCCTTGAAGCGCCCGTGCGAATCGAGCAGCACCAGCCCGATGCCGTCGTTGGCGAGCCGGTGCATCAGAGGCGTCGATAGCATCACGTTGCCGAGACACACGACACCGCCGATATGGTGCAGCGGCACGCGCAGCCGCGTCTCGCGCTCGACTTCGACGCGCAGCGTGTCGTTATCGAGATGGACATAGCTTTCCGGGGTGGTGACATAGAGCGTGTTGAGCAGTTGCATGGTCAGGCGTCCGGGTCGAAGAGGTGGCGGGCGAGGGCGGTCTGCACGTCCTGCGCGGCGAGTGCGCCGGGCTGGCACAGGTCGCGCAGGGAGCAGGCGTGGCAGCGTTCGTCGTTGACCGGCGGCGGCGTGTGTCCGGAGGCGAGCATGGTGCGGATGGCGCTTGCGGCCGCAGCGACTTCGGCGCGCAATTCCGGCGTGATCGGCACGACGCGGCGGCGTTTCGAGCTAGCGTAGAACAGGGCACCTTCCGGCACCGGCCGGCCGGTCATTTCTTCCAGGCACAAGGCCTGCCCGGCGAGCTGCAGGTCGTCGCAGGCGGCGATCGAGGCCTTCTTGTTGCGCGTGCCATGCTTGTATTCGACGGGGTAGGGCGTGCCGTCGGGGAGGAACTCCACGACGTCGGCCTTGCCTATCAGACCGAGGCGGTCGCTGAACACCGGCAGGGCGCGCTCGACGCGCAGGCCGGCGCGTACTTCCATGCCGGGCTGGTCCGCCCGTGCATGCACTGCCTGACCGCGCAGCGTGTGGATGTTGTCCTCGAAGGCCTGCTCCAGATGGATCAGGGCGCACTGGCGCGGGCAGTAGCGCCAGTGTTGTAGGGCAGAGAGCGGGATGAGGTCGGCAGTGTCCATGACGGCTGCGGCTCCAGACGCTAAACTGAAACGGTTCTTGCGATGAGATCAACCATGTCCGCTACCCTCGAATCCGTCATGGCCGAGGCCATGAAACTGACGCCCGACGAACGGGCGGATCTGATCGAAACCCTGATTGCCAGCGCCGAGCCCGCGACCCGTCTGCATCCCGCATGGGAGGCCGAAATCGGCCGGCGCCTGGACGATCTGGAGGCGGGGCGTACCGAGGCCGTTCCTGCCGATGAGGTGTTTGCGCGGATCGAGGCAGAGCTGAAGCGGGCCGGCGCGTGAAGCTGCGCATCCTGCGGGCGGCGGAAGCCGATATCGATCACGCCATCGACTACTACCGCGACATCGCCGGCCCCGGTGTCGCCGCCGAGTTCTATCGCGAGTTCCGGCGCGTCGCACGTACAGTGCAGGAGCGGCCGGGCCTCGGGCACGCCGTGGGGCGGAGTGTCCGGGCCTTCGGGCTGCGGCGCTTTCCGTTCGATCTCGTCTATCGGGCTGACGCCGACGCGGTGACGATTGTGGCGGTGGCGCATCATCGGCGCGAGCCGGCGTATTGGCGGAGGCGCTGAGCCGCGCTCAGCCGACCTTGCGCAGCAGCGTGACGCCGGACGGCAGCGCCTCCTCATTCACCGTGACGGTGTAGTCGGCGAAATTGCGGGCGACATCGACGTCGTCCTTCTTCCTCACCGCGATCCGGTCGAACAGCGCGTGGGCGTGGGCGTTGCCCAGCGCCGAATCGTGCTTGAACACGTACAGGCCGCGGGTTGCCATTTCGCCACGGGCGGCCGAGCGGTCGTGCTCGAACATGTTTTCGAGCGATTGCCATAACAGCTCGAGATCGTCTTCCGAGAAGCCGGTTTGCTTGGCGAGGAAGGCCGATACGAAGCCGTGGGCGACGTAGATCCCATATGGGACGGTGTGCTTGCGGCCCATCGTGCGGTTGTCGCCTTGCTGTTTTGCGGCTTCGGCCTCCGTTGCAACAGCCATGCGGGTGATGGAGTGCTCCAGCGCGACGATCGGGTCGACCGAGCGCGCGAAGGTGAGCTGCACCGGGCCGCGCACCTGACCGCAGTTGACTCCGGTGGACATGACGGCGCCAAAGCTGCGGACGTCGTAGAAGTTGCGGCACATCCACGCCCGGGCCTTGTCGACGGTGTCGCCGCTGCCCTTGCGTTTCTTGTCATCCCCCTTCAGTTCATCACCTGCGCCGACTGCGAAGTACGCACGCTCGTGAGTCTGGTTCAGGATGGCTTTTTCCTTGACGTAGATCTCGAATGGCGGTTGTTCGCCTTTGACCAGTCCGACGAAGTTGCGCACCTTGCGCTTGAGGGAAACGTCGGTCACCAGCCCGTGACCGGATTCGGCATCCAGACGCGGCAGGTTGCCGGCGTCGGGGTCGCCGTTGGGGTTGCCGTCGCGTACGTCGAAAACGAGGACGAAGTCGTAGCGGTTGTCGAGGCTCATGGTGTCAGTTTCCTTCGGGGGTCGATTGCGGTTGATCGTCGGCGTTCCTGGTGAAGAAGGCCTGGCGCTGGTGGTAGTAGCCCAGCGCGAAGCGGCCCTGATCGGGCAGGGGCAGGTGTTTGGGGAAGTCGGAGACGGCGCCGAGCACGTCCCCCAGCAGCTTCTCGAACCACACCACGCGCCCGGTAACGAGCTTCTTCAGGTGCGCGTTCTTCAGCCGCAGCAGGGTCGTGAAGACCGCAACCGGCGTGCTGGATGCCGCGCCGTAATAGCGGTCGCGGATGGTCGCGTTGATCCCCGGACTGGCTTCTTCCTGGATCTTTTCGAGCACTGCGAACAGGCGGCCGAGGCGGTAGGCGGTGTTCGGGTTGCTGGGGTCGAGCATGGGGCGAAACTCCTTCTCGGTGGCATTGGATGGGCGGTGGCGGAGCTGACGGTTCAGGCACGCCTTGATGGAAGCGGCGCGCAGATAGGTGACACGTTGTTCCGCGCGGCAGCGCTGCACGGCTGCGTTGAGCCAGGTCGCGGGGAAGGGCGAGCCGTCGAGAATGCTGCGCATCACCTCGCCCCCCAGCTTCGGCGGGATGTTGTCGGCCTTGCCCTGCACGGCAATCGCGGTAAGCAGGCGGAACAGGCTCGGGTATTCCGGTTCGCCGGGGCCGTGGGCGATGTCGATCTCGCTGAACCAGGCGCTGATCCGGTGCGCGATGTCCCGCAGACGGCCGGTGTGCCAGAAACGCACGGCGATGCGCGCCGCGTTGGGCGCGAGACTCAGGACGTGGAACGCGTTGTCGCCGCGGGCGCCGGCGAAGCGCCCGCTGTGCACAGCGTCGAGCAAGGCGCGGATCTCTTCGGTGCGCGCGTCGGGGTCGTCGCCGTCACCAAAGAAGTCGGCGAACACGTCTTCGACCGGATCGGCCTTCTGCGCCCAGAACACCGTCGAGGCATCACCGACCTGCAGGCGCTGGCGCGAGCCGCGCGCGAGCAGGTGGTTGAGGGCTGTGGTGTAGGCGAAGGCGGCCGGGCGGCCGACCGGCGCATTGTTTCCTTGGGTCTTGCCGAAGGAGTTGAACGCATCGAGGTTGAAGGAAACGATGTTGGCCCCCGAGGTCTGTGCGCCCCATACGCCCTTGATCGCGCTGTGTAGGCGTTCGGGTGTGGCCGGTTCGCCGGTTACGAGGCAGATGGCGGTTTCGGCCGGCTCGGCGGCAGGGTCGTCGGCGATGCCGGTGCTGGCGACTGCTGGACGCTGACAGACGAGATCGGTGTCTCCCGTCAGACGGAAGCTGACCAGCGGGTTGATTTCGCGCAGTTCGGGCGTGCAGGACAAGCCGGCGATCTGCGTGAGCGGCTCGGAATCGAGGAAGGCGAGTACCGCGCGAACGCCCGTGTCCTCTCGCGCTTCTACGGGCAGGGCGTCGATGCGGGCGCGGAAGGCGGCGTGCTGCTGTGCGACGCGTTCGGGCTTGCCCTTGGTGTCCAGCCCCAGCGCGTATTCTGCAGTGTCCCACAGCAGGTTCGCGGCGACACCGGAGGTCTTCTTCACGCCCTGCGGGACGAGGTATTTCGCACCGGTCTTCTTCTTGCCCTCGCCGCTGCGGGTGTCCTTGATCGCCGTGAGTCGGCCATCGGCATCGAGTTCGACGACGAAGGCGATCTCCTTGTCCTCGAAACCGAAGGCGGGCAGGCGGTGCGCGGGATCGGGGTCGGCCATCTTGCGCCGGTAGTAGTCGTTGAGCGCCTGGAGGATCATCCCCGGACCTCCACCTGTTCGAGGTCCAGCACGCCGCGTGTGACCCGGGCGCGGAAGAACTTGGGGCGGGGATCGTCCGTGCGCGCGAAGTCGAGGTCGTAGAGCATCCAGCCGAGATCGCCGTCCACGCTGGCCTCGGGGGGCGGTTCGGCGGCGGGGTCGGTGACCAGGCGGAAGCGGGCGGCGAATTCCCGACAGCCGAGATAGGGCTGATTCACGCACTGCCCCTTTTCGGCGCGGCGGGCAAACATTTCGGCGTACTTGGTCAGCGTGTCATTGGGTGCGCGTGAGGGCAGAAATTCGAGATCGGCATGGAGGCGGTAGGCGACGTCGCGCAGGAACAGGCCGGCGCGCTGCTGGCGGTCGTCTTCGACGTACAGGCCGAGCTGCCCGCGGCCTTCGTTCATCGCCGCGATGACGTTCCGGGTGGAGACCACGGAAGCGACTTCGTTGCGCCGCACGCTGATCCAGCGCACCGGCCGCAACACCTCGATGCGCCGCATGTGCCAGCGGACCGCGGGTTTCCACAGGATGCTCTCGAACACGGCGCGTGCCGCCGACGGCGTGATGAGATCGTAGGACACGCGCTCGACCTTCATCTCGGGGCGCGTGTAGCAGGCGAAGTCGCCTGAGACTTCGAGGCAGAAACGTCTGGCTGTCATTGTCCTCCCCTATTTTTTCAGCACATAACTCAGCACGACGATGAGTGAGAGCAGGTAGAGCGCGTAAAAGCGAGCAGGTTGTAACTGGATGGCCAGCAGGCGTAGTTCGCGCAGGATTCCTTTCCAATCGATGTTCCAGCCCATAGCCGTTGCTTCCGAAAACCAGATGGGCGGAACTGTATCATTAGATTCTAAGAGGAACAAACTAGACTATAAGAAATACAAACAAAACTCTGCCATACTCCCCTCTCGTCCGACAAGACGTGGATTGAAACTAAGACGAACCAACTCGTCTATGCAGCAAGAAAAGGCGGGGTCTTAGGACCCCGCCTCCCCGTGCGTCAAACAATCAATTGCGCGGGATCGCCGGGCGCTCCTTCGACATTCGTGCCCAATACATCGTCGTAGAAAGTATCCGCAACCTGCACATACAGGCCGGGGAATCCGCCTAGCTCCCGGATATCACCCTGAGTCAACAAGCGGGCGACGTCGTGCCGATAGATCGATACGCCGTAGCGCTGCAGCTTACGCATCAGCCAGCGCTCGGGGCCGTCGCGTTCGAGCATTGCAGTCCATTGGTCGACGACATGGCTGTCGCCCGCCGGGTAACGCACGATCACGGTGGCGGCTTCCTCGTCGTCGATGAGGCGGAAGGCGTCGGCGGCGTCGCGGAAGCGGACGTCGGCGTCGCGACCGACGCGCAGCATCTCGCAGATCCCGCGGGCGTCCAGATCCGCGTCGCCATAGAGCTGCCGGAAGTACGCCGGGAAGAGGCCGAGCTCCAGCGGGTCGCTTTCGATCCGGTGCCAGACTTTCCGGCAGGTGTCGCGTGCCTGGCGCAACAGACCGGGCGGCGGTTCGCTGGGCGGGACGAACACATGCACCTCGCCGAGTCCGTCGAGTTCGCCTTCGCGGTTGCAACGCCCGCCGGCCTGTGCGATCGAATCGAGCCCGGCCAGCGCACGGAAGACCACCGGAAAGCTCATATCGACCCCGGCTTCCACGAGCTGCGTGCTGACAACGCACACCGGCGTGGCCGGCGCGCCAAGCGCGAGGGCTTCGCTGCGGGCGGCCAGCGCGGCCTTGATGTGGGCGATCGTGTCGCTGCGATGTTGCGGACACATCAGCGCGGAGAGATGCCAAAGGCCGGTCGTGCCGTGCGTCTTGAGCAAACGATGCAGCTCGCGGGCGTCGCCGCGGCGGTTCACGATGGCGAGCACGGCGTCATGTCGCGCGATGTCCTGCGCGATCTCCGGCCACTCGCGCCGGGCATCGAGACTGGCGGGAACATGAACCCGTATGCGCTTGAGGGCGGCGTAGAGCGCGGGGACGTCGTCGATGATCTCGGCGACTTCACCGGCGGAGAATCCGCGCAGGCCGCGTCGCGGATCGAAGCTTGTTGCCGAACTCAGTGCGGGCTGGGTGGCGGTGCAGAGCACCAGCGTGACGCCGTAGTCGCTTACGAGCAGGCGCAGGACGTCGAGGATGGGCTGCAGGAACCCGACGGGCAGCAACTGTGCTTCGTCGAGCACGATGACGCTGCCGACGAGGCTGTGCAGTTTGCGGCAGCGCGACGTGCGGCGGGCGAACAGGCTTTCGAAGAGCTGCACATTGGTCGTGACGATGAGCGGCGCATCCCAGTTCTCGCAGGCGAGCCGTGAGCGTGCGGTTTCCAGTGTGGCGTCCGCGTCCGCATTGCTGTGATGTTCGACGACGTTTTCGTCGCCGAAGATTGTGCGAAAGATATCGGCCGTCTGCTCGATGATGCTCGTGTAGGGAATCGCGTAGATCACGCGTCGCTTGCCATGCGCGACGGCATGGTGCAGCGCGAAGGCGAGGCTGGACAGGGTCTTGCCGCCGCCGGTGGGGACGGTGAGCGTGAATACGCCGGGGGAGAGGGCCGCCTTTGCGCGGCATTGTGCGAGGACGTCGGCGCGCAGCGTATTCACCGGTGTGTTGCGGGCGTTGGCTGCGAGCGTCGTCATGTGTGCATCGAAACGCGCCAGCAAAGTCCTTAAAACCTCTTCTGGCTCGGTCGGCTGCACCCGTGTCGCTGCCTTGTCCGGGGCCATGAAGGTCTCGGTGTCGAGGAAATCCGCATCGACGAGGCAGGAGAACAGCATGCGGACCCACAACGCGAAGCTGCCGGCCCCATTGCGCGTGTCGACCGGCATCCCGCGCGGGTCGGGTAGCACGCCGCGCGGTTCGAGGATCGCCGCCGGTGGCACCGCGCCCAGACAGTCTTCGAGTTCGCGGCGCGCATCGTTGCCACCCAGGCGCACCTTGAGGCCGTCATGCCAGTTGTCGAGGCCGGCATGGTGTCCGGCGATGAGGTACGCGAGCACGCGGGAGACGATGCGTCCGGGTTGTCCCTGGCGTGCGACCAGATGGCTCTCCGCCCATAGCGCGCCGGCGGCCGAATGGGTCTTGTTCGAACTGCTCACCCGGCCTTCGATGTGGGCGTCGGCGCACGCCCGGATATATTCCTGGAAACCCGGCCGATATTTGCCAAGGTCATGCCACAGGCCGGCAATACATGCCCAGTCGGTGGCACCGAAAGCTCCTGCGAACGAGGCTGCGATTTCGGAGACGCGGTTCAGATGCTCGCCAAGCTCATGCTCCCGCCGGCTCCCGTCCGGGTTTGACGCCGTATGTGCCAGGTGGATCAACTGGATATCTCCGGTGCGTTCAGAGGATCGAGGTGTCCATTCTCGCCGGGAGGGGGCTCATGGGATGAGCCCCCTCAAGCGCGGTCCGAATATTTGTTAGCCAGTTCCAGGGCCTCCTCCGCCACCACCCGCCGCAACCCCTCCGGCCCCAGCACCTCGCAATGCGTCCCGTGCTTCAGCACATCCATCATCAGTTCCCGGTGATCCGCATACGGCACTTCCAGCACGTAGCTGCCGTCGGCCTCGAATTCCCCTTTCTGCTGCGGATGCCAGTGCTCCGTCGCGACCCAGCGGGCGCGTTCCGGGCTGAAGCGCAGTCGTGCCCATTGCAGCGTGCTGCCGGCGAAGATGCCGTAGCCGGGGCCGAGGACGGTGTCCAGGGTCTGGTTGGAGACGTCCTTGGCGGCGGTTTCGAGCAGTTCGACCTGGCGGATGCTGTCGATGGCGAAGTTGCGCAGCGCGCCGCGCAGGTGGCTCCAGGCGTCGAGGTACCAGTTCTCCCGATAGTGAACGAGGCGTTGCGGCGAGACTTCGCGGGTGGTTTCCTCACCGCGCCCGCGGGAGTAGTAACGGATCGCGAGGCGCTTGCGGCGCAGCAGCGCGGAGCCGATGTTCTCGAAGTGGGCGAGCTTCATGCTGCGCTTGCCGATACCGACGATCAGCACGCGGCGGCGGACTTCGTCGGCGGTGTTTTCGGCGCTGCCGAGCAGCTTGTTGAGGCGCGCGACGAGCGGCTGCACGTGCGGGGCGAGGATGCCGCCGGGATCGAGGTTGGCGAGCAGGTGCTGCATCGTCAGCAGCGCGTGGATCTCCTTGTCGGAGAACCACAGGCCGGGCAGTTCGTATTGCGCGCCGCGGGTCTGTCCGGGATCGAGGTGGTAGCCGCCGAGTTCGCGGTCCCACGCGATGGGGATGTTCATGGCGTCGCGCAGGAAGGCGATGTCGCGCTTGAGGGTGGCGGGCGAGACCTCGAGCGTTTCCAGCAGCATTTGGCGGCTCACCGACCGCCGTTCGTCGAGGAGTTTGCGGATGCGGATGATGCGGTCGGTCTGGCTCACGGCGGCCTCGCGGTGGGTGTGACGCGATCATAACGGCCGCGTCCCTGCGAGGCGGTGAATAATGTCTATGTCTTCGTTGCGCGCATCTCGTCGCGGGTCAGCTACCTGACGAAGATGCCTTGCTTGCGGCGCCGTCATCTCCGATGCATCGTGTGGCCCATGCGATCAATTTCTCGACTATTTCCGCCGCTTGCTCGCGGGTGATGAGGTGCAGCGGATCGTCGTCGTAGCGGAATTCCACGGCGTAGGGAGTCAGGCGGCGCAGGTCGGTGACTCCGACCGGTGGCGAGAGGCCGGCGTCGGCGAGCATGCCGCCGAGTTCTTCCAGATCGTGCGTGCGCCGGTATTCGATGCCGCGAAGGCAGAGAACGGCCTTGAGTGCCTTTTCCGCTGACTGCTGAGCGTGGAAGCAGGCGATTGCGTCGTCGATTTCGGCTGCAGCCGCCAGGAGCGCGAACGCTGCCTGATCGCGCCGCGCGAGACGCAGCAAGCGAACGGCTTCTTCAAGCTGCGGCGTCATGGAGGACTTTCCCCTCCTTGCTGGCCCAGTAGGGCACTGTGCCGGGTACCTGGCTGCGGCGCTCGAATTCCCGCTCGGAGTAAACGAGGAGATCGACACCAATGCCGATCCGGCCGATGGCTTCCTTGAGGCGAAGATACTCGGCGGCACGGTCTTCGAGGTCGCGCTCGATCACGATGAGATCGAGATCCGAGCCTTCGTCCGCGTCGCCGCGCGCATAGGAGCCGAACAGGATGACCTTGGCCGGGCGGGAAGTCTGGCGTATGAGTCGTTGCAGCGCTTCGTCGAGTTGGCGGGAGGTGAGCATACTGTGCTCCGGGAATGGGGGTAGTCCGTATCGGTGAGTGTATCCGGCGAGACGTGTCGTGTCGCGCTCCCGATTCTGTCGCAGCCGCGTTCAGCGGTGGTGCAGCGGGTCAGCGGACATTTGTCCCAGTCTTGCCGAAATCGCCTGCGCGCACGCGCGCAGCTTCGTCGCCACCGGCCCGTCCCACGCGGGATCGAAGTTCGCGGCCGGACCCATCGCGGTGATCGCCAGCGCGAGGTGGCCGGTATGGTCGAACACCGGTGCGGTGAAGGCGTTGATGCCGGGAATCGGCTTGCCGACGGCGCGGGCGAGGCGCTCGTCGCGGATCTCGGCGAGTTCGGTTTCGAGCCGCTCGCGCGTGAGGGCGTCGCTGCTGGCCGCCAGGTGGGCGAATTCTTCTTTGATGAGGGCGGCCGTCATGCGCGCCGGCATGAATGCGGCGAAAGTGCGGCCGGTGGCGGAGGTGAGCAGGTCCATGACCGTGCCGACACGCATGTTGACATGCACCTGCCGGCTGCATTCCTCGATGCTGACGATGGTCGGGCCGTGGTTGCCCCACACGGCGATCGCGACGTTCTGCTGGATCTCGTCGGAGAGCCGGGCCGCCTCGGGCGTCGCGACGCGCAGCGGATTCACGCCGTGCAGCGCCGACAGGCCCATCTGCAGCGCGAAGGCGCCCAGCCCGTAGCGGCCGGTGAGCGGGTCCTGTTCGATCAGGCCGAGCTTGCCGAAGCTCACGAGGTAGGGGTGGGCCTTGGCCGGCGGCATGCCGGCCTCGCGCGCGAGGTCCTTGAGAATCATCGGCGCATCGTGGCGCACCAGCGCCTGCAGCAGCGCGCCGCCGACCTCGATCGACTGGATGCCGCGCCGGTCGCCGCCTTGTTTGCCGCCGCGCTCGTCCGGGCGCTCCGCGCGCGTTTCGTTGTCCAAGTTCTTGTCTCCCATGGAGGGCGAATCTTAGCAGTTGCGCGGATCGCCTTCTTTGATTGATATTCAACCATAGCAAACGAATTGACGATTAACAAATCGTTGGCTAGGATGAAATTCATTCCCCACCGCTCCGGCGGGGAGCCCGTGTCCGGGCATACGACAGGAGGCCGGCGACCCACCCGCAGAAGGCGGCGCCGTCAGCGATCGGAACTCAGGAGGAGACACCCGTGCTGAGCACGTACCAGTACCCGAAGTTCGAATACCGGCGCCCGCCGGAGATCGCCGAGGGGCGAGAGGGGAGCGGGGGGCGCTATCCCGTCGTGGTCGTCGGCGCCGGCCCCGTCGGCCTCGCGGCGGCGATCGACCTCGCGATCCACGGCGTGCCGGTCGTGCTGCTCGACAACGACGACACGGTGTCGATCGGTTCGCGCGGCGTGTGCTATGCGAAGCGTGCGCTGGAGATCATGGACCGCCTCGGATGTGCCGAGGAGATGGTGCAGAAGGGCGTGTCGTGGAACGTCGGCCGCACCTTCTTCCGCGAGCAGGAGGTGTTCAACTTCAACCTGTGCCCGGAGCCCGACCACCACCGCCCGGGCATGATCAACCTGCAGCAGTACTACCTCGAGGAATACCTCGTGCGCCGCGCGCAGTCGCTGCCGAACATCGACCTGCGCTGGAAGAACAACGTGATCGCGGTCACGGACCAAGGCGATCGCGTCGCGCTGCGCATCGAGACCGCCGACGGCGCGTACTCGATCGACACCGACTGGGTGGTCGTGGCCGACGGCGCGCGCAGCCCGATCCGCCACATGATGGGGCTGGACATCGAAGGCAAGATCTTCATGGACCGCTTCCTGATCGCGGACGTCGTGATGAAGGCGGACTACCCGACCGAGCGCTGGTTCTGGTTCGATCCGCCCTTCCACCCGAACCAGTCGGTCCTGCTGCACCGCCAGGCCGACAACGTGTGGCGCATCGACTTCCAGCTCGGCTGGAACGTCGATCCGGAGGAGGAGAAGAAGCCGGAGAAGGTGATTCCGCGCATCAAGGCGATGCTGGGATGGCACGCAAATGAGGAGAGGGAGTTCGAACTCGAGTGGGTCAGCGTCTACACCTTCCAGTGCCGGCGCATGCACGAATTCCGCCACGGACGGCTGCTGTTCACGGGCGACGCGGCGCACCAGGTCTCGCCCTTCGGCGCGCGCGGCGCCAATTCCGGCATCCAGGACACCGACAATCTGGTGTGGAAGCTCAAGCTCGTGCTGGACGGCAAGGCACCCGACGCGCTACTGGATACCTATTCGGAAGAACGCGTCGCCGCCGCCGACGAGAACCTGATGAACTCGACGCGCTCGACCGACTTCATCACGCCCAAGAGCGCCACCAGCCGGACCTTCCGCAACGCCGTGCTGGGCCTGGCGAAGGACTACCCGTTCGCGCGCGCGCTGGTGAATTCGGGGCGCCTTTCGGTACCGAGCGTCCTCGTCGAATCGCGCCTCAACACGCCGGACTCCGCAGTCTTCGCCGGCAACATGGTGCCCGGCGCGCCGATGGACGACGCCCCGGTCGAGAGCGCGGGCGGCGAGAAATGGTTGCTGCAGGCGGCCGGCAACCGCTTCCAGCTGCTGTACTGCATGCCGGATGCAGGCGACGTCGATGCCGCGACCGCCGCCGCCTTCGCGGCGCTCGCCGAAGGCGCGATTCCCGTCGAGACCCTGGTCGTCGCCGAGCGCGGCAAGGCGCCCGCGGGCCTCCGGATGCTGATCGACGCGAAGGGGCGCATCCGCGAACGCTACGACCTCAAGCCGGGCACGTGCTACCTGATCCGCCCCGACCAGCATGTCGCTGCGCGCTGGCGCAGCCTCGACGGCGCGAACGTGCGCGCCGCGCTCGCCCGCGCGACCTGTAACGCCTGAAGGAGCGCCGCCATGAGCCTCAACACCGACCCGAATTTCTTCACCCCCGGCAAGCGCTACTTCCGTGCCTTCAGCCCCGGCGACGACTTCTACGAGGCGCTGATCGACATGCACTGCGACCTCAGCGACGAGCAGAGCGCGATGGTGAACGCCCGCCTGATCCTGCTGCTCGCTAATCACATCGGCGACATCGCGGTGCTGCGCGAAGCGATGAAAGTCGCGCGCGAGGACGTCTTCGGCGCGAGCGAGCAGCAGGTCGTGCCGCTCGCTCGCTGAAGTGGCGGGGCGGCGGCATGCAGCCGTGCTGCGCGGTTGTCAGCAATGCGTAGTGATTGAATTCAAATTATTTACCCGATTGCGTTCCATGTGGCGCACGATGGGCGTTACCATACGGATCAGTATGTTCTTCTTCCGCCGCAACATGAATCCCGCACCGTCCCTGCCGCTCGCCGTCCTCGTCACCGCCCTCGTCGCATTGGGCCCGCTGTCGACCGATTTCTACCTGCCCGCATTGCCGTCCATCGCGTCGGGGCTGGCCACGGACGTTGCACACACCCAGCTCACGCTGTCCGTCTTCCTGTTCGGCTTTGCGATCGGCCAGCTCGTCTTTGGTCCGCTGTCCGATCGCTACGGGCGCCGCCCGGTGCTGCTCTTCGGTGTTGCGGTGTACCTCGTGGCGTCGGTCGCGTGCGTCTTCGCCGCGTCGATCGACGCGCTGATCGTCGCGCGCTTCCTGCAGGCGCTGGGCGCCTGCGCCGGCCCCGTGCTCGGCCGCGCCGTCGTGCGCGACATCTACGGACCGCATGATTCGGCACGCATGCTGTCCTACGTCGGCACCGCAATGGCGCTGGCGCCCCTTGCCGGGCCGGTACTGGGCGGATGGCTCGCGGTGTGGTCGGGCTGGCGCGCGACCTTCGTGTTCCTCGCCGCGTACTCCGCGCTGCTGCTGCTCGCGACCGCCTTCGTGCTGCGCGAGACCAATCCCCAGATGAATGCCGCGCCCGGGCGGGTGGCGGGGATGTGGACAAACTTTGCGACGCTGCTGCGCGACCGCGGCTACCGCGGCGTGCTGTTGTGCAACGCGCTCGCTTACGCTGGGCTGTTCGCCTTCATCTCCGGTTCGTCCTTCGTCTTCATCGACCTGTTCGGCTTCAGTCCGCAGAAGATGGGCCTCGCCTTCGGCCTGATCGTGTCCGGCTACATGACGGGCACGACGCTCTCGGGGCGCCTGTCGCGCCGCCTCGGCCCGGACCGGCTGATGTGCAACGGCGCGCTGCTCGGGGTCGCGGCCGGCACGCTGATGCTGGGCCTGGCGCTCGCCGGCGTGCATCACCCGCTCGCGGTGATGCTGCCGATGTGGTTCTCGGCCTGCTCGATCGGTCTCGTGATGCCCAACGCCGCGGCGATTGCGATGGCGCCTTATCCGCACATGGCCGGTTCGGCCGCGTCGCTGATGGGCTTCGCGCAGATGGGGCTCGCGGCACTCGCGGGCGTCGTCGTCGGCCACACGCTCGCCGGCTCGGTCGTGCCGATGGCGCTCGCGATCGCCCTCACGGCGCTCGGCAGCCTCGCGAGCTACCTGTTCTGGGTGCGGCCGGCAGCGTCCGGGGTGTGCCCCGGCGAGGCCTGAGCTCAGCGCCCGCGCAGGATGTCCAGGTCCGCTCCGTTGCGCTCGTCGCTGTAGGGCGTGGCGGGCGCAACGGGCCCGGTGCCGGCGGAGCAACGCACCAGCACGTTGCTCTCCGGCAGGTCATGGAACATCACCTCGATCTCGCACTGGCCGTACACCGACTGGATCGTCGCGAGCAGGTTGCGGGCATACGGGGAGGCGAGGCGCGGGTCGAGGATCAGGTTCGCGAGCATCACGCCGTCCGGCGCGAGGGCGGCACGGGTGCCCCGCCAGAACTCGCGCGTCACGAGATGGGCCGGGATGCTCGTCAGCGCGCTGTACACATCGACGACGATCGCGTCGAAGCGCTCCGTCGTGTCCGCGACGAAGCGCCGCGCGTCGGTCGCGACGAACCGGCCACGGATCCGCTCGCGCAGGAACTCGCGTTCGGCGATCTCCCGGATCGCGGGATCGATATCGACGTACACGTACTCGTTCGACAGCTCCCGGTGCGACAGCGTGAAACCGCCGCCGCCGAGCACGAGAATGCGGCGCCCGCGAAGGTTCATCTCGTCGAGCAGGATCGCGCGCAGACGCTCGATGTAGTGCCCGTAGCGCGGCGGCTCGCTCGCATCGATCAGCGACGATGCGGAGTTGTTGCTGCGGAACACTCGCGCGTCCTTCGTGCCCGGCACGGTCACCGGATCGACGCGGTAGGTTGCGTAGGCGGTCTCGATCTGTTGCGGCAGGATCACGTTGCACCCGAGCGCGACGAGGGCCACCAGCGCTGGCAGCGGCAGACGCCGCAGGGTGTGGCGGTCCTTGTCACCGAGGAAGGGCACGAGCGCGAGCAGGACTCCGGCGCATATCAGCACCGCGGCGGACACGCCCAGCCACTGCATCACGCCGAGTGACAGCGACAGGGATCCGAGGAATGAGCCCAGCGTCGACCAGTACAGCGCCGCGCCGCTGCGCGCGCCCGCCCGTTCGTGGCGCAGCAGGTTCGTCAGCACAGGCACGGTCTGGCCGAGCAGCCACGCGATCGGGCACACCACGCCGGCGATGAAGAGGAGGTAAGCGAGCAGCGGCGGGCGCACGTGCTCGAACAGCGCATCGACGACGGGACCCGCCAGGCCGATTCCCGTGAGTGCCGCCGCCACGAGAAAGTTCAGGCGCACGCGAGCGAGAAAATTGCGCTCGACCTTCCCGCCCGCCTGGTAGCCCAGCGCGAGCGCGAGGAGGAAGAAACCGATCGTCGGCGCCGTGACGGTGATCGCGCTGCCCAGGTGCGGCACGAGGCGGCGCAGCGCGATGATCTCCGCCCCGAGGGACGCGAAGCCCTCGACGAACACCATGCCGAACAGCAGCAGGCCGGGCAGGGCAACCGCTGTCGCCGACGAAGGAAGAGGGGGCGGCGCGGCCGGAATCCCTTTCAGGACGTCGCTCATCGGGGACTGCGCCGTGTGCGTGAAGACAGGCCGGAAATCAAGATTTTCATACCCCCCATACCACCGGCACCCCTTCCTTCTGCGAGGCTTCCAGCAGGTCCAGCAGCGGCCACGCGCGTTGCGCCAGATTCACGGGAGCGCCCATGCCGTGCCGCTCGGGGTCGGGCTCCTCGTCGTCGTCCTGCGCCTGGCCGGCGCGGCGCGCCTTGTCTTCCTCGATCGCCGCCCGCAGGCGCGCGATCGCGTCGGGCAGCTGTTCGACGGTGACGATGCCCTTGCCGTCCTGCGGATCCTTGCCGAGGATCGCGACGAGCTTCTTGGCGATGTCGCCGAACATGATGACGTCGGCGCCCGCGGCCGACTTGAAGGTGATCAGCATTGCCCTGTCCTCAGAGTCCCTTCACCGCGTAGATGCCCGGCGCGTTGCGCCAGTAGCCCTTGTAGTCCATGCCGCAGCCGAACAGGAAGCGGTCGGCGACGTCGAGCCCGGTGAAGTCCGCGCGCATGCCCGGATAGGCCTTGCGCTCGTGCAGCTTGTGCGTGAGCACCGCGGAGCGCACTTCCGCGGCGCCTTCGCCCTTCAGGTATTCGAGGATCGAATGCAGCGTGTGCCCCTCGTCGAGGATGTCGTCGAGCACCAGCACCGCGCGCCCGCGCAGGTCCTGCGTCGGCCGCATGCGCCAGTCGAGGTCCGCGCCCTTGAGCGCGTGGCCGTAGCGCGTCGCGTGCAGATAGGCCAGTTCGAGCGGGAAGGGCAGGCGCGGCAGGATCTGCCCGGCGAGGATCATGCCGCCGTTCATCACGACGTATACGAGCGGATTCTTGTCCGCCATCCGTGCGGTGATCTCCGCGGCCATGCGGTCCAGTGCCGCGTTCACGGTCGCCCCGTCGGCCAGGCAGTCGGCCTCCTCGCGCACGCGGATGATTTCGCCCAGATCGACGGTCATCGCGGATCTCCTGCGGTGTGATTGAATCGTGCAATTCTACCGGACCGCCGGGGTCGGCGCTTCCACTCTGCATGCGTGCGGGATCCGGTCCGCACGCGAACCGGGCGCGGGCGGCCTTCAGGCCGCGAAGCGACGCAGGAAGCCGATCAAGGGCTCGAGGCCGCGCCCGAGCCTGCGGTAGAGCATCCAGCCCAGCCATGCGCGGCGCGCCATGCGCAGCGCGAGGCGCGGCCGGATTGCGAGTGTGAGCAATGCGACGCCGGTCAGCAGCGGCACATGTTCGCGCAGCCCCTGCGCCCGGTCGCGGGCGCGATCGACGACTTCGAGCAGCGACTCGATGCGGCCGAGGCCCGCCAGGAGCGCCTCGCGTTGCTGCTCGGAGCGCATTTGCAGACGCTGCTTCCGGAGCGCCAGTTCGAGCTGTCGCGCATTCATTCGCGAGGCCGCAGCGCCTCGCGGTCGCGCGCGAGTTCGCCCAGGCTTGCGGCGAAGAGGCGGCTGCCCCGCTTCGCTTCACGCGCCGCATTGCGCGCCGTCAGAAACCCCGCCGCGAGCAGCACGACGGTGCCCAGTCCGAGCGCGAGCAGGCGGTGATCGTCCCACAGCAGCACCGTCAGGAACGCCGCCAGGAAGACCACTCCGAATCCGAGGAACACCGCGCTCAGCATCGTGTTGAAGAGCAGCGAGCTCAGGCGCAGCTTCTCTTCCTGCGCCTCGACAGTGAGCAGTTCCAGGCGGATCTGCGCGGTCGCGAGTCCGGCATCCAACAAGCCGCGCAGGCTGCCGGCGAGGCGGCGGTGGGGCTCCTCTGCCACGGAGCTCAGCGACGGCCCGACAGCAGTCCGAGCAGGAAGGCGACGCCGGCGGCGATTCCGACCGACTGCCACGGGTTCTTGTGCACGTAGTCGTCGGTCGCGTTGGCGACCTTTCTGGCCTGTTCGACCGCAGCAGCCTCCATGTCGGCGATGCGGTCCTTCGCGGTGAGCACGCGGTCGCCGAGGCGGCTGCGGACTTCGCCCAGCCGGTCGCCGGCCTGTCCGGCGGTCAGCTTCAGCAGTTCCTCGGCGTCGCTGAGTACGACCTTGAAGTCGGAAACGAGTTTTTCGCGGGAAACATCGGCATTGTTGGACATTTTTCGTACCCCCGGTCTGTGTTGGGAAGATCGGCCTGCGCGCAAGCGCACGGGACAAAATCAGGCTAGCCCCATTCCCGCGCGAAGGCAAATGCTAAAGGCTTATCGTGCGTGACGCTTTTGCGCGTGCGCCGCGCGTCGCGGACGAGGTCCCGGGCTGTGGTAGCCTCGCCCCTTTTACCAGGACACTTCCCCGATGACTGGCCGAAACGACCCGTGCCCCTGCGGCAGCGGAAAGAAGTTCAAGAAGTGCTGCCAGGGGCGGGCGAGCGGATATTCGACGAACACGACCAACGTGCGGCCGGCCTCCGCGCGGTTGCTCGATGCCGTCGCGCTGCATCAGGCGGGGCGCCTCGACGCCGCCGCGCAGGCCTATCGGGCGATTCTGGCGTCCTCGCCGGGCGACAGCGATGCGCTGCACTACCTCGGCGTGATTGCCTTCCAGCAGCAACGCTATGCCGAGGCGGTCGACCTCGTCGGGCAGGCGATCGCGCGCAATCCCGGTGCCCCGGCGTTCCATTGCAACCTCGGCAACGCATACATGCGCCTGCGCCGGTTCGACGATGCGAGACGCGCTTACCGCCAGGCGAGCAGCCTCGACCCGCATTTCGGTATCGCACTGGCCGGGCTTGCCAATGCCTGCCTGTCGGGCGGAAATGCCGAGGAGGCGCTGGAGCCTGCGCGCAGGGCGGTCGAGGCCGCACCCCAGCTGTTCGCCGCGTGGGTCGCCTTCGGCGACGCGCTGCACGACACGGGGCATATCGATGAGGCGGCGGAAAGCTACCGGCAGGCTCTCTCACTGCACCGCGACCCGGGCGCGCTGACCAAGCTCGCCAACATCCTGACCCGCTTCGGACGGGTGGGCGAAGCCGACGAATGTGTCGCGGAGGCCCTGCGCATCGACGCCGGGTTCGAGCCGGCGTGGTGGGCGCGGCTCATGAACCTGAACTACGTCTCGACGGACCAGCAGGCGATCTGCGCGGCGCATCGCGAGTGGGCCCGGCGCTTCGTGCCGCACGACACGGCCGCACCGACGGGCCCCGCCGCGTCCCGGGACGACGGCCGCCGGCTGCGCATCGCTTACCTGTCCGCCGATTTCCGGCGGCATGCGTTGCGTTTCTTCGTGCGGCCCATCCTGCGCCATCACGACCGTTCACGCTTCGAGGTGCACTGTTATTCGAACTCGGCGGTCGAGGACGACGTCACTGCCGAGCTGAAGGCCTTGGCCGAGCACTGGGTCGATTGCCATGTGCTGTCCGATGCCGAGCTCGCGGACCGGATCCGTGCGGACGGCATCGACCTGCTCGTCGACCTCTCCGGCCACAGCCAGGGAAACCGCCTCAAGGCGCTCGCGCTGAAGCCGGCGCCGGTGCAGGTGACGATGCTCGGCTACCTGAATACCACCGGTCTGAAGGCGATCGACTACCGCATCGGCGATCCGTTCACGTGTCCGCCGGGCGTCCTCGACGAACACGGCACAGAAACCCTCGTGCGCCTGCCCGCGTGCCAGTGGTGTTACGAGCCCGACGACGAGCCGCCGATCGCCCCCCTGCCTGCGCTGGCGAACGGCTACGTGACCTTTGGCTGCTTTCACAACCTGGCGAAGCTGATTCCGGCCCAACTGGAGCTCTACGCCCGGATCCTCGCTGCCGTTCCGGCAGCGCGTCTGCTGATCGTCGTGTGGGGGGCGGCGCCGCGACAGGATCTGGAGCGCTTCTTCGCAGGCCGCGGGCTCGCCGGTCGTGTCGAGCTCGTCGAGCCGGCCGCCCACCGCGACTACCTGTCGCTCTACGACAGGGTCGATGTCGGCCTGGACGTGTTCCCGTACGCGGGCGGCACGACGACGCTGGAGTCGGTGTGGATGGGCGTTCCGGTCGTGACGATGAAGGGGCCCACGCAGGCGAGCAACGGGGGTGTGTCGATCATGTCGAACCTGGGCTTGCCCCGTTTCGTCGCGGACGACCCCGATGCCTGCGTCGACACGGCACAACGCATCGCCGCGGACCTCGATGCGCTCGCGGCCTTGCGGGCCGACCTCAGGTCGAGGCTGCGGGCTTCGCCGATCATGGACGGTCCGGCGTACGTGCGGGCGCTGGAGACCCTTTATAGCGGCTTCGTGACGGGCGCTCAGCCTGCCCAGTCGTAATCGATCGTCAGCGGCGCGTGGTCGGAGAAGCGCTGGTCCTTGTAGACCTGCGCGGTGCGCGCCGTCGCGGCGATGCCCGGCGTCGCGAGCTGGTAGTCGAGGCGCCAGCCGACGTTCTTCGCCCACGCCTGGCCGCGGTTCGACCACCACGTGTAGCAGGCGTCGGTGGTGTCCGGATGCAGGCGGCGGTAGACGTCGACCCAGCCCTGCCCGTCGAGCACGCGCGTCATCCAGGCGCGCTCCTCGGGCAGGAAGCCGGAATTCTTCTGGTTCGACTTCCAGTTCCTGAGGTCGATCTCCTTGTGCGCGATGTTCCAGTCGCCGCAGATCACGACCTCGCGCCCGCTCGCGTGCAGCTTCTCCATGTGCGGAAGGAAGCGCTCCATGAAGCTGAACTTGATCTGCTGGCGCTCCTCGGAGCTCGATCCCGAGGGCAGGTACAGCGACACGACCGACAGCGGCCCGAAATCGAGCTGCAGGAAACGCCCCTCGGCGTCGATGTCGGCGATGCCGAGTCCCTCGACGACGCGGTCGGGCGTACGCCGCGCATACAGGCCGACGCCGCTGTAGCCCTTCTTTTCGGCGTGATGGAAGTAACCCGTGTAGCCCCCGGGGGCGCGCATCGCGTCGCTCAGGTCGCCCGCGTGCGCCTTCAATTCCTGCAGACAGACGACGTCCGCATCCTGCGCGCCGAGCCAGTCGAGAAAGCCCTTGGTGGTGGCCGAACGGATGCCGTTGAGGTTGAGAGTGATGACGCGTAACATTCGGCCGGATAACCCAGAACTGGAAGCAAGAGCGTGGATTTTAGCCGGGATTTCATCACGTTGGCCTGCGACAAGGGCGTGCTGCGCTTCGGGTCCTTCGTGACCAAGGCGGGGCGCAATTCGCCGTACTTCTTCAACGCCGGGCTGTTCGACGACGGCAGCTCGTTCCGCGAGCTGTGCGGCTTCTACGCGCGCGCGATCGTTGCCGCGGGCGTGCCCTGCGACATGCTCTTCGGGCCGGCCTACAAGGGCATCCCGCTGGTCGCCGGGGTCGCGATCCGGCTGGCCGAGCAGGGCGTGAACCTGCCCTTCGCGTTCAACCGCAAGGAAGCCAAGGATCACGGCGAAGGCGGCACCCTCGTCGGTGCGCCGCTCGAGGGCCGCGTGCTGATCCTCGACGACGTGATCTCGGCCGGCACCTCGGTGCGCGAGTCGGTCGACATCATCCGCGGCGCCGGTGCCGAACCGGCCGGCGTCGTCATCGCGCTCGACCGCATGGAGCGCGGCAAGGGCGAGAAGTCGGCGGTGCAGGAAGTGCGCGAAAGCTTCGGCATCCCCGTCGTCGCCGTCGCGACGCTGGAAGACCTGATCGGCTACCTGGGCGACAGCCCGGAACTGGTCGCCAACCTCGAGGCCGTGCAGGCCTACCGGAACACCTATGGCATCGCGTCCTGAGTTCCTCGCCGTGCTTCTGCTGGGCCTGACGCTGGCGAACACGGCCGCCGCGAAGGTGTATTGCTGCGAGGATGCCGACGGCCGGCGCCAGTGCGGCGATATGCTCCCGCAGGCCTGTTACGGGCGTGCCTACCGCGAGATGGGCGTGCAGGGTACGATCAAGCGCGAGGTTTCCGCGCCGCTGAGCGCGGAGGAAATCGCGCGCCGCAGGGCTGCGGAACAGCAGAAGAAGGACGACGAGGCGCGTCAGGGCAAACAGCGCCGCCTCGACCAGGCCCTGCTCGAGACCTATGCGAGCGTCGAGGATCTCGACCGCCGCCGCGACCGTGAGATCGGCGACATTGAGCGCAGCATCGAAGAGGCGCGCAAGCGCGACAAGGAGCTGCGCACGAAGCGCCAGCGTTTCGAGAAGGAAGCCGAGTTCCACAAGGGGCGCGACCTGCCGCGCGACCTCGCCGCCAACCTGCGCTCGATCGACAGCGAACTGGCGGCGCAGGGCAGGCTGATCGAAGAGAAGACGCGCGACCTCGCCGCGACGCGCGCGCGCTTCGAGACCGACCGTGCCCGCTACGTGGAACTGAGCAGCGCCGCCGCGAAGCAGCGCTGAACATGCGGCGGGCCGGTCGTCATCGGCCGACGGCGGACCGAGCGCCGGGATCCCTGCCCGAAGGTTGCAGGCCGGCGCGCACCGCGCAGTCCGGCAAGATTCAGGAGTGGTCATGAGCACAGCCGCCAGCAAGGTCGTCCGCGCCGCCTGCCCGCACGACTGCCCCGACACCTGCGCGATGGAGGTCACCGTCGAGGACGGCCGCGCGGTGAAGGTCCGCGGCGCCGCCGACCTGCCCTTCACGAACGGCGCGCTGTGCACCAAGGTCGCGCACTACCTCGAACGCGTGTATTCCGACCAGCGCTTGTTGCATCCGATGAAACGCGTCGGCCGCAAGGGCGAAGGGCGCTTCGAGCGCATCTCGTGGGACGAGGCGCTCGACACCATCGCCGACAAGTTCGCCGCGATCGCCGCCGACGACCCGCGCGCGATCCTGCCTTACAGCTACGCCGGCACGATGGGCCTCGTGCAGGGCAGCAGCATGGATTGCCGCTTCTTCCACCGCCTCGGCGCGTCGCTGCTGGACCGCACGATCTGCGCCTCGGCCGGCGCGGCGGGCTGGAAGGCGACGGTCGGCGCTTCGGTCGGCCTGGATCCGGAGGCGATCGTCGACGCGAAGCTGATCCTGATCTGGGGCGGCAACCCGGTCGTCTCGAACCTGCACGGCTGGCGCTACATCCTGGAAGCGAAGCGGCGCGGCGCCAAGCTCGTGTGCATCGACCCGTGGCGCTCGCAGACGGCCGAAAAGTGCGACGTCCATCTCGCGCCCTGGCCCGGCACCGACGGCGCCCTCGCGCTGGCGATGATGCAGGTGCTGATTGCCGACGATCTCATCGACCGCGACTACATCGCCGCGCACACGCTCGGCTTCGAGGAACTCGCCGAGCGTGTGAAGCCCTGCACGCCGGAGTGGGCAGCGCCGCTCACGGGCCTGTCCGCCGACGCCATCCGCAGCCTCGCGCGTGAATACGGCAGCGTGAAGCCGGCGGCGATCCGCCTCAACTACGGCCTCAACCGCTGCGCCGGCGGCGCCACGGTGATGCGCAACATCGCCTGCCTGCCGGCGCTCACCGGCGCCTGGCGCCACCCGGCGGGCGGGGCGCTGCTGTCGACCTCGGGCAATTTTCCGATCGACCAGCAGGCGCTCGAACGGCCCGATCTGTACACGGCGCATCACACGCGGCCGACGCGCACGATCAACATGTCCACGATCGGCGAGGATCTGCTCACAGCGGGCGATCCGCCGATCCGCGCGCTCTACGTGTACAACTCGAACCCGGTCGCGGTCGCGCCGAACGGCACGCGCGTGCGCGAGGGCTTCGCGCGCGAGGATCTGTTCTGTGTCGTGCATGAACTCTTCCAGACCGACACCGCCGACTACGCGGACATCCTGCTGCCGGCGACGAGCCAGCTCGAGCACCGCGACGTGCACAAGTCCTACGGCCACCTGTACGCGCTGACGAACGAACCGGCGATCGCGCCGCTGGGCGAAGCGAAGCCCAACAGCGAGGTGTTTCGGCTCCTCGCCACACGCCTCGGCTTCACCGATGCGGCGCTGTTCGAGTCGGACGACGAGATCGCCGCGCAGGCTTTCAGGCGTCGCGACGCCCGCGCCCTCGGTCTCGACCCGGAGGCGCTGCGCGCACGCGGCTGGGCGCGGTTGAACCTGCCGCGGCCCTTTGCGCCCTTTGCGCAGGGCAATTTCCTCACGCCATCCGGCAAGTGCGAGTTCTGGTCGGAATCGCTCGCGCAGCAGGGCTTCGATCCGCTGCCGCGCTGGGTGCCGCCGCACGAATCGCCGGTGAGTAACCCGGCGCTTGCGGCGCGCTATCCGCTGGCGATGATCTCGCCCCCGGCGCGCAACTTCCTCAACACCAGCTTCGCGAACCTGCCGCGCTTCCGTAACCAGGAGGGCGGGCCCAAGCTCGAGCTCCACCCGGACGACGCGGCGCGCCGCGGCATCGCGGCCGGCGAGCGCCTGCGCATCTTCAACGACCGCGGTGCCTTCCACGCGCAGGCGGTAATCACCGATCGCGTGCGGCCGGGCCTCGTCGTGTGTCCGTCGGTATGGTGGCGCAAGCTCTCCGGCGACGGCGAGAATGCCAACGCAGTGACCTCGCCGGCGCTGACCGACATGGGCGGCGGGCCGACTTTCTATGATTGTCTCGTCGAGGTGAGCAAGGCATGAGCGCCGCCGCGCGGCCGCCCGAAGGTGGCGCTCTTTCTCCCTTGGGGAGGTGGTCGCGTAGCGATCGGAGGGTAGTGGAGTGAGCGAAGCCCAGACCCTGGACCGCGTCGCGCGCCTGATCGGCGACGCCCGGCGCATCCTCTTCATCACCGGCGCGGGCATCTCGGCCGACTCCGGCCTGCCGACCTACCGCGGCATCGGCGGGCTGTACCACGAGCGCCTCACCGACGAGGGGCTGATGATCGAGGAGGCGCTGTCGGGCGAGATGATGAACCGGCGGCCCGACATCGCGTGGAAGTACATCGCGCAGATCGAGGCCAACTGCCGCGGCGCGCAGCCCAACATCGCGCACCGCATCATCGCGGCGCTGGAACACGAGAAGCCGGGCGTGTGGGTGCTGACGCAGAACGTCGACGGCCTGCACCACGACGCCGGCTCGCGCCACCTGATCGAAATCCACGGCACGGTGCACCACCTGCGCTGCATGGACTGCAGCCACCAGCGCAGCGTGAAGGACTACGCCGGCCTGCAGCTGCCGCCGGCGTGCCCGAAGTGCGGCGGCGTGCTGCGACCGGACGTCGTGCTGTTCGGCGAAATGCTGCCCGAAGCGGGGCTGAACCGGCTCGAGACCCTGATCGCGCACGGCCTTGACCTGGTCGTGTCGATCGGCACGACCAGCGTCTTTCCCTACATCTCGGGGCCGGTGTGGTGGGCGCGGGAAGTCGGCGTGCCCAGCGTCGAGATCAATCCCGGCGACACCGAAGTCAGCGAAATCGTCACGCACCGCCTGCGCCTGGGCGCCGCCGAGGCGATGCCCGAGCTGTGGCGACGCCTGCACCCGGAGCATCCGCTCGAGGACTGAAGGCTCGCCTTCTACCGCGCCTGCGTATGTGCAATAATCTGCACATGTTCAATTTGTTGTACAGGTGCCGCGATGCGAGCCATTACCTACACCGAAGCGCGCAACAACCTCGCCTCCGAACTCGATCGCGTGGTCAATGATTATGACGTTACAATAATCACGCGGCAGAAGGCCGAAGCCGCGGTGTTGATGTCGATGCGCGAGTACGAATCGCTGATGGAGACGGCGCACCTGCTGCGCCATCCGAAGAACGCGATGCGGCTGATGAAGGCCATCGACGACATCGAAAACCGGCGCAATCTGGTGAAAAGAGAATTGATCGACGAATGAGGCTCACGTTCCATCCGCAAGCTTGGGAGGACTACCTCCACTGGCAGCAGAACGACAAGCAGATTCTCAAGCGCATCAACGCCCTGATCCGCGACATTCTGCGTGATCCCTACGACGGCATCGGCAAGCCCGAGGCGCTCAAGTTCAACTTCAGCGGCTACTGGTCGCGGCGCATCGACGACGAGCACCGCATCGTCTACAAGGTCATCGACGACGAAGTGATCATCGCGCAGGTGCGCGGGCACTATGACTGAATCCTGCGTCGCGGGCCTGCTCGGCATGTTCCCCTGCATCTGGGGCGTGTGGGGTGGGTGAGGGAAAGTAGCGACTAGCGCAGGTCCTCGAGCATTACCTCATAGACCTTTCGTGCGTGGTCATAGCTGATGCTGTAACGCGACGGATAGAGGCCGTCCCTGGAGTATTTTGCGGGCCGCGGTACCGGCGCCGAGAACGAGGGTTTCGACTTGAGGAATTCGAGCGATGCCATCGGTTCCACGAAGGTCAGGCGCTTCTCGTAGTAGCCGTAGATGAAGGTCGCGGTAAACGGCTGCTTCTGGAACTCGGGCGCGGCAGGGTTGATTGCGTGCACGCCCATGCGCGGAACGGCGGTGCCCGGAGGCAGGATGTAGCCGGCGGGCATCAGTTCGGCGGGCGGCTGCTGGCCCGGGTCGGCCGAGTCGTTCGGGCCATTGAAACGGACCTTCGACACCTCCTCGGGGCTCACGACGTAGAAATGGAAATCGAAATGCGGCACGTCGTAGACCTGCGGCGGCGGATGGCCCGTCGATTCCCAATCGATCATTACGTGATCGACGACCGTCTTCGGCCCCTTTGCCGGCATGCGCAGAACGTAAGGGAAATGCGGATTGGCGCCGGGGGCCGCTACGGGCAGCCCGTCGAGCATGCCCTCCGTTAATACCACACCGATCGCGGCCACCGCGCCGTCGGTGCCGGTGCGGACCACGGTATGGGCCGTGCCCTGACCGATCTTGACCGGCTTGCCCTCGAACACTGCCGCCTTGCTCTCCGCCACGGCGATCCCTGTCCCGAGTGTGGCGAGCGCAGTCGCGCCCGCAAGGACCAGGTTCCGCCACGCCCGCGCATGCGTCCGCTTCATGATTCGCACTCCCTCGATCGGTGCTTCGACTCGCGGTGGCAGGGTGGTTCGGCATCTCCGCCCCGGTCCTTCAATCTAGTCGATCGTGGCGAGTCTGCAACGGCGCGCACCCCTCGGCTGTCGGGTCATACGGCGGTGCATCCGGGACCGGCCGCCGCTCATTCCGTGTCGAAACCGAGCAGTCGGCATTCCATGATCCGCGTTGCCACCGCCTCGGGGACGTCCTGCTCCCATTCGCCGCGGCCGCGGCGCAGCCCGGCGAGCACCTCGGTGACGTCGATGTGCAGGTGGCTGTCGTCGTGGGGCCGGACCGCAATCAGTTTCTGGTTCTCTTTCAGGAAGGCGAGCAGGTGGCGCAGGTTGGCGGGTACCTCCACGTTGTCGAGCGTGACCAGGGCCTTCGCGTCGCTGCCGCGCGGGCGGGACGGGTACACGTAGACATGCGTGTTGTCCGGGAACAGCTTGCCGAAGGCTTCGAGGATGCCGCCCTCCAGGCCGTCGTAGTATTTCTCGTCGAACAGGAAGTCGAAGTCCCGCACCGACAGCACGATGCCGATGGGCTTCTGGGTGTAGCGGCGCAAGTAGGCCCGCAGGCGGAAGAAGCGCACGTAGTCCGAGATCATCACCGTGTAGCCCTGCGAGGCGAGGAGGTCGATGCGTGCGAGAAAATCCGCCCCGTCCACGTTGTCGCCGCTGACAAGCGAGTTCATCGTGATTTCGGCGAGGGAAAGGACCTCGTTTTCATCCACCGCTGCGAGCTGGCTGAACTGCTTCAGGCCGGCGTACATCATGTCCACGTTCACCAGCGTGACCGGTTTGAAGTTGCCGCGCATGACCATCACCGGCTTGCGATAGAACAGTTCTCCCGGCACGACCACCTCGCCCGCCGGATTGAACACCACCGCCCGCGTGAGCCAGCTGCGGATCAGGTGCAGGTTCATCAGCCGGTTCTCGACCTGCTCGAAATAAGGGCCGGAGAAGTGGATCAGGTCCACCTCGATGCGATCGGAGCCTAGCCCGTCCCCCAGCCCCTCGACGACCCATTCGGGGTTCTGGTGATGCATGAACGCGTCGTGGATCAGGTTCACGCCCAGAATTCCGAGTGCCTCCGCCTGCAGTGCATTGTCGTTGTCCAGCATGCGCACGTGCAGGATCACGTCGCTCGGTTGGGCGCCCGGGTGAAGTTGCAGCCGGATACCCACCCAGCCGTGACATTCGTTCTTCTGCTTGAAGCTGCGAGCGGTCACGGTTGCCGCGTAGGCGAAGAAGGTCGTGTTCCTGGGGCGCACATGGGCGAGCCGCTCGACCACCTGGCGGAACTCCTTCTCGAGCATCTGCAACAGTCGCGCGCGACTCACGTAGCGGTCCACGTGGCCGTAGATGTCGTCGCTCACGGCCATGTCGTAGGCCGACATGGTCTTTGCGATGGTGCCGGCGGCGGCTCCGACCGAGAAGAAGCGTCGCGCCACCTCCTGCCCGGCACCGATCTCGACGATCGAGCCGTACTTGTATCTGTCGAGGTTGACCGCGAGGGCTTTCTGGTCGGTGGTGAGCGTGTTGTCGCGCTTGCGCATGGTGCCTCCTTGGAGCTTGCCCGGACGGGGCGGGGTTCGGCCGCCGCACGGGGCCTCCGGGGCAGGAACCCGAGTTTACACCCGACACGCTACGCGGTTGTCGTAACGCACTGGCGCGGATCCTCAGGCGCCGAGCTGCAGCGCCGCCAGGCGCGCATAAAGTCCGCCCTGGCGGCGGAGGTCGGCCGGGGTGCCGGTTTCGACGATGCGACCCTGATCCAGTACAACGATGCGGTCGACCTTCTGCACCGTCGCGAGGCGATGGGCGATGATCAGCGTGGTGCGGCCCTGCATCGCGCTGTCGAGGCCTTTCTGCACGAGGATTTCCGATTCGGCGTCGAGGGCGCTGGTGGCTTCGTCAAGAAGCAACAACGGGGCGCCTTTCAGGATCGCGCGCGCGATGGCGATGCGCTGGCGCTGGCCGCCGGACAGGCGGGTGCCGCGCTCGCCGAGGAAGCTGCGATAGCCTTCGGGCAGCTGTTCGACGAATTCGTCCACGCGGGCGGCCCGGGCTGCGGCGATGACCTCGGCGTCGCTGGCAGAGGGGCGGCCGTAGCGGATGTTGTCGAGCGCGGACGCGGAGAAGATCACCGGATCCTGGGGCACGATCGCGATGTGGCGACGCAGGTCGTGCAGACTGAGTTCGCGGATGTCCTGGCCGTTGAGGCGGATGTGACCGTCGGTGGCGTCGTAGTAACGCAGCAGCACCTGGAACAGGCTGGTCTTGCCGGCGCCGGAGGGGCCGACGAGGGCGACGCTTTCGCCGTGTGCGACGTCAAGGCAGATGTCATCCAGGGCGCGCAGCTGTGGTCGGGCAGGGTAGCGCAGGGTGAGGTGCTCGAAGCGCAGCGCCGCATGCGTCGGTTGCCGCGGCGCTTGTGGCCGGGCGGCTTCGGGGACGGCCGTATCGGCGTGAAGGAGCTCGAGGAGCCGCCCGGCAGCGCCGGTGGCGCGCATGATGTCGCCCCAGACCTCGGCCATCGTGCCCACGCCGCCGGCCACGAGCATTGCATAGAGGACGAAGGACGCGAGCTGGCCCTCTGTCATGTCGCCCGAGCGCACCTGTTGCGCGCCCACCCACAGCACGAAGACGATGGTTCCCATCACTGCCGTGATGATCAGCGCGGTCAGGGCCGCGCGTACGCGCGTGCGCCGGACGGCGGTGGCGAAGGCCGTGTCGGCCGCGCCGGCGAAGCGTGCCGCCTCGTAGCGCTCCTGCGTGTAGGCCTGCACCGTGGGCATCGCGTTGAGGATCTCGCCCGCGAGGGCCGCGGCGTCCGCGATGCGGTCCTGCGATTCGCGCGACAGGCGTTTGACCCTGCGGCCGATGACGGCGATCGGCAGGGCCAGCAGGGCCATGAGGCCGAGATTCAGGGAGAAGAGGTGGGGGCTGGTGATGGCCAGCATGACCATCCCGCCGACGAACTGGAAGAAGCTGCGCAGCCCCATCGAGACGGAACTGCCGACCACGGTCTGGATCAGCGTCGTGTCGCCCGACAGACGCGATAGGACCTCGCCGGTCTGCAGCGTCTCGAAGAACTGCGGCGACTGCGCCAGCACACGCGCATAGACCGCGGAGCGCAGGTCGGCCGTGGCGCGCTCGCCGATCCAGGTCACCGTGTAGTAGCGCGCCGACACGACGAGCGCCCAGGCGCTGGCGAGGCCGAACAGGGCGAGGAAATGGGCAGCGAGGTCCGGTCCGTCGAACAGGCCTTCGGCGAGCGGAGGGGCTCGCCCGAAGCCGAAGTCGATCAGGTCGCGGAAGGCCAGCGGCATCAGCAGCATGATCGCCGAGCCGAGGCACAGCAGCACGAACGCGAGCGTCAGGCGCCCGCGATAGGGGCGCAGGAAGGGCCACAGCCCTGTCAGGGTGGCCAGGCTGCGGGGTGTGGGGGCGAGTGCTGCGCCGCTGCGGTCCATTTCCGATTATCGGTCGTGCAGCCTTTGGTCCCGCACCGGGCGAGCCGCCGCGGGAATGCTCCCGCGGCTGGACTCGGGGCCGTGTTGCGTATCGCTTACAGCAATACCCGCTCGATGCCGCCGGTGTTGGCGCGCTGCACATACTCGGGCATCCAGTTCTCGCCGAGCACGTGCTTGGCGATCTCGACCACGATGTAGTCCGCTTCGACACCACCGGCATCGTTGGCGTAGCGGCTCAAACCCTGCAGGCAGGACGGGCACGAGGTCAGGATCTTGACCGGGTCGTGGCCGCCGTCGCGCAGCGCCGCGGCGCCCTTCTCGATCTCCTGCTGCTTGCGGAAGCGCACCTGGGTCGAAATGTCCGGGCGCGCGGCCGCGAGCGTGCCCGATTCGCCGCAGCAGCGGTCGCTCAGGTCGACGCGCGTGCCCATCAGCTCGTTGGCGACCTTGATGCCCGAATGCACCTTCATCGGCGTGTGGCAGGGCTCGTGGTACATGTACTTGGTGCCGGTGACGCCTTCGAGCTTCACGCCCTTCTCCATCAGGTACTCGTGGATGTCGAGCAGGCGGCAGCCGGGGAAGATCTTGTCGAACTGGTACTTCAGCAGCTGATCCATGCAGGTGCCGCAGGACACGATCACGGTCTTGATGTCGAGGTAGTTCAGCGTGTTGGCGACGCGGTGGAACAGCACGCGGTTGTCGGTCGTGATCTGCTGGCCCTTGTCGTCCTCGCCGGCCGAGGTCTGCGGGTAGCCGCAGCACAGGTAGCCCGGCGGCAGCACGGTGGTCGCGCCGACCTGGTACAGCATCGCCTGCGTTGCCAGCCCGACCTGGCTGAAGAGCCGCTCCGAGCCGCAGCCGGGGAAGTAGAACACGGCCTCGGACTCGTCGCGCCGGACCTGCGGGTTGCGGATCACCGGGATGACCTTGTCGTCCTCGATGTCGAGCAGGGCGCGGCTGGTGCGCTTGGGCAGGTTGCCGGGCATCGGCTTGTTGATGAAGTGGATCACCTGCGCCTTGAGCGACGGCTTGCCGAGGGTCGCGGGCGGCTGCTTCACCTGGGACTGGATCAGGCCCAGCGACTTGCCGATGCGGTGGCCGAGGCGCTGCGCCTTGTAGCCCCATTCCAGCATGCCGGTGCGGATCAGCTTGATCGTGGCGGGGTCCTTCGCGGTGAGGAAGGCCATCGCCGCGGCCTTGCCGGGGTTGAAGCTCTTCTTGCCCTGCTTGCGCAGCAGGTTGCGCATCTTGATCGACACGTCGCCGAAGTCGATGTCGACCGGGCAGGGCTTCTCGCACTTGTGGCACACCGTGCAGTGGTCGGCGACGTCCTCGAACTCCGCCCAGTGCGCGAGCGACACGCCGCGGCGCGTCTGCTCTTCGTAGAGCATCGCCTCGATCAGCAGCGAGGTCGACAGGATCTTGTTGCGCGGGCTGTACAGCAGGTTCGCGCGCGGCACGTGCGTCGAGCACACCGGCTTGCACTTGCCGCAGCGCAGGCAGTCCTTGATGTCGTGCGCGATGTCGCCGATCTCGGTCTGCTCCATGATCAGCGATTCGTGGCCCATCAGGTTGAAGCTGGGCGTGTAGGCGTTGTCGAGGTTGCCCTTGATCGGCCCGTTGCGCATCAGCTTGCCGCGGTTGAAGCGGCCTTCCGGATCGACCTTCTGCTTGTAGGCCCAGAAGTTCGCCATCTCCTCGTCGGTGAGGTAGTCGAGCTTGGTGATGCCGATGCCGTGCTCGCCCGAGATCACGCCGTCGAGCGAGCGCGCCAGCGCCATGATGCGGTCGACCGCGCGGTTGGCGGTCTGCAACATGTCGTAGTGGTCCGAGTTCACCGGGATGTTGGTGTGCACGTTGCCGTCGCCGGCGTGCATGTGCAGCGCGACGAACACGCGGCCGCGCAGCACTTCCTTGTGCACTTCCTCGATGCGCGCGAGCACGGCGCGGAACACCACGCCATCGAAGATCTTGTCGAGGCGCGGCTTGAGCTCGGTCTTCCACGAGGTGCGTACCGAGTAGTCCTGCAGGCGGTGGAAGAGCCTGGGGTTCGCCGCGCGGTTCGTCAGCTCGCCGGCATGCACGCCGTACTCGCCAAAGACAGTCTCGGCTTGCGCGAGCGGCAGGTCGAGATTGTCGAGCAGCCATTGCCAGCGCCGACGCACGCTCGCGACGTAGTCGAGCGCGGCCTGGCGGCGGTCGCCGATCAGCTCCTCGCTGGAGAGGTTCGCGTCGCCCTGGTCGAGCGGCAGCTCGCCCTGCAGGAGCTCGCTCAGCGCGTCGCACAGCTCCAGCTTGTTGTGCGTCGACAGCTCGATGTTGATGCGCTCGATGCCGTCGCAGTAGTCGCCCATGCGCGGCAGCGGGATCACGACGTCCTCGTTCACCTTGAACGCGTTGGTGTGGCGCGAGATCGCCGCGGTGCGCGAACGGTCGAGCCAGAAGCGCTTCCTCTGCTCGGGGCTCACCGCGATGAAGCCTTCGGCGGCTCGCACGTTGCACATGCGTACGACCTCCGAGGCCGCGGCCATCACGGCGGCCTCGTCGTGGCCGACGATGTCGCCGATCAGCACCATCTTCGGCCGGCCGTGGCGCTTGGCCTTGGTCGTGTAGCCGACCGCCTTCACGTAGCGTTCGTCGAGGTGCTCGAGGCCCGCGAGCTGCACGCCCAGGCGGTGGCCTTCGGCGCCGGGCTTGAACCAGTCGGTGATCTCGACGATCGCCGGCACGGCCTCGCGTACCTGCCCGAAGAACTCCAGACAGACGGTGCGCGTCACGGGTGGCATCTTGTGCAGCACCCAGCGCGCGGCGACGATCAGGCCGTCCGTGCCTTCCTTCTGCACGCCCGGTACGCCGCCGAGGAACTTGTCGGTGACGTCCTTGCCGAGGCCGGTCTTGCGGCACGAGGCGCCCGGCAGCGTCAGGATCTCCTCGCCGAGCAGCGCGTAGTTCGCGGCATCGAAGCGGCGCAGGCGGAATCGCACCGTCTCCTGCTCGTGGATCTTGCTGAAGTTGTGGTCGAGGCGCTCGACCTCCAGCCAGTTGCCGTCCGGCGTGACCATCTTCCACCACGCCAGGTTGTCGAGCGCGGTGCCCCACAGCACGGCCTTCTTGCCGCCGGCGTTCATCGCGATGTTGCCGCCGATGCACGAGGCGCTGGCCGAGGTCGGGTCGACGGCGAACACGCGGCCGGCCGCGGCGGCGGCTTCCGCCACGCGCTCGGTGACCACCCCCGCGCCGGTGCGGATCGTCATGTAGGGCTGGGCGGGATTGCCGCTGCGGTCGGGCAGCAGCATTTCCTCGACCTTGCCGAGGTCGATCAGCTTCTCGGTGTTGATGACGACCGAGCGCGCGTCGAGCGGCACGGCGCCGCCGGTGTAGCCGGTGCCGCCGCCGCGCGGGATGATCGTGAGGCCCAGCTCGATGCTGCTCTTCACGAGCGAGGCCATCTCCTCTTCGGTATCGGGATAGAGGACGACGAAGGGGTACTCGACGCGCCAGTCGGTCGCATCGGTGACGTGGGACACGCGCGCGTGTCCGTCGAAGCAGATGTTGTCGCGCCGCGTGTGACGGACGAGCGCCTTGAGCGTCTTCTTGCGCAGCGCGCCGGTATCGTCGAAGAAGGCAGCGAAGCGGTCCACCGCGCCGTGCGCCGCGGTGACGAGGCGTGCCACGTTGTCGCTGCGGTCCGGGTCCGCGGATGCGCTTTCCTCGCGGCGCTTCTCGACCTCGGTGAGGCGGTGGCGCAGCGCCTCGATCAGCGCCTTGCGCCGTTCCGGGTTGCCCAGCAGGTCGTCCTGCAGGTAGGGGTTGCGCTGCACGACCCAGATGTCGCCGAGCACCTCGTACAGCATGCGCGCCGAGCGTCCGGTGACGCGCTCCTCGCGCAGCGCATTGAGCGTCTGCCACGCGTCGGTGCCCAGCAGGCGGATGACGATCTCGCGGTCGGAGAACGAGGTGTAGTTATAGGGAATCTCGCGCAGGCGTTGGGTCATGAGATGTTCCGGTACCGGACGGCAGTGAACCGCAAATTGTAACTTACTGCAGTGCAATAGACGCGCGCTTTAAGTCCTTAAAGCGCGTAGGGTCTTGATTTTCCTGTAGGTTGCGACTGTTGTCGGACAGCTGCGGGCGCGAAAGTTCAGTCGGCGCGCGCGCTTGCAGCGACGATCGCGATCTCCACGCGCCAGCCCGGGCGGGCGAGCCCCGCGACCTGCACGCAGGCGCGCGACGGGGCCGTGCCGGGGGGGAGCCAGGCGTCCCACACCGCGTTCATGGCGTCATAGTCGGCCAGGTCGGTGAGGTAGATCGTCGCCGACAGCAGGCGCTCGCGGCTGCTTCCGGCACGGGCCAGCAGCGTGTCGAGGCTCGCGAGGATCTCGCCGGTCTGTGTCGCGGCGTCGGCGTCCGCGGTGGCGGGCACCTCGACGATCCAGGCGGTGCCGTTGTGGATGACGATGTCGGAATAGCGGGCGGTGGTGCCCAGGCGCTGGATGGTCATGGGGAGTAGGAGGCTGGAGGCAGGGGGCAGGGGATCAGGTGACGGAAAAGGCGATGAGCGCGTAGCGTAGCAGCTTGCCCGCACCCATCCACAGCAGGCAGGGCAGCCACGGCAGGCGCAGCCAGCCGGCGGCGCCGCACAGCGCGTCGCCGACGACGGGCGCCCAGGAGAGCAGCAGCACGGGTGCGCCATGACGGCGCACCCAGTCGAGGCGGGTGGTGTCGGCGCGCTGCGGCAGCAGGCGCGCAAGGCCCCAGGTGCTCATGCCGCCCAGCGTGTTGCCGAGCGTGGCGAGCGCCAGCGCGGGCACGAGCTGTTCGGGGCGCAGGCTCAGCACGCCGGCGAGCACCAGCTCCGAGCCGCCGGGCAGCAGCGTCGCCGACAGGAAACTCGATACGAAGAGGGCGACCAGCCCGGCGTCGGGGCCGGGGTCGAGCAGCGAGAGGAAGCTCATCGGCGATGCCGCTCCCATATCTCCGCTCCCGCGAGACCGCATCCCGTCGCGCCGGGCCTTGCATCCATTGCGGCCTGGCGCATCAGACGATGTCGATGAACACCAGCTCGCGCTCGACCTCGTTCGCCGAGAAGCCGCAGCCGATGCGGCCGCTGCCTGCGAGCACGAGTTCGGCCCCCTTGATGCAGCTCTCGTTGCCGCTGTCGTCGGCGAGGAAGGTGCCGTTGGTGCTCTGGTCGATCAGCACGAAACCCTCGCGCCGGCGTTCGATGCGGGCATGCTGGCGCGACGCGCGCGGATCTGCGATCACGACGTCGTTGCCGAGCTCGCGTCCGAGCAGCACGACCGGGCGCGTTTCGTCCACGAACAGGGTGTTCTGGCCGTGGCGGATGCGCACGCGCTGCTCGATCCGTCTGTCGACCGGAACCGAGGCCGTGGTGGCGGGCTGGCGCGCCACCGCGAAGGCGGTCCAGCCCAGGCCGGCGAGCGCGGGATTGCGCGAGGGCGAGGCGGCGACGAACTGGCGTCCGGTGGCCGACAGTTGCATCACGACGGCCTCGCTCGCGAGCGCGTGCCCCGGTTTGGCGGTTTCCGCCAGGCGCGTGGCGCCGAGTTCGGCGTCGTCGGCACCGGCGCCGCAGTGCAGGCCGACGCAGATCGTCATGCGCAGGCCGCGCAGCGGGGGCAGGCTCTGCACGCGGTCGAACATCTCGCAGGTGGAGAGCACGGCCTCGTCGCTGCGCGGAAATGTCGCGCAGACGCGGGCCGCGCCGCGCCGCTGCGCCGTGCCGCCGTTGGCTTCGATCGCGAGGTCGATGCGGTGCATGCAGCGCTCCAGCGCGCGCCGTGCCTCGGCAGCGTCGAGGGCGTCGGCGATACGGTCCGCGCCGGGTATTTCGGCGACGAGGACGCAGACGTTGTTCGGCTGGGTCATGACCGGGGTTCCGTTGCTGTTGCGGGCCGGCGGGGGCAGCCGGGCGATGCCGAAGGGGAAATCGCGGAGTCTGGAAATGATCGTCAAATGGTGCCGGCGACGCAAGCCGCCGGTATGAACGCTCAGTCCTCGTCCGTGAATTCACTCACGATGGGAATGACACGGTTCTGCGACGGCAGCTCCGGGCGGTCGAAGGCGATGTCGCCCTCGGCGACCGGCGTGTCGCGCGTGAGATTGGGGAAATCGAACAGCGCACTGTCCGCGAGGTGCGAGGGCACGACCTGGCTCATCGCCGTCGCGATCGACTCGATGCGCCCGGGGAACTCGCGCCCCCAGCCCTGCAGCATGTTCTTGATCTGCTTTCTCTGCGCGTTCTCCTGCGAGCCGCACAGGTTGCACGGGATGATGGGGAAGTCCATCGTGCGCGCGAAGCGGGCGATGTCGTTCTCGGTGCAGTAGGCCAGCGGGCGGATCACGACGTGCTCGCCGTTGTCGCTGACGAGCTTGGGCGGCATGGATTTCAGCTTGCCGCCGAAGAACATGTTGAGGAACAGCGTCTCGATCATGTCGTCGCGGTGGTGGCCGAGCGCGATGCGCGTGGCGCCGATCTCCTTGGCGACGCGGTAGATGATGCCGCGACGCAGGCGCGAGCACAGCGAGCAGGTGGTCTTGCCCTCGGGGATCTTGTCCTTGACGATCGAGTAGGTGTCCTCGGTGACGATGCGATACTCGATGCCGATCGACTCGAAGTAGGCCGGCAGCACGTCGGCGGGAAAGCCGGGCTGCTTCTGGTCCAGGTTCATCGCGACGATGCGGAAGTCCACCGGCGCGCGCTCGCGCAGCGCCATCAGGCAGGACAACAGCGTGTAGGAATCCTTGCCGCCCGACACGCACACCAGCACGGTGTCGCCTTCGCCGATCATGTTGAAGTCGGCGATCGCCTTGCCGACGCCGCGTTCGAGCTTCTTCTTCAGGCGCAGGAAGGTGTTGGAGAAACGGGTGTCGCCAGCGGCGGCGGCAAGGCGATCGCCGACTTCAACATGATCGGCGAAGGCGACAC
>NZ_QVLR01000079.1 GCF_014822185.1 Azoarcus sp. Aa7
TCGCTCCACGCTTCCTCCCCACGCTCAGTCGCCCTCACGCAGTTGCGCTTCGCTTCGTTCGCTGTGATCAACTTACGGCGGGACTTTCACCCGCAAGAGTGCGCCCATGCTGGGCGCACCAAAAAAAGCGGGGCGCCAAGCGCCCCGCTGCTCTTCGGGACCGCTCTTCACGGTCCCATCGTCTCCGGAAGAGAGACGCTCGAAAAATCGGTCGGAATCAGACGAACAGGCAGGACGCGAGGCGTTCGCGCAGCACCGGTTCAGGTTCCTTGGTGTAGTCCTTTTCGAAGCGGTCCGTGATCAGCTGTGCGGTCGGGCTGTCGAGCACCGAATTGAGCATTCCCATGAATGCCGGTGGCGCGAAGACGATGGCCCGGCCGAATGCGTTCGTGGCTCGTCCTTTGTATAGCTCCTGTGCAATCTCCTGCGCAAATACTTTGGCCTCGTGAGTTTTGGGCGGGGTCTGTGCCTGCTTCGAACCCGATGCGTTGCCTGCCGAGGGCGACGCGCCCGCGCGGTCGGTAACGAGTTCGGAATTTTTCTGTCGACTTTCGGGGTGGATCAGCTCCTTAACCAGCGTCAGGCCCTTGTTGGGACCAAGGTTCGCATACAGTTTGGCCAGGCTGGCATTGGCAACCAGAATCCAGGTAATCGCCATGAATCGTCCTCCGGGATTTGAGTCGAACGAACAGCACGCTGCGCCTGCGAAAGCAGCGATTCCAGCTTAGACCGGCTGTCACAGGATCGCAATCGAATTTCGTCTGCAGAGTTTGCCGAAATTTGTAAATAGCCCGCGGGGCAAGAATTCAAAGGATTTTTCGGGCGTTGTGCATACGTCTCAAAACCTGTATGGAATATCGGCAAAGAGCATTCATCGCGCCCTGCGGGCCGCCGGGGTCGTTCAGAAGATCCCGAGCGCCAGCCCACTCGCGATCGCCTCGCCGAGCTCCTCGCATTGCACCAGCGCGTCGTCGGTGACGAGCTTGCGCACGATCACCGCGTCCGCCACCGCCTTCCATCCGTATCCGTGGGCAATGCGCTCGATCTCGCGCACCGCGCCCGTCCCGTCATTCCCGGCACTGACGAACACCGCATAGGGCAGGGCCGTGAGCTTGCCTTCGCAGGGGTAATAGGTGCGGTCGAAGAAGTCCTTGAGCGCGCCGGACATGTAGCCGAAATTCTCGGGCGTGCCGAGCAGCAGGGCGTCGCACCCGAGCAGGTCGTCGACGCCCGCATCGAAGGCCCGCTTCACGACGGTGTCCGTCTCGGCCACGCGCCGCGCGCCGCGCACGACCGCCTCCGCCAGACGGCCGGTATTGCCGGACTGGGTGTGATACACGACGAGCAGCCGCTTGCGTTCGCTCATCGCGATTCGACGCCGGCGTCCGGCGGCGGTTCGCCATACACGCGCCGTTCGCCGGCTGCGGGATCGGCGCCGTAGAACTGCCGGAGCTGTTCGTAGATCGCCGGGAAGTCCTCCTGCAGCAGGCAAGGGGCTTCGAAGAAGGTTTCGGACGCGACGGCGAAGAACTCGCCCGGACTTTCGGCGCCGTAGGGGTCCAGCGCCGTCTCCTGGTGCGAGTCGACCTGCCGGCAGAAGCGCTCGTAGCCCGCCGAGAAAGCCTCCGCCCAGGCTTTGCGCGACATCCCGGCGGGCAGCAGGGGCAGGCCGTCGACCTCGCCGTTCTCCATGTCCAGCTTGTGGGCGAACTCGTGGACTACGACGTTCACGCCTTCCGGCGCAGCCTCTTCGTCGTGCCACGACACCAGCACCGGGCCGCCTTCCCACGCTTCACCGAGCACCTCGTCGTCGTATTCATGCACGATGCCGGTCTCGTCCATGACCTTGCGCGGAATGACGAAATCCCCCGGGTAGACGATGACGCCGACCCAGCCGCGGTAGGCGTGCAGCCCGATGCGCAGCACCGGCAGGCAGGCCTGCAGGGCGATCGTGACGATGACCTCGTCGGTGAGCGCGAAGCCGTGGGCGCCGTAGAACTGCTTCTCGGCGATGAAGGCGCGCGCCAGTTCGCGCAGCCGCCGGCGGTGCTCCGGCTCGAGGTAGTCGAGGAAGGGCAGCCGCGCTTCCGCGCGCGCCCATATTTCGTCGGAAACCGACACCGCATCGACGCGGCGCGCCCTGCGCCAGCGGCGGAAGCGTTCCAGGATGCCGATCATCGCGTCAGCGCCCCGGGCCGCGGGTGGCCAGCACGATGCCCGAAAACACCAGTGCGATCCCCGCGAAGTGGTACCACAGCGGCCGCTCGCCGAGGAAGATCGCCGCCAGCAGGGTCGTGAACACGGGCATCAGATGGATGAACTGCGCGCCGCGGTTCGGGCCGACGGCTGCCACGGCGGCGTTGTAGAACACATAGCCGAGAAAGCCGGGGAAGATCCCCGTGTAGAGAATGCCGGCGACCGACACGGCGCTGACGGCAATCGTCCGTCCTTGGTCGATTTCCCAGAGATAGGCGGGGATCAGCGGCAGCAGGCCGACCAGCGTGAACGCGGCGAGCAGCAGCATCGGATCCACCCCGGCAGGGCGTCGCTGCAGCCCGACGGTGTAGATGCCCCAGGTCAGCACCGCGAGCAGCATCCACAGGTCGCCGCGGTTCAGGCTCAGCCCGAGCAGGGTCGCGATGCTGCCGTGGCTCACGATCGTCATGACGCCGGCGAAGGACAGCGCGATCGCCAGCATCTCCAGCCGCCCGAGGCGCTTGCCGAGGAACAGGAAGGCCAGCACGATCGTCGCGATGGGTGTGAACGAATTGAGCAGTGTCGCATTCGTCGCGGTGGTGTACTGGAGCGCGATGTAGGCGAAGGTGTTGTAGCCCCCGACGCCGACGAGGCCGAGGAACACCACCGTCGGCCAGCGCGCCCGGAGTTGCGGCCACTGGCTGCGCAGGTGCGGCAACGCGAACGGGAGCATCAGCATGAGTGCGATCGTCCAGCGCCAGAAGGCCAGCGCCAGCGGCGGGACCGCGCCATGCAGGCCGCGGCCGACGATCATGTTGCCGGACCAGAACAGCACGGTGAGGGTGAGCAGGAGGTAGGGGTTGGCGAAGGTTTTTTTCATTATGCGTGTGCGCCCGGGCGCGTGTCGGCGCAGCCGCATGGCGCATCGGTCGGGCCGAAGATGATCTCACAATGCGCGTGTGTGGCGTGCTGCGCGGCGTGTTCGACGCACCATATGGGATAATCCGCACATGGTTTCCGTCACGCATGCAATTTCCCAGTCCGAGTCCGCGGCCCCCATCGACCTGCTCGCCGAAGGGCTGAGCACGGAGGAGCGCGCGGCCATCGTCGATGCCGTTGCCCTTGCCGAGGGTGTCTATGAAGGACATTTCCTCGGCACCGGCGAATCCGTCTGGACCCACGCGATCGGCATGGCGCTGATCGTGGCTTCGCTACGCCTCGACGTAGAGACGCGGATCGCGGCGATCCTGTTCGCGGTCGGGGACTACATCGACGGTGCCACCGACAAGATCGCCGAAAAGTTCGGCCAGCCCGCCGCCCGGCTTGTCGATGGGCTGTGCCGCCTCAACGGCCTGCGTCTGCTCACGCGCATGACCGCCACGGCGACCGCGCCCGAGATCCGCGCCCAGACGGAAGTCCTGCGCAAAATGCTGCTCGCGATGGTCGAGGACATCCGCGTCGTGCTGCTGCGGCTCGCGTCGCGCACGCAGACGCTGCGCTACTTCACGGAACACAAGGTCGATGTTCGGGCGGACGTCGCGCGCGAAAGCCTCGACATCTACGCACCGCTCGCGAACCGTCTCGGCGTGTGGCAGCTCAAGTGGGAGCTGGAAGACCTGTCCTTCCGCTTCCTCGAACCGGAGACCTACAAGCGCATCGCCAAGATGCTCGACGAGCGCCGGGTCGAGCGCGAGGAATTCATCCAGTCCTCGATCGAGCGGCTGCAGAAGGAAATCGCCGCAGTCGGCATCAAGGCCGAGGTCTACGGGCGGCCGAAGCACATCTACAGCATCTACAACAAGATGCGCGCCAAGCGGCTCGATTTCTCGCAGGTCTACGACATCCGCGCGCTGCGCGTGCTGGTCGACAACGTGCGCGATTGCTACACCGTGCTCGGCATCGTGAATCAGCTGTGGCAGCCGATCGGCCAGGAGTTCGACGACTACATCACGAACCCCAAGGGCAACAACTACCAGTCATTGCACACCGCCGTGCTGGCCGGGGACGGCCGCGCGCTGGAAGTCCAGATCCGCACGCACGACATGCACCGTCACGCCGAACTCGGCGTTGCCGCGCACTGGCGCTACAAGGAAGGCAGCAAGAGCCACGGCAGCGATTACGACGAAAAGATCGCGCTGCTGCGCAGCCTGCTGTCGTGGCGCGACGAAGTGACCGACTCGGCCGACTGGGTCGAGAAGTTCAAGCGTGCCTCGCTCGACGATGCAATCTACGTGCTCACGCCCCAGGGTAAGGTCGTTGACTTGCCGCGCGGCGCCACGCCGATCGACTTCGCCTACCGCCTGCACACCGACCTCGGCCACCGCTGCCGCGGCGCCAAGGTGGACGGCCACCTGGTGACGCTCAACACTCGGCTCGAGAACGGGCAGACCGTCGAGATCAACGTCGCCAAGGAGGGCGGTCCCTCCCGCGACTGGCTTAACCCGACGCAGCACTACGTCGCAACCAGCCGCGCGCGCAACAAGATCCGCCAGTTCTTCAGCCAGCAGGAAGAGGAAGAGCTGCTGGCGCGCGGGCGCAGCTTCGTCGCGCGCGAACTGCAGCGCGAGCGCCAGTCGCGTGCGAACATCGACGAGCTTGCCGGCAGGCTGGGTTTCAAGAATGCGGAATCGATGTACCTCGCCGCCGGGCGCGGCGAGGTCGGGCCCCGCTCGGTGCAGATGGCGCTGCGCGAGGGTGAGGCGCCCGAAGCGGCCGTTCCGGAACCCGAGATCGTCATCGGCCGGAGCCACAAGAACGACTCCAACGACAAGGTACTGGTCGTCGGCGTCGGCAAGCTGATGACCTCGCTCGGCCGCTGCTGCAAGCCGGCCCCTCCGGATGCCATTGAAGGCTTCGTCACCCGTGGCCGCGGGGTGTCGATCCACCGCATCGATTGTCCCGACTTCCAGCGCCTGGTGCGCGATCATCCGGAGCGGGTCATCAAGGCGGATTGGGGTGAGCAGGCCTTCAACAGTCGCGATTCGGTCTTTCCGGTGGATGTCGCCGTTCAGGCAGCCGACCGGCAGGGGCTGCTGCGCGACATTTCCGAGGTGCTGTCGCGCGAGAAACTCAACGTCATCGCCGTGAATACGATCACGAAGAAGGGTACGGCGTTCATGCGCTTCACGATGGAGGTCAACAGCGTCGCGCAGGTGCAGCGTGCGATCGCGCTCATCCGCGAAGTGCGCGACGTGATCGACGTGCAACGCAAGTAATGTGCGGTTCCGGAGGAGCAGGAAGCGTAACGAAGTCCTGAAGCCGAGCGCCCGATCATGAATTCACTGGACTGGTGTCGCCCCGACAGGTTGCGTGCAAGCGTGGCGAAGTTGTGCGCCGGGCTCGGGGTCGTCCTGACGGCTGGCCTCGTATCGCTCCAGCCGGGCGCTCTCCACGCGGAGGAGGTTCCTGCCGGGGGAGTCGCACACGATCCGGTCGAGTTCGCCGTCCTGTCCTTCAGTCCGCTGGAGGAAACCCGCGCGCGCTGGCAGCCGCTCGTCGAATACCTGAATGGCGCGGTCGAGGGCGGGCGCTTCGTGCTGCGCGTGCATCATCTCGACGATCTCGTCGCGGCACTGGCGGACGGGCATATCGATTTCGTGCTTGTGAACCCCGCGCTGTACGTGCAACTGACCTACGAGCACCATCTGTCGTCCCCGCTCGTCACGCTGGTGAACAAGGAAGGCGGCGTGCCGGTAAGCGCGTTCGGCGGCGTCATCTTCACCCGCGCCGACCGCTCCGACATCGATTCCTTTGCCGATATCGGTCGCGTCCGTGTCGCCACCGCGGGGCGTGCCGCATTCGGTGCTTACCAGATGCAGGTGGCCGAGCTGCTGCGCGCCGGCGCCCGTCCGCCGCGTGAGCATCTCCTCATCGAAACCGGGCAGCCGCAGAACAAGGCCATCGATGCTGTGCTGGAAGGCAGCGCCGACGTCGGTTTCGTCCGCTCCGGCCTGATCGAATCGCTCGTGCGCCAGGGGCGGCTCGACCCTGCAAGCCTCAAACTCATCAGCGTGCGGCGCTACCCCGGTTTCCCCTTTCCGGTCAGCACGCGTCTGTATCCGGAATGGCCAGTGGTCGCGATGCCGCAGGTGCCCCACGATCTCGCCCGGCGCGTGACTGCGGCGCTGCTCGCCTTGCCCCATGACGGCGCAATTGCCGACGCTCTACGGATCTCCGGCTTCACGATTCCGGGCGATTACCGGCCGGTCGATGACCTGCTGCGCGAACTGCGGCTGCCGCCTTTCGACCGGGCGCCGGAATTCACGCTCTTCGACGTCTGGCGGCGCTGGAAACCCTATGCCGTCGCGCTGCTGCTGGCAGGCTTCGCGCTCGCTGCGTTCGCGACCTTCCGCCTCGGCTGGATCAACCGCCGCCTTGCCCGCGCGCAACAGGAAAGCCAACGCCTCGCGGCGAACCTTTCGCAGGCGCAGTCGGTGGCGCGGATAGGCAGCTGGAACCTCGACGCGGGAAGCAACACGCTCGTGTGGTCGGACGAGACTTACCGGCTGTTCGGCGTGCCGGCCGGGACGCCCGTCACATACGAGGACTTCCTGCAGTTCATCCATCCCGACGACCGGGCCGCGGTGGATCGGGCCTGGCAGGTCGCCCTGCAAGGTGCGCCTTACGACGTCGAGCACCGCATCCTGCGCAATGGCGGAATCGCATGGATGCAGGAGCGTGCGGACCTGCGCTTCGACGCGAACGGCAAGCTTCTCGGGGCCATCGGCACGGTCCAGGACGTCACCGCGCGCAAGCTCGCCGACGAGGAATTGCGCAAGCTCTCGCTCGCCGTCGAGCAGAGTCCGGAGTGCATCTTCATCACCGACCCGGACGGAAACATCGAATACGTGAACGACGCGCTGGTGCGCATCACGGGTTTTTCCCGCGACGAGGTGCTCGGGTGCAATCCGCGCATCTTCAAATCGGGCAAGACTTCGTCCGAAACTTTCGGCGAGATGTGGCAGATGTTGCAGCGTGGCGAGATCTGGCAGGGCGAGATCGTGAACCGGCGGCGCGACGGCAGCGAAATCATCGAATATTCGATCATCGCGCCCGTGCGGGAGTCCGACGGCACCGTCAGCCATTACCTCGCGATCCAGCAGGACATCACCGAACGCAAGGTGGCCGCCGAGCGCATCCATCATCTCGCCTTCTACGACGAGCTGACCGGGCTGCCGAATCGCAGCCTGCTGATCGACCGTCTCACGCTGGTGCTGGCCTCGCGCCAGCACCAGGGCTACAGGGAGGCGCTGCTGCTGTTCAACATCGACCGCTTCAAGGTCGTCAACGACGCGCGCGGTAGTGTGCTCGGCGACGCGCTCCTGAAGGCCGTGGCCGTGAGACTGCGCGATGTCGTGCGCGAAGGCGACACCGTGGCGCGCCTGGCCGGCGACGAGTTCGCCCTGATGCTGCCCGTGGTCGACCGCACGGCCGAGGCCGCCAGCCGGCATGCGCTACAGGTCGCCCGCAAGATCCGGTCGGTTCTGGAAACCCCGTTCGAGCTGGGCGGGGAGACGGTACGCATCACGGGCAGCATCGGCATCACGCTGTTCCCCGAAGAAGACAGCGACACGCCGAGCGAAATCCTGCGCCGCGCCACGACGGCGCTGCATCGAGCCAAACAGGGCGGTGGAAGCCACCCCGCATTCTTCGAAGCCAGCATGGGCGAGACGGCCGCCGAGAGCTTCCGCATCGAGCGGGAATTGCGTGCCGGCATTCCGTGCGGCGAACTGCGCCTGTTCCTCCAGCCGCAATTCAGCGCCGCCGGCACCATGGTCGGCGCGGAAGCGCTGGTGCGCTGGCAGCACCCGCAGCGCGGACTGGTGCCTCCGGGCGACTTCGTGCCCATCGCGGAAGAATCGGATCTCATCGTCGAGTTGGGCATCTGGGTCATGAACGAGGCCTGCCGACTGATCGCGGCTGCGGCGAGGGACGGCTTTCCGCTCGCGCTGTCGGTGAATATCAGTCCGAGGCATTTTCGCAAGCCCGAATTCAGTTCCTGGGTGCGGGAGGTGCTCGACAGGACCGGTGCCCAGCCTGCACGGCTCACGCTCGAGATCACGGAGGGGCTGATCATCGACAACATGAGCGACGTCGTCGCGAAGATGAACGAACTGTCGGCCCTCGGCGTCCGTTTTTCGATCGACGACTTCGGTACGGGCTACTCCTCGCTCGCCTACCTCAAGCGCCTGCCCATCGATGAACTCAAGATCGACAAGACCTTCGTGCAGGATGCGCCCCATGACCCCAGCGATGCCGCCCTCGTCGAGACCATTCTGGCGGTTGCGCGCCACTTGCAGCTGAAGGTGGTCGCCGAAGGGGTGGAAACGACCGAGCAGGCCGAGTTCCTCAACAGCCGTGGCCAGGTGGTGCATCAGGGCTACCTCTTCGGTCGCCCGGCGCCTGCCGACGAATGTGTGGCGCGCTGGACCGCCAAGGCCTCGGCCGACGCCTGACGCAGGCGCCGGAGCGGGGTCCCCGCGCTCGCGCTCAGTGGCCTTTCGCGAGTTCCGCCAGCAGGATGGTCTGTGCGGCGCGATGCACGCCGCGCGGCGTCTTGTGCCGGTAGCGGCCGTCTTCCAGCATCTCCCACGCCTGGCAGTTGTCGCCGAGGTAGGCGCGCAGGCCTTCCTTGATCACGCGGCGCTTGAGGCGCTGGTCGAGTACGGGGAAGGCGATCTCGATGCGGCCGAAGAAGTTGCGGTCCATCCAGTCCGCGCTCGACAGGTAGACGCGGTCATCGCCGCCCGAGCGGAAGTAGAAGATGCGATGGTGTTCGAGGAAGCGCCCGACGATGGAGCGCACGCGGATGTTGTCCGACAGGCCGGGAACACCCGGACGCAGGGCGCACGGGCCGCGCACGATGAGGTCGATCTCCACGCCGGCCTGCGACGCCGCATACAGCGCCTCGATCGTTTCCGGTTCGAGCAGCGCGTTCATCTTCGCCATGATCTGCGCGCGTCCACCCTGGCGTGCGATCTCCGCTTCGGCCTCGATCGCCTCGATCACGTTGCGCTGCAGCGAGAACGGCGCCTGCCAGAGATGCCTGAGGGTGGATGCCTGGCCCAGGCCGGTCAGCTGCTTGAAGACCTCGGCGACGTCCTGGCCGATCTCCTCATTGCAGGTGAGGAGGCCGAAATCGGTGTAGAAACGCGTCGTGCGCGGGTGGTAGTTGCCGGTGCCCATGTGCACGTAACGGCGCAGCCCGCCTTCCTCGCGCCGCACCAGCATCAGCAGTTTCGCGTGGGTCTTGTAGCCGAACACGCCATACACCACGTGGGCGCCGACCTCCTCGAGCTTGTTCGCCCAGGTGATGTTGGCCTCCTCGTCGAAGCGGGCGCGCAGTTCCAGCACCACCGTCACCTCCTTGCCCTTCTGTGCCGCGCGCACGAGATGATCCATCAACACCGAGTCGGTGCCCGTGCGATACACCGTCATCTTGATCGCGAGCACCTGCGGATCGTCGGCCGCCGCCCGCAGCAGCTCGATCACCGGGCTGAAGCTCTGGAACGGGTGGTGCAGCAGGATGTCCTGGCGCCGGATCGCATCGAAGATCTCGACGCGCTGCTCCAGCGCCTTCGGCAGGCGCGGCTGGAAGGGCGGGTAGTTCAGGTCCGGACGGTTCACCCAGTCCGGCACCTGCATCAGCCGCACCAGGTTCACGATGCCCGGTGTGCGGTACAACTCGGTCGGGGTCAGGCGGAAATGCTGCAACAGGAAGGCGGCCATTTCTTCCGAGCAGTTGTCGGCCACTTCCAGGCGCACCGCGTCGCCGAAATGGCGCTGCTGCAGTTCGCCCTTCAGCGAGGCGCGCAGATCCTTCACCTCTTCCTCGTCGACGAAGAGGTCCGAGTTGCGCGTCACGCGGAACTGGTAGCAGCCGTGTACGTGCATGCCCGAGAAGAGCTCCCCGACGTGGCGGTGCAGGACGGAGGACAGGAACACGAAGCTGTACTCGTGCTCGCAGATCTCGGAGGGCAGGCGGATCACCCGGGGCAGCGCGCGCGGCGCCTGCACGATCGCCGCGCCCGAGTCGCGCCCGAAGGCGTCGAGGCCTTCCAGCTCGACGGCGAAATTCAGGCTCTTGTTCAGTACGCGCGGGAACGGATGCGCCTGGTCCAGCCCGATGGGAGTGAGCACGGGCATCACTTCGCGCATGAAATAGTCGCGCACCCAGGCGCTCTGCGCGTCGTTCCACAGGCTGCGGCGCGGGAACACGATGCCCTGGGCTTCCAGCGCAGGCAGGATGTCGTTGTTCAGCAGCGCATACTGCTCGGCAATCAGCGTGTGGACTTCGTGGCTCACGCGGTCCAGCAACTCGCTCGGCAGCAGGCCGTCGGTGCCCGGCGTGCGGCTGCCCAGCCTGATCTGCTCCTTGATCCCCGACACGCGGATCTCGAAGAACTCGTCGAGGTTGCTCGATACGATGCACAGGAAGCGCAAGCGTTCGAGCAGCGGCACCGTCCTGTCCGCCGCCTGCGCCAGCACCCTGCGCTGGAACTGCAGGAGCGACAATTCGCGGTTGATGAAGTGGTCGGTGGGGAAGTTCTGCTGACGGGCTGGTCTGTGCATCGGTGCGTTTCTTGTGCGCGAAATCGGTCGCACAATTATGTGACATTTGTGTTGCGGAATCATGACGCGGTGCGATCGGCATGAACGGCTGCGTGCCGGGTGACCTTGCCGCGAGCGCCTGCGCCGGGCGACTCCCGCGTGCGGTGATAGAATGCCCACTTGCCCCGTAGCCGTCGCCTTAGCCCCCTACCCATGATGCACGAGCTGATCGCCGCGATCGATCTCGGATCCAACAGTTTCCGGCTGCAGGTCGGAAGGATCGTCAACGATCAGATCTATCCGCTGGACGGGCTCAAGGAAGCGGTGCGCCTTGCGGCGGGATTGTCTCCCAACAAGATTCTCGATACGGCAGCCCAGCAGCGCGGCCTTGCGGCGCTGCAGCGCTTCAACGAGCGTCTGCGCGGTTTCGACGGCGACTCCGTGCGCGCGGTGGCGACGAACACCCTGCGCGTGGCGAAGAACGCGCCCGAGTTCCTGGTGCAGGCGGAGGCCGCGCTGGGCGTGCCGATCGAAGTCATCGCCGGTCGGGAGGAGGCGCGGCTCATCTACGTCGGCGTCGCGCACACGCTGCCCGATCCGCATCGCCAGCAACTCGTCGTCGATATCGGCGGCGGCTCCACCGAGTTCATCATCGGCAAGAGCTTCGAGCCCATCCTGCTCGAATCGCTGTACATGGGCTGTGTCAGCTACAGCCTGCAATATTTCCCGGACGGGAAGATCGACAAGCGCGGGCTGAAGGACGCCGAGATGGCGGCCAGCCGCGAGCTGCAGGCGATCGCCCACGCGTACCGCGAGGTCGGCTGGGAAGTGGCCGTGGGCTCGAGCGGTTCGGCCAAGGCACTCGTCGAGATCCTCGAGCAGAACGGCCTGTCCGACGGCGGCGTCACGCGTGAGGGCATGGAGCGCCTGAAAGCCATCCTGCTGCGCGCCGGCAGCCTCGACCGCCTGCAACTCGCCGGACTCAGGGGCGACCGCCTGCCGGTCCTGCTCGGCGGCTTTGCGATCATGTCGGCGGTGTTCAAGGAATTCGGCCTCGAGCGCATGGTGTTCTCCGAAGGTGCGTTGCGGCTGGGGGTGCTCTACGACCTTCTCGGGCGCTACCACCACCATGACCTGCGCGATGCCACCGTGTCGGCGTTCGTCGCGCGCTACGGGGTGGACCGCCGTCAGGCCGACGAGGTCGCGAACACCGCGGCCCACCTTTTCGCCGGGCTCGTTCCGGAGAGCGTGCACGGGGACGGCCAGCATCCCGACCTGCGCTTCCTGCGCTGGGCCGCGTCGCTGCATGAGATCGGGATATCGGTCGCGCACTCCAGCTACCACAAGCACAGCGCCTACATCCTTGCGAACGCGGACATGCCCGGCTTCTCGCGCATGGACCAGGGGCGGCTCGCGCGCCTGGTGCTCGCACATCGCGGCAAGATCGAGCGCGTTGCCGCGCTCGATCCCGACAGCCCCGACTGGCCGTTGATCGTCTGCCTGCGTCTGGCGGCCGTCATTCACCGCGCGCGCGACGGCCGAGGCGTGCCGCCGATCCAGCTCAGGCGCGACGGCCGCGGCTTCATCGTGACGGCGCAGGATGGCTGGCTCAAGCAGCTGCCCCTCACGGCGGCGGCGATCGACGAGGAACAGCGGCAATGGTTCTCCGTCGGGCGCAGCCTCGTCCTGCACACGCACACAGGCCGCACGCTCGCAGCCTGAGGACGGAATGCGCAGCCCCGAGATCGCCACCGACCCGGCGAAGGCGCCCGGCGCACGCAGCCGGGTGCGCCTGCAGGGCGACTGGACGCTGCGCGCGCTCGCCCACCGGCTGAGGGGCTTCCGCGAGCAGCTGGCGGGCAGGCGCGACGACGTGGCGTGGTCCTTGACGGGCATCTCGCGTCTCGACAGCTTCGGCGCCGCGCTGATGTGGCATGCGTGGGGCAAGCGCTGGCCGGAATGCATCGAAATCCCGGACGATCTGCGTGCGATCATCGACCGCGTGGCCGCCAGCGCGGAGTCGCCCCTGCCGCGGGTGCCGCGCTTCAACATCGTAGACGCCGTCATCGTGCTCGGCAGCGCGCTGCTCTCGTTCCGCGACCACGCGCTCGACTTCACCCGCCTGCTCGGCCTGTTGTGCCTCGATCTCGCGTACCTCATGCGCCACCCGGCGGAATGGCCGCTGCGCGAGATCTCCGCCAACGTATACAAAGCCGGGTTCAAGGCGATGCCGGTGGCCGCGCTCGTCGGCTTCCTGATCGGCGTCGTGATGTCCTATCTTTCGGCGCTGCAGCTGCGCGCCTTCGGCGCGGACATCTTCATCGTCAACATCCTCGGGCTCGGCATCATCCGCGAGCTCGGGCCGGTGCTGGTGTCGGTGCTGGTCGCCGGCCGTTCCGGTTCCGCGATGACCGCCCAGCTCGGCGTGATGCGCGTGACCGAGGAGATCGACGCTCTCACCGCGATGGGGGTCTCACGCACCATCCGTCTCATCCTGCCCAAAGTCATCGCGCTGACCCTGGCGATGCCTTTGCTGGTGCTGTGGACCTCGTCGGTCGCGCTGCTTGGGGGCATGCTGTCGGCGTGGCTGCAGCTCGATCTTGGCATGGCCTTCTTCGTCGATCGCCTGCCGCAGGTTGTGCCGTTTGCGAATCTCGTCATCGGCTTCGCCAAGGGGGCGGTGTTCGGGCTGATGATCGCCCTCGTGGCCTGTCATTTCGGCCTGCGCGTCAGCCCCAACACGGAAAGCCTGTCGGCCAACACGACGGCGTCGGTCGTCTCGTCGATCACCGTCGTGATCCTGGTCGACGCGCTGTTCGCGATCGCCACGCGCTCGATCGGGGTGCCGCGATGAACGCGAAGCCGGTGATCGAACTGCGCGGCATCGTCACGCGCTTCGGCGCCACGGTCGTGCACGATGGCCTCGACCTGACCGTGCATCGCGGCGAAGTCGTCGCGCTGGTCGGCGGCTCCGGGAGCGGCAAGACGACCCTGCTGCGCCATATCATCGGCCTCACGCGACCGGCCGCGGGTGAGGTGTCGGTGTTCGGTGCGCCGCTGTTTTCGGGCAGCGTCCGCGAACAGCGCACGCGGCGGCGCCGCTTCGGCGTCCTGTTCCAGCATGGCGCGCTGTTCTCTGCGATGAACGTCGCCGACAACATCGGCTTCCCTCTGCGGGAACTGCGCCTCGCAACCGACGCCGAGATCGCCAACCTCGTCGCCCTGAAACTCTCGCTGGTCGAACTCGATCCTTCGACCGCGCTGCTGATGCCAGCGGAGCTGTCCGGCGGCATGGTCAAGCGCGTTGCCCTGGCGCGGGCACTCGCCCTCGAGCCCGAACTGCTGTTGCTCGACGAACCGACTGCCGGCCTGGACCCGGACCGCAGCATGGCCTTCGTCGAACTCGTCCGCAGCCTGCAGCGCCAGCTCGGACTGACCGTGGTGCTCGTGACCCACGACGTCGACACGCTTGCCGCGCTAGCGACAAAAATCGCCATACTTTCGGATCGACGCATCGTGAGCTGCGTCTCGCTCGAGGAAACGATGGAACTGGACCATCCCTTTGTCGACAGCTTCTTCCGCAAGCCCTTCGGCCTTCGCGCCGGCGTCCGGGGCGGAGGGATGCGCTGATGGAAAATCGCGCCCACGCCCTCGCGGCGGGACTCTTCGCCATCGTTCTCGGCACTGCGCTGCTCGCGTCGCTGTGGTGGTTCTCGGACGACGGTGACTCGCAGCGCACCTACATCCTCGAGTCGGTCGGCACCGTCACCGGCCTCAACCTCGAGGCGCGGGTGCGCTATCGCGGCATGGCCGCCGGCAAGGTTTCGGACATCGCGATCGACCCCGAGGATCAGCGCAAGATCCTCGTCTTCATCCGCCTGCGCAGCGACATCCCGCTGACGCGGGGAACGCGGGCCAGTCTCGCGTACCAGGGTGTCACCGGGCTCGCCTACGTACAGCTCAACGACCGTGGCGAGAATCCGGAACCGCTGGCCGGGGAGGGCGACGAACCCCCGCGGCTCAAGATGGAGCCGGGGACGATGGAACAACTTACCGACACAACCCTCGACGCCGCGCGCAGGCTCAGGCTCGTCGCCGACAAGCTCGGCGAGCTCGTTACCGACGACAACATCCGCCGGGTCGGAAATACCCTGCAAAAGCTGGAGTCCGCGGCGGCGGGAGCCGACCGGACGCTCGCCGACGCGCCGAAGACGTTGGCATCGATCCGCGCGGTCCTCAACCCGGAGAATCTCGCCCGACTTTCGAACACCCTGCAGAACCTCGAGCGTGCGAGTGTCGATGCCGGGCCTGCCATCGGCGAACTCAAGGTCCTGATGGCGAGACTGCAGGGGCTCGCCGAACGCGTGGATGCCGCGACTGCAGCGACCGGTGAGCGGGTGGCTGACGAAACCTTGCCGCAGCTCAATGCCCTGCTCGAGGAGCTGAAAGGAACCTCGCAACGTATCGGGCATCTCGTCGAGGAAGTCGACGCGTCTCCGCAAATGCTGTTGCTCGGGCGGCAGCCGGCGCAGCCCGGACCCGGCGAGAGCGGATTCACTTCCACCGCGCTCCCGGCCCGGTGAACCACCACGGAACTCTCATGACACTTCGAGCCTGGAAGCGGGGGGCAAGGATCCTCGGCGTGCTCTGCACGGGCCTTGCGCTGGGCGCATGCGGCGGTCTGTCGCAACGGCCGGTCGTTGCCGCCATCTATGATCTCGGCCTGGCCGGGGCCGTTTCCCCGGCGCCTGCCGTCCTGCCGTCGCAGATCGAAGTCCGGGCGCCGTCCTGGCTTGCGACGTCGGCGATGCAGTACCGGCTGGACTACCGCCAGCCGGCGCAACGCCAGGTGTTCGCCGAAAGCCGGTGGGCCGCGCCGCCGGCCGAAATGCTGCAGCGACGGCTGCTTCAGGCCCTGTCGGCGCCGTCTTCGACCGGTGGCGGCTGCCGGCTGCGCCTTGATGTGGACGAATTCACCCAGGCGTTCGACGCCCCCGAGGCCAGCACGGCGGTCATCGTTGCGCGTGCCGAACTGCTGCCGCCGCGCGGTGAGAATGCGCTCGCACGGCGCATGTTCGAACTGCGCGAGCCCGCGTCCAGCGCCGACGCCAAGGGCGGTGTCACGGCATTCCGCAAGGCGGGCGAACGGCTGACGAACGAAATCGCGGGCTGGACGGCGGAGCTCGGCGCCCAGGCGTGTCGCCGATAGCCCGGCTTGCCGGCGCAGGGCGATCGCACGAATGCCGAAGGCGCGGTGGAGCATGGATGGATGCTGCGGCCCGTAGGGCGGGATGGAATCCCGCCGCGTCGGGCGCCGGATCGCGACGGCGGGATTTCATCCCGCCCTACAGGGATTCGCGGGATCGGGCAAAATCAGTGGTTCATTACACGCAAACATCACGGGAGAGATGACGATGAGCGCACTGCCTCAGCAATCCGACAACGCACCGCTGCTGCTGCTGCGCCGCGACGAAGGGGGCGTTGCCTGGCTGACCCTGAACCGTCCCGGCCAGTTCAACTCCCTCTCGCGCGCGATGCTCGAAGCCCTGATCGCCGAGATCGACGCGATCGCGAAGGACGCGAGCGTGCGCGCGGTCGTGCTGGCGGGCGAGGGCAAGGCCTTCTGCGCCGGGCATGACCTGAAGGAGATGCGCGGCAATCACACCCTGCAGTTCCAGCAGGATCTTTTCCGCCTGTGCGGCAGGTTCATGGTCAAGCTCACCGAGCTGCCGCAGCCCGTCATCGCCCGTGTCCACGGCATTGCGACCGCGGCGGGCTGCCAGCTGGTGTCGATGTGCGACCTCGCCGTCGCCGCCGATGTCGCGCGCTTCGCCGTATCGGGGATCAACGTCGGCCTCTTTTGCGCGACTCCCAGTGTAGGTCTGTCGCGCAACATGGGGCGCAAGGAAGCGTTCGAGATGCTGGTCACCGGCGACTTCATCGACGCCGCGGAAGCGCAGCGCCGCGGGCTCGTGAACCGCGTCGTGCCGCTCGAGGAACTCGACACCGAGATCGCGAAGCTCGCCGCCGCGATCTGCGCCAAATCCCCTCTCGCGATCCGCATGGGCAAGCAGATGTTCTACCGCCAACTGGAGATGGGCATGGAAGCCGCCTACCAGATGGCGGCCGAATCCATGGCCTGCAACATGATGAGCGAGGATGCGGCCGAGGGGATCGACGCCTTCATCGCTAAGCGCAAGCCCGAATGGCGCGGCCGCTGAGGGGGGACCCGAAAGTAGGGCGGGAGTAGCGCAGCGAATCCCGCCACCCGGCGTCCGGCCAAGCATCGCTGCCAAGGAATGCCCGATGCTCATCGACACCCACATCCACCTTGACGCAGCGGAGTTCGACGGCGATCGCGATGCGGTGATGGCAGCAGCGCGCGCGGCGGGCGTTGCCCGCTTCGTCGTGCCGGCAGTCGAGGTTGCGAATTTCGACAGGGTCGCTGCCCTCTCCGCCACCCACGCCGACATCGTCCATGCCTTCGGCATCCATCCGCTGTACGTCGGGGGCGCCCGCAAGGAAGATCTCGACGTCCTGCAGGAGCGCCTTGCGCAAGGGCGGGCGGTCGCCGTAGGGGAGATCGGTCTCGATTTCTTCGGCCCGGAGTTCGACCGCATCACCCAGGAACTGTATTTCGTCGAACAGCTGAAGCTTGCCCGCCGCTTCGGCCTTCCCGTGGTCCTGCATGTCCGGCGCGCGGTCGACGACATCCTCAAGCACCTGCGCCGCATCGAGGTGCCCGGTGGCATCGCGCACGCGTTCAACGGCAGCCGTCAGCAGGCCGACGCCTTCATCGCGCTGGGTTTCAGGCTGGGGTTCGGCGGGGCGATGACTTTCGAAGGCTCGCGCCGCATCCGCAGCCTCGCGGCGACCCTGCCGATGGACGCGATCGTGCTCGAAACGGACGCACCGGACATCCCCCCTGCCTGGGCGCAGGGAGGACGCAACGAACCTGCCGATCTGCGGCGCTTTGCCGAAGTGTTGGCCGGGCTGCGCGGCGCGTCGCCGGCCGAAATCGCCGAAGCGACGGGACGGAATGCCTGTGCCGTCTTCCCGGCGCTTGCGTCCGGCTGATCCGTGCAATCCCGTCCCGGTGCCTCAGCTGCTGGTCGCCGCGGCCGTGCGCTTCATGCTCGCGGACTGGGCGATGAGATCGGCGATGTCGCGTTTCAGGCGTGCCACGTCGCTGTCGAACTTGTCGTAGATCATCAGCGATATGCCGAACACGTAGGCGTAGAGCAGCATGCAGCGGCTCGACGCTTCCTCCATCGGCACGCCGCACGCGAGGAAGAGATCGCGTGCGCAACGCAGGCGGATGTCGTCCACTTCGGCGACGATCGCGGCAGCGTCGGCATCGCGGCGCGCCCAGTCGCGCACGGCGAGCTCGATTGCAGCGCCGCGCCGGCTGCGGCTCGTGCTATAAACATCGATCACGTGGTAAATCTGCTCCAGCTCCCGGCCGGGCTGGGCGCGTGTCTGTTTGACGATGTCGCGGATCCGCCCGTCCTTCCACACCTGAAGGACGGCCAGCAGCAGGTCCCGACGATCCTGGAAGTGCCAGTAGAAGCTGCCTTTCGTGACCTTCAGGCGCTTTGCGAGCACTTCGACGCGAAGTCCGGCGATGCCCTCTTCGGCGAGGACCTCGGTGGCAGCGCTTACCCATGCATTGCGGTCTAGCTGGACGCGCGGTTTTAGAGGCTTGTTTTCCATACCACCTAGTATTGACTAAAGGATGACCATACGGTACCGTATGCACTCCATACCCATGCGTATGGAACGATTTTTTCGGTCGGCGGTCAAGTGTTCATCGCAACGGCGTATTTTTCGCCTGGTGGCGGTAACATAATTCCCTTTCCACAATTTCGACCGACCTAACACGCAAAGGAGCGCGGCATTGAAGATCCTGGTACCCGTCAAACGCGTAGTCGATTACAACGTCAAGGTGCGAGTGAAGGCTGATGGCACGGGCGTCGACATCGCGAACGTGAAGATGTCCATGAACCCCTTCGACGAAATCGCCGTCGAGGAAGCCGTGCGGCTGAAGGAAGCCGGCATCGCTACCGAAGTCGTGGCCGTGAGCTGCGGTGTCGCGGCCTGCCAGGAGACGATCCGCGCCGCGATGGCGATCGGTGCCGACCGCGGCATCCTGGTCGAGTCGGACGTCGAGCTGCAGCCGCTCGCCGTGGCGAAGCTGCTGAAGGCGCTGTGCGACAAGGAGCAGCCGACGGTCGTGATCTGCGGCAAGCAGGCGATCGACGACGATTCGAACCAGACCGGCCAGATGCTGGCGGCGCTGATGGGCTGGCCGCAGGCGACTTTCGCCTCCAAGGTCGCACTCGGCGACGGTGTTGCCACCGTGACGCGCGAGATCGACGGCGGTCTCGAGACCCTCGAGATCAAGCTGCCGGCGGTGGTCACCACCGACCTGCGCCTGAACGAGCCGCGCTACGCGACGCTGCCGAACATCATGAAGGCGAAGAAGAAGCCGCTCGACATCGTCAAGCCTGCCGACCTTGGCGTCGATGTCGCGCCGCGCCTGGCGACGCTGAAAGTGGCCGAACCGCCCAAGCGCAGCGCCGGCGTGCGCGTCGCGGACGTCGCGCAACTCGTCGACAAGCTCAAGAACGAAGCGAAGGTGATCTGAACATGGCGATCCTGGTTATTGCTGAACACGACAACGCGAGCCTGAAGGCCGCCACCCTCAACACCGTCTCGGCTGCCGCCAAGCTTGGTAGCGAGATCCACGTGCTGGTCGCCGGTGCCAACTGCGGCGCCGCCGCGGCGGAAGCCGCCAAGGTGGCAGGTGTGACCAAGGTGCGCGTTGCGGACGCCGCCCACTACGACTCGCAGACCGCCGAGAACGTCGCCGCGCTGGTCGTCGGGATAGTGGCAAATGAGGCGGCCGGTTACACCCACATCCTCGCCCCCAGCACCGCCAACGGCAAGAACGTCGCTCCGCGCGTCGCCGCGCTGCTGGATGTCGCGCAGATCTCCGACGTCACCGGCATCGAATCGGCCGACACCTTCGTGCGCCCGATCTACGCCGGCAACGCGATGGCCACCGTGAAGTCGGCCGATGCCGTGAAGGTGATGACCGTGCGTACGACCGCCTTCGAAGCGGCCGCGCAGGGCGGTGCAGCTACGGTGGAAGCCGTCGCCGCCGGTGCGGATCTGGGCCTGACCAGCGTCAAGGGCCGCGAACTGACCAAGAGCGCGCGCCCCGAACTCGGCGCCGCGAAGATCATCGTCTCGGGCGGCCGTGGCCTCGGCAACAGCGAGAACTACCACAAGCTGCTCGAGCCGCTCGCCGACGCCCTCGGTGCCGCGTTGGGCGCCTCGCGTGCCGCGGTTGACGCGGGCTACGTGCCGAACGACTACCAGGTCGGCCAGACCGGCAAGATCGTCGCCCCGCAGCTCTACATTGCGGTCGGCATCTCGGGCGCGATCCAGCACCTGGCGGGCATGAAGGACTCCAAGGTGATCGTCGCGATCAACAAGGATCCCGAAGCGCCGATCTTCCAGGTGGCGGATTACGGCCTCGTCGGCGATTTGTTCGAAGTCGTGCCGGAGTTGGCCAAAGCTGTCGGCTGAATGCTCTGGAAATATAAAAAAGCTGTACAAGGACTGCGCCCACCCGGGCGCAGTTTCACAATAAGCAGGTCTCGGGAGAAGAACACATGAGTCAATACACTGCGCCGATCCGCGACATGCAGTTCGTCATGCGCGAGCTGGCTGGCCTCGACGAAGTCGCGAAATTGCCCGGATGCGAGGAAGTGTCCGCGGATCTGGTGGATGCGATCCTCGATGAGGCGAACAAGTTCGCCAGCGGCGTCCTCGCCCCGCTGAACCGGATTGGCGACCAGGAAGGTGCCAAGTGGGACAACGGCAACGTCCGCACCGCGCCGGGCTGGAAGGAAGCCTACAAGCAGTTTGCCGAAGCCGGCTGGACCGCGCTCGCCTGCGAACCCGAATTCGGTGGCCAGGGCCTGCCGAAGCTTGTCGCGACCGCAGTGATGGAAATGTGGAAGGCTGCCAACATGGCCTTCTCCCTGTGCCCGATGCTGACCAACGGCGCGATCGAAGCGGTCACGCTGCGCGGCACCGATGAACAGAAGGCAGCGTACCTGCCGAAGATGGTGAGCGGCGAATGGACCGGCACCATGAACCTGACCGAACCGCAGGCCGGTTCCGACCTCGCGGCCGTGCGCACCCGCGCCGAGCCGCAGCCTGACGGCACCTACAAGATTTTCGGCCAGAAGATCTTCATCACCTACGGCGAACACGACATGACGGACAACATCGTCCACCTCGTGCTCGCCCGCCTGCCGGACGCACCGGAAGGCGTGAAGGGCATCTCGCTCTTCGTCGTGCCCAAGTTCCTGCTCAACGCCGACGGTACCCCGGGTGCGCGCAACGACGTCCACTGCGTGTCGATCGAACACAAGCTGGGCATCCACGCGAGCCCGACCTGCGTGCTTGCGTTCGGCGACCACGGCGGCGCGATCGGTACCCTCGTCGGCGAGGAGAATCGCGGCCTCGAGTACATGTTCATCATGATGAACGAAGCGCGCTTCGCGGTCGGTATGGAAGGTGTGGCGCTGTCCGAGCGTGCCTACCAGCACGCGCTCGGCTACGCCAAGGACCGCGTCCAGGGCACCGAGGTGGGCGTGCGTGGCGGCCCGAAGGTCTCGATCATCCACCACCCCGACGTCCGTCGCATGCTGATGTCGATGAAGTCGCAGACCGAAGCCATGCGTGCGCTGGCTTACGTCGTGGCAGCGGCGAACGACGCTGCGCACCGGGATCCGGATGCCGCCGTGCGCGCGGAGAATCAGGCGTTCGTCGACCTCATGATCCCGGTCGTCAAGGGCTGGTCGACGGAAAATTCGATCGACGTCGCCTCGACCGGCGTGCAGGTGCACGGCGGCATGGGCTTTATCGAGGAAACCGGCGCCGCGCAGCATCTGCGCGATTCGCGCATCACGACGATCTACGAAGGCACGACCGCGATCCAGGCGAACGACCTCATCGGCCGCAAGACCGCGCGCGAGGGCGGAGTCACCATCAAGGCCCTGATCGCGGAGATGCGCGGGGTGGTTGCCCAACTCGGCGAGCACGGCGGCGACGAGGCGTTCGTGGCGATCCGCAGGTCCCTCGAGCAGGGCATCGCCGCGCTGGAAGCGGCGGTCGAGTATGTGCTCGCGACCTACGGTAAGGACATCAAGGCCGCCTCCGTGGGCTCGGTGCCCTTCCTCAAGCTCCTGGGCATCGTGGCCGGCGGCTGGCTCATGGCGCGTGCCGCGCTGGTGTCGTCGATGCGCATCGCGGAAGGATCCTCCGACGAGTTCTACAAGACCAAGATCGTCACCGCGCGCTTCTACGCCGACCACATCCTGCCGCAGGCGCAAGGGCTGTCGTACTCGGTCGTGAATGGCGCCGCGGGTGCGCTGGCGCTCGACGAAGCACAGTTCTGACGACGCGACGGAGGAGGGCGGCAGCTCTCCTCCGCGTGCCGGCCCCGGAACGCAAAGGGCCGCCCCGATCGCTCGGGGCGGCCCTTCGTGCTTCAGGTCGGGATGCTTACTGGACCTTCGCCTTGGCGCGCAGGTCCATGATGTGCTTCTCGATCTTCTGCTGCTGCAGGCGCTGCTCGAGCTGCGGCTTGACCTCCTCGAAGTCGGGCGCCTTCAGGTCGCGCACGTCGTCGAGCTGGATCACGTGGTAGCCGAAGTCGCTCTTGATCGGCGTATCGCTGTACTTGCCCTTCTCGAGCTTGACCATCGCATCGGAGAACGGCTTCACGAACATGCCCGGATTGCTCCAGCCGAGGTCGCCGCCGTTATCCTTGGAGCCCGGATCCTTCGACTGCTTGGCGAGGGCGTCGAACTTCTCGCCGGCCTTCAGCTTGGCGATGATCGCCTTGGCCTCGTCCTCGGTTTCGACCAGCACGTGACGGGGCTTGTATTCCTTCGAGCCCATCTTGCTCTTGACGGTGTCGTATTCCTTCTTCAGGTCGGCGTCGGTGACCGGATTGGTCTTCACGTAGTCCTGGATGTAGGCGCGCAGCAGCACAGCCTGGCGGGCGAGGTCCATCTGGGCTTGTACTTCGCTCTTCTTGTCGAGACCCTTCTTGGCTGCTTCCTGGGCCAGGACTTCGCGGCGGATCAGCTCCTCGCGCACCGCGTCGCGGAGCTGCGGGTTGTCAGGAGCGCCCTGGGCGCGCTGCTCGTTGAACATCACGTCGGCGCGCGCGGCGGGGATCGCGGTGCCGTTCACCGTGGCAGCAGGGCCTGCGGCCTGGGCCGCCTGGCCGATCAGGCCGGCCATGAGACAAAGAGCGAGACGGCTGGGAAAGCGAATCATCAAAGTTCCTTCCTGTTGGGTTGAGTGTTGGCCTCTTCGGCCGTCAGGGCGCGAATGGCGAGTGCATGGATGCGGGTTCGCATCAGTTCGCCGAGCGCGCCATATATGAGTCGGTGACGTGCAACCGTATTTTTGCCGATAAATGCGTCCGACACCATCGTCATGCGGTAGTGTCCGCCGCCGCCCTTGGCGCCGGCATGTCCGGCGTGCAGGGCGCTGTCGTCCTCGATTTCGATCGATAGGGGATTGAGGACCGCGAGCCGGTCCCTGATCTCGTCGATCACCGTCACGGCAGGACCTTCTTGTACGGGTGGACGCTGGTGCGCGCGAAGACTCCGTTCGTGACGTAGGGGTCGGTCGCGAGCCAGGCTTCGGCGTCGGCCCGGGACGGGAATTCGGCGATCACGAGGCTGCCGAAGAAGCCGGCTGGGCCGGGGTCGGGCGAGTCGATCGCGGGCATGGGGCCGGCCACCACAAGCCGCCCCTCGTCACGCAGCGCTTCGAGGCGCGCGAGGTGCGCCGGGCGCACGGACATGCGGGCGTCGAGTTTGCCCGGGGCGTCTTCGCCCGTCAGCACGTAAAGCATCAGCTGGTTTCCTCCTGGATGTGTTTGGAGAGATAGAGGCCCTGGGCGAGGACGAACAGAAGCATCAGGCCCATGCCGCCGAAGAGTTTGAAATTGACCCAGGCTTCTTCGGAAAAGTTGTAGGCGACGTACAGGTTGAGGACGCCCATGCCGAGGAAGAACGCGGCCCAGGCATGGCTGAGGCGCGCCCACACCGGTTCGGGGAGGCGCACCTGCGCTTCGAGCATCTTGCGGATCAGGTTGCGGCGGAACAGCAGCTCCGAGCCGGTGAGCGTGAGGCCGAACAGCCAGTAGAGCGCGGTGGGCTTCCACTTGATGAAGGTCGGATTGTGGAAGAACAGGGTCGCGCCGCCGAAAACGACGATGATCGCGAGGCTGACCCACAGCATCGTGTCGACCTTGCGGTGCCTGAACCATACCCAGGCGATCTGGCCGGCCGTGGCGAGGATCGCCACCGCCGTCGCGATGAGGATGGGCGCCTGGGTGGCCTGGATGCCCTCGCCGAGGACCCGGGTGGCGAGGTCGTGCGCCGCTGCCGGATCGTGTCCGGCGAACTTGTAGGCGGCGAAGAACAGGATGACGGGAAGCAGGTCGAAAAGAATCTTCATGCGCGGGGATTATAGCGAACCGGCGTGGCAATCGGTTTGCACTACTGGTCGTTTGCCTCGCTGTCCGCAGCGAGCAGGCGGCCACGACCGCGCTTCGGTCCTTCCAGGGGCAGATGGATGATTGCGCGCAGGCCGCCGCCGCTGCGGGCACGCAATTCGAGCCGGCCCTCGTGCGAGGCAACGATGCGTTCGACGATGGCGAGGCCGAGGCCGGCGCCCTTGGTGTTCGAGCGTGCGGTCTCGAGGCGCGTGAAGGGATGGCGCATGCGCTCCATGTCGGCCTCGGGAATGCCGGGGCCGCGATCGGCGACTTCGATCAGGGCTTCGTCGCCGCGGCTCGAAAGGGTGAGGCTGATGGGGCTTTCTTCTCCGGCGTAGCGCACCGCGTTGTCCATGAGATTGCGGATCGCGCGGCGCAGCGGGAGGGTGCGCACCGGCACCGGGAGGCTCTCGGGTGTGCCGAGGCGCACCTTGATCCCTCGCAGGCGATAGGGTTCGGCGAGATCGGCGAGCAGGCCGGGGAGGTCCTCGACCTGCAGGGGTTCCTGCGGTTCGCCGCGCCCGAAATCGAGGAACTGGCCGATGATGCGGTCCATTTCCTCGACGTCCGCGACCATTGCGCGAACGTCGGTATCGGGCGCGCCGGACATCTCGATGCCAAGGCGCAGGCGTGCGAGGGGCGTGCGCAGGTCATGCGACACGCCGGCGAGGATCAGGGCGCGGTCGGCGTCAGTGCGGGCGAGGTCGCCGGCCATCTGGTTGAAGGCGCGCGCAACCGTGGCGATCTCCAGCGGCCCGCTTTCCGGCAGGTGCGGCGGCGTGCGCCCGCTGCCGACGACGCGCGCCGAGCGGGCCAGGTTGCGCAGCGGGACGCCGATGCGGGAAACGATCATGTAGGCGCCGATCAGCGCGGCGAGGAGCGCGCCGCCTCCCCAGATGAGCCATTCCAGTGCGCCAGTCTGTTCAATGCGCTCGGACGGGAGCATCAGCCAGAAGTCCTGGTCGTCGTCGGGGTCGAGGCGGAAGCTCACCCAGAAGCCGTCGAGGGTCTTCCAGCGCGAGGCGAAGCGCGTATGGGTTCCGAGCTGCCGGCGGACTTCCTGCGTCAGCAGCTGCATCCCGCGCGTATCGGGCAGCGGTTCGAGTTCGTCGCTGGGCTCCGCGGGGTAGATGCGCATTCCCTCCAGCGCCGCCAGCTCGATCAGCAGCTCGGTGCGCCGCTCCACTTCGGAGTTGATGAGCGCCGTGCGCGTGAGATTCACGACGCTGGCGACCATCTGGGCCAGGCTGCGGGCGCGCGCCGGCTCCTCGAAGTGACTGAAGATCTGCGACCAGGTCGCCAGCGCCAGCGTCAGAAGCAGGGCGATGAGGAAGAAGGTCTGCCAGAGGAGCGTGCGCGGCAGGAGCTGCGCGAGTAGCGGCTCCTGGCTGGCGGGATCGGGCGAGGCTTCCCCTGCGTCTGCCGCGGACGGCTCAGGCTTCGTTGGCAGGCTTCGATTCATCCGGCACGAACACGTATCCGAAGCCCCACACGGTCTGGATGTAGCGCGGCTTGGCAGGGTCGTCTTCGACGAGCTTGCGCAGGCGGCTCACCTGCACGTCGATGGCGCGATCGAAGACGCCGTATTCGCGGCCTCGCGCCAGTTCCATCAGCTTGTCGCGCGACAGCGGCTGGCGCGGATGCTGGAGCAGGACCTTCAGCAGCGAGAATTCGCCGGTCGTGAGCGAGATTTCCTCGCCGTCGCGCACGAGCGAACGCACGCCGAGGTTCACCTGCACATTGCCGAACTTGACGACCTCGTCCTCGATCGTCGGTGCTCCGGGCAGCGTCGGAGGCTGCCGGCGCATCACGGCGTGGATGCGGGCGACGAGTTCGCGGGGGTTGAACGGTTTGGCGAGGTAGTCGTCGGCGCCCATCTCGAGGCCGATGATGCGGTCGACGTCGTCGCCCTTGGCGGTGAGCATGATGATGGGGATGGCGTTCTGGTCGGCCCGCAGGCGCCGGCAGATGGCAAGGCCGTCTTCGCCGGGAAGCATCAGGTCCAGCACCATCACGTCGTAATGTTCGCGGTGCAGGGCGCGATCCATGGACGCGGCGTCCACGACCGCCTTGACGGTGAAGCCCTGTTCCTGAAGGTAGCGCGACAACAGTTCGCGCAGGCGCGCGTCGTCGTCGACCAGCAAAACTCGATATCGGATCTTGGTGTTCATGGTGCGAATCCTATCCGGTTACATTTTCGCGTGCCAGCGCCGAATTCGATGATTCGCCGGCAACGGGTAACGTTTCGTAAGGGCTTGGGAAATACGCAACACGCCCTTACACGTTGGTCTTTAAATCTTCGTCCAGAAGCGCCGTAAATACCAATACGAGGGTATGGTTTCATCGTCCGAACCCGCAATACGAACTCCGCCCGCAGCGATCATGGCAAACAGCTGTTCAACTTCCTGTACGGCATGTTCCCCCGGCGACCGCGGGTTGCAGGGGAAACGGTCGCGACGTCGGGCGACCGGCATCGTCCTGTTCCTGCTCGCGCTTGCGTCGACACTCGCTGCCGCCCCCGGGTTCGCACGCGAGAGCGCGTCGTCGCGCCAGGGGAAGGAAAGTGTGACTTCGCCGGGGCATTCGAGCGCGCGGGACAAGCGTCGGGTCGAGTTGCGCCGTGCCCTCATGAGCGGCCCCGAGACCCCCCGTCCTGCTGCGCAGGAGCCGCGCCGTCTGTCGCGCGAGCAGCGTGAAGCCCTCTACCATGAACTGCGGCAGGCGATGCGTGATGCGAACCGTCCCCGCAGCGTGACGGAGCGCTGATCGGGATCCTCCTGCGTTTCCGCCGCACACAATCGCGGTACGGGCGCTCCGCAGTCTGGCCGCTGCCGGTAAAATGGGCGGCCTATGAAAATCCTCTCGATCGAGACCTCGTGCGAGCACGCGAGCGTCGCCCTGCTGTTCGACGGCGAGACCGTCGAACGAACCCTGGAAGGACATTCCAATCATTCCGAGCGTCTGCTGCCCACCCTGAAGTCCCTGCTTTCCGAGGCGGGCGTTGCGCTCGGGGCGCTCGATGCCGTGGCGTTCGGCGCCGGTCCGGGGGCCTTTACGGGCCTGCGCCTCGCATGCGGCGTGGCGCAGGGCCTGGCGATGGGCGCGGACCTGGGAGTTGCGCCGATATGCAGCCTCGAGGCGCTGGCGCTGCAGGGCAGGGGGGGCGCGATCTACGTCGCGACCGATGCGCGCATGGGCGAGGTGTATTCCGCGGCCTACCGTCTTTCCGACGGACTTCCCGTCGTGGTCGCGCCGCCGACGTGCTGCCCGCCCGAGATGCTGGCACTGCCTGCCGATGGCCGATGGTCCGGCATCGGATCGGCGTTCGCGGTGTACGGCGATCGGATTCGGCAGGAAGTGCTGGATCGGCTGGGGCCGCCGCAGCGGGATGCGGTACCCCGCGCGGCGGACGTCGCAAGGCTGGCGGTGCGCCTCGTCGACGGCGGGGCCCTGGTCGCCGCCGAAGTCGCCGCGCCGCTGTATGTGCGCGACAAGGTGGCGCTGACGACTGCCGAGCGACTGGCGCGCGGAGGGCGGGCGTGACCGCGGAATTCGGCTTCATGCCCATGACGGAGGAGGATCTGCCGTGGGTGGTCGAGAACGAGCGCGAGCTGCACGCTTTTCCCTGGAGCGACGGCAATTTCGCGGACTCCCTGCGCGCCGGCTACAACTGCTGGGTGATGCGCAACGGGGCAGGGCCGGTCGCTTACGCTGTGATGCTGACGGTGATCGACGAGGCCCACCTGCTCAACATCAGCGTCGCGCGTACGGTGCAGCGCCGCGGAATCGGCGGGAAGCTGCTCGAATACCTGTCTTCCGAGGCGCTGCGGGCGGGGGCGACGCAGTTCTTTCTCGAGGTGCGACCCTCGAACACCACGGCCCTTGCGCTGTATGAGCGCCATGGCTTTGTTGCGATCGGGCGGCGGAAGGGTTATTACCCGGCCTCCGGCGGTCAGCGCGAGGATGCGATCGTGATGAGGCGCGAGCTGTGAGGTACGCGCGCCGCGATGCCGTGCTGCGCGAGATGGGGCTCGCTCCCGTGTGGCGTTTGCGCGCGGGGGGCGAAGACGGCGTTGCGGAAGCAATCGACGTGTTGCCGGAGTCGGCGCCGGTCGCGGCGGAGCTGGATCGGGGCGGCGCTGCGTCGTCCTTGCCCGCGGAACCGGTGCCGGTGCCGGTGCCCGAAGTGCGTTCCGCGCGTGCGGCGATTCCCGTCCGCGACCTGATTCCGCGCCCCGCAGGGGCGGCCGTGCCGGTCGAGGCATCGGCCCGGCGTGACGATGGCGATCCTGCCAGGGCGGGCCGTATCGCAGGGATGGATTGGGACGAGCTGGAAACGGACATCCGCGCGTGTGGGGCGTGCCGCCTGTGCGAGAAGCGCAGGCAGGCCGTTCCGGGTGTCGGCGACCGGCGCGCGGAGTGGATGTTCGTCGGGGAGGGGCCGGGGTCCGAGGAGGATCAGCGCGGGGAGCCCTTCGTCGGTGCCGCGGGCAAGCTGCTCGATGCGATGCTCGCCGCGATCGGCCTGAAGCGGGGCGAAAACGTCTATATCGCGAATGCGGTGAAATGCCGGCCGCCGCACAACCGTACGCCGCAGGCCGACGAGATCGCGACCTGCCACCCTTATCTTGCGCGTCAGATCGAGCTGGTGCGGCCGCGCGTGCTGGTTGCGCTGGGCCGTCCCGCAGCTCTGGCGCTGCTGGATGCCGAGATCAGCATCGGCGCTTCGCGCGGTCGGGTGTTCCGCCGCGGCGATACGCCTGTGGTCGTGACCTATCATCCCGCGTACCTGCTGCGGAATCAGGCCGACAAGGCCAAGGCGTGGGAGGACCTGTGCTTTGCGCGCCGCCTGATGCGGGAGCTCGCGGAAAAGGCCTGACGGGCGCCGGGCGGGCCGCGACGGCGGCCCGTGCGCCAGTCAGTGCGTGTGGTCTTCGAGCAGCCCGACCGAATCGACTTCGCGCTGGTTGAGGTGGTGCCGGCGCAGCACGAGGTACATCATGCCGGCGACGAACAGGCCGAACATGACGATCACCACGCTGATCGACAGGCCCGACATGATCAGCAGGGCATACAGGCCCGTCATGATCAGGATGGACAGGTTCTCGTTGAAGTTCTGCACGGCGATCGAATGGCCCGCGCCCATGAGGATGTGGCCGCGATGCTGGAGCAGGGCGTTCATCGGCACGACGAAGAAGCCGGCGAGACAGCCGACGACGACCATCAGGAACATTGCCAGCGTGGGCTGCGTGACGACGACCATGACCATCACGACGAGGCCCATGGCGATGCCCAGCGGGATGACCCGGACGGAGCGGCGCAGGCTGATCATGCGCGCGGCCATCACGGCGCCGACCGCGATTCCGACCGCGACGACGCCCTGCATCATCGAGGCCTTGGAGAGGTCGAAGCCGAGGTTGTGCTCGGCCCACTTGATCACGATGAATTGGAGCGTGGCGCCGGCTCCCCAGAACAGGGTCGTGACGGCGAGGGAGATCTGGCCGAGCTTGTCGCGCCACAGCAGTTTCATGCAGTGCACGAAGTCGTGGACGAGGTACACCGGATTGTTCTTGAGCGGCTTGTGATCGACGCCGGTGTCGGGGATGCGCAGGTTGAAGGCCGCTGCGGCAAGGTAGAGCAGGCCGACGATGGCGATGGTCGCGTGCAGGGCATCGCCCTTCACGAGCGGCAGGCCCAGGCCGGTGATCCAGTTGCCGACGTCGGGACGGATCAGCACGCCGCCGATGACGGTGCCGAGGATGATGGCGCCGACCGTGAGGCCTTCGATCCAGCCGTTGGCGACGACGAGCAGGCGGTGGGGCAGGTATTCGGTGAGGATGCCGTACTTGGCCGGGGAGTAGGCGGCAGCGCCGAGCCCGATGACGGCATAGGCGAAGAGCGGGTGCGCGCCGAGGAGCAGCATCAGGCAGCCGCCGATCTTGATGGTGTTGCTGATGAACATCACGCGCCACTTGGGCATCGAGTCGGCAAAAGCACCGACGAAGGCGGCCAGCGCGACGTAGGAAACGGTGAAGAACAGTTTCAGCAGCGGTTCGTACGTTGCCGGGGCGGACATCTCGCGCAGCAGCGCGATGGCAATGATCAGCAGCGCATTGTCGGCCAGCGCAGAGAAGAACTGCGCCGCCATGATGATGTAGAAGCCGAGCGGCATCGGGTTGGAGACGGCCGTCTGAAGGTGAAGCGCGGTTTATATCACGACATGTGTCTGTTTGTTGTGATTTGGCTCATTGCCACTGCTCGCGCCGTGATGTCAGGTGATTGTCAGACATTTCACGTAGCGCATGAGCTGTGCTTTAATGGAGCGTATAAACGAGACTTATGGAGTAGCCGTGGCTGATCGCAGACTTCAGGTATTCAGCGCCGTGGCCAAATACGGTTCGTTCACCCGGGCCGCGGAACATCTGTTCATGACGCAGCCGGCCGTGACCTTCCAGATCAAGCAGCTGGAGGAGCATTTCAACACGCGCCTGCTCGAGCGCGGGCACGGGCGCGTGAGCCTGACGCCGGCCGGGGAGGTGGTGCTCGCCTACGCGGACCGGATTCTCGATCTGTCCGACGAGCTGGAGTCGCGCGTGTCGGAACTGACCGACGAGCTCGGCGGCACGCTCAACATCGGGACCAGTACGACGATCGCGGCTTACTGGCTGCCGCAGCTGCTGGAAGGATTCAAGCGCAAGTATCCGCGCGTGGTGCCGCGTGTGGTGGTCGGCAACTCGCAGCTGACCGAGGACCGCGTCGCGTCGCGCGAGCTCGACCTCGGGCTGATCGAGATCGTGTCGGAGCAGCCGGCGATCGAGCGCATGACCGCGACGCGCGACGAGCTGTTCGTGATCTGTTCCCCCGGACATGCGCTGGCGAAGCACAAGAGCCTCAGCGCCAAGGTGCTGAAGGACCACCCGTTGATCACGCGCGATCCGGGCAACGCGATCCGCGTGCTGGCCGAGGATTTCTTTGCCGCCGCGGGTATCGGCATCGACGAACTGACGATCTGCGCCGAACTGGGCAGCCTGGCGACGGTGAAGTACCTGGCGGCCGAGGGCATGGGGTTCGCTATCGCGTCGCGCGCCGCGATCCAGCGCGACATCCGCGAGGGGCGCCTGGTCGGGATTCCGCTGGAGCCGCGCCAGTACACGCCGCTCGAGGTGATCGTGCCGCGCGACAAGTTCCGTTCCCGTCTGATCACGACCTTCGCGGAGTATGCGGTCGCCGAGTTCAAGCGCATGGCGGTCGATGACGTGAGCGCGTGATGGCGAAGGCTAAGACGAGCTTCGTCTGCAGCGAGTGCGGCGGACAGGCGCCGCGCTGGCAGGGCCAGTGTCCGCAATGCAAGGGCTGGAACACGCTGGTCGAGACGGTGATCGAGGCCGCAGCTCCCGGTAACAGCCGCTTCGCGGCGCTGGCCGGCACGACCGGCAGGCTGCAGTCGCTCGCGGAACTCGAACCGCGCGAGGAACCGCGCACGCCGACGGGGATCGAGGAGTTCGACCGCGTGCTCGGCGGTGGCCTGGTCGCCGGTGGCGTGGTGCTGATCGGCGGCGATCCGGGCATCGGCAAGTCGACGCTGCTGCTGCAGGCGCTGTCGGCGCTCGCGGCGCGGCAGACGGCGATCTACGTGAGCGGGGAGGAGTCGGGCGAGCAGGTGGCGCTGCGCGCGCAGCGCCTGCAGCTCGATCCGGCGGGGCTGAAGCTGCTGCCCGAGATCAACCTCGAACGCATCCTCGCGACGCTGAAGGAGGCGAGGCCGCGCATCGCGGTGATCGACTCGATCCAGACGGTGTACTCGGAGGCGCTGCAGTCGGCGCCCGGTTCGGTGGCGCAGGTGCGCGAATGTGCGGCGCAGCTCACGCGTTTCGCGAAGCAGAGCGGTACGTGCCTGATCATGGTCGGGCACGTGACCAAGGACGGCACGCTGGCGGGGCCGCGCGTGCTGGAGCACATCGTCGATACGGTGCTGTATTTCGAGGGCGACACGCATTCCAGCTTCCGCCTCGTGCGGGCGTTCAAGAACCGCTTCGGCGCGGTGAATGAGCTGGGCGTGTTCGCGATGACGGAGCGCGGCCTGCGCGGCGTGAGCAATCCGTCGGCGATCTTCCTGTCACAGCACAGCCAGCAGGTGGCGGGCAGCTGCGTGCTGGTGACGCAGGAGGGCACGCGGCCGCTGCTGGTGGAGATCCAGGCGCTGGTCGACGGCGCGCACAGCCCGAATCCGCGCCGCCTGTCGGTCGGGCTGGAGCAGAACCGGCTGGCGATGCTGCTCGCGGTGCTGCATCGCCATGCCGGGGTGGTGTGCTTCGATCAGGACGTGTTCGTGAATGCCGTGGGGGGCGTGAAGATCGCCGAACCGGCCGCGGACCTTGCGGTGTTGCTGGCGATCGTGTCCTCGTTGCGCAGCCGGGCACTGCCGCGCGAATTGGTGGTGTTCGGCGAGGTGGGCCTCGCGGGCGAGATCCGCCCGGCACCGCGCGGACAGGAGCGCCTGAAGGAAGCGGCCAAGCTCGGCTTCACCGTCGCGATCATTCCGAAGGCCAATGCGCCCAAGCAGGCGATCGCGGGCATGCGCGTGATCGCGGTGGACCGGATCGAGGAAGCGATCGAGCAGGCTCGCGAGATCGAAGCCTGAAGTCCGTCGCCGGGGCGAGGGATCATCAAGGCAATCGCACTAATTCGGGTAGGGCGGGATGAAATCCCGCCGTCGCGATCATGCGTGCAGCGGGGCAATATCGGCGCCCGATGCGGCGGGATTCCATCCCGCCCTGCGCACCGGGATGAGACGGATCTAGCGGGTGTACATCGCGGTTTGCTTATACTAAGCTAGTAATTAATTACTTACTGGCGAGATGTCACGATGGAATCCCCGCGCATCCGGCGCTCGTCGGAGCTCAGGCAGGCCGAGATCGTTCAGGCCGTGGTTGCCCTGGCGGCCGAAAGCAGCCCCGCGGACATCACGACGGCGCGCATCGCGGCTGCCATGAACCTCACGCAGGGGGCGGTATTCCGCCACTTCCCGACCAAGGAGGCGATCTGGCTGGCCGTCGCCGAATGGATCGAGGAGAACCTGCTTGCAGCGATCGAGGAGGCGTCACTTTCCAGCAGCGAGCCGCTCGCGCAGCTCCGTGCGATGTTCCGCGCGCACATCGGTTTCGCCGTTGCGCACCCGGGCGCGCCGCGCCTGATCTTCCACGAATTGCAGCAACCGGGCGACAGCGCGGTGAAGCGGCGCATCAGGGCGCTGCTCGGCAGTTACCGCGGGACCTTGTTGCAGGTCCTGAAATGCACCAAGGAGCGCGGGGTGGTTCGGCGCGAGCTCAACGTCGAGCACGCTGCGACCCTCTTTATCGGGGCCATCCAGGGGTTCGTGATGCAGTCGATGCTCGCGGGCAGCATGCGCGGCGTGGAAGGGGCGGCCGAAGGCGTGTTTGACGTCTATCTGGCCGGCGTCGTCGGGAGGCGGGAATGAAGCGACCAGTGCTGCGCGTGGTCGGTTTGTCCGTCCTCGGACTGGTTCTGCTGGCGGGATTCGTCCTGCTGATGGTGCGGAGCGGACCGTTGGCCCCGGTGCGGGTGACGACGGCGATGGTCGAGCGCGGGGCGTTCGAGAACGCCGTGTTCGGGGTCGGCACGGTGGAGGCGGAGCGGAGTTACGCGATCGGACCGACCACTCCCGGTCGCGTCCTCGCGGTGCACGTGGATGTCGGCAGCGAGGTGCGCGCGGGGCAGTCGCTCGCCGAGATGGATCCGGTGGAACTGGACGCGCGCCTGTCGGCGTCGCGGGCGGCTGCGGCTCGCGCCGTTCATGCGCTGGCGGCGGCCCGTGCGCAGGTGCGCGATGGGGAGGTTCGTCAGGAGCTCGCGGGGCGCAACGCGCGGCGCTATGCGTCGCTGGGCGAGCAGGCCTTCTTCAGCGATGCGGCGGTCGAGGCGAAGCGGCAGGAGGCGGATTCGGCCGGCGCGCAGTTGCAGGCTGCGCGGGCGCAGCTCGATGCGGCACGAATGGATGTGGAGCGGCTCGAGGCGGAGCGCGCGGCGGCGGAGCGGCAACGGGCGAATGTGCGTCTCGTGGCCCCGGTGGCGGGGGTGGTGACGGCGCGCGATGCGGAGCCCGGAACGACGCTGGTGGCCGGGCAGACCGTGCTGCGCATGGTCGATCCCGCGAGCGTGCGCGTGCGGACGCGGATCGACCAGGGGCGCTCCGGCGGCGTGCGTGCGGGGCAGACGGCTTCGATCGTGCTGCGCTCGGGGTCCGGGCTGGCCTTGCCGGGCCGGGTTGCGCGCGTCGAGCTCAACGGCGACGCGGTGACCGAGGAGCGCATCGTGCAGGTGGTGTTCGACGAAGCGCCGAAGGATTTCGCCTTCGGGGAGTTGGCCGAGGTGACGATCGCGACGACCCGTGGTGGGGACGTGCTGGCGGTACCGGGCGCCGCGGTGCATGAGTACGCTGGCCGGCGCGGTGTCTGGACCGTTGCGGACGGGATGGCGGACTTTGTGCCGGTGCGCACGGGGGAGACTTCGCTCGACGGGCGGGTCGTGGTGCTGGAGGGACTGCACGCGGGCGATCGCATCGTCGTCCATAGCGAACGCGAACTGGAGGCCGGCGACCGGGTGAGTCCGGCCGAGTCGCTGGCCGAGGTGCGTCGATGATCAGCCTTGCCGGGCGCGACATCCTTCACCACTGGGCGAAGTATGTGTTCACCGGCGTCGGACTGGGCCTGCTGATCGGCGTGACGCTGTCGATGGCGGGGATCTACCGCGGCATGGTGGATGACGCGCAGGTGCTCCTGCGCAGCAGCGGGGCGGACATCTGGGCGGTGCAGCAGGAGACGCTGGGGCCGTACGCGGAGCCGTCGAACATGCGCGACGACGCGTACAGGGCGATCCTCGGGATGCCGGGTGTCGCGGAGGCGTCGAACGTGACTTACCTGACGATGCAGATCCGGCAAGGCGGGCGCGACGTGCGGGTGATGGCGGTGGGGTCCGAGCCGGGACGTCCGGGCGAGCCGCCGTTCCTGGTGGCCGGCCGGCGCATCGCGCGCAGCCATTACGAGGTGGTGGCGGATGTGCGTACGGGGTTCCGGCTCGGCGAACGGGTGCGCATCCGGCGGCACGAGTACGAGGTGGTGGGGCTCACGCGCCGCATGGTGTCGTCGAGCGGCGATCCGATGGTGTTCCTGCCGCTCAAGGATGCGCAGGAGGCGCAGTTCCTCAAGGACAACGACGCGATCGTCAACGAGCGGGCGCGCACGGCGGCGAACCCCGCGCTGAACCGTCCGGGTGTGCCGGGGCTGTTCGATGCGATCCTGGCGTCGCAGACGGCCAGCCGCAGCGTGAATGCGGTGCTGGTCCGGGTCGCGAGCGGCCATGATCCGGAGCAGGTGGCCGAAAACATCCGTCGCTGGAAGCATCTGGAGGCGTACACGCGTGCGCAGATGGAGGAGATCCTGGTATCCCGGCTGATCGAGACCTCGGCGCGGCAGATCGGGACCTTTCTGGTGATCCTGGCGATCGTGAGCGCCGCGATCGTGTCCTTCATCATCTACACGATGACACTGGGCAAGGTCCGCGAGCTGGCGGTGCTGAAGCTGATCGGGACGCGCAACCGCACGATCGCGGCGATGATCCTGCAGCAGTCGTTGGGGCTCGGGCTGATAGGTTTCGTGATCGGCAAGACCGTCGCGACGCTGTGGGCGCCGTATTTCCCGAAGTATGTGTTGTTGTTGCCGGGGGATGCGGTGCGCGGACTGGTCGCAACGATGGTCGTGTGTGCGGTCGCGAGTCTGCTGGCGATCCGGGTCGCGCTGAAGGTCGATCCGGCAACGGCGATCGGGGGCTGAGGTGGATGTTCCCGCGATCGAGGTCAGGGGGCTGAGCAAGCGTTATGGCGAGGGGGATGCCGCGGTCGATGCGCTGAAGGGCGTGGACATGCGGATCGCGCCCGGCGAGGTGGTGGGCCTGATCGGGCCGAGCGGTTCGGGCAAGAGCACCCTGTTGAAGTGCCTCGGCGCGGTGATCGAGCCGACTGGTGGGTACATGGTGCTGGGCGGGCGTGTCGCCTTCGACGGCGGCTGGAAGATCCGCGACCTGAGCGGCCTGCGGCGCGACAACATCGGCTTCGTGTTCCAGGCGCCTTACCTGATCCCCTTCCTCGACGTGACCGACAACGTCGCGCTGTTGCCGATGCTGGCCGGGAAATCGAACCGGGAGGCGCGTCGGCAGGCCGTCGAACTGCTCGAGGCGCTCGACGTCGGCCACCGTGCGAAGGCTGCACCGTCGGAGCTCTCCGGCGGCGAGCAGCAGCGCGTGGCGATTGCGCGGGCGCTGGTGAATCGGCCACCCGTGGTGCTCGCCGACGAACCGACCGCGCCGCTCGACAGCGAACGCGCGCTGAACGTGGTGCGCATCCTGAACCGGATGGCGGAGCAGTACCGCACGGCGATCATCGTTGTGACGCACGACGAGAAGATCATCCCGACCTTCCGCCGTCTGTACCGCATCCGCGACGGACGAACCTTCGAAGAGGCCGGAGAGGGGCGCGGGACTTAGGGATGATGGCGGCTGTCCGCCGATCAATCTCCGCGGCCGCCGCGCCAGATCGACAGGAGCACCGCCACTCCGCCCGCGACGGCGCCGAAAAAGCCCAGCAGTCCCAGCGTATCGAGCGCGGCGAAGCCCGGTTCGCGCACGACCGTCATGACGATGGCGGAGCCGATGATCAGCGCCGCGGTGACGATGCCGATCGTCATGCGCGTGGCGGCACGGTCGAGCTGCTCGCCGAGGCGCTTGAGCGAGACGATGTCGACCTGCACCTGGAGTTTGCCGCGCCGGGCGGAGCGCAGAAGCTGGCTGAGGTCGCGCGGAAGGCCCGTGACGAGGTCCACGGCCTGGGCGAGCGTGCGCCAGCCGCGCTTGGCGACGGCTGCAGGGGCGTGATGGGCGAGCAGCACGCGCCGCAGGAAGGGGGCGGCCTCGGCACCCATGTCGAAGTCCGGATCGAGCTGGCGGCCCATGCCTTCCAGCGTGATGAAGGCCTTGATCAGCAGCGACAGGTCCGAGGGCAGGGCGATGCCGTGCTCGCGCAGGATCATCACGAGATCGGACAGCATCGCACCGATGTCGAGCTGCTTGAGGGGAACCCCCTTGTACTGGTCGACGAAGGTGTCGATCTCGTGGCGCAGGTGTTCCGGTTCGGTTTCGGGCGCTTCGGCGTCCCGCCATTCGAGCAGCACGTCGGCAACGGCAGCTGCGTCGTTCGAGACGAGGCCGTTGAGCAGGACGGCGAGCTCGTAGCGGCGCGATTCGGAAAGCCGGCCGACCATGCCGAAGTCGATGAAGGCGATGCGATTGCCGTGCAGGTAGAAGACGTTGCCGGGGTGCGGGTCGGCGTGGAAGAAGCCGTCTTCGAGCATCATCTTCAGCACGGCCGACGCGCCTCGGCGGGCGAGGAGCTTGCGTTCGAGCCCCGCGGTATCAACAGCTGCCAGGTCGCGCCCGGCGATGCCGTCGATGTAGTCCTGCACGTTCAGGCGTTCGCCGCACCACTGCCAGTGCACGCGCGGGATGACGATCTCCGGGCGGCCGATGAAGCTTGCGGCGACACGTTCGGCGTAGCGGCACTCGGCGGCGAAGTCGATTTCGCGGCGTAGCGACAGCGTGAATTCGCGCACGACCTGGCAGGGGCGGTAGCGGCGCAGGTCCGGCGCTTCGGCTTCGATGATCTCGGCGAGGCGGGCGAGCAGCCGCAAGTCCGCCTCGATGATCGGGCGGATGCCAGGCCGGCGCACTTTCAGGATCACCGGGCGGCCGTCGTGTAGCCGGGCACGGTATACCTGCGCGAGCGAGGCCGCCGCGAGCGGCTGGGTGTCGAGTTCGGCGAAGGCGGTTTCGGGGGCTTCGCCGAGATCCTCGGTGAGCTGTTCGCGCACCTGTTCGAAGGGAACGGCGGGGGCCGAATCCTGCAGGCGGCCGAACTCGGCGATCCATTCCGGTGGAAACAGGTCGACCCGCGTGGCGAGGATCTGGCCGAGCTTGATGAAGGTCGGGCCGAGCTCTTCGAAGGCGCGGCGCACGCGCGCCGGAGGTTCGAGGCGGGCCAGTTCCTCGGGCTCGGTCCAGTGCAGGGCCTTGCCAGCGCGCTCCAGTGTGTCGGCAAGGCCTATGCGGCGTACGAGATCGCCGAAGCCGTAGCGGATCAGGACGGCGGCGATGTCGTGGGCGCGTGTCAGCTCACGCGCCGCGCCGAGCGCTTTCCACAGCATCAGGCCTGCGGATCGTGCGGTCCGCCCTTCCCATTGTCCGAACCCGCCGGGTGCAGGCGGTCGGCGATGCCCCGGAGCATCCCCGAGGCGAGTGCGGCGAGCAGGCCCGCCTCGTTGCGCAGGGTCTGGGCGCTGCTTTGCACCTGCTCGCGCGTGAGCTCTGCGACGGCACGCGCGAGGTCTGCGCCCGCGTTCGCGACGCGACCACCGACTGCGGTGCCGCTGTTGCGGGCGTGCTCGGCGAGCTCGTGCAGCGTCGCGCGCGCGAGGCCGGTTGCGCCGCGTCCCGCGTCGGACAGCGTGCGCAGGAAGTTCGACTCCATGGCACCCAGCTGGTCGAGCGTGCCGCGGATTTCCTGGCGCGAGTATTCGCTGCCGCGCCCGACCGCTTCCTTCACGGCGAGCAGCGTGGCTTGGGCCGCGGACGCAAGGGCCTCGTCCAGCCCGCGCACCGCTTCGCGGATGGCTTCGGTGCGTTCGCGATCGGGGCGCTCGATGCCTTGTTGCGCGCCCCTGAGCACGGCGTCGGTGACGTGTTTGAGCGCGTCGGTGTCGAGCTTGCCGTGCGACAGCGCCCCCAGCGTGATCGTCCGTACGCGTTCGGCGACCACAGCCGGATCGCCGCCGACCGCAGCCTCGACGTCGCGTTCAATGCTTTCGAAGTCCTGACTCATGACGTTCCCCTGTTCGTACGGCGTCCGGCGGGGCGCCGATGCTGTTGCCACATGTTTAAAGTATGGCCTCCGGAAAGGTGGATGGCGATGGAATTTTTGACGCTATCCAGACTGCAACGCCGTGCTGCCGATCGTGTCCTGCGGTCTGTGTGGCTTACCATTGCGCACTCGACCATTGCCACCGTCTCCCCGTTTCTTGCCATGTCCGATTCCGTTTCGCCCGTCTTCTCCGGTCTCGAACCCGCTCCCGTGTGGGCGCATTTCTCCACGCTGTGCCGCATCCCGCGCCAGTCCAAGGCAGAGGGCACTCTGCGCGACCTGCTGCGTGACCGGGCACTGGCGCGCGGACTGACGGCATCGGTCGATGCGGCGGGAAACCTGCTGATCCGCAAACCCGCGCGCCGGGGTTGCGAGGGTGCGCCGGGTGTCGTGCTGCAGGCGCATCTGGACATGGTGTGCCAGAAGACGGCCGATTCGGCGCACGACTTTTCCCGCGACGCCATCCGGGTGGAGCGGGACGGCGACTGGCTCGCTGCCACGGAGACAACGCTCGGTGCCGACAACGGCATCGGTGTGGCGATGATCCTCGCGGTGTTGGAAGACGATTCGCTCGAGCACGGGCCGGTCGAGGCCTTGCTCACCGTGGATGAGGAAGCCGGCATGGGTGGCGCGCAGGGGCTCGCTGCCGACGCGCTGCAGGGGCGGCTGATGCTGAACCTCGACACCGAGGAATGGGGCGAGTTCTATATTGGCTGCGCCGGCGGGCTGGATGTGAACGTGCGGCGCGCGGGGCAGGCGGAGCCGCCTCCGGCCGGGACGCAGCAGTGGCAGATCGAGCTGCACGGCCTGCGCGGCGGGCATTCGGGCGTCGATATCCACGAGGAGCGCGGCAATGCGATCAAGCTGCTGGTGCGCGTGCTGCGCGATCTGGAGCGGCGGTTCGACCTGCGTCTCGGGGCGCTCGAAGGCGGTTCGGCGCGCAATGCGCTGCCGCGCGACGCGCGGGCACGAGTGGTGCTGCGGGCCGGATGCGGCGATGAACTAAGGCTTGCCCTCGCGGATTGGCAGGCGCGGCTGCGCGAGGAGTTGAAGGGCGTGGACGAGGGCGTGAGCCTGCGGGCGGCGCCCGTCACGGCTGCGGAACCGGTGATGTCCGCGCCGGAGCAGGCGGTGTGGCTCGCGTCGCTGCACGCGGCGCCGCATGGGGTGCGTCGGCGCAGCCTGAGTGTGCCGGGCGTCGTCGAGACCTCGAACAACCTCGGGATCGTCGCGCTGGGCCCGGAGGGCGGCTCTTGCAGCTGCATGGTGCGCTCGCTGCTCGACGGGGCGGCCCGCGCGCTCGGCGACGAGATCGTCAGCCTCTTCGGCCTGTCGGGAACGCCGGCCGAGGCATCGGGACACTACCCGGGCTGGGCGCCGAAGGCCGACTCGCCGCTGCTGGCGCTGTGCCGCGACGTGTATCGGCGCGAGTACGGGGCCGAGTCGCGCGTGCAGGTCATCCATGCCGGCCTCGAGTGCGGGCTCATCGCGGCGAAGTACCCCGACATGCAGATCGTGTCCTTCGGGCCGACGATACGCGGCGCCCACGCGCCGGGCGAGCGCGTCGAGATCGCGTCGGTGGGGCGCGTGTGGCACCTGCTGGGCGCGATTCTCGCGGCGATCGCCGAACGGCATGTGGAGGAAGCATGAATCCCGAGCACCTCGAAGCGCTTGTGACCACCGCGATGCCTTTCGGCAAGTACAAGGGGCGGCTGATCGCCGATCTGCCGGGGAACTACCTGAACTGGTTCGCCCGCGAAGGCTTTCCGCCGGGCAGGCTGGGGCAGTTGCTCGCCCTGATGCACGAGCTCGATCACAACGGCCTGTCCGGACTGCTGACGCCGCTGCGGAAGTGATTTCCGTATTGTCGAATTCGGAAGCAAGGACCGGAGTGCGGTCGGGGCCACGGATGCCTACAGTGTGGTTCACCGGATTCTGACGGGGCAATGAAGATGTCGAGGCGAATCGAGGCACGTGCCGCCGTGACGGCGGCCGATCCGCGCTGGGCGGCGGTGCAGGCGCGCGATGCGACCGCTGACGGGGCGTTCTGCTACGCGGTGCGGACCACCGGCGTGTATTGCCGGCCATCGTGCGCGGCGCGCACGCCGCGGCCGGAGAATGTGGAGTTCTTCGCGACGGGCGAGGAGGCGGTCCGTGCCGGATATCGCGCGTGCCGGCGTTGCTCGCCGGACGGGCCTTCGCTCGCGCACCAACATGCGGAAGCGGTGGCCGCCTTGTGCCGGCAGATCGAGCAGGCGGAGGCGCCACCGACGCTGGACGAACTGGCATGCTCGGCGAACATGAGCGCCTTTCACCTGCACCGCATCTTCAAAGCCGTCACCGGGACCACGCCCCGCGCCTATGCGAAGGCCTGCCGGGCGGCGCGGATGCGGGCGAAGCTCGATGGTGGCGCGACGGTGACCGATGCGCTCTACGCGGCGGGTTACGGTTCGAGCGGGCGCTTCTACGCGGATGCCGGCCGGACGCTGGGCATGACCGCCGGCAGCTACCGTGCGGGCGGCGCACGGCAGCAGATCCGTTTCGCGGTCGGCGAGTGCTCGCTCGGCGCGATCCTCGTCGCGAGCACTGCACGCGGCGTTTGCGCGATCCTCATCGGCGACGATCCCGGCATCCTCGTGCGCGACCTTCAGGACCGCTTCCCGCGAGCCGAACTGATTGGCAGCGACACGGATTACGAGCGCGTCGTGGCAACCGTGGTCGGCTTCGTCGAGGCGCCGAAACTGGGCCTGGACCTGCCGCTGGACCTGCGCGGCACGGCTTTCCAGCTGCGCGTGTGGCAGGCGCTGCAGGAGATTCCGGCAGGCGCGACCGCGAGCTATACGGAGATCGCACGGCGCATCGGCGCGCCCGCTGCGGTGCGTGCGGTCGCCGGCGCCTGTGCGGCCAACCCGCTCGCGGTGGCGATTCCGTGCCACCGCGTCGTGCGCAGCGACGGCGGCTTGTCGGGCTATCGCTGGGGCATCGAACGCAAGCGTCTCCTGCTGGCGCGCGAAGCGGCGCAATGACGCGACAGGCGGCCGTCTCGATCGCTCTTCCGGCCGGTTTCCGTGCGGGCGACATCCTGGCGTTCCATCGACGTGACACGCAGGAGCTGGCCGAACGCGTCACCGCGGAATCGCTCCACAAGGGCCTGTTGTGGGACGGGACTCCCGCCTGCCTGAGCGTGCGTTTCGCCGGCGGGATGGCGCGCGCGGAGATCGCGCTCGACGCGGAGCCGGCGCGGGACATCGAGCCGCGCTTCGGGACCATGGTGCGGCGCATGCTGGGGCTGGAGCAGGCGGTCGAGGCGTTCGAGGAACGCTTCCGCGACGATCCCGGTATCGGCCCGCTGATCTCGGCACAGAAGGGCCTGCGCGTGCCGGTCACGGCAACGCCCTTCGAGGCGCTGAGCTGGGCGGTGACGGGGCAGCAGATCAGCGTCGCAGCCGCCGTGTCGCTGCGGCGACGCTTGATCGCTGCCGCCGCTATCCGCCACACGTCGGGGCTGCTGTGCTATCCCGACGCGGCACGGCTCGCACACTTCGCCGAGGACGATCTCCGCGCCGCCGGCTTTTCGGCTGCGAAGGCGCGCACGCTACTGGCGCTGGCGCGGCAGGTCGCCGCCGGGGCGCTGCCGCTCGACGCCTGGGCCGAAACGGCATCCGTCGACGAGATGCGTTCCAGCCTGCTCGCGGTGCGCGGTGTCGGGCCGTGGACCGTCGATTACGTGCTGCTGCGGGGCTTCGGCTGGCTCGACGGATCGCTGCACGGCGACGTCGCGGTGCGTCGGGGGATGCAGGCGCTGCTGGGTGCGGAGGGCAGGGTGGGCGAAGCCGAGGCGAAGGAATGGCTCGCCCGCTATGCGCCGTGGCGTGCGCTGGTGGCCGCGCATCTCTGGGCTGCAGGGACGGCTGTGGCGTATTGAGTAGCGGGCGTTCCCGAACTTGTCCGCAAGGATGGGGGCCGGAGGGGCCCGGTTCCCGTGCGCACATCGCGGGTCGCCCGGCCATGCGCCATGCTCGCGGAAAGCGCCGTTCGCATGCAAGCTCGATTAGGATGGTATGGCCGTGTACTTGGATATGGTGAAATTCGTGATTCGCGAGCACTTGGGTGGAGGAACGCACGGCCGATGACGGAACCGGCATTCATCGACATCGACGGCCGGCAGGTGCGCCTGCGCGGCGACTGGACGATTGCGAACTACGCGGCGCTCGCGCCCGACGTCGCGCGTCAGCGGTCCCGAATCGCCGATACCGTGGATGTCGACCTCGGCGCAGTCGGCGCACTTGACACCGCTGGCGTCAGCCTGCTGCACGATTTGCTGGGCAAGGACCGGCTGGCGGCGCTGGCCTCGGGCGAGAGCCCGCTGCCGCCCGAACGGCGCGCGCTGCTGCAGGCCGTGGCCGGCGTAATCGACGCCGCCCCGCCCGCGCCGCGCGTTGCGGGCTATGCCTTCGGCGACATCATGGAGCATGCCGGCATCGGCATGCTCGCCTTCTGGCGCCACGTGATCGACATCGCGGGGTTCATCGGCATCACGCTGGAGACGGCGTTCCACGTGATGCTGCGCCCGCGGCGCTGGCGCATCACCTCGCTCGCCGCGAACCTCGAACGCACGGGCCTAGACGCCGTACCCATCGTCGCGCTGCTGACCTTTCTCGTCGGCGCGGTGGTCGCCTTCCTCGGCGCCACGGTGCTGGCCGGTTTCGGCGCCAGCATCTTCACGGTCGATCTCGTCGCGTTCTCCTTCCTGCGCGAGTTCGGGCCGATGCTCACCGCGATCATCGTCGCCGGACGCACGGCGAGCGCCTTCACCGCGCAGATCGGTTCGATGCGCGCGAACGAGGAAATCGACGCGATCCGCGTGGGCGGACTGAATCCCGTCGAGCTGCTCGTCGTACCGCGCGTCGCCGCACTGCTGCTGGCCCTGCCGATGCTGAGCTTCGTCGCGATGATTTCGGGCATCGTCGGCGGCATGCTGGTGTGTGCGCTGACGCTCGAGATTTCACCGACGATGTTCCTGTCGGTGCTGGAAAGCCACGTCGGGCTGCGGCATTTCTTCGTCGGCATCGCCAAGGCGCCGATCTTCGCCTTCCTGATCGCCGTCATTGGCTGCCTGGAAGGTTTCAGGGTGGAGGGCAGCGCGCAATCCGTCGGCGAGCACACGACCTCGTCCGTCGTGCAGTCCATCTTCATCGTGATCGTCGTCGATGCGGTGGCGGCGCTGTTCTGCATGGAGATGGGCTGGTGACGAACGTCATCGAAGTGCGCGGCGTGCGCAACCAGTTCGGCCGCCAGGTGGTGCACGACGGCCTCGATCTGGACGTGCGCCGCGGCGAGATCCTGAGCGTGGTCGGCGGCTCGGGCACCGGCAAGTCCGTCCTGCTGCGCACCATCGTCGGCCTGAACCGGCCCGCGGCGGGCAGCGTCAGCGTGTTCGGCGAGGATCTGCTCGGCCTGCCCACAGCGCGGCGGGTCGCCATCGAGCGGCGCTTCGGCGTGCTATTCCAGAAGGGCGCGCTGTTCTCGTCGCTGACCGTCGCCGAGAACGTCGCGCTGCCGCTCATCGAGCACGCCGGGCTCAAGGCCGGCGAGGCGGCGCGGCTGGCTGCGCTCAAGATCGCGCTCGCCGGCTTGCCGGCCAATGCGGGCGAAAAATACCCGGCAGAGCTCTCCGGCGGGATGATCAAGCGCGCGGCCCTGGCGCGCGCGCTTGCGCTCGACCCCGACATCCTGTTCCTCGACGAACCGACCGCAGGGCTCGATCCGATCGGCGCCGCCGCGTTCGACGAGCTGATCCTCACCCTGCGCGACGCGCTCGGCCTCACCGTCTTCATGGTCACGCACGATCTCGACACGATCTACACCATCACCGACCGGGTGGCCGTGCTCGCGCAGAAGCGCGTTCTCGTGAATGACCGTCTCGACGTCGTCGCGGACTTCGACGACGCGTGGATTCGCGAATATTTCCACGGTCCGCGCGGACGCGCCGCCGCGCAGGCCGCTCCGCCCGCGCAGCGGGCGCCGCATAACCTTTCCCACGGGGGACAAGCCTGAATGGAAACACGTGCCCATCACGTGCTGATCGGATTCTTCACCCTGCTGGTGGTCGGGGCAGCGCTGATGTTCGCGCTGTGGCTCGGCAAGACCGACAGCGACAAGCAGTTCCGCACCTACGACGTCGTCTTCCAGGAGGCGGTCACCGGCCTCTCCAAGGGCAGCACGGTCGAGTTCAACGGCATCAAGATCGGCGACGTGTCGAGCCTGCGACTCGATCCGCAGGACCCGCGCCGCGTGTTCGCACGGGTGCGCGTCGACGCCGAGGCGCCAGTGCGAAGCGACACCCGCGCGCGCCTCGTCCCCGCCGGGATCACCGGCATCTCGATCATCCGCCTGAGCAGCGGCGACGATCCTGCGAGCACGCCGCTCGAAGGCGAAGCGGGCCAGGTGCCGGTCATCGTCGCGACGCCGTCGCCGCTCAGCAAGCTGCTGGCCGACGGCGAGGACGCCATGCTCAATGCGAACCAGGTGCTGCTGCAGGCGCGCGAGCTCTTTTCCGCGGAAAACGTCGCAAGCGTCGGCCGCATGGTGCACAACCTGGAACAAGCCACCGGCGCGATCGCGGCCCAGCGCGAGGATCTCGGCCGCGCACTGAAAGAACTGGCCGGGGCGAGCGAGCAGGCCAACGCGACGCTGGCCGAAGCGGCGAAGCTGGCGAAGGCGACCAACCGGCTCGTCGACGAGCGCGGCGTGCAGACGCTGCAAAGCGCCCAGAACGCCATGGCCGCCTTCGAACGCGCGATGGAGAAGGTCGATACGCTGCTCGCCGAAAACCGCGTGCAGCTCGCCACCGGGGTGCGCGGCGCGGCCGAGCTCGGGCCAGCGCTGACCGAACTGCAGGACACGCTCGTGTCGGTGCGGGCGATCGCCCGGCAGCTCGAAAACCGGCCCGCGGACTACCTGCTGGGCAATGAATCGATGAAGGAATTCAAGCCATGACCCTCGTTTGCCGGAGAGCCCGGCGCCCCAGGGCCGGGTCGCGCTGCGCGGTCGTGCTGGCGGCGACGCTGCTTCTTTCGGCGTGTTCCGTACTTCCTAAGGCGGAGCCGGTCGACACCTACCTCCTTCCCGGAGCGCCCGAGTGCACGCCGACCGCCGGCGCGCCACTTGCCGTGTCGTTGCGGGTGGCCAAACCTGCCAGCGGCGTCCATCTCGCCGGCCAGCGCATCGTGGTCATGCCGCAAAACAACCAGGTGAGCGTGTATCAGGGCGCGAGTTGGAGCGAGCCCGCGCCGGTGCTGGTGCGCGACCGCCTGATCGACGCCCTGCGGGCCGACGGCCGGATCGCGGCGCTGAGCAGCGACGAAGCCCGGCTGCAGGCGGACTACGAAATCGTCAGCGACCTGCGCGCCTTCCAGAGCGAATACCGCGGAGGCGTCCCGGAGGCTGTCGTGCGGCTCGATGCGCGCCTGGTCGAGCGTGAAGGGCGGCGCATCCTCGCCAGCCGGACCTTCGAGGCCGGAGCGCGTGCATCGGCTGCCCATGTTCCGGCCGTGGTGAATGCCTTCGGTGAGGCGTCGACGCGTCTCGCCTCCGAGCTTGCTGCGTGGGCAGTGGGGGAAATTCAGCGGGTCCCGCCGCGCCACTGATGCCGCCCGCGGGTGGGGCATCAGTGCGGGGCGGCAGGGCGGAGCCCTATTTTTTGCGGTGCGACTCCTGCCACTTGTCGAGCGAAACCAGCACCCTGTCCAGCAGCGTGTGAAGGTGGTCCCAGTCCTCGCTGCTGAGATCCGCGAACATCTCGCGTTCGAGCCCCCGTCCGATCTCTTCGCCCTCGCGCCAGACGCGCATGCCGACTTCGGTCAGCGCGAGGTGTTGCTGGCGGTTGTCGTTCACGTTGGGGCTGCGCGTGATGAGGCCGCGGTCCTCGAGAAAGGCGATGTTCTTCGAGAGCAGCGTCTTGTCGAGGACCAGCATGTTGCCGAGATCCTTCGCCGTGATGCCGGGGTGGTCGTGTACGAGACGCAGCACACGCAACTCGCGGACACCGAGGCCGAAGGCCTTCTTGTAGTACGCGTTGCCCGCCTTGATCGAGATGGTCTTGATCAGGTCGAGCTTGTAAGTGAGGTAGGGCGCGTTGGTGTCGTTCATCACAATGCGTTGCCGGCACAATGTCGCCCGGAAAGCTCCGTTGGCGTGAAAAAGGACAACCCCATTATGACGGAGTTGTCCCGGCCGGAACAGCGCAAGCTGATATTTGCCGACCTCAGCTCAGGAAAGATTCCGCAAGTGCGACCCAATATGCCGCGCCGACCGGCAGGTTGCGGTCGTCGAAGTCGTATTGCGGATGGTGCACCATCGGCGTGTCGCCGTTGCCGATGAAGCAGTAGGTGCCGGGCTTGCGTTGCGCGAAGAAGGCAAAATCCTCGCTGCCCATGAAGCGGGGGCCATCGGTGACGACCTTGTCGGCGCCGAGCAGGTCCTTCGCCACCGTGGCCGCGAACGCGGTCTGCGTGGCATCGTTCACCAGCACGGCGCCCGGCGTGCCTTCGCGGATCGCCCAGGCGACCCCGTAGCAATCGGCCTGCGCAGCGGTGATCGAGCGCACCTTGCCGAGCACGAGTTCGCGCGTTTCCGGTCGGCTCGAGCGGATGCTCAGGCGCAGCAGTGCAGATTGCGGAATGACGTTGCCGGCGTCGCCGGCGAGGAAGGCGCCGACCGACACCACCGCGGAATCGAGCGGTGCGACGTTGCGGGAAGTGATCGTCTGCAGGGCCATCACCAGTGAAGCGCCGGCGACGACCGGATCGACGCTGCGTTCGGGCATCGATCCGTGACTGCCCTTGCCGGTCAGTTCGATCTCCCAGTTGTCGACCGCCGCCATCGCCGGCCCGCTCGTGAAGTAGATCTTGCCCAGCTCGAGTCCGGGCATGTTGTGCATGCCGAACACCGCGTCCATCGGGAAGCGCTCGAACAGACCGTCGTTGATCATCGCGAGGGCGCCGCCCATGACTTCCTCGGCCGGCTGGAAAATCAGGCGCACGGTGCCGTTGAAGTTGCGGGTGCGCGCGAGGTGCTGCGCCGCGCCGAGCAGCATTGCACTGTGGCCGTCATGGCCGCAGGTGTGCGAGCGGCACTCGACAGTGCTGCGGTGGTCGCCGGCCGCCTGCTCGGTCACCGGCAGGGCGTCGATATCGGCACGCAGCCCGATCGCCTTCGTGCTGTCGCCTGCGGTCAGCGAGGCGACGACGCCGGTCTTGCCGATTCCGGAGGCGACTTTGTAACCCCAGGAGCGGAGCAGGCCCGTGATGTATTCGGCGGTGTGGCGTTCCTCGAATGCCAGTTCGGGATGGCGGTGCATGTGGTGGCGCCAGCCGGTGATCTGTTGCTGGTCGTTCGAGAGGTCTTGCAGCAGCGTGTTCATGTCTTCACCTCTGTAGGAGGAAGGGGGTGGCGTTCCAGCTTCCGGATCGTGAGGTCGTGTCAGGCGGGGACCGGGGAGGGGTCGGGGGAGAGTCCCCGCCTGCACGAAACCGGTGCGGTGCTCGGTTCTTCTCAGTTTTTCTTCGCGGCCGGTACGCAGACCAATACCGAGACGATCGCGATCACGCAGGCGATGACCCCGGTCAGGATTCCGCCGAATGCAGCGCTTGCGAGTCCGGCGGGGTTGCCCGAGATCATCGTGCCGTACACCACCGTCGCGATCGCCAGGCCGAAGCTGCCGCCAAGCGAGCTCGCCATCTTGTAGATGCCCGAGGCCGAGCCGGCCTTTTCCGGGGGCGCTTCGCCGACCGCGATGTTGGTCGACGGCGTGGCGGAGACGCCGAATCCGAGACCCATCAGCGCAAGGCCGACCGCCACCAGCATGAGATACACGGTGCCGTCGATGAAGGTCAGGGCCTGCATGGCGATGCCGACCGCTGCCAGCGTGCAACCGACGAGCATCGGGCTGCGTGCGCCGAACTTGCGGCCGATCTTCTCGCCGACGCGGATCATCACCAGCGTTGCGGCGGTGTAGCCGAGCGTGAGCATGCCCGCGTCGAAAGGGGAGAGACCACGACCCTGCTGCAGGTAGGTCATCAGGATCATCAGGCTGCCGAGCGTCGAGTTCAGCATGAAGTTCGAGATCACGGCACCGTTGTAGGAGCGACGCTTGAGCAGCGACAGGTCCACCAGCGGCGACTTGCGGCGCTTTTCGTAGAGAGCGAAGGCGAGCAGCACGACGAAGGAGATGACGAAGCCGCTGACGATCAGAATGTCGGTCCAGCCCAGCGAACGGCCTTTGGTGATGCTCAGGTTCAGCGTCAGCAGGCCCACGATGAACAGAACGAGACCGATGAAGTCGAAGCGCTGGTCGCGCGGCCCGTGTTCGTTCCTGCTTTCCGGCGTTCCAGACATCGCATACAGCGCGATCAGCGCAACCGGGATGACGAGCCAGAAGGCCCAGCGCCAGCCGAGATACGACGCGACCGCGCCGCCGAAGAGGTTGCACAGGCCGCCGCCGCCCCACGACGAGATCGACCAGAAGCTCAGCGCGCGAAGACGCTCCGGGCCGGTGTAATAGGCGTTCACCAGCGCGAGCGTGGAGGGCATGATCATCGCGGCGGCGATACCCTGCAGGGCGCGGCCGATCGTCAGGATCGTGGTGTTTTCGGCAATGCCGCACACCGCAGCGCCAATCATCGCGACCACGAGGCCGGCGCGGGCGACCTTAACGCGTCCGATCTTGTCGGCGATACTGCCTGCCGGAACGATGAACACGCCGGACATCAGTGCAGTGATGCTGATGGGCAGGCCGAGTTCGTCGGCGCTGATCCCGAATGCGGTACTGATCGTCGGCACCAGGGCCGTGATTGCGAGTGCAAAGAGCCAATAAGTCGATACGCCGAGACACATGCCGAAAATCAGGCGATTGGTACCCCGGTAACCGGATGCCGCGGCATCCGCCGGAATCCGGGTTGTGGCTAGTGCAGTGGACATGATGCTCACCTTTAGTTTTGCGGACTCGATTCGCCGCCGATGCTTCCGCCGCGTAACGCGGAGGCGCGGTCGGTGTTCTGGTGCCGAAGTAGTAGTTGCGTATTGCAACCAGTGCAAAATTAAACAAGATAGTTGCACGTGGCAACTATAAATGAGCAGATGTTGACGAATGTCAAAAGGCCGTAGGGGAGGTGCCGGGCGCCGCGGATGGGCGGCCCGGAGGTGCGGTCGCGCGCCGTGCCACCCCTCGCCTCAGGCGGGGCGTGGCACGGGAGTCGTTCGATTTGTGCGTGCGACGGTGTCGCGGAGGCGAGCTCGGCTTTGCGCGGGAAGTGCCGCCGCCACGACGAGTGAACGCGCGGGCGGGGCAGGTGCCGGTCGGCAGGGGGGGGGCGCTGTGGCGGACGCGGCTCAGGCCGCTTCGAAGTGCTCCAGCATCAGCTGCAGGCTGGCGACGCCGTTGTATTCGTTCGGCGCAAGGCGGAATGCCGCGCGGATCTGCTGCGGCGCACCCTCGGCAAAGTTGAAGCGGATGCCGTCGAAGCGCACATTGTTCTTCGATAGCTGCAGCTTGAGGTGCTTGTCCTTGAGCAGGCGCTGGTTGTCGACGCGGAACACGTCGTCGAACAGCGGTGCCGGAAAGCCCTGGCCCCATATGTCCTGTTCGATCAGCCTAGCGGCCTCCAGACTCATGTAGGCGGTCTCGAGCGGTCCGTCGGTGTCCAGCGTGCGGGTCAGGTCCGCCGGTTCCACGAGGGACCTGACAGTTTCCTCGAACACGCGCTGGAAGCGGTCGTAGTCGGTCTCGCGGATCGTCAGGCCCGCCGCCATCGAATGCCCGCCGAAGCGCAGGATCAGATCGGGGTATTGCTTGCTCACCAGATCGAGGGCGTCGCGCAGATGCAGGTTCTGGATCGAGCGGCCGGAGCCCTTCAGCTGCCCCTCGTCGCCGCGGGCGAAGGCGATCACCGGGCGGTGCAGCCTTTCCTTGATCCGGCCGGCGACGATCCCGATCACGCCCTGGTGCCAGTCCGGCTCGAACAGGCTGACGGTGGCGCAATTGCCGGGATCGAAATCCGCCAGGCGCGCGAGCGCTCCTTCCTGCATATCCTGCTCGATGCTGCGCCGTTCGCGGTTCAGCCGGTCGAGTTCCTGCGCGATGTTGAGCGCCCGGCCCATGTCGTCGGTGATCAGGCACTCGATGCCGAGGCTCATGTCCGACAGGCGCCCGGCGGCGTTCAGGCGCGGGCCGAGCCCGAACCCCATGTCGAAGGTGCTCGCGCGCAATGCGTCGCGGCCGGCGACGGAGAACAGCGCGCGGATGCCGGGCTGCATGCGGTCGGCGCGCATCCGCGCGAGGCCTTGCGAGACGAGGATGCGGTTGTTGTGGTCGAGCTTCACGACGTCCGCGACCGTGCCGAGGGCCACGAGGTCCAGCAGTTCGCCGAGGTTCGGCTCCTGGCGCCCGGCAAACGCGCCGCGCTCGCGCAGTTCGGCGCGCAGCGCAAGCATGGTGTAGAACATCACGCCGACGCCGGCAAGCGACTTGCTCGGGAAGTCGCAGCCGGGCTGGTTCGGGTTCACGATCACGTCGGCATCGGGCAGCGTATCGCCCGGCAGGTGGTGATCGGTGATCACCGTCGCCATGCCGTAGCTGCGCGCCGCGGCAACGCCCTCCACGCTGGCGATGCCGTTGTCGACGGTGATCAGGACGTCGGGCTCCATGCGCGCGGCCAGCTCGACGATGGCGGGCGTCAACCCGTAGCCGTACTCGAAGCGGTTCGGCACCAGGTAGCCGACGTCCGCGCCGAAGGCCCGCAGGGCGCGCACGCCTACCGCGCACGCCGTTGCGCCGTCGCAGTCGTAGTCGGCGACGATCACCATGCGCGCGCCGGCTTCGATCGCATCGGCCAGCAGCGCGGCGGCTTCGTGCGCGCCCTTCAGCGCGGCGGGCGGAATCAGGGCCTTGAGCGAGTAGTCGAGTTCTTCGCGACGGGAGATGCCGCGCGCGGCATAGATGCGGGCGAGCAGCGGATGGGTGCCGGCGTCGATCAGGCGCTGCATGGAGCGGGGTGGAATCGCCCGCGGCTGGATTCGGGTCATCGTGTGCCTGAGTGGTGTGGGGGGCTGGCGTCGGCAGGCGCGATCGACTTCAGCAGCGTGTCCAGCGGCAGGGGTTTGCGCCAGAACTTCCATGTATCGGCGGCGCGCACCTCGAGGTCGAGCGTCCCGCGGTCGCCCGGCGCCGTGATCTTCAGCACCCGCAGGCGCTTGCAGCGCAGGGCCGCCGCGAGTGGCGCGAACCAGGTGTGTTCGAGCCTCGCGAGCCGGGTTCTCCAGTTGTCGATGTCGAGATGGAGCGCAGGCAACAGCAGATCCTCGAGCACGACCAGCGAGTCACCGTCCAGGGCCTTGGCGCAATCGGGCGCGGCGACAGTGCGGCCCGCGGCGAGCGCGAAGCCGCGCATCAGCGGATCGTCCGCCTGGATGGCGCGCGCGGCCGACTGCGCCGCGGGGCGCGGCATGCCGGCCCCCCATAACCAGAGGCTGTTCGCCGGCCGGTGACCGGCGGCCTCGCGCGCCTGATTGACCGGATGGTTGTGCAGCATGACCTGCAGCTCGTTGATCGTGCGCTGCCACAGGCGGGCGTCCTCGCCTTCCGGAAGGAAATCGCGCACCGGGCGGCCGACCACGTCGTGCAGGGGAAAGAAGCGTGCGCGGGCCGGAGCCGCGAGGCGCAGGTACCAGCGGTTCGGCGTGGCGGCCTCGAAGGTTCCGAGGTCGCCGAAGGTGTCGTTCAGGGCCGCGACGAGCGCCGCGACCTCCTCCGGCCGGAACTCGTCCGCCGGAAATTCGCTGAGCAACAGGTGCTCGCGCGCGAACGAGAGGCTGACCGGGTCCGCGCACAGCCAGTCCGCGCCGGCGGCAGGGACGGGCAGGGCGGGTTCGCCGAGCCTGCGCAAGGCGGCGAGCGGAAGCGCTCCCGCCTCGTCGGGGTAGCCCATCAGTCGCGCGAGCTGCGCGTCGAGCGGTTCGAAGGGCGCGAAGCTGCGTCTTCCCTGGCCGAGCAGCCACGCGAGCGAAGTCAGTTCGAGGCGCGAGGCGGGGCCGAGGGCGGAGACCGCCGGCCAGATCAGGCCGGGGACGACAAGATGAATCTGCATGGGGCGCCGGGTGAAATTCCGCGGCGGAGTCTAGCATACCGGCCCGCCCGGCCCGAGCGCGGAACGCCGGGCGCGGGCGGATTTCGCCATTGTGGCCCTTATGCCTTCTTCGCCCAGGCGATGCAGTAGCCGTTCGGCGAGATCTCGGTGTCGTTGGGGAAGACCTTACAGCCGCCCGGGGCGGTCGGCGACGCACCCGGAACGAACAGGTTGCAGTCCGCGCATTTCTTGTCGCCTTCGGGTGTGTCCTTGTATTTCATCGAGGTGCGGATGCCGTCGTTTTTCGCAGCCAAGGCGACGATCGGGATCATTGCGAGGGTCATGCCACCCATCTTCAGCATGTTGCGGCGAGACTGATTCATCGGACTCTCCTGTTTTCTGGCCCACGTCGGGCGACAGCTATTATCCGTATGGAATTCTAATATTCCAATAGAATTTTATGGAGGGCCCGGCGGCTGCGTGCGGTGCTTCGCTATTGCCCGGGTGAGCGGCCCCGAAAATGATCCGGGCGCCCCGGAACCATCACTGATGGCCTCGGGGCGCCCGTCCATGGGTGGAATCGCGGATGCCCTGGTGGCATCCGGTCCGGCTTATTTTCCGCGCACGAGTACCAGCGACGTAGTGGCGAGGCGAACCAGATCCTCGGCCACGTTGCCGACGAACAAGCGCGCGAAGCCGCGGCGTCCGTGCGTTCCGGCGACGATCACGTCCGCCTGCCAGGCGGTCGCGCCTTCGACGATCCACTCGGCGACGCGCCTGTGCGCGAGTTCGATCTTGTCCTCGCTTTCGAGCAGTGCGGTATCGGCCTGCACGCCCGCGTCGGCGGCCTTCTTCGCTGCCGCGTCGAGCAGGGCGGTGCCGGCCTTCCGCATGGCGTCCTCGACCTGGGCGACGTCCAGAATCGCCTCCAGGCCCACGGTGCTGCGGACGGGCGCCTCGTCGGCGACGTGCACGATGCGCAGGGCGGCGCCCAGAGCCTTGGCGAGCGTGATCGCTTCGTCCAGGGCGGCGTTGGAGGTCGCGCTGTCATCGACCGCGACCAGAATCCTCTTGTACATGTGATGCTCCGATGAATACGGGATGATTGGTTTTCGCGAAGGGGCCGGCACCGTCCGCGAACGGGGCGCCGGCCACAGTTCCCGGCCTTTACGGCGTCGGCACCAGCAGGGTGAAGGGCGGCACGTATGCCTGCAAGGTCACCAGCAGGCCGACGAGGATGGCCAGCGCGATCGAGTGGAAGAACACGTAGCGCAGGATGTCGCCTTCGTGTCCGAACCAGCGCGTGGCGGTACTCGCCACGACGATCGACTGGGCATCGATCATCTTGCCCATCACGCCGCCGGAGCTGTTCGCCGACGCCATTAGGATCGGGTTCAACCCGAGTTGTTCCGCGGTGACCTTCTGCAGGCCGCCGAACAGCACGTTCGCGGCGGTGTCCGAGCCGGTCAGGGCGACGCCCAGCCAGCCGAGCAGGGTGCCGAACAGCGGGTACAGTGCGCCGGTGTTCGCGAAGGCGAGGCCCAGCGTTGCGTCGAGGCCGGAGTAGCGGGTCAGGTATCCGAGGCCCAGCATGATCACGATGGTCAGCAGGGACATCTTGACCAGCTTGATCGTGCGCCAGTAGACGCCGAAGAGTTTCCCCAGGCTGAACTTCATCAGCAGGCCGGAGACGATCGCGGCGATGAAGATGCCGCTACCGGTGGCCGACAGCCAGTTAAAGGTGTACACCGCCGCTTCCTTGTGCGGGGAGGCCACGACCGGCGGAACCTTCTCGATCAGGTTGTGCAGGCCGGTGAAGGGGATCTTGAAGACCGAGATGGTGTCCAGCCACTTCTTGAAGTCCGGGATGCCCCAGATGAACACGAAGACGGTGAGAACGATCCAGGGCACCCACGCGGCGATCACCGCGCGGCGGTCCGGGCGCACGTTCGAGGCGGCCTTGACGGGTTCCGGGGCCACCTGGCTCGCGGAGTCGTCCTTGCGGCCCTGCAGGGCGGTCGAGGTCCACACTTTCTTCGGCTTCCACACCTTCAGGAAGAGGATCAGGGTGACCATCGAGACGATCGCAGCAACGACGTCCACCAGCCACGGGCCGTGGAAGTTCGACACGAGGAACTGCGGGATCGCGAACGACACGCCAGTCACGAGGATCGCGGGCCAGATCTGGATCATGCCGCGGAAGCCGGCAAACGCCCAGATCAGCCAGAACGGCACCAGCACCGAGAAGAACGGCAGCTGACGGCCGATCATCGCCGAAAGCTGGCCGAGGTCGAGGCCCGTGACGGCGGCCAGCGCGATCACCGGCGTGCCGAGCGCACCGTAGGCCACCGGCGCGGTGTTTGCGATGAGGGCGAGGCCGGAAGCGGCAAGCGGGGAGAAGCCCAGGCCGATCAGGATCGCACCGGTCACGGCGACGGGGGTGCCGAAGCCGGCCGCGCCTTCGAAGAACGCGCCGAAGCTGAACGCGATCAACAGCAACTGCAGGCGGCGGTCATCGGTGATGCCGGTAAGGCTTTGCTGCAGCACCTTGAACGAACCATTCTCCGTCGTGAGCTGATGCAGGAAGATGATGTTGAGAACGATCCAGCCGATCGGCAGCAGGCCGAACATGGCGCCGTACAGCGTCGCATTGCCTGCCATCGCAGCCGGCATCCCGAACACGAAGATCGCGATCAGGAGTGCGCTGCCCAGGCCCAGTGCGGCGGCGACGTGGGCTTTCATGTGCAGGAAACCGAGGCCGACGAGCATCACGACGACGGGGATCGCCGCGACTGCGCTGGATAGCCAGATGTTGTTGAATGGATCGTAAAGCTGTTGCCAGACCACGTCGTGTGCCCCCTTTAATTGTTTGAAGGACCGTGAACCGAATTCCCGGTGCGGATCGAACGATACGAAGAAGTTGTCAGACAAGCTACGGGGGTATTCCCTGTTCGGGGAAACCCGTACGGAACGTCCATTTGCGCCGGCCCGGTCCTGGCAGGCACGCCGGTCGCGGGACGCGCAAACTCCCAATTCCCCGGCGCAAAGGGCACAATGCCGGGTTTCCCGATAAATGCTGGCGGTTTCCGCCCGAAGCAATGCGATACGAATTACTGGTTGGACTGCGTTACACCCGGTCGCGAAAACGCGCCCAGGGTCGCAATCGCTTCATTTCCTTCATCTCGCTCGTGTCGATGTTGGGCACGGGCTTGGGCGTCGCGGCGCTGATCGTCGTGCTGTCCGTGATGAACGGTTTCCAGGATGAATTGCGCACGCGCATTCTCGGTGTCGCCTCGCATATCCAGATCTCCGGCCCCGGCGGAGAACTCGAGTCGTGGCAGCAGGTGGCCGATGAGGCGAGCCGCCATCCGGATGTGCGGGCGGCGGCTCCCTATGTTCAGGAGCAGGGCATGCTGTCCTTCGACCAGGTGGTGCGCGGCACGCTCGTGCGCGGCGTGCTGCCGGATGCCGAGGACAAGGTGGCGGACTTCGCGCGCCACATGCGCGCGGGCCGTTTCGACGCGCTGCAACCGGGGCGCTTCGGCATCATCCTCGGGCGCGATCTGGCCTTCGCGCTGCGGGTGCAGGTCGGCGACAAGGTGACCCTCATCGCCCCGCAGGGGCTCGTGACGCCGGCCGCAGTGCTGCCGCGGGTCAAACAGTTCGAAGTGGTCGGCATCTTCGAGGCCGGCATGTACGAATACGATTCGGGATTGGCGCTCGTGCACATGCAGGACGCGCAGGTCCTGTACCGGCTGGACGAGCGCGTGAGCGGCGTGCGTCTCAAGCTCGACGACCTCTTCGCCGCGCCGCGCGTGGCGCTGGAGCTGGTCGGATCGCTGGAATCCGACCTCGCCGTCAGCGACTGGACGCGCAGCCACGCCAACTTCTTCCGGGCGGTGGCGCTGGAGAAGACGATGATGACGATCATCCTCTTCCTGATCGTCGCAGTCGCGGCCTTCAACATCGTCTCGACGCTGGTGATGGCGGTGCAGGAAAAGTACGCGGACATCGCCATCCTGCGCACGCTGGGCGCGAGCCCGGGTTCGATCATGGCGATCTTCGTGCTGCAGGGCGCGATCATCGGGCTCGTGGGCCTTGCGGGCGGCGTGATCGGCGGGCTGCTGCTGGCCAACAACCTCGACGTGATCATTCCGGCGCTCGAGACGCTCACCGGCGCGACGCTGTGGAACAAGGAAATCTACTACATCAGCGAGTTGCCGTCGAAGGTGCTGCCGTCGGACGTCGTCACCATCGTGTCGGTGTCCTTCGTCCTGACCCTGGTGGCGACCCTGTATCCGAGCTGGCGTGCGAGCCGCGTGAATCCTGCCGAGGCGCTGCGCTATGAGTGAGCCGATGAACGATAGCGTACTGGCCTGCCGCGGCCTGTCCAAGAGTTTCCGCGAGGGCGCCGATGCCGTGCGGGTGCTGCACGACGTGACGCTGGAGGTGAAGCGCGGCGAGCGGCTGTCCATCGTCGGGGCGTCCGGTTCGGGCAAGAGCACCCTGCTGCACTTGTTGGGCGGGCTGGACGTGCCGGGCGCGGGCTCCGTCGAGCTGATGGGGCGCGAGTTCTCGCACATGTCGGATGCCGAGCGGGGCGAGGCACGCAACGAAAGGCTGGGCTTCGTGTACCAGTTCCATCATCTGCTGCCGGAGTTCTCGGCCCTCGAGAACGTCGCCATGCCGCTCTACATCCGGCGTCTCGACCGGGCCGAGGCGGAAGCGCGCGCGGAGGGCATGCTCAAGGAGGTCGGGCTCGGTCACCGCCTCGACCACGCGCCGGGCGAACTCTCCGGGGGCGAGCGCCAGCGCGCCGCGATCGCGCGTGCGCTGGTGACGCAGCCGGCCTGCGTGCTCGCAGACGAGCCGACCGGCAACCTCGACCGCAAGACCGCCGAGGTGATCTTCGACCTGATGCTGAGCCTCAACGAGCGGCACGCAACCAGCTTCGTCATCGTCACGCACGACGAGGGGCTCGCGCGCCGCACGCAGCGCACCCTGCGTCTCGAGGACGGGCGCCTGCTCTGAAACGGAGCGCTGCGTTCCCGAACCGCGCGCTCAGGATTCGCAGTTGCGCCGCGCGCGGCGGCCATGCCATGCACGGATCAGCCATAGCCGCCAGGCTGCCTTGACGCCGATGTAACCCGCCAGGGAGAAGATCGCCGCGAGCAGGATCAGCCCCAGCGCCAACGGCTTGCCCAGTCCGACCATCCAGCCGGTCAGTTCGCCGAGCCACTGGGCGAACTGCAGCTCCCCCATGTCCGGCGGCTTCACGAAGCCATTGGTACTCATGCCCATCACGCGACTGCCCAGACCGTACGCGAGCACGTAGAGCGGCACGATGGTGAGCGGGTTCGAATACAGCGTGGTCACCACCGCGAGCGGCAGATTGACGCGAAACAGCACGCATCCGGCCGCAGCGGCGAGTGCCTGGAAGGGGCCGGGAATCAGTCCGCAGAACAGGCCCAGCGCGATCGCCCCCGCCGCCGAGTGGCGGTTCAGGTGCCACAGGCGCGGGTGGAGCAGGGTGTTGGCGAACGGGCGCAGCCAGCGGTTGTTGTGTACCGACTCGTGATTCGGCAGGAAACGCTTGATCGTCTTGCGCATTCTGAGTGTGGGGTCGTAGTCCTGCTAATCTGTTGCGTGTCGGAGCGGTCGGGGCCGCCTTCGCGCTTGTCCGCAATTCGTTCCGCGGGCATGATTCCGGCGTATGCAAATTGCAATATTCGTGTTCGCGGCCGGTGTCTGGGGTGGGCAATACCAGACGCAGCTGCCCTCGCATGCATGGCTCGCCGTTCTTTCGAGCGGTTTGACCGTCGCCGGTGCCGCCGCGTTTCAATGGTACAAGTCGGGCGTGGTGCGCGCGAACCTGTTTCGTGCGCTGGTCCTCGCGATCGCGCTGGGTGCCGGGTTCGGTTGGTCGACCTGGCGTGCGGCATGGCGGATTGCCGACGAACTGCCCAGGGCGCTCGAAGCGCGGGACGTCGAACTCACCGGCATCGTCGCGGAGTTACCTGAGCCCGGCGGGCAGGGGGTGCGCTTCGTCTTCCAGGTCGAGAAGGCCTCTGCCGCGGTGCCGGAACGCGTGCTCCTGTCATGGTACGCGGCCGAGCGGGGCGGAGGCGCTGCCGCCGTGCCGGCCCTGCGGCCAGGCGAACGCTGGCAGTTCACGGTCCGGCTCAAGCGGCCCCACGGACTTGCGAATCCGGAGCTTTTCGATTATGAGGCGGCACTGCTCGAACGCGGCATTCGCGCCACCGGCAGCGTGCGTCCGTCTCCGCCACCGGTTCGCGTCGATGATTTCGTCGTGCGCCCGGCAACGCTCGTGCATCGCCTGCGCGACGCGATCCGCACGCGTTTCCTGGCTGCGCTGCCGGGAGCCGACTACGCCGGGGTGCTCGTCGCATTGGCCGTAGGGGACCAGCGTGCCATTCCCGACGAGCAGTGGACGGTCTTCCGCAACACGGGCATCAGCCATCTCATCAGCATCTCCGGACTGCACGTGTCGATGGTCGGGCTGCTCGTGGGCTGGCTGGCCGGCAAGGCATGGCGCCGGTCGCAGCGGCGGATGTTGCGGGTGCCGGCGATGAAGGTGGCTGCGGCGACCGGGCTCGTCGCGGCCGCCGTCTACGCGGTGCTTGCCGGCATGGGCATCCCGACCCAGCGTTCGCTGATCATGATCGCCGTGGTCGCGATGGCGCTCCTCGGCGGGCGGTCGCCATCCGGCGGCATCGTGCTCGCGCTCGCCTTGCTGTGCGTGCTGCTGTTCGATCCGTGGGCGGTGCTGGCGGCGGGGTTCTGGCTGTCCTTCGGTGCGGTCGCGATCCTGATGTTCCTGCTCGGCGGTCGCGTCCGCGCGGCAAAGGGCTGGCGCGCGGCAGTGGCGGGCCAGCTCGGCATCACCCTTGCGATGATCCCGGGGCTGGTCGTCCTGTTCAACGGCTTCTCGCTGGTTTCCCCGCTCGCCAATGCGCTGGCGATTCCGTTCGTGAGTTTCGTGATCACGCCGCTGACGCTGCTGGCCATCGTCCTGCCCTTCACGGGGCTGCTGGAACTGGCGCATTGGTTTTTCGGCGTGCTGATGATGTTCCTCGAGTGGCTGTCGGCCTTGCCCTTCGCGATGTGGTCGCAGGCCGCGCCGCCGGGCGTGCTGGCGGCTGCAGCGGTTGCCGGCGTCGCATGGCTGATGCTCCCGCGCGGCACGCCGGCGCGTGCGGCGGGGGCGCTGGCAATGCTGCCGATGCTCGCGTGGGTGCCGGATCGGCCCGCGTACGGAACGTTCCGCATGGTCGTGCTGGATGTCGGGCAGGGTACTGCCGTGCACGTCCGCACTGCCCGCCACGAACTCATCTACGACACCGGGCCGGCCTACCGCCAGGGCGGCGATGCGGGGATGCGGGTGCTCGTCCCGTATCTCGGCGCTGCCGGTGTCCGGCGGGTCGACCGTCTCGTCGTATCGCACGACGACCTCGATCATTCTGGCGGCATGGCGTCCGTGCTCGCCGGTGTCGAAGTGGGCGAGGTCATGGCGAACTTCGCAGTTCCCGCGGACGCGCGGCCGCCACGTGCGACGCGCCCGTGTCTTGCGGGCGACAGCTGGTCGTGGGATGGGGTGGAGTTCCGCATCCTGCATCCCGACGAAAGGGAACTCGGCAAGACGTCGGACAACGATGCGTCCTGTGTGCTGCGGGTCGCTGCCCCCGGCGGATCGGCCTTGCTCGCGGGCGACATCGAGCGCGGTGCCGAGCGGCGACTGGTCGCGCAGGCGGGCGAATCCCTCGCGAGTACGGTCGTTATCGTGCCGCATCATGGGAGCCGGTCGTCCTCAGGCGATGCCTTCGTCGCCGGTGTGGCGCCGCGTGCGGCGATCCATTCGGCGGGCTACCTCAACCAGTTCCATCACCCGCACCCGACCGTGCTGCAGCGCTGGTCGGAGAGCGGGGCGGCGAACTGGCGCACGGACGAGCAGGGCGCGATCCTCGTCGATGCCGGTGCGCACGGGGTCGAAATCACGTCCTGGCGCGATCTGGCGCGCCGTTACTGGTACGGGCGTTAGGCGGTCGTCCTGCTACACTTGGCCACTCACCCGTACTCCAGGATCTCGATTCGATGAGCCTGCTCGACTCCCTGCGCCGTCTGCTGCGACCCGAACCGTACCCTTCGCCCGCTGTGGAGGCCGCGGTCGATCGGCCGTGGCACGGCGTGCGCGAACGGTCGGTGCAGTGCATCGGGCCGCACGGGTTTCACCGCATGGCCTATACGGAATGGGGCAAGCCGGCGAACCGCAAGGTGCTCGTGTGCGCGCACGGTCTCACGCGTAACGGCCGTGACTTCGATTTTCTCGCCCAGGCACTGGCGGACGATTACCGCGTGGTCTGCCCGGACGTGGTCGGACGCGGACGCAGCGACTGGCTCGGAGTGAAATCCGACTACGGTTTTCCCGTGTACGTCGCGGATATGGTCACGCTGCTGGCGCGGCTCGATGCCGACACGGTGCATTGGGTCGGTACCTCGATGGGCGGGATCATCGGCATGCTGCTCGCCAGCAGGCCGCACACGCCGATTTCGCGGCTGGTGCTCAATGACGTCGGTCCGGTAATCACCGCGGCTTCGCTGCGGCGCATCGGCGAGTACGTCGGGAAGGCGCCGAAGTTCGCCAGCATGGCGGAGGCCGAGGCCTGGATCCGCACGGTCAGCGCGCCCTTCGGCCCGCTCACGGACGAGCAGTGGCAACACCTCACGTGTTATTCGGTGCGTCCCGTCGAGGGGGGCTTCGCGATGGTGTACGACCCGGGGCTGGGCGACGTCTTCCGCGAGGCCCCCGTCGTGGTCGATGTCGATCTGTGGGACGTGTACAAGGCGATCCAGTGCCCGACGCTCGTGATTCGCGGCGCGGAATCCGACCTCCTCCCGCCCGAAACCTTCCGCCAGATGGGCGAAACCGGGCCTGGTGCGCGGCTCGCCGAGATCGCCGGCGTCGGTCACGCGCCGGTGCTCATGGACCGCGCCCAGATCGCGCTGGTGCGCGATTTCCTGCTGGAACGATGAAGCGCGCGCGGCAGGGGAGCGGGATCCGATGAGCGGCATCTCGACACTCGACTGGATTGCGCTTGGCTGGTTCCTCGCGGCCTGGGCGGGCTACGGCTGGCTCTCGGAAAACAGCCGATGGTCGCAGCGCGGGCTGATGGGGGTGAGCCATCGCTTCCGGCTCGACTGGGCGCGCGAGATGCTGGCACGCGATCTGCGCGTCAGCGATGCGGCACTGGTGGGAAACCTGATGCAGAGCGTGTCCTTCTATGCCAACACGACGATCTACATCATCGCCGGCCTGCTTGCCGTCCTCGGGGCACTCGATCAGGCGATGCGCTTCACCGCCGACCTGCCGTTCGCGCGCGCAACCTCGCGCGAATTGGGGGAACTGAAGCTGGTGTTGTTGCTGACCGTCTTCGTCGTCGCGTACTTCAAGTTCACTTGGTCGCTGCGCCAGTTCAATATGCTGTCGATCCTGATTGGCGCCAGTCCGACGAATCCGGACGGGGAGGCGCGCGAGCGCATGGTGCAGCGGGTGGCGATGGTGAACTCGCTGGCCGGTGACGAGTTCAATCGCGGCATCCGTGCCTACTATTTCGGCCTGGCCGCGGTCGCCTGGTTCATCCAGCCTTGGCTCTTCCTGTTCCTGACCGCCTTGGTCGTCGTGGTGCTGTATCGCCGCGATTTCGCGTCGGCGGTGCTGGTGGCGCTCGACAGCGACCGCGCCTGAAGTCACCCCGAGATGGGTGACTCCGGGGGCATCAGTCCTCGCCCTCTGACGAGCGTTGCGGATCGAAGCGGATGGAGGCCGAGTTGATGCAGTAGCGCAGCCCCGTAGGGGCCGGTCCGTCCTCGAACACATGTCCGAGATGGGCGCCGCACTGTCGGCACAGTACCTCGGTGCGATGCATGAAGTGGGAGCGGTCTTCCGCCTCGTCGACGTTTTCGGGTGTGGCGGCGGTCGAGAAGCTGGGCCAGCCGCAGCCTGCGTCGAACTTGTGTTCGGAGTCGAACAACGGCGCCCCGCAGCAGATGCAGCGGTACTCGCCGTTTTCCCAGAAGTTCCAGTATTCGCCGGTGAAGGCACGCTCGGTGCCTTTCTCCCGGGCGACCTGATATTGCGTCGGTGACAGTTGCGCGCGCCACTCGGCGTCGGTCTTTTCGATCTTGCGGGCCATTCGTCTTCCCTCCGTCGGAACCGCGCGCGCAAATTTCAGTGCAGGTGGCGGGGTGCCTGCTCGCCGTGCTCGTCAGGCATCTCCGCGTGCACGATTTCGCCCTCCGGCGAGGGGTAGAGCGGTGCGCCGCAGTCGTCGCAGTATTCGAGCGGGAAACGGTGCTCGAGGTTCACGATTTCGGTGACGCCGCAGTCGCGCAGCACTGCCTCGATCTCGGTGTGCGAATCGGCCGTTTCGTCCTCTGCGCCCAGCAGCGGCCAGACGACGCCGTGAACGACCTCTTCCTTGCCGCGCATCGTCAGTCCGACGCGATATTCCTCGAGCTCGCGGTCGTAGAACGGCGCGATGACCGCGCGCACGTTCGCGGCGGGCATATCCAGCTCCGCGCCGAGAAAGGCCACGGACGCGCGGATTGCGTACGGGCGGCTGTCCTTGTCGGCTTGTCGGCTGGCGGCGAAATACGCTTCCGGCAGCACGACTTCCATCGCACAGCCCGGCAGCAGGGGCGTGAGGCATGCGCCGCCCTGCATGCGCCACTGCGTCATGCTCTGTTCGCGCGTGCGCTCGGATTGCTGCCAGGCGAACAGTGCCTCGCCCTTCGGCACTGCGATCGCTGCGAGCAGGTAACGGGTGTCGGACAGGAATTGTGCCGTTTCCGGCATGCCTTCGGTGTCGATGCGCAGGTCCTTCCCGGCGACGGCAGCACGCCCGAGTTCGGCAGCGAACGCGGCGGTCGCGCAGTAACCCTGGGGCAGTTGGTCGGGGCTGAAGAGGAAATCGGCCAGCGCCAGTTTCACCTTGTCGGCGAGCACATGCGCCTGCAGATGCACCCGCAGGTTCGCCAGTACCGCAGCGGTAATGGTGTTCGACGGAATGCGGTAGCGCGACCACGCCAGCACCGGCGCAGCTATGAGCAGGACGTCGTGATCCTGGGATACGCCGGACGCGCTCTCCGCGCGCGACTCGATGTAGTCCGCGAGTTCATCGTACGCGCGTGGGTCGGCGGCGTAGAGATGGTCGAGCGCGGCGTTCAGGGTTTCCTCGCCGCCTTCCTCGAGGATGCGGTCGAGGCTGTCGCACAGCAGCCGATCCCAGTAGCGGTCTTCGGCACGGCTGCCGGACTCGGCCAGGCCCGTTGCGAGCCAGATCAGGTTTTCGGCGTCGCGGCCCAAACCACCGCGGCGTTTTTGACGGGGTCTCTTCATGGGAATTCCTGTTTGGGGATGTTGCAGCGCCTGCGCAGCTCAGTACGCAGGCTTGTTGAGCCTCACGGCCTGAAGGATGGTAGCCGAAATCTCCTCAATCGATTTCGTCGTCGAGTCCAGCCACGGAATGTTCTCGCGGCGCATCAGCTTCTGCGCGGCCTCGATCTCGAAGCGGCAATTCTCGATCGCCGCGTAACGGCTGTTCGGGCGGCGCTCCTGGCGGATCTGCGACAGGCGTTCCGCCGCGATCGTGAGCCCGAACAGCTTGCCGCGGTGGCGGTGCAGTTCGCCGGGCAGCTTGTTGCGTTCGAAATCCTCGGGGATGAGCGGGTAGTTCGCGGCCTTCACGCCGAACTGCATCGCGAGATAGAGGCTGGTCGGCGTCTTGCCCGAGCGCGACACGCCGACAAGGATCACGTCCGCGTCTGCGAGCTCGCCGTCCGACGAGATGCCGTCGTCGTGCGCCATCGCGAAATTGATCGCCTCGATGCGCGCCTTGTAGTCCTGGCTATCGGCAATGCCGTGAAAGCGTCCGACCGTGTGGGTCGAGCGCTGTCCGAGTTCGGCTTCGAGCGGCACGATGAACTGGTCGAACAGGTCTACGAAAAGTGCATCGGCGTCGAGCAACCCGCTCTCGGGCTGCGGATTGACCAGAGTGCTGAAGACGATCGGGCGCACGCCGTCCGTCTCGCGCGCCTCGCGGATCTGGCGGGCGGCGTCGAGCGCCTTGTCGAGATCGTCGACGAACGGTATGCGGACCTGGCGCAGGTTCGAATCCGGAAACTGCGCCAACAGGCTGTGGCCCAGCGTTTCGGCCGTGATACCAGTGCCGTCGGAGATGAAGAATACGGTCCGGGTGGGGTTTTCGCTCATGACTGGGGCCGAAGATCGTGATATAGGGGAAAACCTGCCGTGCGGCAAAGCAGCAAATTTCGCTAAAATTACATTTTGCTTTCTCCCCAACAAAACCGGAAGGCCATTCATGTCCCGTTATGTCATCCCTTTCACTGAACTGCGCATGTCGGACGTAGAGCAGGTCGGTGGCAAGAACGCCTCGCTCGGCGAGATGATCAGTCAGTTGCCCTCGAGTGTGCGGGTTCCTGGCGGTTTTGCCACTACCGCGGACGCGTTCCGCGAGTTCCTCGCCCACCAGGGGCTTGCCGAGAAGATCCGCGCGGCTCTGGATGCGCTGGACGTGGATGATGTGGAAAAGCTGGCAAAGACCGGCGCACAGATCCGCCAGTGGGTTGTCGAGACCCCCTTCCCGGCCAAGCTGGAAGAAGCGATTCACGCAGCGTACAACGCACTGACCGCTGAAGGCGAGGGTAGTTTCGCGGTGCGTTCGTCGGCGACCGCCGAGGACCTCCCGGATGCTTCGTTTGCCGGCCAGCAGGAAACCTTCCTGAACATCCACGGCTACGAGAACATCCTGCACGCGATGAAGGAAGTGTTCGCGTCGCTGTACAACGACCGCGCCATCGCCTACCGCGTGCACAAGGGCTTCGCCCATGCCGACGTCGCGCTGTCGGCCGGCGTGCAGCGCATGGTGCGCTCGGACACCGGTGCCTCGGGCGTGATGTTCACGATCGACACCGAATCGGGCTTCGACAAGGTCGTGTTCATCACGGCCTCGTATGGCCTCGGCGAGACCGTCGTGCAGGGCGCGGTGAACCCGGACGAGTACTACGTGCACAAGCCCACGCTCGAACTGGGCAAGCCCGCGGTGATCCGCCGCAACCTCGGCTCCAAGCTCATCAAGATGGTCTTCGCCGACAAGAAGGAAGCGGGCAAGTCGGTGCGCACCGTCGATGTGCCCGAAGCCGACCGCGTCAAGTTCTCGCTGACGAACGAGGACGTGCTCGAGCTCGCGCGCTACGCCGTCGTGATCGAGAAGCACTACGGCCGCCCGATGGACATCGAATGGGGCAAGGACGGCCAGGACGGCAAACTCTACATCCTGCAGGCGCGTCCCGAGACCGTGAAGAGCCAGTCCAACGGCCTGGTGATGGAGAAGTACCGCCTCAAGCAGTACGGCAAGGCCCTGACGCACGGTCGCGCGATCGGCCAGAAGATCGGCGCGGGTACCGTGCGCGTCGTCGCCGACGCATCCGAGATGAGCCGCGTGCAGGCCGGCGACATCCTCGTCACCGACATGACGGACCCGAACTGGGAGCCGGTCATGAAGCGCGCCAGCGCGATCGTGACGAACCGCGGCGGGCGCACCTGCCACGCGGCGATCATTGCGCGCGAATTGGGCATCCCGGCGATCGTCGGCTGCGGCAACGCGACCGAAGTGCTGTCCGAGGGCGATTCGGTGACCGTATCCTGCGCCGAAGGCGACACCGGCTACGTGTACCGCGGCAAGCTCGATTTCGAGGTGATCACGACGGACATGGGCAACCTGCCCGAGATCCCGGTGAAGATCATGATGAACGTCGGCAACCCGGAGCTCGCGTTCGAGTTCGCGCAGATCCCGAACGGCGGCGTCGGCCTCGCCCGCCTCGAATTCGTGATCAACAACATGATCGGCATCCACCCGAAGGCGATCCTCGATCTCAACCAGGTGCCCGCCAGTCTGCGTGACGAGATCATGCGCCGTTCGCGCGGCTACGTGACGCCGAAGCAGTTCTTCATCGAGAAGCTGGTCGAAGGCGTGGCCACGATCGCTGCGGCCTTCTATCCGAAGCCCGTCATTGTGCGTATGTCCGACTTCAAGTCGAACGAGTACCGCAAGCTCCTCGGCGGCGAGATCTACGAGCCGGAGGAAGAGAACCCGATGCTGGGCTTCCGCGGTGCCTCGCGCTACATTTCCCACAGTTTCCGCGACTGCTTCGAGCTCGAGTGCGTCGCCATGAAGAAGGTCCGTAACGAGCTGGGTCTCACCAACGTCCAGATCATGATTCCGTTCGTGCGCAACGTCGAGGAGGCCAAGGGCGTCGTCGATCTCCTCGCCGCGAACGGCCTGAAGCGCGGCACGAATGATCTCAAGCTGATCATGATGTGCGAGATCCCGTCGAACGCGCTGCTCGCGGATGCCTTCCTGGAGCACTTCGACGGCTTCTCGATCGGCTCGAACGACCTCACCCAGCTCACGCTGGGCCTCGACCGCGACTCGGGGCTCGTCGCCCATGCGTTCGACGAACGCGACCCGGCCGTGAAGCAGCTGCTGTCGATGGCGATCAAGTCCGCAAACCGTCTCGGCAAGTACGTCGGAATCTGCGGCCAGGGCCCGTCGGACCACGCCGATTTTGCCGAATGGCTGATGGACGAAGGCATCCAGACGATCTCGTTGAACCCCGATACGGTCGTCGATACCTGGCTCAAGCTCTCCGCTCACGCCGGCAAGTAAGACCGCTCCCCGCGGAAACGAAAACGGCGGCCTCGGCCGCCGTTTTGTTTATGTCGCGAGCGTGTCAGAGGGCTGCGGCGATGCGGGTTCCCTGGTCGATCGCGCGCTTGGCGTCGAGCTCGGCCGCGACGTCCGCGCCGCCGACGAGCCGGACCTCCATTCCCGTCGCCTGCAGCGGTGCCTGCAGGTCGCGCAGTGGATCCTGACCCGCGCATACGACGATCGTGTCGACGGGCAGGAGCTTGTCCTCGTCGCCCAGCCGCAGGTGCAGGCCGGCGTCGTCGATCTTCGTGTAGTTGACGCCGGCGAGCATCTTCACGCCCCGCCGTCCGAGCAGCGTACGGCGGATCCAGCCGGTGGTCTTCGCGAGGCCGTCGCCGACCTTGCTCGGCTTGCGCTGCAGCAGCCACAGCTCGCGCGTGCGCGCTTCCTCCACCGGCGGACAAAGGCCGCCGCGTGCCGCGTACGTGCTGTCGATGCCCCATTCGCGGCGGTAATGTTCGATCGGATCGTCGGCCAGATCGGCGTGCGTGAGCAGCTCGCTGACGTCGAAGCCGATGCCGCCCGCGCCGATCACCGCGACCTTGCGGCCGACCGGCTTGCGCCCGGTGATCACGTCGATGTAGCTGGCGACCTTGGGATGGTCGATGCCGGGGATGTCCGGGGTGCGCGGCTTGATTCCGGTCGCCAGCACCACCGTGTCGAAACGTCCGGCGAGTTCGTCGGTGGTGACGCGGTGGTTCAGCCTGATGTCCACGCCGGCCTTTTCCAGGCGCCGGCCGAAGTAACGCAGCGTTTCGGCAAACTCCTCCTTGCCGGGAATCCGCTTAGCGAGGTTGAACTGGCCTCCGATCCGGTCCGATGCCTCGAACAGGGTCACCGCGTGACCGCGCTCCGCCGCAGTGGCTGCCGCCGCCATGCCCGCGGGCCCGGCACCGACGACGGCGACGCGTTTCTTCTGTTGCGCAGGGGAAATCATCAGTTCCGTCTCGCGGCAGGCGACCGGGTTCACGAGGCAGGTGCAGGGTTTGGCTTCGAAAATATGGTCCAGGCAGGCCTGATTGCACGCGATGCAGGTGTTGATCTCGTCGCCGCGTCCGGACGCGGCCTTGACGACGAAATCCGGGTCGGCGAGGAAGGGGCGTGCCATCGACACCATGTCGGCGTCGCCGCGGGCGAGAACCTGCTCGGCAATCTCGGGGGTGTTGATGCGGTTCGAGGTGATCAGGGGAATTCCGACCTCGCACTTCATCCGGCGCGTGACCCAGCTGAAGGCCGCGCGCGGCACCATCGTCGCGATCGTCGGGATGCGCGCCTCATGCCAGCCTACGCCGGTGTTGATCAGCGTCGCCCCGGCGGCCTCGATGGCCTTCGCCAGCGCGACGACCTCCTGCCATGGAGCGCCGCCGACGACCAGGTCGAGCATGGAGATACGATAGATGATGATGAAGTTCGGACCGACGCGTTCGCGCACGCGCCGCACGATCTCGATCGGGAAGCGGTGGCGGTTCTCCATGCTGCCGCCCCAGCGGTCGGTGCGGTGGTTGGTGTGCAGGACCGTGAATTCGTTGATCAGGTAACCCTCCGAGCCCATCACCTCGACGCCGTCGTAGCCGGCGCGCTGCGCCAGCGCCGCGCAGCGGGCGTATTCGTCGATCGTGCGCTCGATGTCCTCGTCGGTCATCTCGCGCGGCGTCACCGGGGAGATCGGCGCCTTCAGGGCCGAAGGCGCAACCGAGCCGCGGTGATAAGCGTATCGGCCCGTGTGCAGGATCTGCATGCAGATGAGCCCGCCCTCGGCGTGGACGGCGTCGGCGATCAGGCGATGCTCGGCAACTTCCTCGTCGTTGGTCAGGGCACTCGCACCGGGAAAGACCAGGCCTTCGGAATTCGGCGAGATGCCTCCGGTCACGATCAGCCCGACGCCACCGCGCGCGCGCGCCGCGTAGAAGGCGGCGAGTTTCTGGAAACCGTTGCTGGACTCTTCCAGTCCGGTGTGCATCGAGCCCATCAGCACGCGGTTCTTGAGCGTGCAGAACCCCAGGTCTAGCGGCTGGAGCAGGGTCGGATAGGCATTTGCAGCGGTCATTCGGTGTCTCCTCGGAATTCGATTTTTCGGGGCATGAACGTACGGTTCCGTATTGTGCCGTTCGCGTGATGATAGTGCCTGGAGTGGGGGCGGACCAGAGGAGCTTGCTCGATCCGCCAGGCGCCGCAAAGCCCGATGAATGGGGGCTGGGGCCGTTTCGGTGCTGATCAAGCGCGCCACGACGAGCTCGTTGCTTGACGCATCGTATTGATTTGGTGATAGAATTCGCCGCCTTTGTTCCGGCGTTTTGAATTTGCACGAATGGATTTGGCCGGGATCCGTTTTCGCCCATCGCGCAGGCTCGCCTGTGAGGTGCTTGGTCAATGTCTCTGCTTGGAGGAGACGGATGGCTTTTGTCATTCTTTCCGCCGGAACGCTAACGCAGTCGAAAGTGCGCACGATCAGCGCACGGGCGTTCCTGGCAGGTGTCAGCGTCGCGGTGCTGGCTGCGCTTGGAGGCGGGTTCGCCCTCGGATACGGTTTCAAGTCGCCGGCGAACTCCGCTGCTGGATCTTCGGAGGGTGGTGCCGAACCTTCCGCGACCCCTGAAGCACGTCTGCTGATCGGTCGCTTTGGCGAGCTTGCAGGCCGGATGGTGCAGCTCGAGGCCGAAGCCAAAGGGCTCGCGAATCGCATCGGCGTCCTGAGGGATTTCGAGGCCCGGCTCAACGACAGTGCCGACGTCGAAAGCAAGTCCGGGCGGGTCGCCAAGACGCCGCCGGCGTCTTCCGGTGGTCCGCTGCTCGACCCGACGGCGGCGTTCGCACCGCGGATCGCCGATCCGGTGACGATTCTGACTCGCTCGCCGCTCAAGCCGGACATGGACGATACCGGCCAGCTCTCGGATGAACTCGAGCGAATGGAACGCGACATCGAGCGGGTAAGCGAAACCTTCGCCCATCTCGACAACGTCGCGACCTCGTTTAGTCTCGCGCAGATGGCGTATCCCGGGCGTGCCCCGGTTCCGGATGTCGAGGTGAATTCGAATTTCGGCAACCGGCCGGACCCGTTCCGCAACCGGCTCGCGTTTCACAGCGGCGTGGACTACCCGGCTCCGCGCGGCACGCCCATCGTTGCCAGCGGCGGCGGGCGCGTCGTGTACGCGGGGCATCGCGTGGAGTATGGCAAGACCGTCGAAATCGACCACGGCGGTGGTCATGTCACGCGCTACGCACATGCGTCAAGGGTGCTGGTCGCCCCGGGGCAGATCGTGATGCCGGGGCAGAAGATCGCCGAGGTCGGATCGACCGGGCGCTCGACCGGTTCTCACCTGCATTTCGAGGTCATCAAGGACGGCCTGGTGGTCGATCCGGCAGCCTACCTGGCGCGCTTCTGAGTGGCGCTGATGAGGGAGCCGCGGCGTTCGCCGAATCACGACCTGACGCGCACTGAATACGCACTGAGTCCCGCGAGCCGGAGTTTCGGCCGCATGGCGTTCGTGCTGGGCGCTGTGCTCGCAATTGCGCTGCTTGTGGTGGCCGGAATGCGTTTCTTCGAGAATCATCTCGCGCCTGCGTCCTATCTTTCCGATGTGCGGGCGGAAAACCTCGAACTCAGGAAGGAGCTCGCCAAGATCCGTCTCGAACTGGAGGTGGAACTGGCCACGCGTGGCGAACTGGAGCGTCAGGTCGCAACGCTCAACGAACAGCTCAAGCAGGTGGGCGACGAACTGGCATTCCTGAAATCCGCCGGGGCGCGCAGGCCGGAGAAGTGAGCCGCTGCGCCGCGCAGGCGCAGGAATTCAAACGGGAGGCAGGACAGATGTTCTTCGGACGCAAGCGCAACCGCAGCATCGAAATGACCAAGCTTTCGAGCCTGGTGGCGGACAATCTCGAAATCGTCGGAGACGTGATCTTCTCCGACGGGTTGAGGGTCGACGGCCGGATCCAGGGGAACGTCATAAACAAGGACGGCGAGCGCAGCCTGCTCGTGCTCAGCGAGAAAGGCTCGATCAACGGGCGCGTGCGCGCCTACGACGCCGTGATCAACGGCGTGATCACCGGTGACCTCGAAGTCGAGCATTTCCTCGAGCTGCAGTCGAATGCCAGGATTTCCGGCAATATCGTCTACCGCCAACTTCAGATGGAGTGCGGCGCTGTCGTCGACGGCAAGCTGGAAAAGCTCGACGATGGGGCGTCAGGCGCCAACGTCATCGAACTCGCCAGTTCCACCCCGGCATCGGCGGCACGCTAAAACGGCCACGGCGTCGGGGCGGATCAGGCGGTGCTGCTGCGCTGGTCGTCCCGGGCTGAAGCTTGGTCTGCGTCCCCGGCTGCGGCGTCCTGCAACCAGCCCAGGCGCAGGAATATCATCCACGCCGCCCATGCGGCGAACCACGTCGCATAGAAACTGAACACGATGTCGCTCAGGAAATGCCCGCCCTGGGCGATCCTGCCGAGACCGAAGACGGTTCCGACGGCCAGGCCGATCAGGGTCCAGCGTCGACGCGCCGCAATCCCGCCAAGGAAGCCGAGACTCACCAGGTAGAAGCCGGCCGAGGCGTGCCCGCTGACGAAGGAGCAGTTGTTCTCGCACTGGTCGGACGGTCGCGTCGCGGGCGTGAAGGTCTTGGTGCCACCGAATTCCGCCACCTTGTAGGGGCGCGCGCGACCCCAGTAGTCCTTGAGAGCGACGTCGATCACGAGGCCGGGACCCAGGACCAGCGCGGCGATCAGATAGGCGACCTGGATGCGCCGTTTCTGCCCGGTCGCCCCGCGCTGCATCGAGTAGGCGAACAGGGCGATGAACAGGCCGATGATGGTCGCCTTCGACATGAGCGGGATGCCGCGGTAGAGCGACTGGACGAGCGGATTGTAGTCGCCGGAGAAACCGCGCGCGGAGTCGTAGAACACCCCTGATACCGCGAGATCGAGTTCGGGCCACACCGTGAACACCAGGGCGCAGGCCGCCATCGTCACGGCCATCCACATCGTCAGCCGGCTCATAGGGAGCTGCTCCTGCCGTGCAGGGGCGTTGTCGGCAGGTACCGCAGTCGCGGACGGGATTGATGCATGCGGGGCTTCCTTCGTCGATGCCGGGTCGAGCATGGATCTCAATCGGGCTGCTTGCGGACGAGTGCGACGCCGCCCTTGCGGTAGAGGATGTCGACGCCGCTTGCCGGAACGCGGTCGGTGCGCGTGATCGCGAGTTCGCCCGCCGCGGGGGCGCGGTCGGGCGTCACGGCCTGACGATAGACGCTGAAGCTCGGCGCATAGTAACGCCACGCGACGACGGGTTCGCCGATCTTGCGTGCGAGCAGTCCGGCTTCCTTGACGGGGCCTTGCAAGACCGCGCCCGCCCAGGGTACGACTACGCCCGCGAGGACGATGACCTGGATGACGGCGGCGGCGCCGACCTTCATCCATGCCGCGGCGTTCCAGCGCAAGGCCAGCCAGATCCATGCGAGGAGGCCGCCGATTGCGACCAGGTAGTAGTCGGGCGTGGCCTCGGTCAGCGCGAGCGCCAGCTGGGCGCGGTAATACCCGTTGCCGGCCTCGCTTGCAGCGAGCGCGTCGAAGATCAGCGGCAGGAAAGGCAGCAGGGCGAGGAACAGCGTCGGGGCGAGCAGATGCAAGGGAGTGCGTCGCAGCTCGTTGCGGTGGACTGCGATCAGCAGGAACAGCGGCGTCGATCCGTAAAGGACGTAATGCGGGAGCTTGGTGCCCGAAAGCGAAAAGAAGGCGACGACGAAGCCGGCCCATAACCACAGGTAGCGGCGCACGCCGGTGTCGAGGTCGTCGCGCACGTGCCGCACGGCGGCGAACAGCGGGCCGGTCCACGGCAGCAGCAGCAGCGGCACGGCAATCACGTAGTAGAAGAGGCTGCCGGCGTGGCCCTCCAGCGTGCCCGTGAAGCGCTCGACGTTGTGTTTGAGGATGAAGCCGTCGATGAAGGCCTGCCCGTGTATCGCCAGCGCCGCCGCGTACCACGGCACCACGATGGCGGCGAGTATGGCGAGTCCGACGGGGTCGAACACGGCGCGCGCCCAGCGCTTCCATTCCCCGCGGCTGGCACAGTACAGCAGGCTGACGGTGCCCGGCACGATCAGGGCAATCGGCCCCTTGGTCAGGGCGCCGAGTCCGATCCACACGAAGCTCCTGAGCAGGGGCGCGCGGCGGCCGGACTCCAGGTGCCGCCAAGCATCGAACAGCGCCAGGGCAAGGAACAGATTGAGCAGCGCGTCGGCCGTGGCTGCGCGCGCAATGGCAAAGGGGCCCAGCGCGGTCGATGCGATCGCAAGCGCGGCCAGCGCCGTGCCGGGACCGAAGCGCTCGCGCGCGAAGTGCCAGGTCGCATAACTCCAGAGGGCGCCCGCAACGGCCGAGGGCAGGCGGAAGCCCCATTCGGTGGGACCGAACAGCAGATAACCGAGCGCCTGCAGCCAATACACGAGGATCGGCTTGTCGAAACGGTTTTCGCCGTTGAGGTAGGTCGACAGGAAGTCGCCGCGCTCGAACATCTCGCGCGTCGCTTCGGAAAACGCCCCTTCATCGACGTCGAACAGCGGCGCCCCGCCCAGCCGCAGGAAGAACGCCGCGAGCGGGAGCAGGAAGATCGCGAGCGTCAGCGACGCGCGCGGCCGGGAAGCCGCGGGAGCGTTCATTGGTCGCCTTTCCGGTGCCATCCGTCAGCGTCGTCGAGCGCAGTTCGCGGCCGTGCGAGATAGGCGCGCGAGCTGCCCGACTCGTAATACACGCGCGCCAGCAGTTCGGCTAGGACGCCGGAGGTGACCATCTGCACGCCCGCGATGACGAGGAAGAAACCGCCGAAGAGCAGCGGACGGGTGCCGATGTCTTCGCCGAGGAAAACCTTCAGGGCGACGAGGTAGCTGAGGATGAGGCTGCCCAGCGCGCCGAGGCCGATGCCGATGCCGCCGAAGAAGTGCCCCGGGCGGGTGCGGTAGCGCATGAAGAAGTACACGAACACGAGGTCGAGGACCACGCGGAAGGTGCGTGAGATGCCGTACTTCGACTGTCCGAAGACGCGCGCATGGTGCGTCACCACCTCTTGGGCGATGCGACGCGGTGTCGTCACCGTCGCGAGCCAGGCCGGGATGAAGCGGTGCATCTCGCCGTACAGGCGCACGCTCTTGATCGCGCTGGCGCGGAAGACCTTGAGGCTGCAGCCGTAGTCCTTGAGGTGTACGCCCGTCATGCGTGCGATCAGGCGGTTTGCGATGCGCGAGGGGATCTTGCGCAGTAGCAGGCCGTCCTGGCGGTCCTTGCGCCAGCCTGCCACGAGGTCGAGATCCTCGGTCAGCAGGCGGTTGGCCATGCGCGGGATGTCGATCGGGTCGTTCTGCAGGTCGCCGTCCATCGTGACGATGACGCTGCCGCGGGCAGCATCCAGACCCGCCTGCATCGCGGCGGTCTGCTTGAAGTTGCGCATCAGCTCGACGATGCGCACATGCGGGCCATATTTGGCGGCGCAGCGGGCGAGTTCGGCGGGCGTTGCATCGGAGCTGCCGTCGTCCACGAGCACCACTTCCCACGGGTAGGGATAGGGGCCCAGCGCGAGGTGGATGCGTTCGAGAAGCGGCTCGACGTTTTCTGCCTCGTTGTACATCGGTACGACGACGGAAAGCGTGTGTTCAGGCATGTCCGCGGGGATCTGCGGTTCGGCCGGCGGCAAGGGCGACTTGTTCATTCGGATCAGTGTTTTCCGGGAAGATGCGAGTGATCTGGGCTTGTGGATGCAAGGGGCGGCGCCGGCATGAGCCAGGCGACGGCGCCGGATGCTACCGCACAGGCGATGACGAAGAGGTGAAGGGCGAGGGCGGCCTGCAGGCCGTTTTCGAACGGGACGTCGTGCGGCAGCATCGCCGCCGCGGCACCCGCTTCGTAGGTGCCGAATCCCGCGACACCCTGGACCGGGAGGATCGCGGCGAGTTCCGCGCCGAGCGCGCCCGCCGCACCGACGGCGACCCTTGCCGGGAGCAGTGCAGCGAGGAGCCAGGCCTGGGTGGCGAGCTTCACGGACCAGTTCGCGAGCGTCCATGCCCAGCCGAAGCGCGCGTGGCGCGTCGAGTCGGCGAAGGCGTCGCGCAGCCTGGCGAGTTTCGCCGCGGCGCCGCCGCGTTCGGCCCAGGCATGTGGTGCGCGCGCCCAGCGCGGCAGGTACCACGCGAAGGCGACGAGTCCGAAGATGGCGGCGAGTCGCAGGGGCAACGGGAGGCCCGGCCAGACGCCGACGGCAAGCACGGCGACGACGAGGGCGTCCTGCAGACGGAACCAGAACAGCGAGGCGACCGCGCGGGCCAGTGGCGTGCCGAAGTTGCGCCCGAGCAGGACCGGGAAGGCCGCTTCGCCGCCCCGGAACGGCACGACATTGACCATCGCGTTATGGATCAGGACGATGCGCAGGCAGGCCCCGAAACGGCCCTGCGCGTCGCGACGGAATTCGTCGTAAACGCGGCCGGCGCGCAGGACATAGCTCGTCGCAAAACCGAGGATCGCGAGCATCAGTGCCAGCGGGTCCAGGCGTCGGAACGCATCGGCGAGACCTTGCCAGCGGCCGTCCCACGCCAGCCACGCGAGCAGCGCAAGGCTCGCGGCAATCGCCAGAATCCGTTTCACGTGCGCGCCCCTTGCGGCAGGGGGCCGCGCGCGAGTGCGAAGGCGATGCCGCCCAGCCCCCACGCGCTCAGCGCATACTGGATCCAGCGTCCTTCCGGATAGCCGAGCTCCTCGAAGAATACCGAGATCGAGAAGCCGGCCATCAGGACGGCAAGCACGCGCCAGCCGGTGCGCTTCTGCCAGAAGCGCCAGCGCGACGACCACCATACCCCGAAGGCGCCGCAGAGCCAGCCGCCGGCTGCACCGGCGAAGATGTCGAGCGGCCAGTGCGCGCCCACCGCGACGCGCGAAAATGCGACGGCGGCAGCAATGGCCAGCGCGGCGACGGCGATCGACCGTTTGCCCGCTTGCACGGCACACAGTGCCGCGACCGCTGCGAAGCCGAAAGCTGTCGCGGAGTGGCCCGACGGGAAGGAACCCGTGCGCAGGACTTCCCCGATCACGTTGAAATGCTCCGCGCCGAGGACGGCCGCAGGCCGCGCTTCATCGAAGAATTCCTTGGCGCCATGCGTGTAGAGCGCGCCGACGGGAACCGCCAGCAGGGCGGATGCCGCCCATCGCGGGTACCAGGCCAGGAAGCCGGCGAATATCGCGAATGCGCCCGAGGTCGAGCCGAGGTTCGTCAGGCTCGCCCACAGGAACGCGGGCGCCGCCGCCGCGGCGGCATTCCAGCCCAGAAACCAGTCGGTGTTGCGCCCGCTTGCCAGGGTTGCCAGCGCACACAGCGCGAGGATTGCGGCGGGAACCGCGATCCAGCAGGCGCTTTCGCGCGAGCGACTGGGCGAAGACAGGGGGGCAGTGGTCATCAGGCTGCGTTGGCCAAAAACGCGCAATTCTACCCGATCTGCGCGCGCAAACCTTGAACGGGTCTGCCGTGTCATGCCGCGCGGCCCGCTGCGGCGGTTGCGGACGCGGGAAACTACCAGCGGGAGCGGGCGCGGCCGTCGGGTATAATTCCGCTTTTTCCGTACGCCGAACTCCGTTCGCGTCCCTCCCGATCCTTCGCACCGACTCAAATGGCCGAAATTCTCAAGCTGCGCGGCGCTCCGGCGCTTTCTTCCTCCCGCCTGGAGCGGCTCTCGCGTACCGTTGCCGACGCGCTGCCCAAACTGAAGGGGCTCGCAGCCGAACACTGGTACCTCATCGAGATCAAGGAGCCGTTGAGCGCCGTGGAACTCGAGCGACTGGTGGATCTGCTGGGCGCGGTGCCGGCGACGCCGCAGGCGCCGGCCGGGACGCCGGTTGTGGTCATGCCGCGGCTCGGCACGATCTCGCCGTGGTCGTCGAAGGCCAGCGACATCGCCAGCCAGTGCGGTTTCGACAAGGTCGTGCGCATCGAGCGCGGCATCGCCTACTCGCTGGACGTGCGGGGCGGCCTCGACGACCGGCAGTTCGCCGCGGTGCTCCCGCTGCTGCACGACCGCATGACCGAATCGGTACTGCAGAACGTCGAGGCGGCCGAGGCGCTGTTCCATCACTACCAACCCAAGCCGCTGACGACCGTTGACGTCATCGGCGGCGGCCGCGCCGCGCTCATCGCCGCGAACAGCGAGCTGGGCCTCGCGCTGTCGGAAGACGAGATCGACTACCTCGTCGACAACTTCACGCGCATGGGGCGCAACCCGACCGACGTCGAATTGATGATGTTCGCCCAGGCGAACTCGGAACACTGCCGTCACAAGATCTTCAATGCGGACTGGGTCATCGACGCGCGCACGATGGACAAAACCCTGTTCGGCATGATCCGCGAGACGCACAAGGCCCATCCCGAAGGGACGGTCGTGGCGTATTCGGACAACGCTTCGGTGATCGAAGGCGCCGTGGTCGACCGCTTCTACGCGGACGCCGATGGGCAATGGCGCTTCCGTGCGGAAGAAACCCACATCCTCGCGAAGGTCGAGACGCACAACCATCCGACCGCGATTTCGCCCTTCCCGGGGGCTGCGACCGGTGCGGGCGGCGAGATCCGCGACGAAGGTGCAACGGGCCGCGGCTCCAAGCCCAAGGCCGGCCTCACCGGTTTCTCGGTGTCGAACCTGAACATCCCCGACTTCGTCCAGCCGTGGGAAAAGCCTTATGGCAAGCCCGAGCGCATCGCATCGGCGCTCGACATCATGATCGAGGGCCCGATCGGCGGGGCGGCGTTCAACAACGAGTTCGGCCGTCCCAACCTCGCTGGCTACTTCCGTGCCTTCGAGCAGGAAGTGCAGAGCGAGGTGCGCGGCTACCACAAGCCGATCATGATCGCCGGCGGCGTCGGCAGCATCCAGGCACAGCAGTCGCACAAGGTGCAGTTCGCCCCCGGCACGCTGCTGATCCAGCTCGGCGGTCCGGGCATGCTGATCGGACTGGGCGGGGGCGCGGCGTCCAGCATGGCTACCGGGACCAACACGGCGGATCTCGACTTCGCGTCGGTGCAGCGGGGCAATCCGGAAATCGAACGCCGCTGCCAGGAAGTCATCGATGCCTGCTGGCAGCGCGGCGAGGCGAATCCGATCCTCGCGATTCATGACGTCGGCGCAGGCGGCCTGTCGAATGCGATGCCGGAGTTGGCCGATTCCGCCAGTCTCGGCGCGCATTTCGAGCTGCGCGAGGTGCATATCGAGGAGCCGGGCATGAGCCCGCGCGAGATCTGGAGCAACGAGTCGCAGGAGCGCTACGTCCTCGCGATCGCGCCCGAGAGTCTCGACGAATTCCGCGCCATCTGCGAACGCGAGCGCTGCCCGTTCGCGGTGCTCGGCGCGGCGACGGCCGACGGCCACCTCACCGTGAGCGACCGCCACTTCGACAACAAGCCGGTCGACATGGAAATGCAGGTGCTGCTCGGCAAGCCGCCGAAGATGACGCGCAACGTGTCGCGTCGCGCCGTCCATGTGCCGCCCTTCGACGTTACCGACGTCGATCTGAAGGAAGCCTGCCTGCGCGTGCTGCGCCTGCCGACGGTGGCTTCCAAGAACTTCCTGATCACGATCGGCGATCGTTCGGTCGGCGGCATGACCGCGCGCGACCAGATGGTCGGCCCGTGGCAGGTCCCCGTGGCCGACGTCGCCGTCACCGCGATGAGCTTCCATGGTTACAAGGGCGAGGCCTTCGCGATGGGCGAGCGCACGCCGCTGGCCTGCCTGGATGCGCCTGCTTCCGGCCGCATGGCGGTGGGCGAGGCGATCACGAACATCGCCGCGGCGGCCATTTCCGATCTCGGCAAGGTGAAGCTGTCGGCGAACTGGATGGCGGCCGCGGGCCATCGCGGCGAGGACGCGAAGCTCTACGACACCGTCAGCGCCGTGTCGCAGTTCTGCCAGGCGGCGGGGATTTCGATCCCGGTCGGCAAGGATTCGCTGTCGATGAAGACGGCGTGGCAGGATGGCGGTCAGGATCGCCAGGTGGTCGCTCCGCTGTCGCTGATCGTCACCTCGTTCGCGCCGGTTGAGGACATCCGCCGCACGCTCACGCCGCAGTTGCAGTTTCCCGAAGGTGTCGAAACCGAGCTTATGCTCATCGACCTTGGCAACGACCGCAACCGCCTCGGCGCCTCGGCGCTGGCGCAGGTGTTCGGTTCCGTCGGCGAACACGCGCCGGACGTCGACGCGGCACAATTGGCGAAGTTCTTCGCGCTGATCCAGCAGTTCAGCCGCGACGACCTGCTGCTCGCCTACCACGACCGCAGCGACGGCGGCCTGTTCGCGACGCTGTGCGAGATGGCCTTCGCGTCGAAGTGCGGCCTGTCCGTCGTGCTCGATACGGTGTGCTACGACCAGTACATGAATGACGTCGACGGCTTGGACAAGAAGCCGGACACGATCAAAGGCCGCCTCAACGACCGCCTGTTCGGCGGGCTGTTCGCCGAAGAACTCGGCGCGGTGGTCCAGATCCGCCGCGAGGACCGTGCGCGCGTCACGACGCCGCTGCGCGACGCCGGGCTCAACTACCACTTCCTCGGCGAACCGAACGAACGCGACGAACTCCGCTTCTGGCGCAACGCGAAGCTGGTGTTCAGCGCGCCGCGCGCCGAACTGCTGCAGACTTGGTCCGAAACGAGCTATCGCATCGCCCGCCTGCGCGACGACGCAGACTGCGCGCGCGAGGAGTTCGAAGCCCTTACGGATATGGCCAACCCCGGCCTGAGCGTCGTCACGAGCTTCGACCCGGCGGAGGACATCGTCGCGCCGATGATTGCGACCGGTGCCCGTCCGAAGATCGCCATCCTGCGCGAGCAGGGCGTGAACTCGCAGGCCGAGATGGCCGCTGCGTTCGAGCGCGCGGGCTTCGCACCGTTCGATGTGCATATGTCGGACCTGCAGGCGGGTCGCCGGCACCTGTCCGACTTCCACGGCCTGGCTGCCTGCGGCGGCTTCTCCTACGGTGACGTGCTCGGAGCCGGCCAGGGCTGGGCAAAGTCGATCCTGTTCAACGCCGCGCTGCGCGAGCAGTTCGAGGCCTTCTTCGGCCGCAGCGACACCTTCGCGCTGGGGGTGTGCAACGGCTGCCAGATGATGGCGAACCTCGCTGCCATCATCCCGGGTGCCGACCACTGGCCGACCTTCCATCGCAACCGCAGCGAGCAGTTCGAGGCGCGTTTCGTGATGGCCGAAGTGCCCGAGAGTCCGTCGATCCTCTTCGCCGGCATGGCGGGCAGCCGCATGCCCATCGTGGTCAGCCATGGCGAGGGCAGGGCGGTGTTCGCGGAGAACGCCGATCGCAGCAGCGTGATCACCGCGGTGCGCTACGTCGACAACCACGGCAAGCCGGCCGCGAGCTACCCGTTCAACCCGAACGGTTCGCCCGACGGTCTTGCCGGCGTGACGACTGCGGACGGTCGGTTCACGATCATGATGCCGCACCCGGAACGCACCGCCCGCACCGTGCAGATGAGCTGGCATCCCGCGACGCTGGGCGAGGATTCGCCGTGGATGCGGATGTTCCGCAACGCGCGGCGCTGGCTCGGCTGATCGGCCAGACGAACGGTCCGACCCAAGGGCTGCCGAAGCGTGAAGCAGTTGGCAGCCGAATTTTTCCCGCGCTTGACTGCAGTCAAGGGAAACGGGAGTCTCGTCGCTAGAATGCCAGCGTCCAGAGGCCTCCATCCGCCCATGCATCTCAAGCGTTCGACCCGCACCCTGACGGCATGGATCGCGTTGTTCGCGATCCTGCTCGGTGCCGTCATGCCGGCGATGAGCCATGCGCTGTCTCGGCTCGCCGGCGCCGAAATGCGCTGGGTCGAGGTCTGTACCGTCGCCGGCACCAAGCTGATCGCGGTCGACGATTCCATCGGAGACAGCAAGGGCGACAGCCCCGACCTGTTTCCCGCTGAACGCTGCGCCTTCTGCGCAACGCATGGCGGGACACCGGCCTTGCCCGCGCCGCACGTGGTGCCCTTTGCGCTCGAAGCAGGCATCGACGAATTCCCCCGGCTGTACTTCCACTCCCCGCGCCCGCTGTTCGCGTGGATCAAGTCGCCTCCGCGCGCACCGCCACTCCTCGCCTGAACGTTCTTCGCCCCGATCCGCCTCTGCCGGTACAGGAAAGGCGCGGCGTCCACCGGGCGGATTCCCGGTCATTCAGCAGCTACGTTTGCGGCGCCTTGATCCCGGTAACGGGTTCTTCGCCGCATCTCGATTCGTCCGTGCCGGCGCCGGGTTGTCATGCGCCTGCCGGGTGGATCGTCAGACATGCAGGAGTGGAAACATGAAGCATTACATTGCAGCAGCCCTGTCCCTGATCGCCTTCTCGCTGCCCGTGCAGGCAGACGTCAAAGTCGAGGAACCGTGGGTGCGCGCGACCGTGCCGCACCAGAAAGTCACCGGAGCCTTCATGCGGCTCACCGCATCGGAGGATGCGAAGCTGGTCGCGGCGGGCTCGCCGGTCGCCGGTACCGTCGAGATCCATGAGATGGCGATGGAGAAGGACGTCATGAAGATGCGCCATGTTGCAGGGGTGACGCTTCCCGCAGGCCGGACCGTCGAACTCAAGCCCGGGGCGCATCACGTGATGCTGCTGGATCTGCGCCAGCCGCTGCAACCCGGCGATACCGTGCCGCTGATCCTGACCGTGGAAGGGCGTGACGGCAAGCGCGAAACATTCGAGGTCAAGGCTCCGGTACGTCCGCTCGGCACGATGGGAGGCGCCGGCCATGAGCGCTGAGAGAATCCGCGCCCTTGTGGCGCTGTCCTGCGCTTGCACAATCAGTGGAGTTGCGGCGGCCGAGGCTGAAACCATCCTCGAACAGGTGACCGTCACCGGCACGCGCGAAAAGGAACGGCTGGTCGAAACGCCGGCTTCGGTCGGAGCGGTGAAGGCGGAGGCACTTGCGGCAGACAAGCCGGCCCATCCCGCCCAGGTCATGAACCAGATTCCGGGCGCTGCGGTCGCAGTGACCAACGGCGAGGGGCACACTACGGCGATCCGCCAGCCCTTCACGACGAGCCCGGTGTACCTGTTCCTCGAAGATGGCATTCCCTCCCGTTCGCCGGGTTTCTTCAATCACAACGCGCTGTACGAGATCAACGTGCCGCAGGCCGGCGGCATCGAGGTGAACCGCGGCCCGTCCTCCGCGCTGTACGGTTCGGATGCCATCGGTGGCGTCGTTAACGTGCTGACGCGCGTGCCCCCGACGAAGACCGAGCTCGGCGGCTCCGTCGAGATCGGTGAGCACGGCTGGCGGCGCGCACTCCTGAGCGGCGGCTCGGGTTACGCGAACGGCGGCTTTCGCGCCGACCTGAATCTCTCCGCGACGGACGGATGGCGCGACGACACCGCCTACGACCGCAAGAGCGGCACCCTGCGCTGGGACCACTTCATCGGTGACAGCACTTCGCTGAAGACCGTCCTCGGCTTCTCCGAGATCGATCAGGACACGGGCGCCAATTCGCCCCTCGTGCGCGAGGACTACAAGCACGACCCGACGCGCAACTACCTGCCGATCGCCTTCCGCAAGGTCAGCGCGCTGCGCCTGTCGACCAGTTTCGAGCACGAAACGGCGGATTCGCTGCTGTCGATCACCCCCTATGTGCGCGACAACAGCATGGATCTGCTGGCGAGCTTCGCGCTGCGCTTCGACCCGAGTCTTGCCGAAACGCGCAACCAGTCCTACGGCCTGATGGCGAAGTGGCGCCAGGATTTCGCACCCATGCGTGCGCGCCTGATTGCGGGCATCGACCTCGACATGAGCCCCGGATCGCGGCGCGAGAACCGGATCAACGCGACGACGCGCGGAAGCGGTGCGAGCCAGGAGTTCATCGACTACACGGTGGGGCCGCGCATCTACGACTACGACGTCGAGTATCGCGGCATCTCGCCCTACCTGCACGGCGAGATCTCGCCCACCGACAGGCTGCGCGTGACCGCAGGCCTGCGCTACGACAACATGCGCTACGCCTTCCGCAACGACTTCGCCGCGGGCGTCGTTCAGGCGGGAACCAGCTTCTACGGCCAGGCGGCCGACAGCACGGTGAGTTTTCATCGCGCGACGCCGAAGTTCGGGGCGACGTACGCGCTCGATCGGGACACCCATCTGTTCGCCTCGTACAACCAGGGGTTCCGCGCACCGTCCGAATCGCAGCTCTTCCGCCCGTCGAGGGCGACGAGCCGTGCGTCCGCGCTGGCGCTCGCGCAATCCGCGGTTGAACTGGACGCCATCCGCGCCGAGCAGTTCGAACTCGGTGTGCGCGGCGTGGTTGCAGGCGTGTCCTACGACCTGGTCGCCTATGACCTCACGAAGCGCGACGATATCGTGAGCCAGCGCGATCCCGAGACGACGCAGACGATCACGACCAATGCCGGCAAGACGCGTCACCGCGGTATCGAACTCGGTCTCGGTGCGCCATTGCATCGCGCCTTCAGGCTCGACGTCTCGATGTCCTACGCGTGGCACGAGTTCGAGGATTGGGAAACGTCGCAGGGCGATTTCGGCGGCAACGAGCAGGCCAGCGCGCCGCGCTTCATGTCCAATACCCGTCTGACCTGGACGCCGACGGCCGCGATCCGGGCGCAGCTCGAGTGGTCGAGGATCGGCTCCTATTGGCTCGATGACGCGAACACGGTGAAATACGGCGGCCACAACCTCTTCAACCTGCGCGGGAATTACGCGCTCGACCCCGCCTGGTCGCTGTTCGCCAGCGTCCAGAACCTGACCGACAAGCGTTACGCCGAAAGCGCGCAGCTGTCGACGCGGAGCACGCCGGTCTATTCGCCGGGCTTGCCGCGCACGGTGATCGCAGGCGTGGAGGCGAAATGGTGAGCGGCGCCACGCCACGGAGCGCAATCCGACGGGCGATGATGGCGGTGCTGGGGGCGTTCGTGATCGCGAACGCCAGCGCGGCCGACGCTCAGCCGGCTCAGCACATGCACGGCACTGCCGGCGCCAAGCCGGCGCGACCGGAGTTGGGAACGAGCGCGGCCTTCGCGCCCGACGGTGTGCTCTACGCGGTGACGAAGGATGGGCAGCATGTGCTTCTTCATCGCAGTGCGGACGATGGGCGCAACTGGGAGGCGCCCGTCGTCGTCAATGCGGAACCGGAGCAGATCTCGGCCGACGGCGAAAATCGACCCAAGCTTGCCTTCGATGCCGACGGCGCGGCACTGGTGTCATGGACCCGGCCCTTGGCGAAGCGCTTCACCGGCGAGATCCGCTTCGCCCGTGCCGATGACCGACGTCACTTCACGGCGCCGGTCACGGTGCATCGCGACCGCCGGGAGATCACCCATCGCTTCGAGTCGCTCGCCGTGACCGGCGCCGGCAAGGTCGTGCTGGCATGGATCGACAAGCGCGACCTCGAGCTGGCGCAGGCGGCGAATCGCGATTACCGCGGTGCTGCGATCTACGCGGCCATCTCGGACGACGGTGGGCGCAGTTTCCGCGCCGAGCAGAAGATTGCCGATCATTCCTGCGAATGCTGCCGAATCGCGATCACCGGGGATACGGACGGTCTCCCGCTGCTGATGTGGCGGCATGTCTTCGAACCCAACGAGCGCGACCATGCCGTGGTCAAGCTGGGCGCGGACGGAGCGCCCGGAAAGGTTGCGCGTGCCACCGTCGATCGCTGGCGCATCGACGCCTGCCCGCACCACGGCCCCTCGCTCGCCGTCGCGCCGGACGGTACGCGTCACGCCGTGTGGTTCAACGAGAAGGATGGCGAAGGGCGTGTGTTCTACGGACGCCTGAAAGACGGGCGGGTGGACGGGCAGCGCGCGTTGGGCGGCGAGCGGGCAGCGCATGCGGACATCGCGACCGCGGGGCGGCACGTTGCCATTGTCTGGAAGGAATTCGACGGCGAGCGCACGCTTCTGCGGGCAGAGATGTCGGTGGACGGCGGTGCGACCTTCAGTGCGCGGGCACTGACGGCCACCGGTGGCGTGTCGGACCAGCCGCGCGTGATCCGTCGCGGCGACGCGCTGTTCGCGTTCTGGCGGACGGAGAACGAGGGTATGCGGGGGTACTGGCTGGAATGAAGATCCGACACATCGTTGCGGTCCTGTCCTGGTGCATCGCTGCTGCGAGCGACGCGACCGAATTCCAGGCCCTGGATCGGGCCGCCGCCGCCCGGATCGTCACTCCGTCGAGCCACGCGGTGCCGACGATCGTCGCCCTGTGGTCCGCGGAATGCGTTCACTGCAAGAAGAACCTGAAGCTCTTTGCCGAGATGGTCAAGGCCGACCGCAGGTTCAGGCTGGTGACGGTGGCCGTGGAACCGCAGTTTGCCGGATTGGCCGAACCGCTGGACCTGCTTGCCGTGCCCGGGCAGCGCTTCGCGTACGGGGCGGAATCCCCCGAAGCACTCGGGTACGCGCTCGATCCGAAGTGGCGCGGCGAGTTGCCGCGAACGATCTTTTTCGACGGCAAGGGCGGCAAGACGGCCTTGTCGGGCGTCGTCACCGAGGCGACGGTGCGCTCGTCCCTCGGTCTGCAGACGAACCCGTGACGCCATTGGCCGGGCAGTGAAAAGGGCGGCCGAAGCCGCCCTTTGCCTGTCGCAGGCCCTGCTGCCTGGTCGGCAGCCGGCCGGAGCTTACATCCCCTGGTAGATCGGTCCTTCGCCGCCCTGCGGCACGACCCAGTTGATGTTCTGCGTCGGATCCTTGATATCGCAGGTCTTGCAGTGCACGCAGTTCTGCGCGTTGATCTGCAGGCGCGGGTTCTGTCCCGACTCGTCGCGCACGATCTCGTACACGCCGGCCGGGCAGTAACGCTGCTCGGGGGCGTCGTACTTCGCGAGGTTCACCGCGATCGGCACCGACGCATCCTTGAGCTGCAGGTGGCAGGGCTGGTCTTCCTCGTGGTTGGTGTTCGACAGGAACACCGAGGAGAGGCGGTCGAAGGTCAGCACGCCGTCGGGCTTCGGGTAGTCGATCTTCGGGCACTCGGCCGCGGGCTTGAGCTTGTCGTGGTCCGAGCTGTTGTGCAGCGTCCACGGCGCCTTGCCTTTGAGCACCTTCTGGTCGATACCGAAGAGCAGCGAGCCCATCCACAGGCCGCGCTTCATGTAGGGCTTGAAGTTGCGCGTCTTGTGCAGCTCGTCGTACAGCCAGCTCGAACGGAAGGCTTCCGGGAAGGCGGCGAGTTCGTCGCGACTGCGCTCGGCCGTCACCGCCTCGAACGCGGCCTCCGCGGCGAGCGCGCCGCTCTTGATCGCGGCGTGGCTGCCCTTGATGCGTGCGGCGTTGAGGAAGCCCGCGTCGTCGCCGATCAGCGCGCCGCCCGGGAACACCAGCTTGGGCTGGCTCTGCAGGCCGCCCGCGGCGATCGCGCGCGCGCCGTAGGCCAGGCGCTTGCCGCCTTCGAGATACTTGCGGATCTCCGGATGCGTCTTGTAGCGCTGGAACTCCTCGAACGGGGAGAGGTGCGGATTCGTGTAGTTGAGCCCCACGACGTAGCCGATCGCGACGAGGTTGTCCTCGAGGTGATAGACGAAGCCGCCGCCGTAGGTGTCCGAGGGCAGGGGCCAGCCGGTGGTATGCACGACCACGCCCGGCTCATGACGCTCGGCGGGGACTTCCCACAGCTCCTTCAGGCCGATGCCGTAGGTCTGCGGATCGACACCGTTCCTGAGGTTGAACTTCGCCTCGAGCTGCTTGCCCAGATGCCCGCGGCAGCCTTCGGCAAACAGCGTGTATTTCGCGTGCAGTTCCATGCCCGGCTGGTAGGCGGGGCCCTGTTCGCCTTCGCGCGTGACGCCCATGTCGCCGGTGGCGACACCCTTCACGGCACCCGTCTCGTCGAACAGGATCTCGGCGCCCGCAAAACCCGGGTAGACCTCGACGCCCAGCGCTTCGGCCTGTTCGCCGAGCCACTTGGCAACGTTGCCGAGGCGCACGATGTAGTTGCCGTGGTTCAGGAAACAGTCCGGCAGCAGGCCGGTGGGGACCTTGCGCCCGCCCGTCTCATTGAGGAAGATCACGCGATCTTCGGTGACTGCGGTGGTGACCGGCGCGCCCTGTTCCTTCCAGTCGGGGATCAGCTCGTTGAGTGCCCGCGGATCCATCACCGCGCCCGAGAGGATGTGGGCACCGATTTCGGCCGCCTTCTCGATCAGGCACACCGCCAGTTCCGTGCCCTTCTCGTTGGCCAACTGCTTGAGCCTGATCGCCGCAGCGAGGCCCGCAGGCCCGCCGCCGACGATCAGGACGTCGAATTCCATCGATTCGCGTTCCATTCAGTTCTCCATTTGAATACGCGCATATTGGTTTTGTGCATCGCGGGGATGCAGTTTAATACATGCATGCCCTTGGACGCGCACGTCACCTGTCGCACTGGTGCATATCGAACATACGGTACCGTATGTTAGAGTGTCTTGTCGAGCCAAACCTGAGGAAGCGACTGAATGGAACAGGAACGCAAGCTGGTTCATACCACCCGCATCCCGGTGCGCTGGGGCGATATGGACTACTACGGGCACGTCAATAACACCGTGTATTTCCGCTATTGCGAGCAAGCCCGCATTGAATGGATCGAGCAACTCGGGTTCAGAGTCGATCCAAACTGCGACGCGGGGCCTGTCGTGATCAACGCCAGCTGCACCTTCCTGCTGCCGGTGAATTATCCGGCGACCGTGATCGTGAAGATGTATGCAGGCGAACCCGGTCGGAGCAGCGCGATGACCTGGTATGAACTCTTCGTCGAGGGCGACGAGCGGGTCTATGCGGAAGGTGCGTCCAAGGTCGTATGGATGGACATGGGCACGAACAAGTCGGTGCCTTTGCCGGAAGGACTACGCGCCATTCTCTGACGCATCATCGTCCGTCAGATCGGGTACAGTTTTGGGGACGAGAATGACAAATTCTTGCGCTACTCGCGCATGTCCTCATCCTGTCTGGAGCGGATCCGGAACGTCGGAGCGCGCGTGAGCCCCGATGCGCCGAGATGTTTCCGCGGTTGCGCCGGGCCTGCCACCTGAACGCTGCGAATTCATAGGGAGATCCGATGATGCTGATGAACTGCGAGAAGTCCGTGCTGCTGATCGTCGACGTGCAGGAGCGCCTTGCGCCTGCGATCGACGAGGGCGAGGCGATCGTGCGCAACTGCGTCTGGCTTGCCGGTGTAGCCGCGCGGATGGGGGTGCCGGTGGTCGTCACGGAGCACTTCCCGGACAAGATCGGTGGCACTGTCGCCGAAGTGAAGGCTGCGGCCGTTGCTGCCGGGGCGCAGTTCGTCACCAAGGAGCATTTTTCGGCCGAGGTGGACGGATGTCTCAGGGGTACGGCCATCGACGATCGGCGGCAGGTCGTAGTGTGCGGGACGGAAGCCCACGTGTGCGTCCAGCAGACCGCGTTGGGGCTGCGCTGGGCGGGCCGCGACGTCTTCGTGGTGGCGGACGCCGCCGGTTCGCGGCGATCGAGCGATCGGGAACTGGCCTTCGCGCGCATGCGCGGTCACGGCATCGAGGTCGTGTCGCGGGAAATGGTCGCCTTCGAGTGGCTGCGCCGGGGCGGCACCGAGCTCTTCCGCGGAGTGAACCGCGACTTCATCCGTTAACCGTTTCCGGGAACAGCGACTCGTCATCCGGCGTGCGCCATTGGCGCGGCACGTCGCACCAGGTGTCCGTATAGCGCGCGGCCTTGTCGGCCGGGCTTCGCACGAGGCAGCGCGCAGGCACTCCGAACGCGTGCGCGACGATCCAGCCATGCAGGCTGGTGCCCACGCAGGCGCACGCGCCGGCGAGCAGGGCGCAGATGTCGAACATGTGGGCAGATTCGAGGATCGCGACCGGGCAGCTCGCCCCGAGTCGTTCCGCAAGGCGCCGCAGCGTATCGAGGTCGTCGTGCCACGGCGCCAGCCCAGCGCGGAACAGCACGATGCCCGTTCCGCGTGCTGCCGATGCGGCGAGCAAGAGTGGTGCGACGCGGTCGAGCGTCGCGTCGTCCTCCCATTCCGCTGCGAGTTGAACCGCAATCCATGATCGCATCCGGGCGCGCCGCGCCGCGATCTCGCCGCCTTGTCCGTGTCGCCGTATGGTTGCGCCGAAAAGCTTGGGCGTTGCCACGGCCGGGTCTGGCGAGAGCTCGGGATCGAGCCCGGCGCCGCGGAGGGCGTCGAAGGTCGTCCGGTCGCGCACGCTGAGTGTGGTCGCGCTGCGGAGCGCCCGCAGGATCTCGTCGCGTTCCGCGCCCGGCAGGGTGTCGAATGCGACGCCGCCCACAGGGCGGAAGTGCGTGTGCCAGCGGGCGGGCAATTCGTCGCGCGCGACGACGTAGGGAATGCGGCGCGCGGAGCCGAGGATGGACTGCGCCCAGGCCGTGCGCGCCTCCGGGCTGCGATCGTATCGGGCCACGATGCGCGCCGTGTCCGACGGGCTTTGCAGCATCACCGCGGCCTCCCAGGCGGTGGTCGTGAGCAGCTCGCCGCCGACGTGTACGAAGTCGGCGTCCTCGCTCCCGAAGGCGGCGATGGCGTCGACCAGCGCCAGGGTGCGGAATCCGCCGAAATCGCGCAGGTCGCGTGCGGCGAGTCCGGCGAAGACGATTTTGGTGCGAGCGCCCGCCGCCGCACAACGGGCGAGCAGCAGGTCGCCGAAGTTGTGGCGGTCGAAGGCTCCGAACAGGATCAGGCGCCGCCCGTTCGCCGGCGCCGCTTCGCGTTTCGCGCTCGTCATCGTGGTTACGATCGCACCGTTTTCAGCCGGGGGAAAGGGCTGTTGCCGCACATCGCTTCCGGCCTGCAGGGCTCTTCGGTTATCATCGCGCTTTCCCGCAGCAACGTTCCCATGACCAAATACGTCTTCGTTACCGGCGGTGTCGTGTCCTCTTTGGGCAAAGGCATTGCAGCGGCCTCGCTGGGGGCCATTCTCGAATCCCGCGGCATCAAGGTTACCCACCTCAAGCTGGATCCGTACATCAACGTCGATCCGGGCACGATGAGCCCGTTCCAGCACGGTGAGGTCTTCGTGACCGAAGACGGCGCTGAAACCGACCTCGATCTGGGTCACTACGAGCGCTTCACCAGCGCCCGCATGAGCAAGCGCAACAACTTCACCACCGGCCAGATCTACGAGGCGGTGATCAAGAAGGAGCGCCGCGGCGAATATCTCGGCAAGACGGTGCAGGTCATCCCGCACATCACCGACGAGATCAAGCAGTACATCAAGCGCGGCGCCGAAGGTGCCGAGGTGGCGATCGTCGAGGTCGGCGGCACCGTGGGCGACATCGAGTCGCTGCCCTTCCTCGAGGCGATCCGCCAGATGGGGTTTGAGGAGGGCCGCAATGGCACCTGCTTCATCCATCTGACACTGGTTCCGTACATCCCGACCGCGGGCGAACTGAAGACCAAGCCGACGCAGCATTCGGTGAAGGAGCTGCGCGAGATCGGCATCCAGCCCGACATCCTGCTGTGCCGCGCCGACCGTTCGATCCCCGCCGACGAGCGCCGCAAGATCGCGCTGTTCTGCAACGTGATGCACGAAGCAGTCATCGAGTGCCTCGATGCGAACTCGATCTACAAGATCCCCGGGCAGCTGCACGACCAGATGCTCGACGAAATCGTCTGCCACAAGCTGAACATCCTCGCGCGTGCGGCCGATCTGAGCGTGTGGGAAAAGCTCGTCCATGCGCTCGAGAACCCGAAGCAGACCATCGACGTCGCCTTCGTGGGCAAGTACGTCGACCTGACCGAATCCTACAAGTCGCTCATCGAAGCGCTCAACCACGCCGGGATGCACACCGAGAGCAAGGTGACGATCCACTACCTCGACTCCGAGGATATCGAACGCGAGGGCTGCAAGGCGCTGGAAAAGATGGATGCGATCCTTGTGCCGGGCGGCTTCGGCAAGCGCGGCACCGAGGGCAAGATCGCCGCGATCCGCTACGCACGCGAGAACAAGGTGCCCTATCTCGGCATCTGCCTGGGCATGCAGCTCGCCGTCGTGGAGTTCGCCCGCGACGTGGCCGGCATGGCCGGCGCGCATTCGACCGAGTTCGAGCGCGACACGCAGTATCCGGTGATCGGCCTGATCACCGAATGGCAGGATCGCACCGGCAAGGTTGAAAAGCGCAGCGAAAGCTCGGACCTCGGCGGCACGATGCGCCTCGGCGCGCAGTTGTGCCATCTTGCCGACGGCTCGCTGGCGCGGGAGGTCTACGGTTCCGCCGACGTCGTCGAGCGTCACCGCCACCGCTACGAAGTGAACAATAAGCTGCTCTCGCAACTCGAAGAGAAGGGCCTGGTCGTCTCCGGCCGCGCCCCGGGCACCGACCTGTGCGAGATGATCGAACTGCCCGCCGACGTGCATCCGTGGTTCGTCGGCTGCCAGTTCCACCCGGAATTCACTTCCAACCCGCGCAAGGGACATCCGCTGTTCACGGCCTACGTGAAGGCGGCGCTGGCGCGCAAGGCGGCCGCTGCGGCGGTCTGAGGGAGTTGCGATGAAACTCTGCGGATTCGAGGTCGGCCTCGACAAGCCGTTCTTCCTGATTGCCGGGCCGTGCGTGATCGAGTCGCGCGACATGGCCTTCGAAACGGCCGGCGCGCTGAAGGAAATCTGCGCCGAGCTGGCGATCCCCTTCATCTACAAGTCGTCGTACGACAAGGCCAATCGCAGTTCGGGCAAGTCCTACCGCGGCACGGGCATGGAGAAGGGGCTCGAGATCCTCGCCGACGTGCGTAAGCAGCTCGGCGTGCCGGTGCTCACCGACGTGCACGCGATCGAGGAAATCCCGGCCGTTGCGGCTGTCGTCGATGTGCTGCAGACGCCGGCCTTCCTGTGCCGCCAGACCGACTTCATCCATGCGGTCGCCGCCAGCGGCAAGCCGGTGAATATCAAGAAGGGGCAGTTCCTCGCTCCGGGCGACATGAAGAACGTCGTCGACAAGGCGCGCGAGGCCAACGGCGGCGCGGACACCATCATGGTGTGCGAACGCGGTGCATCGTTCGGTTACAACAATCTCGTGTCGGACATGCGCAGCCTTGCGATCATGCGCGAAACGGGCTGCCCGGTGGTGTTCGATGCGACCCATTCGGTGCAGCTGCCGGGCGGGCAGGGCACGGCCTCGGGCGGGCAGCGCGAGTTCGTGCCGGTGCTGGCGCGCGCGGCCGTGGCCGTGGGTGTGGCGGGATTGTTCATGGAAACCCACCCCGATCCGGCGAAGGCCCTGTCGGACGGCCCGAATGCGTGGCCGCTGCCTAAGATGAAGGCGCTGCTGGCGACGCTGAAGGACATCGACAGCCTGGTGAAGCGCCACGGCTTCATGGAGCTGGCCGGCTGAAGCGGCTGCCCGCGTTTCGATCAAACCATTTTTGACCCCCTGGAAGGACAGGAATACCCATGAGTGCAATCGTTGATGTCATTGCCCGCGAAATTCTGGATTCGCGCGGCAACCCGACCGTCGAGGCGGACGTTCTGCTCGAATCCGGTGTGATGGGCCGTGCGGCTGTGCCGTCGGGCGCCTCGACCGGTTCGCGCGAAGCCATCGAACTGCGTGACGGCGACGCCGCGCGCTATCTGGGCAAGGGCGTCCTGCGCGCGGTCGAGAACGTCAACACCGAGATCTCGGAATCGATCATCGGCCTCGACGCCGAGGAACAGTCCTTCATCGACCGTACCCTGATCGAACTCGACGGCACCGAGAACAAGTCGCGCCTCGGCGCCAACGCGATGCTGGCCGTGTCGATGGCCGTCGCGAAGGCCGCGGCCGAAGAGGCCGGCCTGCCGCTCTACCGCTACTTCGGCGGTTCGGGCCCGATGGCGATGCCGGTGCCGATGATGAACGTCATCAACGGCGGCGCGCACGCGAACAACAGCCTGGACATCCAGGAATGCATGATCATGCCCGTCGGCGCGACCAGCTTCCGCGAGGCGCTGCGTTGCGGCGCGGAGATCTTCCATCACCTGAAGAAGCTCACCGACAAGAAGGGCTACCCGACGACCGTCGGCGACGAGGGCGGTTTCGCGCCGAACGTCGGCAGCACCGAGGAAGCCCTCAACATGATCCAGGACGCGATCTCGGCCGCCGGCTACGAGCCGGGCCGCGAAGTGGTGCTGGCGCTCGACTGCGCGGCGTCGGAGTTCTACAAGGACGGCAAGTACGTCCTCGCGGGCGAAGGACTGACCCTGAGCTCGGAAGGCTTTGCCGACTATCTCGCGACGCTGGCCGACCGCTTCCCGATCGTGTCGATCGAGGACGGCATGGCGGAGAACGACTGGGCCGGCTGGAAGACCCTGACCGACAAGCTTGGCCGCAAGATCCAGCTCGTCGGCGACGACCTGTTCGTGACCAACACGAAGATCCTCGAACAGGGCATCGACCAGGGCATCGCCAACTCGATCCTCATCAAGATCAACCAGATCGGGACGCTGTCGGAAACCTTCGCCGCGGTCGAGATGGCCAAGCGCGCGGGCTACACTGCCGTGATCTCGCACCGTTCGGGCGAGACCGAGGACTCGACGATCGCGGACATCGCGGTCGGCCTCAACGCGATGCAGATCAAGACCGGTTCGCTGTCGCGTTCCGACCGCATCTCGAAGTACAACCAGCTGCTGCGCATCGAGGAAGATCTCGGCGATACCGTCAGCTACCCGGGCCGTCGCGCCTTCTACAACCTGCGCGTTCGCTAAGCGTTCCGCGCTCGGCGGCGGCCCGCGCGGGCCGTCCGCAGTGACTCGATGCACAAGGCCGGCGATGAATTCGCCGGCCTTCTTTTGATTACGAGCAGATTTTCATCCTTATGCGCTGGCCTCTGGTCATCCTCGTCCTGCTGGCGGCACTCCTGCAGTACCCGCTCTGGCTGGGCAAGGGCGGCTGGCTGCGGGTGTGGGACGTGGACCGTCAGCTGCAGGAGCAGCGCGAGAAGAATCGTGCACTGGAACAGCGCAACGCTGGTCTGGAGGCCGAAGTGCGCGATCTCAAGTCCGGCAACGAGGCGATCGAGGAGCGCGCGCGCTTCGAGCTGGGGCTGACCAAGCCCGGCGAAGTCTTCGTGCACACCCCCCGGCAGAAGCCCTGACGGCGGCTCCCTCCGGGGAGTGCTGCCTGCTCAGAGCACCTCGGCGATCGCTTCCCGCTGCAGCAGCTCGCCTTCGAATTCCACGAGCTCGGGGCCGAGCGCATCACGCGCCGACACCATTCCTGCGGGGCGGCCGTTCTCCACGATGGGTACGTGCCGGAATCCGCCTTCGAACATCAGGTGCAATGCGTGGCCGAGCGGCATCTCGGGCGTTGCGGTCATCACGCGCGCGGTCATCACGCGGGCGACCGGTGTCGTCTGAGGATCCAGACCCGCAGCCAGCACGCGGACGAGGGCGTCGCGTTCGGTAAAGATGCCGATGAGACTGCCGCCTTCGGTGACCATGATGGATCCGACCCTGGCGTCGGCCATGAGGCGCGCGGCGTCGCTGACGGTGAGATGGGCGGGGCCCGTGAGGATGGGGCGGCCGGCGATGACCTCGCTGATCTTCCGTGTATGCATGGTTCTGCTCCTGCTGAAGGTTGGATGAGATGCTTCCTGCCAGCGTCGGCGGGTGCAGCGCCGCCCCGGGTTGTAGGCGCCCGGGCCGCTTTGTTCAACTGTCCGCCACGAGCGTCCTGGCGCCGTCGAATCTGGATCTGAAATAGGGGCTGTCGAGCCGTTCGACGCGCACGCGTCCGCGGCTCGATGGTGCATGCACGAACTTGCCTTCCCCCATGTAGATGCCCATGTGGGAGTAAGGCCGGTTCATGGTGTTGAAGAAGACGAGGTCACCCGGCTGGAGCACCGCGAGGCTGACCGGCCGCGTCCGGTCGGCGATCTGCGCGGCATTGTGCGGCAGGCGGCGGCCGGAGATCTGCTCGACGACGTAGGCAACCATGCCGCTGCAGTCGAGGCCCGCGTCGGGATTGCGGCCGCCGAAGCGGTAGCCGGTGTCGATCAGGCCCAGCGCGAAGATGACCATCTCGCGCGAATGCTCGGGGTCGTCGAGGACGAAGTAGTCGGCGCTGGCGCGTCCGGCAGGGGCGGTCGGTACGGAGGAGACGTCGGGCCGCGGGGCCGGGACACTGCCGCAGGCAGCTACGAGGGCTGCGATCGCTGATGCCGTCAGGGCGTGAACCAGCTTGCGGACGACCATGGAGCTCCCCTGCACATTATCTGCAAACGATAGGGAAATAGTCTTCGGGTGTCCAGTGGGCCCCGCCGTGCGGACGTTCCCGACCGGGCGTCAGAGCGAGGCCTTGCGGATGGCGTGGCAGGCCGGACTTTCGGGCAGGCCCGGTCTTTCGAGCACGGCCTGCTCTCCGCTGGCCGAGAGTACCGTATAGCCGTCGGAATACTTGGCCCCGCTGGCCGACTTCTCGTCCGTGAGGGCGAAGATGCCGGCGCCCGTGCGCAGGCGCACGTGGCCTTCGAAGTACTCGACGGTGAATTGCTCTCCCCCGGGACAGGCGTAGCTGACGACCCGCGAACCTTCGCGGGTCCAGGCGGTGCCGGCGAGGGAACCCGCGCCGATGAGAAGTGCGGAAAGGACTACCAGTTGGCGATCGAGGCGCATGAAGTGTCTTTCAGAAGCGTGCGGCGGGTGCATGCCGCGTTAGTCCGTCAGTTCGATGGTGCCGCTGACGGTGACGATGATTTCGGTCTCGCCGGCTTCGACGGGCATCGGTGCGGCCTCGGCAGCGAATGCCGCCGCCGCGCGCGCTGCCGGGAAGGGGGGGCGGGGGCTGCCGCCGTGGGCGACGGCGAGGTGGCGAATCCGCCACGGCTTGTTCAGCGTGGCGGCGATGGCCCCGGCGCGCTCCTGGAAGGCGCGGATCGCGTCGGTGGCGGCGAGGTCGGCCGTGCTCTTGCGGGTTTCGGGCGAGGGTTGCAGGGTCAGGCCGGAAAGTGCGAGCGTTCCCTGGAGCTTGCCGACGAGTTCGGTGAGGGCGGGGAGGTCACGGCTTTCGAGTTGGATGTCGGAGCGCATGCGCCAGCCTTCGATGCGCCGACCTTCCTTGCCATACACCGGAAAGGTGGCGGTGCCGGCGGACTTCGCCTTTACCGTGGCATAGCCCCGCGCCTGCTCCAGTGCCGCCGCGATGGCGCTGTTGACCTGGCGCGCGAGCGCGCCGGGATTGCGGTCGTCCGCCTGGAAATAAAGGGTTGCGACGGCGAGGTCGTTGGGTGCCGCACGGCGGGCGTCGGCCGACAGCTCGACCGTGGTTGCCCCGCCGTCGGCTTTCTGTTCGGCCGCGTGGCTCCACGTGGAGGCGAGCAGGGGAAGCAGCAGGATAAGCAGGCAGCGTTGCAGGGCCGTAAGTTTGTGCATATTCCGTTCGGAAGGCATCAAGGCGCGCAGTGTAGCGCGACGGCGTATGGGGGCAAGCGTTCCATGCACATGGGTTGTAATCGTGTGTAAGGCTGCGGCTGAAGTGCGGCGGACCGGTGGGACTGCTGCGATTCGGTCGCTTAGAACACGAGGTCGCTGTGGGAGAGGGTGACCTGCCCGAGGTTGATTGCGAATTCGGGCTTCGCGTCGGCGTCGACGTTGCCGTACAGGATGCCGCCGGCGAACTGCAGTTGTCCTGGTGCGTAGAAGGCCGTTCCGGCGGCGACAAAGGTGGTGTCGAAAGCGTCGTTTTCCGCGGTGAGGAGGTTCGCGTCGATGAGGGACAGGTCGAGGAGGTCTTCGCCGATCGCGAAGTCCGAGATCATGTCCGCCGCACGGGCACTCGCACTGGTATCGGAGATGGCGTTGAAGCGGAAGACATCGTGGCCGGCGCCACCGATGAGGATGTCGCGTCCCCCCGCGCCGATCAGGGTGTCGTCGCCGCCGCGGCCGTCGAGGGTGTTGCGGCCCGCGTTGCCGGCGATGACGTTGTCGCCGTCGTTGCCGGTGCCGTTCGCGCGCGCGCGGCCGGTGAGGGTGAGGTGTTCGAGGTCGGCGCCGAGGGCGAAGGAGACGGTGCTGTGCACGGTGTCGATGCCGCCGAGCAGGCCGTTCGATTCGGTCACGACGTCATTGCGGTTGTCGACGACATAGGTGTCGTCGCCGTTGCCGCCGGAGAGCAGGTCCGCACCACGGCCGCCGTCGAGCAGGTCGTGCCCGAAGCCGCCGTCGAGCGAATCGGCGCCGCCGAGGCCGAACAGCTGGTCGTCGGCGTCGGTGCCGGTGAGGATGTTGGCGCGGCCGGTGCCCGAGAGCGTGATCCCGGCAATGGGCGCCGCGCGCTGCCCGCCGGCGAGTTCGCCTGCGCTGCGGGTGACGTCGTTGGCGAAGCGGAAGTATTCGGTGCCGGTGACGGTGTCGATCCCGGTCGACTGGCTCTGGAACGTGAAGATTCCGGTGGTGGCGTCGTAGATGATCGCGTAGCTGCCAAGGTCCGCGCCCAGGGTGGCCCAGTCGATACCCGTGCCGCCGTCGAGATAGTCGTTGCCGCCACCGCCGAGGAGCTCGTCGTCGCCGCTGAGGCCGTAGATGGTGTCGTTGCCGCCGCCGCCGTCGAGACGGTTCGCGAGGGTGTTGCCGCTGATCGAATCGGAGCCGTCGCCGCAGACGACGTTTTCGATGTCCGTCGAGTATGCGATGGCGATGTTGTTGGTCATGTCGTTGCAGGAGCTGTAGGCTCCCGGCGCGATATCGACGGTGCTGCCCGATGACCAGCCGCTGAGGTTGAGGGTGTCGTTTCCGCCTGCGTCGTAGAGGGTGAGGACGGGATGGGCGTTGCGCGTGAAATCGAGGATTTCCGCCATCGCGCCGGTGACATTCGAGCCGAAGCCGTAGGTGGTGTCGCCGGTACGGGTCGTATGGTCGGCGCCATATATGCTCTGGATCGCCAGGACGTCGTCGAGCATGGGGGTCTGGGGCTGGTAGAGCCGGCCGTCCGAGCCGATCCAGTCGGCCCATGCGATCTGGCCGGTTCCGGCCGACCATGAGCCGTAGGACGGACCGAAATAGGACATGACCGACAGGACCGTGCTGTCCTGGTAGCTCGTCGGCTCGGGCGCGTAGCCGTTGTAGTCGCCCATGTGGTCCAGGCCCAGCGCATGGCCGACCTCATGGACATAGGTCATGTAGCCGTAGCCGCCGACCTCGGGCTCGGCCAGGGAGGCGTCGCCGGATCTGAACCAGACGCTCCCGTAGGACGGGAAATAGGCGTGGGCGTAGTCGGCGTTGAGGGTGAGTCCGAACTCGACGTCGGACGCGGAGCCCGATACTTCCGCGAACGACGGGGCGATCAGTTCGTCCCACGAGGCGAGCGCCACTTCGGCGTACGCCTGTTGGGTTGCATCCAGCGGCCGGAAGGAGCCGCCTTCATCGGTCGAGAACAGGTCGGCGGCGGTGACCGGGAAGGCGTAGGTGATGGTGCTGCCGGCCCAGTGATAGCCCGAATCGAGCTGGTCGATGATTTGCTGCGTCGTGAGTGATGCCAGCGCCATGCGCGCCTCCGTGTCCGTACAGGATGGTTAGCCGGACAGGCGAATCGATCATGGCGTCGCCGGGGCGACGCGCAGCGCCCCGGCTGCCTTCCGTCGGAGTGGAATTTTACAGGCAATCCGTGCGGGAATTCGTCCGTAGTTTCCGTTTGCGCCCGATTGCCGGGTACGTCAGCTGTCGAGCGCGGCGTGGAGTTCCGCGGCCGCGGCGTTCATGTCGTCGATGAGGGACAGATAGGGTTCGCCGAGCTCGGCGCGGGCCTGCGCGGCGGCGTCGAAATCCTTCTTCATCCACTCGAAATGTCCACCGGCCATGACGTTGCCGATGTAGACGATGTCGGTGAGGTTGCGCGGATATTCGGGCATGGGGCGGGGGTGATCGTGGTCGCGCGTGGCGATGGCGATTTCTTCGGGGATGCCGAGGGCGAAGAGGAGCGACTCGCCGATGCTCTCGTGCCACTGGTAGACAAGGTGCTTGACGGTATCCGGCCGTTGACGCAATTCGTCGTACTGCGAGGCGCGATAGAGCATGTAGCTGGCGCCCAGGTCATGCACCAGGCCGGCGAACAGCGCCTGATCGGCGGTTACGCGACCGAACTTGCGCGCGAGAACGGAACAGGCGGCTGCGGTGGTCACGGAATGCGTCCACAGCCGTCGGGAGACGCCGTCGAAGTCGGTGAGATCCTTCGCCAGCAGGAGTTGCTTCATCGCGACGCCGAGCGCGAGGGAACGCACCGACTTTGTGCCGATGCGCATGATTGCGGATTGCAGATCCTTGCACGGCGGGCCATCGCGGCGGTTGAGCACGGAATTGGCAACGCTCAGCAGGCGGCTGCTGATCAGGGGGTCGAGGCTTACGGCAGTGCTGATCTTCTCGATCGGGGCGTCCGGGTCGTCGAGCAGTTCGCGCAGGCGGATGGTGACGTCGAAACAGGTCGGAAAGACCAGTTTGCGCGACATTTCGCTGGCGATGTCTTCCAGCATCTGGAAACGCTGGGCCTTCAGCGCGTCGCCGGTCTTGTCTTCTTCGCGTGTAGTGGACATTGCGGGTAGTGCGGGGTTGGGGGGGGGTGTCGGGCGTTCGCGGAGCGGCGGCCGTCTTCGCGCGGAAGCGGGATCGGCCGTCGCGGACGATCCTGAATTATGAACTTCGAATGAGACGCAGGTCCGTGATGAATTCCTGCGCGTTGCCAATGGCGATCTTCGTAAAGGAGGGGTGCAAGGGGTTGAGCAGGTAGTTGGTTTCCGAGGGGATCACTGCGCTGGGAACGGCGAGCACGGCGGCGGAACTGTCCTTCGCCCAGTCGCTGCCGAGACCCTGCAGGTGTTCGCGCGCTTCGGGGGTGCGCCAGTCGCCGGGCAGCTCGTCCACGGCGATGCGGTCGATGCGCAGCCCGCTCGGAATTCTTGCCGGGATGACCACATGGCGGGCGCGCAAGGGTTCGTCCTGTACGAGCATTTCGAGCATGGCCAGGGACTGTGTCGCAGCGGTGTACACCATCTGGACGCCTTTGCGGTTCCAGCGTCCGCCGTACAGGCGCGCGCCTTCGCCCGAGAATGCCGAATGCGCGAAGCGCGCCGTCACCAGACGCCACACCGTGAGCATCAGGCGAATACGCCGTGCTCGATGCGGCCCAGGGTGTCCAGCACGCTCTCGGCACCGATGTCCGTGTCCATGAGCGACAGCGGCACCGCGGTGCCGAGCGCCGTGTTGGGCGATTTCAGCCAGTGCATGGCAACGTCCGGATCCTCGAAAACCTCCTGGGCGCGCTCGGCGACTCGCGCGAGGCGGACCAGCTTGGCGGATTCCTCGCTGTTGAGGGTGCCTTCCTTCTTGCGCCGCGCAAGGGTGCGCTCCGGAATGCCCAGGGCTTCGGCAAGCTCGGCCTGCGTGACGTGCAGCGTCTTCGTCGCCGCATCGACGGCCGCCGAGGAAATGCCGCGGCGGATGACGGATACCCAGTCGAGCGCCGTCCGCGGCCTTGCATGCAGCACGCCCTGGCCGCCGAGCACGGATTCGATCGAAAGCGAGGGGGTGGGCGGAAGGGCCGCGACAGGGGGACTCATGGGGAACTCCATTGGTGCCATCTGGCTTCAATTATAGGCAAATTTGGCGGGTGTGGGCGTTCAGGGTGTCTGGTCCGGCGTTGCCGCGAGCACCTGTTCGAGGAAATCGCGCAAGGGCATGCGAAAGCCGGCGGCGTTGGGGTGGCCGCCGCCGCCGTAATGTTCGGCGATGCGCGCGACGTTCACGACGTTGCAGCCGCGCAGCGAAGCCTTCACGAAGCCGTCGCCGGCGAGTTGCCAGACGAGGCCGAAGGTGCGCGAACGCTCGGCGAGCCGTCCGCCGAGCTCGGACGCGAATGCCGCGCTGGCGTTGATGGCCAGGCCGCCAACCCGCTCGTCGGACGAGGAGGCCGCGGCGCCCGGTGCGAGGGTGGATTGCAAGCCCACGGGCATCACCAGCGCACTCGACGCGAGCCGGTCCACCTCGATGGCGAGGAAGCGGTCGACGGCCGCGCCTTCGTCGAGCAGGGCACGGTGGGCGGGGGTGGTCGCATCCTCGCTTGCGCGCACGATCGGATCCCAGGTCGGGAAGGCGAAGTCGCGCATGCGCAGTGCGCGGCAGAAGGGGCGCGTGCCGGGAAGCCGGAAGCGCCACATGTCCTGGTCTTCGATGTGCGCGAGCGCTGCCGGGACGGCCGTATCGGGGTGGAAATGTTCCCATGCGAGCCGTGCGCCGGATCGTTCGAGATCGAAGATCACCGTCAGATTGCGGGCGGGATCGTGATGGCGTGCGCCGCTGCTCCCTTCGTCGGGGTGCAGCAGCTCTGCCCACGCCGCGCGGGCGCTGGCGTGGTGATCGATCAGGCAGACGGAGCGGGCCCGCGCGGCCATGCGCTCGAGTTCGGCGCGGGGAAACGAGAAGTCGAGGATGAAGACGTCGCGCCCGGTGACGTCGTCGACCTGCCAGGCGTTCCCGTAGTGCACCGGCAGGTAGCGTGCGGCATCGCCCAGGCGGCGCCAGGCGGCGTAGGCGGCGCCGAAGCCGTCGAGGCAGTCGGCGTGGTAGTAGATGGTGGCGGGTGTGGTCATGGTCCGTTCCATCATGCCACAGGGCGGGTGGAACGGACCGTCGGCGGCCGGGAGCCGGGAGAGGGCGCGACCGGAATCAGGACGCGCTTCGCACCAGCGCCGCCAGCCGCTCCAGCCCGACATCGGCCTGCTCCGCGGTCGCATGGCTGAAATTGAGCCGCAGTTGGCCGCAGGCCTCGACTTCGTATGGCAGGAAGGGCTCGCCCGGCATGAAGGCGACGTTCGCTGCGATGGCCTTCGGCAGGAGCGTGCGGGTGTCGATCCGCTGTTTCAGGGTCAGCCAGAAGAAGAGGCCGCCCGGGGGTGTGCGCCATGTGGCGATGTCGCCGAAATGTCGGCGGAGGGCCTGTTCGAACGCATCGCGGCGGACGCGATAGCTCGCGACGAGGGCGTCGATGCGCGCTTGGCGCGCGGGATCGTTGAGCTGCTGCAGCACCACCCACTGGCTGACACGGTTGCTGTGCAGGTCGGCAGCCTGCTTGAGGCGCGTCAGAAAGGGGAGCAGTTCGGGCGAGGCGACGAGGTAGCCCAGCCGCAGTCCGGGAGCGAGGCTCTTCGAAAAGGACCCCTGGTAGATCCACGGCGTGCGCCGCAGCCGGGCGCACATCGGCGTGCGTTCGCAGGGGTCGTAGGCGAGGTCGCGGTAGGGGTCGTCCTCGAATACGGGGATCCGCGCTTCGTCGAGGCTGGCGGCCAGCGCGGCGCGTTGCGCGGCGTCGAGGCAGCGTCCGCTCGGATTCTGGAAGGTGGGGATGACGTAGGCGAACGCGGGTGTCTCGCGCACGAAGGATGCCGTATCGGGTGCCTCGGCGTCGTAGGCGAGCAGACGTGCGCCGAAGAAGCGGAACACCTGGAGGGCTGCGAGGTAGGTCGGGGACTCCACGGCGACGGGGGTCTGCGGATCGATGAACAGTTTTGCGACGAGGTCGATGCCCTGTTGCGACCCGGAGACGATCAGGACCTGGTCGGCCGTGCAATCCAGGCCCCGCGTGCGCAGGTCCGCGGCGATCCATTCGCGCAGCGGGCGTTCCCCCTCACTGGGGCCGTACTGCAGGGCATTCTGCGGCATGGTGTCGAGGGACAGCCGCGGAAAACTGTCGCCGGAGGGCAGGCCGCCGGCGAACGAGATCATGCCCGGCCGATCGACGACGGCGAGGATTTCGCGGATCGGCGACGCGTGCAGGTCGCGGGTGCGGGTGGAAAATGCGGGGAGGGCGGATAGCGGGGCGGTCATCGTGGCGTCCGGTGAAATGTCAATAATATTGACCTATGGACAAGGTAATGGTTCGCCTTCTAGCATGTCAATATGGTTGACCAAAAGTTCTCCTGCGCCCGCGGCGCGTCCGCTTCCGATGAAGCACGGCTGCGCAAGGCGATCGAGCTGCTCTATTTCGGCTATCGCGCCTTCACCGCACCGCCGGACCGCATGCTCGAAGAGCGCAGCCTCGGACGGGTGCATCACCGCATCCTGTATTTCGTCGGCGGCAATCCGCAGATTGCGGTGAATGCCCTGCTCGGCGTGTTGGGCGTGAGCAAGCAGGCCCTGAATGGGCCATTGCGGCAACTGGTCGAGATGGGGCTGGTCGCGACCGATACTGCCGCGCACGACCGGCGCGTCCGTCAGTTGCGGCTCACCGCAGCGGGCGAGGCACTGGAAGCGCGCCTCACGGGCGCGCAGATGGTCCAGCTGGAGGCCGCATTCGCGCAGGCCGGCGCCGGGGCCGAGGCGGGGTGGCTCGCGGTCATGGAAGGCCTTGTCGATCGGGGGCGGTAGCCGGGGCAGATGAGCGCCCCGGCGTGACGGTTCCGGCCGGGAGCCGGTCAGGCCGTCTAGGCCTTCGGCAGGCCCCGGACTTCGGGCCAGGTGCCGCCGAGTAGTTGCGTGAGCTCGGCAGCGAATTTGTGCATCGTGGGCACCATGCTTTCGAGCGTCTTTTCGTCGAGCCGGTACTTGGGGCCGGAAACCGACAGGGCGCCGACCAGGCGTTGCTGGACGGCGAAAACGGGGCAGGCCACTGCCGCGGTTTCGGGGTCGCGTTCGCCCAGCGACATTGCGTAGCAGCGGTCGCGTATCTGGTCGTACTTGGCGCCGGACAGGCCGCTGAAGGCGAGCAGGACGTGGCCGGACGCGCCGTTGTTGAGCGGGAAGGCGTCGCCTTCATGGATCGCGTCGCGGATCGCGCGCGGGGAGTCGACGCGGTGCAGGCACACGCGGCGGTCGTCGTCGCGCACGAAGAAGGAAATGCCTTCGCGGATTTCCTCGGACATGCGGCGCATGATCTGCGGCACGAAGTCCGAGGTGCTGAAGTGCTTCTGGTACAGGGAGCCGAGGTACAGCGGTTTGGGGCCCAGGCGGTAGGCGCCGTCGTCGAGGCGGCGCAGGTAGCCGAACTTTTCCAGCGACTCCGCCAGTCGCAGCGTGGTGCTCTTGTAGAAGCCCGCACGCTTGGAGATCTCGGTCAGGGTCAGGCTCTTGTCCCGGTCGGTGAAGACATCGAGGATGGTCAGGGCGCGTTCTACGGATGCGACGCCTTCGCTGCTCATGGGAATGCTCCAGTAAAATGAAACCAGGTTTTCATTATTGGCACATGATAGCCGGGTTTGCGGTCAATCTCGTCCGGATGCGCGCGGCGCCGCAGGCATCGGGGGCCAACACGGAACCGTGGCTGCGAGGCGGCACGACTGCCGGGGTTGATCTACGATACCATTAAATAATGGAACATCGTTCTATCCGTTGCAATGGTGTTTGCAGTCGGCGCGGCCCCGGTGCGGCGAGGCGGCAACACGGACAGGAAGGCCGCGCGCGGCGGCGCAGAAAGCCGTTGGGTTCATGCGGGGCGTATGATAATAATTACGCTGAGGCCAAGCGCCGTTCGCGCTGGATACATACATATACGGCCCGCTCGCAAGTGGCAACCAGGAGTCAAAGGATGCAAGACCCGTTTTTTCCGACCTCTGATGCTTCAGGCAACGTCCTGGGGATGGACGGTCTCGAATTCGTCGAATTCGCTTCGCCCGACCCGGATGCGCTCGGCGCTCATTTCGAACGCATGGGTTTTTCCGCCGTGGCGAAGCACAGGTCGAAGAACGTGGTCCTGTACCGCCAGGGCGACATCAATTTCCTCGTCAACTCCGACGAGGAGAGCTTTGCGCAGACTTTCAACCGGACCTACGGGCCGGGGATCTGCGCGATCGCGCTGCGCGTGAAGAACGTGGCGTCCGCGTACAAGCGTGCGCAGGCGATGGGTGCGTGGGACGTGCCGCCGCATGCGGGCGCGATGGAATTGAACATCCCCGCGATCATCGGCATCGGCGGAACGCATGTTTACTTCATCGACCGCTACGGCGATCACACGATCTACGACGTCGACTTCGTGCCGCTGCCGCAGACGAAACCGCCGGCGACGCCGATGGGGCTGACGAGCGTGGAGCACGTGGCGCTCACCGTGTGTGCGGGTCGTGAACAGGAGTGGATCGAGTTTCACGAGCAGGTGTTCGGATTCCGCGTGCTGCAAACGAGCGCGAGCGGGTCCATCTGGATGGAAAGCCCCTGCGGCAAGTTGCGCATCGTCCTGCGTCCGGCGTCCGACCAGGTACGCGAGGGGGAGCCGCCGGCCGACCCGCTGAACGTCGAGGGGATCGCCTGCATCGGCATAGAGACGCATTCGCTTGCGGATGTGGCGGCAGGCTTCGGCGAGACGGGGATTCCGGTCGCCCGCGGGCCGGAGAACGATCCGGAGCGGCCGGGCGTGAAGCATCTGGTCACCGCGCCGGTCGTGGATCCGTTCTACTTCGAGATCGTGCAGCGCACGGAGTGATCCGGCGCGGCCAGGTTCGACAGCAATCACCTCAGCAATCAAGTTTCTCCGCCCGGGCGGCACGAACGATGAAGACTCACAGGATCGGGATCAACAGCGCGACGCTCCCCGGAACGCTGCACGAGAAAATGGACGCCGTGCGGGAAGCGGGATTCGGTGCCTTGGTATTGAGCGCCAAGGATCTGCTGGCGCATCCCGATGGCGCCGCTGCCGCTGCACGCAAGGTGCGCGCGAGCGGCGTGCGGGTAAGCGCGTTCCAGTTCCTGCGGGAAATGACCGGGGACTCCGACCGCGAGGTCGGTTACCGCATCGATGCGGCGAAATCGATGATCGAACTGGCGGCTTCGGTGGGCTGCCGGCTGCTGATCGTCTCCTCGTCGACGGCACCCACGGCCATCGCCGATCCGGCGGCGCTGGCGCGCAACCTCGCAGTGCTCGGCACGCTTGCAACCCCTTACGGCATCCGCATCGGCTACGAGGCACTGGCGTGGGGGCGCTGGGTGAGCGAGTACCCCGATGCGTGGCAGGTCGTGCAGATGGCGAACCGCCACAACGTCGGCCTGGTCATCGACTCCTTCCAGATCCTGATGCGGCAGACCTCGCTCGATTTGCTGGCGGACATTCCGGCCGACCGCATCTTCCTCGCGCAGTTGTCGGACTGCTCGTTCGACTTCGTGACCGAGATCGACGAGTTCGTCGAGATTTCGCGTCACGAGCGCCGCTTCCCCGGCGAAGGCGTGCATGGCCGGCTGATTTCCGACCTCGTCGCGCGCCTGCGGGGCAAGGGTTATGCGGGCGATTACACCCTCGAAGTCTTCAATGACGAGAATCTGCGCTCCGCTCTGCCGGCCGTGATCGCCCGCGCGCAGGCGTCGGTGCAGTGGCTCGCCGACAAGGTCGCCGCGGCCTGATTCCTTCCTGCTGAGTTGCGTGTCGCGGCCGTCCGGCGTGCGGCACGTCCCTCTATTCCCGGCGTCGCGACACCGTGGCGCCCCCATGTGTTCCGGTTGCCGCGGCGCGCGGCGACGCCCCCCCTCCTTTCAAGTGGTCAGGTGCGCGGGTCGCACGGGTGTTTTGCGACCTTGTTCTGAAAAACAAAACAAGGTTCTAAAAGCGGTTGCACTGTGAAGAATTGCGTTCTATTATTCGATCAACGTGACAGGATCGATGTTGATCCACAGTGAACTAAGGGGTAGCACATGACTGCAGCGCTTTCCGGAATCCGCGTCCTCGACCTGACCAACGTTCTGGCGGGGCCGTTCTGCGCGTATCAGCTGGCGCTGCTCGGTGCCGAGGTGATCAAGGTCGAGGTGCCGGAGTCGGGCGATCTGGCGCGTCAGCTCGGGGCCGATCCGGCGCTGAACAAGGCGAAGATGGGCGCGTCCTTCCTCGCGCAGAACGGCGGCAAGAAGTCGCTGACGCTGAACCTCAAGTCCGACGCGGGCAAGGAGGTGCTGTTCCGCCTCGTGAAGAGCGCCGATGTGCTGGTCGAGAACTTCCGCCCGGGCGTGATGGATCGCTTGGGCCTCGGTTACGACGTGCTGAAGGAAGTGAATCCGAAGCTCGTCTATTGCGCGATTTCGGGTTTCGGCCAGCAGGGTCCGATGCGGCACGCGCCGGCCTACGACCAGATCGTGCAGGGCATGTCGGGCGTGATGAGCATCACCGGCGACGATGAGTCCGCACCCTTGCGCGTGGGCTACCCGGTCGCCGACACCATCGGCGGCATCACCGCGGCCTTCGCGGTGTCGAGCGCGCTGGTGCGTCAGGCGAAGACCGGCGAAGGCGAATTCATCGACGTGTCGATGCTCGATTCGACGATCGTGACGATGGGCTGGGTGGTGTCGAACTACCTGATCGCCGGCAAGGAGCCGGTGCCGATGGGCAACGAGAACTTTACCGCGGCGCCGTCGGGCACCTTCCGTACCGGCGAGGGGCCGCTCAACATCGCCGCGAACAAGCAGGAGCAGTTCGAGGCGCTGGCGGATGCGATCGGCCGGCCCGATCTGAAGACCGACGAGCGTTTCGCCGAGCGCGAGGCCAGGAAGCGCAACCGCAAGGCGCTGAAGGCGGAGGTCGAGTCAGGGCTGGCGTCGAAGTCGGCGGGCGAGTGGGAAACCATCCTCGCGAAGCTGGGCGTGCCCGCGGGCTGCGTGCTGACCGTGCCGCAGGTGCTGGAACATCCGCAGATCCGCGAACGCGACCTGCTCGCCAAGTTCGAAGACGTGCCGGGCGTGGGGCGCGACCTCAGCCTCGTGCGTGCCGGCTTCAAGATGCGCGGCGGCAATCCCGACGTGGCGACACCGCCGCCGGTGCTCGGCGCGCACACCGACTCGCTGCTGGCCGAACTGGGCTATTCCGCGGGCGAGATTTCGCAACTCCACGAACAACAGGCGGTTTGAACATGAAGAGTGCCGAGGACATCGTCCGCGACGCGCAGGCGTGGTGGACCACCGAAATCATCGACATCGAGCCGGGCAGGATCGCGATGCGCGGCTACCCGATCGAGGAACTGATCGGCAACGTCAGCTTCCCGCAGATGATCTGGCTGATGGTGCGCGGCGACCTGCCGACGCCGGAGCAGTCGCGGTTGCTGGAAGCGGCGCTGGTGGCGGCGGTGGATCATGGCCCGCATGCGCCGTCGATCGCGATCTCGCGCATGGCCGTGACCTGCGGCGTCGAGCTGAACAACGCGATGGCGTCGGCGGTGAACGTGCTGGCCGGCATCCACGGTGGCGCGGGGCAGCAGTGCATGGAGCTGTATGCCGACGCGGCGCGCCGCATCGCAGAAGGTGTGGCCCTCGAAGAAGCTGTCGAGGCCGCACTCGATGCCTATATTGCAGAGAACGGCAAGGTGATCCCCGGTTTCGGCCACCGCTTCCATCCGATCGACCCGCGCTCGGGCAAGCTGCTCGCAATGGTCGAGGAAGCGCGTGCGAAGGGTGTCGTCGAGGGGCTGTATTCGCAGATCGGCCAGCAGGTCGAGGCGATCCTCGAGCGGCGCAAGGGCAAGCGCATCCCGATGAACATCGACGGGGCGACGGCGGTGATCTACGCGGAGCTGGGTTTCGCGCCGGAACTGGGGCGCGGGCTCTTCATCCTGTCGCGTTCGGTCGGCATCCTGGCCCACGCGTGGGAGCAGTCGCAGCAGGGCGGTCGCATCAAGGGGCCGATGCCCAAGAACATTCCTTACACCTATGCGGGACCGGCGCGCCGTGCCGTTCCCGGGAAGAACCAGGCGTAGCCCCGGCTTCGCAAGTGACGGCATAGCGCACGGGTTCGCCCGTGCCGACATCGAAACGGAAATGACATCCAAATCTGGAGGCGACGCCAAATGAAGCAACTGATCTCCCATCAGCTCGTCCGGTATCTCGAAGACCGCGGGGTCGAGCACATCTTCGGCCTTTGCGGCCACACGAACATCGCGGTGCTGACGGCGCTGGAAAACAGCAAGATCCGCTTCATCAACACGCGCCACGAGCAGATCGCCGCGCACGCCGCCGACGGCTATGCCCGCGCGACGAAGAAGGCGTCGGTCGTGCTGTCGCACCTCGGACCGGGCCTGACCAACGCCGCGACCGGCGTCGCGAACGCCGCGCTCGATTCGATCCCGATGGTGGTGATCGCGGGCGACATCCCGAGCTACTACTACGGCAAGCACCCGCACCAGGAGATCAACCTGCACGCGGACGCGTCGCAGTGGGAGATCTACCGCCCCTTCGTGAAGCGTGCGTGGCGTGTCGATACGCCGGAGCTGTTCCCGGAGATCCTCGAAAAGGCCTTCCAGCTCGCCGAAAGCGGGCGTCCCGGCCCGGTGCTGGTGAACGTGCCGATGGATTTCTTTTCGCGCGAGATCGACGTTTCGCTCTTCACCCGCCTGCGTCATCACACCAAGGCGGTGCAGAAGCCGTCGATCGACGACGTGACCGCAAAGAAGATCGTGCAGGCGCTGCTCGACGCGAAGGATCCGGTGATCTACGCCGGTGGCGGCGTGATCCTGGCCGATGCGGCCCAGGAGCTGCGCGCCTTCGCCGAGCACCTGTCGCTGCCCGTCGCGCATTCGCTGATGGGCAAGGGCGTGCTGCCGGACGACCATGAGCTGGTGTTGGGCATGACTGGCTTCTGGGGTACGAAGCTGGTGAACGACAAGTGCCGCAACGCGGACTGGATCATCGGCCTCGGCACGCGCTTTGCGGAAGCCGACTGCAGTTCGTGGGAGAACGAGTTCACCTTTTCCTTCCCGCCGACCAAGCTGATCCACATCGATATCGATTCGAACGAGATCGGGCGCAATTATCCGGTCGAGATCGGCGTCGTCACCGACCTCAAGAGCGCGCTGACGGTGCTCAACCGCGTCGCCCGCGAGATGCTGCCGGAAGGCCGCAGGAACGACGCGCTGCGCAAGGAAATCGCGGCGTTCCGCGAGACCTTCGTGGCCGGCAACCAGAAGTTCGTGCAGGACGACTGCTTCCCGATGATGCCCGAGCGCATCCTGTCGGTGGTGCGCGAAGTGCTGCCGCGCGACGCGTTCATCACCACCGACGTGGGCTGGAACAAGAACGGCGTCGGTCAGCAGTTCCCGATCTACACGCCGGGCAGCATCCTGACCCCGGGCGGCTACTGCACGATGGGTTTCGGCGCCCCCGCGGCGCTCGGCGCGAAGGTCGCATTCCCGGACCGCGTGGTCGTGTCGCTGGTGGGTGACGGCGGCTTCGGCCAGAACCCGGCGGTGCTCGCGACGGCGGTCGAGGAGAACATCCCGGTGATCTGGGTCATCATGAACAACTTCGCGTTCGGCACCATCGCCGGCCTGCAGAAGGCGCACTACGGCACGACGACCGGCACGCTGTTTCGCAAGGACGGCGAGCCCTACCAGGCGGATTTCGCCGCGGTGGCGCGTGCGTATGGCGCGGAAGGCGTGAAGATCGAATCGGCCGAGCAGTTCAAGGAAGTGCTCGCGCAGGCGGTGAAGTCTAACAAGCCCTTCGTGATCGACGTCGCGATGAAGAACAACCCGGTGCCGACGACCGGCCACTGGAACATCCTCGACATCTACTCGCCGAACGCGAAGGTGTCGCACGTCAGCACGGACTAAGCTTCCCGTGGGGCGGGACTTGATCCCGCCCTGCGCGCCCCCGACCCCAACCCCGACAGACAGCGTTATCAGGCATCGAACAAGAGAAGGAAGCTTCCATGGACAATGCAGGACCGAACCCGCTGTCGATCTCCGGTTCGACGCTCCTCTACCCGGTCATCGGCTACCCGGTGGGCCAGGTAAAGGCGCCGATTCTGTACAACAAGCTGTTCGCCGCGACCGGTATCGATGCGGTGGTGGTGCCGCTGGAGATCGCGCCGGCCGACTTCGCGAGAGTCGGGCCGGCGCTTTTTGCCGTTTCCAACGTGCGCGGCGCGATGATCACGATCCCGCACAAGCCCGCGTGCGTCGATTTTCTCGACGCGGCGAGCGCCGCGGTGAGGGCCGCCGGCGCGTGCAACGCGATCGTCAAGCGCGCGGACGGCACGCTCTTCGGCGATCTCTTCGACGGCGTCGGCTTCGTACGCGGCTTGAAGCGCGCGGGCGTCGAGCCGAGGGGCATGCGCTGCCTGGTCGTGGGCTCGGGCGGCGTCGGTGCGGCGATCGCCGTGGCGTTGGGCGAGGCCGGCGCGGCGAGCGTGGGCGTGTCGGACATCAGCGCCGACAGCGCGGCACGGCTTGCAGGGCGGCTCGTGAGCTTCGGCGTGTGCCGCGAGGCCTTCGTCGCGACGAACGACCCCGCGGGCTACGATCTCGTCGTCAACGCGACACCGCTCGGGCTCAAGGAGAGCGATCCGCTGCCGGTGCCGGTCGAGCGCCTCGCGCCCGGCACGGTGGTCGCGGACGTCATCATGAAGATCGACTTCACGCCGCTCCTGCTCGCCGCGCGTGAGCGCGGCTGCACGATACACATGGGGCGGGAGATGTTCATCGAGATGGCGCCGCTGTATCTTTCGCTGTTCGGTTACGACGGCTACACCTCCGACGGCATCCGCAAGCTGGTCGGCTACAAGGATTGAGGACAGGGCGGGTGCGGCCTGCGGGCCGCGCGGGCGCCCGTTTCGAATTGACGAGGAATCAAGTGATGGCATTTACCCGTGCTCTGGAAGTGAAAGGCAAGCCGGTCGGCGAAGGCAAGGAACCGCTGGTGTGCGCACCGCTGGTCGGCCGTGACGAGGCCGGCGTGCTCGGCGAACTCGACGCGATCGTCGCGAAGCAGCCCGATCTGCTCGAATGGCGCGTCGATTTCTTCGCTGGCATCGCCGATACCGGCCGAGTCGTGGAACTGGCGCAGGAAGTCCGCAAGAGCTCGGCGGGAATTCCGATCATCTTCACGCGCCGCTCGATCCGCGAAGGCGGCGAGACGATCGGCATCTCGGAAGAGCAGGTGCTTGAGATGTACCAGGCGGTCGCGCGTTCGGGCGCGGTCGATTTCCTCGACTACGAGCTGTCGTGCGAGCCGAAGCATTTCGCCGCCGCTGTCGAACTTGCCCGCGAGACCGGCACGAAGCTGATCGCGTCCTTCCACAACTTCCAGAAGACCCCGTCGGCCGAGGAGATCGTCGCGAAGTTCGTCTCGATGGAAAAGGCCGGCGCGGATGTCGCGAAGGTCGCGGTGATGCCGCAGGGGCTCGAGGACGTGCTGACCGTGCTGCAGGCGACGCTGGACGGACAGAAGAAGATCTCGCTGCCCATCATCAGCATGTCGATGGGCGCCTACGGCTCGCTCTCGCGCCTGTTCGGCTGGGTGTTCGGTTCGTCGGTGAGCTTTGCGGTCGGGCAGAAGGCGTCGGCTCCGGGACAGGTGCCGATCGAGGATCTGCGACGCGTTCTCGACGTGCTGCAGCGTTCGCTCGCCGGAAAGTAAGTTCCGCGCCGGGAGGCGCGGCGGCGTAGAATCCCGCGCCCCCAATTCGAGCCGCATCCGGCCCGCTTCTGCGGCCCGGATGCGGCTTTTGCATTTCCCGGAATCCCCCCATGACCTTCGATACCGCAGGCTGGATCGTCGCCGGCATTGCCGTGCTGCTCACCGGCATCTCCAAGTCCGGCCTCGGCGGCGCCTTCGGCGGGCTCGCCGTGCCCTTCATGTCGCTGTGGATCACGCCCGTCCAAGCGGCGGCGGTGATGCTGCCGTTGCTCGTGTTCATCGACTGGATCGGGATCCGGGCGTACTGGCGCAGATGGTCGAGCGAGGAAATCCGCCTGCTGCTGCCCGCCGCCGCGGTTGGCATGCTGGTCGGGACGGTGGTGTTCGGCTGGATGCCGGAGAAGGCGGTGAAGGGCTGCGTCGGCGCGATCGCCGTGCTGTTCGCGCTCGACCGGATCTTCGGGCTGCGCGCCCGGCTCAAGCTTTCGGGGCCGCCGGGGAAGGCCACGGGGCTGTTCTGGGGCGCGGTGTCGGGCTTCACCAGCACGATTGCGCACGCCGGTTCGCCGCCGCTGCTCGTGTATCTGCTCAACCGTGGCCTCGCCAAGGACACTTTCGTCGCGACCACGGTGATCTACTTCACTGCGGTCAACGCCGTGAAGATCGTGCCCTATGCGGCGCTGGGGCTGTTCACGTGGGAATCGCTGAAGATGTCGCTGCTGCTCGCGCCGATCGCTCCCGTCGGCGTGTGGATCGGCCTCAAGGCGCTGAAGCGCATCCCGGAACGGGCGTTCTTCGTGTTCGCGACGGCGATGCTAGGGCTTTCCGGCGTGAAGCTGCTGTGGGATGCGTTCGCGTGAGCCTCAACCGAGCTGCGGCTGAAGCATCCAGATCACCGCGCTCACCGAGAAGAAGGCGCTGATCGTCGTGGCCATCAGCGCGGCGGCGGGGAGTTCCTCCTGGCCGAAGCGCTGCGCGATGATCGGGAAGATGCTCGCCATCGGCATGCAGGCGAAGGCGATCGCCGCGACGCGCAGCGTCGGATCGAGCGGCGGCAGGAGCGTCAGCGCGATGAACACGAAGAGCGGGTGAAGGACGAGCTTGCCTGCGACGATTTGCGCGATGTCGCGGCGCATGCCGCGGACCTTGATGCCGACCAGCGTCCCGCCGATGACGAAGAGCGCCACACCCGCCGCGGCGAGCGAGAGCATGTCGATGGAGCGCGCGACCGGAGCGGGCAGGCGGATGCCCAGCAGCGCGAGGCTGAAACCTGCGACGATGGCGATGATGAGCGGGTTTTTCGCAAGCCGGGTGAAGGTCTCGATCACCACGCGATGAATCTTCTTGCCGTCACCCCCTCTGCTCTCGGCGAGCGCCAGCGTCAGCGGCACGATCAGCAGGTTCTCGACGAGGAAGCACAGCGCCAGCGCGATGCCGGCCGCCGGGCCGACGACCTGCAGCACGATCGGGTAACCGATGAAGCCGCTGTTCGACAGGGACATGCCCATGCCGTGCACCACGCCGGTCTGCAGCGTTTTCTTCTGCACGAGGCGCGCGAAGCCGATGCCCGCGGCGAAGGCCGCAAGCGAGCCGAGCGTGTAGGCGGTCAGGTAGCCGACGTTCATGATCTCGGAGAAGGGACGTTCGGTCAGCGCTTTCAACAGCATCGCCGGCAGCGCGATGTTGATCGCGAACTTGCCGAGGATGCGCGTCTCGCTCTTGTCGAAGAGGCCGTTGCGCACCGCGGCGAAGCCGATCGCGATGACGAGGAAGGCCGGGCCGGTGATCAAAAAAACGTCGAGCATGGGTGCAATCCGGAGGGGTGCGCGGAGCATAACACCGGGGTGTGGCATGTCCGCGAACTAGACGAGTCCGAGGGCTCCCGCCGCCGCGCCGGCACCGATGTACCACAGGGGGTGCCAGCTGCGCACGGACATGAGGCCGGTGCACGCGAGCGTCAGCAGGATGCCGCGCAGGTCGAGTCCCGCCGAGGCGCCGATCAGCCAGCCGCTCGTACAGACCAGGCCCACGGCGAGGGGGGCGACGCCGGTCTGGATCGCCTCGCGCCACGGTGCGTCGCGGAAGCGTTCCCAATGCCGGTAAAGAAAGAAGATGACCAGGCTCATCGGCAGGCTGATTGCGAGTGTCGCGGCGATCGCGCCCGGGATGCCGGCAACCTTCCAGCCGATCAGCGACACGACCAGCAGGTTGGGCCCCGGTGCGGCCTGGGCGATCGCGAAGAGGTGGGCGAAGGTGGTTTCGTCCATCCACTGGCGCTGCTCGACGACGACGCGGTGCAACTCGGGCAGCATCGCCGTGATGCCGCCGAAGGCGACCACGGTGAGGATGCTGAACTGCAGGAAAAGATCGGCGAGCAGCGCCACCGTCACGAGTCCGTTTTCGCGGTTGTGGCTAGCCCCGCCGCGCGGCGCGCGCGCCTATAGGCGATGAGGCCGGTCATGCCGAGCAGCGCCAGCATCAGCGGCGGCAGCGGCAGGCGCAGGATCACCAGCGCAACGAGGATCAGCGCCGCGAAGGGCAGGTAGATCCACCGCTCGGGCACGTTGCGCGCCATCTTCAATGCTGTCGCGAAGAGCAGTCCCGCGCCGGCGGCCGCGATGCCGCGCAGCATGTCCTGCACGACGGCGAGGTGACCCCAGACGCCGTAGGCGGTCGCGAGCGCCATCATCACGAGGAAGGGGCCGAGCAGCAGTCCGGAGGTCGCGACGATCGCGCCGCGCGCACCGTGGAAGCGCGCGCCCACGCACACGGCGAGATTGACGACGTTGGAGCCGGGCAGGAACTGGCACAGGCCGAGCAGGGCGTTGAAATCGGCGCCGCTCATGAGACGGCGTTCCTCGACGAGGAGATGCCGCAGCAGCGGCAGCACGCCGCCGAAGCCCGACAGGCCGACGCGCGAGCACGCGAGGAAGAGTTCCCACAGACCGGGCTGGCGCGACAGCTCCTGGTGAGGGGACCCCGGTTCCGGCGCGACCGGGGCGGCAGGGGAGTTACTCATGCGTCCGGCGCTCCAGGGGCGGCGCTGCGGCGCGGGCAGGGGAAGACTCCCTCCGCGCCGCAGGCGAGGATGAGGTGCGCGGACGACGGCGGGAGGGGAGGGAGTGCCGAAGCCCGCGCGGAGGAGATCAGGCCGCCGACCGGCGCAGGTACTCGTCGTGCAGGCCGTCGAGGTAGGCCTCGGCGGCGCGGATCGAGCGGCGCGCACGCTCCTCGGCGCTGACCGTCAGCGCGAGGGTGTCGGTCGGGATTTCCAGCGAGTAGGGCATTTCCGGCATCGCGTCGAGGATGCTGCGCACGTCGATGCCGCCTTCGCCGAGGAAGTTGCGTTCGCTGCGGGCGGTGTGGATGAGGCCTTCGACGGTCGTCGGGATCTCGGCCGGGGCGTCGCACACCTGCGCGAAGTGGAACCACTCGGGCGGCAGCTTGCGCAGTTCCTCGACGCTGTCGCGGGCGCGGTCGAAGTGCAGCGTGTCGACGAGGATGCCGGCGTTCGGGCGATTCACCGCGCGCACGACGGCAGCCGCCGCGGCGAGGTTCGGCGTTTCCGTCCAGCTCGGGTACTCGAGGTCGACGGTGAGCTTGTAGGGCGCCGCGAGGTCGCACAGGCGGCCGAAACGATCGGTCGCGCGTTCGCGGTTCGCGTCGGGGAGCTGGGCGAGGATGTGGCGGGCGCCGAGTTCGGCGGCGGCTTCCAGTACGGACACATAGGTCTCGGGCTCGATCTCCGCGGGCATGCGGCAGAGTTCGATGTCGAGCACCTTCACGCCCGTTGCGGCGAGGCGCGCCTTCACCTCGTTCATCATCGCGCGGTCGTTCTGCAGCGCGAACACGTGTTCGGTCGCGGTGACCGCAGTCAGCCGGAAGCTGACGAAGTCGTAGCCGGTCTTTGCTGCGATCTCGACCATTTCGGCCGGGGACGTCGTCAGGACCGAGAGGTGGGCGAGGGAGAATTGGTGCGCCATGTCTGGACTACCTCCAATAGTGAATGCCGGGGAGCGGCTGCACCGTTTTGCCGATAGTTGCATTAAAGCCTGCGTCGGCTATTTCTGCTGCGCCGGGGGCCACTTCCGGGGCCCAAGCGAGCAGATCGGTACGACCGATCAAATCTGTGATGAGCTAAATATAGAACACGGTTGCGCGAAACGCAACGAAAGTTCGTTAAATAGGTTCGAGGTGCAAAACCATATTGCGCGCAGCGGATTTACGCGTTGACAAAACATGAACGCAATTCTAAAGTGGAACAATGTTCAAGTTTTAAAGCGAGGTGCGGAGATGGCTGGAAGTCTTCTTGCCCGTGCGATGGGAGCGCTGGAGCTCCTCGCCGAAGAGTCGCGCGGACTGCCGTTGCAGGAGATCGCCGATCGCCTGGGGATGCCGAAGAGCGGGGCGCACCGCCTGCTGGCCGAGCTGATCCAGCTGCGCTACGTCGCGCAGGATGCGGATTCGGCGCGCTATCTCCTGACGACGCGCCTGATGTCGCTCGGCTTCAAGCTGCTCGGCAACAGCGGCTTCGTCGAGATCGTGCAGCCCGTGCTGAACCGCCTTGCGACCGTGAGCGGTGAGCTCGTGCGCCTGGCGGTCGTCGACAACGGGCGTCTTCCGTTCATCGCCAAAGCGCAGGGGGCACGCAGCGGCCTGCGCTTCGACCCGGACATGGGCGGCGAGGCGGCGCTGTACTGTTCGTCGAGCGGCATGATCTGGCTCGCGAGCCTGCCCGAGAACGAGGCGATCGAGCACGTCGTGCGCCAGGGCTTCACTCTGCCCGAGCAGCGCGGCGCCCGCGCACCGAAGACGATCGCCGAGGTGATGGCCTTTGTTACGGACGCCCGCGAGCGCGGCTACAGCCGGGCGATCGAGACCTGGGGCCCCGGCATGTCATCGATGGCCGCGACCGTGCGTGACCCGCACAGCGGACGCGTCACCGGCGTTGTCAGCATCGCCGGGCCCACGGTACGCCTGACCGAAGAAGCGATGGAAAAGCTCGCGCCCGAACTCTTCGCGGCAGCCGAGGAGCTGTCCTCGGTCAGCGCCCTTTCCGAATACCTCAGAAGCATCAATCCGGCCGCGGGACAGCCCGCGTCGGGCTCTCAACGCGCGGCCTGACGCGCCTCCTCAAGCAATCGCAGCCAAGGCACCACTGGAGACATCGAAAATGGATTTCAACCTTTCTTCCGAACAGAAAATGCTCGTCGAGACCGTGCGCCGTTTCGTCGAGAACGAAATGCTGCCGCTCGAAGACGAGATCGAGGAAACCGGCCGCCTCGCGCCGGAGAAGGCCCGTGCGCTGTTCGAGAAGTCGAGCGCGAACGGCATGTACGCGATGAACATCCCCGAGGAGTTCGGCGGCGGCGGCCTGTCGGCGGTCGACACGATGCTCGTCGAGGAGCAGTTCGGCCACGCGAAGGACATCCTGATCCGCCGCGCCTTCGGCAACGTCTATGAAGTGCTGCTGAAGTGCGACGCCGCCCAGCGCGAGCGCTGGCTGCTGCCGGCGGTGCGTGGCGTGCGTACCTGCTCGATCGCGATCACCGAGCCGAACGCCGGCTCCGACGCGGCGGCGATCAAGACGCGCGCCGTGCCCGATGGCAAGGGCGGCTGGAAGATCAGCGGCGGCAAGCACTTCATCAGCGACGGCGAGTTCTCGGACTTCTTCGTCGTCTCTGCAGTCACCGACCCGAGCGCCGGCGCGAAGGGCATCTCGCTCTTCCTCGTCGACAAGGGCACGTCCGGCTTCATCATCGGCCGCGACCAGAAGATGATGGGCCTGACCGGCACGAGCCACGTCGAGCTCGCGTTCGATGAAGTTCCGGTCGGCCCGGAAAACCTCCTCGGCGGCGAGGGGCAGGGCTTCAAGCTGATCCTCGAGACGCTCGGTCGCGTACGCCTCGCCCAGGTGTGCGCCCGTGCCGTCGGCAAGTCGGTGCGCCTGCTGAACCTGATGATCTCCTACGCTCAGGAGCGCAAGCAGTTCGGCAAGCCGATCGGCGACTTCCAGATGATCCAGCAGATGATCGCGGACAGCGTGGTCGAGATCAACGCGTCGCGCCTGCTGGTGCTGGACGCCGCCAACGACATCGACCACGGCGTCGACGCCCGGGACAAGATCTCGATGGCCAAGTTCTACGTCGCCGAAGTGCTCGGCCGCGTCGCCGACCGCGCGGTGCAGGTGTACGGTGGCATGGGCTACTGCGCCGATATGCCGATCGAGCGCATGTACCGCGACGCGCGCATCTACCGCATCTTCGACGGCACTTCCGAGATTCATCGCACGGTCGTCGCGCGCAGCGCGATGAAGCATGGCGAAGCGCTGTACGGAACGATCTGATCGTCCGACCGAGCGTAGGGCGGAAAAGCGAAGCGCCTTCCGCCGGATGTTGGCGGCGGGCGGCCCCCATGCGGCGGATTACGCCTTCGGCTCATCCGCCCTACGCGTTCCCGGTAATCATGGAGTGTGACATGACCATCAACAAATTCATGAGCGCGGCCGACGCCGTCGCGCTCGTCCGGGACGACGACACCGTCGGCCTGATCGGCGGCGGCGGCGGCCTCGTCGAAGCTTCATGCATCTTCGCGGCGCTCGAAAAGCGCTTTCTGGAAATCTCGCAGCCGCGCAATCTGACCGTGGTCCACGCCCTCGGCATCGGCGACAAGAAGACCAAGGGCATGAATTGCTTCGCCTACGAAGGCATGGTCAAGCGCGTGATCGGCGGCCATTGGGTGTGGTCGCCGCGCATGCAGGAGCTGGCGCGCGACGAGAAGATCGAGGCCTACGTGCTGCCCGGCGGCGTGATCGCGCAGCTCTTCCGCGAGATCGGTGCCGGCCGGCCGGGGCTGCTGACGCATGTGGGTCTTGGAACATTCGTCGATCCGCGCATCGATGGCGGCAAGATGAACAAGTCGGCGAAGGAAGACCTCGTCGAGGTCGTCGAGCTCGGCGGCAAGGAATACCTGCGCTACAAGCCCTTCCCGGTGAACGTCGCGATCATCCGCGGCTCCTACGCCGATGCGCACGGCAACATCTGCATGGACCAGGAACCGGCGAACCTCGACGCCTACGCAGTCGCGCTCGCTGCGCACAACTCGGGCGGCAAGGTGATCGCGCAGGTGCGCACCGCGGTCGATGTCGGCACGCTACCGGCGCGCTCGGTGCGCATCCCCGGCGCGATCGTCGATGCCGTCGTGGTCGATCCTTCGCAGTCGCAGAGCTACGACATCGTGTATGACCCGACGATCTCCGGCGAGCGCCGCGGCCCCGTCCCGCATGAGGCGCCGCAGCCGCTGTCGGTGCGCCAGGCCACGGCACGTCGCGCGGCGGAAGAGCTGCGCGACGGTGCGGTCATCAACTACGGCGTCGGCGTGCCCGACGCGGTCGCGAAGCTCGTCGCGGCGCGGGGTGACCTCGACCGCTACTACCAGACGATCGAACACGGCACCTACGGCGGCAACCTGCTCGACGGCATGCTGTTCGGCTTCGCGCGCAACGCCTCGGCGATGATCGATGCGCCCTCGCAGTTCGACTTCTATTCCGGCGGCGGGCTGGACATCGCCTTCCTCGGTTTCGGCGAGTTCGACCGGCACGGCAATGTGAACGCGTCGAAGCTCGGCGGTCTCACCGTCGGCCCCGGTGGCTTCATCGACATCGCGCAGAACGCTCGCAAGGTGGTGTTCTGCGGCAACTTCGACACGAAGGGTTCGAAGCTCGCGACCGGCCACGGCGAGCTGCACGTGGAGCGCAACGGCGATGTATCCAAGGTCGTCGCCGCTGTAGACCAGATCACCTTCTCCGGTCCGCAGGCGGTCGTGCGCGGGCAGGAGGTGCTCTACATCACCGAGCGGGCCGTCTTCCGCCTGACCCAGGACGGCGTCGTGCTGGAAGAGATCGCACCGGGTGTCGACCTGCAGCGCGACATCCTCGACCGGATGGGCTTCAAGCCGCTGATGCCGAAGCAGCCCAGGGTGATGAGCGTCGAACACTTCAAGGAATAACAGGAGATATTGCGAATGAAAGTACTGGTTCCTGTAAAGCGGGTCGCCGATTACAACATCAAGGTGCGCCCGAAGTCCGACGGTTCGGGCGTCGAGCTTGCGAACGTGAAAATGTCGATGAACCCCTTCGACGAGATTGCCGTCGAGGAGGCGGTGCGGCTGAAGGAGGCGGGCGTCGCGACCGAAGTCGTCGCGGTGTCCTGCGGGACCGCCGTATGCCAGGAAACACTGCGGACGGCGCTCGCAATGGGCGCGGACCGCGCGATCCTCGTTGAAACCGACGTCGAGCTGCAGTCGCTCGCGGTCGCGAAGCTGGTCAAGGCGGTCGCCGAGAAGGAAGGCGCTCAGCTCGTGATCTGCGGCAAGCAGGCGATCGACGACGACGCCAACCAGACCGCGCAGATGCTCGCGGCGCTGCTCGACTGGGGGCAGGCGACCTACGCGTCGAAGGTGGTCGTCGCCGACGGCAATGTCGAAGTGACGCGCGAGGTCGACGGCGGCCTCGAAACCGTCCGGGTCGCGCTGCCGGCCGTGGTCAGTGCCGACCTGCGCCTGAACGAGCCGCGCTACGCGACGCTGCCCAACATCATGAAGGCGAAGAAGAAGCCGCTCGAGACGCTCAAGGCCTCCGAGCTCGGCGTCGACATCGCGCCACGCGTGCAGATGCTGTCGGTCTATACGCCGCCCGAGCGCAAGGGCGGCATCATGGTCGGTTCGGTCGCCGAACTGGTGCAGAAGCTCAAGGACGAAGCCCGCGTGCTGTGACGATGGACGTAGGGCGGGATGAAATCCCGCCGAATGGGCCGTGCCGCAGTTCCGGCGGGATTTCATCCCGCCCTACGGATTAGCGGGATTGCCTTGATAGTGTGAGGATTACGAGAGGATCCAGATGAAAAGCCTGATCATTGCAGAACAGACCGGCGGCCAGCTCTCGCCGATGACCGGAAACCTCGTCGCCGCCGCATCGAAGATCGGTGGCGAGATCGACCTGCTGCTGGTGGGCGCGTCCGGCGTCGCCGCGGCGGCCGAACTGGCGCGCGCCTTTCACGGTGTGACCCGCGTGCTGACAAGCGAGTCGGCGGAATACGACGGTTTCACGGCCGAGAACGTCGCGCCGCTGGTGGTCCAGCTCGCCGGCAACGGCTACACCCACATCCTTGCGATCGCTTCCGCCGCGGGCAAGAACCTCCTGCCGCATGTCGCCGCGCGGCTCGACGTCGGCATGGTCAGCGAGATCGTCGAGGTCGTCGATGCGGAGACCTTCGTGCGCCCGATCTACGCGGGCAGCCTGCTGGCGAAGGTGCGCTGCGCCGAACGCGTGCGCGTGCTGTCGGTGCGCGCGACGGCCTTCCCGGCGGTGGAGGCGGGCGGTAGTGCGGCCCCGATCGAGGCGGTCGCCGCGAGCGGCGAGCGTGGCAAGTCGAAGGTGATCGGCCAGCAGCTCGCACAGTCCGCTCGTCCCGAGCTGACGGCTGCCCGCATCATCGTCGCGGGCGGTCGTGGCCTGGGCTCGGCCGAGAATTTCGCCGGCACGATCGAGCCGCTCGCCGACAGCCTCAACGCCGCGGTCGGCGCGTCGCGCGCTGCGGTCGACTCCGGCTACGTCTCGAACGAAATGCAGGTCGGCCAGACCGGCAAGATCGTCGCGCCCGAGCTCTACGTCGCGGTCGGCATCTCCGGCGCCATCCAGCACCTCGCGGGCATGAAGGACAGCAAGGTCATCGTCGCGATTAACAAGGACGAGGAAGCGCCGATCTTCCAGATCGCCGACTACGGTCTCGTCGGCGACCTGTTCCAGCTCGTGCCTGAGCTGACGCAGGCGATCGCAGCCGCGCGGACGTAGGGCGGGATGAAATCCCGCCGCACCCATAAATACATCATTCGGTTCGGCGGGATTCCATCCCGCCCCGCGGCCCCCGACAGGATCCTCCCCGCATGAACGCGTCCGCCGCCCACCACCCGATACGCGGCATCCTCTACCTGATGGGTGCGCTCGCGCTCTTCGCGCTGCTCGACACGGTCTCCAAGACGCTCGCGTCGCGGCACCCTGTCGCCGTCGTGGTCTGGGGGCGGTACTTCGCGCACTTCGTGATCACGCTGCTGGTGTTCGTCCCGCGTTACGGCACGAGTCTTTTCAAGAGCGCGCGGCCTGGCCTGCAGCTCGCGCGCGGGCTCACGCTGGTGGGCACGACCGGAGCGGTCGTTGCTGCCTTCCAGCACATGCCGCTCGCCGAAGTCACTGCGCTCGTGTTCGTCACGCCCTTCCTCGTGATGATCCTGGCGGTGAGCTTCCTCGGCGAGAAGATGCCCGCCTGGCGCTGGATTCCGGTCATCGTCGGCTTCTCGGGTGTGCTGCTGATCGCCCGCCCGTCCAGTAGCGCCTTCAACGTCGGGGTGGTGTACGTCCTGCTCGGGGCAGTGTGCTACGCGGTTTATCAGGTGCTGACGCGCAAGCTGAGCGCTGTCGACCGCTCCGTGACCCAGCTTTCCTGGACCGCCCTCATCGGCGCCGCGACCATGTGCGTGCTGGTGCCCAACTACTGGATTCACGGCGCGCTGGGCCTGCGCGACTGGCTGATGATCGGCTCGCTCGGCGTCCTCGCCGCGAGCGGCCATCTGCTGATGATCATGGCTCTGCGCGCCGCGCCGGCGACGACGCTGAGCCCCTTCACCTACGCCCAGCTGGTGTGGGCGACGCTGCTGGGGTGGCTGGTATTCGGGGATTTTCCGGATCGGCTGTCGCTCATCGGGATGGCGATCATCGTGGCATCCGGAGTGGCCGTGGCGTATTCGGAGCGCTTCAGCCGCACGAGCTGAGTTGTCGGGCTGCGCTGCCGGTTGCGGACCGGGACGCCCTGCGATGCGAGCTTGCTCCTTCAGATAACAAAAAAAGCGCGCCGGAGGTCGCCCCGGCGCGCTTGGGTTGGTGACGATCGGATTGCCGGCGGGGCCGAGGCCCCGCGCGGCGATTTTCGATCAGCTGATGAGGAAGTCCGACGCCGACAGCGAGGATGCATCCGACAGCGTGGCGAACTGCACCATCGCACCCGCGCCGCTGCCGTCCTGGTCGTAGTACAGAGCTCCGCTGTTACTGTCGTAGATCAGGAAGTCGTTCGCATCGGCAGCGCCCGTCGTGGTGACGCCGTCAATGGTGATGAACGACTGGCCGAGATTCGCGCCGGAGAGCGAACCGAAGACCGACGTCGCCAACTGGATCTTGTCCGCGCCCGACATGAAGTCGCTCAGCGTGTCCACGTTGCTCACCCCGTTGAGCGCGTCGTCGAAGCGGAAGACGTCCGACCCGGCGCCGCCCGTCAGCACGTTGCTGCCGGCGTTGCCGTTGATCACGTTGTTGAGGGCGTTGCCGGTGGCCGCGACGTTGGCCGCACCCGACAGGGTCAGGTTCTCGACGTTGGCGCCGAGGGTGTAGCTGACGGTCGAGATCGCGGTGTCGTTGCCTTGGCCGGCCCCTTCGATGACGACGTCGCCGGCGTTGTCGACGTAGTACGTGTCGTCGCCGTTGACGCCGGACATCGTGTCGGCGCCCGCACCGCCGTTGAGGGTGTCGTTATACCAATACCCGCCGGTCACCGTCAGCTGGTTGTCGAGGGCGTTGCCCGTGGCGTTGACCGAACCGTAGGCGCTGAGGAATTCGAGGTTCTCGATGTTGTCGCCCAGCGCGTAGGTGTTCAGCGTCGTGACCACCTTGTCGGTGCCCTCGTTTGCGAACTCGATGACCTTGTCGCCGGCGTTGTCGACGTAGAACGTGTCGTTGCCAGTGCCGCCCAGCATCGTGTCGCCGCTTGCCAGGCCGTCGATCGTGTCGTTGCCGGCACCGCCCGCGAGCAGGTCGGCTGCCGAGGTGCCCACGATGTAATTGTCGTTGGCATCGCCGCGCTGGTTCGCGACGATTTCAGACGTGGTGCTCGTCACGCTCTCCTGCGTGCCGAAGCCGTCGGTGTAGCTCACCGCCACGCGGTAGTACTGGCCGACATTGGCGGAGGTGAGGGCGAGGCTCGACCCCGTCGCGCCGGCGACGGTCGCCCACGTTGCGCCGTCCGTCGAAACTTCCCACTGGTAGCTCAGCGTTCCGAGGCCGTCGGCGTCGGCGAGGTTGGTGGTGTTGGCGGTCAGGGTCTGGTTCTGCGCGGCCAGGCCGTCGATGGCGACGACGCCGGTCGGGGTGCTGTTGACGTTGATGACCGCGGTGGTCGGCTCGCTCGAGATCTGCTCGAGCGTCCCGAAACCGTCGGTGTAGCTGGCGGTGACGGTGATCACCTTGCCGACCTGCGCCTGGCCGATGACGAAGGAGTCGCCCGTCGCGCCGTCGATGGCGACGCCGTCGGCGCTCCACTGGTAGCTGATGGTGCCCAGGCCGTCGGCGTCGAACAGGGTGTTGGTGGCGGTCAGGGTGCTGCCGCGTGCGGCTTCGCCGGTGATGATGACTTCGCCGTCGGCGAGGTTGTTCGTGCCCAGGTTCATCGCGAGGTCGGCGAACACGAGACGCTCGACGCCGGTCAGGGTGTCCGTGCCGTCGCTGCCGCCCGCGGTGTTGACGATGGTGTAGGTGCCCGTGCCCGTTTGGGTGATGGTGTAGTCGAAGCGATTGCCGGTAAGGATGGCGGTGTCGGTGCCGGCGCCGCCGTCCAGGATGTCGTTGCCGCTTTCGCCCTGCAGGATGTCGTCGCCGCCGCCCCCGCGCAGGGTGTCGTTGCCCAGACCGCCGTAGAGCGTGTCGTTGCCGAGGCCGCCGTCGAGGGTGTTCGCGACGTCGTTGCCCTTGAGGATGTTCGCGAGGTCGTTGCCGGTACCGCTCGTCGCCGTGCCGGTCAGGGTGAGGTTCTCGATGAACTTGCGATCCGCGCTGCCTGCGAGACTGTAGTTGACCGAGCTGATGACCGTGTCGGTGCCCTGGTTTGCCGTGGTCGCTTCGTAAACCAGGTCGGTCGATGAGTCGACGAAGTAAGTGTCGTTTCCGTTCCCGCCGTACATCGAGTCGCTGCCGGTGCCGCCCACCAGGGTGTCGTCGCCGTAGCCGCCGTAGAGCTTGTCGTTGCCGGAGCCGCCGTCGAGATAGTCATTGCCGATGTAGGTGGAATTGACGTCGTCGCCGTACAGGACGTCGTTGCCGCCGCCGCCCTGCAGTGTGTCGTTGCCTTGCAGCCCCTTCAGCGTATCTGCTGCGTTGGTGCCGTTGATGATGTCATTACCGATCGTGCCGTTCTTGCTGGCCATGCTTTCGAGTCCTTTTCGAAGGTTAATGATGCAATGGTGTGAGCGCGACTGGGCGGCCGATCGAAACCGCCGGATGCGGCAGCGATCAGCCGGGACTACGGGACAGGCTCAGGGGACGGGCCTCCGGACGCACGCGGTGGATGGCGTAAGGCCACGCAAGCGGCAGGATGCCAACCCTGACAGCGATCGGATCCGGACCCGAGGTGGCAACGCACCGCCCCCCGAGGCGCCCCACGTCTGGTGTCTTCTTATCGTGCTGATTCAGTCACTGTTGGAGGTGCTGAAAGTCGGTGGATATTACGCAATGCGACTTTAAATGACAAATGTGTTTGCCGATGTCGTATGCGGAAGAGCTTTGCGACTTTTGATGGTCAGTACGGATGCATCGACGGAATGCGTCCGAATTTGCCGCATCATCGACGTGCCGGTGATCCGGCATGGCGGCACGCGTCGTTGCCGAGCGCGGCATTCCGCTGCGATGTCGGGGGCAGTAGTGGGTCGTCCTGCTTCGGGGCCGCATCGAACTGCGCATTGCTCGCGTTGGTGAAGCGGCCGCCGTAATTGAAGGGGCCGCAGCAGCAGAACAGCGCCCCAAGCGTCATGAGGTGGGGAGCAGGGCGAAGATGCGTTCGACTTCGGGTCAGATCACAAGATGTGCAGAGCGATGGCGCTTAAGACGTCGTCATGGCGCAGGGGCGATGCGGGGGCGCGCTGACGTTCAGTGTGACGGGTTCGGGCGTGTTGGGCAGTCGCCCTTCATCCTGCCTCAGGTGGATTCCGGGCAGGTGCTGTGGATCAGGTATTCAAAGTACTGCATCGGACCGAGGTCCTGACGGGACTGCAGGCATTGACTGAGGCGAAAATCGCGCAAGCTTTGCCCGCACGTCCGCTCAATGGGGAATCAGTGGCACATGATCGTTGACGTGCTTCCTGGCGTGTTTCGCTTCCCGTTTTTCCTTGGCGGTCAAGAGAGGTTGTTTCTTCTCTTCCTTGTTGCCCTGTCGTTGTTTGCCCATGATCTTGCTCCTTCGAAGCACCGACGAGAGCGTCGATACCAATTCAGTATAGGCTGATTCGCAATCGGGTGATGTCGGCGATGGCGCGAGGGCCGGTCGATCGTCCTCATGCGTCGGCGACACGTCGCCAGGTAATGCAGCGGTTGTTCGCCGGCATTTCAGCATCTTCGATCAAGGCGAGTCCCGCGTTGTGCGCCAGGGCATCGACGGCCTCGATGTCGCGGATGCCGCGTCGCGGGTCGTCCTGTTTCAGGGCGGCGTCGAACTGCGCATTGCTCGCGCTGCTAAAGCGGCCGCCGTAGTTGAACGGGCCGTAGCAGCAGAACAGCGCATCCGACGTCATGAGGGCGGGGAGCAGGGCGAAGAGGCGCTCGACCTCGGGCCAGCTCATGATGTGCAGGGTGTTGGCGCTGAAGACCGCGTCATAGTGCGCGGGCAGCGCCGGGGGCGCGTTGACGTCCAGCGCCAGGGGTTCGGGCGTGTTGGGCAGCCGTGCTTCATTCAGCCACAGGCGGATACCGGGCAGATACTGCGGCCGGTCGGATGTTTGCCAGATCAGGTGAGGCAGGGCAGCGGCGAAGTGCACGGCGTGCTGGCCGGTTCCGCTGCCGATCTCGAGAACATGATGGCGGTCGGCGAAGTGCCGTCGCAGCACGGTGAGGATGGGCTCGCGGTTACGTTCCGTGGCCGGTGCGTGAGGTTTTTCCATCGTCGTGGCGGCGGTCCATGCAAATGATGCTGTCGGCGTCATGCGGCGCCAGTTTCGGGTTTGCGAAACGGGAGATGGCTCCTCGCGTCGTCCTGCCAAGCGGCAACGCCCAGCTTCTGGCGTTCGAGATGCGGGGCAATCACGTGGCGCATTTCCGGATCGGGGATCCAGTGCGCCGAGCGGACGATCTGCGGCATGAAGCCGCGGGCGATCTTGTGTTCTCCGCCCGCCCCCGGCTCGAAGCGAGTCAGGCCGTGGCGCAGGCAGTAGTCGATGCCGCGATGGAAACACAGTTCGAAATGCAGGCTGTCGACCTGGCGTCGCGCGCCCCAGTAGCGGCCGAACAGGGTGTCGTCGCTGCGAAAGCACAGCGACAGCGCGACCGTTTCGTCGCCGTCGCAGGCTGTGAATACGACCATGCGATCACCCAGCGTCGTCCCGAGTTCGGCGAAGCATTCCGGGCTGAAGGCGGCGTAATTGCCGAAGCGGTCGAAGGTCGACTTGTAGAGCGCGTGCAGGACCGGCCATTCGTCCCTGCCGATCTCGTCGCCGTGCCGGACCGCGATGCGCAGCCCCGATTCGGCCGCGCGTCGTCGCTCGGCGCGTACCTTCCGCCGCTTTTCGGCCGAGAAGGACAGCAGGAAGCCGTCGAAATCGCCGAAGCCCGCGTCGGACCAGTGGTATTGCACGTCGTGGCTCACGAGCAGGCCTCTCGCCGTGACGGCGTCGATGTCCGCGGACGAGGCTAATGCGACGTGCCAGGTCGAAAAGCCGTTCTCGGCGACGATGCCCTGCGCGGCCGCGGTCAGCGCGTCGCACACCGCTGCGCGGTCGGCGGCCGCCGGCGCCACCAGGAGTCGGGGCCCGGCAACCGGCGTGTAGGGCAGTCCGGATACCAGGCGCGGGTAATAGCGGTGACCGAAGCGCTCCCACACCGGTTTCCAGCTCCAGTCGTAGATGAAGTCGCCGTGCGAGTGGCCCTTTAGATAGAGCGGGAGCAGGCCGACGATCGCGCCGTTTTCGCTCGCCACGAGGTGCAGGGGCTGCCAGCCGGCATCGGGCGCGGCGACGCCCCGTTCCTCGACGATGCGCAGGAAGTCGCCGTTCAGGAAGGGGTGTCCCGGTGCGCACAAGGCGGTCCAGGCGTCGCGGGGAATGTCGGCAGCGCCGTCGGCGATGCGGATCGTCAGCTTGCTCATGCGTGAGGCTGCGGGAATGCAGGTGTGGGCGGGCCTGTTGGACAGCGGCACCGGCAATCGTTCCGGGCGCTGCGTGGTTCGAGCATACCGCGACTGGTGCGCAAGCGACCGCCGGGCCGATGGTGCGGCACTCGGGTGCCGGACACACGCTGCCTCCGATGCGCGTGCCGTGCCCCCTTGTCGTATGATCGGCTGATGCAGATCTTCCGCGTCAGCCTGAACCGCCTCGTGCAGGAGTCTCACGACTTCGACGCCGTCGTTGCGATCGACGTGCTCCGTTCTTTTTCGACGGCGGCCTACGCCTTCGCGGCGGGGGCATCGGAGATCCATCCCGTCGGGACCGCCGCCGAGGCCGAACTGCTGCTCGATCAGCTGCCCGATGCACTGACCGTCGGGGCCTTGCCTGGCGGGCGTCCGATGCCCGGCTTCGACCTCGGGAATTCGCCCTCGCGCGTGCACGACCTGAACCTCGCCGGACGGCCCGTGATCCTGTCGACCGCGGCGGGCGTGCAGGCCCTGCTGCGCTTTCGCAGCGCACCACGCCTGTTTGCGGCGAGCCTCGTGTGTGCTGGCGCGACCTTGCGTGCGTTGCGTGCGGTTGCGCCAAGACGGGTCGCGCTGATCACGACCGGCGAATGGATCGATCGCGATGGCGACGAGGACATCGCCTGCGCGGACTACCTCGCGGCCGGCCTGCAGGGCGAGTCGATCGACTGTGAAGCGCTGGCGCGGCGCGTGCGCGATTCCGACTTCGGCCGGCGCTTCGTCGCGGGCACGGACCCGGCACTTCCGCTGGCCGACCTGGAACTGTGTGCGCTGGTTGATCGCTTCGATTTTGCGATGCCGGTGACGCGGGGGCGCCACGGACTGGTGATGCGTCCGCTTCCCGACCACAGCTGAGTAGGTGCGCCGGGCGGTTGCTTTACGTGGCGACCGCGCCCCCGGATGTGTGCGACCGCGGCCCTATTGCCCGCGCTTGCGCCGCACGGTCACGCTCTCGCCGGCGATTCCCCAATTGTCCGTATCGACCTCGTCGATGACCACGACCGTGGTTTGGGGATTCTTGCCGAGAACATCCCGCAGCAGGCGCGTGACGCCGCTGATCAGTTCGGCTTTCTGGTCGGGCGTTGCGCCCTCGCGGGTGATCTTGATGTTTACGTAGGGCATGTCTGGTTACTGGCGTCGTCGATCCGGATCCGAGCGTATCAATGCTCTTGCGTCATGGACAATGAAAACTGGAGAACGGAATCATCGCGATTGGAGATGGTGGCGTCGGTTTTCCCGCTCTCGTTTCGCCAGTTTCGGAAATTCTGTATTAGTGACTATGGCCAAAAATTGGCAATGTCATTAAAAAATGCGCATGTGCTATTCTCCGCCGCTTCCTATAACAGCACTCTTGCGAGGCGCATGGCATGGCGATAATCAATGGATCTTCCTACAACGACTGGCTCATCGGGACTGCGGAGAACGACACGATCGACGGCGGCGCCGGTGACGACGAATTGGTCGGCATGGATGGCGCGGACACCTATGTGATGTCGAGCGGCGGCGGAAACGACCGGGTGGTCGACTACGGTGCGCCGTGGGACGTGGACACGGTGTCGGTGCAGGGCCTCGACGCCTCGCAGGTGCGGCTGGCCGTCGACATGGCGACGGGCGACCTGCTGATCCGCGCGGCCAGCGGCGAGGAGATGCGCATCGTCGGCCAGAACACCGGGACGGGCATCGA